>NZ_JADNBB010000037.1 GCF_015550595.1 Parabacteroides goldsteinii
GCTCATAAACTCAGATGGGGCATGAAAGCTCAAAAAAAAAGTCGGCAGAAAGAAAAGGCCATCCCGGAAAGGGGTTTTAAAAAAAGGTCTTTAAATCTAGCTGAAGCATAAAATTAGAAGTTTAACAAACTAAGTAGCAGAAGTATATGCAAATCATTCAATTTGTTTTTTCGGTCATCATCGCTCTTTGTGCAGTGGCTATGTTTGTCGGAGCGGTAATAACGCCAAGTCCGATAAAGGTTGTGTCGGTTACGTTGTTGGCTCTTATTTGCCTATTCTCCTTGTTTCTCGTGAAATTGGCTTATTGTGAAATGAAATCTAAAAATGATATACTATGAAAGTGTCAGAACAATTTAAAAGTACCATCAAGGCATACCTTGATAATATGGCAGCGGTGGATAGTCTGTTTGCTCCAGTCTATCAAAAACCTACAAAGAATATAGATAATTGCATTACCTATATTTTAAACCAAGTGAAGAAAAGCGGTTGCTGTGGTTTTAGTGATGATGAAATTTTTGGTATGGCGTTGCACTATTATCAGGAAGATAATATTGAGGTGGGTAGCCCATTGAAATGTAATGTAGTCGTAAATCATCATGTTGAATTGTCAGAGGAAGAAAAGAAAGCGGCTCGTGAGGCTGCTATCAAAAAATTGCAGGAGGAAGAATTGGCAAAGTTGAAGAAGCGTCAACAAGCTAAACGTGAGAACAACACCGAAGTACAAACCCAGTTAACTCTTTTTTGATATGAAACCCAAGACAAAATTACAAATGGAAATCGTGAATGGGAGCAGGAAGTTAGCTCCCGTTTCAGAGGCTCAAAAGCGTTATGCCTATAAACATTGCTTTGTGCATTATTTCAAGCGTGATGCAAAGGGGAATTGCTTTTGTTTGGATTGTGGGCATACATGGCGGGATAAGGAAGATAAGAAAAACTGTAAATGTCCTCATTGCGGTATGAACCTGAAATTGGAGAATAGCAGGAAAAGGACGGCTGTATATAAAGAATATTTTTGTGTGATTACTACATACAAGCAATATCAAGTTATCCGTTTTTTTATGGTGGACTGCCGGCTGAAAAAAGGGTCTCCGGCTAATTACTTTATAATTGAGGCGGTACAGTGTTGGATGAATAAAGAGGGCAAGACAGAAACGCTGTCTTTGCTGCGGGGCATGTCTATATTTTATTACGATGCATGGATATATGGAAGTTCTTTGGAATTGCGTAAGCGGAATGTGCATCATGACCGTATTTATGATATTTGCCCGGCAGTTATCTATCCGAGAATGAAAGTGATACCCGAACTTACGAGGAATGGATTTAAGGGTGCCTTTTATGATATTTGTCCGAGTTCCTTCTTTATGACATTATTAACTGATAATCGGATGGAGATATTATATAAGGCAGGGCAAATGAATTTGTTCTTGAGATTTTTAGAGAGAAAATACGGTATAGATAAGTATTGGACGTATGTAAAAATCTGTTTAAGACATGACTATGTGATACATGATGCGGACTTGTGGCTGGACTATGTGGATATGCTGATAGAAAATAAATTGGATGCGAGAAATCCTCATTATTTGTGTCCGTTGAATGTAGAAGAAGCGCATGATTGGGTGATGGGGAAATGTAAGAAAAAATATTCTGAAAAGGATGAAAAAGACTATATTGCTGCCAAATCACGTTTCTTTAATCTTTCGTTTGCGGATGGAAATATTATGGTTCGGGTATTGGAAAGCCTTTCGGACTTTTACAAAGAGGGAAAGTTGCTGCATCATTGTGTATTCAGCAACGCCTATTATAAGAGAGAAGATTCGTTGATAATGTCGGCAACGGTGGATGGAAGGCGCATGGAAACGGTGGAGTTTTCACTTAGCAGGATGGAGGTGTGCCAGTGTCGTGGAAAGTCTAACCAATTATCAGCCTATCATGACCGGATTCTGAATTTGGTACGGGATAATATACCGTTGATAAGGGAAAGGATGGTAGTGTAATGAATAGCCCACACATCTAAATGTGTGGGAGTTCTTTTTTGGAAGACGCCCAAAAAAGAACCCCAAAAAACGTTGTCGCTACACATCGTTACGCTCGGATTATTTGCTTGTCGGCTTTAGTTTGCCGATACATTTTTCCATGTCGGGGGACAATAGGAAAGAAGCCGTCTTTTTCTGCTGCACCCCTGAGTGTGGCTGGACGATGGCATACCTGCATTTTAATATCTTGCCGATAACTTCCGTACTGTCACGGTGCAGGTACATGGCTTTCATGGCATCCGTTGCTTTCAGGCTTTTTTCGGCTTCCATATAGGCGGAAAAGGACGGTTTGAATAAGGCACGGGGACTTTCCGCTTTCTGTATGACAGCGGATAATTGTGCGCTTTTGTTGTTCAGGTAGCACAGGCTGTCCGATACGGTGACGTCTTCTGTTTCCAACACTTCCAGTAGTTCGAACTTTAAATCCGTCCAGGTGCCGTGAGAATCTGTCTGAACCCATTCCGCAATGGCCTTCTCATAGCCGGGTTTGCTGCATGAGGAAAAGGCAATGAGCAGCATACAAAAAAATAAATGCTTGATATTCATATTGATCTGATTTTATAGGTTGTCGTATTATGTGATGGAGCAAATCTATGAGGTTACTGGCCGTCCTCCGTGGAGGAACAGATGCCACACGAGATTTTCAGATCATCGTTCCAATCCTTGTTTTCCGAAAGTTCGACGTTCTTCAGTTTCCGTACCTTGTTGCGGAGTTCATCGTTACTCAGGCTCTCGACATCAGTCGTATCGCCATGAAAGTAACGATGCAGCCATAGAGTGTACTTGTGCCCTTGTTTGTCGTTGTCAAAGATGCTCCGGAGCTCCTTTACCTGGTTCTTGTCAAGAATCAGGCGTAATAGCCTCATTTGTCCTTCCGTGAATGTCCCTTCCGTAGATACATATACAAGATTGAGGTCGTTTCCGGAATGGCGTAATTGATAGTGGGAGATACAGTCTATAAATGACTCCCCAATGTAGAGAATGTCTATCGGGCGGCTTTTGTCATGGTTGCTGGTCGCCAGACAGTCGAACTTGCCACCGATAATCCCTTTGAATGTTTCATTTCGTTGAGAAATGGCTTGCACACCGTTTTCATTGTACATCTTGATGCACACGTTGCGGTAAACACTCCCTTTGTTCTTTACCTCACGGATAAAGAAAGTGTCTTTGAAGAACCGGCTTTCAATGCTTTCTTTCAGGATACCTCTTTTCTGGAGATAATTGCCCTTGTAGGGTTGTAGCTGGCTCAAGTAGAATTGAAGTTCGTCCGCTCTCATGCTTGTGTTACCTACTTCATACCGGCTTTTTTCGGGTGTCGTGATGCGGTTGGTGTTGATGTAGTTCTGAAGGATCTCCCCCACCTCGCGCAAGGACGGCATTTTTCCGGTTGTTTCAAATAGATGTTCCTGCATCAGATCCATGATACTGCGGCCACGCACGCTGTCACTATGCACGTCCCAATAGGTGTATTGGTTCTGCGAGTTCCGCTTGATGACGATGGTATGCGTTCCGTTGCTCATTTTGGGACAGGAGTTGGAAGAGCCTTCCACGATTTTCCATCCTAGTTCCAGCAGGAAATCGGGCAGAGAAATGGTTGTTTTTATCTGATTGAAATCGACTTTCATAACGTTGACTGGATTAGTTGAATCTCATTTTATCTGAGCTTAGATTATAAATGAGAAAGATTATCTTTCATAAAGATAAGAAATATCATCTAAATATGGAAGAGAAAGTATATGTTTTTTGATTCGTCTGCATTTTTATTTCAAGGTACTGTAAACCAAATCAACAGTAGTGTCTATACCGGGAACGGCCTCCAACTGTTTGCTCTGGTTGAATACGCTTTCCCCGTCTTTTTTTATCTGCATGGTGATGATAGCACTCTCTTTTGAATAGAGAATGCCTTGCACGGTAATTTGGCTGACAGGCTTTTCCGTGCTGTATTCCGCTTTATCGGTGAAACTCTCATCTACGGAAGCTGCGGAGGTACCGGTGCGTTCGTTCCTGAATCTCACGCCGTCAAGATTATATATATGCACACTGCCTTTGGGTGAGGAACCGGTTACGGCTACGGTGATGTGATACATGCCGGCTTTGTCTGTTTCCGATTGGATTTCCTCTTTGTTGCATGAAGCGGCCAATAAGCAGGCTGCCGCTAATAATGAATGAATTTTTCTCATGGTAGGATTCTTTTGTTGAATGTTATCGGATGATTTTTTGTTCTGTCTTGTGTGTCCCGGTTGGCGGAACTGCTGACTTTTCTTTTAATTTGTCCTCTATCTTTTTGAGGATGGCGTTGACATCTTCAATGATTTTGATGTAGTTCTGCTGGATAATCTCTTCCAGGATTTCCAGTTCCATCTCTTCTTTGCCGTTGCCCAGTTTGACCGGTAAGGAGAAACGGGGTATCTCCTTCTCTTCAAAACGGCACATATCCATCTGCACGCTGAAGAATGGCGGCTTGCCTCCGGCAATCTTGCCAATGAAGTGTCCGGCTGCTTGTCCGGCAATGTCCCTTGCCTTTAAGACTTTTTCTTTTTGCAGGCTCTCCGTGACACTGTTATTGCCACCGGCTTGGTGTGAATAAGATTCTTGCGCTTCTTTCTTCTCCCCAAGCAAGTTCTCGATGTCTTTGGCGGTCTTCTCATTTCCGGTCATACCGTAAGCCTGCGTTCCGCAGGAGGCTTTCAGGATGTTGGCACTTTTCTCTCCATAGTCCCTGACCGCTTGGTTGAAGTCCTGAACGGCGAGAATGGTAGCGACATTGTGCTTCCGGGCGGTTCCGATGAAAGTGTCAATGCCTTGCAACAGGATGGTCGGAAATTCATCTACCATGAATATGCTGGTCGCTTTGCCGGGATTGTTCATCTGTGACATCAAGACGCTGCCGATGCAGGAAATAGCAGGGGAAACGGCTTCCTTGATGGTGGGCGCATTGCCTACGCATAACAGCGTTGGGTGTTCCTTGTTGGTTATATCCAAAGAGAACTCTTCTTCGGGAAGTGGCGACAACACCCAGAAGATGTATTTGTTGTTCAGGAGTACCAACGGAGTCTGTGCGGATGATACGGCTCCGGCTGTCTGCTGTTGTGCACCCAGTTTCCAGGCGGTCAGCATGGAGGACATGTTCAATGCGATTTCAGGATCTTCCGACAGCCAGTGGAATACTAGGTTGCTGTCAGAAAGGGCAAGGGCTATCACATGGGGCAGCGTACAGATACCAAGCTTCCTTTCCTTGAAACATTTATAGGCGATTGAATAGACGTAGTTGATGGCATTGTTGGCCCAAAAGTCGGTCTTTTCCTTCCAGCTTGCTTCCAGATTCTTCATCAGTGTCATGATGATATTGCGGATGAATAGCGATTCGTTTCCCTTTGACATGTATTGCGGAGAAAGTACGTTCACCCTGACCGTGCGTGACATATCCACAAAGTTGATATAGGCGAAACGGGGTGTTTCCATCCCCTTGTTCCGGAAATGTTCGATGCTTCCGTATGCGATACGTGAGAGGATGGGTGACTTGTCCTTGGTGGGATCACCCTCCCAATCGTACACGAATCCGGCATAGTTGCGCTCGGCGCACTGGTAGATGATTCCCTTGATCCAGCTCTCTGATTTACCGCTTCCCGGACCGCCGTCGATATAGACATTCTGCTGCGGCTTATGGATGACCAGCGGCCCGGAGGCGGTTTCAAAGCGGAAGTAGAAAGCCGATTCTTCCCGGCTTAACCCGAAAATGCTATCATCGGATTGGGCATGACGCCGGATGAAATAAGGCAGAGTCTTGATGACAAGCAGCGTGTACGCTACGAATAGAATGGGAAATACAAATAGGTTATACCACGCTGATAACCGGCTGAATCCGACAACCAGCATGGATGCCGTAACCAGTGTCATACTGGTGTAAACCCATTTCTTGTTTTCGTCTTTCACTTTGCCAACCGGAAAGAGAAAAGCGAGGCCTCCGATCAGGATAACGTAGAGAAACCGGAATAGGATATCCTTCTCCATCAGCCTTTCCCACATGGCCGGATTACGTAGTGGAGCGTATAATCCCGTAACGATAGCCCACTGAAACAGTACGGCTGTCCCGATGAGCGTGGATAGCAGGATCAGGATGAATGACAGGTCTTTCTTCTCTCTTTCCATGGCCGTTGCTGTTATTGGGGTTGTCCGGATGCCGTTCCGTCACCGCTCTCTTTTTTCTCTGCCTTTCCCAGTAACTCAATGCGTGAGACGGTCAGGCTGACGGATGGGATGTGGCTACCGTCATCCTTCTGGAATACATCGGCATACACATCGCCGCAGACATATACCTGTGTCCCTTTTTTCAGATACTCAAAGACTTTACTCTCGTAATTCACGAAACAGCATACCCATAGGGTCTGTTCCTCGTTGTTCACGTTCTTGTACTTGGTGGATACATGGAAGTTGAATCCTTTTCCGTTCTTGTTCTGCCGGGCATCCGCACCGACATAACCGATAATTTGTCCTGTAAACATAATGATGGTTTTTAAAAGTTTATAATCCGAGCTGTGGCTCATTCATATTTTTCATGGCTGGCTCCGCTTCCATGGAAGGCAGCGAAATGCCGAAAGTGCTGTGTAGCGTTTCAAGGTTGTCGGCTGTAGGATGGTTTGCCGCAACACTTTCCAATAACCGTGATGAAGGGGTAAAACCTTCGTTTTTCATCTGCTCCAATACCGGACGGTTGTCTTGCAGGACGGCCTGCGTGAACCGTTCCTCCGGTGTGAGGTACTGTTCCATCCGTGCGGTATGTTCCTGAATCATATTGCTGGCTTTTCCTACATCGGCAAGGATGTTGTAGATGAATTTGGGATCTTCTTTCAAGGCTCCCAGCCAGTTTTTTAGATACATGGCATTTTCTTCCCGGATATGGGTGGATATTCCCAGGCTTTGCCCGACGGTAGCGGAGGTGAGTTCGGCAACCAGTTCCTCTTTGGCATATTGCTTGTCTCCGAAAATCACGCCTTTTTCCCGGTTCAGATGCTCAGGTTCTCCAGTCGAGTGCGCCATCTCATGCAGTAGTGTGGAGTAGAAATTCTCTCCGTCCTTAAACTGCCCCTTCAGGGGTACGACGATATGGTTATCTTCTCCCCTTGCATGGTAAGCACTATTTCCTTCCTTGGAATAAATGGGGCAGATCCATTGCTGTTCCCGTACCATCGCATCAATCAGAGGCACGGTGAGCATCCCTTGCTCGTCCTTGATGGCCGGTATCTTGAATTGCTCCTTCAATGCTTCCCATTTCTCCGGTTTCGTTTCCTGAAGATTGGTCTGCTGTACGTTGAACACATTGTATGTCTTCAGAAACGGCGTGACCTTATATTCCTGCTGCTCGTTTTTATCCAGGTTCTTATATACGTCGAAAGGTATTTTCTTTCCGTTCTTGTCTCTTACTGAGAAATTCCAGTAAATGACTGGGAATGACTTTTCTCCTTTCAGTATGTTAAGGCCGTTGTCTTTGGCTTGCATGAAGGTCATATAGACCGGCAGGCTGTACTGCTCTTTTTCCGAAAGTAGAAACAACATGAAGGAATTTACTCCGTTGTAGGTTCTTCCCTCGATATTTTGCGGAAGTCCCCCACCCTTTATCCCGAACCAAGGCTTTTGCCAGTTGTCTTCCACCTGCTTTATCTTTTCGATCATCAGTTCGGCGAAACGCTGTAATGCTTTATCACTTGCTGTATCCATGATTTATTGGTATAGATTTCTGTTCTCGTAATCAAGCAGCCATTCTCTGGCCGTTTGGTTGTTTGTCTCTTGCTGCTTGGCAGCCATCTCTTCTTGATAGGCTTGTGCAAGCTCTTCCTGTGCAAGTAGAAACTCTAAGTCACTGATTTCTCCTGCAATGTTTTTCTGTACTAATTCATCGTAATCCATAATTCCTGATTTTTTAGGTTATAAGTCATTGAAAGCCCGGTTGATGGTGCTGGCTATCGGACGGGCCATTTCCTTGCTGTTGTCGGGTTTGGGTGTGCTGGCCAGTTTGACATCTCCCAGTGTCTTTGTGCTGCCTTCCATCCCGAAAATCTTTTGTACGGCTATCAGTGTGTTGGCTTGCACACCCGTTTCACGCATCCGGGTAAGGTCTTCTTGAGTGAGCCGGTACCCTTCTTTCTGTATCTCTTGGATGACATGAAAGTTGTCGGTCTGTGCGGCATCCAACAGACGTGCGGCCTGCCTTTCATGTTCGCCCTGTTCTTCCGGCTTGGTGCCGAACAGCTGGATGACTTCATGGGTTTGCCTTTCATCCAGACCGTGTTCCTTACCGATTCCTTTGATAAACTCTTCACTGGGTTTATATCCTTCCTCTTTGAGCTTCCCGATTTTTTCAAAGTCATGTTTGCCCACCGCTTCCTTAAACTCGGCTTCCATATTGCGCCCCTCTTCGTGTTTTTGCTCTTTTGCAGCTTCTATGTTGGCCGCATGGGCTTCCAGTTTGGGGGTCATGGCCTTGATCAGCTCTTGTGCCTTGCCGGGAGTGATACTCTGTATGTTCTGTATCATGACTCCTTTCCTGTCATCCGTCAGTTGGATGTCGGCAATGAAGTAGCCTTCCGGACTGTGCAGCAGCTTGTTCTCCAGTGCATGGCCGTTGGCGAGCAGGTATTTGTCGGCTTTGGTTAACTTGTAGCCGCCATATTCGCTGGTCTGCCCGATGATGTCGGGAATCTTGATTTCCTGGTTGGTGCGCAGGATGACGGAGTTCAGATCCCGGTCAACTTGCAGCAGGATGTCCTTCTTATTTACGGTGATGGGTACGATGTCACCGGCAAGCAGCTGTTCTTTCTCTTTCTTGCCCAACTTCTTTCCCAGCACCTTGTCCGGGATAACCAACGCCTCTTTGCGGTAGAATACGGAGATTCCGTCATCGTTGAAACGGAGCTTCCCCGGTTTGCCGTGTATCTCCATCAAATCAGACATGACACCCTTTTCCAGCTTGGTGCCTTTCCCGTCGAGGATGTTCCCTTGCTTGTAGGCGTATTCATAGAGCGACTGTCCGGTGTAGCATACCTTCAGGCGATGGTCGATGACGGTAAAGCCGTCCTTGTCATGTCCCTTCAGGTTCTCCCACCGCTTGATGCTGATGCCATCCTTCTCCAGCTCGGCGACATATTTAGGATCATTGGCACGTTCCTTGTCAAAAAGGGCGGATACACGTTCTTTTGATTGGTCACGAAGGCTTTCATCGTACTTTGCTCCGGCTTTTTCCCTGATTTCGCTTACGCTCATGCTCAGCTCTTCCCCGTCTTTGCGGAACCGGAAATATCCGTCCCGGTATTCGGTCTGATAGCCCAGTGATTCGGCGATGCCGCCGAACTGTCCCACGTTGTCGAACATATAGGTGTCTAATGCTTCTCTCAGTTTCATGGCTGTGGCTTGTATAAGGGTTCTGCGGAAAGGATGTATTCGTTCAACACGGCCAGCTTGATGTGCCGCCCGCCGTTTCGCTCGTAAATCTCGATCTCGAATACCTTATCATCGGGTATCGTGAATTTGTCGAAACCAAGTATCAGCCGGTTCCGGCTCTTGCCCTTGATTTTCGTATCAAAATCTTTCTGATAGATAGGTTCGATGGTCGTTTCTTGCTGGATGGCGTTCTTGCTCTTCTTTTGGTCACGCTGGAAACATTTGACAAACTCGATGTCGTAGTCGATGTATGATTTGTTTTTCAGGTCAAAGATGAAAAACATGAAGTCCTCATGCACATACAGATTGGCCATTGACAACTCAAACTTGTTCTCGATGACCCCCAGGCTGTAGATGTTGCGCTTCTTGGTGCGCAGCTCTTGGATGCATCTTTCCATTTCCTCGCTGTTCACATCCACATGGGCGGTATATTTGCGCTGGTCATCAAAATTGTAGGTGAATACGGAGGTATTGCCCCGTTTGATGGTGATGTGGTAAGTGTTCATGGCCTTATCCACCACAAACAGGTTGGAATATGCCACGGCATCTTTGGCGGTTGATACTTTCAACTGGTTGTTGTAGGCGGCCAGAGTGAAGGACACCTCGTTGCCGGGCGTTCCGTAAGCGATGTCCTCCGGAAAGAAGAACTCGGCCAGATGGAGGTCGCTGACTTCTGCCTGATAGTCATGGTGCTGCCATTTCCCGTTGTCCTCGTAAATGTTCGGGTACGAATCCGTGCCGCCTTCGGGAAGGTAGCGGATGTGATAGGTGTAAACGCTTCCGTCGATGCAGACTACGGTCAGGTTGGTCTCTTCGGTGAATCCTTCCGCTTGCGCCGAGAGCCTGACGATATGGGGCGCCTCTTCTACCCGGCTGGCCATGACAAGCTCCTGTTCGCCGATGGCGATATCAGATACTTGCACAGGAAATACCAGGTGTTTCACACAGTCGAAAGAGATAAAGATGTCTTTTTGGCTGATGGCTTGTTTCCGGGGAGTGCCGTTTTCCTGAGCGAAGAGCGGCAGACTGCACACAAAGCAGTAAAACAGTAGATAAATATATTTCTTCATGTTGTCGATATGTTAAACGGTTCTTGAAAAAAAGGCGGTGAATACGGTAATGCCCCATAGAAGAAGCAGGGTAATGCCGAAAGAAACGGTCAGCGGACGGATTTCTTTAAAGGCTCGTCCGTTCCGGCGTGATACGTAGATCCGATAGCCGAAAAAGACCGCTGACAGCGCAAGCAGGTAATTGAGAATGTCTATCATAATTTGTCTATCAATGTTTGAAGGGGATGATTTTTCTTGTTCGTTTTCTCTTGTTCCATTTGCTCATAGAGCTTCTGTAACTCCGCTTGCACGGCTTGCCTACGCAACTTCGATTCCTGACTCTCTTCTTGGATATACATTTCGTAGTTGGACTTGAGATGTACCTTCACTTGTGAGAGGCTCATGTTCAAGATTTGCTTGGCTACCTGGGTGGTGGCGTTGACTACGCTGGTCACTTCGCTGGCCATCGTGCCGATGGAAGAGAGCGGCATGTCAATGTTCTGTACAAGACCTTGTTCCATACGCTTGGCTGCACTGGCTTTCAGGTTATTGGGCAGGTTCAAACCTTCCATGGCATCATTGTCGAAGACAACCACCGATACGGGATTGAGGTTGTCTCCTACCTTCAGGTTGCTGACTACCACATCGAGGCGGTTGGCTCCCAAAGTGGCGATACCGTAAAACAGCGTGTTGGCCGGTATCTTCATGCCGGATAGGGTTACGTCCTGAAGCAACCGCATCCGTACCGTACTGCCCGTGACTACGGTCTGGTCGCCGTGGATGCAAGCCCTGAAGAGGTTGCTGTTTCCCGGTGCGGAGGTCGGTTGGCGGCGTACCCGCTTGCCGTTTTCGGCATGGTAGATCGGGCCTTTTTGCATCAGGCTGTCGGCGGATGGATGGCCGGAAGGGTTGGCAGCGGCTTTCTCCGTTTTTCCCTCTTGGTCATAATTGACAATCCGTTCATACATGCGCTTGCGGTATTTGTCGGATTCTTCCAGTTCCTTGCGGATGCGTGAGTTCTTCTTGGCTTCCCGGATAATCTCGTTGAGCGCCTGCTCGTCCTCCAGTCCGTCCAGTTGGCTTTCCAGCTGATGAGAGAAGCGTCCGTTCCGGCCACCTCCGTATTCTGCCATGACTTCGCTGTACGGATCGTTCTGCATACGGCGGATGCGCTCCAGTGTGGCACGGTCATACCGCTCCTGCTGGTTTTGCAGCTCGAAGTAAAAATCAGATCCTTTGACCTGAGACTCTTTCAGGATGCGTGCCTTCTCCTGCTCTTCCAGTTTGTCCTGCTTATAGGCTTCCATCTTGTCGTTCACCTTGTCGGCCATTTCCGACTGTGGTTCCAAAAAGGCTTGCGAGGCGGCCTGTCTGTCACTCCCTGACGGCACGTTCCCGTCCTCACGGATGAAGAATACATAAAGGAAGAGGATGCCCAGGATTACCGGGATGGCCATCAACAGCTTGTTCTTGTCTTTGATAAGTTTATTCGGTTCCATGGTCGGTTGGTTTAGAGGTTTCTGACTGGTTTTCATTCTTGCCCGGAGAAGCTGCCTGCGATGTGTTGGTGCCGTTGCTTTCCACGGGTTCGGAATAGCGGACAATCCAATCTTCTATCTTGGCTCCGTGCGCATTTTCCTCGCTGCGGGACAGCATATCATAGATGGTGAACTCCGCTTCGATATTACGTGAGATGCTTCCCCGTGCCCGGTACCCGGTCTGCGTGAAGATTATCTTTCCGGAAACGGGTATCGTTTGTGTGTTAATCTCTACATCCTTGATGCGTACCCCGTAACGGATATTCTTTTGTATGAGTGAGTTCAGCATATTCACATCGTTGTACTCGTTCAACAGCTCCTTCCCCTTGTTGCCTATGAGGTTGAGCGCAAGCGAAATGTTCTTCTCGTAGCTGCTCTCGTCAAAGGCATACCAGTGGGTTACGAAGGTCTTTACATGGTTCATGTATTCGTATTGCCGCATATCGCTGGCAGACAGGCTGCTTGCCTCATAGACTTCTCCCTGCCTGTCGATGACGAGAGCCTGGCCGTATGCTTTTTCTATTTTGTTGATAAGGAAGATGATACTGCTGGCAAAAGCGATAGTCAGAATGATGCAGTACCCGGCTGAAAGCCGGATAGTCAGCTTGACCGCATCATCTGCTCCTTTGAATTTCATCAGATTCATAGTTCTATTTTTTATTGTTGTCGTTTATGAAACTTGCCCCGATAGAGGCGGCACCGCCTACGTTGGTCAGCTTGCCGCCTGCCGCTGCGCCTCCCATCAGGGCGATGGTGGCCGCCGTGGTGACGATTGACACGGTTTTCGAAATGATTTTCCCGGCATCGCTGTGTCCTACGATTTTGGAGGATAGCCAGAAACAGCTGCAATAAGCACCAATCAGGGCGAGATCCATTCCTAAATATTGTATCTGCTGCGTAGCTGCGTCCACCATGTCGGCACTTTCCGTATAGATGGCCTTGAAGGTCTGCCATATGATTTGGTTCAGAATATTGATGACGGTGAATACCATACAGGCGGAGCAGAGCGTACCGAACCAGATACTCAACTGTTTCTGAAAGACCGGCAACATGCTTACGGCAAAGACAAACGGGCCGAGAATGACCAGTAGCTTGACAATGACCACGCCGATACCCAAGATGACTACTTGTATGATTCCTACCAATAGGGCGGAAATGCCATGAAGCACAAGGGTGGCGAGGTTGGCGGGGTTGAGCAGCTGCACAATCTTCTCCACGCTGGAGCGTACACCGGTCATTTCGTCCTCTTCCATCTTTTTATCCAGTTCGTGCTGCATGGCGCCGGTGCTGTCTTCTCCGGCTGCTACCTCCGACTGGAGGCTGTGTTTGTCGTATTCGGCAATCATCTCTCCTTGTTCGATGGCTGATTGTGCCATGAACTGGGCAAATTCCTGCGCACGCTCGGAGGTCAGCGAGGTGGCTTCGTTGATTACTTCCATCGTGCCTACGATGGTTTGGGCGATGGGGGTGTATATGCTTAGGCAGAAGAACAGTACCAGGCAACGGGCGATTTCCATCATGTCGGGAAATTTGTCCTCATTCGGGCTTAACAGCTGGCTGGCTCCGTGATAGAGATAGTTGTATGCTAGGTTGCAGATAAAGCAGATGACACCAACACCGAAGGCGATGACTGTCATTTGCGAAACGAGTTCCATCGTCAGACCGTCCGTGATCTGAAGTCCCCAGAGAAAATTATCTTGATTCATAACGCTTTAATTGGTGTGTCGTGTGAAAGCGGCCAACCGTCCCTGGTAATAGGTCTTCCGGTTATGCCCCTTCATGGATTTGTAAATGACCGTGGAACGCACGGATTCGTTAAACTCACGCATCTCTTCGGCGGCTTTTTCCACCGATTCCTTCACCTGCTCGATAAAGGACATGCGCCCTTCCGAGTTCATCGAGAAGTAACTGGTCACGGTGGCCACCTTGAACAGCAGGTCGGTACTCAGGCTCAGATTGACGGTCACACGCTGAAAGTTGAGAAATTTCAGGCAGTGGTAATTCGATCCTACGTTCAGGTAAAAGCTGTAGTCGCTGCTCAGGCAGGCTACGTCGTCCAGCAGGTCGGCAAGCTCTTTCAATGATTTGAGTTCCTTCAACTGGTCGATCTTTTGCAGGCCGAGCCGCAGTTCCTGGGCATCGATCATTTCATTGATTTGTGTAACCCATTTCTTGACATTGGCGATCCATTCCGTTGAGTTCAGCAGGGTGTGGCCGGGATCATGCACGACGAACTGGGCATGAACACTGCCGGTTCCCATCAGCCCTATCGAGGCGGCAAGTCCGAGTATGAGAATGATTCTTTTCATGACGGTTATTTGTTGGTGATGAATAATAGGGTGAATATGACACATACCAGCCAGGCTGTCAGATAGCTCTTGGCATTTTCCTTTTTCGTGGCGAGTGCCCATACCACGAAAATGAGCGCAACGCCCAAAAGTGCGGCGGCAATGCTTCCGGCAAGATTGTATGCGCTGCCGTTGAAGTCGGTTGACCAGCCTAGAAGGGCGGTCAGCCCTTGGGTGGCGTCATCCATACTTTTTCCTCCTTTCCTCCAGATAGCGGTTGATGGCCGTATAGGTCGAGCCGCTTTCGTTGAACAACTGCTTCAGTCGTACTACTGTCGCCTGGCGCGAATCGAAGGCTACGGCGGCGAAGTCGGACACCTCGTTGCGGAAGATGAAGGCATCGTTCGACATCTTGATGAAAAACTCTCTCCAGCGTTCCGTGCGCTGCAACGACTCGATCATATAGGCCTCTTCGTCCGTGATGGAAAGCACGGCTTTCACTTCCGGCAGGTTCTGCCGGTGTTCTGAATGGTCGAGGATAATCTTGGTCGCGCAGTTGATGATGATGGAGTCCTTGATACTGGACGGCATGTTTTTCAAAAACAGGATGTTCTGTGCGGCCAGCGTGATGCTTCCCTCCTTTTTACGGAAGGTTCGGTACAGGTAGGCGATGAAGTCTCCGAATTTCTCGTCTTGCAGGAAGTCGAGTGCTTCGTCGATGATTAGCTCTTTGGCAAACCCCTGGCGTTTCTTGATTTTATCCACGATCATTTGCAGGGTGATGATGGCAACGAGTGGAAAGTACTCTTTCTTAGAGGCATCTTCCATATCGAAGGCTATCAGCCGGTCATGCACGATATCCACGTTCTCGGTAGCGTTCAGCAGGAATGACAGCTCTCCGTCCGTATAGGGTTCCAGTAAAAGCAACAGCTCCTCTATCTCGAATTTCTGTTTCTCAAACTCGGTCATCCGTTTGCTGAACACTTCCTTCAGATAAGCCCGGTAAGTTATCAGCGTCGGGAAGATACGCTCATGCTTCTCTCCTATTGAAGAATTGTTCACATAGTCGTAAAATCCGATGACGGATTTCCTGAGAATGGCGTTTTCGGCAGGCAGCATGGGTTCACGTACCTTCCAAATGTAGCTGATAATGGCGACGATGGTCTTTATCTGGTCATCGGCAGACTCGGCATCCGTGGTGTCGATGTACAGGTATTTGCCGTTCTTGTCACGGTCACACAAGAAGGGGTTGAACGCAAATTTCTTCTGCTCGGTAGAGTCGAAGTATTTGCCCCGGTTCAAGGCTATCATCGAGCGGTAAGAGCCGCCGATGTCAATGATCATCACATCCCGGCCCAGCTCATAGCTTTGCAGGATGTAATTGTTCAGCCAGAAAGATTTACCGGAACCGGACGGGCCGATAACGATGCGGTTCTTGTTGTTCAGCGCCGGATAATCCCAGAGGTTTATCTTGGCGGGAGTACCGAAACGGTCATGGTAGATATGCCCTTTCTCGTCCGAAAGGTACATCCCCTCTTTTTGCAGATAGCAGATGGCCTGCTTGGTCGTGTTGACGAAGCCCCGGTAATTGGCCCTGGCATTGCCGGGTATGTTGCAGAAGAACAGGTTGCACAGCTCGGCGTTCTCCACATAGCACGAACTTTGGTTCATAAAGCTGAAGCCTTGCTGTACCAGTGCGGTTTTCCGCATGAGCGAGGTGCGGTCTGTATCGTTCAGCACGACATTGAAGGCGGTATAGGCGGTCTGGTAGTCGAACTGGGTAATCTCATCGCAGAAGGCTGCCTGCTCGCGTTGCTTCTCTGCCGCCGGAGGGTAGAAGTTGGTGATGTAGTTCAGCGCGTCTTTCTCCGCACCGATGGCCGTTACGGTGGCATCTGGATCGGTTATCTCTATCACGATGTTTACGATGTGGTTGAACGGCAGGCCAAGTCCTACGGGGTACAGCATCGAGCATTTGCTCCGTATGCTGTCCGGTATCTCTATGTTTCCCCCGTATGCCTTCGACTTGCCGGTGTGCGGCACGGCCAGTTCCTGAAGATGCTCGCCTTCGTTGGTCAGCGAAAGGATGGAAACGTGCTGCTGCCCTATTTTCATGCTTCCGCTTTCACTGACAGCCATAGGGTTGACGCTCTTCTGCGTGGCATCGTTTTCCGGTGTCTCGTAAGAGAGGTTGACGTAGTCGTAGATGGCGTTGTTCAGTTCCGTATCATCCATCTTGCGTATCTCAAACTGCTGGATGGACGACAAACCGTTCTCAAAGTTCATCAGAAAGGCTTCCATTTCTGTCAGCCGTTGCTGATATTCCTTATAAGGTTGCTTGAACGGGTAGTGCAGCTTTCGCATCAGCGAGGTGCCCGATGCGCTTTTGCGTATCTTACCGTTTCGGCTGCCGTTCGTGAACGTCACATACAGGTTGGTGTAACTGTTCAGTATCTCCTTGCCGTTGAAATGACGGTTGTTCTCCGCTATCAGGGCATTGGAAGAGTATTCTGCATGATGGTATCGCCCCGTATAGTAGAAATTCTGCTGATGGATGACCGTGCCTGCCGGAAGCAGCTTCAAAAGAGCCTCCAACCGCTCATGGATGTATTGCGCCTCGCTTTCCGACAAGGTGAACACTTCGGGCAGAAGCAGCCGGTAGCCGACGGTGATGTCACCGTTCCCGTTGATGACGGCGTTCTCCGTGATGGTCTGGATAGGCAAGACACTTTCCAGATCCACGGATTTGTCCTTCACCTCTATCTCTGTCTGCCGGATATACAGCAGAGCAATCAGCAGGCACAGCGCACAGATTAGCAGGGATATGAGTATGATGATTCCTATCATGGTTGCTGTTTTAGGATGAATTTGAAAATCTGCCGTTTGTCCGTTATCTGCCGGGGGGTGGCGTTCTTGATCCGGAGGCCGGTCAGGTAGTCCGGGTTACCGGCCTTGTGTTCCTTTTTCAAGGTTTGGAACAGCAGACCGGATAGAAACAGAATGGCGGAAATGATTCCGATGATGAGTATCGGGTGCAGCTGCTTGAATATGCTCACGATGATGATGATGGCCGTCAGCAGCATGAAGATGGCGAACTGTCCCGATGACAGACCGAAGAACTTGATCGGCTTGTTGATTTTACGCATGGTTCTCATGGCTCTTCGTTTTTAGATAATCAGGAAGGCTACCATGATGACTACCACGGCGATGATCCAGCCGAGCAGGTATTCCTTGGCATGGGGATTGTTCGTGGCAAGCGAATAGATGACAAAGACCAGAGCGATGCCGAGTACCGCCGCCAAAATGTATTTGGCTACGTCCAGAATGGTGTCCGCACCCTCTTTGGCTTTGTCTGTCACTTCGGATAGGCTGTTAATCTTCAGGCCGCTTTGTGCCTCCGCCACTTGTGCCGTTCCCAACAGCGTGAAGAATATGAGAAAGGTGAAGATAACCTTTCCATAGCGGTTAATGACTTGGTTCGCTTTTTCTCTTACATTTTCGATTGCTTTCATTTTGTTCCTATTTTTTAATTAAACATGAATCGTTTTCAGTCTCTCCCATTGCACATCCTTATACTTGATGGATATGGGCTCTTCTTTCGGCTGTTCCGGCAGTGGTTTGCCTGAGTAGTAGTAGGCTCTTCCATGCAGGTACATATCGGCTATCTCGGCAGCCAATTCCTCTTCTTCCAGCTCAGGCTGAAATACCACGCAGATGACCGGACAGGCTCTCTCCTGCCCTTCCTTGCGCACCGCCTCCCTTATCGGCTTCTCTTTCTCCTTTCCGGAAGAAAGTGCTTTCTTCTTTTTCCGAAAGTAAAAGTGAAGCGTGACACAGGCGAGTATGGCAACCAGTATCAAATCCACTACGTTCATAAGAGTTGCCAGATAATGAGCCAAGTGACCAATGCCGTGATATAGGTGATGATGGCCTCTTTGGTGCGCTCGTGGTTGCTTATCAGCTTTTTAAGTACCGCTAGTCCGGCACATAGAAAGCCTACCCCTATCAGCATGGCGCCTATTTCACGGTATAAGGAGATCAGGCCGGATACATTTGTATCGGCTAACAATATGATAATAAGCATGGTGATATGATTTGTCGGTTAGTAGAGCAGTATCTTTATTCCTACGTTCCAGACAGTGTTCCACTTGTCAATGGATAGGGGATTCCAATGTTGTTGTATGCGGGCAAGCAATGCCGTTCGGGGCAGGATGAATACTTCCAGTTCCGTTTCCAGTTTCGGGCCGATGATGAAGTTGTATTCCTTATCGGGGTGGCGGACGTATTCTGTACCGATGAATCCTCCCAGGCCGATGCCCCAGTAAACGGATTTCAGGTTGCAGGCCAGGGTTCTGTAATAACCGCCGTCCACAAAAAAGTCCTTACCCTTGTCATGTATCGTTTCGGGAATCGTTTCTTCCGGGTTCAAGGTAGAGACTTGCGGTAGGTTGGCTGTATATTCGTAAGGTTTCTCAAAATAGCTAAACCCGGCTTTCCAATAGCTTGTCCGGTTGATGTATCTGGAAAAGGACAGGTTGTAATAGTTGCCTGCATTGCCGAACAGGTTAGTGCCGTAGTTCAATTCAAGTGCCGGGATGTTCTCATAATGGCGTTGCGCAAAAGCGCTTACGGTGCATAACAGCAGGCTAAGGCTGATAGCAGTCAGTCTGATGTGTTCCATGGGAATTACTCTTTAGGTTATTAATGTTATATATTTTTCTATTTGTCTCATACGGTGTTTCCAATTTACGCGGATTCCTGTCGGCAGAACCGAATCAAGGTGCTTATCGCGTTGTTTTCGCTCCAAACATATAGATTATATACGGGAGGACAAATTTTATGAAGGGCTTTTAAAGGGCCTTTCGTGTTTATTTAATGTGCATTAAAAAATACATGTGCCGTAAACCGGCAGGTGTGGAATAATTCTACAGAAAAAAGCCGGATAGGATTAGTTGTGTAAAACTGTCCTGCCCGGCTTATAGGGTTTGGTTTATATGCGCTTTCGGATGTTGCTCAATGCTTGTGGCGTGATGCCGATATAACTTGCTATGTCTTTTAAGGGTATTGAACGTAACAGCCATTTTTCATTGGCCAAAAGCGCTTTGTAACGCGCTTCGGCATCCAGTGTGTAAAACTCCTCTTCCCTTATTATTTTGCGGTTGATGGATCTTACCAAATGTATTCTGGCCAGCTTGTTGAAATTGATGGATAACTCATATAGCTGATGAAGATCTTTTTTGGGCAATCTCCAGATCTTGCATGGCTCCAATGCCTTGATATTGTAGTGGGCATGGTGTTCTTCATGTGAAAGGAAAAAATTGATGAACTCTTTGGCTTGGATAAACCGTGCTGAAATCTCTCTATTCTCTTTGTCCGGAAACCATAACCGGACGATGCCGGATTCCAGATAATAGAGGTAGCATACTTCCTCGCCCCTGGTGACGAGGTGTTCTCCCTTTTTGATATGGATAAGCTCGAAATGAGCATCAAGATACGCCTTTTCTTCGTCTGTCATCCGCACGTGAAGATGGGCGCCCATTACCATGAGCGTCTCATCTATCAGGGTGGCAATTGTTTGAACCATTGAATTTGTTTTATGTTTATATAAGGGTACGGAAACGTACCCTCTAACATGGACGTGGCGTTCCAACAACAAAGGCACGCCCCGTACCAGTTTCATACTGGTACAGGCATGCGCCTGTTGTTGTTAATTCCTTAACGATAGATGCCACTCTTTTGTTAGACAGACGGACGTATGTAAAAAGCGGGCTGCCAATTTTCTGACAATCCGCTGCAAAGATACTATTTTATGGTTTTTGTTCCAACTTTTAGGGATTTAAGTTGACGGCAAGGTCTTCTGGACGAATGCCTACTACCTTTATATAGATATCCCGGTAGATGTTCTCCTTAATCTCCTTGTCCTCTTCAGAATAAAGCCATGCGGTAAATTCATGATAATATTCGCCGGTTCCCAATTTAAAGAAATCCTTATATTGATAATGTCTGCTCACGGGAATGCCTTTCTTGTTTAACAAGAAGCATGATTTAAGCGCATCGTGATATTGCGAGGTCAGTATCGCCTTTATCTTTTCGTCGAAATATTCCAATGTTTCCTGGTCAAAGAAAAACTGTACGGTGTAGGGCCACTTCTCCCCTTTTCCTTTGATGTACTGGTATTGGAATTTGGTTCTCTCCAGCTTTTTGTTGATACCGTTTAAGATGCTGGTCACCTTCTTCTTCCGGTCATGGTTGTCCTTTACCGTTACATCAAATTCCTTGGCAAGTTGGTCAACCGTAACGGTGAAATAAGGTGCTTGTCCTTGGTCAATCTTATACTTGATCAGGTAAATCATTTTCGCCAGGTTCAGATAAAACTTGCGGTAGCCTTTGCGGTTGGGCAGGTTACGGTAGTCTTTCAGTTCCAGCAGATTGTATTCGGTAAGCAAAGTATTCATCAGATCTTTGCTCAGATGCACGTTGTAATTCCGCTTGGTGCGCTTTTTCGTGCCGAAGTTATCCTTTATCTCAAAGCGGTCCAGTATTTGAATGAACTTATATTGCGTCTTGCCGTTCATGGCGTATGCTACACTGAGGTTGGATGTCCCTAAACGGTATAACGCCGCTTCAAAGGTGTTCTCTATCGGATGCTCTATCTTTTGGCCGTTCTGTTCGGTGATATATACCGGACGTTGGTTGCTGAACAGGAAATCAAGCTGCTTCTCGGTCAGTTTTCGTTGCAACTTGGTTCGTTCATACCCCATGACCTCACAAAAATCGTTGATGGAGAACCAGCAGTCGCCGAACAGATCTTTCATTTGTGAAGATGCCACGTAAATGATAATGTCAGACATGACAGTGCCGCCTGCATCAAATAGAACTTCCAATACTTTCGTGTTGGAAGACTCGCTGAGAGTCCTGGGGACTCTGCTCAACTCTTTTTGTGTATTACTTTCCTTCATAGGCGGACACTTGTTGTTTAATGCTGCAAAGATACGTTTTTTTACGGAGATAGTGAATCTAACTCCCTATAAATGAAGATTCCAAAGCATTTTTTTCGTGCTGTTTCTTGATTTAGTTGTGTAAAAGTGTCCCGACTACGGCTGTTTCCGATCCCCCAGTTGTGTAAAAGTGTCCCGAATGGCCGGTTTAGTTGTGCAGAAGTGTCCCGGATTCCTGATTTAGTTGTGTAAAAGTGTCCCGAATGCAGATTCTAGTTGTGTAAAAGTATCCCGACTTTCCTGTTCAGTTGTGCAGAAGTGTCCCGAATAGTCGGTTAGTTGTGCAGAAGTGTCCCGGTTACGAGAAGATGCCAGTAAGTGCTAACTTGCAATAATATAGTTGATTATACGGAAAACCTCCCTTATTAGTTGTGTAAAAGTGTCCCACAAATACTTAAATCCCTAAAAACCTAAATAAAACGAAGAAATGATTTTGTTACCGTATTCTTACTTTCGGAAAAAATTTTGAGGTGGAAACAAGTAGAGGTTTGAATTCTTTAACATATTGTCCAGGATAATAGGCAAAGGGATTTTTCCGCAGTTGTGTAAAAGTGTCCCGGTTCAATGCCGGCCTTCACTAAAACGGTGTGCAAAAATAACGCCTGCCCGACGGATGCAGTCGAACAGGCGTATATATTTTTCCGAAAGTAGAATCAGATGCTCATATACTTCTTCAGTATCGCTTGAATCTCCTTGTTATGGCTGGTCAATATGTCTTCAAGAATGTTGTTTGCGATGTTGTGCATTCCTAATCCAGTGGCCATAGCAATCTGCTTCAGCTTTCTGTGGGTTTCGCTGGATATCCGGATTACTTCGGTGTTCTTTAATTTTCGCTCTTCCAGATATTCCGAGAATTTTTTTCCGCAGACTTTGCTTTCTTCTGTTTTTGGAGAAGACTGCACGGAAGGTTTGGATTCCGGCTTTTCCATTTGTTCCGGCTGAGGTTCTTGGACGGTTTCTTTGACTGGAGCCGATTCTTTCACCTCTTCATGGATGGGGTGCTCAATCGCAGGTTGGGGGATAGTGCTTTCCGCAACACTTCCGATCTGCTGGATTTCCTGCTCTTTCTTACTGGCGCTTTGCAGCAAGAGTTTTCTCATGGCGGCTGATGATGTCCTTTCTTTGTTGGTTGCCATAGCTTTATTCTCCTATATGGTTACAGATTAATTCCAATACCTCTTCACAGAAAGCATCACAGGGATGATGGTACGCTTTACTCAGCGTACTTAAATTGCGTTGATAGTCAACCCTTGAATCCTTGATGTAGTTTTGCATCAACTCGAAAGGCAAGGTTTTTTTATTTTTCAAAATTTCTTTGAACTCCAGCACATTCGGAAGAACACGGTTCATAACACCACGCACGGTAGTCTTTTTACCAATCTTTCGACGGCTTTCGATAATCCCTTCATAGATGTTATAGTAAAAGGTCAATGTAGGTCTTAAATCGGTCTGGTTCGGTTCGAAGGGAATGATGATCACGTCAACGAAGTGCAGCGTTTCAACTACACCGTTTTGTTTCAGGTTACCCGGAAAATCGACAAGTATAATGTCGTAATTGTCCTGAAGGAAATCCAGTTGGTTGATGAACTCTGAGGAAGAGATATTGATAACCTCATATTCTTCTTCCTTTTTCATGATTCCGTCCTCGGCTTCGTCCTCACGTAATTTTCCGATAGTGTTCTGCATGTCGTCGATATCCACCACGGCAATGGATAAGCCCCCCTCTTCGTTTGACTGCGAATGAATATAACCTGCAAACAAAGCTGTCAGCGTAGACTTCCCTACCCCGCCCTTGGGATTCTCAAAAGCTACGACTACTCCTGGTAATATTTGTCCCATAATGTACGTTTTTAAGTATGTGCGCAAATATATAAATAATAAATTAAATAATTGCATACTTTTATAATTAATTTATTATACACTTTTTT
This sequence comes from Parabacteroides goldsteinii, assembly GCF_015550595.1. Classification (GTDB taxonomy): domain Bacteria; phylum Bacteroidota; class Bacteroidia; order Bacteroidales; family Tannerellaceae; genus Parabacteroides; species Parabacteroides leei. The sequence continues at coordinate 23,269 of NZ_JADNBB010000037.1, forward strand.
ACTTAATTGTATAAGTAATTACATATATAAATATAAATATAAATATGTACATACTTAATCTTATAATTAAGTATGTATGTTCATACTTTGTAATAATATAATTAGTAATTATGTATTTTGTAACTAATGGCTTTCCGTTCGCCTGTTACAATGTGCGTAGTTACTTTGTAACAAAGTGAGCGGTTAATCTGGATTAAGAAATCAAGACTTTTGTCTGGTTTTGTTTCACAGCTGAGTATTATTGTATATCTTTGCTAATGCAAGGTATGTTTTTGTGGGTACAAAAAACCTTGCGACAGCCGAGCTGCCGACCAATGTTCGTTACACTCACATACTCTGTATATATGAAAGAGAATCGAGATATAAGTATAAAGATCCGCTTGACGGAAGCCGAGAAAGAACAGCTTCTTCAACGTTCAAAGGAAGAGGGAAAATCCCTTTCTTCCTTTATCAGAGAGTCTGCCTTGAAAGGCAGAAGCATATCGAAAACCGATGTGCAAATGATATATGAACTTCGTAAAATAGGAGCCAATATCAACCAGCTTGCCAAACATATCAATACGCTTCCGTCCGATGAAAATATATTGTATTCATTGGATCGGATTAACCAATACCTTTCGGATGTAGAAACCATTAACCGGAAATTGTTATGATAGCCGAGATACAACCTTCTTTCTCATCCCACCTGTCCATGAGCCGGAAAATTGAATACCAGCTTTCCAAGGTCAAGGAAGGAAACGGAAAAGTGCTTTACACCTCCACTGGTGACGAACTGGCCGCCATGCCAGCCTACATGAAACTTATCTCCCAGTTGAATGACCGGGTGAAACTACCTTATGCGGAATTTATTCTGAGCCTCTATCCGGGAGAAAGCCTTTCCGATGAACAGTGGCTTTCTCTTGCCGGGGAATATATCGAGAGGATGGGGTACGGAAAGTCCTGTTATGCCGTTGTCCTAAATACCGACAAGGCACACAGCCATGTGCATGTGCTGCTGACCACAATTGATGAAGAAGGCAAAAGCATTCCTTCCGGAAATAATTACAGCCGTTCCGAAAAGATCTCAAGGGAACTGGAGCAGAAGTACGGTCTGTTGCCTTTGGAAAGGGAAGGAGGCAAGAGAACCACGTTGGGAGAGGCGCAATACCGTAACTATTATTTCGATGCGGCCTTGAAGAAAGCCATGCGTAGTTATAATTACAAGGATAAGGTATCGGCTGTCCTGGAACAATCCGATACATACCGGTCTTTGAATAAACCCTTGCAAGAAATAAAATTGGCCAATGAAGAATGGCGTGTCCTATTGGGGGATGAAAGCTATGACAACCTTTTCGCATTGCTGGAAAAAGGAGGTTTTTTCAACCCCTTGTTCAAGGATGAACTGTTACAACAGCTTGACCGCATCTACTCTTTTTCCGAAAGTACATCCGATTTCCGAAGGAACCTGGAACAAGAAGGATTGTATATGCGTCTGGTCACCAAGAAGGACAAATCCTATTATGTCTATGGCATCAAGGATTCAGGCTTTTACCTGAAGGACGTTTCACTTCCTCAGAAATATCGTTTTGGTAATATTCGTTTTGATGGCCGGGGCATGAGCGCCGATGAACAGAAGCATTATCTCTATGACCATGTGTTTAAGGCATTGAACGCTTCTTTAGGCTATGAGGATTTTAAGAAAAGGTTGGCGGAAGAATCGATCCGTGTGACGGAACATGTAAACAGCAAAGGCGCATACGGGATTTCCTTTTATATGGAAAACGTGGAAAATGCTCATGTCTTTAAAGGTGCGGATCTTTCCCGTAAGCTCACTTATCAGAATATCCAGAAGCATTTCGATGGTGTGGCTGTCGGTCTCTCGCCACATATCGATAGGGTAGGGGAGTTCCGTGAGCGGGTGGATCGTGAGGCTTTCTATATGCAGGGTGGGGGAGTTATGGCCATTCCGGAACTTGACATTACCGGCAGCGGGAAGAAGTCGCAAGAGGATGATCTCATACCGTCCAAAAAGAAACGGAAACGCAAGAGTGGTCCCGATTTCTCATTATGATGAATACTAACTTAATATATTTGCTTTATGAATTATCAGACCGTTTTACAGAATTATCATCCCACTGAACAGGGGGATTTCATGTTGAGATATGAGATAGGTGGCCGGGGATATGTCGTTTACTCACCGGAGAAGGATGCGTTGTCTTGTATTGAATTACATGGCTTTTCCGAGCTTACTCCTTGGCAATTGGCTTTTGTTCTTTCCTTGGATATGCAGCAGATGAAAGAACAGGACGAGCTTTCTCTCTTCGTATGTTGTAAGCGAGAAAAGCTCTTGTCTTATCTTTTCGATGTGGAGGAAAGCGAAACCGTCTTGAAGACAAAGCACGTGTCCGGTTGGCAGGGCTATCTGATGATGGATATCCATAAGCCGGACAGGGTACGGAACGTGTTCCAGTTCCATCCGGAAACGAAAGAAGCCCGTTTGGTCTTTGATAACCGTTTATGTGTCGCTTCCCTTCGTGAGAAAGAAAAAGGAAAGCTCATCCATCTCTGTTGGAGTCCTTCTGTCTTTGCTGCCATCGATAAGGGAGGAGAGCGTACCGCACCGGCTTATCTGTTGGCTTCTGATGCTGCCTTGTTGCATGGGTATGCCATGAAACAGATTGCGGAATGCTTTGCCGGTACACCGGTTGAAGAACGGGTTATCGGTATTCATGTAGGGGATAATGTCTATGAGGCCTTGTCTTTTGTGTGCTATTACGTCCGTAACGTGCAGGATGAATATTTGGTTATTCCTGAGCGGAAAGATGGGATGGTGATTCTTGAAACCCCGAAATGGAATCCGATACGCCAGGCTAACTTCGTGGCTTCACTGAACAAGATGGCGGTTGACCAGGCGAAGAAACGCTATCCGGAAATGGAGGTTCCGAATGAACGGCCATTCACGTGCCTCTCTTTTGCCCGGAAGTCTTTCGTCTATTTCCCGGATCTGAAGGTGTATCAGGAGGTGTTCTTGAAGATGTATTTGGGGTTGGTGAGGTTACAGGAGGTGCATTTGCTGGGGTAAGGAACAATTGCAGTGCTGCTTATAAAATAGTGGCACTACTATTGTTAGAGTACTTCTATCATTCCTTTGGTTACGGCATCGGCCAGTAGTCTTTTTACAATCCTGCCACTGGGAGGATTGGTTATCCCAAGCGTTATCTCAACCCTGTTTGATAGAGGATGATAGTGCAGGTATTGGAGGATTTCATCTTCAATAGTCATGTTATAATTCTTTTATCGGGACAATTTTGCCTGATATTTATGCTTTTGTTTATTGTTCTGTCCCGATAGAGATTATTTTGGATGGACAAAGAAACGCTATCCAGAAATGGAGGTTCCGAATGAACGGCCATTCATGTGCCTTTCTTTTGCTGGAAGTCTTTCGTCTATTTCCCGAGTCTGAAGGTGTATCTGGAGATGTTTTTGAAGATGTATTGGGAATTGGTGAGGTTACAAGAGGCGCATTTGTTGGAATAAGGAAAAGGGTGCATCTAATGCCCAATTTGAAAGGATCACCTGCTACAGATAACTGTAACAGGGATATTATCCTTAAAAAAGTGAGTTAGATACACCATTTTAAAGTGCTTCTGTTATTTCTTTGTTTACGGTGTTGGGGAATAATCTTTTTATTACTCAGTTATAGGGAAAATAGGTCTGATATTTATGTTTGGATTATATACTTTGAGGATAAGTGAAGAAAGATATCTGAAGGTGGATTCTTTTATTTAGAGTTCCTTTTAGAATAAGATTTCGCCAAACAGAAATATATTTAGAATTGTTTCTCATAAACCTCAATGCTGCAACATTGAAGTCCAATCTGTAAGCTTGATATCTTATACATTTATTCTTATTTCCAACTTTTCATATAGCACAACTGCCTTTATCAGAGGCAGATTCTCCTTGCAGAACCATGGAAAATCGATACATCTGAAATCGACATGGCTCTCCTCCAGCAGATTGAGAAAACGGATGTCGTCTATCATCCCTTTTAAGGAAACGAACAGGAGAGGTATCTTTTTTCTTTGGCAAAAAAATAGCGCCTTCTGTAGTTCCGCATATGCGATGGCTTGTTCATCCTTGCTAGTGGAATCATTTCTCTTGTCAAAAAAAGACAACTGGACTTTTAATGAATTATGTTGTTGGAGGTATTCCGCCAGCTGTTGCTGTGCTTCAGGAGAGCTGGCATCTCCATACAGTATTATATCACTATATTGCTTCATATCGGGTATTTGTTCCGGTTGTACGCTCCTTTTTTCCAAAGGCACCCCTGCATATTCTTTCAATAGATGCTGCTTCGTGATCTTTCGGGGTTTCTCAACGGAGTAGAATGCATATCTGAATATAAACTGAGTCCCTTTCTTCTGTACGGATTCCTGTTCCAGGAAAAAAGAATTCAGGCGTATCTTGTTTTCTTGAAGGATATGTTTGGGAATATCTTCCTGATAGATATCGGTCATGTATTGAAGGATGGTCTTTTTCATTAGAAAAATCAATGAAAAGGTTCATTACCAGTATTTATAATAAGTTTTTCCAACCCATTAATTTTTGCGTAATGCTGTTTCTGCGGTTTAGAATCTGAAAACGAAGCTACTTTCGCAAGATCCTGTGTCCGGTATATATACTTACTTACATATGGATAGTGATATTTTATCATTTTACCGGCAAATACATTCCGAATGTTTTCCACATTGAGTACAATCTTGATCTTGTTGATAATAATCAATGCTATAGATTATCATTTCTTTTTCAATATGGATATCAGGTTGCCTAATTGAGGTTCGATAACTTTCTTGTAAACCAACTTCATTCTTTTGTCAGAGGTTTTAACGAAGGATTTTACCATTTATAGTCAAATTGTTCAATGTCTTCTTCTGCAAGTAGATTTCCGGACTGCACCTCGATGAACGTCAATTCAGAGATAGCCCTGACTGCATGTTTAACACCTTTCTTGATTGTAATCGTATCGCCTCTGCTGATAACCGACCTGATATCATCGAGTACCAGTTCTCCCTCGCCGTCGATAAACGTCCAGACTTCATCGCGATGGCGGTGTACCTGATAGCTGATACTCTTACCGGATTTGATTTTCAGTTGCTTGGTAAGTGATTTGTAACCGTCGGAAAACTCGGCGGTATCGACAACTTTGTATTCACCCCAGCGACGTTCTTCGAACATTGGCCGATGTTGTAGGCAGTCAGCGTAAGTTTTGATGTTCTCGCTTTTATCTTTGTCCGAAATTAGGATTCCATCATTTGATGCTGCGATAACTAGATTCCGTGTGCCAATGCACATGATTGGCAGTCCAAGTTCGTTGATGACGTGGGTATTTTCGGATTCTTCATCCATGACAACATTGCCCATGGTGTGTTCCGATAGTTCATCAGTCAACGTATTCCATGTACCAAGGTCTTTCCACTCTCCGGCAAAAGGTACGACGGCTACCGACTGCGCTTTTTCAGCGACTTCGTAGTCAAAACTGATTTTCGGAAATTCCCCATAGCGAGAACGAATTTCTGAAAAAGTGTCGGTTTTGATGTGTCGGGTTACAATATCTGTCATATACCCCAACCGAAAAGCGAATACGCCTCCGTTCCAGAAAGCACCCTCTGAAATAAGTTTCTCGGCAGTTATCATATCTGGCTTTTCCGTAAAGCGTGATACTTGAAATATTCCTTTGTTCTGTACATCATTGACTGGCACTACATATCCGTATTTTGCTGACGGATATGTGGGGTTAATTCCCATCAATACTAGTTCGGCTACATTGTTTTTCACTGCATCCGCTATCCTGCGAATCGTTTCAAAATAACCTGTTTCGGTATAAGGGTCGCAAGGCATGACGATTATAATCTCATCGGTGGAACATTTTCGTTTGTAGGCCAAATACGAGCTTGCGAGAGCGATAGCCGGGAATGTATCGCGACGCTCCGGTTCCGTAACTACAGGAATCTCTTCTCCAAGCTGGTTGATGATGATATCCCGTTGTGACTGGCTTGTTGCCACAGTAATCGAATCACAGATGCCGGTTTCTCGTAATTGCCGTACCACCCGCTGCACCATCGACTCTTTCGAGCCATCGGGCGCAGTCAACAGTTTGATAAATTGTTTTGACCGTGTATTATTGGAAAGCGGCCATAGGCGTTTACCAGAACCGCCGGATAACAGTATGATTTGCATAGATGTTATTTAATTCGATTTTTAATTTGCCGATAGTATTCTTCAAGCATCAATTTCCAAAATTTATTGCGTTCGTAACGTGATGTAATCATTGCCCTTGCATTCTTTGCCATTCTTTTTACCTCATTAGGATTATCCAAAAAATATTTCATGGCTTTATACAATGCGTGTTCGTCTTGTGGTGGAACAATTATTCCATTTTTGTTTTGAACAATTATTTCATTACAACCATTGATATCTGTAACGATTTGTGGTAATTCCAAGGCCCCAGCTTGCATGACAACATTAGGGAAACCTTCACGATAGGAGGGAAAAACAAAAGCCTCACACCCCATTAGATAGGGACGAACATCTTGTTGAAAGCCGACAAACTCAATGTGAGAATTTGTGCTAATCTCTTGTTTTACCCAATCATCAACCGGATAAAGGTTTTCTTCCATAAAGCCGATTAAACGTAATCCTATGTTAGGATAATCTTTCTGTAATCGAATAAAAGAAGCTACTAATTCATTGATTCCTTTCTCATAAAATATACGACCTACAAAACCAAACGTGAAATCGAAAGTTGAAATCTTAATATCTTGTGTAGCATTTCGCGAATAGAATGCCGTATCAATTCCATTTGAACCACCATTACCGATAACAAGCATTTTTTTAGGATTGCCGATCCCCATTGAACAAATAATATCACACATCTTTTGTGAATTGGGATATACATTTGTGGCACAAGCGTAAGTTAACCGTTCCGTAAAACGAAGAATTTGTTTTTTTATGCCCGTAGCCGTCGTCAATGGGAAGCCTGTTACCGTGTGCATACGGATCGGCACACGTGCTATCCATGCTGCTAACATACCCAAAAGACCAGCTTTGGGGGTGTGCGAGTGAACAATAGTCGGCTTCTCTTTGATAAAAAGTTTTACCAATTGGAAAAGAGTTATTAAATCGAAAATCGGATTTATGGCTCTTGACATTTTTACCGGAATACAACGTGCCTGTTGCTTCTGTAATTCCTCCCAACCTTCTCCTTTAGGGGCAACGGCAATGACATCGAAATATGCGGAAAAATAATTCAATTGACCTTGAAGTTGCCGGACTTGAAAATAAGCTGAATTTGTTATTTTGAATAATTTCTTTTTTTTCATTGAAAAGATTTTATTTTTTTTGCAGGAACTCCCCCATAAATAGAGAATGAGTCAACACTTTTATTAACCAAACTATTTGCGCCTATTATACATCTTGTATCAATGTGAACTCCACATAAAATCCTCACTCCACAACCAATCCATACATCATCATGGATAACTACCGTTTTTTTTAGGATTTCATTATATTTAATAGGTAAATTAAAATCAGAATAAGTGTGAGTACTTGTTAGTATTGAACTTGAATGGGCAATAGACACATTATTTCCGATCATCAATCCTCCGCTACATTCAAAATAACACATCGGATGAATACTGATATTATCTCCCAGTTCTAGTTTCTCTATGTTAGATATATATACATTTTCTTTAATTACAACATTATCACCGCATTTTTTTGCTAGATTTTTCACCAATATGTATCTAATCACAATACCAACTTTTCCTCCAATACCTCTTAAACTTACAAATAAAAAATTATTAAGTTTCCTAGGAAGATATGAATCTACTATAACGAATACCTTAATTAATGGTTTAATCCGTTTAAATAAAGTTCTACCGCTTAGATCCGACATGTCTAATATCTATATAATTGTTTTTTTTATCTTTCATATGAAACAAATAGCCAATAGGCATAAAAATAATATAACTAGAAATTCCTATTTGTTTTATTTTATTTTTCATTTTCAATTTAGAGCAAGGAGCAAAACGCCAGTAATTTATATGAGCTTTTATTTTTTTTAAATATGGAATATCTAGTGATGCCATTTCTGAATAAATTCTCATGGCATAATTAGGTGAATTCATTCTGTTTTTGATTGATGAAACAGATAAACCGTCTGATAAATACTCTGCGATGTATATTTTTTCATTAAAAAATAACATAAGGTAATTTTTTCCAATACGGTTTAGAACCAAACTTTCTGCACAAAATTTTTCTCCGGGTATATCGTCAAATAAATAATTTCTCAGGACTGATGTTTTAAAAACAAACGCAACATCCCCTTTTATATTTTTTATAATCCAATAGTTAATCCAAGAATCTTTTAAAATTTTCCATGTAACCTCTTTCCCTATACGAGAACCATCTGGAAAGCATTTCATACCACAAACTCCAGCAAATTTATCATTATTCTTTATATATTGATAATGAAAAACTATTCGTTCTATAGAGTCTTTTGTTAAATAGTCATCACTATCTACAATATAAAATAATTCTCCTTTTGCATGTAATACGCCATTGTTGATTGCTCTATGTTTTCCACCATTCTCTTGTTTGATGAAACGAATTAATATACGATCTTCATTTTGATAAGATTTTATAATTTCATCAATATCATCAGTGCTCCCATCGTCAACAATAATCCATTCAAAATTTTTATAGGTTTGAGACAACAAACTCTGATATAGATTTCCAATTAAATTCTTCCTATTATATACCGGTGTAAATACAGTAACTAAATCTTTCATAAAAATCTTTTTCTATTGTTTTGTATTTTATTTTATCCACATTACATAAGTGAACATATAATAACATAGAATAATCCATTTTATTCGTTCTCCCTGGTTATTTATTAAGTTATCTTTTAGCAAGGGATATATCAATACTATAGGATAAAGAAACCAAGATAGATAAGCAAATCTGTTATTATACGGTACATGAATGGTCAATAGCCAGAACGCATTACTTGCTATATAAGTATTAAATAAACGGATAAACAATTTGTCTTCGTAGCAATATGTATAGATATATTTCACTCCTGCGATAATGGGTATCAAACTATAAATAATGAAGTCCCAGCGAAATCCAATATTAGAGAACATTTGCTCCATGCCTTTATAAGACATATTCAAATATTCAGACATCCTTTTATCCTGTTCAAACCAAGGAATGTTTGTCAACAAAGTGGAGAAAGAATCACGTGCAACAAGCATAAGCAGGAAAAACGTTCCCCATAAGTATAAGTAGTGTTTGGGATTATTTGAAAGTCGGGTCAGCAAGAAACAGCCAATTGGCAACATGACGGATTGATGGAAAAGACATGCTATAATCCAAACAGGAATTCGTTTAATATCGTTGTTTGGAACAAGAAAAGAGAAGATAACTAACGATGTAGCTATTCCGTTACGCAGTCCATTTACTCCGTATCCCCAAAAACTCAAAGAACAAACGAACAACACTAGTGCTACAGCATATTGTTGTTTGAATCGTTTCTTTAAAGCAAAGAAAACAGGCAATATATATAATGAGCAAAGAACAAACCAATACCCTTTTAAATTGACGAGTTGTGAAAGCCAATAGGTAAGATACTCAAAACCAATATCTCTATCTCTTATAGCAACCGTACCATAGAAGGCTTTCTTTTGGAAAGCCATGGCATAAGCTGAAGTATCTCCAAAGTAGTGATAATCGGTCGGTCGGAAAGTTACATGAACATATACAATCAAGAGTAAAGCAAGGCTAAATATCTGGTTGTTGATATAAGGCTGTCTTACTGTTTCTGCCCTGACCGGTTGAATAGCGATGTAAACAACTAATAGCAGCAACAAGTTGTAATATAAGGCTATATATAGACTAATACTCATAAAATGACATCACAAATTTGGTCCACATAATGTTCCCACGTAATTTTAGCTTCTATGCGCCGACGTGCATTACGACCTTCATTTATAGCAAGAGATTTATCGTCGATTAACTTAATGAGTAAATTCTCCAATTCTTCGTGGGCGTCCTGATGTATCAACCAACCGCCATTATTCTCCTCGACAGCATCGGGAATGCCACCTGTACGAGTACCTATAACGGCGGTTCCACAAGCTTGCGCTTCGGCAAAAACAAGCCCGTATCCTTCTACATTCCTATTATCCGCTTCTTCACGTGTACAGAGAATGAATATATGCGAGGCTGAATAGAAATCGCAAAGTTTATTATCATCAATGAAACCTTCAAATGATACAATATCTGACAATCCTAAATCGGTAACCATCCGCTCAAGTGCACTCTTATATTTTCCTTTACCTCCGAGATGCAATCGCACTTGTTGCTTATACTTTGCCGGTAAAGAAGCTATCGTCCGGATAATAAAATCATGTCCTTTAAATTTTTCCAATCGAGAAATAGAACAGAGGTGTAGCAAGCCATCCTTATATTTTTCACAAGTAGGGCGAAAATGAATTGCATCAACCGCTAACGGAATAGCGATTGTTTTAGCATTTGGAGAACAATGTTTTACTAATGTCTCTGTATAATGACTGTTAGCAATCACGCAAGAGGCGTTTCTTAGTATAAAACGTCGATAAGTAGGCCAAATACAGCGTCGGAAAAAACTCTTTCCGGCAAGATATTCGGCTCCATGTGCCAATATATAGGTTTCTCTGTTTGACAATAGAGACAGCATTCCCTCTGGATGATAATTCCCGGTAATTACAATATCACCGGGAACAGTTTTTTTGCGTAAATACTTCAATGTACGCAACTCCAATATTCCTCTTCTTCCATGCAATCTCACCACATTATTATCCTCCTCTGCATCGGTAGAAGTACTTTGGGGACAAATGACTGTAACATTCAGTCCTTTTTTCTCTAAATATTTTTTCAGTTCAAAACAAAGCCTTGCAATACCACCATTACTTGGTGGATAATCATAGGTTACAATAAAAATGTGTTTGTTAGATGTTTGCATAATGAGTATATTTAGGAGTTAGTTTTCCTTTTTTATAACCTTCTTTATAAGTTTTTGCAAAAAGTCTAAACAGTCCGGGATTGCGGTAAGTAAAAGCGTATGATGCAACAAGACGCAACAAATAGATGTAAGCAGTCGGCCTATGATACCATTTGAGATGACGGCTAATCAATAAAGCCCGGTTATGTACTAATGAAGCAATATAGCGATTGATATCCAGAACCCTGCAACCGCCTGTATCAGCAGCCAAGTGCCATACATGAGCATCATAATTAAAAAAAACTTTGTATCCAAGTTCCTTTACTCGTAAACATATTTCGGTTTCTTCATATAGAGCAGCTCCATAATTCAAATATTCATCAACACCACCAACTTCTAAAAATATGTCTTTTTTTATGCTATAATTTCCACCTCCGCCATGATCTACATATTCTTTATGATTAATGTGGAATCCCCGTTCTGGAGTTGCCGTATAGAAATGGAACTTGCCTACATTTTTCGATTTGGGATTATTCTTATATTTTTCTGTAATTCCCCCTGCCACTACTGCGATATCAGGTTGTGACAAGAACTTGTAATGCTCTTTGAGCAGGTTGCAGTCACACTCGATATCATCATCTAGAAATAGGATGTAGGCGTATTGTGTGTGTTGCACACCGAAATTACGAGCTTCAGGTAGCCCTCTAAATTCAGTCACATGATAGTACTTAATCAATGTATCACTATCTTTTGCACGACTATACATAGTACTGTCAATGGCTGCCGATTGGTCTACAATAATTATTTCATACGGCTCCCCAAAATCTTGCTCTATTAAGCAATCAACTGTACTTGCCAGATAATCAGCCCGATTAAGTGTGGGCAAAATAATGCTTATCCCTTTTTGCATAAGGCGTTTATGAATAATATGAATCAAGAGTTAAGAAATTAATCACTTCGTTTAGGAATTATACTCTATCAGAAATTTCACTATAATGAAGCATTTCTATATTTTACGTAGTTGTACTGAAATGTTTGACTTTCTTCAAGATGGCAATACAAAAAAAGCCTTAACTCCCCTTCGTATGAATATGTGATTTTATAAATAAAAAGTCCGTTTAAATTTTCTAATAAAGCAGTTGAGTTAGGATTCTTCTACATGATGTTTGGAGCTATCTCTTATAACTCGATTGTAAAATTCGATGTTTTGTGCCACTATCTCGTTGGTGTTGAATCTAGCAGTTGCATTTAGATAAGCCCTGTCGGCTTGTTCACACCTATAAATGGGATTCGAGATTAGCCGTTGCAAAGCCTCTGCAAATTCATCGATACGTTTCACCCTGCATTTGCAAACACAGTTACTGTCTCCTATAATCTCTTGAAAACAATCGATATCGGAACAAACAATTGCCTTCCGCAGTAACATTGCCTCCAGTAAGACCAAACCGAAAGTTTCTGCATGGCTTGGAAATATGCAAATATCGGCACTGTTAGCGTATGACATAGTCTTGTCATAAGGTAAGCGACCTAAATACGATACACAACCGATCGATTGCTTTGAAAAGAGAGATTTGCATTTTTCCCATGTCGAAGAACCATTCACTACTGCATCCTGTCCGATGAGAATGAGTTTGACATTGTCGTTTTGCTCGCATATCCTGTTGAAAATAAGAGGCAAATCAAGTACCCCCTTTTTCTCAACAATTGTCCCCCAATAAAGTATCGTTATTGTATTTTTGTTCATGTCACTAGATGAAAGAGGGGGCATGTTTATATCCACAGGATTATATATTACACATTTTCTCTTATTCGAAGACAGACTGAATAATTTATCCGTCAGGTCGAGAGCCTGTCGGCTAACTCCTATATAGGCATCAGAATTACGCAAAGCATTATATTCCATAAGCCGTACGTTCCATGGAGTTTTGTTTCCAGACAAATGATCGAAATACACATTTGAACCATGTAATCTTGTAACTACTGGTACAGATAAACTACAAAAAGCCAAAGGTCCCTCCCAGTCGATAGATTCAACGAGGTCGATGCCAATCTTTGCCACTAATAGATTTAACTTTTTATTTAGATACCTTCTATTGATAAAAGAAGAAAATGGAGACTTATGAGGCTGGTTTATAGGTATCACAGATATACCATCGTCCCACACAGTTTCTGTAAACTTATTGCCCCAATACACAACTGATACCTTCACACCAGTCTCACTCTTAACGATAAGATGAGACAAATGTTTGATAAAAATTCCGATTCCGCCACATTTCATACCCAATATCGGATATTCTGTAGTTAAAAACGCTATATGCATCTCTATTGTATTTTTTGGAAAATATCAATGAAAGATTTTGTTTGTTGCGATGCCAAGTAACGGCGGCAATATTCTTTGTTTGCCGTCATTGGAAATTTTTCGCTAAATACTTGTTTGATGACAGTAACACCTTGCTGAGGAGTATCTATAAAAATACCTATGCCTGCTTTTATCAATTCGGTTCGTGCTTCGCTAGTCATGGGCACCATTGCTAATACAGGCACTTGTAATGCGATATAATCGACCATTTTTGCGAAATTAGTCCACCATAAAGCCGTGTGTCCGGGAATAAGTACTGCTGCTTTTGCATTAACTATCAATTCATACAATTTACGCTGCGGTACATGATTGATATATTCCACGTTGTTACAGATTCCCAAATCATTGACAAATTCTTCCGTTTGTTTTTGATTGATATTCTTATTACCCACAATTTTAAGGGTGCAACCCTTGCCTTTTAATTCCTTAGAATTGACAGCTTCGGCAAATATTTTCAAGAAATTATCTTTATATTCATGGAGGTATTCACCCACGAATATTATATAATTCTCTTTTTCTCTATTTTGAAAAGAAGGCAAATAATCATCATCTACTCCAGTTGGAATAAAATATGATTTATTTGAGTATCGTCCCTCATATAAATCATTAAATATATTCAGGTATGCTCCCGACAGACCAGTAATAGCATCAGCGTATTTAAAAGTATCTTGTTCAATTTTCTTTTGCTTGGCAAAAACAGGAAAATAATCAGAATACATTCGCTTAGCGTATGTGGTAGGATCCCTGAAATCAGCAACCCATTTTACTCCGGTTAGATGTTTAAGTCGCATACCGATTCTATTTGAGGTAAAAGGCAGGCAAGTGGTATATATGATAGATATATCATGTTCTTTAATTATTTTTCGTCCCATCCTCACGGCACTTCTTTCCCAGAATCTAAAGCGGTCGGGAACTTGAATCCATCGGTCTAGTATATATTTATAAAACTTACCGAATAAAGATTGCTTGTTAGAGGTGACTGTATCCGTGCTTTTTGACTGTGCACCAATAGTTTTTGCTTTGGCTGTAATGGCTTTGAGTGAAGTATCTTCTCCTCCAAGCAACATTCTAAGGCCGCGCAATGTCGGTTCTATATAATTGGCTTGATAAATAGGCACGTCTTGGACTTCGTCCAACAAATCAGGATCTTCTAAATATAGATAATTACGATTAACCGTCAGTACTATCGGATTCCAACCTGTACGTTTAAGATATTTTACAAGTTTAAATGCCCTAAATACCGCAGCATGAGTCTGTGGCGGAAAAAAAGGAGTAATTATAAGTATGTTTTTATTCATCGTTTTAATTTGTTTAAAATCAATGCTTTTACTTTTTTCTTATTTTCTTTGTCTAATAGCACATAATAGGACAGAACAACCAATATTATTGAAGAACTAAGAGCCACGATAATCACTCTTGTAAAGGACTCAACCAAGATATGTTGTATGAGTAGGATTGCGGTAAAAGAAGGAATACTTATGAAAAGATTCACTACCATCGTTGTGAAGAAAAAACGTATCGGTTTGAAATCTTCAACATAATGATGGAGTGTATATGAGCAAACGATATAAATCAATAATGTGCTCACTATAGGCAATCCAAAAGCCCAAGTCAAGCCGATACCTTTACTAAACAATAACCAAAGTATCGGAATGACTGATAATGATACTGTCCCCGCCATAAATGAATAAAATTTCAAACGTCCGACAGCTTGTATTCCAATATATATAATATTATTATTCAATGATATGAAGCTTGAGACTATCAATAAAATACAGAATTCAATTGTATATGGAGGAACTTCCACGAGCCATAAATTCATTACATAATGTATTTCAGAGATAAAAGGAATAGCAACCAACAGATATAACACATTTGCCAAACAAGTAGTTTGCTTTAGTAATTGTATCATGGCATTGAAATCGGTCAATGCGTATTGCTTTATAATTTGCGGCCTCGAAGCCATTACCAAATTGGTTGATACTTGTTCAATCATCAGTTGCACAGTTGTTGCCAATCCGGCTGCGGCATTAACAGCTGTACTGCCAAATATATTAAGCAACATATTTGTTCCCTGTTGACGAGTAGTAAAGCAAATATTGGAATAAAGATTCCATCCTGAAAAGCTAAACAGAGAACGGCCGATAACCTTATTCCATTCCCAATTAATCCGGCATTCGTCATAATGCCTAATGCAATAAATGCGATATGTCATTGCAATCAAGAATGAAGATAAGAGCATAAGTCCTCCATATAAAATGAGCTTATCACATACTGTAATAAGTAGAAGTGTAGCGATCAGCAACTTCAACAGTGATCCAACAATTTCCACAATAGCATACACGTCCATTTTTTCGTGCGAAATAAGAGTCGCATTGTATGGAACTTGAGTGATGCTGACCATTGAGGAAATTATTGAAAATTGATACACCCAAACAGCTGCACTCATTCTCTCATCTGGAATGTTCAATTTTTCGAATAACAGCCAAAGTCCGACCGTTTCAGCCAAAAACAAGACTATAATTGCAATTCCTATATGTAATATAAAGGCTGTATTGAATGTTTGTTGGAGTTGTCGAGGGTCATTTTTGGCAAGTTCGACTGTAAGAAAGCGTGAAGTCGCTCCACTCATCGTTACATTCAAAAAGCTAAATAGGACAACAATACCGCCGACAAGTCCATAAATGCCATAATCATCTACACCAAGTGCATTTAACACGATCCGTGATGTATATAGTGATACAATCATGGACAGCAACATACGTGCATAAAGTGCCACTGTATTCTTGAATATTTTTTTATTATTTACGGACGATGTCTTATTCATAGCAAGCTTATGATCTTCCTAATACAGACGGAATGTATCTTTTTATTAAGGTTGTCGCAAAATAGCATATTGCAACAATGAGTGCAAATTCCAATATGGTCCAACTGTAGTTTACAAGATGTAACTTATTGCGCACGATCCAGAATGTATCTACAAATAATATATGTAGCCCCAATAATGCCAAACTGTTAATTCCACACCAAATCAATATTTTATCCAATGGAATAAGTTTCAGCTTTCTCGAATTAAAATATGAATTGATAAACCAATAAAAATTCATAATAAAAACCATTGAAAGCAACAATAGATGCAATGGAAAATTGTTTGATTTTAAGTCAACGTAAGAGGGAAATAGAACGATGAAAACAATGGCGATAATAAGCAAGAATAATGAGTATATCGGTGAAACCTTCATGCCGTACCATTTGTTCCGCATGAAGCAAAAACCAAGATGGTAATAAATCAAGGTAGACATTGTTGTGTCAATAAAATATGGCAAATCAATGTTATTAGCATTTAACCAATATCCTACTCCATATAATAATATACATAATGCGCTGATTGTTAATGCTTTATTGTAGGGGTGATTTTATGTATCAATAAATAAACGAATGAAACCTCGAACAAACAAATTAAAAACCAAATTACATGAAATAAAATAAAAGAGTTTTCATCACCGAGAAAACCATCAAACATACTCGTTACAGGGAGCGAGATCGCTTTTGCCCAATTATGAGTTTCGTTAAGTTTCAAAACGAACAAATATGCGAACAACAAAAAGGCAAAAAAGGCCCAAGGAATCAGTAATTGTCTGGTCTTTTTTGCAAAAAACTCTCTCAAACTGATTGGACGAAAGAAACAGCCTGACACAAAAAAGAAAAGGGGCATGTGAAAACTGTAAATAACGGTTTTCAACATGTAAGGGATTTGTATATGACCAAGGATGACCAATAAAATTCCTCCCCCTTTCAATATGTCAAAGGAGACAATCCGATTAGAGTCTACCATCTACAACGTTTTTTTCAAAGATAGCTTTAACATCGAATATGACGTGTTGAGCATTTAGTAACGTTTTTACATCAAAGCCTATAAACTGTTCGTGTGCTACAGCTATAATTGCCGCATCGAATTTCTTATCCAAAGGATGTTGGTTCGTTACCGAGATTCCATATTCTCGCATAACTATATCAGGATTGGCCCAAGGATCATATACGGTGATATGTACGTTATACTCTCGCAAAGCATTGTAAATATCTATAACCTTTGTGTTCCGCACATCAGGACAGTTTTCTTTAAAAGTAAACCCTAATATGAGGATATGAGAGTTGAGCACCTGTATTCCTTTCTTCAGCATCAATTTCGCAACTTGGTTGGCCACATATTCCCCCATACCGTCGTTCATTCGGCGACCGGCTAAGATTATCTCAGGATTATAACCGTGACGTTGTGCACATTGAGCCAAATAATACGGATCAACTCCAATGCAATGGCCTCCAACCAGCCCAGGCTTAAATGGCAGGAAATTCCATTTGGTAGAAGCTGCTTCCAGTACATCCTGTGTATCAATGCCCATTTTAGTAAATATCTTGGATAGCTCATTCACAAATGCGATATTGATATCACGCTGTGAGTTTTCTATTACTTTGGCTGCTTCCGCTACTTTCATCGTAGGAGCGAGATGTGTACCGGCGGTAATTACAGAAGCATATACCTCATTTACTTTCTTACCTATTTCAGGCGTAGAACCGGAAGTAACCTTTTTGATTTTTTCTACTGTATGAAGTTTATCTCCCGGATTTATACGTTCAGGGCTATAGCCAGCAAAGAAATCTTCATTAAATTTCAATCCGGACACTTTTTCCACAACCGGGATACATTCGTCTTCTGTAACACCTGGATAAACAGTAGATTCATACACCACAATATCCCCTTTGGAGATTACCTTACCAACAGTTGTGCTGGCACCGTAAAGCGGAGTCAAATCCGGATTGTTGTTTTTGTCTACCGGAGTGGGAACGGCAACTACATAAAAATTGTAATCACGGATTTCCTCTATATTGGCAGTACACTTAAAACCATTGGCAAGGGCAGATTGGAGTAGTTCATCTGACACTTCGAGTGTCGCATCATGACCTGCCATCAAAGCAGTCACACGAGCTTGGTTCATGTCAAAACCTATCGTTTTATACTTTGTCGAGAAAAGACGAGCCAAAGGGAGCCCTACGTAACCAAGACCAATTACGCAAATTTTAGTTTCATTCATAATTTCATCTGTTATTATTACTTTAAATATTCTTCCAATACCATTTGACAGCCTCTTTCAAACCGTCACGCATACTGTATTGAGGATTGTAACCTAAAAGGGATTTTGCTTTATCAATACATGCCAAGGAATGGGGAATATCCCCCAAGCGGTTGGGACCATGAATTATTTTCACGTTGGCAATTTCGGGGTCAAATTCACTCAAAAATTCTTTCAAGTAACCGACCAACTGGTTTAATGTGGTGCGTTCTCCGAAAGCAGTATTGTATACTTGGTTGGTTGCATTCGGATTTGTCGTGGTCATAGCCAGCATGTTCATTTGAATCACATTGTCTATATAAGTAAAATCGCGGCTATATTCACCATCTCCGTTAATGACAGGACTCTCATGAGCCATGAATTTCTTAACGAACAAAGGAATCACCGCAGCATATGCCCCGAATGGATCTTGACGACGACCGAAAACATTGAAATATCGTAAGCCGATACATTCCATTCCATAGGTTTTGGCAAACACATCGGCGTAAAGCTCGTTTACATACTTTGTTATGGCATAAGGCGAAAGCGGTTTACCAATCACATCTTCTACTTTGGGAAGAGACTGACTGTCTCCATATGTAGAAGAACTTGCTGCATATATAAAACGCTTTACATTGGCATCGCGAGCGGCTGTCAGCATATTTAAGAATCCCGATATATTAGTTTCATTTGTAGTTATAGGATCTTTGATAGAACGTGGAACTGAGCCTAATGCTCCTTCATGCATAACGTAATCTACATTTTCTACAGCTTTCTTACAATCGTTCAGATTCCGTATATCTCCTACGATAAGTTTAAACTTATTCGGATATCGTTGTAGAAATGGAAAAATGTTTTCAGGTTTACCTGTGGAAAAATTATCCAAACAGATTACATCATAGTCGTGAGCCAATAAATACTCACATAAATTGGAGCCGATGAATCCCGCTCCACCAGTAACTAAAACTTTTGTTAATGACATATGGATTGTTGTTTTATGTTGAAGTTGCAAGCCTATTGCTTGATAGGGGTGTAATGATTTATTTTAAGACTGGTTTGGATAAAAGAGAGATTGTGTGTATCTGCTCCAAGTCGATTGTTACAATTTCCATTGAATTCCAGCCTGTTGGATTTTTTTGTATGTATTTTATGCAAATCCACCTAGAGAGAAAAAGTTAAACAGAATCTACAGGTCTTAATAACCGATAATTATAATCTATTTAAACTATAACAGTCTGACTATCAATTAAACAGTTTTGTATATTTTTTGTAATACTCGTACAAATGAACTTTTGAAATATATTGTAATTGTGAATGTCCGTTCCTATATGAGTAATAGCCTTTTCTTTTAATAGCAGCATGGCTTTTTTCTTAATCCGGTTGCCATACATACCCGCTATTGACGGAAGATTGAACTGAAACTTCACTCCCATGTCTTTTAATTGTTGATAATCCGACTCACCCATATAAACATACCGTTCCGGATGGGCAAGAATGGGATAATAGCCTTTAGCCTTGATGCGGAGCAGAATGTTGTTCAATCCCATCGGAGGGTTAAAGTAGGAGGTTTCCACCAGTAGATGGTCACCGCTTTCACCCAAGGGCAGCAGATCGTTCTTTTCCAACCGTTCCTCGAAGAGGTTGTCAAGCATGTTCTCTGAGGCCAGATGCAGTTTTATCGGACCGCTATAGGTGGCTTGAAGTTCAGCGTAACGCTCCCGGAGGTGCAGTGTGGTGTTGGGCATATCTTCCATGATATGCGGTGTAAGCCATACGGATTTTATGCCCAACTCTTCATACAGGCGCAGTATTTCCAATGCTTCTTCCATCGTCTGCACACCGTCGTCCACACCCGGCAGAATGTGCGAGTGACAGTCGGTAAAATTCTTGAATATACCGCTATCTTTCAGCGATATACGTTTCCTGAATGGCCACACAATGATACGAGTATTTTTATATAAAACATTTTATTTTTTTTAATTAATAATCATCCATTTATCCCCACCCTGTTTTCCGTCGGAACCTTAGTGGTATCCTGAGCCGTAACCGTAGTGATAACCATATCGATAGCCATAACGGTATCCATAGCGACCGCCACTTCCCTCGGTCCCGTTCAAGATCAGGGACATGTTCTTGTATTTTTTCTCCTCGTAGATTTTCTCCAATTCAGCAAGCATACTCCGTTCAAGTAATCCTGCACGAACTACGAAAACGGTACGGTCGGCCAGTTTCTCAATAATTTGCGTGTCGGCCACCAGTTCAACGGGCGGACAGTCGATCAGCACATAGTCATATTGCTCCCTTACAGTATCGATTGTCTGCTTTAACCGCTCGTCGAACAATAATTCCGTTGGGTTAGGAGGAATCGTTCCCACGGGTAGTATATCCATAGATTTATGTTTCGGATCGGGTACGATGATCTCATCCAGATTATCGATACGACCTCCCAGATAGTCGCTCAATCCCTTGTCAGGAGAGTCGATATAGGATGATGCAGAGGCGTGGCGCAGGTCTCCGTCGATTACCAGCACTTTTTTTCCTTTGATGGCAAGGCTCACGGCGATGTTCATGGTCAGAAACGATTTGCCGCTGCCCGGATTGAATGAGGTCATGATGATGACATTCGAAGTCTTGTCCTTGCCGGTCATAAATTCCAGGTTGGTACGCAATACGCGGAATGCCTCGTTGATGATGTCACGGTTGCCCTCCTTGACGATAACGGCCTTGACTTCCTGCGGTTTCTTTCCTAATATCCCTTTTTTCTTTCTTGTGAACAGCGGAATTTCACCGATGAACGGTATAGTCAGGTTTTCCAGGTCTTTCCTTCCCCGTACACGGGTATTCATATTCTCGCGCATGAAGATAATGACTATCGGAATGAGCAGCCCCAGAGCGAATGCGACCATAAAGATATTTTTATGCACAGGGGATGTCGGCAACATGCTGCCGTGTGGCGGGGTAACAATGCGGGTATTATAAGCCGTGAACGCCTGTGAGAGTTCGTTCTCTTCACGCTTTTGCAACAGGAATAGGTAAAGAGCTTCCTTTACCTTCTGTTGGCGCTCCACCGAAAGCAGGTACTTGGCCTGTGTTGGGTTGGCCGCTATACGTGATGTCGTCTGTTGCTCCGTCTGCCGCAAACTTTTTATCTGCGAATTCAAGGTCACTATCTGATTGTCGATAGATCTGATTATCGCCCCACGCATGGATGCCAGAGCCTGATCCATATCCACGACCAGCGGATTTTCCGTGCTGCTGTTCGCAACCAGACTGTTGCGCTGCAACAGTTGCTTGTTGTATTCGGCAATCTGCGATTCAATATTGGCGCTTTCAATGCCGGAGTTGGCCGGAAGCAGTTGGGTACGGTTGGCATCGTTGGCTAAATAGTTCCGGATGTAACGGGTCATATAAAGCTGGTTGTTCAGGGACAGGATCTGCGCGTTGGCCGCACTGCTTTGAGCCATATACATACTCGATGCCGCCTGCACGTCGGGCAACAGATGTTCTGACTTGTAAGAGGAGATATCCTCGTCCACATTTCCCAGTTCCCGTTCGATTACGCCCAGACGCTCGTTGATGAACATTGAGGTGCTGACAGCGATCTGGTTTTTGTCCTTCACCCAATTCTCGTTATAAACGGAAATCAACATGCTCAATACATCTTCTGCCCGCTGTGTGGAGTTATCCTTGAATGACAAGTCTATGACTGACGCTTTCTCGCTGTTCAATGAAACGGACAGATTGGACGAGCAGGAGTTGACGGCGTTATACAGACTGGATTTGCCTACATATAATGTATATGCCTCGCCTTTCACGTAATTGGGTGTTGTATGGATAATGATTTTTCCCAATGGCGTAGTGATGGAGTCGAGCAAGCTTCCCTTTACGTCCTTTTCTTCAAGATCTGTCCCGTTACGTATAAAGTCGGATAGGTATAACGTACCGTCCGGCTGTATTTCCAACGTAAAACCGGCTGATTCATTCTCAGGCAAGTCATTTATCGTTACATCCACCGGTAATGTCAGTCCATAGGCTACCTGACGGTGGAATTTTCCCCGAACGAAGTAATTCATATCCAGACGCAACCGTTTAACCACTTCGGTCATTAAAGACGGTGATCGAAAGGTGATGAGTTCGTTATTCACATTTGTACCGGATTGAAACAGCCCGAACTCCGAGAAGGATTCCAAATCCGAGGAGACCGACTTGCCTTTGGAATCCTCTTTGATCAATACCGAAGCGGTACGTGTATATACGGCAGGAGTGCGTAACAGATAGGCAGTAGCGGCACCGATCGTTACCGCTAAAGACAAGACGAACCACTTCCATCTTGCGAGGCACAGGTATAACAGGTCCTGTATTCGCAGGAAATCATCCTGCTGCCCCGGTTTTATATTCTTTTGATTTACGGTCATCATATCTGATTCTATATTATTTTACAATCAACACGGTAATGGTCGTCAGCAACGAGGCCAATGACATCCAGAAAGAGGCTGAGCGGACGTTATTGCCGTTGACGGTCGCCTGCCGTGCTTTCATTGAGTTGGGTTCCACATAAACGATATCGTTCTGCTGCAAATAATACACAGGAGAGGCATAAAGGTCATATCCCGAATTCAGGTTGACCTGATACAGGGTTTTTTTCCCGTTTTCCTCCCGTTGTACCAGCACGTTTTCCCGTTTCCCATAGACGGTAAGGTCCCCGGCCATGCTTAAGGCCTCCAAAAGTGTCAGCTTGTCCTTTTCGATATTGAAACGTCCGGGGGTGGCAACCTCGCCCAACACTGAAACGGTCAGGTTCATAAACTCCACTGTAACAACGGGGTCTTTCACGAGATTCTTTGAAACCAATTCCTCTTTTATATACGAGGCGATCTCCGCGCGTGTCATTCCTGCCACATGGATATGTCCCAGCACAGGAAAATCAATATCCCCATCCTTATTTATTGTATATCCTGATATTCCCTGACTATTGGATGTACCTGATGTCGTACCAATCTGTCGGGATATGATCGGAAGGTTGAAAAGGTTCATTAATAAGGGGTCTTTGCTGTTGACCTGTATGGAAATCTTGTCTTCTGGACGTATCCGGATTTCCAGCGGGTTCAAGACTTGCTCTGCGGTACCCCGTTTCAGGTCCGTGAAATAAGCGACTTTCGGTGTGGCACATGATCCCAATAGAAAGGCCACGGTTAATAAGGATAAAATGTATCTGATTTTCATATTTATTGATTTTTATTTGTTGGTTTTCTGTTCCGATTGAAGTTGTGCGATAGATTTTGTCAGCCTGATGTTGGCGAGAGTCCATATCAATATATCACCCAAAACGATCCAGTTCACATTGAGATAAAGGGACAGAAGAATATTGAGCAGTATGAATATAGTTGACACGGAAACAATGATGATCATGGTATTGCGCTGCTTTATTCCGAGAGCAAGCAGCTTATGGTGGATATGGTTCTTGTCCGGCAGGAACGGGTTCTTTCCGTTGCGTACCCGATGCAGGTAAACCCTGACCACGTCACAGCATGGAACCAGCAAGGGTGAGAAGGCCAGCACCATCGGATGTACATTTCCTGTATTATCGTCTAGTCCGCACATGGTCAGTTTGAGACTGAGGAAACAGAGCATCATGCCGATGGTCAAACTGCCTGTGTCGCCCATGAAGATCTTCCTTTCGTGTTTGGCGTTCCCGAAAACATTGTAATAGAAGAATGGTACCAACACTCCCAATGTGGCAAACGCCAGCATGGCATAAACATACTGATGGAGCATAAAGAAAGTCAGTCCATAAAATAGGCAGGCGATACTGCATAGCCCGGAAGCCAGCCCGTCAATGCCGTCAATCAGGTTGATGGCATTGATGATGAAGACCACGATCAGGATGGTCAGGGGATATCCTAACCATAACGGCACCGCATGGATGCCCAGAACACCGTATAGGTTGTTGATATATACCCCACCGGCAATAAGCATCACGCCGCACAGAATCTGGATGACAAACTTGGCACGATAACGGATACCGATCAGGTCATCGGCCATGCCAACCAGATATAGTACCATGATGGAGCAGAAAGCAAAAGCCAAAGAGCACACGTCGTTCCCGATTTCGGACAATATCTCCGAATGTCCCAGCACCATATTGATTCCTAGCAACAGGGCTATGGTGAAAAACACTACCGGCTTGAATGCGATACCACCCAATCGGGGCACCGCACAATGATGTACCTTCCGCTCATCGGGAAAGTCGAACAATTTCTTACGGAAAGCGATTAGCAGAATCTGGGGAATGACGATACTCGCACAGAGAACACAAAGCAAAAATGCCAGTGAACAATTTACAATCCAAAAATACATATATTCAAATATTATTTTATTTGTGTAAGGCCACGAGGAAGGGGAACTTCATCATCTCCTTTTTGTGTCATCTCTCAAAATTTGTCACAATCGGAATCATTGATGACTTCAATCAAATCGGGATGAACTTCTACCGATATACCCATAATCCCTTCAAGCATCACAACCACCCGGCGGCGACGTTTTCCTTTCACCCGCATGAATACGCCCTTTACTCCATTGAACTTGCCACCGTAAATACATATGTGGGTACCTTTCCGTATGTCAATCTCTTCCGGTTTATAATAAATAGTGTTTTCTTCATACTGCGAGGCAATCTTGATAAAGCTCTCCATTTGCTTATCCGGCACCACGATATATTTCAGTCCCGTGCTTTTCTCCCACATCATGAATTGTAAGAAATTATATTTTTTTTTGAAATCCGTGATCTGTTTTCGGGAAGCATGCACGAAGACGAGATTCGGGATGACTGGTACAAGCCTTTTGGATTTCACTCCGTGATAGACCCTTACGGCATAGTGTTTCGGTATGAAATACTCTAGACCATCCTTGCCTTTGAGCATCTCTTCCGCCTTTTTCTCGTTTTTATAAGCGCTCATGGCGAACCATTGGATTCTAGTTAGATCTTCCCTTGTGGTTATGGGAGTACTCATTCGTCGTGTGTTTTTTAGTTATTACGGCAGGTCAAGATATACCCATAGTTCATCCCAACTTATGTATTGGTCTGTATTATAGTAATTTATGTCTTTTTTGGCTGTCATATCAACCATTCATGCCGTCTTTTATCTTGCCGCATTCCTATTTTTCTCCATAAGAGAAATAGAGGACATAAATATTTAACATATATAATTGATTTACAGGGATTATTCGCTGTAAATACAATCTAGTTTACTCAACATTTGTTATGTAACCACGACATTTAACGAGGTGGCTATTAAGGTTTGCTGAATTCAACTTGCAAATGCAACAGAATTCTGATTAATAATTTGTTTAAATTTTTCGTTTGGCGTGAGGTATCCA
>NZ_JADNBB010000038.1 GCF_015550595.1 Parabacteroides goldsteinii
CAAATTTAATAAATAAAAAAAACTACAAGTAACAATACCTGTAGTTTTTCATTTACACAATTTTATGGACAGTGTCGTTCTTTATTTCATTATTACAACCACGGGATTATCTTCTTCCCCTATCCGCTTCAACTCTTTTACCTGCTGCGGAATATCCTTTACCTCTTCATTATCTTCAAACCATTCAACCACATCACCTGCAGAAATCAAGCCCACATACTCTCCGGCTGAGGAAACCGACATAGGTTGTATAGGCAAAAAATTCGTCAGGTTATCTTTCAGACCATTTACGTACAAACTGACTTTAACCTCTCCGGTCGATTTGGTAACCACGGCATTGAACAGGGTCGGTTTATGAAATAATTCCCTGATAAAACGGATGATCATCCGGTCTTCACTATCGAGTATCTGCGTTATCAGGACGGCATTATCTTTATTCTTCATAAAGCGTTCCAGAAAATTCCAATGATATTTACCCAAGTCAAGAACAACAGCAGGCACTAAGATCCTGTCTTTTACCTGATATATCGTATCATTGTATGCTTCCTTGAAATAAATATCCTTGCCTCGGGACCATAAACTTGTATTAGCAACAATAATTATAATACCGGTCTCCGGCTCTTTATAATCAATAACGATCGTACCTTCATACGCAGTCGGGCCAAAAACTTCGATGCCAGTCTCACTTTTAAAGACAGAAATCGATGCTATATTAGAAGGATCGAACGGCTCACCTTTACTTGCTATGGTTGAACATGAATCTATCGGCATATTGTCCTTAAAAAAAAGCAGCTTACTTTCCCCATTCCCGAATAATCCGGACTTATGCAAAACAAATGTCCCGTCATTCTGGTAACTAAAAGATGACGAAGAGGCTCCCTGTACATCAAAAGGTATCTTAATCTTCCCCCGAAAGTTTCCTTCCGAGTCATAACAAACCAAATCTTTATTCCATCCGTTGAAATAAATCATTCCTGTTTCGTTATCACCCCAACAGAAAACACTATTATACCCTTCCGGATCATTCCCGATATGCCCAACCTGTTTGATGAATTTTCCAGTTCCCTTATCAAACATCAGGCATTGACTCTGGTTAGTAGAAACCAATATCCTGTCTTTGATAATCTGTACATAGGGACCTTTCCCAATCAGGCTGCTGTCGGTCGTTTCCAGCGGAACATAACGAACCTGTTTGAAATAATCGGATGCCTTCAGCTCTACCGGTCTTTCAATGGCTGTTCCCAACGGGATCACGGATAGTTTACCGTCTGTTGTTTTATCTCCATTGCATGCAGCAAGAAAAAGACAGGAGGCAACGGTTAATTGACACAAATAAGTCATCTTCATTTTACTGCTTTTTTTGCTGACGCATTTTCTGTTGTGATCAAAATCACTCCATTCTTGCCCTTTTCTCCATATAGACTTTTGGCTGATTCGTCTTTCAGGACAGAGATCGATTCAATCGTGTTAGGATTTATCTTTTCCAATGCACCTTCTCTTATCTGTTCTACCCCATCGATAAATATAAGAGGTTTTTCCGCGCCGTTTTTTTCATTTCTAATACGGAATCTCACCTCGCCCGGCAAATGATCTTCTATCGGACCGTACCCGACAACTTTTATTTCATCCGCTTTTACTTTTCCGGAATCAACCCCCTTTTTAGTTATAAGAGAAATAACGCCATGTTTATCCGTCGCGTTATATTTGGCTAAAAGTTCTCCTGACTTTTCTTTTGGACTTATCGAGAAGCTATGGATATTTTCCGGAGGGATAGCATCCAATTGGTCATAAGTTGCCACTTCATTGTCGATCAGGATCAGATTTCGGGACCATTCCACTTTCGTCTTGATCTTTTTCATGCGCTCTTCAGATCCTTTTCCCAAATCATCCAGTTGCTTTTGCATAGCTTCCAAAGGATTCACATTCTCCTTTTTCTCCTCCGGAACCGTTTCAGTCTTTATAGTTTTCGTTTTCTGCGGAACAGGAACTGCCGGCTTGTCCACAGGAACCGGTACGGCCTCGGCTATAGGTTCAGCTTTTTTAGGCTCAATAACTTCCTTAACCGAAACAATTTCGCTAATTTTGGCACTTGAAATTTTCTCCAGTTCGCGAGAGATTTCAGGACGGGCAAAAGCGACTACTGCTACAGCAGTCAGCGGAAGTACATACAGATACTTCAACCGCGCCCAGGGGTTTGATTTTTGTTTTAACATCATAGTAATTCGTTTTTTTAGTTTACTGTGATTAAAGCTGTTGGCCATAGAAGTGAAGCGCTGTGAACCAACAGCTTTTTTTATTAATAATAATTGATAATGTTTTGCGTCGATGCCATGATTGATCACACTCTCATCGGCTTCGTATTCATGAATATTCTGTAACTCCTGTTTCAGCAGCCAGACGGCAGGATTGAACCACTGAAGTATCACACAAAAACTACAAATCAACATATCCAAAGAATGATGAGCACCTATATGAGCCAGCTCGTGTGTCAATATCTCTTCGCCACTTTCTTCCATATCTTTCCGGGAAATAACAATGTATCCCATCCAACTGAATGGACAGATCAGGTCGTTCGTAACTACCAGTTTGCATCCTTTGGAAAGAACCTGCTTCTCTCCTTTCCCGACCATCCGCCATATACGGAATGTAGAATAAAGGAAACGAAGAAAAAAGAAAATACAGCCGACCAGATAAACGACAAACAAGAACGGAAGCCAGAAAGACTGAGGTGTCTGTACTTCTGTTTCCGTCTGCATCTGCGCCATTTGTAAAAGGTACTCCAAGTTTTGTAACGGGCGTTGTATGGCAACAGGCTCATCCGTCATTATACGGATAAAAGGAATGGTTACGGAGAGAATAACGACACTCAACAATGCGATCCGGTTAAAACGATGAAATGTTTCACGGCTTAACAACAATCTGTAAAACAGGTAAAATACTGCCAGACATACAGACGATTTAAGGATATAAACAAAGAAATCTCCCATAATATTAGTCCTTATTTGCTTGTTCCACTTCGTTCAGTAATTGCCGGAGTTCATCCACGGAAATATCCTCCTCCTTTATCAGCGAAGAAACAACTCCCAGATAAGAGTTATTGAAATATTTGGCAATGACATTTTTCAATGTGCCTTTACTGTACTCTGCCTCGCTGACTGCACTATAATACTGATAAGTGTTACCGAATGTATTATGTGAAAGAAAACCTTTCTCCTCCAATCCCCGGACAATAGTCGACAAGGTATTGAAATGAGGCTTAGGTTCTTCATAATATTCTAGCAGTTGCTTCACGAACAAAGGGCCTTTCTCCCAGAAATAGCCCATGATCTCTTCTTCTTTTGCAGTCAATCGCTTCATAATTCCCATTGTTTACGGCAAAGAAACTAAAAGTTTTAGTTTTAAAACTAAATTCATTAGTTAATAAACTAAAAGAGATCGTTTTTCTCTCTTGTCATCTTTTTTTGCACTATTCTTTTTTATCTATGTTTCATTTTTATTGTCCTATTTATGCAAAAAGAGGCTTCCGCATTCGATGCAGAAACCTCTTTAATTTTACCGTCAAAAGATCTTTCGAACGTTTTTGATAAACTTATCGTTTCGGTATATCCACCGACTTATCCGATTTTCCTAATAAATGTTCAGAGAAGTAATCGACCATTCGCCAGTAGAAGTATTCGTCCATATCACCGAAACCGTGGCGTTGCTGCGGTAAAAGCAGCATGTCGAAGCGCTTATTGGCACGGATCAAACCATCTACAACGCGCATCGTATTACCCGGATGGACATTGTTGTCTATATCACCGTGAACCAACAGTAAATGGCCTTTCAACTGTTTTGCCAGTTCCTGATTACTCTTTATATTGTATGTAAATGTCGTATCGCCTTTTTCCGATACTACTTCTTTCACACCATGATGTGTTTCACTCCACCAACGATTATAGATCTTGTTATCATGGTTACCGGCACAGGAAACCGCCACCTTGAAGAAATCCGGATATTGCAGGATTGCTGCTGTCGACATAAATCCTCCACCCGAATGTCCGTGGATACCTACACGATGGATATCGATAAACTTATTTTTATCAGCCAACTGGATAATGGCCGCTTTCTGATCTGCCAGTCCATAATCACGTAAATTACCGTATCCGAAGTTATGATACCATTTCGAACGACTCGGATGACCACCACGGTTACCGACAGAAACAACAATAAATCCTGCCTGAGCCAAACGGTCTGTACGAACGCTCATACGGGTAAACGGATAACGGGTTGCTTCCACCTGAGGACCGGGATAAACGTAATCGATAACAGGATATACTTTAGTCGAGTCGAAGTTGAACGGTTTGTACATAACACCATAAAGGTCTGTCACACCGTCGGCAGCTTTCACCTTGAACGGTTCCGGGAACTGGTAACCGGCTGCAA
Source organism: Parabacteroides goldsteinii (assembly GCF_015550595.1). Classification (GTDB taxonomy): domain Bacteria; phylum Bacteroidota; class Bacteroidia; order Bacteroidales; family Tannerellaceae; genus Parabacteroides; species Parabacteroides leei. Next base: position 4,426 of record NZ_JADNBB010000038.1, read on the forward strand.
ACAGTTGTGAGAAATCGCTTTCTTCCAGGTCCATAATCTTCCGGCCTGTATTATCCAACAGGTCTGTCTTAGGAACCGTATTGATGCGGGAATAATTATGGACAATGAATTGTGCATTATCATCTATGCGGACATCATGGAAATAATCACCGACTGAAACCATCTGCAAGCCGCTTCCATCCAGGTTCGCCCGGTAAAGATGTTCATAATAGGGATTCTCGTCCTTTTCCCTACCATTGGCAAGGAAATAAACGACACGCTTGGCTTCGTCTACTTTTACGATCTGGTCGACATGCCAGGGGCCTGATGTGATACGGTTTTTCAGGTTGCCTTTATCATCGTAGAGATACAGATGTGCCCAGCCGTCGCGTTCGCTCCAATGGATCAGTTCCTTGCCATTGTTTACGGATGCCAGCGGACGGACTTCGATATAGGTATTCATACGCTCTTCGATGATCGGACGGATCGAATCTTCACCGATGGTATACGTACAGATGTCGATACGGTGCAGGTCACGGCTGGAACGGGTAACGAAGAAACGGTTATTATCACCCAGCCAGATATTTGGCAGCTCCTTCATATCACGTTGTTTTTGCAAGCGGGGTTGACGAGCCATGCGGATGGTCTGGTCTTTAAAAGCCCAGGTGTTGATCTCTTTATAAGAGTTATTGGTCATATCGAACAGATACAGATGGCTGATCGGCGCTTCTTTTTCACCCGGCATTTGGTACTTGTATGTTTCCAATGTCGGACGCGGGGTTGCCATGGCATTGATCACCCACAGGTCTTTCACCTCGCGGCTATCTGAGATAGATACGGCAAAGTGACGTGAATCGGGTGACCACAATAAGTAACCCGGATTTTTTCTTTTGCCGTTACATAATGTATCCGTATTTAAAATGCTGTAAGGCTGCCCGAAACCAAAGTCTTTTACTCCGGTGGTTGTCAGCTGTATTTCCGTAACGGTACTGTCTTTGTCATCCTTTTTCAGTTTCTCGTAATCTTCACGCGACATACGGTACAGATTCAGGTCTTTTGCATAAACAACGGTTTTACCGTCCGGAGAAATAGAAGCCCAGTCGGGATATTCCGTATCTTTCTTTTTATCGGCCAGATGCGTCAGTTTACGGGTAGGATAATCATAAGAGAAATAGAAAACTTCTTTCTTCGTTTTATTATCTTTATCCGTACTATCTTTCTTCGCATCCTGTGAAGAGGTCACCTGAAACGTAAAAGTACGTCCGTCCTCTCCTGCCTCCAGTTTCCGGATAGGTAACTGTTGAGCGATAAACGGGTCTTTTACGATCTCCGTAAGTTCTGCTGCCAGCTTATCCTGATCGAATAGAGGACGTTTCGATTTAGCAGAAGGATTAACCACATACCAGACATTCCCGTTTCCGGTTTTATATTCATACCAGAAACAATTACCAGCCTTAAACCAATGTGGATCTACTGAAGTAGAAAACAACATCGTCGGCAATTTATCACCGGCAAACCGTTCCGCTTGCGTATAACCCGGAAGCGGATCGTCTGCTGAATTTGTTTGTGCACTCACGCCCTGAACAAGAAAAAGCCCTGACGCTAATAAGAGTAAATGTAAATGTTTTTTCATGTTTTACAATTGTGTTATATTGTTTGCTTGCAATTCATACAAATGTAAGTAAATATTTTTTCTTTCGCCATATAAACTAAAAATCCCCTGTCTTATCAACCGATAAAACAGGGGATACTACTATGTTAAATACTAAATATTACACCGGAAGAGTTCCGCCGATCAGGATAACAACCAGCAAAGCCAAGATTGCATACAACTCAGGGAATACGGCCATTACCATTGTTGCACCGAACACGTTATGACCAGCACCAACACCGGCAATACCGTTTGCACAAACTTCTGCCTGACGGATAGAAGAGAATAAACCTGCGAATCCTAATACCAGACCGGCACCGAATATAGCTGTTGCATTCAGCATCGTAATGCTGTCAACCAGGAATTTCTGCATCATGAAATAACCTACGAATCCGTACAAACCCTGTGAAGAAGGCAATGCACTCAATGCGATGTAAGTACCCAATGCATCCGGGTTCTTCTTCATTGCTCCTACTACTGCGTTACCGCAGATTGTTACACCATAACTACTGCCGATAAAGGTTAAACCTGTCATCAACGCAATACCAAGATAAGCTAATAAAATTGGTTCCATAATGAAATTTGTTTGTTTAATTATTTTTTGTTATTATTTAAATCATGTTTTGTTTATGCTTTTTTGAAAGGTTGGTAGGCCTTACCTCCACCTTCGAACTCTGCATTCTTATAATACTCTACGAAGATCAGACGGAGCGGGTGAACCAGTGAACTGATAGTACACAGACCGATGTTGATCGCATGGCCGACCAAAAGGATCAGCAACATACAGATCACACGCAATACGATGTTCATACCTTCCGTCATATCCACAGCCAGCGAATTGAATACGCCACCCAGGATCGCACCGGTCAGACCGATCGCGAACAGACGGATATAAGATAATGTATCACCCAGCAGTCCGGAAGCCATGTTATAGGTATTCCACAGACCTGTACCGAAGTTCAGGAAGATATTCTTACCCGGTGTATTGTAAAGGAAGGCTACGAGCAATCCCAGTCCGGCTATCACCAGGAAGACATTTTTCACCACTTCCGGCAACTGTACGTCCAGCATCGGCAAACCGAAAACAAGACATAATGCCAGGATAATGAATACCCATGCCAATGGTGCAATACCATATTTCTTGCCCTTTTGTGACATGATCTTCAGTGCAGCGATCGTCTTTCCGAACAGGATCTGTACCAATCCGATTATGATCGAGAACGTCATCAGATTGTCGCTCGAAACAAAATACTCTTTCACTGAAGCAAAAGCAGGTATGTCGACCAAGGCGATACCGAAAAACGAACCGGTAAGAGTTCCGACGATCAATGTCGCCAGTCCAAGATACTGGAACAAACTCAAATAAGGTTTGTAGTCCGGATTAACTTTCCGTTTCAGGATCGTACAGGCAATAATCATTAACAGTCCGTATCCACCATCCCCGAAACAAAGTCCGAAGAATAACATGAAGAACGGAGCAAAGAACGGTGTCGGATCGAACTCTCCGTAATTAGGCAGAGAGAACATTTTTGTGATCGGCTCGTATAGTTTGGCAAACTTCCCATTCTTTAACAGAATAGGTACTTTATCTCCCTCTTCTATTTCCAATGGCTGATAGAAGTAACCATCCTTTTCAAGCGTTTCCTCCATAGCCGGAGCTTTCTCCGTAGGTACCCAGCCTTCCAGCAACATCAACTTATCGCCTGCCTGACGATTGGTCTGCACAAGCACATTCGACAGATTGAATTCATTCTGCAAATTCTTGTCAAACAAATCGAGCGTATTATAATCAGACGCTGCCAGCTTTTTCATTTCAGCATCCAATACCTTCATTTCCTGCTTTAACAGGTCGAGACGTACATTTAGTTTCTGTAAGCCTCTGTCCGGCATCTTCGGACGTTCCGCATCTATGTCGATCGTCGTACCGACTTTCGTGATTGTAAGGAAATAAGTAACCGACTGGAAGTTATTGATCAATATTGCATTGTACTCATCACCCCATTTCGGCTCATATTTAGCCGTCGGGCAAGTCCAGAACGTAATATCATATCCAGCCTTCTTCAGGCGGTTGAAATTAGCCCAACTGAAATCACCCCAGATTTCCATATAGGCAATATCCTTTTCAAGGGATGCCTTGACAGATTGAAGCTGCACTTTCTTATCCTGCAATTCTTCGATCTTCTGGATCAACTTCAGTCCCGCTTTCTTATCCAGTTCACGGGCCGGAGCCAACTGAAGGTCCTTCGTTCCTGAATTCAGGTTCTTGAAAAAGCGCATTAACAAGTTGACACGCTTACGTATAGCCAATATATCCTGAAGTTCTGCATTATCGAGAATAGACTTGCCCTCTTTCACATGCACGACACCCAGTTCGCGCAATTGTGTCAGGAACGAATCATACTCCCTGTGATATACCATAAAGGCATATTTACTCATCTTTACTATCATACGCCAGCCTCCTCTTTTTGTTCTTTTGCTTTACGCTTTTCCTGGTTAGCCCGCATGATCTTCTGTGACGACTTGGAAAGACTTTCTTCGTCTTCCATAAATCGTTTCACCTTACGGATCGCATCTTTATAGCCGGGGATCTGTACCTTCTCAAAGAGGTTCACCTTCTGAGTGGTCTTCTTCCTGGCATGCTCCAATAACTCCAGCTTCATTCCCGAAAACTCGGCTTCTATCCCGGTACGCGCCAGCTTTTTCAGCAGCTCGACACCATCGGTAAACCAGGCAGGGGAATTAAAGAGACTGTAATGTCCGATCTCAAACTGAATCTCGTCCAATACAGGAACGATCACACCGGCAATCTTCTTCGTAGAGAGTGTCACATCCTTCACCGCAATCAGTTCGGGAGAGAACTCGTTCCACAAAGCCACCATGTTCTCGTAGCTCTGAATCTCTTTTTCCAGCTGAAGTTCCAATTTTGTCACTTCATCCTTGGTCCGCTTCACTTCGATACGCAATGCACTTTCCTTGCTTTTAATCGTAGGCAGGGAACGCTCGCGCATCTTCAGCTGCTTTTCCAATTGCTGAAGAGAGGTTTTATTATATTGAAACTTTATTGCCATATTATATCGTTTTTTAATTCCTTTCGGATGGAATTCCGGTTTCTTCCGAGAGAAATTCTTTTTTCATCCGAATGGAACGGTTTTGCGGACCGTTCTTACTTTTTCCAGTATTTGTCTACCAACTCCTGCTTGATATTCACTTCCGCCGGTTTGAAGTATTCGCCGAACAAGCCCCATGCCACGTCGAGCATTTCGGTTGTGTCGAGGTTTACGTCGATAGCCAGCAGCTTTTCCGAATAATCCTTTGCAAAAGAGAGTGTACGGTTGTCGTAGTCCGTCAGGTCGAAACCATTCTCCATCTTTGTCTTTGCATTGGCAGCATCGGCATACAGACGAACGGCAGCATTCATCACCTGCGGGTGATCTTCGCGTGTCTTCTTTCCTGTTACCAACTGTTTCAAACGTGACAAGCTTCGGAACGGGTCGACGATTACTTTACCGACATCGCTATCACGGCGCAGATACAACTGGCCTTCGGTGATATAACCGGTATTATCAGGCACGGCGTGTGTGATATCGCCACCGGACAAAGTCGTTACCGCAATAATGGTAATGGAACCACCTGCCGGGAACTGTACCGCCTTTTCGTAGATCTTTGCCAAATCGGAATAAAGCGAACCCGGCATAGAGTCTTTCGACGGGATCTGGTCCATACGGTTCGATACGATCGCCAGAGCATCCGCGTAGTTGGTCATGTCGGTCAACAACACCAGCACCTTTTCATTCTTCTGTACGGCGAAGTATTCAGCCGCACAAAGCGCCATATCCGGAATAAGGATACGTTCTACGGACGGGTCTTCGGTTGTATTGATGAAGCTCACGATACGGTCGAGTGCACCGGCGTTGCTAAATGTATTTTTAAAGAACAGGTAGTCGTCGTTGGTCATACCCATACCACCCAGGATGATCTTATCCGATTGGGCACGCAGGGCTACCATCGCCATAACCTGGTTGAACGGCTGGTCAGGGTCGGCGAAGAACGGGATCTTCTGTCCGGTTACCAGCGTATTGTTCAGGTCAATACCGGCAATACCCGTAGCGATCAGTTCTGACGGCTGTTTACGGCGAACCGGGTTTACAGACGGGCCACCGATTTCCACTTCCGTTCCTTCCGGGATCGGACCACCATCGATCGGGTCGCCATACGCATTGAAGAAACGTCCGGCCAACTGGTCGCCTACTTTCAGCGTAGGCGCCTTGCCCATGAATACCACCTCGGCATTCGTACGGATACCTTCCGTACCGGAGAACACCTGCAGCGTAACCTCGTCGCCGATGATCTTTACCACCTGTGCCAGCTTGCCGTCTACGGAAGCCAACTCGTCATACCCAACTCCCGTTGCCTTCAGCGAACAGGTAGCTTTCGTGATCTGGGTAATCTTCGTATATATTTTTTGAAATGCTTTTGTTGCCATACGTTCTGTTATTTTTCCATACGCTCTGCGAGCAGGGCGTCGAGTTGATCGTTGAACTTCTTAAACTGATCGCTTTCGTATTCGGAATAGTTCATCTGCTTGAAGATGTTGATCATCTGTTTGAAATATTCCATTACTTCGAGGAAGGTGTCGAAACGGAATTCCGCATGACAGATCTTCACCACCTTGTCCAGCATAAATTCCTGACGGGCCAGCGGTGTCACGGCATCGATCGCATCGAATGCATCCTGTTGCAGGATCACGAAGTCGATCAATTCCGATTTCCAGAAAGTAATATGGTATTCTACAGGTACACCGTCGTCACCCAGGATGTTGATCTGTTCGGCGATTTCCTTACCACGCAACATACGGGTCTTGATCTCGTTCACCTTGTCGATCCATTCCGGAGAGATATGTTTGGCGATATATTCCTGGAATTCGGGATATTCCAGATATTTCGAATAACTGTCGATCGGGTTTACGGCCGGATAACGTTTACGGTCGGCACGTTCCTGCTCCAAAGCATAGAAACAACGGGCTACCTTCTTCGTATTTTCCGTTACCGGTTCTTTCAGGTTACCACCGGCGGGTGATACCGTACCGATAAAGGTTACCGAACCTGTCGCCCCATTATTCAAATGAACGAAACCTGCACGGGCATAGAAGTTTGCCACGATCGCAGACAAGTCCATCGGGAACGCATCGGGTCCCGGAAGTTCTTCCAGACGGTTAGACATCTCACGCAAAGCCTGTGCCCAACGGGAAGTAGAGTCCGCCATCAACAATACCTTCAGTCCCATGCTACGGTAATATTCAGCCAAAGTCATCGCCGTATATACGGATGCTTCACGGGCTGCCACAGGCATGTTTGAAGTATTGGCGATAATGATGGTACGTTCCATCAATTTACGTCCTGTATGCGGGTCGATCAGTTCAGGGAACTCGGTAAAGATTTCCACTACCTCATTCGCACGTTCACCGCAGGCAGCGATGATCACGATATCGGCTTCCGCCTGTTTGGAGATAGCGTGCTGAAGCACTGTCTTTCCTGTACCGAAGGGGCCGGGGATAAATCCTGTACCACCTTCAACGATCGGGTTTACCGTATCGATTGTACGGACACCCGTTTCCAGCAATTTATATGGACGCGGTTTTTCTTTATAACAAGTGATGGCTCTCTTTACCGGCCAGCGCTGTATCATATTTATATCGATATCCTTACCATCTTCGTCTGTCAATACGGCGATTGTCTGGTTGATGGTATATTGTCCGGCTTCCACCAGGCTCTTTACGGTATAAGTGCCTTTAAACGTGAAAGGGACCATGATCTTGTGAGGCTGGAAGTTTTCATCCACTTCGCCCAACCAGTCACCGGCCGTTACTGCATCGCCCACTTTCGCCAGCGGCTTGTAATCCCACAATTTATCGTTATCGAGTGCAAATGTATATTCACCACGTTTCAGGAACACGCCGTCCATTTTATCCAGGTCATTCTGCAAACCGTCGTAGTTACGCGATAGCATACCCGGCCCCAATGTAACTTCAAGCATGTGCCCTTCAAACTCGGCTTCGTCACCTACACGCATCCCACGTGTACTTTCAAATACCTGTACAAAGGCATCTTTTCCTATTACTTTAATAACCTCCGCCATCAGCTTGACGCCTCCTACGGAAATGTAACAGATTTCATTTTGAGAAACCGGCCCATCCACCTCTACGGTTACCAGGTTGGATACGATTCCCCTTACAATTCCTTTCGTAGCCATAATTATTTATTATTGTTTCTTTTAAATTCTTCCAACGCATTCTCACTTCCCTTCTTCATTGCTCCTACTATTTCACGGAAAGTCTTCTCGCCTGTCACTCTATCCAAAGTAACCCAGCGCTCGATCATTTCCAGTTTCAGCAAGTAGGCGAACACGCTTTCGATATCGAAAGTTTTGAAGAACGTATTATCGTCCAGCCATTTCCATTTCAGCAAATCCACTTTCTTTTCGCGGGCCATCAGGTCGGGCTCTTCAGCAATGCGTTGCAGATCGGGCAGATAGTCTACCGTATCCCCCAGTCCGAAATCACGGGCATTGGAAGTACGGATAGCCTCGGCTACCTCGTTGTTTCCCACTATATATTCTGCTTTATCAAATCCATACTTGCGGCAGGTTATGGCAGTCAGCATGTTATTGATATTGAGGTTCAGTTCAAACCAGTTACGGATGAAACCGTTGCTGCATTTCATCGCATAGTCGTAATAAAGGGCTGCCAGACGGTCTTCCCAGGAGATCGTTTGCTTTTCCTCTTTCTTCTGGCTATCCAGATACTGTTTGAAGAACTCTATGAAATAAGGAGGAATCAGTTTGTTCTTAGGCGGCTTTTCGCCATCCTTCAAAGCATCGAACAGACTTTTGTACTCGTCGTATGTTATACTTCCCTTTTCATCCGGGTCACTGTCCGGACGCTGTGAGAAACTAAGCAGGTTCTTATTATCGAATTTGAGGAAAAACAAGTCTACCAGCTTCTTATCACGGGACGTAAGAATACCGTCCAACTCCTTTCTGAACTCAGAAACGGAATAGGTCAGCTTACTATCATCCAATGATATATTAGGGAGTCCGGCAATCAGACAGTAGTATTTACTCATATCAGAACAACATTTCTACCAGCCCGGGACGCAGGAATTCTTTAAAGAATGCAACAAACTCGTCTTCCCCGAAGCTTACTTTATAGGAACCGTCGGCAGGAACAATGGTGAAATCGGCTTTCTTTCCGCTTACTTTTTCTATTTTCACGCCACCGTCGAGCAACGATTTGGCGTTTGCTTCAAAATATTTGGTTAATGCATCCGCATCGGCTGTCTGGATAGTGATAGCTTCTTTCTTAGCCCACTCTTTAGCCATTTCAAGGATCACCTTCTGCATAAACGCAGTGTCAGAAACGATCGCTTTCACATTCGAGGAAGTAATCTTTCCGGTTATAAGGTTTACCACTTCGCTCTTCAGCGCTTCTACAGCCTGGGTAGCGAATAACTTCAGTTCGGCTTCTGTATTCTTTTTCAGTTCGGCAGCCTGTTTTTGTGCTGCTGCAACAATACGTTTTGCTTCTGCTTCCGCCTCGCTAACAATCGCTTGTTTCTGAGCATTCGCATCGGCAATGATCCGTCCAGCTTCTTCATTCCCCTTCTCTACTCCTTCTTTGTAGATCTTGTCGGTCAGTTCCTGAATCTTTGTATCCATGTCTATATATATTTATTAAATTGTATTTTTCCCTAATATTAAACGCCTACAAAGTTATTCTTTTCTGTGAATAAACATTGAAATAAATGTAAAATCAAGCTAAAAAATAAAACACTATAATTTAATTTTTAATTTTGCTCGTCTAAAATTCACATAATATGTTCTCAATTAGAAAAACGACAACAGATGATATCCTGTTAATCAGAAACTTGGCATCTCAAATATGGGAGCCGACTTATGGTTCTATCCTCTCCCGCGAGCAACTCGACTACATGTTCGAGATGATGTATGCCCCGGAAAGTATTCTCAATCAAATGGATGAACTTCATCACGAGTTCTTCATTATCTACAAAGACGGCGAGCCTTCGGGTTATCTCTCTATCGAAACGGTTGAAAAAGACCTGTACGAGTTTCAGAAAATCTATTCACTCCCCTCTTTGCATGGTTCGGGTATCGGACGTTTTATTATCGAACAGGGCATTGCTTACCTGAAAAGTATCCATCCGGGACCGTTTACTGTCGAGCTGAATGTGAACCGCGAAAACCCTGCTGTCGGTTTCTACAAGCACATGGGGTTCCATGAACATGCAACACGCGATTTCCATATCGGTAATGGGTATTATATGAATGATTACATTATGCGGATGGAGGTGGACAACTAATAATCTGTAAGTCTATAGAGCTTACAAATTATCACTTTTATTCGTTAATTATTTATCATCCGAAGTGTTCCACCCAAAGTCCCGTGAAAGTAACTATGCAAAAAATATTGATTTACAAGATCTATAATAGAGTTACGATCAGTAATGACTACAGCGGTGGTTGCAGCTCTCTTTAATATAGAATTAATATTATATATAATAAATACAAAGGGAGGATGATAAAAAATTCAAGAAAATATCCTCTCTGAAAAAAGCATAGGACTTTACAAAAGTAAAGACAAGACTTAAAAAAATAAAAGACTGGACTTTTAAAATCAAAAGACCGGTCTTTTTTTGAGTTATTATATCTCTATGAATATCAACTTTATACAACACTTCATTTATTAGGGGAAAAAGGCTTGAAATCCAATTTATTTGATTATATTCGTACCAGCAAATTTAATACTTAAATACCATGAAACACTTCATCGCCATTTTATGCCTTCTGGTCTGTATGACAAGCAATAGTATTTTGGCTCAAACGGGCACAGTCCCGCTAGACAGCATTATACCCACCCGAGGTCTGGCAATAGCTGCACCTTCCGTACAGAAGATAGATCTTTTCCTGAAATTTATAGAAGAAGAACTGGCTCCCGGACATTTCAATCTGCTTATTCTGAGGGTAGACTGGAATTACGACTACAAATCGCATCCGGAATTAAGCGATCCCAACCCACTTACGCTTCAGGATGTAAAACGGATTGTCACCACCTGCCGGAAACATAACATACGGATAGCTCCACAAATAAATTTGCTCGGTCATCAGTCATGGTCAGAAACAACTTATGCCCTGCTTCGGGTGTACCCGGAATTCGATGAAACGCCTCATGTAGACACTAAGAACTATACCGGATGGCCTAATCCGGATGGCTTATACTGCAAAAGCTATTGTCCGCTCCACCCCGATGTTCATAAAGTTGTATTTGCTCTGGTCGATGAACTGACAGACGCTTTCGAAACAAATCTGTTTCATGCCGGCATGGATGAAGTTTTCTATATCGGCAATGATAAATGTCCCCGTTGCAGCGGTCGGGATAAAGCCGAATTATATGCAGGAGAAGTGACTAAAATACAAAATCATCTGGCACAGCAAGGCAAGCGGTTAATGATTTGGGGCGACCGGCTGATCGATGGAAAAACAACCGGTATCGGTGCCTGGGAAGCCAGTATGAATAACACCTACCGTGCAATAGACCTTATCCCCAAAGAGGTTTTCATATGCGATTGGCATTACGAGCGTCCGGAACAGACTGCCGTATATTTTGCCATGAAGGGATTCGACGTTGCCACCTGCCCCTGGCGTAAACCGGAAGTTGCCCTCAAACAACTGGACGACATGAAACGTTTCCGTCTGCAATCCGGCTCTCAAATGAGTAACCGTTTCCAGGGTATTATCGAAACCGTATGGTCAGGTGCCGATCGTTTTCTGGAAAGTTATTATAAGCCGGAAACATACCAACAGGATATATCGGAGGCTGTTGTGATCAAAAAATTGATCGAGGCTTATAAAGAAATGGATAATAAATAGATTTCCTGATAAAGTGCAATGTTTAAAATAAAACATCCTTCATCATGAAAGTTTTCCCTTTTTTAACTCTTCATCCAAAAAGGCAAAGACATATTTTGGGCTTTGGTAATAGAGATGAGTTCTCTCATCCATCACTCTCTGATAGGTGTCCGAATTAAATACATCGGAAAGAGCCTGTTCCATTGTTAATTCATTATTTTGCTCGATTAACAATAAGGCCAGGTTCTTTACCATATCTGCTTTCATATCCGTCTTTTCGCTCATAATCGTTGCAATAATTTTATGGCACGTTCCGTACCGAAGAAATATTGTATGGTTACACCTTTCATGTATTGTAGGTTACGTACCAGCGTAGGTAAATCTATCGAACGATTCTCATACTTCCATAACTGTACTCCTACCCGGTCATTGGCAATTGGACCAATCACCACATCATATTCGTGCGCAGGTAAATCTGTAGAATTGTTACGGTTCAGAAGGATAAACTTAGCCCATTCTTCCGAATAATCCTCGAAATAGAGCATATGTAAATCATCCCAAGCATCATCAGCTATTTCGTATGTCAGCACCATCGGATTACCTGTCTCTAATTGCTCCACCTTCACTCGTGCCATGTTCAAAGCTTGCTCATAGTCTGCCGAAAGATAAAAGCCACGCCCGAAGTCCTTGTTGGGTTTCGATTTCAACAAGTCTATCTTGTCAAAATCCTTGTTTGTGTCATGATATAGTTTCATATCAATGCTCCTCCGTGCCGATGGCAATATTCTGCTATATCATCTACCATTGAAGCAAATGACTGTGTGTGTACATACCCATAATGACGATCTATAAAGTCAATTCCTTTGAAACGGCTCAAGTAATTAAATGCCTGCTTCATCGTCAGTCCATACTTCCGTCCGAACTCCAAAACGAAGATAACCGTCCATTCCAGCTTATCTTTTATATCATAGCTCATACTTCAGTATTTTATGTTCCATTATTGCAAAGATAGTAAAACTGCTATAATTCAGCGTATCAAGATACAAAATTATTATGGATGTTCTGACTAGTTATCTGTCCTTAGTTTAAGCCAGAAACAAACCTACAGGATAGCAAGGATAGAATTACAATCAAGCAGCATACAATCTTCTTACATTGATAATACATCAATCAAAAAACCTCTCATTATCCAGTATAATGAACATTTGTTTCGAATATTTTTTTAGTCGTAGAGTTAAATAGATCCATCAAGACCTACCTGCAAAGCTGAGGGCTTCATAAAAATAGAAGGTATCCCAAAACGGATACCTTCTATTTTTATAATATTACAACCACCTATTTATAACAGATCGGAAGCTAATTCCGACAACTGGCTTCGTTCGCCTTTGATCAGATTGATATGGGCAAACAACTCCTGTCCTTTCATCTTATCCACCATATAGGCCAGACCATTACTCTGGGCATCCAGATACGGCGAGTCGATCTGCTGGATATCACCGGTAAAGACCATTTTCGTTCCTTCTCCGGCACGGGTGATGATCGTCTTGATCTCGTGCGGTGTCAGGTTCTGTGCTTCATCAATGATACAGAATGTTTCTGACAAACTACGGCCACGGATAAAAGCCAAAGCCTCAATAACCAACTGGTTATTCTTCTGCAGATCGTCTATCTTACGAACATCCTGGCTTCCCGGAGCAAACTGGTTCTTAATTACATTCAGGTTATCGAACAAAGGCTGCATATAAGGAGCCACTTTCTGTTTCTCGTCACCCGGCAGGAATCCGATATCCTTATTGGCCAATGCAACGATCGGACGGGCCAGCAATATCTGTTTGTATAAACCGGCCTGTTTAAGGGCAGCAGCCAGGGCCAGCAACGTCTTTCCGGTTCCGGCTTTACCAGTCAGTCCAACCAGCTTAACATCCGGATCATTCAAAATTTCAAAGGCGAAACTCTGCTCCGCATTACGGGGTTGTATCCCATAATTCGAACTCTTTTCCACCTTCTTTATCTTCCCTGTAAACGGATTATAACGAGCTAAAACAGAAGCGCGTATACTCTTTAATATAAAGCATTCGTTCGGCTCCAGTTTCGACTTGAATTCAAACAGATCCGCATCGAGTCCGTCCGGTGTCGAATAGATCTTGTCGATCAGGTCAGGATCAATATTTTCATAGGTATCCTGTGCCCGTTCAAAGATATCGACATTGACCACTTTATCGGTGATATAGTCTTCCACCTGAATACCCAAAGCACGGGCTTTCATACGAAGATTGACATCCTTCGTTACCAGGATAGTCTGTACTTTCGGATTCTTTTCCGCAACGGAAAGTGTACAGGATAAAATCCGGTGATCCGGTGTCTTGTCCGGGAAAGACAATGCAATCTTTTCCTGATATTTATCGCCGGTTACCACATGTAATGTTCCTAAGCCTGCTCCCAACGAAGCACCCTTCAGGAAGAGATCATTGCTGGTTATCAGATCCAGCTCGCGTACAAATTCACGGGCGTTATAATTAATCTGGTCGCTCCCCTTTTTAAACTTATCCAACTCTTCCAACACGACGATAGGAAGATAGATATCATTCTCCTGAAAATTTTCGATACACTTGTAGTCATGCAAGATAACATTCGTATCTAATACAAAATTCTTCTTTGCTCCCATGATCATTTCGATTTAATGATTATCGCTTCTAAGTTAAAAACATTTTTGAGACTTATTTAGTTTAAAAGGTAAAATAAAGTTGAATGACTAATTTATTCCGTATTCGGGCTAATGGCACAAAACCCCACTCATCGAAACATAGGTGTTTTATCATCAAAACATATATGGTTTGCGAACAAAACACCTATGTCGTGAAAACGGAAGAATCAGGATTAGTTCCGTCAGTTTTCAAAAAAAACAGAAAATCCCTATATTATATAATCTTTATATATAAATACTTCTTATTATATTAAAGAGGAATGTGATAACAGCAAATAGAGCCCCAATACAAACATGCTGTTAACAGCCATATATCAACAAATAACGCGAATATAATGCGTATAACACGACAAATACTAAGAAATGTAAACAAAAAAACTCCGAATTTAGGTCCACAAACTGCTTTTATCCGCCATTATCTGTTCCTATCTGTCCTTATCTGTTTCTAAGCGTTTCTTTTATTCAACCAGATATGTATCTTTGCCTCGAAGGAAATCAACAAAATAATAAATCTAACATCTATGATCTTAAGTACTAAAAAACTCAAACTCATTTCTCTGTTTCTATTAACGGCAACTTTGTCATTCGGACAGAGCAACACTTCGGCTTTATTGCCTTTGCCGAACCATATCGAGCAGGTAACAGGCAAAAAGAACTTTACAGTCACTCCGCAAACAGTAGTGAAAACAAATTTGCCCAAGCAGGCATTCTGTTTGTTCGAACTACAACGTATATTGAGAGACAGAGTCAGGCAAAGCACTATTATGGTAGGCTTTCAGGCAAGCGGAAACTCCGTGATCGAACTTTGGACAGACTCTGCTATAAAAGGAGAAGAACATTACATGATCGAGATTTCGGAAAGCAAACTTTCCATCAAAGGAAGTACACAGAAAGCTCTTTTCTACGGATTGAAGACGCTGGACCAGATATTACTGGGCGATGTATGCAATACGGCGAATAAACAGATCGCTCCTATCCGTATCGACGATGAACCCCGCTACGGTTACCGTGCCTTAATGCTCGATCCGGCACGCCATTTCCTGCCTCTTGAAGATGTTAAGTTTTACATCGACCAGATGGCAAAATACAAATACAACATCCTGCAATTACACCTGACAGACGATCAGGGCTGGCGTGTCGAAATAAAGGCACACCCGGGACTGACAGAGATCGGTGCTTTCCGTAATCCGAAAACAGGTCCGAACGGACCGGATAACGGTTTTTATACGCAGGAACAATTAAAAGAGCTGGTCCGTTACGCTGCCGACCGGAATATAGAGATCATACCGGAATTGGATATTCCCGGCCATACGGTAGCCGTACTGGCGACTTATCCGGAACTGGGCTGTACACACACGGATACCATTCAGAAAGAAATGGGCAAGACAGTCAATCTGATGCTCTGTGCCAACAATGAGAAAGTATATTCCGTTTACGATGATATTATCAAGGAAATAGCAGCTATATTCCCGTCATCCAAAATTCATTTGGGCGGTGACGAGGCTGTTATTGAAAAGAACTGGACCAAATGCGATCATTGCCAATCGTTAATGAAACAATTGGGATATACAAAAGAATCTCAGCTTATGAACTATTTCTTCGATAAGATACTGGCTTCCGTACGCAAATATGGCAAGGAGCCTATGCTGTGGTGCGAACTGGACAATATTCGCATGCCGGCTAACGAGTATCTGTTCTACTATCCGAAAGATGTTACACTGGTCACCTGGCGTGCCGGACTTACTCCTAAATGTATCGAACTGACAGCCAAACACGGCAACCCGCTGATCATGGCTCCGGGTGAATACACTTACCTGGATTATCCTCAGTTCAAAGGCGACCTTCCGGAATTCAATAACTGGGGAATGCCTGTTACCACACTGGAAACCTGTTATCAGTTCGATCCGGGTTACGGACTTCCGGCAGCACAACAGGCACATATCCTGGGTATCTCCGGCACATTATGGGGAGAAGCGATAAAAGATATCAACCGGGTAACTTATATGACTTATCCGCGTGGGCTGGCTCTGGCAGAAGCCGGATGGACGCAAATGGAGTATCGCAGCTGGGATTCGTTCAAAGAACGGATGTACCCCAATTTGATGAATCTGATGAAACAGGGCGTATCAATCAGGGTTCCTTTTGAAATCGTGCCCAGATAAAATAAAAAGCGTAGACCGGAATTTATCGATCTACGCTTTTTATTACTTTTCTCCTGCTTTATAAACCACCTCAAGAACAGTCTGACCAACCGCCTTCAATGTATTGCGATCTATATTATCCAGATTATCAGCATGTGTATGCCAGTAAGAGCCAAAGCTGTGAGAGCTTTCCGGATCATTATTTATAATATCGATACACGGTATATTACGTCCTTCTATAACAAAGGTATGATCATCCAGTACACCACCACCTTCTTCATTAATAAAGAACTTACCATATCCGAGATCACGTGCCGCCCCCCAAACCTTTTCCACTATCCGAGGAGCCGATTCCATAGATGTCATTTCTTTAAAGAATGACGCATTACGACTACCTACCATATCCAGCAAGATACCATATTCCGCTCGATAATTTATTACGTGAGGATTAGCAGCCCAATATTGCGACCCCAGGCACCAGCTTTCTTTCGGACTATTAGCTGTTATAAAACGGGGTGTACCATAATCTTCCGCATCGAAAAATATGACATCAATACCGACATCCGGATTACTCATACCCAACTGACGACAAATCTCCAACAAGACACCTACTCCACTGGCTCCGTCGTCCGCACCGTCAATAGGTACACGCCATTTAGCAGGATCAGGATCGTGATCTGCATACGGGCGGGTATCCCAATGGGCAAAAAGAAGTATTCGCCGGGAGTTTTCCAGATTATATGAACCAATTATGTTACGCGCATTCAGACGGTCTCTATTATATGCAGTAAGTTTTGCTTCCTGTACATGCACGGCTGCTCCAAAACGTTTCAGGGCATCCACCAGATAATCTCCACAATGCAGATGTGCTTCCGTATTCGGAACACGTGGTCCAAAATCAACCTGAGCTACCACATAAGTATAAGCACTATCTGAATTGAAGTCCGGAACAGATACTGACAACGTAGATTGCCCTTCTCCCTCCAATGTATTTCCGGTATTTCTATTTTTACAGGAAAAACAAGAAAGAAAAATAAATAATAAGAGAGATGCCTTCAAGCCTGTCATTTGCATAAGATTAAAATGGTTCTAATTTATTCACTTACAAAACTATAAAATAAATACTAAAATCAATCACATTTTACACAAAGCTTAAAATACAGAACTATGAATATTCATTAGACACCGGAATATTAATCAAACTATTCCTATTATTTTCCGAACCGGGAAGTATCCACCTTATCATGTTGTTTGCTCTTATACCCCCCGAACTTCCAGATAAAGGAAACCGTCACACAACGTGTATCGTCAATCTTCGTCATACGACTATATTGGTTTGCCTGATTGATCTCTACCTTTTTCGGAAGATTGCTCCGGAAGATATTATCGCACTTCAGGAGAACCGTCGCCTTATCATTGGCAAACTGCCATTTCAAACCGGCTGAAACATTATAAACGGAACCCAGATCGTAGATACCCTGCACTGCTCCTGTTATATAATAACCATTTAAATCCAGTTTCAGGTTCGGACGCGATTTGGAAAGCGTGAACGTATTATTCAGAAAGAATTGTCCCAGATATTTACTGTTATCAAAAGAAATATCATTAAAATGATCCAGTTTCTGACGCATCCTGATTCCCTGTGCCGTAAACTGGCTATTCATGAACTCACCGATACGGAACGGAATAACAGCCCCTATTCCAGCCATCAAATTATAATCCATATTCTCATAACGGAACACATTTTTCAGTTCCGTAGAACTTTGATACGGTAACTGCGCAAAGTAATCCGGTTCGTACTGCGCGAAAACCATAAAGGTATACTTCTGTTTCAGAATATAGAGGAATTGCCCTTCATACGAACGATAAGGCTTCAAAGCCGGATTACCCATCACGACAGAATAAGAGTTTATAGGTGTTATCTGCGGTGTTATTTCCCAATAAGAAGGATAGGTTTTGTCGCTGTTCACGTTTAACTGCAAAATATGTTGCGGTGTAAAAACATAACTCAAAGATGCATTCGGAAAAAATGTCCAGTCATTCCAAAGAGTCGATTTACTTCCGTTTGAATTATAATCCGACCTGAAATACTCTCCTTTCAATGAAGCGGTTGCCGAAAAATGCTCTCCGAAATCCTTAGACACTTCCGCAAAGAGATTACCCGTGTATTCCTTTTGTGTATTATTTTCCAGTAAATCCGGATCTGGTTCATACCCATAACCCTTATTATATAGATAATCGATATAAGTTTTCGAGGAAGTGTATCCACCGTGGACACCGTAGTTCAGTGTCCATCCGGTGGCAAAAGTGTGTGTATGGTTGGTAAATAGTGCCCATTGTGAAATATTCTGTTTAGAATTATTCTGCATATCCGTCAACGTTTCTTGTCCGCGGTTTTCCCTAAAGTTCTGGAAAGACGGAGAACTATAACGCGTAAAATCCATTCCGGCAGTTATACCCGTATGACCGTCATATTGCATACGGATATTATGTAAAGTTACTTTATCCTCTCCGGTAGTCCGGCTGAAACGTTGGTCACTCGTCTCCGCATCCTGCAGTACAGAAAAAGAAGTTTCTGCTACACGATTCTTTTTTATATTATTGCCGCCCAGAGTATATGCCGCAGATAACATATCTTCGTTCTTCAATTTATAGTCTACGCCTAACCGCATGTCTCCACTGTTTATACGGCCATTGCCACGGCCTGACTGATAAACTTCCGTCACACTATTCTCCAGGGTATGTCTTGCCATAATATTTTCCCCTTCGAAATATCGTCCTTTCTCTCCGTTTACCAGAAAATCGACAGTCAGGTTAGAAGTAGAATGCAAGAGGTTTGCATGTGCCTTACCTGTTGCAAAATGTTTCTGTAGATAATCAACGCCTGCTTCGCCTTGTAAAGCCGTCTCTTCTGTCGATCCCTTATCTAATATAACGTTAATAACAGCTCCTTTAATATTGTATTTTGCAGGGGCATTATACATAACCTCTACATTTTTTACCCGCGAAGAAGGAATACTCTTCAACATCGTGATCAACTGGTCTGCCGACATCGTCGTCAATTGTCCGTTCAGGATAATTCTCGGAGCTCCCGCTCCCAGCAATTGAATTTCGTCTGTACCGCCGATAATGCCGGGTAATTGTTTTACAGCCTCAAAAGCATTACTCACTGATTTATCTTTCATCAGTTGCGGAACATCATACTTCAATGCGCCGTTCTCCACTTTGACCTTCGGGCGTTCGGCTTTTACCACCACTCCGTCCAGCTCATAATCTTTAGCTGTCAGACGAATCGTTTCGGCATCCGCCTGTGAAATCTCTTGTTGGAAAGGTTCGTATAAGAGATGTTGGAAGAGAAGCCGGTAAGTCTGATCAGCTGCCCGGTTCAGGTTAAACTGTCCGAGACTATCGGTCACCACAGCATCCACATAAACGGAATCCAATGTCTGAAGTACGACAGCTACGCCATCTACCGGAATATCATCCGTATCGGTTACCTTTCCGTGAATCGTATTTTGAGCGATCAACATCCCATTACCGGTAACCAGCAAAAACATCATGTAGTAAAGTATTCGTTTCATATCCATCGATTTTATTTGTTTCTCATTGCAAAGGAAAGGAGTTGCAATGAGAAACTGTGTTACCGTTGGCTTATGAAGTGTTATTTAGTCTTACCATCCAATGTAAAGGGACATCCTGTAATCCTGTAATAAGGGACAAGCTTCCATTATTGCCATTCCCTATTTCAATTTCTTACCATCCGAAAAAGCATTACCGACTTTTTTACCGACTTCCAGGTAATCGTTATTGAACGGGTCGAATATAATGGGAGACACTTTGGATACATCCACTTTACCGTTTTCGTCGAGAACACGCTCATCTACGCTTACGTTTATTATTTCACCTCGCAAAATACAGGTTTCAGGGTTATAGTCCTTCAATTTACATTCCAATACTACAGACAATTCATCAATCAACGGTGCATCCACAAACTCCGAATAGGTAGCATGAAAACCCGCACGGGCAAATTTATCCGAAACTTTATTACCGGAAACAATCCCCACGTAATCACAGGCAACCACCTGCCCGACTTCTGCCATACTTACGGTAAAAGCCTTACGCTTCAAAATATTTGCAGTTGTTTTATGTCCCTCACTGATACAAATACTAATTTCATGCATTTCGCTGATACCACCCCAGGCGGCATTCATTGCATTGGGAATACCGTTTTCATCATAAGCTGCGATAATAAACACCGGTTGCGGATAAGTAAAGGGCTTTGCCCCAAAATTCTTTCTCATAATAATTTATTTTTTAGTCCATTTCTTAATATCTTCCTTTGTCGCACCATTCAAAAGTCGGCCCTTCTGCCATTTCAGATCAGGGTAGGTTTCCTGCAGCTCTTTTTCTGCATTAGAAATACTGCTGCTCCCCGACGTTGCAAACGGAATAATCGTCTTGCCTGCGAAATCATTGCTCTCAATAAAAGTATTGATGATTCTCGGAACAGAATTCCACCAAATAGGGAAACCTATATAAATGGTATCGTAATCTGCTAAATTCTCAGGTTTGGAATTCAATGCAGGGCGTGATTTAGCATCTGACATCTCCACACTGCTACGCGAGGACTTGTCATGCCAATCCAGGTCAGCAGCTACATATTCTTTTTCAGGCTGTATTTCGTAGAGCGTTCCACCTGTAACTTCTACAATCAACTTAGCTGCTTTCTCCGTTGTTCCTGTTGCCGAAAAATAAGCAACCAACGTCTTATCACTTTGCGTCTGTGCATTTATGGGGATACATAACATCATGATCACTACCATAATCATACCTTTCACTTTCATTGTTGTCATATGCAATTCTTATTTTTATTGTTATGACACAAAATTACAGAATAGTATCCAATATAAAAGTATATAAATCACTGATTATCTAACCCAAATTACTGGTAAATTTAAATGCATGAACCCCATAGCGGCATCACTATAGGGTTCATTAAATGTCATCTGTCCGGCTCACTTGCATAAGCCGTTTCTTTTTGGCAACATCTTTTATTGAAATTTCTTATCCTCTTCGAGGAGTTCCTGGCTAAATTGCTCCACTGCCAGAGGGGTAAAGAGTTCTATAAGATTTTCTTCGGGATCACGCAGGTACAAGGTACGCATTCCCCAATCGGGCATATCCGTAGGCTCACTGATAAACGTCACACCTTTTGCTTTTAGGGTGGCAAAGGTTTCGTCTACGCTATCTACATAGAAAGAGATCATTGATTTTTCACGCATCGCAACAGGCTGCTGTTTATCGGCATTGCCTACCGATGGTGCCATCCAGTCGGATACGAAAAGGGCGAATCCTTCTATTCCGTCGGCCACTTTAAAATTGGCATATCCGCTATTTTCATCTCCCCAGGCTGGTTCTAATCCAAGCTGTTCGGTGTAGAATCTGAAACATTTAGCGAAGTCTTTTACTAATAATCTTACATTACTGAATTTCATTGTTTTCTGATTAATGGTTTTTAACTTGTTTCTTATAATCAAGATGCAAATATAGTCAATTAGACGAGAAACCACACTCCGTCAAGAGCATAAGAAACTGTTTTGAATTTATTGTTTGATTCATTTCTTATCAGATTTGAATGTAGTGTCGTTGGTAGGGGCGGTTCGCGAACCGCCCTTACAGGCGCCGTCACAATGGAACAGGCAGGTTCGGCCGTAGGGGCGGGGTCTACCCGCCCTTCTTCACCGGTTGTTATATTATTGTCGCAAAGGGTGGGCAAACCCCACCCCTACAAAACCTGTCATTTGGGTTCACCTTTTCCTAAAGTAGAATCAAATAATAAATTCAAAACAATTTCTAATCAAAAAGATAAACATTCTTCAGTTTTGCGAATAACGGTAATCGCTGGGTGCAACACCCGTTATTTTCTTGAATATAAGACTGAAATACTGCACATTCGGATAACCCAGTTGACGGGCTATGCTGGCAGGTGTGGCATCGGATTTCAGTAACATCCGTTTAGCAACTTCCAGCCGTTTGAATTCGAAATACTGTTCCAGCGTCTTGCCCGTTTCAAATTTCAGCAGGTCATTGAAATAGGATGCGGAAAGATTGAGTCTCTTCGCAAGATAGTCGGGTGCGGGCAGTTTACCGTTTTGTAATTTGCCGGAGCTTATATAGTCATCGAGCAACCGCTCCATTTTTTCCAGTATAGTCTTATTCTTGTTCTCACGGGTGATAAACTGACGTTCGTAGTAACGGGTACAATAGTCCAGCAACAATTCAATGTGCCGGGAAAGGATAGTACTGCTATGCATATCGATCGAGTGATGCAGTTCTTCTTCTATATTCCACAGACAGCAAGTGACTTTTTCCGTTTCACGCTGCGACAGATGCAATGCTTCTTCCTTGCGATAGTGGAAGAAAGTGTAATTCCCTATGTGATTCTTCAGTGTGGTCTGAAACAGCAAGTCCGGGTGAAAAACCAATAGGTAACCTTTGCCGGGCAGGGTTTTCTCCTCACTCATACGGAATATTTCACCGGGGGTAAGAAATACCATTGTTGCATTGGAATAATCATAGTATTTCCGTCCGCAACATGAACAATCGTCAGGGCAATTCTCTATCAGAAGGATAGCATAAAACTCAAACTTGACGGTATCCTGTTCCAGCGACGGGTTCTCCAGATTGATAAGACTCACCTGCGGATGCAGCGTTTTGCAATCCAGGCAACAGTTACAATCATATACGGTCTTGAAATCCAATGTATTTTCCTTTTCCATATCCAACTTACAGATTATTCTGTATACAGTATTCGTATATCGATTACAAAAATACGGGATACTTCTATCACTTTTACAACCCAAATTACAGATTGTATAACCTTGTTTACTGATACGATATGGGACGAAATGTAGCTGTGACATTTGAACACGGGTAGCAATTACAGTTGTTACTCCGCATTAGAAACTAATCGAGAACAACATCTCTGCCTGGAATTTGCCATAGTTAATTGGCTGTATCAGACGCACACCCGTAGTCAAAGGGAAAGTCATACGAAGGAGATTCCAGTCGAATATCAGGTCGGTACCATATGAGCTTTGGGTAGCCCATCCCCCGGCTTTACGGGCCTGGTTACGAGTCAGGTCATAAAAGAGATTCGCCCTCAAACGACGGATATAAACGAATTGTCCCAGACTCAAATCGGGTGAAAAGATCGAAAAGGCATAATCAGCTTTGAGCGCCCATTGCTGGCGGGTCTGATACAAATAATTATACCCTCGGGTTTCATCCAATAAACGTTTGGGAAGATACAACGACTTTCCATCCAATGTCTGATATTGATAACCGAAACGAAGCATCAAACCATGATTGCGAATAATTCCCGGCCAATAAGTCGTCAGACGTGCTGCATACAAATCCCCATAATTCTCCGTATTGAAAGGAGAATGCAGATACTGCAAACGAACCTGATATCCCCAGCGAGGCAAAATATCACGTTGTGCCAGCTGCCGGTAATTATAAAACCGTAACTCCGGTAAGATATACTGGAAATTTCTGAACTTCCTGCTCTCGAACTGCTGGTATTTATTATTGGTATAATAATAGGTAAGAGAAGGCTGGATACCACGTGTATAGTGATTCCTTGTCAGGTTAAAAGGCAGATAAACGCGGACATCGGCTTCCAACTGGTTACGATGGGTGTATTGCAATTGGGTCACCTCTTTCCCTTCCTCATTCTTAGTCCAGCTCATATCGAATGCTTTCTCTCCATAATCGAGAGCCAGGTCGAACACAGGAAACCAACCTTTATAGGTAAAAGCCATCCTACCGTGATGATACCCTTTTTTATAATACCAACCGGCCTGCATGATAGCCGTATTCAACGAATTCTGCGATAATACCATGACACCGGGCTTTACGATGGTAGCCAGATCATCGGCTCCACTATTCATCGCCTCGGCCACATCATAATAGAACGGAGCCCAGCTATGTATTTTAAACGTATGCAATCCTTTCCGGTAAGGTACAGGATTGAAGTCGATCGAATCCAACCGGGCCGAATCCAGATTGAACTGTTCCTGTTCAACCAATGTCTCTGCTAAAGGGAAACGATACGGCTGGCCTAAATCCGTGGCCTCTGCCAATAAACTATCTGTCGACAGGGAAGCCACCCGGTATCCCTTTGCCTGATAATCCGAAAAGAATAAACGGTCCCCTTGCGGATTGAAAGCCGGGTCGAAAGCACCGAACCGGGAAGAGGTCAAACGATAAGCCAGACTGTCCGAAGGATTCAGGCTATAAATATTATTCGTACCGGAAACACCGGATTCAAAGAACAAACGTCCTTTATTCCAGACCGGAGCAGTAATATTGGCAGAAGTAGTCTCTATCAATTCAGTCCAATCACCAGTTTGAGTATTCAATTGTAGAATCCCCATTCCGGCATCGCTGACAGCTATGGCGATCACATTCCCATCTTCTCCGAACGTCAACTCTTTGATAAAAGCATTGTCGGGTACATCGAAACAGACCCGTTCTTTTCCATTTTCCAGATCGACCAGTACAAGTTCACTCTTCCCGGCCATAGTAAAACGGGAAACGGCAGCCGTCTTTCCTGCTTCATCGATAGCAGGAGCCAGATAACGTTGACGCGGAGTGAGAGTCGTAATGCGTCCGGTTGCCGGATCATAACGTTTCAATACCGAATAATTCTCATGTGTCCAGCGAAGCCCCGGTACAATCTCAGTCCAGAAAACCTGTCCGTTACGAAGGTTAAGACGACTGTTGATACGTCCGATATAGCTCAGACGTTTTTCTTTTCCATTTGTCAGTAAGACCAAAGAGTTCAGATCCTCCAAACCGGATTTGACTGCAATAACAGAAGAGTCGTTCAATAACTGGGGATACCGGTAAGAGGTATATTTATCTTTTGCCGGAGAAAGATAAGAGGGAACAAGTACAGCCGTATCCTGCTTCTTCCATTCATCCCGCAGGTAATCGAATGTCTCCTTATAATGCCTATCTATACTGATCCCCGTATGATGTTTGAAGGCACTCGAAAAAAGAAACGGAACAGAGACATAGCGACTCGTCGTCTTATCCCAGATATCACTGCCATAACGGTAACGGGCATAAGAGGTCAGATCGTACCCCAACGCATAATAATCGCCGGTATAATCTTTATAAGAACCGAGTAGAAACTTGTCAAACGAAAACAATTTGCCATCTCCCAGCATCTGGGCACGATAGGTCATATTAAATTCCGGCAACCGTCCCCGCCCGGCATTCGACATGGCCGTTTCGGTACTTACCGCATCCCCTTCCAGAAACCAGGTCGGTAAAAAGAAGGCGGCCACACCTGCCGCCTGCTCTCCTATTATATAATACAATGGCCGGAAGATACCATGCATCAGCTTTCCCATCTGGATCACATGGCGCGATTCATGCAACACCAGATGCTTGTCCCAGCTTTGCGCATCCAGTTTCGACGAAGGAGTCGTAATCAACTCCATACGGCGCGGCGCCCACGAAACCAATCCGTTCGACGACATACTGCCGGGATGGAGAATAACCGGAAATTTGATCTTCATCGGTTCCCCTATCGTCTTCTTAACGCGCGGATATACATTTTCAAGATACAAAGCATACCGGTAAGCCATCGAATCGTTACCCTGGGGATAAATAAGATTGTAGTGCGGCAACTTCGCCACATTCCATTTAAACCGGGCCGGATCCGCACCATAATCCAGAAACTGAGCTTGTAATTCAGAAGTGATCAGCGAACAGGCTGACAATATGAAAAGGTATCTTAATATCGACATCTGGCTATCTTATAGGAAATAAGGCGCAAAGCTATAAAATAAAATGGACTTTTTGGAATAAACGATATTTGTTATATTCCCTAAAAGTGTTATTTAGTCTTACCGTAATCCCAAACTCCCAAACATATCCATTATTTTTGTCTGAAAGATCAGGAACAATATATGAAAACTAAATTAAGTTTCAAAATCATAGCCACTTTGATAAGTTTATCGCTGGCGGCGTTATTGTTTTCACAGGGGTATTGGTTGAAAGGGCTCTACGATTCCACCTGGGAGCAAGTAAACGGGAATATACAGGATGCCATGCGTATGGCCGATTATAAGGAACTTTTCATCCGAATGGATTCGCTGACAGAGAATAAAAGCCCAGGAACCATCACTTCAAAGTTCAAAATTTCAAAAGACAGCACAGAAGAAATTTCCCGAAACGGATTAATGGATACCTTCTCTGTAAAAGCAGATAAGAACCCATTCAAATATGACGAAACCGCAGAATCGCTCAACGAATACCTGGCCCTGTTGACCTCGATGGAAGGTCAGATACAGGGAGCCTTACATGAGAAGCTCGATTCACTGAAACCGATCGACTATGCTTTATTCGACAGTCTGCTGGTTCAGGAACTCAAACAGCACGATATTTCCGTCCCTTATAAACTGGAAGTGGTTCAGGTAAAGGACAGCCTGCCGGAGACTGTTATAACATTCCGGTCGGCCGACACGCTCAGTACCAAAGGCTTAGAATTCACCTATCCGATCAAAGGTACACAGCCGGAAGTATATTACCGACTAACATTAAAAACACCTTTCCAGTTGGTCTTCAAACAAATGTCAGGAATACTTATTTCATCTTTCTTATTGGTCATCCTGATCCTGATTGCATTTGTTTACCTGATTTATACCATCCTTCGCCAGAAAACGGTGGAAGAACTAAAGACGGACTTCACCAACAATATGACACACGAGTTGAAAACACCGATCTCCGTTGCTTACGCGGCCAACGACGTTCTGCTCAATTACGACACCAACGTCAGCGAAAAACAAAAGAAATACCTGAGTATCGTCCGCGAGCAGCTCACACAGTTGACCGGCCTCGTAGAACAAATACTCACTCTTTCCGTGGAAAATCGCAATACCTTCCGCCTGAAACAGGAATCGATCCTTATCTCCGAGTTAATCGTTCCGCTCATTGAACAGCATAAACTGAAAGCCGGTAAACCTGTCAACATAACGACAAATATACCGGAGGCAATTGCTGTATTTGCCGACCGGACTCATTTCTATAATATACTGGGCAACCTGATCGACAATGCTGTAAAATACTCCGGAGATAATCCGGCTGAAATTTTCATCAGCGCTGAAATGCTGTCGAATGAGATCCGTGTATCCGTTACGGACAACGGCATCGGTATCAGCGAGGCAAACCAGCAACAAATATTCGACAAGTTTTACCGCGTACCCAGTGGCAACCTGCATAACGTAAAAGGGTTCGGACTGGGATTATATTATGTAAAAGATATGATGTCGAAACATGGAGGATCGGTCACCGTAAAAAGCCAACCGGACAAAGGAACCACATTCACTCTTCATTTCAAAAACTAAAAGAAAAGACAATGGCAAAGATAAAAGTTTTATTAGTAGAAGACGAGCCGACACTGGCAATGATCATCAAGGATACGCTGGACGGTGAAGAATTCGATATCGTATTGGCAGCCAACGGTGAAGAAGGACTGGCGCTTTACAAAGAGATCAAACCGGATATTATCGTGACCGACATCATGATGCCTAAAATAGACGGCTTCACCCTGATACGGCATATCCGTAAAACAGACAGCCAGATACCGGTCCTTTTCCTTTCTGCCCGTTCCTCTGCCAATGATGTAGTCGAAGGTTTCGAGCTGGGTGGCAACGATTACCTGAAAAAGCCTTTCGGTATGGCGGAGCTGATCGTCCGTATCAAAGCCCTGTTGAACAAGATCACTGTCCGGAAGGAAGAAAAATCGACCTTTAATCTCGGACAATATACCTTCGATGCGATCACGCAAACGCTCCTCTATTGCGGAGAGAAACAGCTCCTGAGCAACCGTGAATCGGAAATACTCAAACGGCTTTGCGAAAACAAAGACCACGTATTGCCGATGAAAGACGTACTATTAGACCTTTGGGGCGACGACTCATTCTTCAACGCCCGCAGTCTGCACGTCTTTATTACGAAACTGCGGCACAAACTATCGAAAGACGAATCGATAAAGATACTGAACGTCCGGGGAATCGGATACAAGCTGATTATTGATTGATTTTCTTTAAGGCCTGTGCCAACTGATCCGGACAGGAGGTACCCCGTTCGCGGCAGTCGATACCTTCCAGCCGTCGGATGGCATCCTGTACTCCCATACCGATCAAGAGTTTACTCAATCCCTGCGTATTACCCTGGCAACCGCCTACAATCTGCACGCCGGTAATAATGTTATCTTCCGCATCCACAATCATCATTTTAGAACATACTCCACCGCTCGGAGTATAAGCTACACGTTGTTTATTCATCTCCTTTCTACTCTTATTTTTATATTAACAGGGTGCAAAGGTATAAATAAAATTAACTACTTTTGCCAATTATAAAAACGAACAGCATGACTTACGAAGAAACGCTTCACTATCTATATACAAGCATTCCGGTATTTCAGCACAGCGGAGCTTCCGCTTACAAGCCGGGATTAGACACCAGTATCGCACTGGACAACTATCTGGGTAATCCGCATAAAACCTATAAAACGATTCACGTAGCGGGGACAAACGGTAAAGGTTCCGTCAGCCACTTATTGGCCGCGATTCTCCGGCAGGCCGGATATAAAGTAGGACTTTTCACCTCTCCCCACCTGATTGATTTCCGCGAACGTATCCGCGTCAACGGAAAAATGATTCCACAGGAATATGTTGTAGATTTTGTTGAACGCCACCGTAGCACCTTCGAGCCTCTTCATCCCTCCTTCTTTGAACTGACTTCTACCATGGCTTTCGATTATTTCCGTGCCGAGAAGGTAGACTTCGCCGTTATTGAAGTCGGTATGGGCGGACGCCTGGACAGTACGAACATCATTACTCCGATTCTGAGCATCATAACGAACATCAGTCTCGACCATACCCAGTTTCTGGGCGACACGGTCGAGAAGATCGCTTTCGAAAAAGCGGGAATCATCAAACCGAATGTACCTGCATTGGTCGGAGAAGTGTATACTCACAGCGTGGCCAAAGTATTTTCCGAAGCAGCTGTCAAAAACGAGACACTGGTGTATTTTGCTTCTGAAGAGGATTTGCTCGGAGAGTCTTACCTGATGGATACCGGCGAATGGTACCTCGATTCTGTTGAATACGGACAATTGTTCGGAGAACTGGGCGGTGTAGTACAGGTAAGGAATGCAAAAACCGTATTGGCAGCCCTCAACCTGCTCGAAAGTGTGGGAGTCAATATTCCACAGGAAGCGGTGCGGGAAGGTTTCGAACGTGTGGTAGAACTGACCGGATTAATGGGACGTTGGCAGACCTTACAGGAAAAACCGAAGGTGATATGCGACACAGGCCATAACATAGGTGGCTGGGAATACCTGAATATACAACTGAATGAAGTAATAAAACATTCACGACAAACTCACATGATCGTCGGAATGGTAAACGACAAGGATATTAACGGCGTACTGGAACTGATGCCCAAAGACGCCTTCTATTATTTCACCCAGGCATCGGTTGCACGAGCCATGTCTGCCACCGATTTTGCAGCGATGGCGGTTGGACACGGACTTAGCGGAGTTATCTGTGACAGCGTAGCCGATGCCGTTGCACGGGCTTTGGAACGGGCTCATGAAGAGGATACGATCTTTATCGGAGGAAGTACATTTATCGTAGCCGATGCACTCCCCCTCTTTAAGAAAGAAGACAAGTAATATAACTTAATTAAAACAAATATCATGATTGAACAAATTCACCAGAAACTGAGCGACTCAAAAGTCGCTCGATGGAGCGTACTCGCGCTCGTCGCATTTACCATGCTTTGCGGATATTTCCTCACCGATGTGATGGCCCCGCTTAAACCGATGCTGGAAGAACAACTTTCCTGGAGCAGTACAGAATACGGCTTCTTCACAAGCGCCTATGGTTGGTTCAACGTTTTTCTTTTCATGTTGATCATCGGAGGGATCGTACTGGATAAGATGGGTGTCCGTTTTACCGGAGTCGGTGCCTGTGTATTAATGATCGTCGGTTGTTCACTTAAATATTATGCAATCTCCGACTTCTTCACAATGGATGGTGAATTGTTCGGCTGGAAAGCCCAGGTAATGGTGGCTGCCCTCGGTTATGCAATCTTCGGTGTGGGTGTGGAAACAGCCGGAATCACTGTTTCCAAGATCATCGTACGATGGTTCAAAGGAAAAGAAATGGCATTGGCTATGGGGCTGGAAATGGCTACGGCACGTCTGGGTACAGCATTGGCATTATCGATCACCGTTCCGGCAGCGAAGTTCTTCGGTAGCATCTCCGCTCCTATCCTGCTTTGCCTTTGTATGTTGTGTATCGGTCTGATCGCATTCCTTGTATTCTGTGTGATGGACCGCAAACTCGATAGTTCAATGGATGCAATGGAACAGGCTGAAGAGGAAGAACCGTTCCGTCTGAAAGATATCGTATTGATCGTTACCAACAAAGGTTTCTGGTTAGTCGCCCTGCTTTGCGTACTGTTCTATTCAGCCGTATTCCCCTTCCTGAAATATGCGACAGACCTAATGGTCAATAAATACAATGTAAGCCCCGATCTGGCGGGTAACATTCCTGCCATCCTGCCTTTCGGTACGATCCTGTTGACACCGTTCTTCGGAAACCTGTACGACCGTAAAGGAAAAGGAGCTACTATCATGATCTACGGTGCATTAATGCTGATAGGTGTTCATTTGCTGTTCACTTTGCCGATCCTCAACGAATGGTGGTTTGCTACCATCGTTATGGTCGTATTGGGTATTGCTTTCTCCCTGGTTCCGTCAGCCATGTGGCCTTCCGTTCCGAAGATCATCCCGGAAAAGCAGTTGGGTACGGCTTATGCCCTGATCTTCTGGGTTCAGAATATCGGATTAAGTATGGTTCCACTTCTGATCGGATGGGTATTGGATACCTATTGCAAGATCGACAACGGTACGGGAAAGCCGGCCTACGATTATACGCTGCCAATGGCAATCTTTACCTGTTTCGGTGTGTTGGCATTGATCATCGCTTTACTGTTAAAGCGTGAAGATAAGATCAAACATTACGGTCTGGAACAACCCAATATCCAGAGCGATGCCGATAAAGCACGTATCCTCGCAGAAGAAACGATTGCAGAGCCTTAATGAACTAAGGTAATCATAAAAAAGTCCCGGTATTTTCTTCTGCGAGTAAAATACCGGGACTTTTTTTTATACTAAAACACTTCCATTATCTTAATCTCCGATTATCCATTTACTACCGGGTAAGAACGAAAGAATCTTTGTCGTTACATAACAGCTGACGAAAGTACTCACAGCAATGCTGGGTATGGCGGCAACAGTCGGCAATGCCAAAGTTTGCTTGAACACCGTTACCCATAATCCGAGCCAGAATATATGCATAAGGTACATACCATAGCTGAGTTTCGACATTTCTGTTATCAGCTTTGGAGCCTTCAGACGGTCTATACATGTGAACATAAGGAATGTACCCGCGGTAAGAAGCACACAGTTGATCGTACAGAAAGCCCATCCTATTTCTATTACGGGAGTAATATGAAGTTCTCCGGGTATAGCCTGGATATAGAACGAATAGATGGTCAATGCAGCCCCTACGACCATCAGGATGAATCCTATGGCAAGACGTTTGGAGCGATCCCAGGTAAGATGAACACGTATGTAATGTGCCAGAACAAGATATCCCAGATAACCGGAGAAGTACCACAACATATGGTATTCGTTCCAGAAACACTGCCCCCACACTTCACCGCACCAGCGGTTGAGATACGGTATACATGTCGTTAACAGGAACAGTCCGATAAAGAAGCGTTCTTCCTTCGCCGTAGCTTTACTCAGCCAGGGTGATATGATAGGTATAAAGAGATAAAGGCTGATCAGAGGATACATAAACCATAAGTGCCCGGCCAACGTAGGGAAATTCAGCAATATTCGCGATAAATCCTTTATTGACGTTTCTCCATCTATCTGCCCCCACAACATAGGCAAAGTACTGTATAATATCATGAATATGAAAAATGGCGGCAGGATACGGATACAACGCTGGCGGTAAAATTGCCACATAGTCTGTCCCTCCTTCATCGGTGCCAGAAGAAAGGCGGAGACAATCATAAACAGGGGAACTGCCATACGTGAGAAACCGTCATACACAGCCACCCACAGCCGGTCTGCCTCATTAGCTAAAAAGGATTGCGGCCCCGCCATGTCTGTGGATCCGGGAGCACCATAAAAATTTTCACTGGCGTGAACGACCATAACAAGGAAGCAGGCAAACACGCGTACATAGTCTAAAAAAACGATTCGTTTCATTTTCTTGAATTTGTCGATTAGAATTAAATTAGCACGCGGCGAAGATAATCAATATTTCGAGAAATCAACGCTTCCTTATTTCCAAAAAAGAATAATAAAGCCATCCCTAACACATCACCTATATGAACGACACAAAACCAAGCAAAACAACTTGCTTATAAAGATTATTTTGTCTACGTTTGTCTACAAAACATAATTAAAAAACTCTATCTATGATTTGTTTTCCTAATGCCAAAATAAACCTGGGTCTAAACGTCGTCAATAAGCGACCGGACGGTTATCATAATATTGAAACTGTATTCTATCCCATACCCGTGAAAGACGCACTTGAAATAGTAAGTGCGAATGAGTTATCTTTCACCCAAACCGGCATACAAGTAGATGCCCCTATGGAAAAGAACCTGGTAATAAAAGCATTGAACCTGCTTAAAACCCAATATGATATTCCGGCTTTGGAAGTCCATTTACTGAAAGCAATCCCTTTCGGTGCCGGGCTAGGCGGAGGATCGGCTGATGCCGCTTTCATGTTGAAACTGTTGAATGACTTCTGTCAGTTGAATATACAACCGGAAGAACTGGAGAAGTTAGCAGCGACCATCGGTGCCGACTGTCCTTTCTTTATCCGTAACACACCTGTCTTTGCTACAGGTACGGGAAATATTTTTGAACCTGTCGAGCTATCGTTGAAAGATTATCATCTCTGTCTGGTAAAACCCGATGTAGCGGTATCCACTCCCGAAGCCTATTCACTGGTCACACCGGCAGCCCCGGCTCAATCTCTTAAGGAGATTATAAACAGGCCCGTTTCCGAATGGAAAAAGTTGATGATAAACGATTTTGAACAAAGCGTATTCACCAAACATCCGGTTATCGGACAAATCAAAGAAACGCTTTACCAGGCGGGGGCCGTATATGCATCTATGTCCGGGTCAGGCTCTTCCGTATTCGGACTGTTTGAAAATCCGATTCACCTGAAAGAGCAGTTTTCCGGTTGCTTTGTCTGGGAGGGGCAATTAACATGAATAAAATAGCCGGTTTCTTCGATGCCCTGGCCGATCGGTGGGACGAACTTTGTTACCATGATCCCGAAAAGATCACTTATATACTGGAACATACCACCTTGCATAAAGGGCTGAAGATATTAGATGTGGGATGCGGAACAGGTATACTGGAACAATATCTGCTTACTTATTCCCCTGCCCATATCACAGGGATAGATATTTCTCCCCGGATGATCGAGCAGGCCCGCTATAAATATGGGGTGGATACGGTCGATTTCCGCTGTATGGATGTGTTGGATCTGAAAGATGAACAGTTCGACTTCATCATAGCCTACAGTGTATTTCCTCATTTTGAACAGCCGGAAAAACTGATCGCCCATCTGGCCGGATTGCTTGTTCCCGGTGGGGAGCTCGTGATCTGCCATAGCGAAGGACGCGAATCGATCAACGGGCACCACAACAAACAAGCCAACCGGATTTCATTCGGTCTGCCTCCCGTACGGGAAGTAGCCGCAATGATGGAACCGTTCTTCCATATACAGGATATGGAAGATACCGACAATCTTTTCCTGGTCAGTGGCATACGCAATCAATAAACACAAGTTATATGAATAAATGTACCTACCTTCTCTCTGCAATGCTTTTCTCCGCCTTTACCTTACAAGCGACAGAAGATATAAAAGTAATGCAGTTCCTGCACGCCGGTCCTATTCCGGTGAACAAACCGATCATGGCCGACAGCCTGAATGTGAACGGTAAACCTTTTGAGATAAAGAATCTGCTCAAATCGACTGTGCCTTTCAACCGGGCCTTGTCGAATGCAACTGTTCTGGATGCCGATACAGCCGGAATGGTCCGTTTCAAAGCTCCGGAAAAGGGATATGCACTTCACCTTTTCTCGTTCTATCTGAACAGTGACCGGTATACTAAAGGGACACTGGAAGTTTCCGGTCCCGGCTCATTCGACGTGTATGTAAACAACAAGCCGGTAAGTGCCACTTCCGAATTAACGATGGAACCCCACCGGTATGAAGTTGTGATCAAATACCTGGCAGCCGAGAACGACACCTGTCCTCCTACCTTAAAAGCGATCTATAAAAGCGGTGAAAAGGCCGAAGTCATTGCATCCCTCAATTCAGAGAAACGTTATACTTCGCGTGACGTTCTGGAAGGAACAAACTTCCGTGGAGCCAGTGTTTCACCCAACGGGAAATATGTATTGGTCAAATACTATACCCGTCTGGAAGGTGGCAAAAGTGAATCTTTCGCCCAATTGCGCGATGCTTCAACCGGACGTATCCTCTTGCAGGATAAAGGATTTATAATGGAAGCCAGCTGGATGCCGACAAGTAATAAGATGTATTTCACACGTACAGGCTCAACAGGAAAAGAGTTGGTTGCCGTCGATCCCGCCACTATGCAGGAAGAAATACTGGCAAACAATTTGCCGGAAGGTAGTTTCAGCTTCACGCCTGACGAAAAAAGCCTCCTTTTCACCATACAGGAAGAAGGTCCGAAGGATGGCCCCGACATGCTCCGTATCCTCGAACCCAACGACCGTCTGCCGGGTTTCCGCAACCGTTACTTCATCTGGCGGTATGACCTGCAATCCGGTTTGTACGAACAGTTGACATTCGGGCACAACAGCACTTACATCAACGATGTAAGTCCGGATAGCCGTTACCTGCTGTTCAGTACCAGCGAACAGGATTACACCTCTTTGCCTTTCTCCAGCAATTCCCTTTATAAACTCGACTTACAGACAATGGCGGTCGACACCATCTGGGAAAAGGCCAAATACGTAAATGGCGGTTCTTTCTCTCCCGATGGGAAACAGTTGTTGGTTAGTGGTTCGGGAAATGCTTTCGGTGGAATCGGATTAAATATTAAGGAAGGGCAAATCTCAAATACATACGACGGACAATTGTTCCTCTATGACCCGGCCACCCGGAAAGCGACGGCCCTGACCAAAGACTTCGATCCGAACGTAACAAATGCCGTCTGGAACAAATACGACGGTCAAATCTATATGCAGACGGAAGATCAGGATTACCTGCGTATTTATACCTGCAATCCTTCAAACGGAAAAATCAAGCAACTGAATACTTCTGAGGATGTAGTCTATAACTATTCATTAGCGGAAACGGCCCCGGTCATGTACTATTACGGACAAAGCGTTTCCAACGCCAATCGACTGTATGCCTTTGATTTGAAAAACGGGAAGAGCCGTCTGATCTATGACCTGTCTGCCGAAAAGCTGAAAGACATCAAATTGGGAGAAGTACACGACTGGAACTTCACCTCTGCCGAAGGTTCAACTATCCAGGGACGGTATTACCTGCCACCGAACTTCGATCCGTCAAAGAAATATCCGATGATCGTTTACTATTACGGTGGCACATCCCCGACAAACCGTGCTTTAGAGTTCAGCTACTCCATGCACATGTACGCAGCATTAGGCTACGTTGTCTACACGCTTAATCCGAGCGGGACAACCGGTTTCGGACAAGAATTTGCCGCCCGCCACGTTAATGCCTGGGGAAAAGTAACAGCCGAAGAAATTATCCGCGGTACGGAATTATTCTGTAAAGAACATTCCTTCGTAAATCCTAAAAAGATTGGTTGTGCAGGAGCCAGTTACGGTGGTTTTATGACACAATATCTACAAACACGTACCGATCTGTTTGCGGCAGCAGTCAGCCATGCCGGTATCAGTGCTCTGAGCAGTTACTGGGGAGAAGGTTATTGGGGATATGGCTATTGCTCGGTTGCCAATACAGGGACTTATCCGTGGAATAATCCGGAGTTCTTTACCAAACAGAGTCCGTTGTTCAATGCCGATAAGATAAAGACTCCTCTCCTGTTACTTCACGGTAATGCGGACACCAATGTCCCTATCGGTGAAAGTATCCAGATGTTCCTGGCATTAAAAATGCTCGGTAAGACAGTCGAATTTATCCAGGTAGACGGTGAAAACCACGGAGTTGTCGACTATAAAAAACGTCTTGAATGGCAGAACACGATCTTCAGTTGGTTCGCCAAATGGCTGAAGGATGAACCGGAATGGTGGGATGCGATGTATCCGGAAAGAAATTTATAATAAATAGAACACCATAAAAAAGAAAGGGAGTGCCGGTAAACCGGTCACTCCTTTCTTCGTATATAATATTAAGAAACTGCTTATTTAATATGTGGGTTTAATGTATGCCACAAATGAATTTCAGGGATAATACCCATACCGATCACTTCGTCACGCAACTTACTCAAGTGTACATAACTTTCCGCCAGTTCTGCATTTTCTTTCGGCGTACCTTCTACTTCTTTATAGAAAATACCGTCTTTGGTAATTTCTGTTTCCATAGCCATCATGATATGATCGAATTTACCGGTATGCACATAAGTTCCGGCAGGCCAACGGAAAGATTCACCACCCATAGCGGCACGGATCATTTCGATTGACAGGTAAGACGGGCTCTGGAACGAAGAGCGGCCACGAAGTTCGATGATGCGTTTTCCTCCTTGTATCACTTTTACCTTCAGGTCTTCCCACTGTTCGTCAGTCAGTTCGGGAGTACCGATCAGATCCAGTAGCGGTTTGCCGTCGACAGTCGCAGTAGATGCAAAAACAGCCATTTGTTCGCCATGTCCTCCATAGGTACGACATCCTTTCACCAGGTTTTGACGAATACCGAAATGTTGTGCCAGTACTGTTTGCAAACGTGTACTGTCCAAAGCAGCCAACGTACTCACCTGTGAAGGTTTCAGGCCGGAATATAACAAGGTAATCAATCCGGTAATATCGGCCGGATTAAAGATCACTACCACATGCTTTACATCCGGGCAATAAGAGCGTATATCTTTACCGAACTGGGCTGCAATTTCGGCATTACCTTTCAGTAAATCTTCGCGGGTCATACCTGCTTTACGGGCTGCACCACCGGATGAAACGACATATTTAGCACCTCTTAATGCCTCGCTGATATCAGAAGTGTAAGTAATATTGGCATATTCAAATCCGGATTGGAACATTTCTTCTGCTACACCTTCCAGAGCCGGAGCAAAAGGATCATAAAGACAAATATTAGAGGTTAACCCCATCATTAAAGCTGTTTGGGCCATGTTAGAACCGATCATACCTGCTGCACCTACAATGGTCAGCTTTTCGTCTGTTAATGCTTTCATACTGTATTGTTTTTAATAATTGTGTTTGCCAGGATAACACATATCTTATTGATAATGTTTGCTGTTTCACTTATATTTTTCTTTTCGGCTACAAAGGTAAAGGATCCTTTTTTTATATACCAATCATTAAATTCTATCCCCTATAAGCTAAAGTTATACCCCAAATGTCTACCTTTGCAACATGAAAACTTTCAGACCTGATGCCTGGTTGCCTACAACTAAAAAAGAAGTTGAAGCACGTGGATGGGATTATATAGATGTAATTCTTTTTAGTGGGGATGCTTACGTGGATCATCCCTCGTTTGGCGCTGCCGTTATCGGACGTACGCTTGAGGCTATGGGGCTTCGTGTCGCGATCGTACCGCAGCCGGACTGGCGTGGAGATTATCGGGATTTCAAAAAGCTGGGAGTTCCACGTCTCTTCTTCGGTGTATCTCCCGGTGCGATGGATTCGATGATTAATCATTACACTGCCAACAAACGGTTGCGCAGTGATGATGCATACACACCGGATCGACGGGCAGGTATGCGACCGGATTACCCTAGCATAGTCTATACCAAAATATTAAAAGAACTCTATCCTGATATACCAGTCGTACTCGGTGGAATCGAGGCTTCTTTACGCAGACTGACTCATTACGACTACTGGCAGGACAAACTTCGGCCCGGTATCCTAATAGACAGTCCGGCCGATTTGCTGATCTATGGAATGGGCGAATTACCTATCAGAGAACTGGTCACCCGCCTGCAGAAAGGAGAATCGTTCGATCAGCTGAGAGATATCCGCCAAACAGTTTACCTGACTGATAAAGAAGAGAAAAAGCCCGATGACATCGTACTTTTCTCACATGAGGAATGTTTGTCCGACAAACTGAAACAGGCCAAAAACTTCCGGCATATCGAAGAAGAATCAAATAAATATAATGCATCCCGTATCCTCCAGCAGGTGGGGAAACAGACAATTGTCGTCAACCCTCCTTTCCCGCCCATGACGGAAGCAGAAGTGGATGCCTCATTCGATTTGCCTTATACCCGCCTGCCACATCCTAAATACAAAGGGAAAACGATACCGGCATTCGAGATGATCAAATTCTCCGTAAATATGCACCGGGGATGTTTTGGTGGTTGTGCCTTCTGTACGATCTCTGCACATCAGGGAAAGTTCATTGCTTCCCGAAGCAAAGAGTCTATTCTGAAAGAAGTAAAAGCAATTACGGAAATGCCCGATTTCAAAGGTAACCTGAGCGACTTGGGAGGTCCTTCGGCTAATATGTACAAGATGAGAGGCAAGGATCAGAGTATCTGTGCCAAATGCAAAAAGCCGTCCTGTATCTCTCCTGTCATATGCAAAAACCTGAATGCAGACCATACCCCACTACTGGATACCTACAAAGCTGTCGACCGTCTGCCCGGTATCAAACGATCGTTTATCGGCAGTGGAGTACGCTACGACCTTCTTTTGCATCGTTATGACGATGAAATCGTGAATAAGTCAATACAGAGTTACACGGAAGAGTTGATCGCCCGGCACGTATCCGGACGTCTGAAGGTAGCTCCCGAACATACGGAAGATAACGTACTGAAAATGATGCGCAAGCCATCTTTCGAACAGTTCGGACAATTTAAAAGGATATTCGACCGCGTCAACAAACAATACGGACTCAACCAACAGTTAATACCGTATTTTATTTCCAGCCATCCGGGATGTACGGATATGGACATGGCCAACCTGGCTATCGAAACAAAAAAGCTGCATTTCCAGCTGGAACAGGTACAGGACTTCACTCCTACCCCCATGACACTGGCTACGGAAATGTATTACACGGGGTATCATCCATACACATTGGAAAAAGTATATACCGCCCGTACAAAGGAACAAAAACTGGCACAACGACAGTTTTTCTTTTGGTATAAACCGGAGTTTCGCCGCCAGATTACCCAGGCATTACAAAAGATGGGAAAGAAGGATTTACTCAACAAATTATTCGGACGGTAAGTGATAATATTCCGTTTATTCTGCTTGTTAATTACGAAAAATTCGTAATATTGCATTTACTTAATTCATACAAATATGGTAAAAGCACTTTTTACAGGCATATCGCTCATTCTGGCGGTGTCTGCACAGGCACAAAACGAGTTTACAATAAAAGGAACGGTAACCGGATTAAAAGACAGTACCGTGATAATGCTCTACCGAAGTGACGGACGGGTCATGAGTTCGATCGCCCAGGATACAGTCCTTAATGAATCTTTCTGCTTCAAGGAGAAAACTGCGGAAGACAAGCCGGAAGCATTAATGATCATGGCGAGGGACAAAGATTTTCCCAGTACCTGGCTGGATGTATGGGTGGCTCCGAACACAGTCAGTACCGTCAGAGGCAATAATAAGTTGCTACGCACCTGGGATGTATCCAGTACTATCAAGGAACAGCAAATATTGAACCGATACAGGCAAGCTACAATCAACGAAACTAATCTGGATCAGGAGTTATCCATCGAAAGGATGAAGAAAATACCTCTTCTGCAATCCGGAAATCTTTCTACAGAGGATAGTGAAAAGCTGAAAAGGGAAATGAGCAAACTCGAAAAGAAACAAGATTCGGTGAGACACATCATCTCCCAAAAAGAGATTGAAATCATGCAGCAAACACCTATAGAAACCATTTGGATGGACAAATTACGGGGATTAAGTATGGAAATGAAATACATGAAAGATTTTCCGTATAAAAAAGAAGTCTTTGCCCTATATGAAAAACTATCGGATGACGAGCAACAATCAGCAATAGGTAAAGAAATTTCCGTCTATTTATATCCCCCCGTTACAGTCAAAGAAGGCGATGAAATGGCAGATGCCGACTTGTACGACCTGGCAGGGAACATCCATCATCTGGCTGATTACAAAGGAAAATATCTCCTGATTGATTTCTGGAGCCGTGGTTGTGGTCCTTGTATGATGGCTTTACCGGAAATGAGAGAGATATTCGAAACCCAAAAGGACAAAGTAACCGTTATTAGTCTGAGTACGGACACAGAAAAAGGCTGGAAAGAAGTCTCCAAGACAAAAGATATGCCGTGGGTAAACCTGAATGACTTTGGAGGAATGAGCGGACTGGCTGCAAAATATAACGTGAGAGGAATACCTCATTATGTCATTATCTCCCCCGAAGGAATTATCCTGCATTCCTGGAACGGATACGGCAAAGGATTGCTCAAACGCAAGCTCAACAAATGGATAAACAAGGCAAAACGTATCATGACTGTAAAAAAGGAAGGGAACACGACGATCGTCGAGTCTCCAATAGAGAAATCCAGCAATACGGAAACGATAGAGATCAACCGAATAGAACTAACCGATACGGAAACAGTCTTTTATATGAAGGCATTCAATGCTCCGGGATATTGGGTAAGCATCAGCAAGGATACGTATCTGAAAACCGAAGACGGCACGCATTTTCCTTTGAAATCTGCAGACGGCATTACACCTGAAGAACGCTTCACCATGCCCGAATCGGGAGAATATTCTTTTAAACTGCATTTTCCTCCCCTGCCCGCTGACACAAAAACAGTCGATTTCATCGAAAGTGACTGCGATTCCTGCTTCAAAGTTTTAGGCTTGCCGCTGACGAAAGAATAGGATAACAGATGCCCGTATAAAAAGTAAGGGACTTTTGAAATGTTAAGACAGGACTTTTAAAAACGAAAGTCCTGACTTTTAAGGGAGTGTAATTTAAACTCTGTCTGGTTCATATTCTAGGAAAATCACTACAAATATAATTTTTCTTTTTGGATTTAC
>NZ_JADNBB010000039.1 GCF_015550595.1 Parabacteroides goldsteinii
GTTGGTTCATAACAACTTGATTATAAACCAACTTTTACTCGCACTTTACATAACATATTACTTGTCATAATCAAAATTATGAGTAGCTTATCATAATTTTGAAGGTTTTCACACCAAGAAAGACTATCCTTATATAGGCTATGGACACTGCATACAACCAGGAGAAAAACTCAATTGGTGTATTACTCACAAAAAAGCTGATAACTTGTTGCGCTCAGATTTAAAAAAGCTCTGTGCCATATTCCGAAGATATGATGCTGATTCTTTATTATTAGCGACCTTGGCTTACAATGTAGGTTGCGGACGTATTTTGGGTAATGGTAAATATCCCAAGAGCAATTTGCTCCAAAAAATTGAAACCGGCGACCGCAAGTTTCACAAAGAATACTTGGAATTCTGTAAATACAAAGGTAAGAGAATACCCTCAATCCAGCGTAGAAGATACACCGAACTGAGGCTGCTGTACCAACTGTGAATAGATGAAATATGGTCATTGTTTACCATACATAATCACAAACAAATACATATCTACCGTCTTTTATGAGCATTTCTTCATAGAATATGCAAACTCGACATAGAATGTTTCACGTTCAAGTCACTGCCAATTATGCAATAAATCATTATAACACCATGCAGGACTTACTTTTCGATATAAAAAAAGCTCCAATTCGAAGTTAATCAAACTGGGGCCGTCTACTATGTGTTATGCTGATTTAAACTTATTGCTTTATTGATTTTCTACGCTTGAAGGTGTAGCACATATTGCTGGTATAAACACGCCCATTGAGGATATTTGAAGCTACCAGTGGTGTTACAGACACAAGTTCCCAACCTTGCTTCCCATATTCATTCAATGTGTCATCATGATTTTTGAAATTGATTTCACCCATCTTGGCATTTGAATGTGAGTTATGGAAATAAATTGTATTATACTCCCATTGCTGTTCAATGGACACGGTGTCGTTCTTGCTCTGATTTTGAGCATAAGAGAATGCCGAGCTAAGAGCTAGCATAAGTACTAAAGTGT
Source organism: Parabacteroides goldsteinii (assembly GCF_015550595.1). Lineage (GTDB taxonomy): Bacteria > Bacteroidota > Bacteroidia > Bacteroidales > Tannerellaceae > Parabacteroides > Parabacteroides leei. The sequence continues at coordinate 1,028 of NZ_JADNBB010000039.1, forward strand.
ATTTCTTCATATTCTTAATATTGAATATTTTACGTACTGCAAAGGTACGAAAAATTCTTCATATTACAAAGAAAAACTCCACCTAAATAGTTGATATATAGAACGTTTAATACAATTATTATTTATTCTCCCTTATATAAAAAAACATAGAAAAAGAGACCGACTTTCGCAAGGCAGCCTCTTGTTAAAAAATAGACTAATAGATACTATCTTATCTGGGTTCAAAGAATAATTCTATTTTTGTAAATCTATTGCCATCGTTAGGTGAAAGTTCGTTTACTCCACCAACTGAGACCTTGGCAATAAACTTTTCGTTCAGGCCACGAGCTACCAACTGTTCATACACATATTTAGCTCTGTCACGGCTCAATACTTTATTTCGTTCCTCACTGCCTGTAGCACTGTCTGCTGCACCTGTCACACGTATTCTCAGATCATATTTTTTAGCGACACGAGCAATTTCATCTATATTGATAAGTTGTCTATAGTCACTCAAGACGTTCGTGTCAATCTTGAAAAAGAAGTAAATAGGAGCACCTATGCAAATACGGTTATTGCTCATATCGAGCAGATAATTATTCCAGATTCGTTCATCGGATGGTGATGTTTGTGCGCTATCACCTGCCATCATCGTTGCCATCATTGATGTCTTGTCTGAATCGTTCGTAAATACCTCCTTGCCAGTATTCATATTCCACTTCCCATTTCTTAATCGTTCCATCAATGAATTAAGTCCACTGTAATCATTCTTGGGATAGAGCGAAACAGTCTGTGAGCTTTCGTCCATAGAAGAAAGCCCTTTCAGCCTACTGTCATACAAATTAATCAGCCCTTCAATCTCAAGAATCTTATGCATCTCAGCAATGGTTCTTGAGTCTGATTTGTGACGTGCGTTTAACAGCCTGTTTTTGTTTTCCAAGGATAAAGAATATCCGAGCAACCAATCATTTTGCTGAATGTAAGGTTTGGCATCAACTATCTTTTTCCATCCACTCTTACCTATGGTGACAGACACTCCGGCTGTCAGACCAAACAGATTGTCACCAAACTCATGGGATGTACCACGGCCATCAAAATCTTTAAACGTAGTATTACCATTCAGCTCCATAGTGAGATGTAATCTGGGTGAAAGACGATATCGTCCCATCACTCCATAAGAGAAAGCAAAAGGACTGTTCCCATTGTCGTCATTATGAATTAAACCTAAACCAATATAGGGAACAACATCCCAGCGTGGTTCATCACGAGACTTGTAAAAATAGGAAGCCACATTAACCAGTAAGTCTGCGTGCATCATATTGTACCTAGTGTTTACTATATCCGAGTTCTTCAGCTCAAAGCCGCGAAACGAAACACGAGTTCCGATTGCAGGTGTAAACCACTTGCCAACCTGTAAATGCAGCATTGGTTTCATGCGACCAAACAAATCCTCACATCCGAGAGGTGTCCCGGCAAAGACAGATGCACCTCCACCAATGCCAATGAACCAATTATCCTTCCAACCAGATGCAAGCGTAACATTTTTCATGTACGTCGGTTCCAATGGCCGAAGCATTGTCTCACTTACCGAAGACTCTCGGTGAATCAGAGAATCCTCCACAAGAGAATCCTTTCGGGCAGCCTGTGCAGTGAGTGTCAAGCAAGCAGCCGCTAGTATCATATATCTTTTCAACATGCGTTTTCTAATTTATATTTCATGTTTATACTCTTTTGTTGAAACAGCCTTAGGTCAAGTAGAGTCAATGAAGAAGAATTTAGATATGTAGCAAAATGAAGTGATTGTTTTCTCAACTCCACAACTCTACTGTAACCACAAGCCATTCCCATTACTCTTATCTCTTCATTCGTCTTGCTCCTGATGGTTTCATTATTCGGTGTGCCATCATCATGCAACGTCTGGCCCAAGCACGGTCATCCTCGTCTTCCTTACGTCCCCATGGCAAATCACTGTGACCTCCGCCACCACCATGGCCTTTGGCAAAGGTGGTGGCATCGTCCAACATACCGCCGTAAAGAAATAAGGCGCAAGTCATGATGTTTTCGCCATCAGCAGCCATATCCGCCAGCATCGTACCATTGAAGTTTTCCATCTCACGGAATGACATGTCGGGCAATGCTGAGCGGAAGTCAGAAAGCACAGTATCAGCAAAAGCATCCTTCAAACGATATCTAATTTGGTCTTCCATCTGCCCGGCAGCTTCATATACTTGGTGGCGAAGCTCATCACGGTTAGATTTCAGTATTTCCACATCAGACAGAATTTTGTCACGTTGCTGAACAGCATCTTCGAGCTTAGTTTTCTTGTCTGCCAGTCCATCGATGACAGACTGCAACTGGACATCCAACTTCCGAATTTGTTCACGGATAGCATCTGCGTTACCACGACCATTGACCAACTCTTCAGCAAGACGCTTCTGCTCTGTCTCGATAGTTGCTTTCTGTTTTTCTAGATTCTGAACCATAGTCGTAAGACCTTTTACACGACGTTCCGCCATAACAATCTCCTGATGGAGTAATCTGAGACGTTCTGTATTAGTTGCGAGTTCTTTCTCTAAAGCAGTGCATTCATGACTGAGTGCCCTTTTGTATTCTTCAGTTGAACGATGCCTGGCACCAGTGAGCACTATATTATCTCCACGGTCAAGTCCCCACTTGGCATTAACTTTTGCTAAGGCATCATGTATAGCGGACGTTCTTGCTTTAAACTCGTATTTGTCTTTACCGGCAAAGAGCTTTTTGAAAGCGAACTTTTGATTCTCATCTATCGGCAAAAGCGTGAGGTGCATATGCGGATTCGATTCGTCCACATGAACATAACAAGCCACTATATTTTCCTCACCCCATCTATCGGCAGCAAACTTATACATATCACAAGCCCATTGTTCAATGTCCTTACAGCGAGTAATGCCAGAGTTATCCGCATCTTTTTCAAAGTCCACTTTCTGGTCACCAAATGCAAGTTCACGCATACGTTCGCGTCCACCGCCAAGAATCACGTTCACCACCGTTCTATAGTATGGTTCTTTCATCCCTTCATTAGGGTCTTTGATACCACGAGCCTTTAAGTTCATAGCCATCAGTTCCGGAATAGAATGAGATTTATCTATCGGCTGTACTTTGCCACCACGAGCAACCTCGAAATTCAAAGTCGTCCGTGTGCGGTCATAATTACCAGAATGCGTAGCCGACAGCCATCCCTTATCCGTCCAATGCCGTTGATGTTCATTGCTTTGAGCTACAGTAAAACCTTTTCCTGGCCTAAAATCAAATACCTGTTTTGCCATTATGCTTCTTGTTTTTATCGCCCTACAGCTTGCTGTCTTTCTGGTCTTCCTCCGAGAGTGGCTTGCCACAATCGGGTATTAGGCTACCACCTTATATTCATTACTGAACAATCGGGCAAGCCCGACCAATTAAGACCAAGGTCTTTGGCATTATTCTTTAGTTTGCGATATGCCGTCAGATTTAATCTGAAGCAAGGGAGAAAAGAATGTACTATGACCTATAGCAAGCATGAAGCTATGTACTGTCGTTATGCGTTATTCATATCGTTAGCGTCCTCCTGTAAGAAATCTGTGCCGAAACGAATAAAGTATGACTCTACCTTTTCCGCTGTCGTGTGCACAGTTTCATGACTGTAGATTGTAAGAGTGAGCGTATTGTCGTTAGCCATCTTATCAAGGTAGTCCTGCCAACGTTGGCGGTCGCCGCCACAAATATTGTAGAACGCTCTGTATAGCGCATGTTCGACTTTTGGCGTGTACGCCCATTCCTTGATCAAATCACTCATGTCAGAGAAGATTTCCTCGTAGAGCTGTCGGCAGAACTTGCGCTGTTTTTTTTCCAGATCTGATTGTGCCGGGTCTTTCAGTAGAGAACCATCCTTGATTTCTGTAGAGTAACCAGTTGTTTCATCATCTCCAGTATCAGATGTTCGTTCACGACACTTTGATGATGATTTTTCATTCATCTGTGCTTTCGAATCAGACTGATTTAATAACTCAAGTGTTGACTGGTCTTTGTCCAGCACTTCCTGAATCCATTTAAATTTCAGTGCTTCAAAAGTGATGGTCATTGATTTGTACGAATCCTCACGTGCTAACTGACCTATTTTGGACAGTTCGCTCAGGAAGTCACGTACAGTAGCTCGTTGCCAGCCCCATTTCTCAGCCAGTTCAGTCACAGTCGTGTCAAATTCACCAAGCAGTTCAGCTGCTGCTGTTTTAGGCAAAACCGTAAATGGCTTCTTAACCATGGCCCTACTCAGCAAGTCAAAGTATGCCTCCAACCGAGTATAACGTCCCTTGGGTTTCTGTTTTAAGAGTTCAATCAAGCGTGGGGTGACCACTACATGACTGACCTCATAAGATAGATTTTTGTTCATCAAATTCTTTTCTTGTTTTTATACTTCTGTTTAGTGCTGACCCAAGGGAACCGGGAAGTTATGGTCAGCGGTTGTTCTTTTTATTAAAGTCTATGTTTAGTTTTGTGTTGGTCAATAATAGTATGCAACTAATTGTTTTGGATAGTTGCACAATGACATTATAGTATCAGGATTATTCACAAGATTGCGTACTTTACTTGAAGGATAAAAAATAGACGCAACAATGTAAATTCCAAACGTAACTGCCATTGAAAAGCAATGTGGAATAAATAGTAATGCCAGTGTCAATAAGCAAGCTGCAATCATCACCTTGCACTTTTTTAGCTGATAAAAGATCTTCTCGGCCATGGAGAAACGCATCAACAAGGCTGTGGTGCAAACAGGTATAAAAGTATCGGCAGGGAAAACCATGCAGCGGCTTTGAATGAACAAGAAAAATATTAGCACTTGCATGACAACAAGGACATAGAATCTTCTGGCAACATCATGAAAACTCATGCGTGCATAGAATGAGTTCATTACCTTATTTTCTTTCTTGTAACAACAAAGAGCTGCCACCATAATAAGGGTAGGAAATATAAAAAGTAGACTATTCCAAATCATATCTTATTGTTTTTGTTAGTTCTAAAAATCTTGTCATAAACTTCCAATTCAAGCTCGACGTAACCCCAAGAAGCTTCCTTTACTATAGATTCCACATCATCGGGGGTAGGCTCAAGACATCTGATCCTTCGTGAAAAATCATCATCCGAGCGACTCAATTTTCGAATAGCTCTATCCAATTCATATTCAGATATGCCAACAACTTGTCCCCGGACTTTATTGCCTCTTGGCCACTTGACTATCAGCTGAAATACAGGACTAGCGTATTTCTTCAATACTCCACCTGAAATAAACATGAACCAATCGTCCTGACGGATATCCTGTATAGTAATCCATGTTCTGTACTTCTTGATAATCATTGCCATTTTCTTCCACAATACTCTGTTCATACTAAAAGAAATCGCTCATTACGCTAGATTCTGATTTCTCATATAAATACCTGCCAATGGTTCTTTTTTTACGTAGCTCATTAAGGATTTCACCTTCCATGTCGTCTAACGAATCATAGATGGTAACATAAACATGTTCACATAAACCATTTACATTAGTGGCAGCATTAACCTTGAACATGTGTCCATATTTTGGATTTGAATAGGCGCAACAACTAAGTCCGAATTTCATATTCTCTACAGCCTGATGATAGTACAGCAGAATAAATTCCATTTGGTCTTCCAGATAGTTCAAGATGCTCTCGAACTCAACAGGGTTTGCCAACTGATACATTAGAATACCTTCATCTTCATGAATTTCCACATCATGAAGATTACGCATATCAAACACATCCGGCACCATCAAAGGTGCAGAGATTTTAAACAATTCAATTCCGTCTTCTATCAACATCTATACAATAGTGTATTAAGTATGATTATTCTTTATTTTGTTATCCTATTTTCAGTAATAAAATCATTGTATGGTAAAAATCCCGATGCTTTTATTGAAGCAAGTGTGATAACTTTGCCATCAGATTATCATTAAGTCTGAAAGAATGACAGTGCAAAAATACGCATAAAACCATATTTGAAATGAATATAATATATTGATATAAAGATATTTAACCTTTATATCTTTGAGTATGATTTCTTTATTATTTCATGTAACATATTGACTGCTACGTAATACTAACATACTATATTTGCAGATGTTATCCGAAATTAAAACTACTTACAACGCCAAAAGAAGTTCTTGAGAGAATTTACTAACGTTTTTGAAGAATCAAATGTTACTAATAGTGCCATCAAATACTGATTATTGTGCCAGCAGAACACGAAATACGGCTAAAAATCTCTGTTTTAAGCATATTTAGTGCAGAGTATGATTTTTGATAAAGAAAAGAGAGTAATTTTGCAGCGGTAAAATAATACTCAATATATGGCAATGATAGGATACTTGTGGAACACTCCACACTATAAGAACTTTGAAGAAGACAAGCAATGGATGTTAGGACATGGCTGTGAACAAGTCATTGAGGAGCAGAATATCCATGAAAAGTTACGTCCTGAATGGCAGAGATTGACACAAACCTTGACCTGTGGCGATGAACTTGTCATTGGTAAATTCAGCAATGCTGTTAGAGGAGCCAGAGAATTATCTAATCTCCTGGAAATATGCCGTATCAATATGGTTAGAATCATATCTGTCCATGATAGGATTGATTCAGCAGGAGAACTCTTTCCGGACACACGCCATTCAGATATACTCAATATGATGGCTACGCTGCCACAAGAGGCGTTAGCGATGCGTAGGGCAACTACGAGTACGAGTAAACTCAAGAAAAGAATTAGAGTTCACACTCCAACAGCAATACAAAAGCTTGAGCGTAACAAGATGGTGGTAAACATGTATAAAAGTGGCCATACAATAGAAGATATCTGGACTGCTAGCGGATTCAAGAGCAAAAGTTCTATCTTCCGTATATTAAATACGATTGGTGTTGACTTGAATCGTGGTCATACAAAAGGACCAATTAAAAAACGTAAAGATAGAGAAAATGACATCTAAGGAATCTGCCATACTTGCGCAAATGCAAGATCTCGGCTATAGCCAAGGAATAATTGTTACAGCCATGCGTATCTTGAGCCAGTCAAATATCGCCCAAGAAGACGCACTACTCTATTTGTATGATGAAAGTCCATCCGAAGATGAGTTTATCGAATATATAGCAACCTTGTGTGAGAATAAATAAAAATGAAAGTGCGATATGAAATTTGGAATGAGAACTCCTTCACTGAAGAGAAGTATCAGTGCAAGAACCACCGGGCGGCTGAACAGAGCCGTTAAGAAAGCAATAATTCCTGGATATGGAAGAAAGGGAATGGGAATATTGCATCCCAAGAAGGCTTTATATAACCAAGTCTATAGAAGGACAACCTTCAGCATCTTCGACTTGGCTAAAGCTGCCTCAGGTAATAAAAGAGGAAGTGCCAGTAATAGCGGATGTTGCTTGACACTCATGTTCTGGGTTATTATAGCAAGTCTTACTTTCTTCATATATTAAGCACGTGACAATTATGAATGTTGAATACGCGAGAAGCTTTGCACTAAGCCTCGATTGTACCACAGAGGATTTGTTTGCCGAGAATTGGTTATCCTTTCGGGTAATGGGCAAATGGTTCATGTTGTTGCAACTCGATGCCCCCGAACCAAGAGTGGCCGTAAAACTACCGCCAGAGGAAGGACAAATGCTTCGGGAGCACTATGAAGGAGTAACGGCTGCCTTTCACATGAATAAGATTCATTGGAATGACTTGTATCTGCAAAAGCTGCCGGATGAATTTATAAAAGAGCAAATATTGAATTCTTATAATACAGTTGTGAAACACTTGCCCAAAGCATTAAGACAAGAAATAAAAAATCAGCAAAAGAACAATGATTAATCCAGTCGCCATCCGTCTTTTGAACCAACAGCTCATCAGCCCACAGTTCAATAATCCGACAGAAATAGTGTCCCATTTGGGAGCCATGCAAGCACAGGACTACCGCATGATGCGATGGGCAGTGGCAATGCGCACCAAGAAACCATCGGAAGAGACTTTTCGTGAAGCTTATAACAGTGGTGAAATTATCCGAATGCATTTGCAACGCTGTACCTGGCAACTAATAACTGCAAAGGATTATGGATGGATGCTCGAACTGTTCGCTCCAAAAAGTCTATCTACTCTGAATGGCTGGATGAAATCCAATAAAATCAACATACCCGAAGATGAACTTCTTACCATACACAGAATCATCATAGATACAGTTTCAGACAGAAAGGATATAACCAAGGAGGATATCACAGAAACATTAGTTCAGCATGGATTCTTGATGGATGACCATCGTATATCATATCATCTTCGTCTGGCCGAGCTTAACGGATGCCTAGTCAGTGGCGATCTCCATCCCAGCAAAGCCACTTATTGCCTTGCCGAAAACAAGATACATCCAACCGCAAAGCTAAGTAGAGATGAAGCATTGTCTCTGCTTACTACCAAATATTTCCAGAGCCGTAGTCCCGCCACTTTGGAAGATTACGTGTGGTGGTCAGGATTGAATGCAGGAGATTGTAAAAGAGGCATTCAACTGCTTGGCAACAGATTGCACACTGAAAATTGGAAGGGAAGAACGTTCTATTTATTGGATACCTGTCGCACCAAAGGCTTTCGTAAGGGATGCACCCATCTTCTGCCTCCTTTTGATGAATACCTAATTGGATATAAGAGCCGAGATGTGGTTCTTGCAACAGAACATCGTCATCATGCACACAACAACAGTGGTATTTTTTATCCCATCATAGCGAAGAATGGAGAGATTTGTGGTAACTGGAGTCCATATAAAAGTACTTTGCAGACAGAAATATTTGCGCCGGACATCGTTATTGACTTGGAAAAAAACTGGCAAGCATACCAGAAACAACGAAATTATAAAACTTGTCAATCTAACAAATAAACAAATATGTGGCAACAAATAGAATTCAGTTTAAAAGAACATCGTCGTGGTTTTCACATTGTCACAGGTGAAATTATTGGTAAATTGCCAATACTACCCAAGGTAGGATTGCTACATCTGTTTATCAAACATACCAGTTGTGCGCTTTCCATCAATGAGAATGCAGATCCCGATGTGCGCGTTGACATGGAGGGCATCTTCAATCACCTGATAAAAGAGGGAGAGCCCTATTATCAGCATACGTTGGAAGGTTTGGATGATATGCCAGCTCATGCTAAATGTAGCATTATAGGACCAAGTCTGACCATCCCCATTACAAAAGGCAGATTGAATTTGGGAACGTGGCAAGGTATTTATCTGTGTGAATTTAGAGATTATGGTGGTCAAAGAAAAATTGTCGCTACCATCTCAGGCGAATAAGCACACCAACTAAAGGTTATTTCGAACCCCCATATGGAGTTTTTTCTTCGGCTACCATGCCAAGAGAAGACTCTTTTCCTGTCTCATAGCCATGTTTCTCCAAAGTAATTGCTTTATTCGCATTTACTACTGTTAATGAAGGATTGATACGTTCCTTCAATTTAGTATTGCGCCTCAAAACAGTCATGTTGTGAATAGCATAAGCCAGTGCCTTAGTGGAGCCAATCAGTACGCAAATCTTCTTGGCACGAGTGATTCCTGTATAAATGAGATTACGTTGCAACATCACATAATGATTCATCAGCACTGGGATTACTACAATGGGATATTCAGAACCCTGACTTTTATGGATAGTTGTAGCATAGGCCAAAGTCAGCTCATCCAGTTCACTCACTTCATACTCTACAAGTGTCCCATCAAAGTCAACCATTAAAGTGCGTTCTTCCATATCCACAGCCTGAATATATCCCAAGTCACCGTTAAACACATTCTTGTCGTAGTTGTTGCGTATTTGCATTACACGGTCGCCTTGACGGAATGAATACCCACCACGATTTAAACCCATTTTACTTGGATTGATAGCCTCTTGAAGAACTATATTAAGATTAGATGCACCAACTACACCACGTTGCATTGGTGTGAGTACCTGTATCTTATTTGTCGGCATATTATAAGCCTTTGGCAAACGAGTTTTTACCAACTGTACAATATTTGCGGCCACCTGCTCGGCATCTTCATTCTTAATGAAGAAGAAATCTGTATCCTTGCCATTGCTCAAGTCAGGGAATGCTCCACGATTGATAGCATGGGCACTCATAACAATACGACTTGACTGAGCCTGACGAAATATTCGTGTCAATCGTATAACAGGTATTCTTTGTGACTCAATGATGTCACGCAAAACATTACCAGCACCAACACTGGGTAATTGGTCTATATCTCCCACAAACACCAAACGCATGCCCAATGGTATAGCCTTCATGAGATTATTCATCAAAATTATATCAATCATCGAACATTCATCCACAATCAGCACATCACCTTCCAATGGATTCTCGTCATTACGCTTGTAACCGTCGGCAGGATTGAATTCCAATAAGCGATGGATTGTCTTGGCTTCCATACCTGTCGCTTCACTCATACGCTTGGCAGCTCTACCTGTAGGTGCGGCTAATAAAATTTGCAGTCCTGCGGTCTTCAATGCTACAATAATACCTTGTGTAGTGGTTGTCTTACCAGTACCGGGTCCACCTGTAAGCACCATCACCTTTGAATCAACAGCTTGACGAATAGCCGCAACCTGTACTTCATCATATTCAACGCCGCTCTCTTTCTCTATAGTCTCCAAGTCAAACTTCGGATGCTTCCCATTGTCCGACGCTTCCATCAACGCCAAAAGACGTTTGGCTGTTCCACACTCTGAATGATAAAATGGAGGGAGATAAATAGCTTCCTGTTCCATCTTTAACTTATCTTCCTGAATCATATCGGACATCGCCTGGCGAATAAACTCTTCATCCGCTTCCAACAGCGTAATAGCCGCTTTTACCAACTGTTCTTCTTCGGCATACACATGTCCTTCGTTACTGAGTTGGTTGAGCGTATAAAGCAGTCCACTTCTGCAACGACGAAGATCATTCTTCTCATATCCCATTTTGGAAGCAATTCCGTCTGCTGTCTTGAACCCGATACCCCAAATGTCATCGGCTAAAGTATAAGGGTTTCCTTTAACTTTATCAATACTTTCCTTACCATATTGCCGGTAAATCTTTGCTGCATAAGCCGTACTTACACCATAGCCCTGCAGGAATAGCATCACATCCTTGATATCTTTCTGCTTCTCCCAACTTTCACGAATCAGTTCCACTCGTTTCTTACCTATGCCGGACACTTCATAAAGCCGCTCAATGTCACTTTCAATCACGTCGATGGTTCCCAATCCGAATTTGCCCACAATCAGTTTGGCAAACTTAGGTCCAATACCTTTTACCAAGCCACTTCCCAGATATTTTTCAATACCATAGATGGTGGCAGGCATGACCTCTTCATATGATTGAATAACAAACTGACTGCCATATTTTTTATCTACTTTCCAGTCCCCTTCGCATAGCAGCACACTACCAACAGGCACATCGAGCAGACTGCCTACAATAGTAACAAGGTCATTGTAACCTTTTACATTGACCTTCATTATCGAATAGCCATTCTCGGCATTCTGAAATGTAATGTGTTCTACTACACAGCGGATTTTAATCATAAGAAGATAGTATCATCTATTTTTCGTACTTAGCCAGATACTCTTCCATAGCTTCGTTTACAATATCCTTGAGCGATTTGTTCAAGTCCACAGCAAGGTACTTCATCCGTTTATGGATACTCTTGTTGATGATAAAGTTACAGTGTACAGCCGATTCTTTTTCAACGTTCTTTGGAGAAGACTTTTTCTCTTCTGACTTGACGGAAGTGGTGGATGAAATCAATCCATTCAATCCACCCTTCATGCCGTCTTTTAGTAAATCACCTTTGCCCATAGCATTTTATTTTAAATTCAACACCTCTTTAGCCAATTCCATATAGTCCTTAGCTCCATTGCTGTTTTTGTTATACTCATATATATTCTGACCCTTTATAGGAGCTTCAGCCAACGAAACATTATCACGAATGATAGTCTTGAAGACTTGGTCACAGAATGAGTCTTTGATTAGTTCTGTAACACTCTTGTTCAAAGTCTTTCTTTGGTCATATTGCGTAATGATAATACCACCAACTTTCAAACCTGAGTTCAAACGTTCCTGCACAATCTGGATTACATTCATAATCTTCGCCATACCACGCATGGCTAAGAACTGAGCTTGTACAGGAATGATAAGGTAATCTGATGCAGTCAGAGCATTCAGTGTAAGCAATCCCAATGAAGGAGGACAGTCAATCAAGATATAATCATATTTGTTCACTTCTGGAACCTTGGCTATCAATCCACGAAGAATCATCTCACGTCCGGGTTCATTGATAAGCTCGGATTCGGCTGCCGACAAATCAAGACACGAAGGTACAAGAGAAATGCCACTGCCTGTTTCTATAATAGGTAGAGGATATTCACCCTTCATTGCTCCATACACGGTCTTTTCTTCTTCGATAGAATAACCGAATGATTCTGTCAAGTTAGCTTGACCATCAAGGTCAATTACCATAACACGTTTTTTCTTCTGTTGAAAAGCAGCTGCCAAGTTGATGGTAGTCGTGGTCTTCCCAACACCTCCCTTATGGTTAAGAATGGCTATAATTTTTGTCATTTGTTCAATTTTCTAAAATAGGTTATGCAAAGGTAATTCAATTAATTAGTATAGCCTAACATTAGTAAAACATAGCACTCCTATTTCACGTTATTTAGTATATACTATCTGTAGTATGTGTTTATCTTCAACTATTTATGACTATCTCGCAATGAGTAGTAAAAGAGTAAAGACATATTTCTTTCAATCAGGCGGTAGGAAAACACCAACCGCCTGCCCCAAAGAAATCTGTCTGTTATCAGATATTACCTCTGAGTAATTCTTCATATTGACGCTGACAGAAAGCCTCATACTCAGCACGATTCTCTCCACGTTCCACCGCCACATCAATTAAATCACCGAAGTCCTCGAAGCTGACATCTTCTGCAATACAGCGAATGCCATCTTCATTCATAAGATAGATTTCATAATAATCTGCACCTTCATTGAGTGTGACCATCACAAATCCTTTAAACAATCTGCCAGAAACATGAAACATCAAGGTTGGCATATCCTTGAAACTGGTAGCGATAAACTCGGAAACACCCCAAGACATAATGGTGTTAATAGGTGTTGTTCCCAATAGCTGACTCTTAGTGGTCTGAACCACTTCCATAAAATACTCCTTATCCATAATTGTATATTGTTAAATGAATGGTATTGCTCTTCCGTTCTCCTGGAGGTACTGCAACATGGCTTTTGCCTCTTCGTGTGATGCTCTGTTGCGGTCATCATAGTTACGACTGTCATCTGCCATTACTTTGATGCACTCACGAATAGCCTTGTAAAAAGTCTGTTGTAGAGTTGGGTGAAAAGTCTTCACGGATGCCGCAAAAACTTTCGGGTCAAATGAAAAACTATTAAGACCATTCTCAATAATCTTCGCTAACTGATACTCCTTAGTATCCTCGATGTTCAAATACTTGTCCATATTCAAGTGATTTAGTGAAACAAATCCTTTCCCTACTATCGAACCTTCTTATCGAAGCCGATTGGGGATTTTATGGATGCAGTAAACAGTCATCTGTATAGCTTATAGATTCGGCTTTTCGTGCCGATTACTCTCCACAGGAGGAAGAATCCGCTAAGAAATACCATTCAAGCCAAATCATTAAGCGAGATGACAGAACTTTGCATCCCAAGAAAATCTATCGGCTCGATACGAAGTACGGTCAAAAGTCAAAAGCTATATAAGGTTTAAAACCGCTCACGCGAACGGTTTATAAGCGGAAATATTGGTCAAACCAACTATATAAAAGCATGATAAAAGGATAAACCCAATGTCTGGGTGGGCATAAAATAAGTCTGCAAGAACAAACAACAGGGTGACTTACTCCGTAATGTACAATGCAAGGTTGTTTCGAGACTTCGAAGCACCTGCACTGGGAATGTCAGGAGCATGTCACTGTTTGTTCCTTTTCATAAGTGATTGACCAAGGGGAAATGATTTAAGAAAACAGATCTACCGATTTGCGGGTGGGACATTAGGGGTTGCGAAACAAGTATAAAACAGGCAATAGCCAGAATGGATTGCAAAAGAGTAAAAGAGATAAGTCCTCCTTGCATCAATCATGATTATAAAAGGAAACAGCGTCACATAAGTGTAATCCTGAAAGTGCAGTTCAAATGAAACGCACAGGATTTGGTTCACCTCTTCCTATGCGTTTCGCCCAATTCAATTCAACCTACAACTATTACTTACATGCTACCACACAATCTTCGACTTCACAAGCCAAACCACCAAAAGCAGGATATCTTGAGAAATAAGGACGTACTCCTGTCTCTTCATCTTCTTCCACAGGACTGATATTTACCACCTTGTTTTCACGAAAGTAATCATCTACCATCTTGACTTCATTATCTGTCAAGCCTTCTTTTTCTCCGTTTACTACGTACCCCAAACTCCATGTAGGTATGCGTTCAATACTCAGTTCCATATCATTGACAATTAAAAAGATTAATACTAATGGAAGTCGGTCAAAAAAGATTGATGACCGGCATACCACTTTCGTTTGCTTTGCGGATGGTGTAGAATGTACCACCTTTCTGCTTACCATTGTAGTAGGCAACCAATCCACTTGAATGAGCCAACATATAGTCATTGCGTCTCAGTAGACAACCATTGCAAAAGTTCTCACGCAATACAATCACTTCATCAGCATTCTGTAAAACGTATTGGTAGCGTTTCTGCTCGTATTCACTGAATCTCTCACTCTGATTACGATATGGCACTACAGCAATTAGTTTGATATCCGAAAACCTTTTTCTCATAGCGATAACAGCAGAAGCAGCCAATAAATCAAAGCCCATTGCCATACCATTAATGAAATTTCTGTAACCACTCTCATAGAGGTCTATGATTGCATTATCTACAGAAATTCTCAGCTTCTGTCGCTTGTTTTCATAGATGCTACGATGTCCCGTGAAGGCAACTGACTGCCTTTTATTCAAAAATAGATGCTCCATACTCATGAAACTTTATATGTTGTTTTACCCAAAAAGAAACCGCCTAAGACGTTGGCTCCAAAAGTCTCCAACTTATTGGCAAAGTTTCCAAAACTGATACCCCTCGTTATCACATCATCAAATACTAAGCAATTCTTATTGACAAAAAAAGGTTCGTCAAAATCCACCACCTGAACCATGGTAATGCTCTTCTCTGTGTTATGCTCATGCACCGCCAAACGGTTACCTTGCACGCTGATATGAGGATAGCCGTTTATGGCTCCAGAAAGTTCGCACACGATGCGAGAAAACTCCTTATAGCGGATTTCATTCTTTTCCGCACTTGATGCTGGAACGCAACAAAACACAATCTCAGTGACCTTATCACCAAACTGAGATTTCAACTCGGCAGCCACTCTGACGGCTACTTGTTCAAAGTTTTTGCCATCTTTGAAGTCCCATACCATTTGACGAGCCAATTGCTGTTCAATTCCGATACTCTTCTTCACACGTACTGGATAGTATTTGAGAAAACAGACCTTCAATTTTCTCAACTGCTTCAAAATACTTTCATCTGTTATTGCCATATTCAAAATGAATTAGTTAATGATTCATTTCCCTTTCATTCAGGCTTTTCAACCTGCTGAGGGATATTTTTCTGCCAGCAAAGTGAGTGACGGCAATAAGGCAAAACTGAGATGGGAAATACGCTCTATAGCTTTGCTACAGAGGAAGATTTTCAATCATCAAGCCATGGCGTGTTTTGACGATTGACAAAGGCACTCGATAACTTTGCAGAGAAATACTCCATCGGCCTGGTGAAGAAGTTGATAGCTCTATCAGCTATAAATAGGAAGTCAAGAAAGTAGTAAAAAAGGAAAGCCTAGTATAAAAGCCTATAAAAGGTATTGTTGTGATTAGCAGTCCAGAGTGAAAATATAAAAGTAAACCGCGCCTCGAAGGCAGAAAATCCCGACAGCCGAAGCAATCGGGATTCTCTTTCTGAATATGGATTAGCAAATGGATTAAAAGTCGCTCAAAGAAACATATTCTATCTCATGGATGGCAATCTTCTCGTCCAAATCACTATCTTCAATAAGCTTTTCAGCTTCTTTAAAGTCAAAAACTCTTTTACCTGAGATTTTTTCAAGCTCATCTGCAACTTCATCAAAACTGGAATAATATTCCATACCGTCATCAAAATCATCAACAATGTATCTTGATGTGAGATAGCGTCCGTCTTCATCATTGCCTTGGAATAGACCGCATCCGAGTTCTTCAGTAATAAAGAAAATCTGAACATCGAATTTTTCCATCAGCGTGAAGAACAACTTACGGCAGTCACTCCAAGCCGTCTCTGTCATTAACTGAAAGGTAGCCGTGCCATTATCTTCATCAATGTCCACTTCCTCCTGTAACCACTCGATTGTACCTCTGCATGGAATTTTCTCCGTTTCTGGGTCTATCCCTAAAATATCCTTCACTACATAGCCGAGCCAAGAAGAATTAGGCAAAAATGTAGTACCATCTTTCTCGTAACTACGGTCTGTAGCAATAACTTGCTTGAACTTGTTGTAGAGTTTATGAACTTCAGTTCTATTCCCTACGATCTGATAATCTGTTGAACACCAATTGGGCATAGCGTTTAAATATTAAGTTATACAATGGAAGGTTTAATTTAAAAGCCTTCGTTTTACACTGCCTCAAAAGGTTCGCTGTAAAATTTCTCAAACCAAGGGTTCATAGTTGTTATTTGGCCGTAGGTAATACAAATAATGACCATGGTTCATTGGTGGAAATGTAGCGTACATACCTTTGCAGTGAGAAAACAGAGAGGCGTATTAAACTTCATTACAACTAATATTGCTATGCCTTTGGTATTCAACCGAATCATAAGATGCAATCACAATTAAAAAGGGGAATTAAATAGATTGAAATATATAAAAGTACAGGGTGGACAGTAATATTCGTAATAGCCGAGCAAAACAACAAGGACAGTCTTGCAGTCAGCAGACTACCGAGGCTGGATAATGGCACAGCCACTATCGCCCCAGTAGGTAATGACTGCAAGATGGTTCTGTTTGGCTCTTTGCACCGTTGTGTTGAAACCATGCAATAGTGAAGACTCAACAGGTGTAAACTATTACGAAGATTCCGGCGTGGGTAATATTATAACAGGAAAAGCCATCCTCACAATGAAGTAAGAATGGCTCATATAAACGTTGATACGTTAATAGGACAGTTACATCTTTTGTCCTATATACCAGACATAACCATAATAGCTATGGTATTTGGCATATAATGCTGCTTCATGTCGCTGATTCCTTACCAATTCATTGGCTGTAAAATCATCGGGATGTTTTTCTAGAAATATTTTTTGAGCATTGACTTGAGGCTCATAAAAATCTTTAGTCCAACATTCAATCGGCAGAACAGCAGTCTTAATGATACGATATCCTGCTTTTTTCATTTTAGCGATATTATTCTCAAGTGTATCCATAATCGGATAGGCATCCTGCCAGAAACTTTCGATTTCTGTTGGGCGGCAATCAGTCAGCCAAGAAGATTCGGTTACAGCAATATAGCCGTTTCTTCGTATAAAACGTTTCCATTCCTGAAGTCCCTTCTCGAACCCGATATTATAAATGGCTCCCTCAGACCAAATCAGATCCAAAGATTCATCCTCAAATGATAATTGCGTCATGTCTGCCTGCATAACAGATACATTGTCGGATACACCTGCACGCTCGGCATTCAGTTTCACCTTATTCAAAAAATCCGGAAAGAGGTCGACAGCCAGTACAGAAGCGTTGGTTTCCTTCGCCAATTGAATAGCAGACGACCCAGTTCCACATCCAATGTCGGCTATCTTAAAGTTCGGATTGATGGATGGTATAGCTGTGATAGCTTCGTGCGTGGAAGTTTCACTGCCTGGACCTTGACGCTTGATTGACGAGAAATACTCGCAAATAAGGCTGAAGTCAAAGTCGTGTATAGAATTATTGTCTTGTTCACTCATCGTTTAAATTGTTTTGTTCTAATAATTTGGATAAATTTCCATTCATAATATGGCTTAGATTAGCTTTCACTTTCTCCGCAGGCCAATTCCACCATTTTAGCTCAATAAGTAGTTCGACAGCAGCTTCGTCAAAACGTTTTCGAATCTCCTTTGCAGGTGAACCGCCAACAATGGTATAGGGTGGAACATCCTTAGTGACTAAAGATCGAGCACCAATAATAGCACCATCACCAATTGTTACTCCTTGCATTACTACAGCTTCATAGCCAATCCATACATCATTGCCTATCACGATATCACCATGATTGTCCCAAGCAGCAGCACACTCCCATTCATCAAGCCCCCATTCATTAGGGAAAACAGGGAATGGATAAGTTGAAAGGGACTTCAATGTATGATTACCACCAGCAAACATAAATTTGGCACCACAGGCAATAGAACAATATTTGCCTATGATCAATCGTTCCTTGTTGCAAAGTGGATAGTGATAGAGCACATTATTCTTTTCAAAGTCACGCGGATCGTTCACATAATCATTATAGATGGTGAAGTCGCCTATAATAATATTGGGGTCTGTTGGAAAATCCACCCCTCGTTGCCCCCTCCCTTCCATTTGAAACTGACCCCCTAAATCCGTTTTAAATAGATCCCTATTGTCCACTTAAAGCTGCCCCTTCAAATTGATAGAATGATTTGCTTTCTATTACTCTAATCGTTATTTTATCTGTTAAATAAATTAAAAGCAGATAGTATGCCTAATAAATCGATTAGTATGAATAAGATTCGTCAAGTGTTGAGGTGCTATGCCTCTGGTAGTGGAACCAAAAGTATCAGCAGTATGCTAAGTATCTCCCGTAATACCGTCAAAAAGTACTTACATATTTATCAAAAGAGCGGACTCGGTATATCGGATATTCTTTCTATGGATGACTCCTCTTTATGCTCTCTTTTTCAGGAACAGGAGAAACAACCAGAAGAAAAGTCTTCCCGTTACAAAAAACTTCACGCCCTTTTTCCAGATTACGCCAAACGATTGAAAAAGAAAGGCGTAACGCGTAATCAGTTATTCAAAGAGTACCAAAGTGTCCATTCAGATGGTTATGCTCGGAGCCGTTTTTGTACCTATTTGCAGGCTTATCTTGCCCTGTCTCACCCAATCGCTCATTTGGAACACAAGGCCGGCGACAAACTGTATATTGATTATGCCGGCGACAAACTATCCCTGATTAATCGTGAAACAGGTGAGATTCTTTCCGTAGAAGTTTTTGTAGCCATTCTTCCCTGTAGCCAGCTCACCTATGTGGAAGCTGTCATGAGTCAGCGTAAGGAAGACTTGATCCATGCTTGTGAGGCATCTCTTCTTTTCTATGGCGGCACTCCTGCGGCTATTGTTCCTGATAATTTAAAATCTGCCGTGACCAAGCCTAGCCGGCATGAAGCCGAGTTGAATGAGGACTTTGCAGCTTTTGCCGAACACTACGGATGCGTAGTTATGCCCGCCCGGGTACGTAAACCAAGAGACAAAGCCTTGGTAGAGGGAGCCGTCAAGCTGATTTATCGCAGCATTTACACCAAACTGGACGGCCGTGAGTTTTATGATCTGGAGTCACTCAATGCCGCCATACGCGTGGCTTTGGAACTACATAACAATGCTCTTCTGACAGGCAGGAACTACAGCCGCCGTGACCAATACGAAGAGATCGAGCGCGATTGCATGGGACCTTTAAACCCGATTCGTTTCGAACTCAAGCAGCGACATACGGCAACCGTGCAGAAGAACGGGTATATACGTCTGGAGAGACATTATTACAGTGTTCCTTATACCCATATCGGCAAGAAAGTCAATGTCCTGTACAACGGCACAGTAGTGGAAATCTATTTGAAATACGAGAAGGTAGCTGTCCATAAGAGAAATTACAAGCCATACGGATATACTTACCTTCCCCAACACCAGGCTTCCAGTCAACGCATCATTACAGAATGGAATCCTGAAAAGTTCCTTAAGGAAGCGAGTTGTATACACACTGACGTGGAAAACTATATCCGACACGTCATCGAGGCAAAGCCTTATCCCGAACAAGCCTACAAATCATGCAGGGGCATACTTTCTTTTGCCTCAAGGGTAGGTGGAAAAAGGTTGATAAATGCCTGTAGATGGGCATCCAGTTACGGTCTATACAATTATCCGGCTATAGAAGAAATACTCAAGAATAGGCAAGATGAACTGCCTTTGGAAGAGGAAGCGCAGGATGAAGAAACGGGAATGCCTACTCACGAAAACATACGCGGAAAAGAATATTATAATTAAAAAATTTAGAATGATGGAAATGAATCAGGAATCCTTGGAGAAGATGCGTCAGATGCGTCTTTCAGGAATGTACAATGCTTTTAAAACGAGCATGGATAGCTTTAAATCTGAGTCTATGACTACAGATCAGTTTATATCGTGGCTTGTAACCAGTGAATGGGACGAACGCTGCAATAGGATGATAGAAAGGCTGATCAGACAGGCCAGCTTCCGTTATAAGGCATATATGGAAGAAATGGATTATGGCATAGAAAGAGGATTGGATCGTAACTTGCTGGAAAGGCTTGCCGAACTCACCTTTGTCAAGGAGAACAAGGATCTGTTCATTACGGGAAGTTCCGGCACCGGTAAGAGCTATATAGCCACAGCGTTAGGCTACAAAGCTTGCCAGAAGGGAATGAAAGTGTTATATGCCAATACAGCCAAGTTGATGGGACAACTTAAAGTAGCTAAGGCTAAGGGAAGCATATTGCAAGAGTTGAAAAAGATCGAACGTACAGATTTGCTTATATTGGATGACTTCGGAATACAACCCTTCGATGCTGGAGGAAGAATGAATCTGATGGATATCATAGAAGATAGACATGGTAAGAAATCGACACTCATTACATCCCAGGTTCCAGTGAAAGACTGGTATGATATTATAGGAGAGAAGACAATAGCGGATGCAGTGTTAGACAGAATTGTCCATCAGGCCATCCGGATAGAATTACATGGAGACTCTATCAGGAAGCTACAATGTAAAAAATAAAATCACTATATTTACAAAGAAACATTAAGTAGAACCCCGGCGTACTGATAGCGAACAGACTTGTTTAGAAAGTGATGATTTTGAAAATTTGAAGAGAAAAAATAAGGGGGCAATTTACAGTGGACGCAGGGGGACAGCTTCGTTGGATTTTCCATCTGTAACCACAGACTTCAGATACACACTCTCCGTGCCATTATTCCCCTCACGGGGATATATTTTATTAGGATTCATTTTTTTCTAAATTTATATTTCTCAATCTTGAGATACCTCCTATAAGATATAGTAATCCGATACCCCCTGAGATTACTATCGAAGATATATCAGTTAAAGGACACTCCTCTCGTTCAATCATCCAATAACAACCAATTCCTGCACGGAACAAGAAAACAGCAGCTATAGTAAAGATGCCCACCCAAAGCAATGGAAATTTGCGTATGATTCCTTCCGCTGATAAAGCATAAAGCCCACATAAGGCAAAACAGGCAGCTACGACCAGTGTGATTACATAAGGTAAATACCAACCATTTGATGCAATTTGATTCATAAGATCATTGATTCCGTATAAACGGAAGGCTGCATCCAGCCATGGCATACAAAGTATATGAGCAATAGCCAGAACTATGTTTAAATAGCCGGCTATACTGAGTAATGAGAAACGTTTCATTCTATAAAATTTGTTTACTTATATCGTTTATCGCATTTTGTAGTTCATGCAAGAATCTGCTGGCGTGAGCTCCGTCCATCTGTACATGATGAAACTGAAAGGACAGCATCAACTCTTTCTTGAACCAATGGGACTTGTATTTGCTCCAGATAATGTAGGGGTTGTTGAAGATGCCGCTATACATACCTACAGCTCCATCCAATTCATACTGCACCAAGGCTGAAGTGCCAATGACCATACTATCTGCTATTTCATAATTTGTACAACTGTCTGCAACATTACTTGTAAGTTTAAGGTAGTCGGTATTAAACTGTTGCAAATTGTCAGAATATGGAATATCACATGAGTTGATAGAATTATCTTTGTTTAAGACGATAGCATTGATGGCCAACTTATCATATTCCATCAATTTATCATCAACAGGTAGATAATGAAATTCGGGAACCTGAGTTGCTGCTTTTCCAATGCAGTAACACATCAGCATATTAAACTTGACGCAATGTTTTGTGGCATATTTGACCAAAGGGGTAACGTTCAGCCTCTTAAAGAAAGTAACCATAGGCATTGGTGCTTTCATCCAAAGTTCAAAAGCTATATTTCTAGATGTATTTTGGGGATCAACTTCTTTCATGTCACTTATTCATTAAACTTGTTTTCTCAACATCCACCCAAGAATATGATTCTGGAGCATGACGTTTTAAAAGGTCTGAGGGGCTATAGCCCATAATATCTTTAAAATCTGTTATCAGATGGGATGCGCTGTAATACCCGAAAGACCAGGACAACTCATCCAAAGAAGGTGGTTCTATGGCTTGTTGGCAAGATTTAAGCAAATATGCCATGATTCTCTGATGCCTAATCAGCCTGAGATAGCCTTTAGGCATAACACCCACATATTCAGAAAAGATTCTTCTGAACTGTTTGGACGACAGATTGGCGTAGTCAGCCATTGTTTCCACAGAGATGTTAATGGAACCATTGGCAGCAATCAGAGCAGAATGGATTCGTCTGAAATTCAGTTCATCCGGTTTCACCTTCATCAAACGGGACCGAAAATAACCGTTCAACAATTTCCAGCATTCATTTACATTCGGTGCTGAAAGAATCCTTTCTTCCAATATCAAAAGTTCGTTGTCAGAGATATATTGTGGAGAACATACTAACCCGTAAAAATCCATTGAAGACATAGGGAAGAAACGTCGTAAGCCATAAGGCTCAAATTCTACGCCGACCGCTTCTACGTTACACGATTTGATAATTAGACTATTCATCCGTTGTCCACCTAAACCAGTTCTATATTTACCAAGTCCTGTATAATCAAGAGCACCGCTTCTATAAAAACATAAGCCCATCAGACCATTCGGAACAATAGTCTGTAACACCTCCTTTGAAGTATCATTCTTCAAGTACCAATAGGTTCTGATAAAGGGTGCCAATTCTTTGGGTGGTTGTATCAACTGTAATATCACATAAATATTATTTGAGGTTATATTTCTCTTTCATCAACGATTTGTCTTCTTGAGACAAACTGTTATAATAGGCTTTCCATCCCGGACAAAAGGATGTATGCCAATGCCAAAATCTTGCAATGAATGATCTTGGATTTTCTTCATATTTGTGTCGCATTTTGCATTCGGCACAAGGATATTTCTTCTTTTCCATGTCTAATATATTGTAAATCACCTGCAAAGGTAACTGGTTTTAGAATTTAAGGATAATAAAAAAGGGACATCTTTAGTTTTAGGCTATATTTTCTCTCTATTTGTGCATATTTGTGGCAACATGCTTAGCAATTTATAAAAATGGAACTACCGGCATGGATAACCCAAGCGACCCGAAAGTCGCCTGGATTTACTTTACCTCTCAAAGTCTGCCTTCGTCCGAGTAACTATAAAAATTATCATCGCTGACGATAACATGGTCAAGAATACGGATATCACAAGTCTTAAAAGCCTCTTTTAGTTTGTTTGTCATCTTATCATCCTCCATACTAGGGCGTGTGTTTCCGCTTGGATGGTTATGGCAAATGGCTGCACAGGTAGCATTGCAAAGGAAAGCTTCCTTCAAAATCAAACGAACATCAACCACCGTGGATGTCAAACCTCCTTTGCTGAAACGCTGAACTTTAATCGGCTTACCGCCTTGATTGAGGAAAATCACCCAAAACTCTTCGTGAGTCAATCCATACAAATTTGGTTTCATCAATTGATATATAGAATCTGAACACGTAATGGTAGCTGATTCAGATTTGCGTTCTACGTTTCTTCTGAATAGTTCTATTACATTCATTGCAAACTTCTTCTTGGATGGGGCCAGAGAATTGATGAACTCATCAAATGACGTCTGTTCGTTTTCAACCTGCTTGTTAGAGATGTTGTAAATCAACTCATTGTCTGATAGACTGCGTAAGTCATTGTCGTAAATTGTAGTCATAACCATTATTTTTAATTTATTCTTGAATCTGGAGAAGCGAGGTGAGAGCCTTTAACCCTTTATTTCTCGCTGCATGCAGTTTTTTTTATTCCGTCGTCTATCGTCGGAGTATGTTTCGCCTTTATGCTGCATCATCAGGTATCCGAAAGAGAAGTCCACAAAGGTTTTCAACTGAAATACGACCTACACAGGTGGAGATTTCAATTGAAACTGAGCATGACCTTTGTATCTTCGACGGATACATACCTTTGCAGCGAGAAAGGAGAACATCCGATGGTTTTTGGCGCAGGAGATAAAGCTGCATTCAGAGGAAGAGAAATAATCGTCAGAGTAAAACAGGATAACAGAACCTGTAAAACAGGAATTTATAAATAGGCATATCCGTAATATCTACGGCAAATAAAAGAGATAAGCAATATGCGAGCAAGAAAAAAGCGACCCGAAAGCCGCTTTATCTGTGTGAGAAACCAAGAACTATTTCTTGGCCTTTGAAGTCTTAGCTTCCTGTCCGGCAGGATCTTCTTTTTCTTCGGCTGGACCGAACTCGGTAGCTACCATGATGATTCGGTTATGCTTGACACCATCCTTATCAGACCATTCTTCTGGCTTGAAGAATCCACGGCAAGTAACCATCTGACCTTTCTTCAAGAGGTCGAAAGAGGCACTTTCATTTTTGCGCCAGGTTTCAACGGCCATGAAAGCTGATACTCTGGTGGTATCTTCACCTGCTTTCTCTGTGCGGCTGACTGCCAAAGAGAATCTTGCAACACTTGCGGTAGTGAACTGACGGATTTCAGCATCCTTACCAACGAAACCTGTAACTGCGAATGAATTTTCAATCTTCTTCATATCTGTAAATTTTTAGAAGTTATACAATCAATTTTTATATTGCTAGAAGATATTGCAGACATAGGGCAGCACCAAGTATAGCGGTGCAATACTCTTTTTATTCCGAGCATCAGAAAAAAAAGGAAGATTGTGCCTGCTACGCCATTGGTCAGAATGAAATGTCCCGTAACAGCCAGAGCTGTGCTGCATTATAGCTTTGCAATGAGAAAAATGATGTGACTTCGCTCAAAAATTGGATGTGAAGTAGAGCAGAAATATTGTAGGTGGTTTTGTCAAGGAGGCTATCCGTCCACAATAGTATGTGAAGTACCCTTGGCAGTAGCATAGAGATGATAGGGAAATAAAGATACTAACGTTAAGCTTTGCCATTGATAGTGCAACAATAGAAGTGCCCGAACTCAAAGTAAGGCCAGAACTAGCCGGGTAACAAGAATACACGAAGAACCGATAAGAATGAATCAGTGTCAAGCACGAATCTCATAGTAACCGTTTGTGACCATCCGATGATTGAAAAAAGAAAGGAAGCCAAGACCAAAGGCAGAAACTCCGTTTTGATTATAAAGTGGTATCGGTCGCAAAATAGCGAGCATGAACAATAAAAGATATAAAAGGTTTGGACTTCTATATACGTAGGCATAAAAAAGGATGTTTCGGAGAATAGAATCAAGCCCAGGAAAAATCTAGACTTGATTCATTTAAGCATAGTCGCTAACTTACTACGTTACTGAAACGATTTTCTTGTCAGGGTGGCAACTGAAATCCCAGTCGACATCATCATCTTCCAATGTGGATTGAATGCCGCTACCCATGACCATACCACAGTTGTTCAGGACTAACTCGCGAGCCTCTTTCTTGCTCTCCGCTTTCACTTTAAAGAAGCCTTCAAACACAAAACGTGTCTTAACCTTGTATACTTTTGACATACTTGTATGAATTACATTTATTAGTTAATAAGTAAAGGAGTATAATAGTATTTACTCATATACAATGACTTCATCACGATAAACAACTATTTCCTTACCGCTGGTAAGACGAACTACCAGTTCATTTCCATAGTCTCCAACTACCGTTCCTTCGGTGTAACCTCTATATGCTACAATCAAAGAACAATATGCGCCAATAATCTCTGTTAGCTCTTCATATTCATACATGACCATCATTATTTTAGTTCCACAATTTGCTCTACTCTACCGAAAAGAATGCTACGCAATGCAGTCTTGTCGGCTGCCCAATATTCAGCAATCTGTCCATATTGTTTCACCCAATAATGACGCAAAGCATCGGCAAAACAAAATCGCCAACCCAATACTGGCACACTCTGCTTGAAGAAAGCATTGTTATTCACAGCCTCAGTCAGCCAATTCTTTTCGGCACGATTAAGTTTTTCACCCTTGTTCAGACGTTCACGGAGTTTATACGCCTTACTTTCCTGTAGGGACACCAATTCAGGTACGTCCCAATCCACAAATTTTGATGCTATATCCATAATCCAAAATGTTTTTAATCCCTTTCGTAGAATTAAACTACTTGGGGCTTGTTAATTATTTTGGTGCGATAAAAGGTGTTATGGCTGTTCTTGCATGGTTTTCCAATGAAATACTACCCGTAGGTGGCTGGAGATTTCATTGGAAATGTGGAACACTCCGACCTTGAAAGGATAAAGTCAGAACATATACCTTTGCAGCTAAATGATGATAAAGCCACAATAGGTTTTCCAAGTATTATTGATTTATATAAATGGATTAATATTTGTCCTTAAAATCGACATCCCAATTTCCGTGGCCACCTCCATTCCAAACGCCGGTATATAGCCATATTTCATAGTAAAAAAGCCACTGCACAGCCCAATGAACTATTGTTTTAGAAATGGACATAGTGGAATTCCATTCATTTAATGAAGGATAAAAAAGACACAGCTGTTGTCTCTTAGAATTGTAAGTATGAGGCAGTCGCGTTGCGCCTTCTGCCAAAGCTAAAGGTTTAGGATTTACAACATAACACTTGGGGAATTGATTTAAGTGATATGTTATTTTTATAGTGTATGTTTGACTCAGTTCAGTGGGTTTGATTGAACAAGTCCAAACAAACCCACTATTATCCATGCTTGATTTACAATCTTTATACATGGATTTTAAATGAGCAAGTTGCTCAGAATAAGTCCATTTTCTAACCTTCATTCCCGAAAAAAGTATTAGCACCATTAGCTACCTTTCCAACCGCACCCATTGTACCAGTAGAGCCAATTAAAACTGTTCCAGCAGCAATGGCATTTTTCATTTTTTGGGCATATGTATTACAGGTTCGTTGAGAAACTGCATGTCCAAAAGATTCCCCAATAAGTCCTTGCCAATTATTGTTTTTAGAGTTTACAATAGATTCTAAATCATGTTCAACTTGGCGTAACCATTTAAAAAAGTTCTCTTTCTTTCGTGGCTTTTCTATCCACTTGTCAGCAAAATTCTCTGAAGGATCTACTGGATTCAAAATTTTACAGACACCTGTTGACTGATCTATAAAATTTCCCATTCTTTGTACAACATTAAGCAAACTATCCAATATGTTCGCCTCACCCATATAGGCACTAGCAGCTAGTGTCGTAATTATTATGGATATAGGTTTATCCTCTGTGTCATTAACAAACATCCAATCGCGATGACGTTTCAATATTTGAACTATACGTTGTAACGGATATTTTTTCTTATTATACCTACCAATAGGAATAACATTAGCTAGAACAAATGTTTCCCGACTTTCAAAAACCTTACAACGAGAAGCAAACCAAAAAGCATAACCGTCAGGATTGCTTCTTAACCATTCATTTATAATGATGCTGTTACCATATAATGGCTCATTTTTACGATCTGTAATACGGATGGCTGTAGCATTAGCATTTTCTTGAGAATATGTTGACTGTAACATTCTTTTTAATCTTTCATCATATCCTGTATTTGTTACTGAGGGTAATATATCCATATGATATTTTTCTTTTGGATTGTCCGATGAGTCTCGATATAATAACGTCCAACATCTTCTGCCTTCTTTATTCTGAATCATTGAAGCATATCTTTCACTATCGTTTAAACGTTGTCCAACTTTATCTTTAATATTCTTTTGCGTCCAATTTGGATGCTTTCCTGCAAGTCTATACACTAAATCTACATCTAAGTCATCATCATCCGATATAGGTTGGATGATTGTCCCAAGTCGTAATGAGCCTTGAGGTGTAACAACAGGATGATAGGGAGCAAATAAAGGGTCACTCTCTAAATAGTTTCCAACTGCATTATAGCTGGTCACTAGGTTGTTATACTGAGTCTCGCTGATATCAAGACTTTCACCAAGAGCATCAATTATATTGATAAATTGCTCTCTTTCTTGTTTCGATAAATTTATTTTCATTCGTTATTAATTATCGTTATTGATTTAACATCATTTTCATACTCACGCTTATAATCATATAAGACCCACTTTAAATTTGCCTTTTCCATGCGCAGACGACCTAATTCTACCGCCATCGCTATAGGCATAGCCATAAATATATTTAAACTGTCGAAACTCGTCTGAGTTTCAATAGCATTCATTAAATCTCTCACCTTAGTCTGAAAATCTACAATCTGGCTCTTAGACTTGAGCATATCATTATTAGGCTTAGAACAAGTAACAATCCAAATGCTAGCATTATCTCCAAACCGTTCCTGAACTCTTCCAATTATTGTGTCTGAGCTCAATGCGAAGACTAAAACTGGATTTTTGTTTGTATCTGGAGGAATTATTATACTGATTGGATTACTCTCCACTTCATTCTGCCAAACCCAGTTATTAGAGTTTCTATGCTTTTGATATACATCTACATTATATTTATCATTAAGAATAGTTCCGAGTTTCACTAAAAGAGGTTGTGGTGCAAAAGCAAATAAAGATATGTGCGGTATTTTTTCTGACTCCAATCTTTCAAAAACATCTGTTTTACACTTTTTGATAATTTGGCGTGATTCAATAGCCCAGTAATCATTATCCGATTCATAAAAGCTCGAATTTTTAAAATCTATAGAAATTGGTTTATTTTGATCTGGATATCGATTGGGGATAATAGCATCATAAACATCACAGATTTCAATACGAGGTGTATCAAAGCCTATGTTTGCGCCATAGAGAACGACTAAGGTTTTTAGATTAGGTGAGATATTAGCCAACATGTCGATTCGATCTTCATGCTGTTTCTTCATTAATTTTAATTGCGGAACACTATATTTATCTTTGCCTTCATGGTCTATATATTTATGGCACTCAGGACACATTAACATGATATTTTTTTCATCTTTTGCTAATAATGCTGATAATTCGATGTCACCCCTTGGCCCCATGGACGAATCAGCTATAATATGTGCACAATTAGAAAGGTCACATTTTTCAAATGTAACTCCATGTAAATCCAATCGTTTATTGCAGCCATTGAACTCACATCGGCCATGAGCTTTAAACCATAGCTCCCTTTTTACGGATGGTGGAATTTTTGTCTTACTCATTAATTTTATATTTATTAATACAAAGATAATATATAACAGTGCAACCTATCTGCATAGATGGAAGAAATAATAAATTTGTTTTTCAGTCTAATTTTACACTTAAACAGGCAAGTATTTGTCATTTTAGACAATTTCTTAGTGATTTTGGCGTTAATATCGATAAACTAGCAACGATTTCTGAAATAAAATGGTATTTTTGCACATATACAATTAAGAATAAGTTATGGGAAAAGACATCAATCGACTTAAAGTCGTATTAGCCGAAAAGAAGCGAACCAATAAATGGTTGGCAGAACAACTTGGTAAGGATCAGGCTATGGTTTCCAAATGGTGTACGAATACCACGCAACCAAGTCTTGAAATGCTGATGAAAATAGCTAAAGTTCTTGAAGTAGAAGTAAAAGAACTGCTTCGTGAACAAACTGAAGTTTAATCCTTAAATCTGAATAGCGATGCCAGTAAATAATAATGCCTTGTTACGATACAGAGTATTAGACCGGTGCTTTAAAAACAAGCATCGAAATTATACGATTGACGATTTGTTGGATGAAGTAAATGAAAATCTAATAGATCAAACAGGAAAAGGGATACAGTTACGTCAACTGAGAGTTGATATCCAAAAAATGAGAGAGCGACTTATGTTTGACGCTCCAATTGTTGCTGAGCAATTTGACGGAAAACGTTGCTACTATCGCTATTCAGATCCTAATTTTTCCATCTTCAAAAGTGAATTGACAGATGAGGATTTACAAAAGTTACATTCTACAATTGAAATGTTAGGGAAATATCGTGGTATTCCAGCTAATGCTTGGCAGGAAGAGGTAATCTCTAATCTTGAATGTAGATTTGGTGTAAAAACAAATTCGGAAAATGTAGTATCTTTTGGTCAAAATGAGCAGTTAAAAGGATTAGAGTATTTATCCGGTATTATAGATTCAACAATTAATCACCAACCTTTGGAAATTGAATATAAAACATACTCTGATAAAGTAATTGTTTATATGATTCATCCATATTTTGTTAAACAGTATAATAACAGATGGTTCCTTATTGGACTTGATAGTAATACTGGCAAAATGCCTAACATTGCATTAGATCGTATTTTGAAGCTAAAACAATTAAATATAAAGTTCATCCAAAATAACACGATAGACTTCAAGACATACTTTAATGATATAGTAGGAGTATCAATACCAAAAGATGAAGTTAAGAAAGAACATATTATTCTCAAATTCACAAAGGGAAGATTTCCTTATGTTATTAGTAAACCAATTCATCCATCTCAAAAGATTGTGGATGGCAATGAATGTATCATTGACATATTTGTTAGGGCAAACCGCGAGTTATGTCAGCAGATATTTTCTTATATTCCAGACATTGAAGTCGTATCACCTCCAGATTTCAGGAGTTTAATTAAAGAAAAAATTGAAGAAAATCTAAAGAATTATTCATCTGTGCAGAATGAATGCATAAACCATTCCGATATTTGCACTCGATAACTCAAGGTTTAATTATTAAAATCCAGATAAGATGAATAAAATTTCAGAGAATATAAAAGCTAGAACTCTTAACAACTTAGACGAATGCCTAAGAAAATTATGCGTTTATGACAGTAATTGTATTATGCCATTACTATATGTTCTTGTTGCTCATCATGACGGACATTTAGTCTCAATTATATCGTCCGATTCAAATAATATTTTTAGCAGCCAAAGAAGACACATCCAGTCTATTCTTTCAGCTGATAACTACCAATCAGAGTTATTGTCACAAATTAGGAATTCTGTCAACGAGAATTACTTTATAGGGCAATCCGCTGAAATCGTTTTCGATTTTTATTCTAACAATAATGAATATATTGGTGAGTTGTATTCCGAAATAATTGAATATATAATAGATTTCTTGACAGTTAGACAAGGTCGTTTAACCTCCATGTATTCAACTCCAAAGGAGATTTCAGATCTCATGGTAGAATTGGTATCTGATATGGAACCTAAAAAGATTTATGATCCATGCGCTGGGTTATGTTCCTTTTTCTTATCTCATAAGCTTGATGACGTTTTGTTGTATTGTCAAGAAATCAACCCTATCACAAAAATTATATCAGATATTCGAGCTCAAGCTTTATTGGGTGTTGATTCTTTATGCGAGAATGCTGATTGTATAGAACAGTGGAATCACTCTTGTGATTGTGATACTCTTCTATCCGACTTGCCTATGGGCATTCGTCTGAGAAATGAAGTTAAGTACAAATATAAGGTTACTACTTTAGAGGATTTTGTACTTTCTCAGTTTGAACGTTCTGATAATTTACAGAAAGCGGTGTTATTGGTATCAATGGGGACTTGCTTTAGAAGTGACAATAGAACCGTTCGCGAGTCGTTATGTAAACACAATTATGTTGATACTATTATTAGCTTACCTGTAGGTATCATTCCGCAATCAGGTATTGCTACAGCTATAATTGTTCTTAATAAGCAGAAGAAAAACAAACAGGTAAAATTTGTTTGTGGCGATGACTGTTTACTAAATAATTCAAGCTCCAAAAAGATTTTGGATTATAAAAAAGTGTTACGCAGAATTCAACAAAGTGATTCTACACTTTGTAAAGGTGTACAAAGAATAGCAGTTACTAGTTTTGAGGAGATAGCTTCCAACAATTTTAAACTAACACCAATAAACTATATAACTGAAAACTTGGAGATTCTCCCAGGACAAGTTGTTGTACCATTTACTGATTTAGCTAAAAGAATCAGAGGTGAACGAACATATTCAGATATGTTTGGTAGGAAATTGACACCTCAAAACATGAGCACAAATATTGTCGACATCAATCAGGATTCATTACAAGAAAACGTTGAGCTTAACAACGAAAGAACACATCTCGTTAAGATAGTTGATAAATGTTTGATTTTTAACATGAGAGCTGATAAGTTTTATATTAAGACTGACGATAAACCGCTGTTTGTTTCTCCTAATTTTTATTGTTTTGCTGTGGATACCACAAAGTGCAAACTTGAATATTTTGTGTATGCTGTAATCAGTGCCATATACTTTAGAGAAAAAGCATTCATTGGTACCACTATTCAAAGAGTTGATTTTAATGAATTATCCATTCCAATGTATAGTAATCTTACTAGCCAGGAAAATATCATTAAACGTCTCTACAGAGAAGAAAAGAATCGCTTGAGAGCAAAGTTAGATGAACTTGAGGTTCTTAGTGGTAGAGCATCAGACTTGGTCCATAATCTTGGAATGACGTTCACAAAAGTTAGTGCTGGAATTGGAAGTTTGAGAACTAATGAAGGGAATGATACAGTTGACTCCATCTATGACAATGTCAAATTTGCTTTGAGACAAATCAATTCAACAGGAACAGATTTCTCAGTGGTCAAACCTTCATTAAAAATTGAGCCTTTATTTGATAGTGTACATAACTATCTACATAATTGGAGCAATTTCGGTTTTAACACATTCGAGATTTTACCAATTAAATGCACAATAAGTGAAACAAAGGTAAAAATTGATATGGATTTATTCTATACTATGTTGGACTGCATATTCATCAATGCCCACCAACATGGTTTCAATAAACATTATACGTCTGAGAATAAAGTTTTTGTTGAATTAAAAGGAGTCATAGTTGATGATGAAGAGTATGCATTGATAAGCATTTCAAATAATGGTTCACCACTTCCTGATGATTTTTCTCTTAAAGATTTCTCATCACGTGGAGTTGTAGGTATAAATTCTTTCCAAGATGGTTTGGGAGGCAATCATATATATGAGATTGCACATCTATTTAATGGAAAGATTTCTATCGACAGTGACTCTGAATGGTTATCATTCAATATTTTATTGCCAATCTATCTAACGTCTAACAATTCTAATTTTGAAGATTATGAGTGTGAATGTTTATAGTGTAATATGGGCTGACGATGAATGCATAACCCTAGAAAAAGACAAAAACATTAGACAACTATTCGATGTAAAACACATTGAGGTCTTAGCCTATGTTCAAACATCTGAAGAGTTGAAAGATAAGATTGAAACATACAAGGATCGTGTAGATGCTATAATTGTTGATGGTAATTTCAGTAAATCACCTGTTGAATATCTTGAACCTAAAGATATAAGCGGTTTAATCCATACAGTATCTTTTATAGAACTTTTCAATAGCAAGAGAGACATTCCTTTCTTCTTGTACACAGCTAGAAAAGTTATGCTACAAGAGCTATGTAATAATGGGGAGATTGAATATTTTACAGAAAATAATAGAATTATTCAGAAAGGAGATATAGAACTACTTGCTAATCAAATTGTAAGTGATGTTGATCATATTCATTCGGTGGAATTTATGGTTAAAAAGAAGTATAAGTGCCTTCTTGATATTGCGCAAAAGGTGAGTGTTCAATGTGAGTCTGATTTACATCAGTTCCTTTTAGATGAGGAACGTGATAGTAAGTACGATAAATCAGTAGACTTATTCACATCATTACGAAAGGTTATAGAGCAGATAATGGATAATAGCAGAGGTAATGACATTATACCAGAGCAAATAACCTCTTTAAATGACTATAAAAGATATTGGAATGATAAACAAATTGGGGTCAAGCCAAAGCAAGGCATAATGCCATTGACTATTAACAAATCATTATGGAATCTGATTGATATCATTCAAGATGGTTCACATAGCACCCAACAACTAAATTTACATGTATCTGAGTATGTGCAAGAAACTAAATGTCCATTCGTATTTAGAGCATGCTTATTTCAGGTAATGGATTTATTACGATGGCATAATGAAATTATGAGTAAATTGATTGATGGTAGTTTAACTCCACCACTCTATAATAGAATTAACCATGCAGAATAGCTGCATCATTATGATGTAGATTTGCATAAAGAAAAAAAAATCAATATATGAGCAACTTGGAATTAAATTGTAAATGGCATTTTGCACCGCAAATGGGTGGTCGTGAGGATGGTCCTAACGATCCAATGCAAGATAACTTTAAGAAAACGCCATATGCGTCACTCATTCGTGAATCTATCCAGAATTCATTGGATGTCCCTCTTGACGAATCACAACCGGTTAAGATGGAATTTACTATCAGTCGTATTCGTGCAAGAGAGTATTCTAATTTTTTCCAATTAAAGAAACATGCTCAGGGCTGTATTAAGCATTTCAATAATAATGATGATGCAAAAACAACTTATCAACCAATAATTGATTACTTTGATTCTTTGGGGCAATTCGATGATTTAAGTTATATAAAGGTAGCCGATTACAATACGCGTGGCATGGATTACGTTAAGGGAGACACTACAAAACCTTTTTATGCCTTTGTAAGAGCAGCTGGAGTTTCTTCAAAAAAAGATGCTTCAGCAGGCGGATCTTTTGGATTTGGTAAAGCAGCCTATTTTTACATATCACCATTACGTACAATCTTTGTCTCTACGCAAACAGAGGATGGGAAAAATTTCTTTGAAGGTGTATCATCACTCTGTACGCATGAATTAGACAATGAGGATGGATTATTCGTATCTGTTGGTTATTATGATAATAATAATGGTGAGCCCGTTACCGAAGAAGAGAATATTCCAACAAGATTCAAGAGAAATGAGCCAGGAACGAACATATATATATTAGGAATAGATGCCTCAGACAGAAATTCCATTAATACAGAGATGGTAGAAGCTGTCTTACGTAACTTTTGGATGGCTATCTATGAAGGCAGATTAGAAGTTAATATCAATTCAATTGAAATTAATAAAGACAACCTTCATGAGATAATGACTCAATATTTCTCAGGAGAACATGATACAGTTCGCCGAGAAACCTCTTACAACCCTATCCCATATTTGGATGCGGTCATGAATGCCGGAAAAGACAACCATCATATCATTTTTGAAGACACATTACCTGAAATAGGGCATGTGCAATTTTATGCGGTTAAAACCAAAAAAGCGACAGATAAAATTCTATATATGCGCAAGCCACTAATGCTTGTAAAAGCAAGAAGAACTCAGAGCTCTAATGGCTTCTATGGCGTCTTTATTTGTGATGACGAAATAGGAAACGAGTATTTACGTAAAACTGAAAATCCTGCACATAACGAATGGAAGTCTGCAAACTGGAGAGAGAATGGAAAGATTCAAGCCAAAGGACGAGCTGCTATAGACGATGTAGATAACTACATTATCAAAGTTATGGAACGTTTGTTCTCCAGTCGTACTTCTGAAGTTCAAAATATTCAGGGGCTAGAAGAATTTCTATATATACCAACAGCCGTTGATGATGACGATGATGAATTAGAAAGTGAATCATTGTGTGGAGACATTATCGACCAAAAGGAAGATGAAGGAAATTCTCTTTCAACAGACTTGTCCGACATTACACAATCTCCAACAAGAGATAAACCATCATTAGGAAAAGTAATGATAGAAAATTCTCAAGACACTCATGAAAGAGATTCAAGTGGTTCAGAACTAAGTGGACATGGTACTCGTAAGAAAAAGAAACTTGGAGGAGGAGGAACATCTCCAGGGAAAATTGATTCACGATATACCAACAATAAAGAAGGTGTAGAAGGAATTTTTCTGTCAGAAGTACCTGTAACCTACCGTTCATTTGCTCAAGTAGAGAGTGGTAAAGTTATTCATAATATTGTTGTTCACTCCGATTATGAATTTGAAAATGGACGTATTGACTTAGTTGTTGGCGGAGACCAATCAGAAGATGTTGTAACTATTAAAAGTTGTTCTATGCCTGGAACTATACAAGATAATACAATTTCTGGACTTCACATTGTTAAAGGAAAAAATATTTTACGTATTCAGTTTGCTGATAATATGAAGCATGCTGTAAAACTAGACGCATATGAACTTAAATAATATATCATTACCATATCCAGTCCTTGGCATAAGTGATGACATCACTCCTTTGTTGCCTCAAGATTCAGTATCAGTACAACCATTAAATGATGCACAAAATTATTTGTTTATAATTGAACTTAAATTCAATAATACTGATATCACAAATCTGATAAAAGCAGGAAAAGCCGAGTTCTCTTGTGAATATGAGTGTGCTAAGACTATGCTTCGTTGTTGTAAGAAGACAGATGAATACAAATTTGAAATTCAAGTTCCAAGACATAGCATTAATGGCAGAATAAATTTTAACTGCTTTGTATCTGTCAAGGAAACAATCTTGAATTATACAAATAAAGGTTTTAATACCGACTATGATGGATTCTCATTTAACATGGAACATGGAGATATACTTGTAGCCTTTCCTCAGTTCCATTATGATGCAGATATCAAGTATGATAAGTTACAAGCCGCAGGTTCTTTCATGCAGATACGTGAAAGTTCTCTCCATGAAGAAGTGTTCTTTGATATTACAGGTAACAAAATTGAGATTCTATTACCTACCACTTTATATCAATTATATTGCAATCCACAAGTAAAAGGTTCTGCAGAGGTCATACATTCATCTTTGGTGCTGAATGCTTTAACTTATGCACTTATGAACATGGAAGAGCATAATCAAACAACTTGGGCAAAAACCATTGATTATAGATTAAAGAATGAACAAGGCTTCTCTATTGACGATTTGGCTGATGTCTCAAACATACCAAGTTTAGCCCAACGTCTTTTAAAAGATCCTTACGCACGCCTATTCAATAATATTATGTCTCACCAAAATCCATCGGAGGAATAATTATGTTACAGCTACAAAAAACTTTTAAAGAAAGTTATATGAAAACTCTCAGGGACGCAGTTAAGTCAGGAGAGGCACTTCCATTATACAGTAATGAAAGTTTTACTAT
This sequence comes from Parabacteroides goldsteinii, assembly GCF_015550595.1. Classification (GTDB taxonomy): domain Bacteria; phylum Bacteroidota; class Bacteroidia; order Bacteroidales; family Tannerellaceae; genus Parabacteroides; species Parabacteroides leei. The sequence goes on from NZ_JADNBB010000039.1 coordinate 38,461, forward strand.
TGATGAAACTCAAGTAAAACGATTAGCCAATGTATATGCACCAGTGGGATTAGAGGACAAACTAATTCCTACATCAGATGGAGATTTTGAATCAGCAGTAGCTGTATATGAGGCATATAATAATATATCTACACTATTGGCTTCTAGCGAAACTTTTTGGGCTTATATAACGCATACGGTAATGTTTAATTATGCTCAGAAGAGGTGGCCAAATATTGATAATGATGTGAATATCTTAGATCACTGGTTTGTTGGTCCTCATGGTATTCTACGTAACGCAGCTGCTGCATTATGGTGGGGGGTTTATTCAACCATAGATAATAATAGAGCTGACAAATATGAACTTACTAGAATTTTATTTAAGAATTACACAATGCGTGTTAATACATTTGGTGCCTCTTTGCTTATCAGGCATAAAGAAGCCATGATAGGCATATTAAGTTTTTTGCATGATAATCCTGATATAATGCAGAAATCAGAGCCAAGATGCTTATTTATATCCAAATATTTCAATCGTTTAGGTTCTTCAAAACAATTGGTTTATATGGATAGAACTTTTTTTTATAACACATTGCAAAAAATAAAGAGTAAAATTATGTTGGTTAATACTAGAGAAGAAACCAATGATGATTATCTCTACAATGATAACGAATAAAAAAACATATAATATATGACAGAACAAGAATTAGCAAACGTGATATGGGACATCAAAGAGATTATTCGTAATCTTTATGATGATGCAGAAGTGGAAGATGTTATTCTACCTTTCACTCTTTTACGCCGTCTTGATTGTGTGCTTGACAATAAGCGTGATGAGATTATGAATGAGATTAAGGATCTCCCTGATGATCAAAAGAGATTCAAGCTAAAGGCATTGATGAAACGTAATCATCTTACATTTTTTAACACCTCAGGACTTTCTTTAGAAAAACTCCTTGGTGCTCCCGAACAAATAGCAGCTTCATTTGAGACATACCTGAATGGCTTTACAGACAACGTAAAGGATATTCTTGCCAACTTCGTCCATACAGATGCTTCTGGCACAGAGAAGGATTTAACTCCTATCTATGCTCGTTTAGACAGATCAAATAAATTGTATTCAGTAGTTCAGATGTTTGTATCTCGTGCTGATTTACATCCCGACAAGGTTAGTAACTCGATGATGGGCAGCGTCTTTGAAATAGTTATCCGTCGTTCCAAAGAGTCTAGTAACACTAAGGCAGGTCAATTCTATACCCCGCGTGAAATTGTGCGATTGTTGGTTTCCCTCACTATCTGCGGACGTGAGCAGGAATTGTATGTGCCAGGTAAATACTTTTCTATCTACGACCCTTGTTGTGGTACCGGAGGTATGTTGACAGCCGGGAAAGAGTATCTTCAGGAATTATCCGGTCGCCCTGACATGAAAGTTTATCTATATGGTCAGGAACTGAATGAAAAGACTTATGCCATCTGCAAGTCAGACCTCATGATGAAGGGTGACGACCAAAATCTTGATGAACAAGTCTTTCAAGGCGATACATTAGGAAATGACCACTTGGAAGGTAAGACTTTCAATTTTATGTTGGCTAATCCCCCATTTGGCATGGATTGGGGAAAAGATGAACACACCAAGAAGATAGTTTTGGATGACAATTGCCCTGGTGGGCGTTTTGAAGCCGGTCTTCCTTCTACTAATGATGGTTCTCTCTTGTTCCTTCAGCACATGATTTCAAAAATGGACGACACAAATGGTTCTCGTATTGGTATTGTGCTGAACGGTTCACCACTGTTCAATGGTGATGCCGGTAGTGGTTGGAGCAACATTCGCAAGATGTTGCTTGATAGAAACTTGCTTGATGCAATTGTTTCTCTGCCAAAGAATCTCTTCTATGGTACAGACATTAGTACCTATTTGTGGATACTTGACAACAAACGACCAATGGAACGCCACAACAAAGTGCTTTTTATTGATGCTGCACATACAGAATACACTTCATTATTACAGAAAAATCTTGGTAAGAAGCGTTTTGATATCAGTGATGATGGGGCAAAAGACATTCTTGATATTTATCGAAACTATGATTCTTGCAGTAGGGATATTGTATATGACAAGACTGGTGAAGCAGAACGTGTAGAAATTGCAAAACTTCTTGATTATGACGATTTCCTTTATACTACTGTTACCACTCATCGCCCTTTGCGCCTTTGGTATGAAAATGTTATTTCTAAATATGAAGAACTATGTGCCGATGAGAACTTTAATCCAGAAGACAAGAAAAATGCGATACTTAAAGAGGTCATTAAATTAGACGGCATTGATAATAAACGAAACGATCAGGAATTCTTTGAATTACTCAAAGACAGCAAGGTTAAGACCACTGCTGCTCAAATAAAGTTATTGCGTTCCACCTTAGGCACCATCAGCGAAGATGCTCCAAAGGTGTTTGAGAAGCCGCTCGACAGAAATAGCGGCTTTGCAATAGACTCGAATCTTAACGATACCGAAAAGATTCCTATGAAGCAAGATATTGATGAGTACTTTGAGCGTAAAGTATTACCGTTTGCTCCCGATGCTTGGATGGAGAGAGAAAAAGATAAGATAGGCTGTGAATTTCCTTTCACACGCATTTTATATATTTTCCGTCCTCTTCGTAGCACTCAAGCTATTCTTGATGAGCTGACAGCTCTTGATGGCGAGATGGAAAACGAATTGAAAAGGCTTAAAGAGGAGGTATAATTATGCAGACTTATGAAAAGTATAAGGATTCTGGGGTGGAATGGATTGGAAAAGTACCGGAACATTGGGAAATACGACGATTAAAAACTGATACTTTTTTAAAAGGTCGTATAGGTTGGAATGGGTTGCGTTCAGACGAATTTAAAGAATCTAGTTATGCCTATTTAGTGACTGGTCAAGATTTTACTGGTCCCAATATTAACTGGGATAAATGTTATCAAATAGATAAGGTTAGATATGATGAAGATCCTTTTATTCAACTACAAAACGGAGATATTTTAATAACAAAAGATGGCACTATTGGAAAAATATCAAAAGTGAGTAGAATGGATAAACCCGCTTGTTTAAATAGTGGTATCTTTGTTATGAAACAGAGGTCATCTCATTTGTATGAACAAGGATATATTTATTGGCTATTAACTTCTAATCTTTTAAGTGAATACAATCAATATACATCCACAGGTACAACTATTCTTCATCTTTATCAGAATGTATTTGAAAATATGCCGCTTCTTATACCTACTCTTTTAGAGCAGCAAGCCATTGTCTCTTATCTCGACAAGAAATGTGCCGATATTGATAAAGTAATAGCTACTCAGCAACGTCGCATTGAACTACTCCAAGAATTGAAGCAAAGCACCATTACCCATGCTGTTACACGTGGGCTTAATCCTAATGCTAAAATGAAAGATTCAGGCGTTGAATGGATTGGGGAAGTACCGGAACATTGGGAGTTAATACCGTTTAAGTATATTTCAGATATTATTATGGGACAATCTCCGTCTGGAGATGATATTAAATCAGAAGGTAAGCAATTGTTTATGCAAGGTAATGCTGATTTTTCTAGTTTATATCCTCAGCCTAGCCTTTACTGTGATAAATGTAAAAAGTTTAGTAGAGTTGGGGATGTTTTAATGTCTGTTAGAGCTCCTGTTGGAGAATTAAATATTTCTGATCGGGTATATGGTATTGGTAGAGGCTTATGCTCAATCAAAAGCAAAGAGATTTCACAGAGATATTTGTGGTATTTGCTTATAAAATCAAAATCAGATTTTTCTTGTTTTACAACAGGTAGTACTTTTGATGCTATTTCTATACAAATACTAAAATCCTTTATTTCTATTATACCATCATTTTCAGAGCAGCAAGCCATCGCCACATATCTCGACAAGAAATGCGCCGAACTTGACGCCTCAATTTCCAAAGCACAACGCGAAATCGACCTTCTCCAGGAATACAAACAAGCGTTAATCACAGAGGTAGTAACAGGCAAGCGAAAGGTTTGCTAAATGAAAAATTAAAAAAAAATGAGCTAATCAGATTCAACTATGTAGTTAGGCTGCATAGTTCTGTTTTAGCTTTGTAGCAGAAATTAATAAAAACAAATAAATCATTCAATATGGCAGCGATTTTGAACGAAACAGTTTTTGAAGAGCACATTGCTGAATGTCTCAGCGGGAGCGACCTTTACAACCAGCGCACCAGTGCACAGTTTGATATTGAGCATCTTTGTGACTACGAGATGCTTGAACAGTTCCTGCGCCAGCAACCTAATGTTTGGAAGAAGCTAAACAACTTCTTTCCAGGTCGTGAAACAGAAGCTGTTATCACTGAGTATAACAAACAGATAAACCGAGGAGAGAGCATCCTGCATATTTTACAGAAAGGCATTCCCGTAAAAGGAGCTAAAGTAAAGTTCTTGCAGTTCAAGCCTATTCTTGACTCTGAAGACAGTGACAACTATAAGCTGTATCGTGCCAATCGTTTCAGTGTAGTGTGCCAAATGAAATATAGCACAGCTGATGAAGACAAGAACAATGAACTTGACCTTTGTATCTTAGTAAATGGCATTCCGCTGCTTACCTGTGAACTAAAAAATGAAGGGACAGGACAAAACTATGGTCATGGTATCTATCAATACCGTTATTGTAGAAATCCGCAAAACAGAATGTTACGCAACTGTCTTGTGCATTTTGTAATAGATAATTGCTTTGCCTTTATGACCACATTCTTAAATGGCGATAAAACAAGATTCTTACCTTTCAACCAAGATTCTACGAACCCTCCTATTGATGGTGAATACCCTACAGCCTATATGTGGCAAAAGATATTTCAAGCAGACTCGTTGCTTGACATTATCGAAAACTTCATAAAAAGATATAAAGACGAAGATGGGGACACCAAAGTTATCTTCCCTCGTTTTCACCAGTTGAGAGCGGTAAGAAAACTTCGTGGAATGGTCAGGAATGAAGGGCCTGGACATAACTATTTAATACAACACTCTGCCGGTTCGGGAAAAACCAAGAGTATGGCATGGTTGGCACATCAGTTGGCAAATATGGCTAATGCAGACCAAACTCCAATCTTTGACAGTATAATCATGGTTACAGACCGTATTGTACTTAATCGCAATATGGCTGATGACGTATTGAATTTCCAGACTGTAGCAGGAACGGTGAAGGATATTCGCAAGGGTTCAAAGAATCTTGCAAAGGCATTGAACGAAGGACATAGAATCATCATATCTACGGTTCAAAAATTTGCTTATGCATTATCGGAACTTAAAAGAGAGAAATCCCGTAAATATGCCATAATCGTGGATGAAGCACATACCGCTATCGGAAACGAAAGTGCAAAAGACTTGATGAACGCTCTTTCAACAGATGAAGATTTGCAGAAGTTGCCAAATTATGACCCATCCGAATATGATAACCAGATGGATGCACTTATGGCATACATGCAGGTAATGCGACGTCAAATGACCCATATTTCATACTTTGCGTTTACTGCAACACCCAAGGACAAGACCTATGCATTATTTGGTACTTCTGAAGGTAAGGCGCATGACCTCTATTCGATGAAACAAGCCATTGACGAAAAGTTTATTCTTGATGTTCTTCAAAACTACAAGAGTTACTTGACAATGTTTGAACTCATAGAAAAGAACCCTACCGAAGATCAGCAGAAATTATTCGAGGAGAAAAAATCACTTCGAGTAATCTATGGTGAACTCAATAAGAATTCATATATCATGTTCCGTAAAGCCAACATGATGCTTGACCATTTCATGCATCATACAATCAATAAGATAGGACATGAGGCAAAAGCAATGGTGGTGTGCGATTCAAGAAGGGCAGCTGCTGATTACAAGCAGTTGCTTGACCGATTGATTGCCGACCAGTACAACAATAGTATCAAAACCTTGGTAGCTTTCTCAGGGGAGGTTGAAGACTCACGTGGTCACAAATGCACTGAAGCCAACATGAATGCAGATGGAGTGACAGATGACGACATTCGTATCAAGTTTCAGGAAGATGACTTCAAAATTCTAATCGTGGCAGAGAAATTTCAAACAGGATTTGACCAACCATTGCTTCATACTATGTATGTAGATAGGATATTGGGAGGCATCCAATGTATCCAAACATTATCACGCCTGAACCGATGCTGTCCGGGTAAGGAAGATACCATGGTTATTGATTTCAGAAATGACAAAGATAAGGTCTTGAAATCTTTCCAACAATACTATGAAGAGACTACATTGATTGGTGAGGTTGATACCCAACGTGTATACTCGATGAAAGCAGAGATAGACAAATGGAATATCTTCAATGAACAGGAAGTGGATAGCGTAGTAACATCTCTTCATATAAAGAAGAACTTGAGTGGTATCCCGTCTTTATTCAAGAAAATAATTGATGATCGTGTAAAGCCACTTACGGATGAAGATAAAGACAAATACCGTAAGCTAGTAGCAAGATATGTGCGTCAATATGGCTTCATTGCCCAATTGATGGATTTCACGGATCCTGATTTGGAGAAATACTATATTTTCTGCAAAATGTTCTATAAGTTCTTGCCATATACTATAGAAACACTTCCTATGGAGATTCTCGACCTGATAGATCTGGACAAACTGCGTATTCAGTTGTCATTTGAAGGCTTCCTGGAACTTGAAGATGAAAATGCCGAATTGAAATCTAGCCGTATTGGAGAAATAGGTCAAAAGAAAGAAGACGAGAAAAAGACAGTTGCCGAGATATTAGACATGGCAAACAGCCCATTTGCCAATATACTTGATGAAAATGATAAGATTCTCAAGCAGATTTGGGATGCTGTACTAGAAGACCCTGAAGTAACAGATGCTTTCCACGCAAACAACTCTTACGATATTCTGATGAATATTGTTAAGGAGAAGTTCGACGAAAAGATATTCGAACAGATAGACAAGTACATGAATTTACAATCAGTTCTTGAAAAAGAAAGAACACTTTCTGTTACATTGATTAGAAAGTTTGTTGATGCATTGGCGGAACGAACAGCAAATGGGAATAACTTCGTTTACGATGAATCGGTGCTTAAAGACAAGATTTATGAAGTCTTAAAGACTGAGTTTGAGGATGTCTGTCATTATATAAGGGGATTTAATGAAATAGTAGACAATCTGTTTTTCGTTCTAAACAGCGATAGTATTCCATCTCTTGACGGCGTAGATGAAATGGTAAAAACCACATTGAATAATCTGTTTGCCAATCCTAATCTGCGATTGGTTGACAAACGTGTATATTTTAATTCATTGGTAGCCAAATACGAGGCATATTTGAGGAAACTATATTACCTGATTCACAATGAAGAAGTACAACCATATAACAATGGTACTACTACAACAGATGGTTTGGCCAATGCTATTCACTCGTTTGATTGCCTGTGGGGACTTAAAAACAATCCCAAGAGTGAATACCAGAAGTTCTCGGCATACTTGGACTTATTGCGCCAGTGGAGAAATGATGAAGTCCATTTAGCTCCAAATGCAGTAGAGAGCGAAGTCGATGCAGCCATTAAAATTGTAACTTCAATGCTTGAGTTCAACTTATAAATGCAACTTTTTGGGTGCGGATAATAAGCAATAAAAACATTTATTTTTCAGAGAGGAAA
>NZ_JADNBB010000003.1:0-84073 GCF_015550595.1 Parabacteroides goldsteinii
TTTCCTCTCTGAAAAATAAATGTTTTTATTGCTTATTATCCGCACCCAAAAAGTTGCATTTATAAGTTGAACTCAAGAGATACGAAACTTATTCATTGACCCACTTCGCTTTACAGGAAGAAACAGGACATTGCTTTCTGTTTCTTAGCGATTCCCAAGGTATTTCACCAAGAAAAGTACCACATTTAGGGCAAACATAATCTATTTTGAATTGATTTGCTATATCTTGCAGCTGCTGTGGGGTCTTGGATGCTTGCTTCGCACCCAGATAGATACCTACTGTCGGTGCACAAATGGTAATGAACAAACTCAATCCAAACAACTCAGGACTCCCCTTACCTAAGAAACCTATTATAACGCCTATTATACCAGGTAAAGCAAAAGGTAACGACTGGAATAGTCTTGTTTTGAATTGGTTAGCAGATTGTATCTTAACTTTTGCTTGAATATAATTATCATATACATTCTTTAATGCTGCAAATTCTTCACTATAATCATTATTTGATTTCGATGCTTCAGACAAGTTCAATATATATCCGGTTCCAAGCACGATCTTATCTGTCGGTGTAACACGCTTTTTGACGATCTGTGAGCCATTGACGAAAGTTCCGTTAGTAGAGCCGAGATCTTCCAACAACCAACAGCCATGATCCTCACGAACCAGACAAGCATGATGTCTACTTACATGAGGATCATTAACTATAAAATCATTATCTTCAGCTTTACCAATTTTAATCTTCATCTTTAATTTCTTTTGGTTCTTCTGATTTACCCATCTCCCTTTCCAACGATTCTTTTAGCACTTTTAAAGGATCTTTGGATATTATAAGTTCACGAGGTTTACCCTCTTCAGTTAATAATAGCAGTTTTTGTTTAGGTAAATTGATCTGCAAAATATGATTTTTATTGATAATATGACTTTTCCCAACTCTCATTAATATCTTGTTACAGCCGGCTACCTGCTTTTCAAGAATTTCTTCTATTTTACCAATATTAATAGCAAACGTAAATTGGATCCCATTGGATAATAGTAATTTAGTATAATTTCTGTCAGCTTCAAAGTAGAGTATCTGCCCTATCTTTATTCGTAACAACTCATCCCTCGTCTTAATTATTAAATACCGCTCCATACGTTGATATTGTTTTTTTTATTTCATCAAGTAACAAATATACGGTATTTTATCTTTATACCGGCAATAATTTATAAAGAAATATAAATGGAAAGAGGAACATTTATCTGAAATATTCCTCTTTTATTCTTGAATCTTAAGTCGTTTGACAAAGATTAGTTAACGTTTAAATTTCAATCGCTCTACCCGAAAGAGGCAAACGAAGGAGCTATATTACTTCAAAGTAGGATAAAGAGGGTTTCCCGTTTCATCCACTTCAGTCCAGTTTTTTACATTTACACTTGAAAATGTAACTGTATTACCATCTATTATTGCATTAAACAAATAGGAATCACCAGCTTTTAGCTCTCCTCCCGGAACCGGAACATCCACAGTATAAGATTTTCTCCATTAACCATCACATCCATCGCCCCGGGTACGGAGGAGTAATCATTGCTGAAACCAGTTTATTCAATTTAATTCCATCTCCTTCCGTTACTTCAATAACAACCTGGGTTGCTGGTTGAGAAATTATCAGACACTGCATAAAAATCGAAAACACAATTTTCCAGATACATTTTGTATCCATTTACTCCCATCAATACTCACGGAGAAGATGTTATATACAATCAAGTGTGGGATATGAGGCTTATTAACACAAAAGAAGGATATTCTGAAATAGAACATCCTTCTTTAACAGGTATAAATACGAAGTTTTATCCTTTTAGTTTTGCTTGAATTACGCGTAATAAACGAGCCTGGATTTTCATTAATGTTGCAACTTCTTCACTTTCGAAGTCGATATCGGATATTTTTATTTTCTGTTCTACCACGACATCTTCATTCTTAGAACCATTCTCAATTTCTACAGATAACTCATCCAGCTGAGCTTTGATTTTCTCGATCTTCTTTGAAAAATTTACTTTACGTGCCATAAGTCTTTACTATATTAATAGATAAAATGAAATATTTAATACAAATGTAATTATAATTTGAAGATAACGAAATAAATACCTTATAATAGTATATATTTTAAAACGAATTAAGAAGGATATTCAAAAAGAATACCCTTCTTAATTTATCGATTTATCACTTATTTATTACAGTAAATCTCAATCTTCTATCGCTGCCTGCGCCGCTGCGATACGTGCAATAGGCACGCGGAAGGGTGAGCAGGAAACATAGTTCAAACCTACTCTGTGGCAGAACTTAACAGAAGAAGGTTCACCTCCATGTTCGCCGCAAATACCACATTTCAGATCCGGACGGATAGCACGACCTTTTTCTGTAGCCATTCTTACGAGTTGACCAACACCATTCTGGTCTAACACCTGAAATGGGTCTACCTTCAGGATCTTCTTTTCCAGATAGATAGGAAGGAAAGAGGCGATGTCGTCACGAGAATAACCGAATGTCATCTGAGTCAAGTCGTTTGTACCGAATGAGAAGAATTCGGCAGAAGAAGCGATACGATCGGCAGTCAAAGCAGCACGCGGAATTTCGATCATTGTACCAACTTTAAATTCGATACGATCTCCTGCTTCAGCAAATAACTTTTCTGCGGTGTCACGGATTACTTTTTCCTGTTCTTTAAACTCATACAAGATACCTGTCAGCGGAACCATAATTTCCGGTTTAGCAACAATGCCTTCTTTCTTCAATTCCAGTGCTGCACCTAAGATGGCACGTGTCTGCATTTCTGTGATTTCAGGATATGTATTACCCAAACGGCAACCACGGTGACCCAACATCGGGTTATGTTCACAAAGCGATTCAACACGCTGCTGGATAGTCTTTACAGAAACTCCCATAGCAACAGCCATTTCTTCCTGGCCTTTCAGATCGTGAGGAACAAACTCGTGCAAAGGAGGATCGAGCAGGCGGACAGTGACAGGCAGATCATGCATAGCCTTAAAAATACCCTTGAAGTCAGCTTGCTGATAAGGTAAGATTTTCTTCAATGCATTCTTACGTCCTTCTGCATCTTCTGCCAGGATCATTTCACGCATTGCCTTGATCTTTTCACCTTCAAAGAACATATGTTCCGTACGGCATAATCCGATACCACTGGCACCGAATGCACGGGCTATTTCTGCATCATGAGGAGTATCCGCATTGGTACGAACCTGTAGTTTTGTATATTTGTCAGCCAACTTCATCAATTCTGCAAAGTCATCGGAAAGTTCAGCTGCAGTCGTTTCTATTTTGCCTTCAAATATTTCTCCGGTAGAACCGTTGATAGAAAGGAAATCACCTTCTTTCAGCGTAACACCTCCTACTTCGATTGTCTTTTTCTTATAATCGATATTCAGGCCACCTGCACCGGATACACAGCATTTACCCATACCACGGGCAACTACGGCTGCGTGTGATGTCATACCACCACGGGCTGTCAGGATACCTTCGGCTACAGCCATACCGGCAAGATCTTCAGGAGATGTTTCGATACGAACCAATACAATCTGTTTTCCGGCAGCATGCCATTCGGCAGCATCTTCAGCAAAGAACACGATCTGGCCGGTAGCAGCTCCCGGAGAAGCAGGTAATCCTTTAACCAATACTTTTGCTTTTTTCAGAGCAGCCTTATCAAATACAGGGTGAAGCAGTTCATCCAACTTATTCGGTTCAATACGGGCCAATGCTGTTTTTTCGTCAATCATACCCTGGTGGAGCAGATCCATAGCAATCTTAACCATAGCAGAACCGGTACGTTTACCGTTACGAGTCTGAAGGAACCACAGTTTGCCTTCCTGTACAGTAAATTCCATATCCTGCATGTCACGGTAGTGATTTTCCAGTTTCGTCTGCAAAGCATCCAGTTCCTTATAGATTTCGGGCATAGCCTCTTCCATAGAAGGATACTTAGCGACTCTTTCTGCTTCAGGAATACCTGCACGTTCGGCCCAACGTTGTGAACCGATCTTTGTGATCTGTTGCGGAGTACGGATACCGGCCACAACATCTTCACCCTGCGCGTTGATCAGATACTCACCATTAAACAGGTCTTCACCGTTACCGGCATCACGAGAGAAACATACACCCGTAGCAGAAGTTTCACCCATATTACCGAACACCATAGCCTGAACAGTAACCGCTGTTCCCCATTCGGCAGGAATACCTTCCATCTGGCGATAGAGGATAGCACGTTCGTTCATCCATGAGTTGAATACAGCGCAAACAGCACCCCACAATTGTTCATAGGCACATGTCGGGAAGTCATTTCCGGTTTGTTTCTTAACGGCAGCTTTGAATTTAGCCACCAATACTTTCAAGTCGTCAACGGTCAGTTCGTTATCCAACTTCACGCCTTTGGCCTCTTTTACTTCTTCGATGATGGCTTCAAACGGGTCGATATCCTCCTTACTGGTCGGTTTCATACCCAAAACAACATCACCGTACATTTGAACAAAACGGCGATAAGAGTCCCATGCAAAACGAGCATTACCTGTTTTACGTGTCAACCCTTCTACTACTTCGTCGTTCAATCCCAGGTTAAGGATCGTATCCATCATACCCGGCATAGAAGCGCGTGCTCCTGAACGGACAGAAACCAATAATGGGTTTTCTACATCTCCGAACTTGGAGTTCATCAACGTTTCTACATTAGCGATAGCCTTTTCAACGTCCGACTTCAGTAACTCTACTACTTTTTCCTGGCCCAGTTCATAATATTCCGAGCAGACATCTGTAGTGATTGTAAATCCCGGAGGAACCGGAACACCAATTAAATTCATTTCGGCAAGGTTTGCACCTTTACCACCCAGCAGATTTCTCATATCCGCTTTTCCTTCGGCTTTTCCATTTCCGAATGTGTAAACTCTTTTCTTTTCCATGTGTCAGACAGTTTTTATTTATTAGATTTCAGTTTTGCTATCTCTACATTGCAATGGTGCAAATATATGCTATTTGCGAGTACACAGGATATGGAAAGTTAATTAATTTTATATGTTTTATAACCATTCCTTAGTATTCATATCAGCTAAATATGTACATTTGCGTGGCGAAAATTTTAAACACAGATAAAATTGGCAAGAAATAAGAAGCAGTTACCCTTGTTGGAAAAGGTAACAATTACAGACGTAGCCGCTGAAGGTAAAGCGATTGCACGAGTGAATGACAAAGTGGTTTTTGTTCCTTTCGTCGCTCCCGGCGATGTTGTCGATATCCAACTCACCCGTAAAAAGAATAGTTATGCCGAAGGTAAAGCAGTATACTTTCACGAGTATTCAACGGAACGCAGTACCCCTTTTTGTGAACATTTCGGTGTTTGCGGCGGGTGTAAATGGCAACATCTCCCCTACAAGGAGCAGTTAAAGTATAAGCACAAGCAAGTAATCGACAATCTGACCCGTATCGGAAAGATAAAAATGGAAGAGATTTTCCCTATCCTGGGATCTGAACGCACCACTTTCTACCGGAACAAACTTGAATATACTTTCTCCAATAAGAAGTGGCTGACGGAAGAAGAAGTAAAGTCCGGAGCTACATTCGATTGCATGAACGGTGTCGGTTTCCATATTCCCGGAATGTTCGACAAAGTGCTCGATATCAACAAATGTTGGTTGCAGGATGATATTTCAAACCGTATTCGTCTTTGTATCAAGAACTATTGCCTGACACACGAAGGATATCCTTTCTATGATCTTAGAAATCAGGAAGGTTTCCTGCGTACATTAATGATCCGCACAGCATCGACTGGCGACCTGATGGTTGTCGTTGTATTCTATCATGAAGACAAAGAGCGCCGGGAAGCTTTATTATCCCATGTCGCTGAACAGTTCCCGGAAATCACTTCCTTATTATATGTAATAAATGAAAAGTGTAACGACACGATCACCGATCAGGAGATTTGTGTTTTCCGTGGTAAAGACCATATCATCGAAGAGATGGAAGGCCTTCAATTCAAAGTCGGAGCAAAATCATTCTATCAGACAAACAGCGAACAAGCCTACAACCTATATAAGGTAGCCCGTGAATTTGCCGGACTGACCGGAAACGAAATGGTGTACGACTTATATACAGGAACCGGAACGATCGCTAATTTCGTATCACGCCAGGCAAAGAAAGTCATTGGGATAGAATATGTTCCTGAAGCCATTGAAGATGCAAAAGTAAATTCAGCCCTGAATAAGATTGAAAACACACTCTTCTATGCAGGCGATATGAAAGATATTCTTACTGCCGATTTCATAAACCAACACGGCCGTCCGGATGTTATTATTACTGATCCGCCACGTGCCGGCATGCACGATGATGTAATCAACACCATCCTCTTTGCCGAACCGGAGCGTATCGTCTATGTCAGCTGTAACCCGGCAACACAGGCACGCGACTTAAGCCTGCTCGATGTGAAATATGCCGTAAAAAAGGTACAACCCGTAGATATGTTCCCACATACGCATCATGTGGAAAATGTAGTATTACTGGAAAAGAAAGAATAACATATATATAATAATGTATAGGAAAATCGTCTCCCTTTTGTATATCGCTTTGCTTTTGAGTAGCTGTTCCGGCAATAAGCAACAAGAGCAAAAGGAAGACGATTTGGTGTCTATGGACCTTCCCCAATTGAAGGCTGCCGGCGAGATCACCGCCGTCACGCTTTACAGTTCCACCTCTTACTTCCAGTATAAGATGGAACCGATGGGATACGAATACGATCTGATCAAAGACTTTGCACGTTCCGAAGGCTTAAAGTTGAATATCAAAGTGGCGGAAAACGCAACCCGCCTGATCGAAATGCTCGAAGCCGGTGAAGCTGATGTCGTAGCTTATCCTATCCTGGTGAACAATAAATTGAAAGAAAACTACCTTTATTGCGGACGTGAAGAACAAACCAGCCAGGTATTGGTGCAGCGTGCCAACAAAGGCGACACAATCCTCACAGACGTAACACAGCTTATCGGTAAAGACATCTATGTAAGGCCGGCGACCAAATACTACCAACGTTTGAAAAACCTGGATGAAGAATTGGGTGGCGGTATACATATAAAAGATATAGAAAAAGATACGATTACCACCGAAGACCTGATATCGATGGTTTCGCAGGGAGAGATCCCCTACACTATCAGCGACGATAACATTGCCCGTCTGAATAAGACTTATTTCTGGAACATCAACGTTTCACTGAAAGTCAGCTTTATGCAACGTTCTTCCTGGTTGGTTCGTAAAACCAGCCCGAAGCTGGCAGAAGCAATCAATGCCTGGGCCTCCGATAAATCAGGCTCACATGTCTATAAGGCTGCGATGAAGCGATATTTCGAGTTAAGTAAGCAACCGCTGACCGCCGATCTGCCCCCCGTAAAGAACGGACATATCTCCCCATACGACGACCTGTTTAAAAAGCATTCCAAGAATATAGGATGGGATTGGCAACTGATCGCTTCCATTTCTTATCAGGAGTCACATTTCAATCCTTCGGTTGTTTCATGGGCAGGCGCCGAAGGCTTGATGGGCATTATGCCGAACACAGCCCGGGCACTTGGTGTTACTCCGCACGAACTGAAAGATCCCGATATCGGTATCCGTACCGGAGTGGACTGTTTGCGAAAGTTTCGTCAGGGCTTTTCAGAAATAACAGACCCACAGGAAAAGATCAAATTTACACTGGCTTCTTACAATGCAGGGATCGGACATGTTTACGATGCACAACGCCTGGCTGAGAAATACGGAAAGAACCCATTAATCTGGGAAGATAATGTGGCAGAATATATTCGTCTGAAAAGCGATCCGGAATACTATAACGATCCGGTCTGCAAACATGGTTACCTGCGTGGATCGGAGACATTCAACTATGTCCGCGAAGTATTACAACGGTTCGACTATTACAAATCAAAGACCAGCTAACATCAATCAGTCCAGATTTTCTGCTATCATTTCTTTTATGGCAAGTATGACTCTCGGATGATTGAGCGGAATGTCCTCAAAAACACTTAGAAGTTCTTCCGTACTCAATTTAAATTCCTGCTCTCCTTTTTTATACATAAAATACACATTGATCCCCGGATTACCGGTTATCAACATAGCCACTGTCCCAGGCAAGTCCCCCCAGGGCGGGCAATCTATATGGGAGGTATTAAAACATGCCGTAACCTCTGTACCTTCCCCCGGTTGGGATATGATCTTTACACTCCCGCCTGTCTGTTCCGCATTCTGAATAAGGAAAGGTATTCCCAATCCGAATTTACGGGTTGTACGGGTTGTATAAAACGGACTGGTAACACGTGAGACTGTTTCGGCATCCATTCCACAGCCATTATCGGCAATACGGATCGTTTCGGTATCTTCATCGATACTGATCGCCAAAAGAATACGGGTTGCTCCGGCACGTAGACTATTGGAAGCTATATCGGTAATATGGAATGTAAGCGTATTCATTTATTATAGCGGATTAGCGGAATATATTGCATGGCCCCGGCTCTTACTGTAAGCCATCTTCAGATTATCGAATAAAGGTTCCGAGGCCTGTATCAAACAAGGTTTAGTTCCTATCTGCTCCGGATAGTGAGCATCGGAAGCCGGATACGACGTATAGTTCGAAAGATACTTCTGTTCGGATCGTAAACGGGCAAAACGTGAAGCATCCGTATATTCTATAGCATCTAAAGGCAATGACGGATCGATAAACCCCAACTGGCTGATCAGGCTAAAGGAAGGCCGCTCCACATGCGCTGCAATAAAGAGCCCTCCCAATTTTTTAACAAAGGCAGCTATCTGATTTACATTTTGGTCGAGTGCAGAGATCAGAAGATATGGGGCCTCTCCCATTATTTCATCGTTCCGGTTCACCCAAACCTGATCACCGAAACGTTCGGGATCATTCAGGACAGTCGGAAGATGCCGGTCGAGATATTCCTGAAAAGCAGACCGGGAATCCTCAGTTCCGAACAGAGCCAGACAATGCGCTTCCTCACGCGTGCAAACTTCCGCCCCGGCAAACACCGTCAGTCCGGCTTCTACCCCCAAGGCCTGTATTTCGCGACATTGCAAAGTACTGTTATGGTCGGTTATGGCAATGATATCCAATCCACGGGCAAGTGCAGTTTCGACAATGACCGTAGGACTCATATCCAGACTTCCGCAAGGCGAAAGACAAGTATGAATGTGTAAATCAGCCCGGTAAAGCATCATCTGTTTTGCAGGAGTCGATAGATCTTACCGGAAGCGATGAAAGCAGAAAGCGATGTACCCAATACGGGAATCCCTTCATCTCTGCCCTTCTGCAATGTTTCTTCATCCGGTGAAGCACCGTTGACTACCAACACGGCTGCCGCATCTTTCAGTGTGCCGACAGCTACGATATTCTGATGGGTTTGCATGGTTATCCATAGCATCCCCTCTTCCATATGTCCCATTACGTCACTCAACAGATCACTGGTATAACCACCTTTTATCTCCGTATCCAGGTTCTCCTCGCCACAGAAAACAGTAAGTTCCAGTTCTTTTATCAGATCACTGACCTTCATATTTTGCTCCTTTCTTATAACAATCTTTATTTAAACGATCTTTCCCCCAGGTTTTTTCAATCAGACGAAAGGCATGTTCCTGATCCAGTTTACCATGCTTCTCCATGTTACGCTGCATAAAGACACAGTCGCTGAACTGAGCTTCATGGCGTACTATATCTTCAGCCAGGCTCTGGCAGTTCGGATTTCCGCAAGCCCCGCAATCGATACCCGGCAGGTAACACATCAGGCGACGTACCTGTTCCATCTTCTTCAATACTTCTTCGATACTGCCATCATAAAGCAGTTTCGGATTAGGCTGAAGCGGACGGATGGTAATGTGCTGTTTCAAATAAGCCAAGGCACCGAAACGTTCGGAGGCGTAGATAAGCGGAGCTTTGTCGCGCTTCATCGACCGTTTCATGATTCGTTCGGAAGTCAGGAAGCGGTTAGCAACGGCAAGCACACCTCCGGCACAGCTACGGTCGCAGGCTCGAAGCTCGAGAAAGTCAACATTGCGAACCTCGTTGGTGGTTTCCATCCGTTCCAGGAAATCGATCACATTATGTATTTCATCGATGGCAAGACAACGTCCGGAGAAGTGTTTAGCCTCCCCTCCCGTTTGGCTCCACCGCATTTCTTTCTTAGTAAGTGCCGGCGGAAGAACACATTCGGGTTTATAGCCCTTCGGACGGTTTTGCAGGATATGATATACCTTATTATATAATGTATCCATATTAATCACCCCGTTGATCGTGGAAGAATACCCATCTTCCCCTTTCAGGGCTGCAATCTTGGCGGCACAAGGCGTGACGTAAAAGAGGCCGATCTGCTCCGGCTCGTATCCTTCTTCCGTCAATACCTGGTGGTAATAGGTTGCCGTAGCATTCACCGGGGTCTTCACCAGCAGGATATTATCGACCAATGCCGGGAAACGGATCTGTATCAGACGCACAATAGCCGGACAGAAAGAACTGATCACCGGCTTCTCTTCGGCAAGTTCCATTTGCCGGAGCATTTCGCGATGGATCATGTCGGCTGTGAATTCTACCTGATAGACATGAGTAAATCCAAGCTCATACAGCGCACTGAATATCTCTTCTTCTGTCGTATATTTTGAGAACTGACCGATAAAAACCGTAGGAACCAGGGCCACACGGCACTCGTAACCAAATATTTTCTGAAAGTCATCCTGTTCCACAGAGATCGCTTCCGTCGGACAAGCTTTCAGGCATTCACCGCAATCGACACACCAGTCTTTGCGGATCACGGCTTTTCCATCGCGGATACGGACTGCCCGTGTAGGACATTTCGTCATACAATGGGTACAGCCGATGCAACGATCGTTATCGATCTTCAGTGCATGATAAAATTTGGTTTTCTCCATGATGCATTACTCCTTTGTTGCGAACCAGGTAATCATGCGTACGGTCGTTCCTACGCCTACCTTGCTCTCTATTGTTAGTTCGTCCACATTTTTCTTCATATTAGGAAGCCCCATTCCGGCACCGAATCCCATCTCCCGTACAGCCGGTGAAGCAGTAGAAAAACCTTCCTGCATGGCCTGGGATATATCGGGAATACCGGGGCCTTCGTCTTTCAGGACCAGAGTGATCTTGTCGGCATCCAGCGTAGCAGATACATTTCCCCGCCAGGCATGGGCTACCACATTGACTTCGGCCTCATATAAAGCGACAACGATCCTTTTTATGATACGGGAATCGATTGATAATTGCTTTAATACCTTCTTTATCTGGCTGGATGCATATCCGGCTTTCGAGAAGTTTCCCCCTTCGAGTTCAAAACTAAATTGCATGCTGATTTCCTCCTATCTTTAAAACACAGGCAAAAGGCCGCTGCTATACAACTCCCCCACTGTATGATACATGGAATGTTCCGTCTCCAGCAGAATCATATTGTTCTCCGCCGCCACTGTCAACATCTCGTCTGTCGCCCGTTTTCCTCTGACGAAAAGGATACAGGAGACATCTGCCATTTCGGCCGTACGGATCGTTTGCAGATTGCATAGTCCGGTGATGAGAATTACTTCATTACAATCCACCGTCAGCACATCACTCATCAGGTCGCTGGCAAAAGCGCACTGCACTTCATGGTCTAGCTTATCGCTTCCGCATGCTACGGTCGCTTCGGTAAGTTCTTGTATCTGCTGAATCTTCATAATGTATGCAAGGTTTAATTTCGTGACGCCAATGTAAGAAATATTTTTTAATAGATACCTGTTAGTTTATATTAATTACTATCTTTGGTAGCAATAAATAAAATTCTAAAGTTATGTTTAGCAAAGAAACGTATATGGCCCGCAGGGCTAAACTGAAACAGACTATCGGTTCAGGTTTGTTGCTTTTCCTCGGAAATGATGAATCGGGTATGAACTATGCAGATAATACATACCACTTCCGCCAGGATTCCACCTTCTTATATTTCTTCGGACTTTCCTACGCCGGATTGTCTGCCATCATCGATATTGACAACGATAAAGAAATTATTTTCGGCGACGAACTGACCATCGATGCAATCGTATGGATGGGTACGCAGCCTACCCTGAAAGAAAAGAGTGAAGCTGCCGGTATAACCGAAGTTCGTCCGTTTAAAGAAATAGAAACTTATCTGAAAGCTGCACAGCAGAAGAGCCAGCGCGTTCATTACCTGCCTACTTACCGTGCCGAACATCAGATCAAGCTGTTCCAGTGGCTGGGTGTAGTACCGGGCGCAGAACAACCTTCCGTTCCTTTTATCATGGGTGTTGTTAACCAGCGTAATTATAAGACAGCCGAAGAAATCGTTGAAATAGAAAAGGCTTGTACGGTAACAGCCGATATGCATTTAACTGCCATGCGTACCGTTCGTCCGGGAATCCGGGAAAGCGAAGTGGCAGCAGCTGTTGCTGAAGTGGCTTTTGCAAACGACTATCAACTTTCTTTCCCTATTATTGCAACAATCAATGGCCAGACATTGCACAACCACGACCATAGCAATATGATTAAGAGTGGCGATATGCTGTTGTTGGATGCCGGTGCAGAAACGGAAATGGGTTATGCCGGTGATATGTCGTCTACCATTCCTGCCGACTCAAAATTCACTACCCGCCAGAAAGATATTTATGATATCCAGGTAGCTGCACACGAGGCTGCTGTGGCAGCACTGCGTCCGGGTATTCCTTTTGTAGATGTTTACGAGTTGTCTTGTAAAGTGATCATGGAAGGTCTGAAAGATCTTGGTTTCGTTAAAGGTGATCCGATGGAAGCAGTAAAGGCAGGTGCTCACGCTATGTTCATGCCGTGTGGATTGGGTCACATGATGGGATTGGATGTACATGATATGGAAAATCTGGGTGAAGTATATGTAGGTTACGACGGACAGCCGAAGAGTACGGAATTCGGCCGTAAGTCCCTCCGTCTGGGACGTAAACTGGAACCGGGTTTCGTTCTTACTATCGAACCGGGTGTTTACTTTATCCCTGAACTGATGGATTTATGGAGAGGCCAGAATAAGTTTACCGAATTTATCAATTACGAAAAACTGGTTACTTATAAAGATTTCAGCGGTATCCGTAACGAAGAAGATTACCTGATTACCGAAGACGGTGCCCGTCTGCTCGGTAAAAAGATACCTTTGCACACGGAAGAAGTGGAAGCACTGAGATAAGCATTATGCAGTTGCCTGGAATAAATGAACTTGTTTTATCACTCGTTCTTTACTCTACATAGTAGAAAACAACGTTCAAACTGTTCACCGTTCACCCATCAGAGGCTAATGCGTTGTAAAACAGTTAATAAAACGTTTAAAATACAGGTGAAGGGGTTCCTGAAAAGGTGAAGGGTTGGCTTAAACCCTTCACTTTCATTTTTTTCATATTACTTATTATTAGTACTTATACTTATGCCCATTAGTCCGTAAGTCAGGACCGATTAAGCCAAACATTATCTCCTATTCGCTTAACGACCTGGGTCGTTAAGCTTACCGAGCACCGTCATCAAGCTTACCGACAATGGTCTTTCAGTTTATAAGTTATAACTAAAGGATTAGTTGGTAGTAGGTTTAAAGATAATAGACAATAAGAGGAATAATAGAAAATCCCCGTAAAGAAGTTATTACCTTTCTTTACGGGGATTTTCTATTACTCCTTATCTTTCTTAATAAGCAAACATATCAGCGTTAACAGGTATTTCTTTACCATCGGCAGTCAGTACCTTCAATTGAAGCAGGCCGCCGTTGCTGTCGAAGTATTTCACCTGGATCGGATGCAAACCTTTCGCTAATGCTTTCTGGCCTACCACTTCACGCGGAGAGTGAGGGCCGTCATTATCGACAACCATTTCCCCGTCGATCGTCAGCGTACTTCCATCGTCGGACATCAGGTTGAAGGTGTAAATGCCATCTTCAGGGGCATTGAAATAACCGGATACAACCAGGCCGATGTTACCTTTTACATCAGCCGGGATAGTTACTTCAGACACTTCATAAGTGCCATTGACCGGAGCCTTTTCAATATCTGCACATTTATTGCCTTTGAACTCATGCCATACAGCCTGCAAACCTTTCTTTGAAGGAGTTGCTTCTACGGCCGGAGCATATTCGCTCTTGATATAACGGGTCTTTACGATATCGCCTTTCTTTCCGTTCGGACGGAAAGTGCGGAAGGTAAAGTCTGTTGTTTCCGTTACTTTGATCGGTTCTGTATACTGCGGAGACTCTAATGTCGGGATACTACCGTCGGTTGTATAATGGATTTCTGCACTCGGATCAAGACAAGTTATCGTTACGGTTCCTTCGCCAATGAAAGCATTCGTATTGTTGAAACCTTCCAGGTCCGGCATACGATAATTCACATTCATGATGTTCAGGCGCGGGAACTGTTTCACCATTCTTTCCTTGAAGCCGTCCCAGTTCTTTACGGAAGGATCGCTCCATGCCAGTTCGGCCATTGCCATCATACGGGGCATAATCATGTACTGTACCCGTTCGAACGACGGAATCCATTCACACCACAGATTAGCCTGAATACCCAGGATCAAAGCCTTTTGTGCATCATTCAACGATTCGAGCATCGGATTGAAGTTGTAAACGCCCGGCAGGGAATTTTTATCCTGTTGATAGTCGAAGTAAAAATTAGCGTTCGGTGAAAGGATAGCATGGTTACCTTGTGCCGTTGCATCAGGAACCGATTGCGGATGCCAGGTACGCCACCACATGATTGTTGCCGTCGGAGAAAGTCCGCCTTCCAGGATTTCATCCCAACCGATCATTTCTTTTCCGTTTTCGTTGAAGAATTTCTCCATATTATGAACGAACCAGGCCTGCAACTCTTCTTCTGTTTTCAGTCCGTTATCTTTCATCCGTTTCTGGCAATCCGGGCATTTCTTCCAGTTTGTCTTTTCCACTTCATCCGCACCCAGATGGACATATTTATAAGGGAAAAGAGGGATTATTTCGCTGTAAACATTTTTACAAAATTCAAGGGCCGAGTCTTTACCCGGACAAACCGGAGAAGAGAAAATAGATCCCCACCCTGTTTCATTGAAACAGGAAACACCTGAATAGTTGCTTACAGCAGCCAACATGTGTCCCGGCATATCCACCTCGGGAATTACATCGATACCACGAACGCCGGCATATTCCACGATCTCTTTAATATCATCCTGTGTATAGAAACCTCCATATAAAGTATCGCCCTGTGTTATACGTAACTTCCCGGCCGGTAATTCAAAGTCCGGATTATCCTCCGCTTTAGCCCGTCTCAAGCATTCGCGATCCTGACTGTTAAAGGTACGCCAGGCTCCTTTTTCCGTAAGCAACGGATATTTCTTTATTTCGATACGCCAACCCTGGTCGTCGGTCAGATGCCAGTGGAATTTGTTCAGCTTATAGAGAGCCATCATATCGAGCAATTCTTTCACTTCTTCTTTTGTTGAGAAATGACGTGACACATCCAGCATCATCCCTCTCCACCCGAAACGCGGTGCGTCTGTGATCTGGACGGCCGGAACACCCCAGGTAATATCCGCTACTACTTCCGGTGATTCGATCTCTGCCGGCAGAAGCTGGCGAAGCGATTCGATACCGGAGATTACGCCACCATATGTATTTCCTTTGATCTGAATTTTACCGGAAGACACATCCAAAGTATAGGCTCCTTCGTTTTGCCCTGCAATATCACTGACTGCAAGGGAAATGTCGCCATCTCCTTCGCGTACATTATATATATAGCCGGTTGCACGGGATAACAAGTCGGAAAGATAGTTGGCTGCCGGTAATAATTGTTTGTCGGCAACACCGATATTCATACCGTCTTTCAATGTGAACTCGCCATTGACATTCTTGATCTGTTTGGGGATAGGAATAATAGATACATCATGTGCCACAGGCGTTGTGGGCGAACATGCACTCAGCAATAATGCTCCGGTAAGGGAACAAGCTGCAAAAAATTGTTTGTACATTTTTATTGTGTTTATTTGTTTGGTAATAAATTGGAAGCAAAAATACAAAAAAAGAGCTGTTCTTGTTGGGTAGAACAGCTCTTTTTAAATAATAATCTACTGATTAAATCTTATTCATAACTTCAGCCAATTGATCCGGAGTTACATTTGCGGCAATGATCACTCCTTTGTCGTCTATCAGAAAGTTCTTCAAACCCTTTTGCAGGTTAAACTTTCCATACAACTCTGACTTTTTTCCCAGTTCTTCACGAAATTGCTTTGTGCCGCTAAGCTTGTCTGCCTTTACCGTCTCGGTAAAGATTGATTCTTTCTCGTCGAGAGAAACAGAATACATGGCAATTTTATCCGAACTTAGTTTATTAACTTCATTCCATAATTGAACGTTACGGGCTCGCGATTCAGCATCGTAAGCTGCCCAGAAATTCAGCAACGTGTAACGCCCGGAATGATTTTGGAAACTAATATTACTTTCATTTCCTAAAGACTCTATTCTCGGAGCCAGATCACCAGGATTAGTACCCACGGTAGGTCTCGCTTCTTTTGTAGCGGACGACATTGTTGCCAATGCAACCGTTACAATGAGAACATAAGCTCTTACCTTCATAATGTAATTTTTACGTTAAACTTAATCGGAACATAATCTCCTACGGATAATTACCGGTCTGCAGGCGGTTCTTTGTCAGTTTTCCTTTATGTCCGACTCCTGATTTTCAGGAAAGTAAACAAGTGCTTTTCCTTCGCTAAGGAATTGCGTTCTTGTTTTTAACGGTGGCAAAGATACAGGTAAAGAGTCTCTCCTTCCAAACGATATAACATAAATCGAGTGAAATACAAGGTTTTTTATATGTTTTATTGCATGAAAATCTAGGAAAATAGCTGTTTTATAGCAGGTGGTTAACAATAATTTGCTTTTAAAACAGGGGTAAAATAGATGTTATTTTAACATGAGAAGGAAAAACAAGAACATTAAGTCTGGTTTTAAGGAGATAAAGTCCGACTATAAATCGGACTTTATCTTAGTTTTGTTATTCTTTATAAGGAGAAGGCATAGGCATTCCCTCTTTTATATATTCATCGTAAACGATCGTCGGATGGTCTTGCAGTGATGTCGTATTATATTCCGCTTTGAAATTATCCCGACGGAAATTCTTCAACTTCAGGTTTTCCGTACTGTAAGTACGCAACGTTTCCTTTTTGTTTCCTGTCAATGAACTTTCCACAACTACGGAATCGAGAATGTTCATTTTGGGAGTCAATGTAGGTAGTAACGTCTGCTCCAGCAACCCGCGGTAAGCGCCGATATATTCACACCAGTAAGCGTTGCCTTGCTTAAAAACACGATACGTGTAGTTAGACCATGCTGTTCGGATGTGAATCTCATGTTCCCAGATTTCAATACATGCTTCTGAATCATAGTTAGGATCTTTAATCGTAACTCTTTCCAAGCCATGTGTTTTTTCAACTACTTTGGTTCGCCATTTGTCTGAATGCCGTATTTCGGCAATAATCTCAGGCAGCTTTTCCTTAATTTCAAACTGAATTTTCATCTCGATTTGCCTGCCAGTCAGGACTTATTAAGGTTGCCAGGTTCTAAATTAAATATAACGCGTCTCTAAAAATAACAATTTCATTTGAATTTTTGTTTATTTATATGGCGAAATTTGCATATAACTTGTTTACCTTTGCCTTATAAAACAAAAAACATGGGACTAAAAGACGAAATTATACTGATAAATATAAACGGGGCTGACCGCCCGGGTGTCACCGCCGCCCTTACCGAAATTCTGGCAAAGAATAATGCTGTCATTCTTGACATCGGTCAGGCTGATATTCATAACAACTTATCATTAGGTATTCTTTTCCAGAGTTGTGGAGGAAATTCAGGTGATATTTTGAAAGAATTACTCTTCAAAAGTTATGAATTGGATGTAAATATTCGTTTTAATCCTATTACAGAAGAAGAATATTCCAAATGGGTGAATATGCAGGGAAAGAACCGGTATATTATAACCATTCTGGGACGTATGCTGACGGCAAAGCAAATAGCGGGTGTCACTCGTATTGTTGCCGACCAGGGAATGAACATCGATGACATCAAACGTCTGACAGGACGTATTCCTTTGGATGAAAACTCACGGACTCCGAAGGCGAGTGTGGAATTTTCCGTTCGCGGCACACCGCGTGATAAAGAACTGATGAAGGCTGAGTTCATGAAACTCTCCTCCGAACAGGTAATGGATATCTCTTTCCAGGAGGAAAGTATGTATCGCCGTATGCGCCGTCTTATCTGTTTTGATATGGATTCGACCCTGATCGAAACGGAAGTGATCGACGAGTTGGCTATCCGTGCCGGTGTTGGCGACCAGGTTAAGGCTATTACGGAATCGGCTATGCGCGGAGAGATAGATTTCAGCGAAAGTTTCCGGCAACGTTGTGCCTTATTAAAAGGATTGGATGTCTCTGTTATGCAAGACATTGCAGAAAATCTGCCTATCACAGAAGGGGTTGATCGCCTGATGCGTATTCTTAAAAAGGTGGGCTTCAAGATCGCAATCCTTTCCGGGGGATTTACTTATTTCGGAAACTACCTGAAACAGAAATACAATATAGATTATGTATATGCAAACGAGCTTGAAGTGGTAGACGGCAAGCTGACCGGACGCCATATCGGAGATATCGTCGATGGTAAACGGAAAGCTGAATTGCTTCGTTTGATCGCTCAGGTTGAAAATGTGGATATCCGTCAGACCGTAGCGGTTGGTGACGGTGCCAACGACTTGCCTATGATCAGTATAGCAGGTTTGGGCATTGCTTTCCATGCGAAACCAAAAGTAAAAGCAACCGCCAAACAGTCGATTTCAACGATCGGGCTGGACGGAATATTATATTTCCTGGGATACAAAGATTCATATTTGGAAGAACAAATGTAATTTAAATAAAAGCGTTTATGATAAGACACATTGTAATGTTTAAACTGACAGAGTTTGCAACTCCGGCCGACAAACAGGCTAAAATGCAGGAAATTAAAACAGGTTTGGAAGCTTTGATCGACAAAATCGATGTATTGCGCATGATCCGTGTCGATTTCAACGTAAATCCGGAAGAAACCTGGGACGTTATTCTTACAACGGAACTCGATTCACTGGAGGATGTGAAGACATACGCAAACCACCCCGAACACGTAGCAGTCTCAAAGGGCATTATCGGTCCGGTAAAAGCAGACAGAGCTTGTGTTGACTACGAGTATTAATAAGGCATTATGAAAGATTTTGATATTGAAGAGCGGGTAAAAAACGCTGTTCAGAACTTTGAATCGGGATACAACTGCGCACAGTCTGTGTTCCTGGCCTATTCGGATGTTTTCGAACTGGATCTGAATATGGCAAAAAAAATGTCTGTCTCTTTTGGCGGCGGTGTAGGCCGGATGCGGGAAGTATGTGGAACGGTAAGTGCTATGGCTATGCTGGCCGGGTTTAAATATCCTGTATTGGACCAGAATGACCAGGAAGCCAGAACAAAGAATTACGCAATGGTGCAGAAAATGTCTAACATGTTTAAGGAAAAGCATGGTACGATTATTTGCCGCAGTCTTTTGCCTGCTGCTGAAGCCAACCAGACTGTTCCTACCCCTTCCGAAAGAACAAAAGAATATTATGCCAAACGTCCTTGCAGCAAATATGTGGCTGATGCAGCCCGGATAGCAGGACGAATGCTGAAAGATGAATTGGATTGATGGCTCAGGCCATCAATCTTATTTGAGAAACATACCCCAGGGTTCTTATTTCACTGAATAAGTTCATGTAAGATGATTGTGCCTTAACATTTACTTTATAGGTGATGATCGCCTTATTCAGTTCATACATAGATTCAAACGAAACACTTACGATATAAATGTTTTTCCCTTCCAGTATTTTACGGACTGCTTTCAGATCCGGAGTCGACGTTGTACAAATAATTGTCAATATTTTATTTACACCGTTCAGGAACATCCTTCTTTCAAGTCTTTCCAGGCTGACTAATATAACGAGTGTCAGTCCCGTACCAATTAATGCCGGAACATACATCCCTGCTCCCACAGCCAGTCCGATAACTGCAACGACCCAGATACAAGCCGCCGTAGTCAGTCCGTGAATACTTCCGTGACTCTGCATAATAGCCCCCGCTCCCAGGAAACCGATTCCGGTAAGTACCTGTGCCGCAATACGTCCCGGATCTCCATTCAGAAAGTCAGGATAACATTGGGGTATCCAGATGGAAATAAGCATGGCTGCCGCTGAACCCATACAAATCAAGGTAAAGGTGCGCATTCCAGCCTCACGACGACGAAACTGGCGTTCTATACCAATAACAGCTCCCAGCAAAAAGCTGACAAATAGTTTTACAGCCGCAGTAGCCGGTGTAATGGTTGTATTTTGGAGTATCTCGTTAATTTGATCAAGCATATTTATTTTCCGTTTTAGTTATTGGCAAATATAGCTAATTATTTGAATATCTCTATATACTTGCCGGGATGGTATATCAGATAAGATAAAGACTTCGGAATTTCAACTATTTGGGGTAAATTTGTCGCATAAAAAAGTGGTATATGAAACAAACATTGAAAGAAAACGGAGGCCTTCCTCCATTGATATTATGGACATTATCTATTGTAGCCGGCATTTCGGTAGCCAACCTTTACTATAATCAGCCACTTCTGAACATGATACGTCAGGATCTCGACGTATCCGAATTTACCACCAATCTGATTGCTATGATTACACAGATTGGTTATGCATTGGGCTTATTGTTCGTTGTGCCATTGGCTGATATGTATAAACGTAAAACGATCATTATTACCAACTTCACTATCCTGACCGTATCATTGCTGAGTATTGCTTTGGCTCCCAATATTCAGATCATTCTTATTGCATCCTTGTTTACAGGAATCTGTTCAATGATACCGCAAATATTTATTCCTATAGCAGCTCTTTACTCCAAACCGGAAAATAAGGGACGAAATGTAGGGTTGGTAGTTTCCGGATTGCTTTCCGGGATATTGGTATCGAGGGTAATAAGCGGGCTGGTCGGTGACCTGTTTGGCTGGAGGGAAATGTATTATATTGCAGCTGGCCTGATGGTTGTATGTGGTATTGTCGTAATTACGGTTCTGCCTGATATACAGCCTACTTTTAAAGGGAAATACTCGGAACTTATGAAATCCTTGTTTTCGCTGTTGAAAGAATTCCCCTCTTTGAAGATTTATGCAATCCGGTCCGGATTCGCATTCGGTTCTTTTCTGGCCATGTGGTCGTGCCTGGCATTTAAGATGGGACAGGCTCCTTTTTTTGCAAATAGCGATGTTGTCGGGATGTTGGGACTTTGCGGGGTAGCCGGGGCTTTATCGGCTTCACTTGTAGGTAAATATGTGAAAAAAGTGGGTGTCAGGCGTTTTAATTTCTGGGGATGCGGGTTGATC
The DNA here is from genome assembly GCF_015550595.1 of Parabacteroides goldsteinii. Lineage (GTDB taxonomy): Bacteria > Bacteroidota > Bacteroidia > Bacteroidales > Tannerellaceae > Parabacteroides > Parabacteroides leei. The sequence continues at coordinate 21,467 of NZ_JADNBB010000003.1, forward strand.
CTGTTTTCATGGTTATTGCTTTATTGGGGTGGAAACTATTATACTTCTATTATAGCAGGTATAATTATTATCGATATAGGTATGCAATGTATCCAGTTAAGTAACCAATCAAGTATTTTTGAATTATGTCCGTCTGCCTCAAACCGGGTCAATACGATCTTTATGACTACTTATTTTGTAGGAGGTTCGTTAGGCACATTTTTTTCCGGTACGGCTTGGCAGATGTTCGGTTGGGCAGGAACAGCCGGCGTTGGAGTATTACTATGTTGCGCCTCTTTAAGTGTGACTCTGCTGGCGAAGAAATAAAAACGGAGAGGTTTATCTGGGTAAGCCTCTCCGTTTTGTTTATCAACTTATATTGATTACTTTACTTTCGAAATTTCAATAACCCGGCTTGTCAGTTGCTTGCCCGAGAACACTGGAATACCCACTTTCATAAGCAGTTCCCCGGAAAAAGTCTTTCCGTTGCATCTCAGGATAGACTCTGTACCCGGCACCAGGTTGATTTCCTTTACTTCATACTGTGTCTCAGGATTCAATCCCTGCAGACGAACCGGCTGTAAAATCTCACCGTAACGGGGATGAACATCAAATGCAAAAAGAACAGCCTTATCTGTTGTTTCATTAACATACATAACTGCTGAATGATTGCCGTCATAAGGAGAGACCAAACGATACAGGTCACCGTCCATAAGCGCACCACTTAAGCGATTGAAATTCTTAACCGCTCCTCTACAATACTCTTGCTCTGCCGGAGTCATCTCATGAGTGCGGATATCAAATCCGAGTTTACCCATCATGGCCACATCAGTACGGAACTTTATACTGGCACTCTTATTCCAGCTTGTAACATGTGCAGCCATTGTCTTTGAAGGAAAGAAATGAGAATATCCCCATTGGATAAAGATACGTTCAACAGGATCGGTATTATCGCTCGGCCAGAATTCCGTGAAATACTTCAGAGCTTCATAATCGGTACGTCCACCACCACCGGAACAAAGCATCATCGGCAGGTTTGGATATTTGGCCTTAACACGTTCAAGCACATTATAGAATCCTCTTACATGTTCGATATAAAGATGAGATTGTTGATCTTTCAGATACGGAGAATAAATATTAGTGATCGGACTGTTACAATCCCATTTGAAATAGGCGATACCCGGATATTTTGTCATCAGGTTGTCGACAATTCCAAATACATAATCCTGCACTTTCGGATTACTAAGATCCAATACAAGCTGGTGTCTGAAATAATATTCGTCTCTGTTTGGCAAATGAATGACCCAATCTTTATGTTTTTCATACAATTCGCTCTTCGGATTAACCATCTCCGGCTCGATCCACAAACCGAATTTAATGCCTTTATCTGTTGCTTCCTTCACTAGTTTACCGATACCGTTCGGTAATTTTTCTACGGTTTCTCCCCAGTCTCCTAATCCCTGACGATCGCTGCTACGGGGATATTTGTTGGCAAACCAACCATCATCCAATAGGAACATATCGACACCCAACTCCTTCGCTTCATCCATGATATCGACCAGCTTGTCTTCATTAAAATCGAAATAGGTAGCTTCCCAGTTATTCAGTAAAGTAAGACGTGATTTATCTCCATCTTTTACCTGATATTTGCGAGCCCATTTATGAAAATCACGACTGGCTTTACCCTTTCCTTCAGCACTGAAGGTAAAAATAAATTCAGGGGTACGGAATATCTCATTGGGTTTTAGTGAATATTCTGATGCATAGTCATTTATACCGGATAGGATACGTAATTTGTTTTCGTTGTCAACCTCGAATGTAAAACGAAAATTTCCAGTCCAACCGATCGTTCCGAAAAGAACTTCTCCTTCATTTTCCCTGGCATTTTCTTTCAGAGACAATAAAAAGAATGGGGAATTAAACATATTTGCACGGCTTCCAAGCTTTGTATCCAATACTTTTTTCCCAAATGAAAGTTGTTGTTCGGTCATATTTACTTCATGTGCCCAATCCCCAGCAAATTCAGTCAGGAAGTATTTTTCACTATTCATATGGAGAAGTGAAGAAGCATAGTTATATAGTGTAACGGGCTTTTTCTCCTGGTGCGAAATCTCTGTAAAAGATTTGATGATATTTTCTTTTGCATAAGAAACAAAGTGAAGATCGACGGTTACAGGGTATATGTCATCCTTAAGTTTGATGATTGTTTCCGTTACGTCCGGCTGAATTTGTTTAGTCTCATAAGAGATATATTTTAGCAATAAAGAAGGGTTACCATCATTATGCAAAACACGGATAGCCGGTTCAAAATAGTCTTCCATACCATGTGTAAGATAGGCTTCACCACCCAGAGGCAGTTGATCGATATCACTATTGAACCGGAGCTTCTGGCCTAGATACGATTGATATAAACGGCCATTGTTACCAACCTTATATATAAGGCTGATATTATCGGTCGAAATTGGAATAATAACGTTGTCACCTGCTTTTAGCGACATAGATATGACCAGTAGGCATATCAAAGAGAATAGTCTGTTTTTCATGTTCTTTTTTTACTTGATTGTGGTCTATATTTTACTAAAACGAAGAAAAGTGCCTGTTTTGGTTATAACAGACACTTTTCTTATTGAAATATCATATTTCTAAAGCTCCAATAAGTTCTCTCGCGGATTTAAATCCATGTCTGTCGAGATACTCATTCATACCGTCAATCACTTTTATCGATACGGTTGGATCAACAAAATTGTAAGTTCCGATCTGTATCGCCGTGGCCCCGGCCAACATAAATTCCACCGCATCCTTCCAGTTTGAAATACCTCCTAAACCGATGACGGGTATCTTTACCGCCTTGTATGTTTGCCATACCATCCGGAGGGCAACCGGCTTCACACAGGGACCGGACAGACCACCAGTTATTGTAGATAATATAGGTTTACGCTTCTCTGCATCAATAGCCATTCCAAGCATGGTATTGATAAGCGAAACAGAGTCTGCACCTTCGGCTTCGACTGCTTTTGCAATCTCAGTTATATCGGTTACATTAGGAGAAAGTTTTACAATAAGGGTCTTGGGATAAACCTTACGAACCGCCTTCACAACTTCGGCCGCACCGCAGGTCGTTACGCCAAAAGCCATACCGCCTTGCTTCACATTCGGGCATGAAATATTGAGTTCGATAGCCGGAATTTTATCCAGTCCTGCTATCTTTTCTGCACATTCCACGTATGTTTCGACAGACGATCCACTTACATTTACGATCATATTTGTGTCAATATCCTTAATTGAAGGATAAATGTGATCCACGAAATATTGGGCTCCTTTGTTTTGCAGACCTACTGCATTCAACATCCCGGAAGGTGTTTCCGCCATACGGGGATACAGATTTCCTTCGCGTGGTTGGATGGTTGTTCCCTTTACAAAAATACCACCCAGTCTTGAAATATCCATAAAGTCTGAATATTCGACTCCGTATCCAAATGTACCCGAAGCAGTCATTACCGGGTTTTTCAACTGCAAATTACCTATGTTTACATTTAACTCAGCCATGTCAATTTCTCTATATTAAATACAGGACCTTCAGTACAAACACATACATGACCTTCTTTTGTATTCTCCACACAGCATAGGCAAGCACCTATACCACAGGCCATTGTATTTTCAAGCGAGGCTTCGCATGTGATCGATTCAGTAGCGGCATATCTGGCAACAGCTACCATCATCGGCTTCGGTCCACATGTGTAAATTCTATCAAAATGAATGTTTTTCAATACGGAATGGTTTGTTACATAGCCTTTTTCACCGAGAGAACCGTCTTCGGTAGTTATGTGAACAGTTCCTATCTTCGTAAACTCATCCAGTTGTAATACATCATCCTTAGAGCGTGCTCCTAACAGGAATACAGGTTCAAAACCGGCATTCTTTAAGGCTGATCCCAAACATAGCATCGGAGCAGTACCAACACCACCACCAATCAACAGAAACTTCTGATTTTTACTTTCACCGGTAGGAATTGTAAAACTGTTACCCAACGGCAACATAATATTAACAATATCTCCCGGACGGTATTCTGCCATACGACGTGTTCCATCGCCAACCAACTGGATAAGCAACCACAATTCATTGGTTGTTCTATCTATAAAGTTAATTGAAATAGGTCGGCGAAGAAATGTTGTAGGAGAGTTATCCACCAGCACCTGAACGAACTGACCGGGAAGCATTTCCGGCAAAGTATCGTCGCTGGTTAATTTTAGCAGGCAATAATTTTTATGAAGGCGGTTGTTTTCAGTAACCTTCATATCTAACATGTACTTCTTCATATAATATGATTACTCAATTTCTATACAAAGATACATGAATAAGATGTATATAGCAATGCTGACCTAGTCTTTCTTGTTTTTTTCAGGAGTAAAAGTCTCAAATGTATTATCTGAATAGAATATCATTATTTTACTCACATTTCTGGATGGTTGTTCAGGAAGCACAATTTGTTCTATTACAGGCTGTTTAGGCATATTTACAGGTGTCTCAACCCTAATTTCCTTGCGATATTCCGGAGAATCCGATAGAATGGACGGTTTTATCGTCGTATTTGTAAACAAATCGGGCTCAGTTAACACATGTTCGCGCATCATATTGCCTTTGCCGAATAAAAGCCAGTCGGAATCTACATACGTAAACCGTTCCAGAATTTTTACCAGCACATCCAGGCTGGGATTATTTCTACCGGATATAATATGTGACATAGCTGATCGCTGGATACCGATTGCTTCGGCAAATTTGGAAGGAGTTAGTCCTTCATGTTCCATTACTGCTAAAATACGATCTTTCATAATCAAAATATGGATTATATATCAAAAATAGCTGCCAATATGACTGTTTACAAAAATTCAATACAGAATTAAACCATGACACAAATATAACATATTATTTCCAATTGTGCAATTTATATTTATAATCATGAACGGATAGAATTGTAACCACAGATAAACATTTGTATCTGATACGTTTGTAAACCTATACAAAATGGCACAAAACAAGGTTAAAGCAGTGTTAATGAATTTATATAATAAATACCTGTTGTATAATGGATTATCACATCATTTATTGTAAAATAAAGAAGCTATTTCACATTTATATACGGAATCATTGACAGGAATTAATGTATACAATTAATACACCGGGGTAATGAGCTGGTTTTTGATATATTATCATATATATTTACTGTAACAGTATTTAAACCTATTTTCATTGATTTATATTAGTAATGTATACTGAAACATTTGTATCGCCACTCTATATGACACAAAAGTAACTTTTAAAAGTATTTAAATGTATACATATCTTTTTGATTACAAATGTTTCACTTTGAATATTGTACACATTTATAAATTAGCATCTTTTACTTAGAGGGCCCCACTGTCAATATGTCTTGTTTTTTGTTACAACTCTTTCTCTACGTGATATGCTTTTGTATCCTACACCCTAAAAGCTTATTTTTTCGTGATATTTGTAAACAACTATACGAGAAGATATAAATATTAAATTCTCAAAGGGGTAAAACACAGGTGAAATCATTGAAAAACAAGATAGGCACCCTGCTTTTTTATGTTCGAAAATCTGACTGTTCTAGAAAAATAAGGACAAAAAGCCGTTGTTAGGACTTGTTACGGCCAGAAAAGAAAAAACTGCACATGGCGAATTCTGAAGTTATCGCCATGTGCAGTTTACACTACTGATTCTATTTTTAATGAAGTATTTTATATAATAATTCTTTGAGTAAATCAGCATCCGATACAGAAGAATTGTCTACTCCTTTTGATCTGGCATCGGTTGTTCGAATGTCGCTGATCAAATTAAAAACTTTCATGGCCGGATAATTTCTTAATCCAGTCATATAATCCTTCACCTGAAAAGTTCCCCTTAAACCTAAAGCCGTCATTAAACCAGCTTCCGATCTGTCCTTTGTATAATAACAGATCAACAGGTTTGAGAAATAATTAAAAATTACAGGAAGGGTCATCTGTATCGGATTACTTTTCGGATTCTTTTCGAAATACTGAACAATCCGGTTTGCTTTTAATATGTCCTTTACTGCAATCGCTTTTATTAACTCGAAGTTATTGTATTCTTTACTTATTCCAATATTTTGTTCGATCAACTCCGGAGTGACGCGTTTTGAGGCCTTTTCAGGCAAGATCAGTGCCAGCTTGTCCAATTCCTTACTTAGGCGGCTTAAATCGTTACCAAGGAAGTCGGAAAGCATTTGAGCAGCCTTTGGATCAATCCCGATGGAATGCTGTTGCATAAACGAAACGATAAACGCCGGCATTTTATAATCCGGTATTTTTTTCGATTCAAACAAAACGCCTGTTTTTTCAGTCGCTGCAGCCAGTGACTTTCTTCTGTCCAGGTTCTTATATTTGTAATTAACAACCAGTACCGTCGAATTAAGTGGATTTTTGACATAGTTGGTAAGCAATTCTATGTCGCGGACCAGTTGTGCTTCACGTACGACTACCAACTGATATTCCGACATCATCGGAAACCGACGGGCTGCATTTATAATCATAGCCGCATCCGTATCGGCCCCATACATTACCATTTGATTGAAATCCCGCTCAGATTCACCCAACACATTTTCTATGAGCAGATCTGTTATCCTGTCCATAAAAAAAGGTTCTTCGCCCATTAATATATAAACGGGCTGAAACTTTTTAGCAACGATATCCCGGCATATTTCCTCAAACGTATTTTCTTTTTTTGCCATAATAAAGCATTAAATATTACCAACTGAACCGAATATGACGGACTGTTTTTTTATCATCTATAATTTGATGAAGGGCTTCTATCCCTAATTTTACATGTTCCGGAGCAAAATTGCGGGTAACTGCCCGGTCGCTTGCCTCTGTTTTAACCCCATCTTCTTCTAAAGGTTTATCTGATATCATCAATAAAGCCCCCGTTGGAATTTTATTGGCAAAGCCTGCCGTAAGCAAGGTTGCTGTTTCCATATCGATACCGGTGGCATGCGTACGCTTCAGATATTCCTTGAATGAAGTGTCGTATTCCCAAACACGGCGGTTTGTTGTATAAATCGTACCGGTCCAATAATCTTTTCCCTGGTCGCGAACAGCAGAGGAAATAGCACGCAACATTGAAAATGCGGGAAGCGACGGAACTTCTGCCGGCAGATATTCGTTGGAAGTTCCTTCACCACGGATTGCAGCGATCGGCAAAACATAATCACCCAGATTATTGGCTTTCTTTAGTCCACCGCATTTACCGAGAAACAGAACCGCAGTTGGACTAACAGCCGACAACAAATCCATGATCGTTGCCGCATTTGCACTTCCCATTCCAAAGTTAATAATGGTAATGCCTTCGGCCGAAGCATTCGGCATAGAGCTTTTCAACCCAAGTATCGGGACATTAAAATTTTCAGCAAATAGCTCGACATATTTGGTAAAGTTTGTGAGTAAGATATACTTATCAAAATCTTCCAGCCTACGCTCGGTATAACGAGGTAGCCAATTTTCAACGATTTCTTGTTTTGTTTTCATAAATCATTACCTTTGAGGGTAGAATTATAGTGTATAATATAAACGACAAATATAATAAATGCTATCATTAAACCTGCCAACATTCGCAGCGAAAGTAAAGGAAAAAGACGGGAAACCTGTTATATTCGATCCTGTACGCCGCAAATATGTAGCTCTGACGCCCGAAGAATGGGTGCGTCAGCATTTTGTCAATTATCTGATAACAGACAAAGGATATCCGAAAGAACTTCTGGCGAATGAAGTTCCCCTGAAACTGAATGGAACATCCAAGCGATGTGATACAGTTGCATATAACCGTTTTTTAGCTCCTTTAATGATTGTGGAGTATAAAGCCCCCACCATAGAGATAACGAAGGCTGTTTTCGACCAAATAGTACGTTATAACATGGTATTGCGCGTACGTTACCTGACAGTCAGTAATGGCATCAACCATTTTTGCTGCAAAATCGATTATGAAAACCTTACTTATTCTTTTTTGGATGGGCTTCCCGAATATGGGATTCTGGAAGTCTGAAAATTGAAAGGAAAAGGCAATAACATCATTCTTATTTACCTGAAAAGGGTACAGATAAACAAGTATTTAGTTTCTTCCACAAAGCCTCTCCCCTTATCCTTCAGCATATCTCTGCCGGATAAGGGTTCATCCCCCCAATCGGTACCTGGAATTTTTTATCAGATATTTGCTACATGATGTATGAGGAATAATGATCATTTTATCCCCTGCAAAACTGTCCTGCTTCCCCGCAAAAACAGAATCAGAAATAACCGGAATAATACAAATCACATTATTAATTCGAGGTAGTCGGTTTATCTTACCGGCCAATACCGGCAAACACAAAAAAAACAATACTCCAAGGAGCATAGCTATCCAAAAATCAGAAGTATATATGGTGATAAAAGAATGTAACATTTCCGTATATTAAGAATTATACGGAACAAACATAGCAATATTTATTTAAAAAACAAACTTTTGTCGAATAAATATTGCTATTATGAGTAGTTTTCTTAAAAAAGGTCTATAACGCGTATGCTGTTCTGTCGCGATATATTTCAATAGAGTCAATTCGCTGTGTATCTGTTTTTTGAATATACACGGAATTGTCAACACCATGGATAGGCTGCTGAATCTCTTCTTTTTCATTGAAAAGAAGAGAATAACCTAGTATTACTGCGAAAAAAGATAGAATCAACAACTTCATAATCTTGCTCAATTTTATGTCTATATTAGCTAAGATGTAATAAGAACGGAAAATGCTGCATGATATTACAAAAAAAGGGAAGAAAATATTATTTCTTCCCTTTTTATTTATTGAGGCTTGTAAATACCTACTGTTTTATGCACCAAAATCATCGAAGTGTAACATTTCGCGAGGTACACCCAGGTTGTCAAGCATATTTTCTACCGCTTTCGACATCGGGCCCGGACCACACATGTAATATTCGATATCTTCCGGAGCTTCGTGATCCTTCAGATAAGTATCGTAAATTACCTGGTGAACAAAACCAGCTGTATACTTCACGCCTGCTGCATCAGCTGCTGGATCAGGACGGTCAAGTGCCAAATGGAATTTAAAGTTCGGGAATTCTTTTTCTATTTCCAGGAAGTCCTGCAGATAGAATACTTCATTCAATGCACGAGCACCATAGAAGTAAGACATCTTACGATCTGTAGTCTTCAATGTCTTAGTCATATGCATGATCTGAGCACGCAACGGAGCCATACCGGCACCACCGCCGACCCACATCATTTCTCTCTTAGAGTCGAAGATCGGATGGAAATCACCGTAAGGACCGCTCATTATTACCTTATCACCCGGTTTCAGGGTAAAGATATAAGAAGAAGCGATACCCGGCATGATATCCTGGAAGCCAGGACCCTGATCTTTCGGTTTGAAAGGAGGAGTTGCGATACGCACTGTCAACATGATACGGTCACCTTCTGCAGGATAGTTGGCCATTGAGTAAGCACGGATAGTCGGTTCAGTGTTCTGACATTTCAGACCGAACAAACCGAAGTTCTTCCATGCCGGCAGATAACCTTCACCGATCAGGTCTTTATCGATATCCTTGTCATAATCCATAGAATATGCAGGGATCTTGATCTGTGCATAAGAACCCGGAACGAAGTCCATGTGTTCACCCTTAGGCAGAGCAACAATAAACTCTTTGATAAAGGTAGCCACGTTCTTGTTGCTGATTACTTCGCATTCCCATTCTTTTACACCGAATACTTCATCAGGAACTTTGATCTTGATATCTTCTTTTATCTTGGTCTGGCAACCCAGTCTCCAATGATCTTTTATTTGTTTACGAGAGAAGAAACCAACTTCCGTAGGAAGAATGTTTCCGCCACCTTCCGGCACCTGACAACGGCACTGTCCACAGCTACCGCTACCACCACAAGCAGACGACAGGAAAATACCTTCACTCTGAAGCGTATTCAATACAGTTCCCCCGATGGGAACTTCGTATTCCTTTTCTCCGTTAACAACCATCCTCACATTGCCCGATGGTATTAATTTTGCTTTCGCAAATAAAAGCGAACCAACAAGGATCAGTGTAATCACAAGGAAAACAACAGCTCCGACTGCAATGGTAAGTCCGCCCGACATTAATATAATCATCTTTATTCTTGTTTAATGCGTTAATACTTAGATCTTAAGTCCTGAGAAGCACATAAATGCCATACCCATCAGACCGGTAATGATAAAGGTAATACCCAGACCTTTCAAAGGCTTCGGTATATCCGAATAAGCCAGTTTTTCACGGATAGCAGCCATACCAACGATAGCCAGCATCCAACCGATACCAGAACCTAAGCCGTATACAGTAGCAACTCCTACATTAGGAAATGCCTTTTGTTGCATAAACAGAGAACCACCCAGGATCGCACAGTTCACAGCGATAAGCGGCAAAAAGATACCCAGAGATGCATACAGTGCCGGAGCAAATTTTTCTACGATCATTTCAACCAACTGCGTAAATGAAGCAATGATGGCGATGAAGATGATCAGAGAAAGGAAACTCAGGTTTACTCCTGCATATTCAGCGCCTAACCAACTCATGGCGCCTTCTTTCAATATATAATTTTCGAGCATATAGTTGATCGGTAACGTACATACCAGGATGAACGTTACAGCCATACCCAATCCTAAAGCAGTCTTTACGTTCTTGGAAACAGCCAGGAAAGAACACATACCCAGATAGTATGCGAAAATCATGTTGTCTACGAAGATCGAGCGGACAAACGTGCTTAAATATTCTTCCATTCTATTATTCGTTTAATAGTTTGTATTAATTTTCTTGAAGCTCTTTGTTCTTAGAACGGTGAACCCATATAATCACGGCAATCACGATCAAAGCCATCGGAGGCAGAATCATCAAACCGTTGTTTACATAGCCGAAGTCGTAGAATGCCTGCGGGATCACCTGGAATCCAAGTAATGTACCAGAACCCAATAATTCACGGAAGAAACCTACGATCACCAGAATCAAACCATATCCCAGACCATTACCGATACCGTCCAGGAAAGATTCCCATGGGCCGTTACCCAGGGCGAACGCCTCCAGACGTCCCATCAGGATACAGTTGGTAATGATCAGACCAACGAACACAGAAAGCTGCTTATTTACATCATAGGCAAATGCTTTCAATACTTCACTTACAATAGTTACCAATGCGGCAACAACCACCAACTGTACGATAATACGGATACGGTTAGGAATTGTATTACGCAGTAACGAAATAATCACGTTAGCAAAAGCCACAACAGCCGTTACGGAAATACCCATTACGATAGACGGCTCAAGCTTGGATGTTACAGCCAGTGCAGAGCAGATACCCAACATCTGTACGATGACAGGGTTGTTTGTGCTCAACGGGCCTAACAATACTTCTTTATTTTTACTTGACATTAATCCCATCTCTTACTGATTTTGTGAGGTTAAAAACTTAACATAACCGTTCAGGCTATTGAATAACATGTGATCTACCCCCTGGCTGGTAATTGTACCACCGGAAATACCGTCTACATAATCCTGACCGGCAACACTCTTACCCGGCTTAACAATCGCTACGGATTTGAATTCACCGTTTACAAACAATTTCTTACCCTTAAATTCATTGCTGAAAGCAGGTTTGGCAATTTCAGCACCCAACCCCGGAGTTTCCCCCTGATGGCTGAAGTCTGTACCAAAAATTGTATTTTTGTCATTATCAACGGAAAGATATCCCCACAGAGGTCCCCACAAACCAGCACCAGACAAAGCCATGATGTATTTGTTTTGACCATCTACACTGGCTACGAATACCGGATGTTGTTCAGGTGTTGCAGTAAATGCGTCACCTTCTACCTTTTCTCCATTTTCATTCACAAGGAAAGATTCTTTGATCAATTCATTGTATTTTGCTTCAGCTTCATTGGCAGGAACAGATACGTTGATTGAACGCAGGATCTGTTGTCTCTTGTCGTTATCTTCATTCTTTTTCTGGAAACTTCTCAGCGACTGCGAAGTGAAAGCTAACACAACAGCAACCAGAAGAACCATTACAGAAGCGTATACTACGGTATATACATTACTATCTCTATTCATAATTCTACTTCTTATTATAATGTTACTTCACTGCTCTTTTCAAACGACGTGTGATGTTGCTTTCTACCACATAGTAGTCGATCAGCGGAGCAAATACATTCATTAACAGGATAGCAAGCATCATACCTTCAGGATAACCCGGGTTCAGTGCACGGATAATGATAGCCATCGCTCCCACTAAGAATCCATAAATATATTTACCTGTTTCAGTACGCGCTGATGTTACAGGGTCGGTTGCCATAAACACGGCGCCAAAAGCAAAACCACCCAGGAACAAATGATCGATCGGAGATACACACATTGCAACTGTAGTACCGATCATATTGAAGATAGCCGCCATCAATGCACCACCTACAAATACAGACAGCATTGTCTTCCAGCTTGCGATCTGAGTATACAGAAGGATAACAGCACCGATCAGGATAGCCAATACGGATGTTTCACCGATTGAACCCGGAATCAATCCCAGGAACATATCCCATGTAGACAGTGGGTTACCCAACACGTCAACAGTCTGGAATGAACCGATCATGTCTTTACCGGCAATAGAAACCTGCCCCAGCGGAGTAGCTCCGGAGAAACCGTCTACTACTGTTCCTGCACCCAGTCCGAATGTATCGGCTGTGCGAACGAATACCTGGTCGCCAGACATGGCAGCCGGATAAGCAAAGAACAGGAATGCACGTGTTACCAATGCAACGTTAAATACGTTATAACCTGTACCACCGAACACTTCCTTGGCAAAAACAACTGCAAAAGCAGTAGCTACAGCGATCATCCACAGTGGAGTATCGATAGGAACGATCATCGGGATCAATATACCGGAAACCAGGAAACCTTCCTGAATTTCTTCTTTTTTCACCTGGGCTACAGCAAATTCGATACCCAGACCTACTACGTACGAAACAATAATTTTAGGCAGTACAGCCAGGAAACCGAAGATGAATGTCATCAAAAATCCGGGATCAGCACCAACAGCCAGATTGTGTTGATAGCCGACATTGTACATACCAAAAAGCAAAGCAGGCAACAAAGCGATAATAACCACAGTCATTGTACGCTTAGAATCGATATAGTCGTGAATATGCACGCCTGATTTCGAAGTGGTGCTCGGAACAAATAAAAATGTTTCAACACCTTCGAATACAGAACGGAACATCGCCAGCTTTCCGCCTTCCTCAAAGTTAGGCTTAATCTTGTCGAGGTAATTCCTTAACGCTTTCAATGTATTCTAATTTTTTATGTTATTAATTCATTTCCTTGTATAACAGATCCAATCCCTGACGTACGATCTTCTGGATCTCGATCTTGGAAGTGTCAACAAATTCACAAAGTGCAAAATCTTCCGGGGCAACTTCATAGATACCCAGATTTTCCATTTTATCGATATCGAAAGCGATAATAGCTTTCAGCAGGTATTCGGGATAGATGCTCATCGGGAATACTTTTTCGTATTCGTTCGACATGATCATTGCGCGTTTACCTCCTTTGATACGTGCATCGATTACATATTCTTTGCTCTTAGGAGCCAACCAGGTAAAGAAAGAATGGCTTACACTGTATTTTCCGAATCCCGGAGTTGCCCAACCGAAGAAGTCATAAGTTTTGTCTCCTTCAGGGATTACCGTGATCTGATTATCGTAAGCACCCAGATATTCGTCTTTACGAACTTTCGTTCCGGTCAGCACATTTCCGCTGATGATACGAAGATCTTCCTTGCCCTCCAGGATCTTTCCTGCAACCAGACTGTCGATCGTACAACCGGAAATAGTTTTAACGTATCCTCTTTCTGTTGTTTCAGAACCTGTGATAGCAACCAAACGGCTGAAATCAGCTACACCTTTGTTGAACAGACGACCGATAACGATCACATCTGCAGGGTTTACCACCCAAACTACTTCGAGTTTGTTCACCGGTTTGATATGGTTGATCTGTACCCCTACATTACCTGCAGGATGCGGTCCTTCAAACTCTACAGTTTCAACTCCTTTCACATTTACGGAAGAACCTTTTCTGACACCGACATACACTTTACCTTTGGTAAGTTTTGCCAGTGCATCCAACCCGGTCTGGAAATCAGCTTCCTGTCCTTTCAAAATGAAATCGAAATTCGGAGCCAACGGTGCAGAATAGAATGCTGACACGAAAATGTCACGCGGTTCATCTGTCGGCGTTGCTACGATATCGTACGGACGCTGTTTGATAAAAGGCCACATACCACCATTGAGCAGGGCTTCTTTTACCTCTTCACTTTTCAGTGAAGACACATTTTTCTTACCGAAATCCTCGTACTCGATCTGCGTGTCCGGCTTAACAACGATGCTAAGCACTTTACGCTTCTCTCCTCGGTTTACGGCAGTTACTTCACCGCTAACGGGTGAAACGAACTTGATCTCCGGGCGGTTCTTGTCTATCATCAATACAGAACCGGCTTTGACTTTTTCTCCTACTTTGGCAACAACTTTGGGGGTAATACCGTTATAATAATCGGGGACGATAGCATAACTGTCGCTTTTCCCGGTGTTTAACAGTACGTCCGAAGCTTTACCCTTCAGATTAATGTCTAAACCCTTTTTAATCTTAATCACATTTGCCATGATACAACTAAAATTGTTTATATGTAATTTTCCCGCAAAAGTACATAAATTTTTATGCTTTAAAGCAGGATTAAAGAAATAATTAGAGAAATAATTCCATAATTTTGTACCGTCAAAGAAAGAGACATGAAAATGAGAGTACATTGTTTATTATTTTTGTTGTTTTGTGCCGCTGTAATGCAGGCCAATGCTCAGCAAACGTACTTTACCGACGTTAATAGCAAGCTGATAAAAACCCTTCAGGTGAAGGTGGCAGGAGAGTTTATTTCCGAGCCTTATATCGAGTTGAATGGCGACCAGCAGATCCAGATCAACTTCGATGCGTTGGAACAGGGTGGTGTCCGCTACTCCTATTCTATCATCCATTGTGATGCCAACTGGCAGAAGTCATTCCTCTCTCCCATTCAATATCTAAATGGTTTTCAGGGACTAACAATAGATGACTTCGCCAATTCCATGAACACGACAACGCAGTACACAAACTACAATCTGCTGTTGCCGAATGACGATGTGCAATTCAAAGTTTCGGGGAATTATGCCGTTCAGATCTACAACGAAGACATCCCTGACCAAATAGTCCTCACCGCTTGTTTTTCAGTTGTGGAACCGATGGTCGGCATTTCGGCTTCCGTGAGTGGAAATACGGACATCGATACGAACCAGACTCACCAGCAGGTTAGTTTCACGATCAATAATAAAAACTTTCCGATACCTTATCCGCAAACAGACCTGAAAATACATGTCTATCAAAACAACCGACGCGATAATGCCGTATCAGGGCTTCAACCGACGACTATTCTTGAAAATCAAATTGGCTATACAAACAACCGCAGTCTGATTTTCTCTGCCGGAAATGAATACCGCCGTATGGAATTCCTGAGTACAAAATATAACGGGATGCACATAGAAAGCATATCGTACCACAATCCCTATTATAATGTAGAGTTGATGACCGACCATAAACGATCCGGCCAAACTTATCAGTACGACCAGGATCAGGACGGTCGTTTCTTCATCCGTTGCAGTAATTGCGACGATCCGGATACGGAAGCGGATTATTGCATAGTACATTTCGCCCTGGCCTGCGATCCTTTCCTCGATGGAAATGTTTACCTGAACGGAGAATTATTCCATAACGTACTGGATGAAAAGAGCAAAATGGGATATAATTTTGAAACCCATCAATATGAAAAGGCAGTACTGCTTAAACAGGGAAGCTACAATTATCAGTATCTTTATGTACCGAATGGCAGTACCGTGGGCGAAACCGGTCCTATTGAAGGAAACTATTACCAAACGGAAAACGAATATAATATTTATGTTTATTACCGTCCGATGGGGACTCAATATGACCGTTTAATCGGCGTAACGACGGTAAAAAATGCAATGCAGGTATTTTAAAGATATATGAAACAAACATCCCGATATTTCAATGAATAAATATCGGGATATTCCTTTTATGAAAGCCAATGTGATTATTTCTTCCTTATAATAACTACATCCTGAAAATCCAGCGGAGAAGCGCCATGAGACCAACTTCCCTGATGTATTGACTCGGCATATAAACCATTCTTTTCCAACAACGAATTCAGATATGATTCATCAAAAGCGATATTAGCCTCTTTTACCTTTTTATCCATCAAGCTATATCCGTCAAAGGAATGAAGAAACTTAAATTCAATCACATCTTCCTTCATTTGTTGTTTTATCTCCGGAGTTAACAAGAAGAATGTAGCTAAACATTTTCCATCTTGTTTCATTACCTTGGAAATCTGCCCCAGATAATTATCGACGTCATCCGGCATCATATGCGTAAAAACGGAAGTAAGCACGACACAATCAAATGTTTTCTGAGGATAAGGAAATTTAAAGTCCTTAGCCTTATCATCCGTACTTAAATTATAAAGGTCATTTTTTAAGTCTATGTATAAAAAATGGAAGTTGGGGAAACTAACCGTTATTTTCTTTTTGCACCAATCTATTCCTTTTTTTACAATGTCAAAACCATCATACTGCCCATCTGCATTCAGATAACGGGTTAAAGGAACAGCTAAACGTCCGATACCGCAACCCACATCCAGAATTTTGCCAGACGGTTTTAAATCGGCATACTTAATAACCAGATCGAGCAAATGATCCCCTTGCTTCTTAAAATCACCCGATCCGATAAAAATCATTCCACGCATAGGGGTCATTTTATCCCTTTTTCCCGTAAGGCCTTCATAAAAATCAATAGGGAGATAGAACAATCTTCTCACCACAAAACGTAAAGAGGGTGAGAAAGCATAATATAGCTTTCTTGCTATTTTCATAATATCGTCATTTTAATTTTTTTGTTACAATCATTCTTTAGTAAACGAAGAGTCGATACAAAATATTATATAGAGCAACCGAATATTTACCAGAATATCCAATGTGTCAAATTGCTATTTCTGCCTATATATAGATCGGCTGTACCCGACAAATACGCAACAACCATATTTTATCAAATCCTCGCCAGGTTACTATATGTCAGATAGCTGCATTATGCAATAACATTACGACAAACCGATATTGGTATTCTGTCTATTATGTCCTTTTATTGCGAAAATAGATAATAATTATATTTTTGTCATTCTATTTTAAACCTCTTTAAGAGATCATCTGGAGAATAAAACTGCTCAAAAACATACTATTTAAGCCAAACAATGCATCCAAACACTAGCTAAGCAACACCTTTTAACACATTTCTCGCTTTAAACAAAGCATCATTTTGTTTAAAACGGGAAAACACTCGTTTTAAACGAACTGATAATTCATTTAAAACAAGTTTGAAAAAAGGATCTGTAGCGATATTTGTTAATTATTGTAACAATATATCTTCTAAAAACGTATTTCTGAAGCTACTCATGGATATTTTCCACCGCAAACACCCAGCATATTAACACCAAAACGAAGATATTAGCATCATTTTGCTAAAACACCACCATCGACTTAGCAGAGCAACCAGCTTTTAGCATACTTGGGGAGATATATAATATCATCCATCATTTCTTTAGTCGGTTATAAAAAGATGAAATAAAAAAGTATCTTTGTAAGAATAAGAATCCTAAAACGCAATTATCATGAAAACAGTTTTTTTATCGACATTAGAAAATAGTTTCCAGGCTGGTCTTTTGAAGGATTTACTGATCAATGAAGGTATAGAGTCTTTCTTTAAGAACGAAAACATATCTAATGTATTGGGGAATATCTCCGGTTTTCAGCTAGAGATATATGTTTTTGAAAAGGATTATGAGAGGGCAAAAGAAATTCTGAAAGAAGCTCTTCCACAACTAGTGGGAGAATAAATGTACAATTTTATAATCCTGAATGAACAGACAATCCCTTTATTCTTCTATTATAGCGGCTTTCTCAATAGCAGTTTTACTGATTATTGTACAAGTTGTTCCAGCTAAGCCTTTGCTTTTATTAGAACGATTATTCCCTTTAGGCGGTTGGATACAAATTAATATAGCCATCATTTATGGAGCACTGCTTTGCTATAAAATGCAGGACAGGAAAGAACGCCCGAAATGGAGAACAAGAGCCTGGCTGCTTTTCTCGATAGTCTTTTTCGGACAGTTGTTGTTAGGTATACTGGTTAATCCAGTATTCCTCATGACCGGAAAGTTACATTTGCCCGTTCCGGCAGTTATTCTTGCAGGACCATTATACAGGATGGAAGGATTATTTATGCCTATACTTTTTTTGAGTACATTATTGCTTTCCGGACCGGCATGGTGTAGTCAACTTTGTTATTTCGGGGCATTTGATGCCTGGAGTGCAAAAGGAAAGACGGATAAAAAACCTTTTCGTTATCATCGCCAGCTACGTTATAGTGTTTTGTTTCTGGTAATTGCAGGAGCAATTATTTTAAGATTGACCGGGGCTGAAGGTTGGATAGCGACACTTGCAGGAATTGCCGTAGGATTGATCGGACTACTAATTATGCTGTTGTTATCGCGACGATACAGGAAAATGATCCATTGCAGCAGCTATTGCCCTATCGGGACGTTAGTCTCATTTATGAAATACCTCTCTCCTTTCCGGGTAAAACTGAATAAAGATTGCACACATTGTATGGCCTGCTTAAAAGCCTGTAAATATGATGCTTTGCATAAAGAAAATATAGAAAAGGGGAAAATCGGTTATACCTGTACGTATTGCGGCGACTGCCTTTCTACCTGTAAACACGGCGGATTGGAGTATCGCTTTTTAAGACTGCGTCCGACCACAGCCGAACGCCTTTGGATCATTATTACAGTCGTTTTACATACCTGTTTCCTGATGATTGCACGCATCTGAAAGATATACAGGGCGTCCCATCAAATAAGTTGCCGCTATATTACGGTCGTCGCCCAGTGTTTGAAGCCCAAACAGTTTATTTTCAAGAGTCCATTTCCCATTACGTTGAAGATATTCTTTCCGTATTTGCTGAGAAGATGTTGCCGTACAATCCACTACAATAAAATCGGCTTCACGGCCAGGTTCAAAGCTACCTATTTTATCATCCAGCATCAAAGCTTTAGCCGTGCCACGTGTACATTTATATAAAGATTCGAATACAGACATCGAATAACCGTTCAACTGTTGTATCTTATAAGATTCTGCCATTGTTTTCCAAAGAGAAAAAGATGTTCCCCCACCCACGTCTGTGGCAAGCGTTGTTTGTATGTTTATACGATTAGCCTGCTGCATATTAAATAAACCACTTCCAAGAAACAGATTAGATGTCGGACAATGAGCTATGATAGCTCCGGCTTCAGCCATTCGTCGGCATTCGGAGTCGGAAAGATGAATGCAATGTCCGAATACAGAACGATCCGTCACCAATCCTGCACGTTCATAAACTTCCAGATAATCCTGACATTCAGGTGATAAAGAAAGAGTAGAGTCTATTTCTCCCTTGTTTTCCGAAAGATGTGTTTGAATATAAGTATCAGGATATTCTTCGTGTAAACGGGCGGCAGTGATCAATTGACCATGTGTAGATGTTATTGAAAACCTGGGAGTAATGACATAAAGATTACGCCCTTTCTTATGCCAGGATTCGATAAGTGCACGGCTATCTGTATAACCACTCTCCTTCGTATCTGTTAATGCCTGAGGGGCATTACGGTCCATCATAACTTTTCCGGTAAGCATCCTCATATTATATTCTGAAGCAACAGAAAAGAGCGCATCTACCGAGGTTTTATGAACTGTTGCATAAGCCATACAGCAGGTCGTTCCATTCCTAAATAGTTCGTTAACGAAAAGCCTGGCAACTCTTTCTGCATGCTCTTGTGATGCAAATGCTTCTTCTGTAGGATATGTATATTGGTTCAGCCAGTCAAGTAACTGTTTTCCATACATACCGATCATTTCCGACTGAGGATAATGGATATGCGAATCGATCAATCCGGGCATCAGTAATTTCCCTGAATAATCTGTCAGATATGCGTTATTATATTTATCTTTGAGCCTATCATATGGCCCCGCTTCCATCACTTTTCCTTCCGATACAACCAAGGCTCCGTCCGGATAATAACAATAAAAATCTTCTGTTTTCAGAGGCGAGTCTTTAAAATAAAAGACTTCTCCTTTAAATATCTGTATTGAATCGTTCATTTGTAAAAAGGTGGTGATAGTCCAGGAGTTTCGTTTGAAAACAAAACTCCTGACTATATATTACATGTTAACTTGTAAAGCTGCTGCAACTTCATCTGCGATTTCTTCGTCGCGGAGAGATTTCAGAATGGCTAACCCAAACTCAAAAACAAATCCCGGACCTTTACAGGTTATGATGTTACCATCCTGTTCTACACCGGTATAGGTTGCTGTTGCTCCTATCATGGTAGGTTCGAAATTAGGAAAACAAGTAGCTCTACGGCCTTTTAACAGGCCCAAGCCTCCTAAAACCATAGGTCCGGCACAAATAGCAGCCAATATTACGTCTTCCTGATATTTTTTCAGGATAAGTTCCTTCAGGCGTGTACAGGTATTCAGGTGATTACTACCGGGAATACCTCCGGGTAAGATCAAAGCATCCACTGCACTGAAATCTGCTTCTTCAAAAACAAAATCAGCTACGACAGGAATGTTATGTGCCCCCATTACCTTCAATTCTCCCATAATAGAGACAGTTGATACCCTGATACCTCCTCTGCGTAATATATCGACAGTACCTAGTGCTTCTATTTCTTCAAATCCTGTTGCCAGGAATACAAATGCTTGTTTCATATCTTCTCTTTGTTTTTATTTAGGTAATATTTGATTTTATATTTCAATAAAGGTATGTCAACCGGTTTGACCAGGTAATCATCGAATTGACAGTCTTTAGCCTTCTCTTTTTCCTTATCGAATGCAAATGCAGAAAGAGCCAGAATTGGGACATCCGGAGAAAGTCTCCGGATATCGCAGGTTGCAGCAAACCCATCCATTACAGGCATCTTTAAATCCATCAGGATTAAATCGGGTTTATAAATCTTAAATATCTGTACTGCTACTTCCCCATTCTCCGCATAGATCAGACGATACTGCTGCTTCAGTACAGCCTGTAGCAAAAGGTAATTTTCCAGTACATCTTCTGCAACAAGAATAGTAAACTGCCCCGGCAAAGCGTCCGGAATGATCTCTGTCGGTACCTTATCGTCTTTTTCGTTTAGTGCAGGAGCCGCTGAATCGGCTATAGGCAAAGTGAACCAGAAAGTAGAGCCTTTTCCTAATTCCGACCTGAGCCCTATTTCTCCACCCAGTTTTTCAATGATCATTTTACAAATGGATAAACCTAAGCCTGTCCCCTGTCTGAAATCATCCAGTTTTACAAACCGGTCAAAGACAGAAGCTTGCTTCTCTTTGGCAATTCCGATCCCGGTATCGGTAACAGAAACACGAACAAACTCTCCTTCAACTTCGTATGACAAAGAGACAAAACCCTGATAAGTACATTTTATTGCATTGGAGAGAAGATTGAGCAATACCTGTTCAACACGCTGTGTATCTGTCTGTATTCTAACAGAAGGCAACAAATCTCCATGAAACAATAAAGCGACATCCGATGTCATTTTCAGGGATTGTGAAACATATACTTCATGACAGATATCTTTCAAATCTACCCATGAAATATTATAGTTCAATGTTCCTGATTCTATTTTTGCAAAATCAAGGATATCATTAATCAGCTGGAGCAACAAATCACTATTATTATTGATTATTGTAAGAAATTCTTGCTGCTCACTTGCATTATCCGTTTCTGTAATTAATCTGGAGAAACCGACAATTGCATTCAGAGGCGTCCGTATTTCGTGACTCATATTAGCAATAAAGGCATTCTTCATCTTATCAGCCTCTTGCGCTTTAATCAGGTCCAGTTCGTTTTGACGTTGTTCAGTAATATCCCAAAGCATAGCCAACAATAAAGGGGAAGCTCCCGGGTCCGGATTCGTAATTAAAAGGCGAACCATATTTACAACACGGATCTCACCATTAGGTTTCTCATATTCGATCATCGACTTATCCGATCTTCCATGATTTATGGTAGAATAATCTTCCGTACGAATTTCATGGGCTCTTCGCGGATCGGAGAAAATATCAAAATCTGTTTTCCCGATCACCTCAGAGGCATTCACCCCCATAAAGTCTTCTGCTGCCTGGTTAAAATAGATATATTTGAAGCTATCAAAAACGTCTTTTACTGAAATTGCCACAAAAATATTAGAGAGAATGGTATTCATTAATATGTTCAGAAAGTTTATTTTCCGCTGATTCAGAAGATTTTCGTTCATTTTCTCTATTTCAGCATCTTTCAAAGCATATTGGGCAATATCTGTCTCCAAGACTCTTATTCGATTTATCAACTCTTCCCTGGAAAGGTTTTCGTATGTATCCATATAATATAATTCAAGGTTTGTATAAGATTCACACCAGTGTGTATCCTGATGGCAAATGTAATTATAATTTCTAATGAACGTTGATAAATAAGCATTTAAATAATCGGTTTTTATAATTTTGATATAAAATGCAGCTATAATCCAAAATAAAAGATACATTTGCAGTCTAATTTCATGAATTAAACACAATATAATACGAAAAAGCTATGATGTATTGGCAGAAAGATATTGAGACTATGAGTCGTGAAGAACTGAATAAATTCCAGTTGGAGCGATTAAAAAAGACAATAGAATTAGCCGGACACTCCCCATTCTACAGCAAAGTACTAAAAGATAACGGTATAACAGCCGACAGTATACAATCATTGGATGATTTGCAGAAAATCCCATTTACGACAAAAGACGATTTACGCAGTAATTATCCATTTGGCATGGCCTCTATTCCTATTAAGGATTGCGTGCGGGTTCACTCTTCCAGTGGGACAACCGGTAATCCGACAGTTGTATTACATTCAGCAAAAGACCTGGAACAATGGGCCAATCAAGTAGCCCGTTGTATGTATATGGTCGGTTTACGTGACACCGATGTATTCCAGAATACATCAGGTTATGGCATGTTTACCGGTGGTTTGGGTTTCCAGTACGGGGCAGAAAAGCTAGGAGCCTTAACAGTTCCGGCAGCTGCCGGGAATACCAAACGCCAGATCAAGTTTATTACAGACTTTGGAACAACCTGCCTGCATATCATCCCGAGTTATGCAACCCGTTTGGCAGAAGTGATGTATGAAATAGGAATAGATCCGCGAAAAGATACTAAATTGCATACGGTTTGTATCGGGGCCGAACCTCATTCGGAAGAACAACGTAAACGTATCGAGCAGTTACTGGGAGTAAAAGCTTACAACTGTTTCGGTATGTCGGAAATGAATGGGCCCGGCGTAGCCTTTGAATGTACGGAACAAAACGGTCTGCATATCTGGGAAGATTATACGATTGTAGAGATAGTTGATCCGCAAACATTACAACCTGTTCCGGATGGAGAGATCGGTGAATTGGTCCTGACTACTATTAACCGGGAAGCTATGCCGCTTCTACGTTATCGTACCCGCGACTTGACCTGCATTATTCCTGGCGAATGCCCTTGTGGGAGAACTCATAAACGTCTTGCTCGCTTCAAAGGTCGTAGCGACGATATGATTATCCTGAAAGGTGTGAACCTGTTCCCCATCCAGATCGAAAAGATTTTGATGCAGTTCAAAGAATTAGGCAGCAATTATCTGATCACTATCGAGACGGTAAACAATAGTGATGAAATGTTGATCGAGGTAGAATTAAGTGATCTGTTTACAGACGATTACAGCGTACTGCAACGTCTGGCTAAAGATATCACAAGACAATTGAAAGACGAGTTATTGCTTACTCCCCGCTTAAAACTGGTAGCCAAAGGTTCACTGCCTGTGCAGGAAGGTAAAGCTGTAAGAGTAAAAGACTTACGCAGATTTTCTTAAATGATTGTTCAATAAATAAAAACATACAGCTATGACAGTAAATCAAATTTCTATTTTCCTGGAAAATAAGTACGGAAAGCTAAGTGAAATCCTGGCTCTGCTTGCTGAAGAAAAAATACGGATCATTGCCGCAACAATCGCAGACACCTCTGAATATGGTATTTTGCGTATCATTGTAAGTGATCCTCAAAAAGCATATAAGATATTGAAAAGCAACAATGTGAGTGCCAACCTTACAGAGGTTTTGGCTATTGTTACGAACTCCTGTGCCGGAAGTTTTGCCGAAACACTAAAGCATTTTACAAAAGCAGGCTTAACAATCGAATATATGTATTGCTTCTCTATGAATGAAAAATCGATTCTGATCCTCCGTACTAACAACCGGGAAGTTGCCCGGGAAGTGATTCGCCGTCAGAATCTGGAATACATATGCGAAAGCGACTTAATGAAATTATAAAAAACAAATAACAAATGTTCGGAATAGATGATCCCGGTATCTGGTTAGCCTACTTGTTAGCCTTTGCATGTTTAATTTTTTCTTTATGGTTCGGTATTGCCAATTGGAATAAAGGAGATAAAGAGAGTGATAACCCTAAACAACCCGATAAATGAATACGCTTACCCTTGGAATTGTCGTTATAGTTTACATGTTTGTTATCGCCTGGTTAGGGTATATCGGATATAAACAGACAAAAAATGCCAGTGATTATTTATTAGGGGGACGAAAGGTAAACCCCATTATCATGGCTCTGTCTTACGGAGCAACATTTATTTCAGCTTCAGCCATTGTTGGCTTTGGCGGAGTGGCTGCAACATTTGGTATGGGTATCCAATGGCTATGTCTGCTGAACATGTTTATGGGAGTTGTTGTTGCATTTATCTTTTTCGGAAGACGAACCCGTAAATTAGGAGAAGAACATAATGCACGCACCTTTCCCCAGTTATTGGGATTACATTATAATTCACGCAGTATACAAATATTTATAGCTGCGATCATCTTCATCGGTATGCCTTTATATGCAGCCGTGGTAATGAAAGGCGGTGCTGTATTTATCGAACAGATGTTTCATATCGATTTGCATCTGGCATTATTGATCTTTACCTTGATTGTTGCAGCTTATGTAATTACCGGAGGGATTAAAGGCGTTTTGTATACAGATGCTTTACAAGCTGTGATTATGTTCGTATGCATGCTGTTCCTGCTCGTTTGGTTCTATCATATAATGGATATGGGATTTGTGGAAGCGAACCAGAAGCTATCCGAAATCTCCCCATTGGTTCCCGATCGCTTTAAGGAACTGGGACATCAGGGATGGACTGACATGCCGGTGACAGGTTCTCCACAATGGTATACGTTGGTTACTTCATTGATTATGGGTGTCGGCATAGGATGCCTGGCCCAACCTCAGTTGGTCGTACGATTTATGATGGTGGAAAGTACCAAGCAATTGAATCGTGGTGTATTAATCGGTTGTGTATTCCTGATTGTTACGGTAGGAGCTATTTATCACGTAGGCGCTTTGTCAAATCTGTTTTTTCTTAAGACAGAAGGTGTTGTAGCTTCAGAAGCCGTAAAAGACATGGATAAGATTATACCACTGTTTATCAATCGTGCCATGCCAGAATGGTTTGGTGCTGTCTTCATGTTGTGCATCTTATCAGCCAGTATGTCTACGTTGAGTGCACAATTCCATACAATGGGAGCCGCATTCGGTGCTGATGCTTTTCCTAATTTAGGACGTAATAAAAATAATAACTCAACTATGGGGGTCCGTATTGGTGTTTTATGCTCCATTCTTGTTAGTTATATTATCTGTTACACATTGAGTGCCGGAATTATTGCACGTGGAACAGCTTTGTTTATGGGGATATGTGCAGCTACATTCCTACCTACTTACTTTTGTTCTTTATATTGGAAAAAAGCAACAAAGGAAGGTGCTTTAGCCAGTTTATGGACCGGAGCATTAGCCAGTTTGGTTGCCATGTTGTTTTTTCATAAAGCGGAAGCAAGTGCTGTCGGTCTGTGTAAGACATTGACAGGGAAGGATGTATTAATCGATGTATATCCTTGGTTTGCCATAGATCCTATATTATTTGCACTCCCATTATCCATTATCGCGATTATTGTAGTGAGTCTGTTGACACAAAAGAAATCAGATAACATATAATTTGAACTATGTTAGTTTTTCTTATATGCTAGAAAACATAAATTAGCATTTTAGCTATTGCTATTTATAGAAAAACCACGATATTTGCATCGTGGTTTTTTCATAATAGTATTAGATTTAAGGTTAACAAAGTTGGTTAGGGCTTGTCGTGAGACAGGCTTTAATTGTTTATAGCCCTCTCCTTTTCCGGTAAAATTCCTACCTTTGCAAGAAAAAAGATGATCAAATACTTTTGTTTACTCCTTCTGATTTTATGCAGTTGCAATAATAAACCCAAAGAGAGTGATACTATTCATGTATCTGTTCTTAGAGGTCCTTCTGTTATTGCATTTGCTAAAATAATCGAGGATAGTCCGAAAATAGAAGGAAAGCGATTATCTGTCGATATTGTTGACTCACCGGAACAAATGCAGGCCCTCTTGATAAAAGGGGAAGCAGAAATAGCCGCACTTCCTATGATCAATGCCGCGAACTTATATAATAAAGGCCTGAAATACTCCTTACTAGGTTGTCCGGTTTGGGGAAATCTTTATATCGTCGGTAAAAAAGGAGATCATGTTCAAACATCTGAAAGAAAAACATTACATATTTTCGGAGCCGGCACTACTCCTGACATCTTAACCCGCTACTATTTGAAACAGAAAGGTCTATCCTGCCCTTTGAATTACGCTTTTACTACCCCCCTTGAAATAACCCAGGGATTGCTTAGTAATCAAATCCGGAGGGCTGTATTGGCTGAACCATTCTTAAGTATTGCATTGAAAAAAGACAGTACCATATATATTGAATCAAACCTGAATAACCCGGACAGTACCTCACCTGGATTTGCCCAGACCGCTATCGTTTATGCTCCTTCGTTAAGTGATAAAAGAACAGTATTGGACAGTTTATTGAATAAATCCTGTCAATTCGCTATATATCAGCCGGAGGAAGCCATACGTATCCTTGAAAGCCGGAAAATATTTACTCCCGGTGCATTGACTCCGGAAAGTATTGAACGATGCCGCATTAAATATTTATCAATAGGAGAAGCAAAAGAAAGTATTCTTGATTTCCTGCGTTTGATAAAAGAATATGAACCCAAAGCCATAGGAGGAAAACTTCCGGATGACGCTTTTTTATCAGGTAAGCAATGAAAAAAGGGATAATATCATTTATATCAGTTTGCATTTTACTCTTTTTCTGGCAACTGACTGCATCTTATATCAATCAGCCGGAACTGATACCTTCCGTCCCTGATCTTTTAAAAACATTACTCCAGTTATTCGGTAGCGAGACATTTTATCAACACATATGTGCAACGGTATTCCGTGGTATATCAGGAATACTCCTGTCATTGGTTATCGCTTTATTATCAGCTTTTTTGTTTGCACGCTACGAATTGCTCTATGAACTATTCAGGCCGTTATTAACAATTATGAGATCTATTCCGGTTATCTCCTTTATTTTGCTGGCTTTGATATTTCTGAATCCGGAAAGTATTCCATTAATGATTGCTTTTTTGACTATGTTTCCTCTGTTGACAGAAAATCTGACAAAAGGTATCTTGAATCTTCGTCCGGGTCTTTCCCTGATGGCTGATCAATTTAAAGTCAACAAAAGAAATAAGTTGATGCAGGTTATTTATCCTCAATTAAAGCCTTTTCTTTTTAGTGGACTGGCATCTGCGGTAGGGTTCGGTTGGCGGGCAATTATAATGGGAGAAGTGCTTTCACAATGTACTTTGGGGATCGGAGGTGAGATGAAACGGGCTCAAAATTTCATTGCTGTCCCGGAATTGATTGCATGGACCATCATTGCGATTCTGATTAGTTTTCTGTTTGATAAAGGAATCAGTAAAATGGCTTCAGTAAAATGGAATATACTATACAACAATACAAGTCATGATGTAAAAAGCAAACTTCCCTCTCCTATAGAGATAACAGATATGACCTTTCAATATGCCGGAACAAAGGTCTTATCCAGTTTCTCTTATACTTTCGAACCTGATATTATTTATGGTATAAAGGCTCCTTCGGGAACAGGAAAAACAACATTGCTGAATTTAATTAACGGTTCATTGAAACCCACAAACGGAATAATTGATCTTAAGGATCAAAATCTCTCCAATGTGTTTCAGGAACCGGAATTACTATCTCATCTGACTATATTACAAAATGTATCTCTTCCTTTGTCCTCTGTTTATAACAAAAACGCATCTGAAGCAAAAGCAATGGAAATGTTGCAATTAGTTGAAATGGATATGCTAGCCGAACGATATCCGAATGAACTTAGTTACGGACAACAACAGCGTGTCGCTTTAGCACGCGCACTGGCTTTCCCTTCTACGATTATGCTTCTGGACGAGCCTTTCAAAGGATTGGATAAAACATTGACCTTCCGCATTATCGGGCGGATACTCTCACGACAAGCAACAACCAGACAAATAATTATTTTCACGTCTCATAATCCGGAGGAGTTGACTCTTTTGGCCTCAGTAATAATTCAGTTGCCCATGATCAATTAATCTTCACAGGATTACAAGGGATCGTAAACCAGAAAGTAGAGCCGGAACCTTCTTCTGATTCCACCCCGATTTCACCATTTAACATAGTTATAATCGTTTTGCAGATCGACAGCCCAAGGCCGGTTCCCTGTTTAAATTTATCCAGTTTCACGAACCGGTCGAAAATAGAGGTTTGATCCTTTTTACTGATTCCTGTACCGGTATCGGTTACATAAACATAAATACCATTTTTCGTTAGTTTATACCCAAACCGGATAGAACCGGATGAAGTAAACTTGATGGCGTTGGATAAAAAATTAGTCAATACCTGGGTAAGCCTTGTTTTCTCAGAAATGATGCAATAGTCGTTGCCATCATTTTCAAAAATCACTTTCACTCCGGATTCAGCTCTTAGTGTAAATGCATGTTCTTGCGGTTTGAACAGGTCATTCAAGCTAAAGTTAGTATATATAAACTCCAGTTTGCCCGATTCTATTTTGGAAATATCGAGAATATCATTAATCAGTTGTAACAGAAAATCATTACTGGATTCAATAATCTTAAGATATTCCTGTTTTTCTTCCTGGCTGTCCACCTGTGCCATTAATGTAGAAAAGCCAACAATAGCATTCAACGGAGTACGGATTTCATGACTCATATTGGCAATAAAAGCCGATTTCATTCGGTCACTTTCTTCTGCCAGACGTTTAGCCTGTACATCTGCCTCATGCCGCTTATCTACCGTTATGTCTCTTAAAATGCCGATAGCCTTCAATGGTTTGCCGTCATCCCCATATTCATAAACTTCACCAATCTTTTCGAGCCAAACATATTCATCAGAGAAATATTTACAACGAAAACTTAGTTTCAGCGAGTCTATTTCTCCACGGGCAAAAGCATTGACTATATCCCGGTACATCTGTTGATCGGCCGGATGTATCTTTTCCGTAAAACTTTCATGAGAAATATAGGAATGAACCATCTCTCCGTCTTTTACCAGGGATAATTCAGCCGTTTCATTCACCACATCCCATATCCACGGGTATATGCGTCCGGCCATACAGGAAAGAGCCAGTCTCTTATTGTTTTCATGTAATTCATCTTCTATTCTGCGTTGTTTGGTTATATCCCACGACATCCCCAGCAGATAAGGAGCTTTCCCTTCCCGGGGAACAAGCAGTTTCATCGTATCCATCGAACGAAGTTCTCCCCTCGGATCGAGCATTTGTTCAACATAACGTTGCATTTTACCGGAACGAAGCACTTTCTCATCCATGTCACGAAAACTTTGTGCCGCAACCGGATCAATAAACAAATCAAAGTCTGTCTTTCCCACAACATCGTTATGAAAACGGCCGTAAATCTGATTCATCATTGGGCTGGAATATACATAGCGAAAGTCATCCCCCGTATCTTTTACAAAAAAATACATGGGTACCGCATTTACTATATTCGACAACAATCCGGATAGATCTTTATATTTTTGTTCCAATGCATCGGCATCTGAATCAACAGGTATCATACAGCTTTAGGACTTAATGTTTATATACCCACAAAAGTCTTGAAAATAAGCGAGAGTAACAAATAATAAAAGAAAGAATTCAAAGAGGAAAGTAAAATAATAGGTAAAAGATTATCTTTGTAGGCATTAAACAGAGAGAATATAAATATGACAACATCATTTCATACAATCATCTCCCATTCTTTAAATATTCCGGCCGGACAAGTGGAACGGACGATCGGATTGCTGGGAGAAGGGGCAACAATTCCTTTTATCAGCCGCTACCGGAAAGAAGTGACCGGAGGACTGGATGAAGTTCAGATCGGCAATATCAAAGACTTGCTGGATAAATTAACCGAGCTGAAAAAGAGAAAAGAAAGTATTTTATCCTCTATCGAAGAACAAGGGAAACTGACTCCCGAATTAAAGAAACGTATCGAAGAGTCGTGGGATAGTACAGAAATAGAAGACATCTATCTTCCATATAAACCAAAGCGGGTAACAAAAGCAGAAATAGCCCGTAAAAAAGGGTTAGAGCCACTTGCAAAGATCATCATGATACAAAACGAACATGATCTGTTAGGCCGGGTGAAAAGCTTTATCAAAGGAGAAGTAAAAAATGCAGCAGAAGCCCTGCAAGGTGCACGTGACATCATTGCCGAGTGGGTGAATGAAAATGAAGGAGCTCGTAATGCTGTACGCAATTCTTTTGCCCACACAGGCGTTATCTCCGCAAAAGTAATTAAAGGGAAAGAGGAAGAAGGTGCTAAATACCGTGACTATTTTGATTTCAGCGAACCGTTGAACCGATGCAGTTCCCACCGCCTGCTGGCTCTCCGTCGCGGAGAAGCAGAAGGTATCCTCAGAGTCAGTATATCCCCTGATACAGATACGACCCTCGATCGTCTGAAAAGACGTTTTGTAAAAGGGAATAGTGAAGTTTCCGACCAGGTTGCCAACGCTGTCGACGATTCTTTCAAGCGATTGCTCAAGCCTTCCATCGAAACGGAATATGCAAACCTCAGTAAAGCCAAAGCGGATGAAGAAGCAATCCGCGTATTTGCGGAGAACCTGCGACAACTTCTACTGGCTCCGCCATTGGGGCAAAAACGTGTACTGGGAGTCGATCCGGGATATCGGACCGGTTGCAAGCTTGTTTGTCTAGATGCACAAGGAAACCTGCTTCATAATGAAGCAATCTATCCCCATCCGCCGCAGAACGAGAAAAGCAAAGCGGCTGCCAAGGTTTCCCAGTTGGTATCGACTTATGCAATCGATGCCATTGCGATAGGTAACGGAACGGCCAGTCGTGAAACGGAACAGTTCATTACCAATATCCGCTATGACAGGAAGGTACAGGTATTCGTTGTCAGCGAGAACGGAGCGTCTATCTATTCTGCGTCTAAAATTGCACGGGATGAATTTCCTGAATATGATGTAACAGTACGTGGTGCCGTAAGTATCGGACGCCGGTTGATGGACCCGCTAGCCGAACTGGTTAAAATCGATCCGAAAAGCATTGGAGTCGGCCAGTACCAACATGATGTCGAGCAAGGGGCTTTAAAGAAAAGCCTGGACCAGACAGTCGAAAGTTGCGTAAATATGGTTGGAGTGAATGTCAATACGGCCAGCAAACATCTGCTCACTTATATTTCTGGTCTGGGCCCTACCCTGGCACAAAATATTGTGGATTACCGTGCCGAACACGGTCCTTTCCAGTCGAGACGCGAGTTAATGAAAGTGCCCCGCATGGGAGAAAAAGCTTTTGAACAAAGTGCCGGATTCTTGCGTATCCAGAACGGGAAGACGCCTTTGGATAATTCAGCCGTCCATCCGGAAAGTTATCCGATCGTAGAACAGATGGCGAAGGACTTGAAATGCACGGTAGAAGAGCTGATCACCAATAAGGAGTTGAAGAAAAAGCTGGATCTTACCAAATATATCACAGAAAAAGTCGGTATGCCGACCCTACTCGATATTATGGAAGAACTGGATAAACCGGGAAGAGATCCTCGTCAGGCGATACAGGTCTTTTCTTTCGATCCTACCGTCAAAACGATAGAAAACTTAAAAGAAGGCATGGTATTGCCGGGAATCGTAACGAATATTACGAACTTCGGATGTTTTGTCGACGTCGGTATCAAGGAGAACGGACTGGTTCATATTTCAGAACTGGCCGATCGTTTCATCAGCGATCCGACACAGGTTGTGTCCATACACCAGCACGTCAAGGTGAAAGTTATGAGTGTAGACCTGGCCCGTAAGCGGGTTCAACTATCTATGAAAGGGTTATGATATGAAAATTAATAAGACAAATGTAGCCAGGCTGTTGGATAAAGCTAAAATAGTTTATCAGCTGGTGCCTTACGAAGTGGATGAAAACGATTTAAGCGCCACCCATGTTGCAGAGCAACTAGGAGAAAATGTAGAACAGGTATTCAAAACGTTGATCTTGCATGGCGACAAAAGCGGATATTTCGTTTGCGTCATTCCCGGAGCGGATGAAGTGGATTTAAAGAAAGCTGCCAAAGTGTCGGGAAACAAAAAATGCGAAATGATCCCCGTTAAAGAGTTGTTGCCTTTGACCGGTTACATCCGGGGAGGATGTTCTCCTATCGGGATGAAGAAACATTTTCCCACTTATATCCATCTCAGTGCGGAGAATTTCGAAAATATCTATGTCAGTGCCGGACAACGCGGTTTGCAGGTTTTACTGGCTCCGGCCGACCTTATTCGCGAAACGAATGCTTCGCTGGCCGATCTGGTAAGCGGCGACTAGCTGCACAAACTCATTTTGACCGAAAAAACGATAGAATCACCTGACAATATCGTTTTTTCGATCAAAAAGTATTTTCAGAACTTTCTGAAAGTATATCTTTTCCCTTCGCTATTAAGGATCAAATGTTTTCTGTTGGATTCTTCGATGGTGAATGTGCGTATTTTCGATTTCCAATCCGTATAAGGTAAAAACCTCTCAGCCTGACGAGGAACATCCGATAATTCGAGTGTCAGTTGATTATCTTCTCCCAAAGTATTAAAACCATGTTGTAACACATACATATTTGAATCCGGTATAAACACCTGATACATAAACAGCACATTCTGGAAATTATAAAACACTGTATCAGCCTGTATCACTTCTCCGTCAGCTTCCACCTGCTGTAACTGCCATTTGCCTTCCAGCTTATGTTCGATATCATCATTACATGCTGCCATTATGATTGCGACAGCGGCTATTAACCAGTATTTCATATCACTTTTTTATAAGACGCCCTTTGTGCTGGGCAATTCATATTTATAAATATCACGGCGTATCGCCATTTTTACAGATCGTGCCAAAGCTTTGAAGATTCCTTCTATCTTATGATGTTCGTTTGCTCCCTCCGCTTTAACGTTCAGATTCATGCGCGCTGCATCACTCAGACTTTTAAAGAAATGGAGGAACATTTCAGTAGGCATATCACCTACCTTTTCACGACGAAATTCGGCGTCCCAAACCAACCAGGGACGTCCTCCGAAGTCGAGAGCCACACTACACAGGCAATCGTCCATCGGAAGAGAATAACCATATCGCTCAATACCTCGTTTGTCGCCAAGAGCCTTCAACAAGGCTTCTCCGAGGGCTATTGCGGTATCCTCTATCGTATGATGTTCGTCTACATCCAAATCTCCTTTTACACGTATAACCAAATCTACTCCGGAATGTTTTCCTATCTGATCCAACATATGGTCAAAAAAACCTAATCCGGTCGAGATTTCGGTTTTTCCGTTTCCGTCTAAATTGATTTCTACATAGATATCTGTTTCTTTTGTTGTACGTTGTACGACTGCACGACGCTCACCGGCAAAAAGATATTCCGTTACTTTATCCCAATCATCAGTGATCAAAACCGGTGAAATAGCGGGATGTTCGGCCAGTAACCTGTCAGCCTCTTCGTCGGCAGGACGTAACCAGATTGCTTTAGAACCAAGGTTCACGGCCAGTTCCATATCAGTCAGACGATCGCCGATCACGTAACTGTTTTCCAGGTCGTATTCTCCACTCAGATATTTCCCCATCATACCGGTGCGCGGTTTACGATTGGGCGAATTATCTTCCGGGAAAGAACGATCAATCAGGATGTCATCAAAGACAATCCCCTCACCTTCCAGCGCTTTGAGCATTTTATTATGAGCTGGCCAGAAAGTGTCTTCAGGGAAAGAATCCGTACCCAATCCATCCTGATTTGTCACCATGACAAATTCAAAATCCAACTGTTTACGTATGAAATATAAGTTACGGAACATTTTGGGGTAGAACTCCAGCTTTTCCAGACTATCCAGCTGATAATCTACCGGCGGCTCTATTACCAACGTCCCGTCCCTATCTATAAAGAGGGCTCTTTTCATCCTTATATACTTTTTAATGCTTTAAGTAATGCATCGTTTTCTTCAGGTGTACCAACAGTAATACGCAGGCAACCATGACACAAAGTTACATTATTTCTGTTACGTACAATAACGCCTTTCTTAACTAATTTATTATAGACAGAGTCAGCTTTACCAACATAAACAAGAATAAAGTTGGCATCGGTCGGATACATTTTATGTACAATGGGAAGTTCCGGTAACGCCGCTTGCAAACGAATACGTTCCGACATGATACGACGTAGCTGTCCTAACATTTCGCTTTCGTTATTCAAGATAGCCAAAGCACGTTCCTGCGTCAGAATATTAACATTGTACGGATACTTGATCTTATTCAGAATCGCAACGATCTCAGGAGAAGCAAACGCCATCCCCAAACGGATACCTGCGGCTCCCCATGCTTTGGAAAGCGTTTGCAGAACGACCAGGTTCGGGAACTTCTTCAGTTCAGGAACAAAGGATGGTTCCGTTGAAAAATCGATATAAGCCTCATCCAATACGACAATCCCTTCAAAATTATTCAGGATTTTATAAATCTCATCCCGGTCAAGGCTATTTCCTGTCGGATTATTTGGAGAGCAAAGGAAAATAATTTTCACCCATTCGTCCACCTCTCCCAGTAATTTGTCGGCATCCAATTCAAAATCTGCCGTCAATTCGACTCTTCTGAATTCCACATCGTTTACATTAGCGGCCACTTCATACATTCCGTACGAAGGAGTTATGCTGACTATGCAGTCTACCGCCGGTTCGCAAAATGCGCGTATCAGAAGATCGATCGGTTCATCGCTTCCATTTCCCAGAAAGATCGAATTACGGTCTACATCTTTCAATTCGGCAATACGGTCTTTCAGTTCCCATTGCAATGGGTCGGGATAACGATTATAAGGTTCGTTATAGGGATTTTCATTGGCATCCAGAAAAACAGATGCACTTCCGTGAAACTCGTCTCTTGCTGAAGAATACGGTTTCAATTCCCAGATATTGGGTCTTACCAGGCTTTTTAAATCCATCATATTGTATTCAATCTAATAGTTACTGCATTACGGTGAGCATCCAGTTGTTCGTTTCCGGCCATGATCTGAATGGTTTCACCTAAGTTTTTAATACCTTCGGCTGTGATCTCCTGGAAAGTAATCTTCTTGATAAAGCTGTCCAGGTTTACACCG
The DNA here is from genome assembly GCF_015550595.1 of Parabacteroides goldsteinii. GTDB lineage: Bacteria > Bacteroidota > Bacteroidia > Bacteroidales > Tannerellaceae > Parabacteroides > Parabacteroides leei. Next base: position 57,325 of record NZ_JADNBB010000003.1, read on the forward strand.
CTATATGCCTTGGCATATCCGTTGGTCGGTAAAGTATGATTTGTTCCGGATGCATAATCGCCTGCACTTTCCGGAGTATAAGGACCCATAAAGACACTACCGGCGTTCTCTACCTGTCCGGCGATATGAGTATAGTTTGCTGTTTGTATAATCAAATGTTCCGGAGCATACATGTTTGTGAAGTCGATCACTTCCTGTTCATCCTTCAACACGATTATGCGACTATGATCCAATGCCTTTTCTGTAATCTCTTTGCGGGATAATTTCGACAATTGCTCTTGAATGGCCTCGATCACAGGAACAACAATCTCTTCAGACGAGGTCACCAATATAGCCTGACTGTCAGCTCCATGTTCCGCCTGTGAAAGGAAATCGGCTGCGATAAAATCAGGATTGGCAGTCTTATCGGCGATTACTTCTACTTCGGAAGGGCCGGCAGGCATATCGATAGCGACATCTTTCAGGCTTACAAGTTGTTTGGCTGCCGTCACATACTGATTTCCGGGACCGAATATTTTATAGACTTTTGGTACCGACTCTGTTCCATACGCCATAGCAGCAATAGCCTGTATTCCACCCGCTTTGAATATCTTGCTGACACCTGCAGTCTTTGCAGCAAACAGGATAGCCGGATGTACCTTACCTTCTTTATCCGGAGGAGTGCACAATACGATCTCCTTACATCCTGCGATATGTGCCGGGACTGCCAGCATTAACACCGTTGAAAACAAAGGAGCTGTCCCTCCCGGAATATACAATCCGACTTTTTCGATAGCAACAGCTTTCTGCCAACAAGTTACACCTGGTGTCGTTTCTATCTTTTGCCCGGAGAAACGTTGCGAAGCGTGAAATTTTTCGATGTTATCTTTAGCCGTACGGATAGCCTGTTTCAAATCGTCGGAAACGAGCCCGTAAGCCTCTTGCATTTCGGCTTCCGACACCTGAAGGGCCGATAGTTTTACCTTATCGAACTTCTCTTCATAGCGCTTAACGGCCACATCGCCTTCATTACGCACTTCATTCAAAACGGTACGGACCGTATCAAACAATGTCGTAACATCCAATGCCGGCCGTTTGACCAGAGACGCCCAGTCTTCTTTTGACGGATATTTAATTACTTCCATAGTTTAAAGTATCATTTTTTCAATCGGAATAACCAAAATACCTTCGGCACCCAACGATTTCAGTTTGCCAATGATTTCCCAAAAATGTTTCTCGTCGATAACAGACTGAACAGAAACCCAGTCGCCGTTAGCCAACGGTGTAACTGTCGGGCTTTTCATACCGGGTAAAACCTGGATAATATCATCCAATTTATCTTTGGGGGCATTCAGTAAGACATATTTTTTACCTTCGGCGACTTGTATAGCTTCGAAACGGAACAATAATTCGTCGAGGATTGCCAGCTTTTCTTCAGAAAGTTCATTGTTTGCAATCAAAAGTGCCTCACTCTGCATAACAACTTCCACTTCCTTCAGACGATTGCTAACCAGCGTACTACCGGAACTTACAATATCAAAGATTGCATCTGCCAGACCGATACCCGGAGCTATTTCTACAGAACCGCTGATCACATGCAGGTCGGCCTTTACGCCTTTTTCTTTCAGGTAGGTTTTCAATATTTCAGGATATGAAGTAGCAATCGTTTTTCCTTCAAACCATTCCACCCCCTTATAATCTTCATCTTTCGGAATAGCCAAAGATACACGGCATCTACTGAATCCTAACCGTTTAACCAAACGGGCTTCTCCCCCTTTTTCTACATATTCGTTTTCACCGACAATACCTACATCCGCCACACCGTTGGCCACAGACTGAGGAATATCATCATCGCGGAGAAATAAAACTTCTACAGGAAACCCTTTTGCCGATAAAAGCAAAATACGTTTGCCTCTGTTCAGTTTGATACCCGCTTCTTCCAATAATAGCATTGTTTCGTCGTATAAACGACCTTTCGATTGTACTGCAATTCGTAACATGTTTATCTTTATTTTAAAATTATATTCTCCAAAAACAAATAAGGCTTACCGAATGACGGCAAGCCTTATTTTATTTCTTATGCGTATCTACACACCTCACAGCCCACCGAACTATTGCCCGTTGTGATGATGGTGATGATGAGATACTCTTGTTTTCATTTTTTATTTTATTGATGCCGCAAAGTTACAATAATAATTGAAATTGCAAATAAATCTATCAAAAGATTAGCAAATAAGCTTACTTTTTTTCTACGAGGCCAGTTTTATTCCGATAATTCCACATATAACCAACATAGCTGAAAGGATACGCCATATACCTGCCGAGTCTCCAAAAAAGAAAATTCCTATCAATAAGGTTCCCACTGCACCTATTCCCGTCCACACTACATAAGCAGTGCCGATCGGAATTGTCCGTTGTGCCAGATATAAAAAGTATCCACTTAATGCCATCGAAATAACAGCAACTGAAAGATAAAGAAAACGCGATCCCGTTGTTTGTGCCAGTTTCATACCTACAGGCCAGCCCATTTCAAAAAGGCCTCCCAGCAACAAATAAATCCATCCCATAATTTATTCTTATTTAATTCTATATAAATGATCGGCTTGTTGCCGTATTTTATTTGCCAGCATCGGCGGATAATCCGGATGAGTAGCGAAGAATGCATCGACTTCAGCTCTAGCTTCGGGCGAAATATGCCCGGATAGCAATGCACGCGCCCAAGCTGTCGGGAAAAATATATCACCGGTACGTTGTATTTCCTGCATTTCCTCCAAAGCCGGACGAATATATGCAATAGCTTCTTTTTGTCGTAATTGATTATTCAGGTTTGCCAACACGATAGAAGCCCAGGGTTCGACACGACGGTTCTCCGCTATCAACAAAGAGGCAAAGACACTGTCGCGCACCTCTTTGTGGGGAGAAACTGATGGTGAAATAAATGCATATTCGCGCTTCCGATCAGGGTTTGTTATACGCGATTGCTGAGTATTGACGATATTATCAGCCTGTTCCGGTAAATGAAGTGCCAACACATAAGATAGACTGATATAATCATTCTCACTTAAAGCACAACCAGCCGGAGCTTGCTCTTTTTTCCATATATTATATAATGTAGTAATCGCTTCCGGAGATTTAGCCAAAGAACGATATGAACGGAAAGCCTGCAGGCGATGCTGTAGGACAGAGGATGTTGTTACGATCTGCCACAAAGTCTTTTCTAAAGCTTCCGTCTCCGCCGGATACAGACGTTGACAATTCCCGATATAACTCAAAGCTGCGGAAAAGAGTAATGAGTTATCTTCTTTCGGTAAATAGTTCAACATCGTTTCCATAAATAATACCGGAGTAATAGCCTGGTTTAACAGATTCTCATACAGAGTGATCAGTATGGAACCTCTCAACAGCTCATTTTTACAGCCAGGCAGATAAGCTGCACATGCTTGGGCATCTGTTTCATTCAGATGGAAAAAACCATACCCTTTTCCATCTATATTAGGAATAATGAAACCACCTTCTTCCGGGAGCATTTTTAGTTTCTCTCGGATGAAATTTGAATTTCTCTCGAGAGAAACTGAAATTTCATCCGGATCCCCGTTTTTGGGAACAATCAGAAAGGACAGATCCTGCGGCCAGTTAAGGCCACGGTTAAAAGGATCTTTCTGAGTCACGATCAGACTATCGCCAACGAGCGAAGCTGTGATTTCCGGCATTCCTTTTTCATTCACCCAGATATGACTCCAGGAGGCCAGATCATCATCAGTATATTTATCCAGAATACTGATAAGCCCGTCCCAGGTAGCATTCCCATAAGCGTAAGTTTTCAGATACTCCTGAATACCTTGACGAAAAGCATCCTTCCCCATTTTCTTGATCAGCATTTCAAGGACTACCGGCGACTTATCATAGATAATGTTGCCATAAACCAAACCTGCATTACGAAGATTATCCAGGTTTTGTTTGATAGGATTAGCTCCGGCAGTACGGTCTTCTGAATATGCCGGTGGAATGTAATCCTGCATAAAGCTCAGTGCATGATTCACATTCGGATACAAAGGTGTCACGATCTGTGAAGCAAAATAGTTGGCAAAAACCTCTTTCGTCCACACATCATCAAACCATTGCATGGTGACATAATCGCCAAACCACATGTGAGCCGTTTCGTGGGCAATCAGTGCGCTACGGCTTAATTGCTCGTTCAACGTCGGACTTTCGTTAAGAAACATTCTCCGATCCGTATAAAAGGTAGCTCCTGTATGCTCCATGCCGCCAAACTGAAATCCGGGAAGGATGATCAGATCATATTTGGCAAAAGGATACGGGACATCCGTATATTCTTCCATCCAAGCTAATGCATCGAATACTTCTGATGCGATTGCCGGACACTGGGCTATCTTTTTCGGATCAGTTTCCCGGTGATATAGAGAGATATCTCTTCCGTCCCGCGTATATGTTTCGCGAATAAACTTTCCGGCAGTGAAAGCAAACAAATAAGTGCTTAACGGCTCCGTTTCCTTAAAAGAAATGATCTTACGACCAGGAGCAGACACTGTATCCGTACGCTCGATTGCCCCGTTTGCCACCGCCTGCCACTCTTCCGGCATTTCCAGTGTCAGGGTAAACAGAGACTTCATATCCGGCTGATCGAAACAGGGAAAAGCAGTCCGTGCCCGGTCAGGAACCAATAATGTATAAAGGAACTCGTCCCTCCTGTTCAAAGACTGGTCGGCGGGAATAAAATCAACGGTCACTTTATTTATTCCGACAACACTTCTTTCTGCCGGTATAAGAATATGCTCATTCTTGACTTCATAAGGAACAGGTTGTCCATTCAACAATACCAACGCGACTTGCGAAGATTCTCCACGAAAATCTATGATAATCGGCTGTTTTTTCTGTAAGGACAATTGAATTTCGGCATTTCCTTTGACAGGTTCCTGTTTCGTCTCCGGAATGGAGAAAAATAGATTATACTTGACCTGCCCGAAATGCTCTTTTCTGAACTGTGCCAGTTCACGACTTACTCCGGCTTCCTGCAACGCAGCATCTCTTTGTTGTGTTCCACAGGCTGTTAACAAGCCAATGGCTGCTATTCCGGCAATACGGCATATCGTGTGAATGTGTTCCATATATTTTTACTCTCTCAAATATTCAGCGATCGACATAAAATTACGTTCCAGAATGTACATCTGCGACGCCATAAAAGTAAAGAATTCTCCCCAATCTTGTTTACGATGGAAATCGATTCCTTCTTTAGCTATATAAATACGGGCAACTTCTTTGCCAGTTTCCCTTACAAAACAAATATCCCAGATCAAACCTTCCGGAAAATCCTGCTCAAGCGTATCCTTATACCATGAAAGGCGCTCGAACATTTCCAACCGGAGATCTTCCCTTTTATGATTCACTTCAAGGATTACATAAGCGCCTGTACGGTTTGCGTCAAACTTCAGTTCCACTCCTTTCACCTTGGTATCATATAGTGTCCATATCTTCTTACGTCCTCTCAGGTTTGGCTGAACTTCGCAAAAGGCGGCAAAACTTTCCCAGAATTCCAGTTTCAGGTTCTTTAATTCGTCTTTACTATACATTATTATTTATAAATATCTTTCTTTCTCAATCTGATAATCTCTCCATACTCAGCCAGCTTCTTCATATCTATACGCCTGGAATTGCCTACAATAACATAAACAATGGGTTTCAGTCGGATATTATGACGGTAGAAGCGGACAATATCTTTCATATCCATATCCGAGATGCCGGTCAATAGAGCTTCATTCGGATCACTTTCAAAGCCATTCCTTTTATATCCTGCCACCTTTTCCGACAACTCTCTGAAGGATGGGTAATCGTTGTTCACCTGATTAGTGATCAATTGCTTGACCGTCGATATTCTATCCGGCTTCTCCGGCATGTCACTGATCAGAGAGCTCATCACTTCCATCGCATCCAGTGTCTTATCGCTTTGGGTAGACAACATGGTAACAAACTCACCGGCTTTTCCCTCCAGCTTATGAGGCGGCAATAAATAACGCCCGCTAACACGGTAGGCTAACGAACGGAATTCCCTTATCTCCTGAAACATCAACGACGACATATCTCCACCGAAATAAACAGAGAACAAACGGGAGGCATGACGCGACCATAAATCGTCCGTCACCTCTCCTTTCGCAAAACCGTACACAATACTTTGCGACGCTGTCGGCATATCCATAAAATAAACGACGGACTTGTCATACACTTCCGGATCTCGGTAATAATCGGAATCGGCAGCAATCGTTATCTCTTTTAACGGTATAGAGGCTTTTAACTGCTCTTCCACCTGATCGGAAGATAACGTTCCGCAATAATGCAGGTCGCACTCCGTCTGGCGGACGTTTGCAAAAATAGCCAACAAGTCTTTTCCTTTCAGCTTCTTTATCTCAGAAAGAGATAGTTTACGGAGATAACGCGACCGTTCACCATACTTCACTTTCTCGAGTAAAGCATTTGCAATATTATCACTGGATTCGAAAAAAGCTTTTTCGGTTACTTTCGCATCATTAACAACCTGGCGGATCTGCTTATCGTCGGCTTTAACATGCGTAATGAAATCGCCGGCCAAAAGAACGGTTTCTTTGAAATGATTATCAAAGCCTGTTATACGAATAACAAACTGCTTGTCGTTTGCCTCGAAAGACATGGTACTGCCTAACACCTGCAACCGGGTTCTGAAATCCTGGAACGACAAAGAGTCTGTCCCTAGAAACTGGAGATAATTAGCCAGATAGCTTAACTGTGGCTGCTCCAATGTCCCGACCTGATAGATCAGGTTAAGCGAAAATATATCGGTGACCGGATTAGTAGTCGTATATAAAGTTGCCAGCGGATTAAGCTTTGTTATTTGTACGTCTTTCTCAAAGTCGATAAAACGAGGTTCCACTGTCTGGGTCGGCATTTGTTCCAATTGTTTTGCATATTCGGAACTGGCCTCCGAGTTCTTCGGCACAACAGGAGTAAAATCGGGTTTCATCAAATTATCCTTCGGATATTTGCCGGTCTTTTTCGTCACACAAAGATAATTCTCGCTGAAATACTTGCGAGCAACCTGCATGATATCCTCCTTTGTCAGAGCATCGATCTTTGTCACTTCCTGCAAATAATCCTCCCAACTTTTACCCTGCGAATAAAGGGACATCATGATCCGGGCACGCGAATCGATATTTTCAAGGCTGGATGCATATTGACGTCGCTGTTCCTGCTTCAGGCTATTAAATACTTCGTCGGTGAAATCGCCTTCTTTGATCCGGTTGATCTCACGCCAGACAAGCTTTTCTGCCCCACTATAAGTTTGAAGCATCAGTTTGGGTACAACGGCGACAGCCAATATTCCGGCTTCATTCATACTTTCGTTCATAGCCATGCAGGCCATTATTTTCCGGTCGACCATCAGTTTGTCAAGAAATCCGGTACCGTTAGCATTATTCAGCATATTAACGGCAATGGCGAGCGCCGCCTGATCTTCATGGTTCGCCGGAACACCACGGAACCCCAATCCCATAACTTTTACTAATGGAACAGGGAATTTGACCTTCATCTTTTCTTTCCCTTTGAAGGGAGGTAAAGTCACAATATCTTTCCTTGGAGCTTCTCCCGGACGGATACGCGAAAAAGTACGTTCCAGAATGGGCAACACAGCTTCCGTATCAAAATCACCGCTCAGAACCAATGCCATATTGGATGCGACATAATATTCTTCAAAGAATTTCCGCATCTCCGTCAGGCGCGGATTCTTCAGATTCTTCGTGCTACCGATGATCGGATACGCATAAGGATGTGGAGCAAAATATCGGGCAAGCAGACGATCCATTACCGGACCACCGATAAAATCGCCATACATATTCTTTTCTTCATAAACCGTTTCCAACTCACTTTGAAACAAACGGAAAACTGGATTCAATAAACGTTCGCTGTTTATCTCCGCCCATTGGGTCATATATTGAGGAGAAAAGGTATTGAAATAAATCGTAGCATCGTAGGATGTAGCCGCATTCAACCCCGAACCTCCGTATTTAGAGATTAAACGGTTGAATTCGTTCGGTATTACATAATCGGAGGATTGAATACTTAATTCGTTTATTTCCTGCTGTATGCGGGTGCGGACTTCTTCATCTTCAGTAACAGCCAGTTCGTCGTATTTCGCAGAGATAGAGTCGAGCAGAATTTTTTCAGCTTCATAGTCGATGGTTCCGATTTTATCAGTTCCCTTAAACATCATATGCTCGAAATAATGAGCGATCCCTGTATCCGGACAATCTTTTGCTCCCGCTTTTACAACCACAGCTCCAAACACTTTCGGCTGGCTGTGATCTTCGTTCAGCCAGACGGTCAGTCCATTTTCCAGTTTATATTCTTTTACTTCAAGTGCTTTTGAATTCTGAGCAGCCAACAGATTCGTTGTATTTGCAAATAACATCATCATCAATAATGCTTTCATGGATATTTTACCACCACTAATTATATATGGTTTACAAAGATACCGGATTCCTTTCTGTTATCAGGGATTATTAGGCTTTTTTATTTTAATTATCCGCTGACAAACCCTGTCCGAACGAATCTATTTACTAAATTACTCAACCAAATGCCTAGTTAAATGTTTTCAATATAAAAAACGATACAAATTATGGTGAACTTAGGTAGTTGGATGAACAAGTTCCTTATTGGTTGGGGCGTAGATCCGAAGATTGCTGATACATTCGATGAATTTATTATTGCCGTGTTATTGATTGCGGTAGCAATCGGGGTCGATTATTTATGTCAATACATTTTTGTAGGTAGTGTTAGAAAATTGTCGGAGAAAAGCCATTATTTCTGGGATACATTGCTGATCAAGCGTAAAGTTGTACATAACCTGGTACATGCCATTCCCGGTATTATTGTGTATGCGTTGCTTCCGATGGCCTTTATCCGGGGAAAAGAATTGCTACTGATTTCACAGAAAATCTGTGCTGTTTATATCGTATTTGTATTACTATTGGCCATTAACGGTTTTCTCCTGGTTATCATGGATATCTATAATCACCGGGAAGTAAACAAGAACCGGTCGATAAAAGGTTTCATACAGGTCTTCCAGGTGTTGGCTTTCTTTATTGGTGCTATTGTTATTATTGCAATCCTGATGGGGAAATCACCGGCCACCTTATTTGCCGGGCTGGGTGCTTCGGCCGCTATCCTGATGCTGGTATTCAAGGATACGATATTAGGGTTCGTAGCAGGTATACAACTTTCAGCCAACGATATGCTGCGACCGGGCGACTGGATCACGGTACCGGGATCGAATGCCAACGGTGTGGTACAGGAAATTACGCTGAACACAGTCAAGATACAGAACTTCGATAATACAATTTCCACTATTCCGCCTTATACGCTGGTCAATAACTCCTTCCAGAACTGGCGGGGAATGGTCGAATCAGGCGGACGGCGGGTTATGAAATCGATTTTCCTCGATCTGAATACGATTAAGTTCTGCACACCTGAAATGCTGGATACTTTCCGTAAAGAAATACCCTTGCTGGCTGACTATCAACCGGACGAAGGCGTAACACCGACCAATTCGCAAATGTTCCGTGTGTATGTCGAAAAGTATCTGACCAGCCTGCCGGTAGTCAATACGGATCTGGACTTAATCATCAGCCAGTTACAATCGACAGAATATGGTGTACCCATTCAAATCTACTTCTTCTCCCGCAATAAAGTATGGAAAGAATACGAACGCATTCAATCGGATATATTCGATCATTTCTTTGCGATGGTTCCCAAGTTCGAATTGAAGGTCTATCAGTATTCGGATTAACATTAGTACCGGGAGACTTTTGATATCACCTTTTGGGAGGCTCTGATTTTTTCCATATATTTGTATTCATAACTTTAAAGACATATTTATGAGTGAATTACAACAATGGATTAACAGTTATCTGGTTAAATGGGGTTTAGTACACGATTCGGCAAACATATGGGATAACCTGATCGTGCTGCTTCTTGTTATAATAGTAACCGTCGCGATCGATTATACTTGCCGCTACCTCTTTCTCGGATTATTTAAACGCTTTGCCAAAAGGACCCGGAACCAATGGGACGATCTGATTGTGGAACGCAAGATCATCAATAAGCTGATGCACCTGATACCGGCCATTTTGGTGTATATCATGCTACCGCTTGCGCTTCCGAGAGAAGAAATGCCCACATTGCTGGGAATTCTTCAAATGATCTGCAGTATCTATATTGTAGCTGTCATATTACGTTTCATCAATGCAGCATTAAATCTGCTCCTCGAAATATACAACCGGAAAGAAGCCTTCAAGAATAAACCGTTGAAAGGGTTTGTGCAGATCATTCAGGTACTTGTGTTCTTTGTCGGGTTTATCATTATCATCAGTATCCTGATCGGGAAATCACCCGCTACATTGTTTGCCGGATTGGGTGCATCCGCAGCTATCCTTATGTTGGTATTCAAAGACACGATACTCGGATTTGTGGCCGGTATCCAACTGTCGGCCAACGACATGCTCCGTCCGGGCGACTGGATCACAATGACTAAATACGGCGCAGACGGAACTGTGATCGAAGTGACACTGAACTCGATCAAAGTACGGAATTTCGATAACACAATCACCATGATACCGCCTTACGCTCTTGTCAGCGACTCTTTCCAAAACTGGCGAGGCATGCAGGAATCAGGCGGTCGACGCGTTAAACGCTCGATCAATATCGACATGAACAGTGTACGTTTTTGTACACCGGAAATGCTTGCCAAATTCCGCAAGATATCCTTATTAACCGAATATATCGACACAAAGCAAAAGGAACTGGAAAGATATAATGAAGAGCATAATATAGATGATTCTATCAAAGTGAACGGACGCCGCCAAACCAACCTCGGTGTTTTTCGTGCTTACCTGGTGAATTACCTAAAAAGTAATCCTGACGTAAACAAGGATCTTACGTGCATGGTACGCCAACTGCAACCGACAGAAAAAGGGATACCGATGGAGTTATATTTCTTTGCCGCAACAACCGTTTGGATACCTTACGAAGGCATTCAATCCGACGTATTCGATCATATCCTGGCTGTGTTACCGGAGTTCGGGTTGCAGGTTTTCCAGGAGGTGTCAGGCTCCGATCTGCATCATTTAAGAATCCAAGCTTCAAACTAATAAAAAATAAATAGACTGTCTTTACTCCTGATATTCCGCAGGCAAAAACACTCAGGAGCAGAAACAGTAGCGTGGTCGCTTTATAATTATAGAAATATTTAGTTTACATCAGAACTGGAAATAGATAAACGGCTGCACACCGGCACTCTTGAATTGTACGACAACGAAAACCATGACAGCCAGAATAACCGCCTGCACCAACAGTGGAGACCGGGTTACCACACCCTGCAGAGCATTCTCTGCCGACTTAGGCATAAAGTGCAACACATAACCTATTATCATCAATATAAAAACTCCCTTATAACCGGTTACAAACTGGGTAAACACTTCCGGATGGAAGTTCGTACAGATTTGCGTAAGCATCTCTTTTACCGTTTGCAGTGAGTCGGCGCGGAAGAATATCCAACCGAAACAAACCAGATGGAAAGTGATAAATATACCCAACACCCTGCGCCAGGGTTTCATCTCCGAACCTAATTGTTTGAAACTACCGAATCGCCCCATGATAAACTTATGGATAGCCAGTGCCACTCCATGTATAGCGCCCCAAATGATAAAACTCATAGAAGCTCCATGCCATAAACCACCCAGCAACATCGTAATCAACAGATTTATATACGTGCGAACCTTCCCTTTCCGGTTTCCTCCCAACGAGATATACAAATAATCCTTCAACCAGGAAGAAAGAGAAATATGCCAGCGCCGCCAAAACTCTGTAATAGTGGCCGATTGATAGGGCGAGTCAAAGTTCATATTGAAACGGAATCCCAGCAATAAAGCAATACCGATCGCCATATCCGAATATCCGGAGAAATCGCAATAGATCTGCAATGCGTAGCCATAAACACCCAAGAGATTCTCTACTCCCGTATAGAGCAACGGGGCATCAAATACACGATCTACGAAATTCATGCTGATATAATCGGAAATCACCGTTTTCTTAAACAGACCGCACAATACCAAAAACAAACCTTCTCCAAACTCTGAGCGTGTAACAATCGGATTCTTATAAATCTGTGGGATAAAATCGCGGGCACGAACGATCGGACCGGCCACCAACTGCGGAAAGAACGATACATAAAACACATAATCGATCCAACGGGTTAATGGTGTTATCTTTCCACGGTATACATCAATGACATAACTGATCGTTTGGAAAGTGAAAAAAGAAATACCGACAGGCAGGAAAATATCCATCGGCTGATAAGTGACGCTTTGCATGGAAGTATTCCCAAACTGATAACCGAACTCCCGTGTAACAGTCGCAATAATCTCCAACAGGAAGTTGAAGTATTTAAAATATCCCAACAAACCGAGATTTATACATAAACTAACTACTACCAACAACTTACGTTTCCACTGGGCTGAAGTATGGAATATCCCCTGTGCAATACAAAAGTCGGACGTGGCGGTAAACAACAACAGGAAGAACCAAAGCCCGCTACTCTTATAATAGAAATAAAGGGAGAACAGCGTTACATATATAATACGGGCCAACAAATGCTTCCTGAGTGACATGTAAATGATCAGGAAGCCTATAAATAAAAAGAAGAACAGCCCGCTGCTGAACAGTATCGGTGAAAGACGGTGATAGGTAAGTATCTCGCCCAGTTTTGAGAAATCCAGATTATCGAACATCGTTGCCTGTAATATATCGGTTATATGTTTGCATCAGGGCGCGATACAATAAAAGTCCCTGCTCCTGATAGCCTTCTTTAGTAAAATGAACACGGTCGCGCCCCATCAGTCCGGCCTTATGCCATTTGGAACTCGAAGTTTTTCCACCTGTGGCAGCAAATAAGTCCCAACAGGCAAGGCCTTCACGACGGGCTACTTCTATAATAGCTTTTGCCGCGCGTTCTGTATTTTCATTGCGCACATAGGTACGTTTCTTGTTTACAGTCACCCGTTTATAGCATTCGGGCGGCGTAGTAAGCAGGATAGCCGTATGTGGCATCTGTTTTTTTACCAAAGAGATAAAGTCTTCGATCTGTCCGGCGAACTCATTACGGGTAAAACGTCTGCCGAAAGTCTCGTTCGTCCCCAGCGATATAATCAATAACGATGGGTTCAATAAAGCCAGCTGACGGACATAATTTTCGTCTGTATAATTAACAAACATGGCTCCGTTCACTCCTACCGAATGATATAATATACCCGGTTGGCCATTGGTCAGATTGAAGCCATAATAAACATTCTTAAAAGAAGAGGCAGGCAACAGATTATCCGTCCCTTGCTTCCGGCGGGTACTGTGCAACTGCAATGTATCAGCCAGGCACGAGATACGGAATGTATCGGCCACAACACCCGGTGCACACGAGGCCGTGCTTAGAGAAGTCCTGATCGAATCTTTCAATTTACCGGCAGGAAGCATCGGCATAGACTTTTCTCCCCGGTAAATAACAGCCTGGTTAAAAGAGTATCCGGCCCCATTGTTCGGAGCCATACTGATATCGAAGTTAATAGAAGGCGATACGGACTGGATACCGATTCCACCGGGCCCGATCGGAGCCTTCCTGTTATTCTGTATACAACGTCCGGCAACCCATTCTTTGGCAACAGATGAAATGAAATAATCGTCCGGTTCATTGGTCTTGCTCAATTTAAAAGGAGCCACCCAGCCACGTCCTGCATTACCGAACTGTTGCTGTAAAAGACGCATCATACGTCCGCTGTAATGACCGGCCTGAATATGTGAATCGCCCAGCTGAACGATTGTGACGACTGTATCTTTTCCGGCACGTAATGAATCGAGCGCGGCAAAGAAGCCCATTAAAGGAGCATATTCATTTACGCTATCCGATGCAGGCAACAGGATAGAATCGACAGCAACACCTATCTTATAAGAGGCGGAAGGCAATGCAACAGTGTCCGGTAAGGCCAGTGTATCCTGCAAAACCATTCCTGTATCCCGAACAGACGAACGGGCTGGCGAAAGATTCGTCGCCCCTATGGTGATCGCAATCAGCACCATTAAAACCGACAGGTTAATTAACCACTTTGTCTGCTTCATCATAAAATTCCTTTTCTAACAATAATGCTTTCATTAACGCCGTAGCTATTTCGCGTCCTCCACGAAAACTGAGGTGCGTATAATCCTTGCTCGCCCAGTTATTTTCGACGAAGCGTACCATACTGTTTTCTCCACCCATTCCCCCAAACGTGTTCCAGAACGGGATACCGGTCTTACGGGCAATCTGTCGCTGTGTATGAAGTAAAGCCAATACGGCAGGCATGGTTTCAAATGCGCCGTCCTCCTGATGACTGCGGTCGGAAACACCGAGCAGCAATATATCTGCTTCCGGGAAACAAACCTGAACACGCCGAACAGCCTCCGTCATACGGCTGTTGTACCATCCGTAATGCAGGACACTGTCGCTCACTACATTCAAACCATATTGGAGAATGATCAGATCATACGGCCGCACCTTACTCAAGCTCCGGCAGCGGGCACTGTCCAGACGGGCAAGAATTATTCCGGAATTTCCCCGTAAAGAATAATTGTCTACCACAATACCCGAATTATCTTCCATCGCAACACCTAATGCCCGGAAACCATCCGTCTCTGTAAACGAGAACGAAGCTTCGGTAAATGTTCCTTTCTTTTCGTATTGGGTTATTTCAGTCGTTGCCGGCAACAGTTCGCTGATTGTATCCGGTTCACCGTTACAAAGCAGTTTCATACGGGTTACCGTATTTTGTTCATACAGGAATTTCAGGGAAGAAACAGTCTGCAACTCCGGATAACGGTTTGTTGTCTTAACAGAAACCGAAGCTTTTTCTCCCTTCGGTTCAAACATCATACCCGAAAGCGTATAACCATGATCACGATCAGTCAGCATCGACCAGGTATGCCATCCTTCCGAGCGCTGTTCGACAGTCGGACGAAATTGCGAAGCGACTGATGCAATCGGTACAAAGCCGACTCCACGGCCACCAAACTCTTTCTGCAAAGCCGAACGCAGGTCTGCAACAACAATATCCCCTTCGATAAACGAGTCGCCAAGAAAGGCAACGCGAACCGGACGTTTTAGTTCTTTACCCTTTTTGAGTGCGGCAAAGAAACGCTTCAACCCGATATGGCCGACCGAATAATCTTCAATATGCGTACCGAGCGAATCGGCTCCCTGAACGGAATACATCACATTGTACAATGAATCGCGCAAAGCCAATGCCGCCGAATCGATCCCCGTAGAACGGATAATCGAATCACGCAAAGCAACCGAGTCTATTTGCAACGTATCCGGCTGTTCAAGCTGCTTACGCAGTGAATCCATTGATAGTGATTGCGTCTTTACCCGTAAATCCGAAAGTAAGTCAACCTTTTTTATTTTCTGTCCGAACAACTGGTCCGGCAGATAATATAGCCCCAGACAGATACATAGCGTGATTAATAGCAACGCCAGCAATCTGCCGAAATTATCATCTCTATTCATTTACTCATTCTTACGAAGGTGCAAAGATAGGGATAAAGTTGCTATTTATTACTTAAAAGCTCCGGTATTTCAGATGGTTCGCTGGCAACTCGTATGCCTGCCTCTTCCATCGCCCGTATTTTTTCAACGGCTGTACCGGTTCCTCCGGAGATAATTGCCCCGGCATGTCCCATTTGTTTACCCGGCGGGGCAGATTGTCCGGCAATGAATCCAACGACAGGCTTGGTCACATGCTTGCGTATATATTCTGCCGCCAGCTCTTCCGCATTACCACCGATCTCGCCGATCATCACGATTGAATGCGTATCAGGATCATTTTCAAACATTTCCAGTAATTCACGGAAGTAAAGTCCCACAACAGGATCACCCCCCATTCCTACGGCTGTAGATTGTCCCATTCCATTGGCTGTAAGATGATAAACGACTTCATAAGTGAGTGTTCCGCTTCTGCTTAACACACCTGTATGTCCTTTCATAAACACTTTTCCGGGAAGAATGCCGACAAGGCTCTCTCCCGGCGAGATCAGACCGGGACAATTCGGTCCGATCAGTTTCGCTCCTTTCATCTGTACAAAACAATAGGCTCTGATCACATCTATCGTAGGTATTCCTTCTGTGATACAAATAATTAATCCTATACCCGCATCGGCGGCCTCCATGATCGCATCGGCAGCAAAACGGGCGGGAACAAATATGATAGATGTGTTCGCCTGTGTTTGCTGAACGGCATCATACATCGTATTGAATACCGGAATATGTTCTATCTCGGTTCCACCTTTACCCGGTGAAGTACCTCCTACCACATTCGTTCCGTATTCTTTCATTTTCAGCGCATGGAAAAGGCCGTCGCGTCCGGTAATACCCTGCACGATCAAGCGGGTTGATTTATTAATAAGTATGCTCATGATGATTATCCTTTCTTACTGGTTTTTTGATAATTCTACGGCCATCCGGGTTGCTTCACCCATTGTTTCAGCCACTTTAAAACGCGTATTGCGCAACAGGTCGCGCCCTTCCTTTTCGTTAGTTCCGGTCAGGCGGACAATAACGGGAATATCATTCTCTATCTGTTCGAAAGCTTTCAGTAAACCGTAAGCAACATCATCGCAACGCGTTATTCCCCCGAATATATTGATTAATACCACTTTTACATTGGGATCTTTCAACAACAACTTCATGGCCTCAATCACTTTTTCCGGATTAGAACTTCCTCCGATATCAAGGAAATTGGCCGGATCGCCACCATAAAGCTTAATCATATCCATTGTCGCCATTGCCAAACCGGCACCGTTCACCATACAGCCGATCTCACCGCCCATATACACATAACTGAAACCACTTTCTTTTGCCCTGACTTCTATCTTTTCTTCCTCCGTTGGTTCGAAAAGAGACAATACGCCAGGTTGGCGATACAACGCATTATCATCGAAAGTCATCTTGGCATCGATGGCGATCAAGACTCCTTCACGGGTCATTACCAGCGGGTTTATCTCCAGCAGGGAAGCATCTTTCTCAATAAACAAACGATACATATTTTGTATGATACCTGCTAATTGATTCACCTGCGACAACTTATCGAACAAAGTAAAAGCATAACGCCGGGCCAGATAATCCGGAATTCCGATCATCGGATCGATCCGGAAATGAAAGATCTTTTCAGGGGCGCGATGAGCGACATCTTCTATATCCATGCCACCTTCGGCACTCATCATCAGGACGACCGAGCGGGAATTACGGTCGATCACAAAACTGATATAATATTCCAGATGGATATTCACGGCTTCACTGACAATCACCCGGGTAACGGGATAATCTTTGATCGTCATACCTAGAATGTTTTCTGCATACTGAAGGGCTTCTTCTGCATTACCTGCCAGTTTCACACCGCCGGCTTTGCCCCTGCCTCCGGTCAGTACTTGTGCCTTGATGGCAACCTTTTCTTCTCCCAACTGGCTAAAAGCAGCCACGGCTTCATCCGGTGTACTACATAAAATATGCCGTTCGACCGGTATTCCATAATCAGAAAAGAGTTTTTTCGCCTGATATTCGTGTATCTTCATCGAATAATAAATTTAGTGGTTCCTACTTTTATAATAAACAATCCGGCTGTCCGTTAGTTTAAGTAACAAAAAAACTTGATACAAATATATGAAAAACTTGAATGATAGAAAATGGAAAGTGCTTGAAAGCACCTATCTTCACCGTAAGCCTTGGTTGACAGTTCGTAGCGAGCATGTAGAACTTCCCAACGGCAACCAGATACCGGAATATTATGTTTTTGAATACCCGGACTGGATCAATGTCATAGCAATTACCAAAGAGCATAAATTTGTCTTCGTGCGGCAGTATCGTCATGGATTAGGCGAAACCTCTTTCGAATTATGCGCGGGAGTCTGTGAAAAAGAAGACCCTTCCCCACTCGTTTCCGCCCAACGTGAGCTATTGGAAGAAACAGGTTTTGGCAACGGAGAATGGACTGAATATATGACAGTTTCCGCCAATCCGGGAACACATACCAATCTGACTCACTGCTTTCTGGCTACCGATGTCGAACAAGTCACCACCCAGCACCTGGAGGATACGGAAGACCTGACCGTCCATATCCTTACGCTCGACGAAGTAAAGGAGCTACTGGAAACAGATCAGATCAAACAGGCCATACACGCTGCCCCGCTTTGGAAATACTTTGCGGAGAACCGTTTGATATAATCGAAAAGGGGCTACTTCCCTGTTATAATCACGATTTTATTAGGATAATTCATCCTCTTTTCATATATTTGTTAGGGAAGAATATGAGGAGGATGAGTTATGAGTAACATTTCAGACTATATCGAACAATTTGTCCTGGATAAACTGAAAGAGTTTAACGAAGGAAGAAATGCTGACAAAGGCGTGTACTATATTCTTTTGCCTAATGAAAAGACCGCTTATTATACGCTTTGGTTCTATAATCCGGGTGCTGAATATCATCCGAATGTTTTCCTTTCTACATTGGAGGTCAATGCGATCAACTCAGTAGAAAAAGCGATGAAGGCCGTAGCCAACTCCTTCGCCAGGCTGAACATTACTCCCCGTATCGACTCCATATCCCACAATGCCGACGACGTTATCACTTTCGGCAAATATCGCGGATACCGTTTATATCAGATCGTAACGATCGACCCTAAGTATGTGGCATGGATTGCCAATAAATATGACGCGCGTGTACAAAGCGAAAGACGTTTTAAGGAACTGGCGGCAACCTATGCATGGGTTCATCAGGATCTATATACTTCCCGTATGCACAAAGTACCCGTTAGTCGATTTGTCGGAGTAATAGACGAAAAACTTAGTGAGCTGCATCTTTCCATCCTGCGGGTCAAAGTGGAAGATAATCCATATAAGACCCGTACTATCCGGGGAACCCCCCATTTTTACGTCGACCAGAAAATCGTTGCTTCGGACGAAGCAGGCAACCTGTTTTTCTTCACCATTCGTGCAACCGACCGCAGCTTGGAAAGCGGTAAGTTAAGTAATACCGACCATGCTTATCAGGCCGGAGAGAAAATGCATATCCGCTCGGCTAAGGTGATCAAACATTATACCTCCTGGAATATACGGTATACAAAATTAGGGTATATAAAACTGCACTGACGTTAAAGAAGGCCTGTTACATAATTTATTTCAAAGAAATATTTAGTTATCTCCTTTTAGTTACAAGGAATTCATTACATTTGCAGTATAACTTAAAAAGAATAACCAACCATGACAAAAAAAGAATATCCATTACCGGAAGAAACTTCACAAAGCGTAAATGAGCCTCAGGCTGCATACGGATTCAATACAGAGATCCAACGTCCACCCTGTCAATATACTATTGAAGAACTGAATAAACGACTGGATCAGGCTGAAGAAGAAGCTCGTCAAGGTTTAGGATTGACTACAGAGGAACTCCGTAAAAAATATAATCGATGGAATATATCGTAAAATGGATGCCCATTGCACAACTCGATCTGGAGGATATCTACCAATTCTATCTATCCAAAAGCGAGCAAGTGGCCAATGATATATGGAATCGTCTATTAGAGTCCTCCAATCCTCTTAAGATATTTGCATATGCAGGACCGGTAGAACCTTTTTTAGCCAATAGAGAAAAAGAATATCATTCGCTGGTCGTTGAGAAACACTTCAAACTTATATATTATATAGAAGGAAACAATGTATGTATCACAGCGGTTTGGGATATACGAAGGGATCCTGAATATCTAAAATATTCCATCAAGTAAGTTCTACTCTTTTCTTTCTAATATAGATCATCCCTCCTATAAAGAAGCAAAGCCCAGCTACGGTTAAGATCAGAATACGGTAGTTACTGGTGTGACGTACTTCCTGTTTTTGTATTTCTTCCACTGTTCTCGCGGTATAGGATTGTTGCGTAGCAGAGACAGAGGTCAGGCTGTCGATACTGCTGCTAACCTGTTGCAGGCGGGCTACGGTAAGGCTTTGCAGGGGTTGCCTGCCCGAACTGTCTGGTGGAAGGAAAATGACCTGCTTTAGTTCCCACGATAAGGAGTCGTTCAGGATAGAGCGACTTTGTAATAACAAGCTGTCGTTGCGGTCTATTCTGACCGACTCGTTCCGATTTGCATTTTCCTGCCGGCGCACAGTTTTTTTCATACCACAGCTAAAGAATAAACAGGCAATACAGAGCATATAAACAAGTACTTGCATCCGGTTCTTTCCGAATTGCTTCAACGAAAGATGCAGGAAACGGCGGCGTTTGTATAAGATAGCCTGGTCGAAAGGTAAGCCCGATCGCATCAACAGTTCCAGCAACTTCTCCGGGCCTTCGGGAGTATAACAATCGGCTGCCTCCCCCTTCACATGCTGGCTCGTAGCCACACCGCCCACCAGACGGTTCACCTCTTTATTCCGGTAACCGCTCAGAATGGCGATCGGCTTCTTATACAATTGCCGCAACGGTTCCAGCAAACAACCGACCAGATGCTGCAACGATGCTCTTACCTGAGCAGGCGGTTCATTGGCTATCGCATTCTCTACTGCGGTACGGCTATACGTAAGCTCTTCCAATGTGAAATGTTCACTTAACCCGGTCTTTTTACTTCTACTTTCCATTGTCATTGATTTTAAATTTATAGGTATAATCCACCCCGAAAAGGGCACCCGCAAACGTACTGATCTCACCGAAAGCCACCAATACGCTGTTATCGATCAATCCCTGCGGATCGATCCAGAATCCGCTGAAGAGAAGAACAATCCCGCTCAATGTGAGCAGGATTGCAATAATCAACTGAACCGTTAACCGTTTCATAATCTCCGTCTTTTAACTGTCAACTGTCAACTCACTCGATCACCGGTCTGTCGTCTTCACCACC
Organism: Parabacteroides goldsteinii; assembly: GCF_015550595.1. Taxonomy (GTDB): domain Bacteria; phylum Bacteroidota; class Bacteroidia; order Bacteroidales; family Tannerellaceae; genus Parabacteroides; species Parabacteroides leei. The sequence goes on from NZ_JADNBB010000003.1 coordinate 78,304, forward strand.
ACCTTCGCCTTCGTCTTTTTTCTCCAACGACATCTTTTCGAAACTCGTACGGCTTTTAGCGACACGCAACTCTTTGCCCGGGAAGAAACGAACTTTCGGTTCGCGGATCATACTCGTAGTAAAACTCTTTTCATCTGTCACGCCCTCCGAACCGAAGTTATACCGGAAATGACCGAGATCCCCGAAATGTACCCTTCGTCCATGCTGCAAATGGCGAACCAGGATAACCACCGAACGGTCAATCACCGCTTTTACCCCGGCACTGCCTACACCCGAACTATCGGCTATTTCCTCAATAAACTCTTCAAAAGGAACATAATCGCCACACACCATCTGTGCATAGATTTTCTCCGGTACTTCTTCCTTGTCCGGCCCCATGTTCTTTCTTGTTACCAACTTAAACTTCATTGCCATAATTAATAATGTATTAGTTAATACCCGTTATCGAAACACAAAACAAATATAGGATAAGCGAAGTAGGAGCTCTCTGCGATAATAAGGGGAGAGAAGAGGGTCTCAAGCACGACAACGAGACATTCATCCTCTCTATCACCGAACCTGTTCTCCCCCCGGGTTTTATACTTATTTCACACGCGGTCCGATATACCCAGGTTCATTGGTGACGGGGGTCTTGTCTTTCAGCATATTGAGATCGGTGGCTGTGAGAATTATCGAACGCAATTTGTCTCCGAAATACTCGATGTCGTAATCATAGGTGAAGGATAGACGAAGCGAGAAAGCCAGATGGACAAAGGAAGCCTCATGCCCGAATGCCCTCCCTTCCGTCAGGCCGATAAAACGCTGGATGATGTCAGGCTCCTGCAGGTCGAACCGCAGCTCCCCCAGCGCGGTATGCTCCAGCAGGTAATCGACCGACCGCTGCCAGTCGCGTGTGATAAAATTCGTAAGGAACGTTTTGTAATCTACCGTCAGGTAATCCCATTCGCAAAGAGCTACTTTATAAGCCAGCTGCCGGTAGTACAAACGCCTGACAGGGGGTAATTCACTCAGGATGATTTCAAACTTACTTACCGACGGCTTCTTTCTGCCGAACAACGATTTCAATGTATCGTACATAATATAAAAAATTAGCCGGAAAGAGTGAATTCTCTTTCCGGCCAACAAGCATGTACAACGAAACCGAGACGATTTTACGCTTACATGCCGGACAATGCCATCATTTTCAATGCCACCGATAAGTTCTCCCTTGCCAGACGGGGATTCTGGGGCATTGCTTTGCGGAAGTATCCGCAAGCAGCCTCCCCGTCACCCTCCATCAATAGTAAGACACCCCGGTTGATATACGAACGGGGATCGTCGTCGCACCGTTGCAGGAAATAGCGGGCCGCCTCCTTATCCCCGAGCGCCAGCGAGGCCGCCGAAGCATTCAATTGTGCTACTCCGCAAGCGGGAAAGCGATAAGCTGCGAGCTCATATATCTCGCGATACTGCTCCGTTCCCGGACGGTACAGCGAAGCCACCTGCAAGAACTCTGCGAGCGACATCTTTTCCGGTGACGAATACACCCGGTCGACTAATACATCCATATCGGCCGTCTTCTTTTCTTCACTCTCCACCTCCCCGCTTATTTCCAGTTCAATGCGTCGCAGACGGGCAAAAAAGGTTCTCTCCAACTCTTTATATACGGCACCCTTATCCAGGCGGCGTAATTGCCTGCGCCTGGTATCGGCATCCGGGATACTGTCGAGCAACGCCAGTACACGGGAGGCATAGCTCTTTACCGGAGTAGTTTCCAGCAGGCGGGCCAGCCCCTGCCAATCCTCACCTACCCAATCGATGGTGACCTGGCTGTTGTCAGGCAGGTAGCGTTTATCCTGCAGGTACTTCTTTAATGCCAATACCCGTCCGGCAGACAGACGTTCGTTGGCCGACGTATTACCGTCGGGCGAAGCATAGCCTGTCAGACGAATGTTCCTTACAGGGTTTCCGTCCCGTAACAGGACGTCCAGCTCTCCGCAGAGCTTCTCCAGTTCCGCCCGGTTATTGCCATAACGGGGGTCGACGGTGGTACCGCCGGCAGGATAAGCGATATAAGCCGTCAGCTTTCGGGTGACGGTATGGGGAGCGGTAACACAGACTTCGGGAGTAACATAACTCACCATCCGCCCGTACACAGCAGCCGCATCTATCTGTATCTGCGGGATTTCGGCGTGGCGCACCGGCGTAATGCCCCCTCTATTACCGCCCGTTTCCGGCCGGAAAGTCCCGCAGGAAAAGAGAGTAGCAGCCAGCGCCAACAGCCCGGCTGTCTCTTTCACTTTTTCGTAGCGTATCATTTATCCGGGGCCGAATTAAGGGTCTGCAGCAATTGCTTTCCCGGTTTAAACTTCACGCTGGTACGCGGCCGGATCACACAGGTAGTACCTGCCCGGGGGTTACGCCCCACCCGCTCGGTCTGTTTCCACGGAGAAAAAGTACCGAATCCTTGCAGCATAAGGGGATTATCACCTCTGATCGCATCTGCCAGCACTGCTTCGAACGTATTGATAAATTTAAGCGATTGATATCGCGGTACGCCCATCTTAAAGGCGACTTCGTTGATTAAGTCTGTTTTGTTCATGTTTGTTGTTGTTTATATTGTAACATAATCTCTGTTTTCCTATCGACAAGTATTCTTACTTAACATTACGGACACAACTACGATGCACATCTCTACTTTCTACCTCGTGGGAGCTTCCACTTGCGTATTTTCGATTCACATTACACCGTAGCTTCCCCAGTCCCCAACAAATGCCTACATATAGTTCCTGCCACCTGTATACCGAACACCCACGCAGCTTGCACTTTCAAGCTAAGCATCTGCGCTCTTCACCGGGTAAAATAAGACCCCGGCTTTTGAGTGTTGTCTATTGTCCGCTTTCGATACCTCGTCAATGGTTCTTGTTTCAATCAGCTCCTATATGCTTACCTGACACGGTTCTCTCACCGCTGCCTTTTCGCTCTTCCGTTCAATACCTCTATCTCTACTACAATATGGTCCGAACACACCGACAAGCAGCCTTATTCGTTTTAGCATCCCATTTAAAAGTGTGTGAACTACTTGCACTAGATTTATATAAGATATGAGCTGTACTACCATTTGTTCTGCTACCCCAAAAACCGCTAATAGGCACTCCGTTATAAGGAGAAGTTCCGTTCCACATTCCATACATTTCAGTATCACTAGGTAACCTCCAGTCATCAAAATCTTCTGAAACCAAATTAGCACAATAACTATTGCAAGCATTCCAGTTCAAAGATTGTTGTGTACTTTTATTAGACCTTTGAATTCCACTTTCGCTTCCGGGAGGTGGTGACCCATATTGAAAAATAGAAACAGCTTGCGAATAATTTTTATCCGGTATATTCACCGTTATCGAAGCTAAACGTTTGGGGGTTGAAGGGTTCTTTTCCACGCTTATCGATAGTTGAGTAGGAAATGTACCACTTGTCGGAGTAATCGTTATACCGTTTGTAGAATGAACTGTAACATTCCAGGTCAAACCTTCCGTCCCTGTTAAATAATAGTTCTCAACCCCTCTCGATGTCAAAGCAATAGACTCGTCAATACCTACGTAAACAGAAGCATCCTGACTCACACTTATAGTCTGTGAAAGTGCTCCCTGACCATCACCCACCTTTACAGTGATCGTCCCGTTACGAACAGAATCTCCTGTATTAAGAGGTGCACTATAAGTTATAGTTTGAGTAGACCCTGTTGTATTTTCTGTGCCGCTCGTACTGCCTGTCAAAGACAACCAATTGCCCGTAGAGGTTACACCTACATTCCACGACAAACCCGGCGTTGCGGTAAAAGTAGAAGTGTTATCAGTAGAAGCTGTCGCTGCTAACGTCGTGGCTCCACTTACAGACAAGGTTGCACCCAACTGATTCAGAACGATATCACCTGTCGGCCCGGCAGAGGTATCCCCTGCACGGACAGTGATCTTTCCACTACGGACAGAAGAAGAAGGGTTAACAGCTACCGTATAGTTTATTGTCTGAGACGATCCGGTTGTAGACGTTCCCGTTCCACCGGTATTTACAGTAATCCAGTCGGCCGGTGTCGACGCCCAGGGCAAACCTTTGGTGGCTGTGAATGTGGCGTCGCCGGTTGCACCTGCAGCTACTATATTATTTATTGTCGAACCGCTTGCGGTTGAAGCTGCCTGGTTGACGGCTATCTCCTGTTTCAATCCGGTATAAGACGCGTCATCTATCGATGCACCGGCTTTCACTGTTATGGTTCCGGTACGCGCGCTTGCCGTTGGATTGCTAGCCGCCTTTATTTTCAAATCCTGTGCACTTCCGGTAGCTGCATCGCCCGATGCAGCCGGATTAGCAGTCGTCCAATCCAACCAGTCGCTTAATGAAGCCTGCCACTTTAATCCCTTAGTAGCCGTAAAAGAAGAAGAGCCTTCGGAGTCGGCGGCTGCCGCCAGCGATATATCACTGCCTTTCGTCAGCGTTGAAGCGTTTTGCCCGATATGTATTGTCTTTGTCGTACCTTGGAGATCGATTACAATGTCAGCCTCCCTCACGTCCGCTGTCGGGTTGACTGCGGCTGTGAAAGGGATGCTATAAGGTTTGTTGTCGGAGACGGTCGAACCGCCGCCGGCTGTCTTGCCACCTATCAGGGCAGTCAGCCAGTCGGGCATTGTGAAACTCCACAGCTGACCGGGGCGCGTGGTGATGGCAACCGTTTTTTCTCCGCCTTCGGCAAGGATATTGTCAGGATCGACTGTGATCGGCGGTATCGTACCCACTGTGATGCGTTCGTCCAACAGGTCGATACCTACCAGCGTCACGTTCGTCGCATAATGACCGTTGCGCACGATATCATAATTGTTCATATCTGCACCCGGATAGAAACGGAAGGTTACATCCTTATACTCTACGCCGAGCTGTTTGGCATCGCCGGTCAACTCGATGCAGGTGGCATTCGTCACACCCGCTCCGATCTTCTTTTTATTCGAGTCGACGGTCGGCGTACCCGTGCCCGCCATGTTCTCCGCCAGGTACCAACACATCGTTGCACCCGATGCGTTCGCCTCGCCGGAATAGTTGTTATAGCTTATATCAGGTAACTGACGCTCAGTTACCTCTACCCGGGATATCCCGGGTGCATTTTTTAAAGCAACCGAAGTCGGGGTGAAAGTAAAGCCGTCGCCGCCTATCGCATACGTGAACGTTATCTTTGCCATCAGGCGGATCATTTCCACAGGGATATCTTCCACTCCGCCGGACACGACCTCGCCTTCCCACATACCCGCCATCTTGCAACGGTTATCGACGGGCGCGCCCGCACCGGTGGTACAGGTCAACGTCTTTTCTTTCAAGGTCTTTTCGTCGGCTACCGCACCCAGATCGCCCGCGTTCGCGATAAAATAGACATGGCTTTTCACGCCGGACGCGTTCAATGGTAATTGCAGGAGGATATCTTTTGTGTCGCTGACGGTGCCGAAATATTCATTGGACAAACGTTTACCCGACGTAGCTTCATACTGCCCGACCCACAGGGTGGCAATCGTGTTTTCCTGCTCTTCCGACAGCCCCGCGGCAGCTTTGGTACGCACCGAGTCGCCGACACCTGTTGGCGGCGTTGGCAACGTTGTCGGTGTATCCGGCATTGCCAGCGTATCCGACTCGAACGTGCCCTCGGGCGTGAACGTGATACTGCGCGTCTGCGGCGAATGGCTGGACAAGACATTCAGCCGGAAACCGACATCCACCTTTGTCCCGGCGGGCAGAGGAAGAGACTCCTCCTCCA
>NZ_JADNBB010000003.1:84173-354324 GCF_015550595.1 Parabacteroides goldsteinii
ATGGCTGGACAAGACATTCAGCCGGAAACCGACATCCACCTTTGTCCCGGCGGGCAGAGGAAGAGACTCCTCCTCCACATCCGTCTGCGTGCAACCGCCGGCTAGCACCAACAGCAGACACATACATAATCCTGTTTTACTTATTCGTTCCATGCTATTTTGTTTTGTTCTATTTCTAACCATGACACACCTATTTGGCCCGGACACAGCGGATATTTTTTGACGTTTTAGTATGAGCTGTTGCACCCGTTTCCATATGTACTGCTACATAACCATATGACGCCGGAGTGCTGGAAATGTACAATGAATTGGAGAACCCGGTAAAACATGGCACCGTCTCTAACTTTGCTCTGTCTTTTTGTACTGCAAGTAACTCTTCTTGTGATGGCAAATACCAATCGTCGTGCCCCTCCGCTACTAAATTTTTACATGTATTAATGCCCGTGCCTGGGGTGCCACTGCCATTATGGGTTTTACATACCTGTATTTCTCCTACATAAGCCGGAGTATACGCTTCTTGCGTTACTGTGAACGTTTTTGTTCGTGCCGGGCTAGCGTCGGTTACCGATACGATAAATGTGCCAGTACGTTCGGCACCGTAGTTAACGGCACCGGTAAACGTTAACGTTTCGTCGCCCGATCCGCTGGTTGGGCTTACGCTAATTTCATTTTGCGACGATGGACTAATTGTCCATGCCAAACCTGCAGTTGCGGTTATACTACCCGTTGTACTACTATTAGCACATGCACTTATTGGAGTATCCGGGTTCGTTATACTAAAAGAAGATGCTGATTGCCTGAGTTCTACTACCTTTGTCATATTACCCGCTTTTACAGTTACGGTAGCTTTTCGTTCGGATACATTCGGATTCACTGATGCCGTTACATACGTCAACGTCTGAGCGGAACCACTAGTTGTTCCACCGTCGGTAGAGGCGGTTCCGTTCGTGACAGTTAACCAAGAAGGAAATGTTGGTGTGATAGTATACGATAAACCGCTTGTTCCGTTCATCGTAAAAGTGCCGCTGGCATCTTTTGTGGCTGCTAATACGCCTGCAGGATCTATAGATGCGGTCAGCGACGATGCACTCTGAGTGACGGCGATCGTTTTTGTTAACCCGGTATCCGTGCCGCTTACGGCATTCCCGACCTTGACGGTGATCATTCCCTGACGGTCGGATTCGTTCGGATTGACAACAGCATCATAAGTGATAGTCTGAGCGGCAACGGTCGTATTGTCTGTTCCACCGGCACTACTTGTCAGAACCAACCAGTCGTCTGGAGAAACTATGCCCACATTCCACGACAAACCCGGCGTAGCTGTAAAAGTAGACGTATTACCCGTTGAAGCTGTTGCTGTTACCGTCTTGGCTCCACTTACAGACAAGGTTGAAGCAGACTGTTTGATTATTACATCTTTTGAGATGTTTCCAGCCTTAACCGTTACGGTTGCACTTCTTTCAGAACTGCTGGGATTAACAGAAGCTGTTTTATAGGTTAACGTCTGATTAGTACCACTAGTAGTTCCTCCACTGGTAGATGCACTACCATTAGTTACATTTAGCCACATAGGGAAACCGGCAGTGAAGGAATACGACAAACCTTGTGTTCCATTCATTGTATATGTTCCACTGGCACCAGCTGTTACGGCCAGTGCTGTTGTCGGATTAACAGAAGCTGTTAAGGACGATGCACTTTGAGTTACTGCAATCGTTTTTGTCAACCCTGCATCTGTACTGCTGACGGCATTACCCACTTTTACCGTAATGTTGCCACTGCGGGTCGATTCATTCTGATTGACATCAACACTAAATTTTATATCTTGGGCTGCACCGGTGGTATTATCAGTACCACTGGGAGTGCTTGTCAAAGTCAGCCAATCCGGACTCGATACATTCCACGACAAACCTGCCGTTGCTGTAAAAGTAGAAGTATTACCCGTAGAAGCTGTTGCTACTACCGTCTTGGCACCACTAACAGACAAGGTTGAAGCGTTTTGGCCAATATGTATTGTCTTTGTCGTACCTTGGAGATCGATTACAATGTCAGCCTCCCTCGCCTCCGCTGTCGGGTTGACTGCCGCAGTGAAAGGGATGGTATAAGGTTTATTGTCGGAGACGGTCGAACCGCCGCCGGCTGTCTTGTCGCCTATCAGGGCAGTCAGCCAGTCGGGCATTGTGAAACTCCACGGCTGACCGGGGCGTGTGGTGATGGCGACTGTTTTTTCTCCACCTTCGGCAGGGATATTATCCGGATCGACCTCGATCGGAGGTATTTCACCTACCGTGATACGTTCATCCAGAAGATCTATACCCACAAGGGTGACATTCATTTCGTAATGAGAGTTACGCTCGATATCGTAATTGTTCATATCCCGACCGGGATAGAAACGGAAAGTAACATCTTTATACGCCACTCCGAACTGCTCGGCATTACCGGTCAACTCGATACAGGTGCCATTCGTTACACCCGTTCCAATCTTCTTCTTCTCTAAGTCGACTGTTGCCGAACTACGGCCCGCCATGTTTTCCGCCAGGTACCAACACATCGTTGCACCCGATGTGCTCGCCTCGCCGGAATAGGTGTTATAGCTTATATCAGGTAACTGATTCTCAGTTACCTCTACCCGGGATATCCCGGGTGCATTTTTTAAAGCAACCGAAGTCGGAGTGAAAGTAAAACCATCACCACCTATCGCATACGTGAACGTTATCTTTGCCATCAGGCGGATCATTTCCACAGGGATACCTTCCACTCCGCCGGACACGACCTCGCCTTCCCACAGGCCCGTCATCCGGCAACGGTTATCGACGGGCATGCCCGCATCGGTGGTACAGGTTAACGTCTTTTCTTTCAAGGTACTTTCGTCGGCTACCGCACCCAGATCGCCTGCATTCGCGATAAAATAGACATGACTTTTTACGCCGGACGTGTTTACGATCAGCGGCAGGAGGATATCTTTCGTGTCGCTGACAGTACCGAAATATTCATTGGACAAACGCGCACCTGTCACGGCATTATACTGCCCGACCCACAGGTCGACAATCTTGTTTTCCTGCTCTTCCGTCAGCCCCGCGGCAGCTTTGGTACGCACCGAGTCGCCGACACCTGTCGCCGGTGTTGGCAACGTTGTCGGCGTATCCGGCATTGCCAGCGTATCCGACTCGAACGTGCCTTCGGGCGTGAACGTGATACTGCGCGTCTGCGGCGTATGGCTGGACAAGACATTCAGCCGGAAACCGACATCCACCTTTGTCCCGGCGGGCAGAGGAAGAGACTCCTCCTCCACATCCGTCTGCGTGCAACCGCCGGCTAGCACCAACAGCAGACACATACATACTCCTATTTTACTTATTCGTTCCATGCTATTTTGTTTTGTTCTATTTCTAACCATGACACACCCCCTGCCCCCTCTCGAGAGGGGAAAGATTACTCAATTCCGCCATTCCGCCAACACCACCGGTGTACCTCCCGTTATATCCGGATCGGTGGGATACGGGGTGTCGGGGGCTCCTACGTTTGCGTCGGTGAAAACGATGGGTTTCCAGGCTTGTACGGACATATCCAGGGTACTCACATTATCTTTTACCCGCAGGGTGAACACGTAGCGTTTGCCTTCGTCGAAGGTGATGTTCTTGTCGATCGTCGCTTTCAGGGTCGCTGTCTTGTCGTTACGCACCACGTCGATCTCCACCTCGAAAGGATCGCCGTTTTTAGGAAGGAGGATACTTTTCGTCTTGTTCAGGCCGATACCCTTAGGGTCGGAGCCGGCTTCCACCGGAACGAAATCGCCGCTTGCGAACGTCACTGTCGCGTCCGTATCCGTACTCGCCGCGCTTCCCGCCGGGATCTGCGTATCGCTCCCGGCAACCAGCCCCGCACCCGGCGAGGCGAGCCGGCGCACCACCAGCCGCATGCCTTTCAGGGTCGTAAATTCGAGCACGTTGTCCGCCGCCGGGGCGACATTGAATACCACCAATGCACATTTGCGCTGGAAAGTGCCGAGTGTCACCTCGTACGAGTCCTTCGATATGCTTACGTTCCGTACCGTGGAGGTCATCACATCCTCCTTATGGGGGATGCCGGTTATCTTATAGTTTCCGTCGGCGTCTTCCACCAAGGCCCGGGCCGGCGAAACCGCATAAAAATCATAGATACCCCCTCTCACCGTCAGCTGTCCCGCATTATCCGCACCGGTCATCAGACCGTTTGCGTCTACCCGGCAGGGCGACAAAGCACCGTCGGCACCCACCACATAGGTAGCTTCGAACGAAGGCTTCGTGGTGGCGAAGGCAGCGGACACCGGCGCCTCCTCTCCCAGTATACCGGTGAAGTAGGCACAGATACGCACGGTAGCCCCTGCGGGAAGCGCCGCCGGCGTTTCGGCGCGGGTCACCACCTCCGGCATACCCAGGGTGGGCCGGGCAAAGCTGACCGTCACCGGCCGGCTCTCTTCCGGCACGTCCTCGTCTACCGTTCCCGTGGTACATCCCGCCAACACTCCTCCTATCAGCAACCCCAACAGATATTTACATCCCCTATCCCATCTCATATCATTCTCAATTTTCAATTCTCAATTGTGAACGGGAGGGGTATCGCTCCCCGCCCGCCCTTTTTTAAGGTCTATTATTATTCTACTACCGGCACGTCCTCTTCACCTCCTGCGGCCCAGTCGGCTACTTGCACATCCGCTATCGTGACCCCTTGCGGAGACATCCGGATCGTGTAGATATAATTCTTCCCTTTTTCCCACGTCGTCGTTGTCGTAGGGTCCGCTCCCGGCTTGATGGTAAACAGACGCCCGTCGTCGAGCCGCAGTTTCAGCGTTACGCTGGCGTCTTTCGCCGGAACGACCAGCCCGAAAGCCTGTATCGGAACCGTAGCGACATCGGCCTCGGCAATGCCCGTACCGACGGCACGCATAGTGCCAGCCTCGAAGGTCAGCGAGTCGGCTGCCGTCGTCCCGGTCAGTTCGCCCGTTTGCAGGTTCAGCGAAGCGTTTGCCTCCGGGGCCGTCTGGAAGCCGCCCTCTCTTTCCAGAATGACTTTCTTTACGCTCCGGCCGGTAAAATAGCTGCCGCCGTCGGCCTCTAGGATACGGAAGCTGAGCTTGGCAAGTGCATGGCTGACCGTCAGATGCACCTCCGGGTTCCAGCGGTCGGGATTCTCCTTCGCCGTGCCATAGAAATAATCGTCCTGGTCGGTCTGCCACTGTGCATCCGTCGCCACATCCGCCGGAGGATCCGCCGAGACGAAATCGAAGGTCTGTTCGGCCAGTACCTTCACTTTGCCCAGCAAGGAAGCCGGCGGCTCGCCCGTCGCCGTTACATTCTTCGCGTTATCCGTTACCGGCGAAAAAGCATATACCGTCGCTTTGTCGGACGAGAGAAGTACCGGTGCATAGCCGCTCTCTTCCCCCCAGGTCTTGTCGACCGGGTAATAACTAAACGCTTGTGCGGGATTAGTACTGTCGTACACGCTACCGTCATCCATCCTCGTCACGAAAAGTCCGACCCGCCTGAGCGGGTTCGGATTTTTCGCAGTCTCTTCCGGGCCTCCGGTCACGACACTTCTCGATTCGACCTCCACCGATAAGTCCAGGCTCTTGACGGACAAAGGGACATCCTCTTCCGTCTGACCGGTTACCGGCAGTACGATATCCGCCTGCGTACAAGCAGCACACAGCCATAGGAAAACGGCTATCGAAAGCAGCGAAGAGGCCGAACACCCGGTTATGAATTGCCTACGCATCATCTATCGTGCGGTTTATAGCTCGACTACGCCACCTACTTCTACAGACTCCCAGTCCGCTACCGTCACATCCACTACATTCAAGCCTCTCTTCGATACGCTGAAAGTATAGATATAGTTCTTGTTCGGCAACCAGCCGCCATCGTCCGGCACCGTCAATACGGTGGTCAGCGGGAATGACTTCGATGCTGCAGCACCCGGTTCCAGGATGTCGAAGGTTACTTTTACTTTATTAGCCTCCAATGAAGCGATCGGGTAAACCAATGTACTGATGTAATTGGCAGCATCACGGCCGTCGCCACCGTCGGGATACAGGAATGTACTGGCACTGGCTGTCTCACCGGCAGTACCCGTCTGGCGGGCACGGATCAACAGGTATTTATCCAACGTACGTTCGATAGCTCCGGCTGTCGTGGCAGCATAGTCGATCGGATCGGCTTCGCCTGTCACATTCAGGTCCATCGTTGTCGCTCCGATTTTCAGCGGTCCGTCGGAAGCATCCACGTTCTCGATCTTAAACGATTTCACGGAACCCAATGTAGTAGCCGAATTGGCCGCTGTAGGTGCCGTTTTAACCAGGTCCTTATCGTACAGGCGGAAAGTAACCATACTCAAGGCATGTTTCATCGTCAACGAGATATTATTTCCCGGATTGGCATCGGTGTTGCTTCCGTCGGGAGGTGTCACCGTACCGTCTGCTGCGGGCAATACGCCGTTGTTCACCATACGGCCCTTGCCGTCTGCCGGTACAAAATACAAATAGTCTGTTTCTTCCGCCAGAATATTTACGGTGTTCTTATCCGTATTTGCAGCCCAGGCAGCACCACTGAATTTCTGGGCCGAATTATCGGCAGCTACTCCCAATTTAGCAGAAGTCGTAGCAACAATATTGATCGGATAAGTAACCTTATTACCGGCGATCGTTGCTTTCGTTTTTTTGGCTTTGTCGTACGGGAAATAGGCAAATACCTGGCCCAGATTCTTATCCAGGTAAAAAGTCTTTGCTTTTTCAGCAGAAGCATTTGCCGGGAACGTCGTAACGTCGATCGCCTTCCAGTTTTTTCCGTCTTTATCGCCCATAAAGCAAATGTCGGTAGTCGGGGCCGTATAGGTATAGCCTATATCGAAACCGGGAGTTTCCGCTGCATAATAGCCCGATACGTCTGCATTCGATACAACAAGACCGATCGCATGGTCGGTGGTGCCATAATCGGCATCCTTGAACGTAATTGCAGTGCCCGTCATCGCCGCTCTTGTCTTGGCACCTGTGTTCACACCGACATCCACACCCAGCGTTACGGCTTTACTTGCCGGAGGGGTTACGATATCGATACCGTCTTCACTCTGCGAACAGCTGGCTGTTCCCAATAATAAGATGGTCATAGCCATCCCTGTCAATTCTCTTTTCATTTTGATTTGTTTTAAATGGATTTCATCGGAAATCCTGTTGTGTTTGTTTATTCTCTCTTGTTAAAGCGGTATGGGGTCTTTGATCTCTACCGAACTCCAGGGTTCGACCGAGACGCCGACCACCTCCAGACCGCTGCTGGTAAATGCTATTTCCACCCGGTGCGAATAGCCCGGCTGCACGCCTCCGGCCCCGTCTGCCTCCTTCACCACCAGGGTGGCGGTATGCAGGTAGCCGCCCGGCTTTTCGACACCGACTCCGCTCTTTTGGGTGGTGACGTGCAACACCAGCGGATGGCCGGCCGTGCCCGCTCCCTGTGCCGGGATCAGGATGCTGTCCTGCACCGCCCGGGCGGCCGGCAGCAGCCCGTCGGATGTGTCATACAGGTCGAACGTCCTGCCGGCGGCCGTGCCGATGGCTCCCAACGTCGCGACGCCGGAAGTCGTTACAGGGCTTAGCGTGGGGTTCGTATCCGTCAAACGGAAGGTTTGTTGCCGGTAGATGCCTTCCACCTCTATCTGCGTGACGGCGCCCCACAGGTCCGGCTGGTCGCTGAAACAGACAAATTTCAGCTGCGTCAACAGATGCCGGAACGTACAGCCCGTGATCTGCGCGTCGGGATAAGACCCGTTCAACACGCCGGTAGCCATCAGGTCGGTTTCTCCGTCGGCGACGGTATAGACCGGTGCGCCTCCTGCCCCGCCGGCCCAGCCCGAACGGGGGTAATACCCGTGGAGTTGCACCGATTTTCCACCCTCGGGGTAGAACTGCGGGACGTCGAACACCACCGGGGTGCTGCCCGCCCCGCCTATACGGACGGCGGGCAGCTCCTGCCAGGCACTTTCGCCCGCGTCGCACCGGGCAAAACAGACAGCCAGATCCGCTTCATAGCCGGAGTTAAGCACCGCACGGGTGGATGCACCGATCGCTCCCTCCAGCTGCAGGCGCCCCGTAAGGCTGTCCGGATCGTCGCCGTCCGAACAGGCCTGCAAACCGGACAGGACAGCCATCAAAAACACTATCGGATATATCTTCTTCATCTCCTACTATTTACCGGAACGTGTCTATGATCAGCTAGGTTTGATAACCGTGCTCGTACTGCTGCCGGGGGTCCACGGAGCGATGTCCGCTTCGATCACGATCTCGCCGTCTACCGTGAAGATCAGTGTGATCAGATGGGCATATCCCTGACGGGCGCCTTTGGAAATGTTGTTGACCGTGATCCTTTTCGCCGAGTTCAGCGTACGGGGATTGTCGGGGTTCGTACCGTCGTAGTCGGTCATTACCTCCAGCGTAAGCGCGTTGGCTGCCGTACCCAGGTTGTCCTCCGGATAGATCATGCAATAGCCGATCTGCGGGTTCTCCTCTTTCGCCGTCACGATCTTCGACGGACAGTTAAAGAAGGACAGGCTTTCTGTCGAACTATTGGACTTCGACAACGAAGGAGTTACACCGGGAACAACCTTCAGTTGCAGGTTGACCGCCTGATTCGCTACTTTCACGGATTTGATATTTCCCCATGCCTTGATCGCCTCGTCCGATCCTACGCATTTCACCTGCAACTGGGTCAGCTGATGGCGGAACATGAAGGGCACAAAGGGATTGTCCTTGTCCGCCGTCTGGCTCTCCGTGGCCATCAGGTCCATATCCCCGTCGATCTTATAAGCGATCGGAGAACTGACGGATCCCCCGGATGCAGGACGCGGATAGATACCCGCCATTGTCGTTTTCGTACTTGTGTAGCTGTTGTACTTCAGCGTTTCATCGAACGAAACAAACTGATTGCCTGCACCCGCCATACGGACACCGGGATACCACTTACTGAACGAGCTGCCGCTACCTTCCAGATAGCCGAACATGACATCCAGCTTCTCGTCGTAACCCGCATTGATCACCGCCTTGGTTTCGGCATCCGCCAGGCCGGCGCTGATGCGGACATCCGCAGCTGCCACAGGCGTGACTTCCGTCTCGTCATTGCTACAACCGGCCATCGACAAGGCGGCCAACAGGCCCATTACTACATACTTGTTTGTTTTCATACTTAAAAAATTAATATTAATACCATGAACAGATGCTATCGGAAAACACTCCTTTTAACTCGTCACCATACCGTTGCCGCCTTCGCCGGTCTTCCATTCGTTGACGCTTCCGACAGCCATAATAACGACTTCACCACTTCCCTGAAAAACCAGATTGACCGTGTGCGCATAGCCTTCCTTCACTTTCAAGGGCGTTTTGCCGTCGGCTGCATTATAAATGGGGATCTTCTGGCTGTAGTTGCCGTCGGCATAATACACCTTGATCTTCAGCACATCCATCGAGCCGATCATCAGAGGTTCGCCGAGGGTTTCCAAAGCGGTGGTCAGCACCTGCTGGGAAACACCCGGTACTTCGGGTACAAGCATTTTGTCGGCGTAGGTGATATGCCCGTCGGCAATCGTCATCGAAGCCGGATACTGCCCGTCGACGATCGTAATCTTCGAAATACTTTTACCCGGGTTATAACGCAAAAATTCGTCTGTGGCCTGCACGCTGAAAGTAAGCTGCGTCAACTTATGACCGAAAGTGAAAGGAGAAGAAACGGGCGCATTCTTGCTGCCGGATACGATCCCGCCGTACATCACATCTTCCGTACCCGTTTTCTTAAATGCGACGATCCCGTTTGCGGAAGGGATATTGGGATACCAGGCTGCCATATACACATTTCCCCCGTTCGGATATACCTTCGAGATATCCAACGGCAGCCAGTCGCCGGTATTCTCCCTGCTGGCTGTCAGCGTAAGGGTGTTTTGCCAGGAAGGCGTACCGGTCCATGAAGGATAATTGGAACTTTCGAAAGCCGTGATAGCGGCTGTAAACCGGTCGCCCGTCACCACCGGCGCCTTGGTAACGGCTCCGTTGACAGTGGCTCCCACCCGGATCTCTGCCGGCTCCTGAATGTCCGGTGTTCCTTCGTCGGACGAGCAGGACGATAACAGGGCCGCCAGAAAAGCGGCGTACATACATACTCTTTTCATACTCTGATAATTAAACTATTAATACTAGTGTTGCATTCTATGTCTTTCATTCAATCGATCGTGCCGATGCCGCTGTCTCCCCTTTTCCACTCCGTCACCGAAGCCGAGAGCGAAGCCGTGCCGTCGGTACGGATACGGACGGACAACAGGTAGGAGGTTCCCGCCAGCGAACGGCCGTCTTCTTCATGGAAGACAACCGGCAATTGCCTGTAATACCGCCGGCTGTCGCGGCTGTCCTTCAATGCGACCGACAGGTGCAGGGGGACGCCCGGCTGCACCATCACCGCCTCGGGTATCTCCGTCCAGGCAGTGTCGAGCGGCAGCCCGTTTTCCGAGCGGTCTGCCGCCGCGATACGTACATTCTCCCCTTCGAACGACAGGGTTTTATCCGCCAGCGACAACACCGCCGTGCGCGGCAGGCTGTCGACCGCCAGCGTATGCAATTTCCAGCCGTGGGCGACGCCTTCTTCGTCCATACACAGCCGGAAACGGAGCTGGGTAAGCAGATGGGTAAAGACAAAGGATTTCTTCTGCTGCCAGAACATGTCCGTCAGGCGGCCCTGCTGCTCGTCGGTCACCAGGATGTCCTGCCGCCCGTCCATCGGATAGGCGATGGTCATGCGGTCGGTCAATGTCCCGTCGGGGGCAAATCCGCGCAGGTAAACGGGGCTGTTGTCCGCCGGATAATATTTCGGAAAGGCGAGCCCCGTACGGCCGTTCACTCCGATATACGCTTTCCAGGTCTCCCGGTATTTTCCCGGTTCATTGCCCTTGGCAAAAAAGACGGTACCCGCCGAGAGCGACGTGTCGCCCGGTAAATAATCGCCGGAAGCATACATTACCAGCTCTTTCCGGCCATCCGACAAGCCGCCTGCCCCGGAAGCATCGTCGTCCGAGCATCCTGCCGCCAACCCCCAGAGGCTGAACAGCAACAGGCTGTGTACTATTCCGTATGTCAAATCCATTTTCCTATACATGATTGTTTCTTTATTCTGTTTCCAACTCAGGGTGCAACGACTTCGCCGGTCCCCCCCTGCCAGCCGGTCGTGGTAATGACCATGCCGTTTATCTCGTCGTAAGCAATCTCGAGGTCGAGCACGATACGGACGGACAGGGTCGTTTCGAAAGCCTTATCGATCGCTTCCGTTATATCCGTGGACGAAGTAACCTCCAAACCATCCTCGAATTTCAGGGTCAGATAGAGGTCGGTGTCCTTATAACGGGCTTGACCGCTCCCGGGTGCACCGAACAGGTTCAGGGAAGAAGTGTAAACTCCGGGTGAGACAGGCTGCGTGTCAAAAACCATGAAAGCAGGCGTGTCGAACAGAAGTTCGCCGGTAGGAATATTTACTCCGGAGGCTACTCCGGTTAACAGGCCCGTCAGATCCGCCACCGGTTCCCCTTCCCTGCCTGTCAGTTTGATATTAAGTTCCAGTATTCTTGTGAGGCTGACGGGGTAGAGTTCCCTGACGACGGCGCGAAATCCTTTTACCCCGCCCAGGTCATCCCCCGTCCCGTACAGGTAAGCGGGTTGGGCCACCTCGATGTCCGCCGATTTCAAGGCCGACACCTGCCGCGCCAGCCCGCACGCCTTCGCATAGCCTTTATCCATATCGAGCAATACGCTTTCCGGGTCGGCGGCACATACCGCCACTTCGTAACTGCCCGCAGGCAACGTACCTTCATAACCCGACGATTTCCCCTGGCGAATGATGGGACGGTCGGCCCCGTCTTTATAAAAATAGTACGTCATGTCCTCCGGACGGTCGTTGCCCTGCCAGTTCAATGTCAGGCGTACGAGCCCGTTCTTCTCCCAGTTCTCGTCGGTCAGACGATAGGTACAGCCCACCAACAGAACCAAAAGCACCCCATATCCAATCCACTCCCCTCTCATCTCCCAATTATTAATTATTAATTACTAATTATTCATTATTTAACCCGAAACCGATAAAGCAAACTAACATTCGCCCCGACCATCAGCCCGGTCGACGAAAAGCGGGTTTCGAGATAATTCTTCACATCCATCTTGTCATACCGGTACCGTTTGCCATCGTAGATCGAGCGGTAGCCCACCGAGAGGCTCGCCTCCGTACAGAAACCCGCACCCAGCGGCACCAGGCAGCCCACAGAGGCACCCAGCGAGATGAAACGACCCGTCCGGCCGTACAGATTATCCAAAGACTTGTCGATCTGTGCGCCCCTGACATCGAAGTCGCCGTACTGGAAAAACACGCCGGCATTCAGCCAACGGTAGCCACCCGCCGCCAACGGCCATATCTTCGGCGTGAGGGTGAGGGACGAGAGCGCCCAACGGTCGCGCGACTTGTCTTTATAGGTAAAATCGGCATACATCGCCGCCAGCCCTACCGACCAGCGTGTGCCGAAATAATATTCGACCTCCAGGTTCGGCATAAACGAGCCGGTGATGAACTCCGCATCGCCTGTGCCGAACAACACAGACGGCGCCACGGTAGCCCAGGGCAAGAGGTTGGTCTTGATAGCCAGGCCTTGCTCCATCGGAGGAGCAGCCGGCTTCGACGGCCGGTGCGGCATCGTTTTTTTAGCGGCGGGCTTACGACCGGACACCGGCGGGGCCGTTTTTTCGGCTACCGGCTCTTCTCCGACCGGCTCCTCTCTGACGCCCGAAGCCGCTGCACGATGCCTGCCAGGTGCAGCCGGCAGCGTTGTGACGACCGTAGCCGGTTCCGCAATGGCCAACCGGTAATCTTCCAGTTCCGAACGGTCGAACAGCGGATCGGTGATCACATATACTTCCCGGTTATATCCCCCGCTACTGCCCCGCGAATACAAATTGACCAAAGGGACAGCCCCGTAGCGGCTCAGGGCGGCGGTTATCGCATTCGGATAACGGCTCTCGCTGCAACTGATCTCCAGATTGGCAAACCACGGCAGCGGGGCGTGCACCTGGTAAACATGTACCTGGTCGCGGTAGTCGCCGCTACGGTCTATATAAAAAGCAACGCAGTCGTGAGGGATGTTCAGTTTCGATTTGAGATAGGCCCGGATACGGCTCGCACGCAGGGAGGCTTCATTGACCACCGCTTCGTCCGTATAATTCGTGGAACCGGCATGGGCGACGATCAACAGGTGATAGTTTCCGCCCAGCAGTTTGACACGGGAAGCCGTCAGCGTCTCGTTCATCGATTGAAGATAGTAAGCATTATCTCCATAGTCGGCCAGAAAAAGATCTTTCTCCTCAACGAAAGAAAATAAAAAAGATTCCGCTTTCGTGTAAGACGGACTGCTCTGGGCATGTACCTCTGCCATGCACAGTCCACAAAGTACAAACAGGCTGAATGCCGCCTTTACCATCCTTCTACATATTTGCTGCTTTACATCACGCATATTCTACCCACTTTGATTTTCTTTACTACTGATTTTTGCTACCCTTATTTATATAATAAGGTGAAAGCAGTAAAAAAACTTTTTTCGGAGAAGGATTTTAGCCTTTAAAAGGGCTGGAAATACAGGATTGAAATTTTTTTGAGACTCTTTTAGGAAGAAAACAGGCAGAAATAATTACACTTTTTTCCTAATGGATATTAAAGGAATGGCAGTCCCTGCCCCCTTTACGTCTATACTTCCTTAAATTCAAGAAATAGGGCGATAAAACAGGAAGATGTGTGAATATATACTAAAATGATATGTTTTTTTTAATAAAACGACATCGAAGCCTTGTTTATTCGTAGAATTCTATCTATGTTTGCACAGTCATTTATCTCAAATGAGAGATTAACGGATGTATAAACATTTGGATTTGAGATAGAAAGATGGCTTTTCACCTTATTATATAAATAAGGGTATTTCTTAGGCAGTCATCACTGTTTCCAGTTCTTCGGTAACAACATGAATAGCTTCTGCCATCTTATCCGCATCAAAGGCTAACAGATAAATACGGGTTGTCCTTTCCGACGTATGCCCCAGTGCCTGGCTGATAATGCTTATCGGTACCCCACGATGGTATGCCTCCGAAGCCCACGAATGACGGAAGACATAGGTAGTCAACACATCCAATGAATCCAAATCGATACAAAGTTGCTTCAGATAATGGTTTTCCTTAGCCAGGCAGTATTTATACTGCTCGTGGGTCGCATTTTCCGGCAAGACGGGAAAAAGATAGTGCGCATCGGGGCAGTCGTAGCGGTCTATCAACAGCCGCATCCCCTGATTGACCTCCATCCGGATCAATACGCCGGTCTTCTGCCGGTGATACGCCAATACCTTACCCCCCTCTTCCAGGTTCTCTTTCGTCAGATGGACGATATCGATAAACGGAATACCACAGGCCAGAAATGAAAACAGCGCCATATCGACAGCCAGCTGTTTTTTCGGCTCCTTTTTCAAATCCAGCGAAGCCAGCTCCTTGATCACCTCAGCCGGTACGGCACGTTTCTTCGTCTCCTCGCGCCTCAAATGAATGCCGGCGAACGGCGAGTCGGAAGGACGCCCTTTCCAGCCCAGGCAGGCACGGTTATACATGGCACGCAGGTTGCTGAGATAGCTGTTCACGCTATTCACCCGGAGCCCTTTCTCACGCAGCCATTTCAAAAAGGCGTGTACCCGCCGGGGCGTCACATCCTTCAACGACAGTGCCTCGCTGCCATTGAACAGTTCAAAGTGGTTGCGCACGGCCCGGTAAAGGTCGGCCGTACTTTCATCGCCTGCAGCGCGTTTCTCCTGCTCCTGCAAGCGCATCTGTTTGTAAAAATCCTTATTTTTCATAACTTATCCCTTTTTTGATAAAGGGCAAAGTTATAACATTCAGCGGTAGGCAAAGGTTAGCCGCGCAGCAGAGGTGGTGATCATAACGACAGGTAAAGGCAACATTATATTATACTGTTACCGTGATTGGCACATCGATTAATTGTTTTATCTTTGTATGCATACATAAAATGAACAGAAGTGATGGACAGAAAAAAATTACCGATAGGCATCAGCGATTATAAGCGGGTGATCAGCGAAGAGTATTATTATGTGGATAAGACCGACTTTATCCGTCAGATAGTAGAAGACGGGAGCCTGATTACCCTGCTTCCCCGTCCGCGACGTTTCGGAAAGACACTCAACCTGTCCACCTTGCGTTACTTTTTCGAGAAGACGGAAGGCAATGTGTATCGTCCGCTGTTTAAAGGAAAAAATATCGAAGGATGGAAAGGCTTCGATAAGTATCAGGGGAAATATCCGGTGATACTCCTCACGTTGAAAGATTGTAAGGCGGATACGTTTGAAGAAACACTGATTCAAATCGGAATACAAATGCAACAAGAATTTGAACGTCACAGGTATTTGTTAGACGACCAGCTTTCGGAAATCAACCGGGAATGGTTTGATAAGATACTCCGGTTACAGACAGACAACATTATCCTGCAAAACTCCCTGCTTTTATTATCAGATTTGCTGACTACCCATTGGGGCATGCCCCCACTCGTCTTGCTCGACGAATACGACACGCCCATACATGTGGCCTTCGACAAAGGGTATTACGACCGAATGATCGGTTTCATGCGAAACTTTATGAGTCTGGTATTCAAAGACAATACGGATATCTTCCGCGGCGTCATCACCGGTATCCTCCGGGTGAGCAAGGAATCGATATTCAGCGGACTGAATAATATAGATGTAGATACTATTCTTGAAAATCCGATGTCTACCTCCTTCGGTTTTACGCAAGAAGAGACAGACCGGATGCTCGATGACTACTCATTCGGAAGTCATAAAGAAGAGGTGAAGGAGTGGTATAACGGCTATCTGTTTGGCGGTAAGACAATTTATAACCCGTGGTCGGTATTATCCTATATTAATAAAGATGGCATACTGGCTCCCTACTGGGTAAACACCGGTTCCGACGTCTTGTTGCGCCATCTGCTGGCCGACGGCCCCGCACAGATACGCGATGGCGTGGAAGCCTTGATACAAGGCGATCCGGTCCGCAGTGTGATTAATGACAAACTGGTGTTCCCGGATTT
Organism: Parabacteroides goldsteinii; assembly: GCF_015550595.1. Lineage (GTDB taxonomy): Bacteria > Bacteroidota > Bacteroidia > Bacteroidales > Tannerellaceae > Parabacteroides > Parabacteroides leei. The sequence goes on from NZ_JADNBB010000003.1 coordinate 100,337, forward strand.
ACTGGCCAAGCCGGCTAATATCTGGTCGTTCATGCTCTTTAGTGGTTACCTGAAAGCTTCCGATCCGGTTTTGCTTCCAAATAATCTGACCGAATACAAGCTGGATGTACCCAACCGCGAAGTTTCCACCGTGTTTGAGACTATTATCCAAAGCTGGATAGACGGTGGCCCGGTGAAAAACGACCGGCTCGAACGGATGCTGCAAGCACTGGATGAAAACAATATGCCTATCTTCCAGCGACTGTTGAACGATTTTGTAGTAAACACGCTTTCCTACTATGATACTTCCGGACGAGACCCGGAGAAAGTCTACCAGGCTTTCCTGCTCGGTATGCTGGTAAGTTCGGGAGCTTATGAAGTAAGTAGCAATCGCGAGTCGGGCCTGGGACGTTACGATATCCTGATGCGTCCGCGTAATATTCAAAAGCGGGGTATTATCATGGAACTGAAACTTTACGATCCGATGTTCGACAAGTCGGTAGACGATGTGCTCGCTTCCGCTCTTGGGCAGATCGAGGACAAGCAATACGCAGCCACCCTGCATGCCGCAGGAGTCACCGATATACTCAAAATGGCCATCACATTCGATGGCAAACGGGTCTGGATAAAGACGGCTATTGATTAATTATTTTATCTTTGTAGAACCTTTTAAAACAGGATAGTGATGGACAGAAAAAAATTACCGATAGGCATCAGCGATTATAAGCTGTTGATCAGCGAAGCGTATTATTATGTGGATAAAACTGATTTTATCCGGCAGATAGTAGAAGACGGAAGCCTGATCAACCTGCTTCCGCGTCCGCGACGTTTCGGTAAGACGCTCAACCTTTCCACCCTACGTTACTTCTTCGAGAAGACGGAAGACAATGTGTACCGTCCGCTGTTTAAAGGGAAAAATATCGAAGGATGGAAAGGCTTCGATAAGTATCAGGGGAAATATCCGGTGATACTCCTCACGTTGAAAGATTGTAAAGCGGATACGTTTGAAGAAGTACTGGAGAAAATAGCCGGCGAGCTGGCTACTGAATTCGAGCGCCATGATTATCTGCTCGATGTCCCGGAGATAAAACCGGTTCCCAGAGCTATTTTTGAAGCTGTTTATCACGGACAAGCTACACAAAACCAGTTAGAAGCGGCATTGAAGATTTTATCGGAGCTACTCACATCTTATTGGGGTATGCCCCCACTCGTTTTGCTCGACGAATATGATACTCCGATCCATGTCGCTTTCGACAAAGGATATTACGACAAGATGATCGGTTTCATGCGTAACTTTATGAGTGCAGTATTCAAAGATAATACGAATATATTCCGTGGCGTGATCACCGGTATTCTCCGGGTGAGCAAGGAATCCATATTCAGCGGTTTGAATAATATTGCCGTATTTTCATTGCTGGATCGCCCTATGTGCACGGCTTTTGGATTTACACAGGAAGAAACAGATATGATACTCGACGATTATTCGTTGGAAAAACAGAAAGAGGAAGTAAAGCAATGGTATAACGGGTATCTCTTTGCTGGTAAAACGGTTTATAATCCCTGGTCAGTACTTAATTATATAATGTATGATGGCGTTCTTGCCCCTTACTGGGTAAACACCGGCTCCGATGTCTTACTACGTCATTTACTGGCCGACGGCCCTTCGCAAATACGTGACGGCGTAGAGGGATTGATACAAGGTAATTCTATTCGTAGTGTGATAAACGATAAGCTGGCGTTTCCGGATTTGTTGACCGAGGCAGTTAATATCTGGTCATTCATGCTTTTCAGCGGATACCTCAAAGCTTCCGATCCTGTTTTGCAACCAAATAATCTGATCGAATACAAACTGGAGGTTCCTAACCTGGAAGTTTCGACCGTGTTTAGCACTATTATCCGTAGTTGGATAAATAATGGCCCGGTAAAGAACGACCGTCTCGAACGGATGCTACAGGCATTGGATGAAAACAACATACCTATCTTTGAACGATTATTAAACGACTTTGTGGTCAACACGCTTTCCTACTATGATACTTCCGGACGCGACCCGGAGAAAGTATACCAGGCCTTTTTGTTGGGTATGTTGGTAAGCTCCGGAGCTTATGAGGTAAGCAGTAACCGGGAGTCGGGCCTGGGACGCTACGATATCCTGATGCGTCCGCGTAATATTCAAAAGCGGGGTATTATCATGGAACTGAAACTTTACGATCCGATGTTCGACAAGTCGGTCGATGATGTTCTGGCATCGGCTCTTCAACAGATCGAGGAGAAACAGTATGCAGCCACCCTCCATGCCGCAGGTGTTACCGACATCCTTAAAATGGCCATCACTTTCGATGGCAAACGTGTCTGGATAAAGACGGTGGAATAATAAGTCTCTTGCCATAAATCAAGACATTTCAATATGCCACACTTTTATGGGGTATCCTGTCATATTGATCATATTACAATTCAATCTATAACACCCTCTTTTTTCAAAAGCAGGCATCCGGGCATAAATATCCTCCTTCCGACCTTCCAAACCTCTTACTCATCCCCTGTTTCCCCGGTCTTATCTGTATCCACCTGGCAGATAATTCCGATCAGCCGGCAGGTAGTTCGAACCACCCGGCAGGTAACTACTATTCACCCGGCAGACAATCGGGATCAGCCGGGAGATAATTTCAACAGTCTGCCGTTTTATACGGAACCAGTCCGTTTTTTCCAACATTTTTCTCCGGAATGCTTCTGATAATGTTCAGTATTGAAGTGACAAAGTGTATCTGTTTTCCGTATTTCGCCAACATCACAGGAAACTACCTGCCGGACCATCCCCTAATCCCGACCAAACGGCTACCGCTTTCCCCTCCTCTCCCTCTTTTCTGTCATTTCTCAACTTCCGGAGACTTCCATAAATAATTATTTCCTTATAAGAGCATGTAAATAAAGCAAAGAGAAAGAGATCGATTGACATTTTGACAAAATGTCGAACTTATTCTTTTTAACTTTACACCAATTTATCTATCTTTACCGCATATAAAAAATCTTCTTGTATTTGTCTGATGGAAATAAACATAAATAATAATCAATATCAAACCCAGTTCGATGAGATTAAGTCGATAATCGATAATCGCCGAAAACGAGCTTATAAAGCTATAAATAACGAAATCATTCTTAGTAATTGGGAAATCGGACGATACGTATCCGATAAGATTAAATCGGCCAAATGGGGTAGCAAAGTTATTGATATGTTAGTCGTATATCTTAAACAGACAATTCCCGGAATAAGAGGCTATGAAAAACGTTCTATTGAAAGGATGGTACGGTTCTACAACGAATATTCATCTGTGGAATTTGCGTCAGCTATTCCGACGCAAATTAAAGAGCAAGCAATTGCGTCAGATTGTCTGACGCAATTCGAGGAAGAACATATTGTACTTGCTTTGCTTATTCAGATTAGTTGGTCGGCACATCTTGAAATTATGTCCGGATGTACAACAGCGGATTGGTTAGAGAGATGAATATAAACGTCAGTTGATACCTAAAGAGGTATTGCAAGAACATTTGCAAAAATTATTAGATACAATAGAAGAATAGATACCTGACAAAATATGTTTGCAAAAAAAATAACACTCATACTATCAATCTTAGTTGTGCTTTTTATCTTCAACGAGACTCTCGTTGCTCAGGAGAAAGCATTTCCTAAAAAAGGAGAAGGAATTACCCTTTTCCTGAAACGTCATAACCGTGTAGGAAAAGAGTATCACGACGAATTTATCAAATTAAACAAGACGAGACTCGGCAGTGGTAATTCACTCAAAATGGGCGTTAAATACCATTTGCCGCCTTTGAAGGGCGCGGCGGCCACAATAGCGAAGAAACCGAATTACGAGCCCTTATTTGGCAAGGAATTAGCCCAATATCAGGTCACCTCTTCCGAATTGAAAGGTTGTTGTTTTTATCTGGTCAGCGGACATGGCGGCCCCGATCCCGGAGCCATCGGTAAAATGGGGAACGTCGAACTTCACGAAGATGAATATGCCTACGATGTCATGTTGCGCCTGGCACGTAATCTGCTCATGCGGGGTGCCAAAGTACATATCATCATCCAGGATGCCAGAGACGGCATCCGCAACGACCGTTTCCTGGCTAACAGCAAACGCGAAACCTGTATGGGCGACCCGATCCCGTTCAACCAGGTGCGACGCCTTGAACAACGGAGCGAAAAGATCAATTCATTATTCAAAAAGGATAAAGAGCTTTACAAACGCGCTATCTTCATGCATATCGACAGTCGCAGTAAAAGTCACCAGACAGATGTTTTCTTCTATTATCAGGATAAAAACTCTGAAAGCAAACACCTGGCAAAGACCATGAAATCGACTTTCGAGCATAAATATAACAGACATCAACCGGGACGCGGATTTACAGGAACAGTAGGCCAGCGCGGATTGTATGTTTTGAGAAAAACGACACCCCCTTCTGTGTTTGTGGAACTGGGTAACATACAAAACAGTTTCGACCAGAAACGTTTCATTCTCAGCGATAACCGCCAGGCACTGGCAAACTGGCTATGCGAAGGTTTCGTTACGGATTACAAACGTTACAGAAAAAAACTCAAATAAGATCGTTGATATTGAATTTATAGAGTAAAAATTGCAGATAAATCCACGGAGAAATTATACCTTTGTGTATTTATAATCGAATCGTTTTAAAACACCATGAATAATTCTTATATATCTCCATTTGCAAAACCCGTTTATGTGATGCTGAAGCCGGTAGGATCAGTCTGTAATCTGGCCTGTGAATACTGCTATTACCTGGAGAAGGGGAAACTGTATCCGGAGGTAAAAAACCATATAATGAGCGAGCAATTGCTGGAGAAATTCATCAAAGACTATCTGGAATGCCAAACCATGCCGCAAGTACTTTTTACCTGGCACGGTGGGGAAACATTGATGCGTCCGATCAGTTTCTATAAGAAAGCGCTCGAGCTTCAAAAGAAATATGGTCGTGGACGACAGATCGATAATTGCATCCAGACAAACGGTACCTTGCTTACAGATGAGTGGTGTCGCTTCTTCAAAGAAAACAACTTTCTCGTAGGCGTCTCGATAGATGGCCCGCAGGAGTTTCACGACGAATACCGCCGTAACCGCCAGGGGCTTCCCTCCTTCTTCAAAGTGATGAAAGGGATCGAACTATTGAAGAAACATCAGGTTGAATACAACGCAATGGCTGTGGTAAACGATTACAACGTCGATTATCCGCTCGAATTCTATAATTTTTTCAAAGAACTGGATTGCCATTTTATCCAATTCGCCCCTATCGTAGAACGGTTGGGGACACATGCGGACGGGACAAAACTCACCTCTCCGGAACAGCAGGATGCCAATATCGAACTGGCTTCTTTCTCCGTCGACTCCGGAAAATGGGGAGATTTCCTCTGTGCCATTTTCGATGAATGGCTGAAAGAAGATGTCGGCAACTATTACATCCAGCTGTTTGACGCAACATTGGCAAACTGGGTAGGCGAACAACCGGGTATATGTACCCTGGCACGGACATGCGGCCATGCCGGTGTGATGGAATTCAACGGTGACTTGTATGCCTGCGACCACTTCGTATTCCCCGAATATAAGTTAGGAAATATCTATACGCAAACTTTAACGGAAATGATGTACAGCCAGCACCAACTGAAGTTTGGGGCCGACAAATATGATAAACTCCCCACTCAATGCAAAGAGTGTGAGTTTCTTTTTGCTTGCAACGGCGAATGTCCTAAAAACCGCTTCCTGCATACAGCCAGCGGCGAACCGGGATTAAACTATCTATGCAAAGGATACAAGAAGTTTTTTAAACATGTAGCTCCTTATATGGATTTTATGAAAAAAGAATTATTGGCCCAACGTCCGCCCGCAAATGTGATGCAATGGGCTAAAGAGAACAGAGATATTTTATAAAACAACATGAAATACAACAGACGTGATTTTATTAAAACAGGAGGTATGGTTATGCTTGGTTCGATAGCGGTTCCCTCTTTTTTAGAGGGTTGTGCCGGAAGTACTGAAGACAAAGCTGCCGGTATCTCATTTGCATTAAACCACTTTGGTTTAAGTGAGAATGATATGAAGAAGGTGCTGACTGCCGCGCTGGAAAAAGGAGGAGATTATGCCGACCTTTTCTTCGAACATTCTTACAGAAATAATATAGGATTACAAGATGGTGCGGTAAACCGTGCCTCTTCAAATATAGACTTCGGAATGGGCGTACGTGTCCTTGCCGGAGACCAGACCGGTTATGCCTATGTGGAAAATATTTCATTGGATGAGATGTTGAAAGCTGCCCGTACAGCTGCCCGTATCGCCGATAGCACAGCAGGAAAAGGGCCGGCCAAACTGACTGAAGAACCGATCATCAACAACTTCTACGGTGTACAAACTCCGTGGGACGAAATAGCCGTTAAAGAAAAAACGCCTTATCTGCAAAAGCTGAACGATCAGATATTTGCACTCGACAAGCGCGTCCATAAAGTAATGGCATCTTTGGGTGATACGACTTCACACATTCTTTTCTGTAATACAGAAGGACAGATGTATTATGATTACCGGCCGATGGTCACACTGGCTGCCGTATGTATTATGGAAGATAACGGAAAGATTGAGAATTCATACGCTTCACGTGCTTTCCGCATGGGTGCCGAATTCCTGACAGACGATATTATCAGCGAAATAGCCAAGGAAGCAGTAGAGAAAACGGCTATTCTATTCCAGGCCGTAAAACCTAAAGGAGGCGAAATGCCTGTCGTAATGGGTGCCGGAGGTTCAGGTATCCTGTTGCACGAAGCGATCGGACATGCTTTTGAAGCGGACTTCAATCGTAAGAACACCTCTATCTTCTCCGACCAGTTGAACAAAAAGGTCTGCAACGAGCATATCAATGTTGTGGACGACGGAACGATCCCATTCAACCGTGGCTCTGTCAACATCGACGATGAAGGTGTGGAAGGACAAAAGACATATATCGTGAAAGAAGGTATTCTGACAAGTTACCTGCACGACCGTATCAGCGCCAAGCATTATGGCATCCCTTCAACAGGAAACGGTCGCCGCGAGTCTTTCCGCCAGATGCCTATTCCTCGTATGCGTGCCACTTATATGGAAGCCGGAAACGTAACGGAAGAAGAAATGATCTCGACCGTAAAGAAAGGAATCTATGCATCCAGTTTTACCAACGGACAGGTACAAATCGGTGCCGGTGACTTTACTTTCTTTGTAAAAGACGGTTACCTGATTGAAAACGGTAAACTGACACAACCGATCAAAGATATCAATATCATCGGTAACGGGCCGAAAGCACTGGCCGACATCACAATGGTCGGAAACAATTACAAAATGGATAACGGCACGTGGACTTGCGGTAAAGACGGACAATCCTGTCCGGTAACTTGCGGTATGCCGTCCGCTCTGGTTAGTAAACTTACAGTAGGAGGAGAAAATTGATATGATAACTAACGAAAATAAAAAACTGGCTCAATGGGCCATGGAGTTCGCTCTGAAGAATGGTTGCCAGGCCTCACGTGTAAGTCTGTACAATGGTTCAAGTAGTTCGTTTGAAATACGGGATATGAAAATAGACCGCCTTCAACAGGCTTCCGAAAACAGTCTGGTGATCCATCTGTTTGTGGATGGTCGTTACGGTTCATTTTCCACCAATCGCCTGGATAAACAAGAACTGGAAAAGTTTATCCGCAACGGCATCGATTCGACCCGTTATCTGGCCGAAGATAAAGCCCGCACATTACCCGATGCTTCTCTCTATTATAAAGGAGGAGGCGCCGACCTGCAACTGCTCGATCCGAAATTCGACGCTATCCTTCCCGACGATAAAGTGGCATTGGCAATGAACACCTGTAATGAAATGATGGGGAAAGACGACCGTATCATTTCTGCTAATTCTTCTTATAGCGACGAGAAAGATTTTAAATATATGGTAGCCAGCAACGGTTTCGAAGGAGAAGCTTGCGGCTCTTCTTTCAGCCTGGTGGCCAGCGTAAGCATTCGCGGCGAAGGCGATGCCCGTCCCGAATCGTATTGGTATGATTCTTCACTGTATTACGACACAATGACGAAAACAGGACTGGGAACGAAAGCTCTCGAACGTGTATTCCGTAAACTGGGACAGAAGAAAGTGGCTTCCGGCAAATACCAGATGGTTGTCGACAACATGAATTCCGCCCGCCTGTTATCTCCGATACTCGATGCTTTATACGGTTCTTCCATTCAGCAAAAGAACTCTTTCTTACTGGATAAACTGGATCAAAAGGTGCTGGGTGAGAAATTGACGTTAATAGACGAACCTCATATAACTAAAGCTTCCGGAGCCCGTTATTTCGACGGTGAAGGTGTAGCAACCAAGCGTCTGCCGGTATTTGAGAACGGTGTACTAAAAACGTATTATATCGATACCTATTCCGCCAATAAAATGGATGTGAAGCCTACTATCGCCTCCCCTTCCATTCTTACAATGCAGATGGGCGACAAGAATACGGAGAGCCTGATCGCTTCCGTCGATAAAGGTATCCTGATAACCGGTTTCAACGGTGGTAACTGCAACAGTACAACCGGTGATTTCTCCTATGGCATTGAAGGTTTCCTGATTGAAAAAGGAAAACTGACCCAGCCTATTTCAGAAATGAATGCAACTGGTAATATGATCACCCTATGGAGTAATCTGGTAGAAACAGGAAACGATCCCCGCCTACTCTCCAGTTGGCGCATTCCTTCGTTATTGTTTGATGGGGTTGATTTCAGTGGACTATAACGATTTATTCATACAGATTATTTATCTGCGAAGGCTGGAAACTATTTCCAGCCTTTATTTTATTCCAACATTTGTTTTTTCTAATCGGAATCTTTATATTTGCCAATACATTTAATAAAACTTATAACTATGAAACAAAAGACTATTCCACCACAGGTGGTTATTAATGAGAAGCTTGGCGATTTCTTTGTCGATATTGCGAAGTTGGTATTTGCCGGGGTTGTACTCAGCACTTTATTGGACATGGAAGTAGATAGACAGACTGTACTATCATCTGGAGTTCTTACGACTATTGTATTGGTTACGGTAGGATTTAAGTTTTACTCAAAGAACAAAAAATAAAATGGAAATAATATATTTATTTAATGGAATGAGCTTTTTGGGATTAATTCTGATTGCTTACCTTACCTATGAGGAGTGGCAGTATAAAAAGAAACATCCTAAAAAGAAGTAATAAAACAATATAAAAAGACAACATGTCAAAGTTATATGAATTTTGACATGCTGTCTTTTTTATTTTACCAATAGATAAACCGAAACAAAATGACAGACACTGCCGCCCAACACAAAGAAATGCCATACCGGGTGCATATACTTATATTTATCAAGGAAATAAAAAATGCATCCTACTGTATAGAACAATCCTCCTCCTATCAGCCAGTATAATACATCCATCGAACCGGTTTGCCGACACACATCCAACAAAGGCTTGAAGGCAATGACAACGACCCATCCCATGGCCAGATAACAGACGGTTTTCAGATGATCCGTCTTCTTCATCTTCCGGAAACTGAGGATAATACCTATGACTGCCGCAATCCAGACAATGGAAAATAACAACCATCCCCAATAGCCCTCATGACGGAGGGCGATCAGGGTAAAAGGCGTATAAGTTCCTGCTATATGCAGATAAATAGCACTATGGTCGAAACGACGGAGCAACCTTTTACTACGTGCATTCGCAGATGCATGGTAAAAGGTCGATGTAACGTAAGAAGATGTCATGCTCAGCGCATAAACCAACGAACTACCCACGACCCAGGGATTTCCATTCCGGATAGAAGCCACCAATAACACAATGATAGCCACTATTCCGAAAATCATCCCCGCCCCATGAGTCAGCACATTGGCTACTTCTTCACCATACGTTTGTCTTTGTTGGGTCCTGACCATCTTTGGCTTACAGTTGTTCTGCCTTGAAGCCGGCTTCCGTTACCGCAGAAATAACAATATCGGCCGGAACATTAGCTGTTACCTCCAATACCTTTTCCGGTGATTTCAGGTCGATAGACCATTCATCTTCCTTTACCAACTTATTCAGTTTCGCACCGATGGCAGCCACACAGCCACCACATTTTGCATTTGTTTTAAATTTCATTGTTGCCATAATTCAATATGTTTATAATATTACTTCATAAATTTTAATCTCAAACTGTTAAGAACGACAGACACGGAGCTGAAAGCCATTGCAGCACTTGCCAGCATCGGGTTTAACAACAATCCGTTTATCGGGAACAAGACACCGGCAGCCAACGGAATACCGATCAGGTTATATATGAATGCCCAAAACAGATTCTGATGGATCAGGCGCACAGTTCTTCTGGATAACTTAATTGCTTCGGGCAACAGTAACAAATCGGATGTGATCAATGTGATCATAGCTACATCCATAGCAATATCCGTTCCTTTTCCCATCGCGATACTCACATCGGCACGAGCCAACGCCTGCGAGTCGTTAATGCCGTCTCCGACCATCGCCACTTTCTTTCCTAACTTCTGGAGAGATATTATATACTCTTCCTTGTCGTTCGGCATCACTTCTGCCTTGAAATATTTTATGCCTAAAGAATGAGCGACTCTATCTGCTGTTTTTATCCCGTCCCCGGTCAGCAGATGAACTTCGATACCCATTGCGGTCAGTGCCCTAACTGCAGCAGCCGAAGTCGGTTTAATACGGTCGGATATAGCCAATGCAGCCAGCAGTTCATTCCCTTTTCCGTAATAAACGACACTCTGGCCATCTTCCTGCCAGTGAAGAATCTGCTCCATTGTCTTTTCAGGGATTTCAGCCCCGAACATTTCGAGTAATCCCTGGCTTCCCACCCAATATGTAATGCCTTCGACTTCCATACGTATACCGCGGCCCGTAAGACTTTCAAAACCTTCGGTTTCACAAGTGGAAGCCCCTGAATCTTCCAGCCAGCGGATAATAGCAGAAGCCAATGGATGTTCCGACTTTAATTCCGCCGTATACAAAATATCCAGATAACAAACATTCGACTCTGTCAGCCAACAGGATTCCGTCACAACAGGAACTCCCTCTGTCAATGTTCCGGTCTTATCCAACACGACTGTATCCACTTTGCAGAGATTCTCCAAAGCGAACGCATCCTTTATCAGGATATGTCTTTCAGCCCCTTTGCCCATTCCCACCATCAAAGCGGTAGGCGTTGCCAGGCCTAAAGCACACGGACAGGCAATTACCAGGACAGAGACAGCCGAAAGAAGTGCATAAGAGAAATAACTGCTACCGCCGATCACCATCCAACACACGAACGTGATAACAGAAAGGAGTACGACGACCGGAACAAATATACCACTTATTTTGTCAACTATACGCTGCACCGGGGCTTTACTCCCCTGGGCTGCCTGCACCATCTGCACGATTTGTGCCAGTATGGTATCATTCCCTACACCGGTAGCTTCCATCGTAAAAGCTCCTTTCTGATTGATCGTTCCGGCCAGTACGCGGTCGCCGGCGGATTTCTCTACCGGGATCGGTTCGCCGCTCAGCATACTTTCATCCACAGAAGATGAACCTTGCAGCAAGAGCCCGTCCACCGGGATCTTTTCACCGGGACGCACACTCAATACATTCCCTCTCTGTAAGGAAGAGATAGGAACTTCTTCCTCTTTTCCGTCTATAATCCGGCGAGCTGTCTTAGGTTGCAACCCCATCAATCCTTTAATGGCCGAAGAAGTACTGTTTTTGGCCCGTTCCTCCATTAGTTTTCCTAACAGGACGAATGCTATGATCACACCGGAAGCCTCATAGTAAACATGCGGCTCCAATCCCCGTTCATACCAGAACTGAGGATATATGGTATTGAAGAAACTAAATATAAAAGCGATAGATGTACTGAGCGCAACCAACGTATCCATATTGGCTTTTCCCTGGATAGCATGACGCACACCGCTCACATAAAACGATCGCCCGAACAGCAGCATAATGGCCAATGCCAGCACCATCATAATCCAATTGGCATACGGCATATGCATAAATACCATTCCCAATAAAGCCAAAGGAACAGATAAGATCCATGCACCTATTGTATTACGTTTCAGTTTCTTATAATGCTTGCGCGACATTTCCTCCTGCTCGGCCAGCGGATCTTCCGATTCAATAATTAAATCGTATCCGGCAGCCCGTACAGCTTCCTGTATCTGTTGTAAAGTGATAACGGATGGACGAAACCTAACAGACAAGGTATTAGCCGCGAAATTGACAGTTGCTTCTTCTACTCCGCTTAGTGCTCCGACGGTACTCTCCACATTGTTGGCACAAACCGCACAACTCATCTCAAGTACAGGTAAGACCTTACTTTCTATCTCTTTCATCATATCTTATGTTTTAATTCTACCTCTTAAAAGAAGAACAAAGATACGAATAAAACAGTTGCAACAAAGTTGCGGATTTTCAAACCAGCCCTTTAAGATATGTACTAAATAAATAGATTTATTTGGTATATTTGTCCTATTATTTAACATTCGGATATACGATCTTTGTCAAACATAATTAACGAATGAATTAAAAAACGAATACGTATGATACTTGAATCCTTAAACAACACAGAAAAGGTAGAACGCTTGCACCCCTTATTCAAAAAAGCATTCGATTACATAAAAGCTACGGATTTCTCGAAGATAGAAGACGGAAAGTATGAACTGGATGGAGCACGTTTGTTCGTGAACGTTGTAACCCTGTTCGGTAAAGACAAAAAAGAGGCTGCCATCGAAACACATAAAAAGTATATCGATATACAGCTTCCTTTATTAGGAGTAGAAAAGATCGGATGGAAACCCGGTTGCGAATTGCAGGAAGTTTCTATACCTTATGATGAAGAGAAAGATATTGCTTTTTATGTAGACCGTCCCACAGCCTATACCAAAATCTATCCCGGACAGTTTGCCGTTTATTTTCCTGAAGACGGCCATGCACCCGGCATCGGTGAAGGAAGTATCCGTAAAGTGATTGTAAAAGTACAGGTAGAAGAATAATATTGCCAGATACGACAAAGCCGGTATTTTCCGAATAAAGATCGATCTAATCTTTATGGAAGATACCGGCTTGCTTATTTTTATCTTATCCTCCTATTATAACATCTATTCCGTAACGACTAAATATATCCTTACAACGTCGTACCGTTTCTTCCGAAGGGGTTTCCATCGGATAATGATCCGGGTTATAAACCGTCCCGAGTTTCTCATGTTTGTTCTTACCTATATTGTGATACAAAAGCAGGTTTACCGTATGATACTGCCAGGGCAAAGAAGCTAAAAACTCCGCCGACCGGGTTATATTTTTTTCGTCTGCATTCACTCCTTCTATTAAAGGGATACGGATATAAAACTCATGACCGGCATCTGCTATCATACGTAAGTTAGACAGTATTAACTCATTAGGAACTCCGCAGTAAAGCTTATGTTTAATAGAATCCATGTGCTTTAAGTCCACTAGAAAAAGTTCGGTATGTTCCATCACCTTCTGTACAACATCCGGTTTAGCATACAATGTCGTATCGACAACACGATGAATACCCAACTCACCGCAACGATGAAGCAATTCGAGCAACATGTCCGGATGTAATAATGGTTCTCCTCCACAGAAAGTAACACCCCCCTCCGATCGATCCATGAAAACCGTCTCCTTCTCGATCTCCTTCATCAGGTAGTCGATGGAATATTCCGTTCCCGAAATTTCCATTGCCATAGCCGGACAAACTTCTGCACATTTACCGCACAGATCACACAAAGAGGAGTCGGTAACAACCCCATCAGGTGTCAAAGTCAATGCCTTTTGCGGACAATCATCCACACAGGTACGACATCCTATACATTTTTTCTTTGTATATAGCTTCTGTTTCCGGCTGGACAATCCTTCCGGGTTATGGCACCACACACACGACAACGGGCATCCTTTCATAAAGATAGTAATACGGATACCCGGCCCGTCGTTTATTGCATAGCGCTTAATATCGAATATCAAACTCACTTGTCAACTGCCAACTAATTAAAAGTTATCCTGTTCCGTACGTGCAATCACATCAGCCTGCAGGTCGGCATTCATATCATTAAAGTAATCGCTGTAACCGGCTACACGTACCAACAAGTCGCGATAATCTTCAGGGCATTTCTGGGCTGCATATAAAGTCTCCGTATCTACGATATTGAACTGGATATGGTGTCCGCCCAATGCGAAGTAACTACGGATCAGGGAGGCCAGTTTCGAAATATCTTCTTCACGCTTCAACAGGCTCGGCAGGAAGCGCTGGTTCAATAACGTACCGCCGCTCTTTACCTGATCCAGTTTACCCAATGACTTGATAACAGCAGACGGTCCGTGCGTATCGGCACCATGTGAAGGTGAAGTACCATCGGAAATCGCTTTCTCAGCCAAGCGACCGTTCGGAGTGGCTCCCATTACTTTTCCAAAATAGACGTGGCAAGTTGTCGATAACATATTCAAATGGAAACATTCTCCTTTCGTATTCGGTTTGCCTTCAATAGCATCGTACAGGTCGTTGAACATCTGAACAGCAATTGAGTCGGCATATTCATCATCATTACCAAAGAACGGCGTACGGTTCAGGATCGTCTGACGCATAACTTCCGCTCCGACAAAGTTGTTTGCCATCGCTTTCAGCATTTCATCCATAGTGAAACGTTTGTCTTCAAACACATGTTTCTTTAATGAAGAAAGGCTGTCGGTAATCGTACCCAGGCCGGTACATTGGATATAAGTCGTATTATAACGCGGACCACAGTTGTAATAATCGCGCCCTTTAGCAATGCAATCGTCGATAAACAGCGACAGGAAGGTTGCCGGAGCATACTTAGCAAACATCCGGTCGATATAATTGCTCACACGCACCTTCATATCCACAAAATAATGAATCTGCTTCATGAAAGCCGCATACAGTTCATCATAACTTGCAAAACTGCACGGATCACCTGTTTCTAATCCCACTTTACGGCCTGACACCGGATCGACACCATTATGCAGCGTCACTTCCAAAATCTTCGGTACATTCAGATAACCCGTCAACACATAGGCTTCTTTACCGAACGCACCGACTTCGATACAACCGCTGCAACCGCCTTCACGTGCATCATGCAATGATTTACCCTGGCGCATTAGTTCCTGGATATAGACATCAGGGTTAAACACAGAAGGATAACCATGTCCCTGACGGATCACCTTACATCCGGCACGTAAGAAACGTTCCGGCGTACGGGCGCTTACATGAATGGCACTACCCGGCTGCAGGATATGCAGTTCTTCAATCGTTTCAAGCATGATATAAGACACTTCGCTTACACCATCGCTACCGTCAGCCTTTACACCACCGATATTCAGGTTGGTAAAGTCATTGTATGTACCACTTTCCTTAGCAGTAATACCAACCTTGGGAGGAGCCGTATGGTTATTTACCTTAATAAAGAAGCATGACATCAATTCCTTCGCTTCTTCACGGGTTAGCGTTCCGGCAGCTATTTCCTTTTCATAGAAAGGAGCCAGATGTTGATCAAAATGGCCCGGGTTCATTGCATCCCAACCATTCAATTCTGTAATAGTTCCCAGATGGACAAACCAGTACATCTGGATAGCTTCCCAATAAGAACGAGGGGCATGAGCCGGAACCCAACGGCAAACTTCAGCGATTTTACGCAGTTCGGCAGCACGCTTCGGATCTTTCTCCGTCATCGACATTTCGTCAGCCAGGTCGGCATGACGTTCTGCGAACAGGATAGCCGCATCGCAGGAGATAGACATAGCAGTCAGTTCTTCCTGCTTATCCGTTGCTTCGGGATCATTCATAAAATCAAGATCCGCCAGCTCTTTGGCAATACGTTCTTTCAGATCCAGTAAACCATATTGATAAACTTTTCCGTCGAGAGCAGTATGGCCCGGAGCACGTTGCTCCATAAACTCTGTAAACATACCCACTTCGTATGCTTCCTTCCATTCTTTCGGAACATGGCTGAAAATACGTTCACGCTGTGTACGTCCTTTCCAGTAAGGGATCACCTCACGTTCGTAAGTATCGATATCTTCCTGGCTGATGGTGTAACGCTGCAGTTCGCGGGTATTTAATACATGCAGGTCTTCCACACTGTGGCAAGTCAATTCCGGGAAAGTAGGAACAGCTTTAGGAGCCGGACCACGTTCGCCCACGATCAGTTCATCCTTACCGATATAGATAGTCTTATATTTGCATATTTCCAGAAAGTTCAATGCTCTCAGAATAGGAATAGGATATTTCCCGTAATTTTCTTTGTAGAAACGAGTTTCGATCAGTGCCCGTTCGATCGATAAAGAAGGTTCAGCCTCGAAAGAAAGCTGACGTAACCGTTTGATACGGTCGTTCATACCATAAGCATTTGCTTCTACTGTGGGAGCAAAGTTTGATGCACTCAGAGGTGCACGTTGAGCTGTTGTTGTACTCATTTTGAATGGTTTATTTATTCGTGAACACTATACGTTAATGCAAGAATTTGCCGCACCGCAGGCAGCAAGACCCGGGAGAGAAAGGATTGTTTAAAGATAGAACATTAAACAATTGAAGAGTTTTCTGTAGCCTTTTATAATCATATTATTTGCAAAGTGTTACATGAACACCGCAAACATAAAAACTTTTCATGAATAAACAAAATAATAGCGTCTGTATTTTTTAGTATATTTGCAACATTCGTTCAGATTTCATGGTTATTCATATAAATATATCTACATGGAAAATCGTTTTTTAGGACTTATAGAGAACAGTATCAAGGAACATTGGGATTTACCTGCTTTCTCCGACTATAATGGACATACATACCATTATAAAGATGTGGCCCGTCGTATAGAAAAATTTCATATAATTCTCGAACACGCAGGAATAAAGAAAGGAGATAAAGTGGCATTGGTGGGACGTAACTCGTCCAACTGGGCTATTTGTTTTTTCGGCATATTGGCTTATGGCGCTGTTGCCGTACCGATCCTGCATGAGTTTAAGCCGGATAACATCCATCATATTGTCAATCATTCCGGGGCAAAAGCTGTTCTGGCCGGAGCTAACAACTGGGAGAACATGAATGAACAGATGATGCCCGATGTCAAGTTGTTCATGATGCTGGATAATTTCTCCATTATCAAAAGTAAGAACAAAGATGTACGTATCGTACGCGACAGGATCAATGAATATTTCGGGAAGAAATATCCCCGCTCCTTCACGACTGCAGATGTGAAATATCATACCGAGCAACCGGAAGAACTGGCTGTATTGAATTATACATCCGGAACGACCAGTTTTTCCAAAGGGGTGATGATCCCTTTTCGCAGTCTATGGAGCAATACACAGTTTGCTTATGATAACCTGCCGTTTATCCATCCGGGCGATAGTGTTGTTTGTATGCTTCCAATGGCGCACATGTACGGTCTGGCTTTCGAGATACTGAATTGTGTAAACAAAGGATGTCACGTACATTTCCTGACTCGTACCCCCAGCCCCAAGATTATTGCAGAAGCTTTTGCCCGCGTCAAACCGGCTTTGATATTGGCTGTGCCTCTTATTATTGAAAAGATAGTCAAGAACAAGATATTCCCTGAACTGGAAAAGCCCCTGATCAAATTACTGCTGAAGGTACCTTACCTCGACCAGAAGGTTCTCGATACGATCGCCAGGAAACTGAATGATTCGTTCGGAGGCAAGTTTGGAGAAGTTGTGATCGGTGGTGCAGCATTAAACAGAGAAGTGGAAGAATTCCTCCGTTCGATCAAGTTTCGCTATACGGTCGGCTACGGTATGACGGAATGCGGCCCGTTAGTTGCCTATGAACAATGGGATACATTCAAACAAGGCTCGGTCGGTCGTATCGTCGACCGTATGGAAGCCCGCATCGATTCAGCTGATCCGGCCAACGAAGTCGGTGAAATACTGGTTCGCGGAATGAATGTTATGTTGGGTTATTATAAGAACCCGGAAGCGACGAAAGCTGTTATGATGCCTGACGGTTGGATGCGCACCGGCGATTTGGGTACAATCGATTCCGATGGCTTCCTTTATATCCGCGGTCGCAGTAAAACAATGATACTCGGTCCGAGCGGACAGAATATTTATCCGGAAGAGATCGAAGATCGTCTGAACAATATGCTTTATGTCGCTGAATCGTTGATCATTTCGCAAGGCGGTAAACTAGTCGCCCTGATCTATCCTGATTGGGAGCAGGTAGACAAAGCCGGCATCCAGCATTCCGAAATAGAGAAACTGATGCAACAGAACATCGACCAGTTGAATACAGAAATGCCGTCATACAGTAAAGTCACTTGCTTCAAACTCTACCAGGAAGAGTTCGAAAAGACTCCGAAACGTAGTATTAAACGGTATTTATACCAGCCGGCAGAAGATATTTAAGGATGGCTGATACCTCGTTTTTCCCCTACATGATAAAACAGCATTAAACCATTCACCATTCACCCATATGCCTTTAAAAATCAAAGGGTGAGTATAAAAAGGTGAAAGGTGAAGGGTATATTACTCATTTTACCAGTAAAAATTCGAGTTATTATACAGTTTGTATCTGCGAGATTTAGCACTTAATACTCAATTCGCGCAACACATCACGGATCTTTTCGAACGTCGTGATACGCGTCGGAACCAGCGGCAAACGCAATTTGTTTTCAATGAATCCCATTGCATTCAACATACTCTTTGCTCCGGCAGGGTTACCGTCTACAAATAGCAGTTCGAATAATTCGGTGAAGCGATGGTGAATGGTGCGGGCATGATCGTAATCTCCGGCCAATGCCAGACGAACCATCCGGCTGAATTCACGTGGGAAAGCGTTACCGATAACAGAGATAACCCCAATCGCACCTAAAGTGATCAATGGGAAAGTGATGCCGTCATCACCGGAAATAACATTGAAGTTAGCCGGTTTATTCTTGATAATGTCATCCATCTGAGTAATGTTGCCGGATGCTTCTTTCACTGCTACCACATTCTTAAATTCGCGGGCAATGCGGAGGGTGGTCGCAGCAGTCATATTCACACCTGTTCTTCCCGGTACATTATATAATACGATCGGAAGTTTGGTAGCTTCTGCTATTGCTTTGTAATGCTGATAGATACCTTCCTGGGAAGGTTTATTATAATAAGGCACGACAGACAGGATCGCGTCGATACCATCGAAATTATCATTCTTCAATTTCTCTACGATGGAACGGGTACAATTACCACCGACACCCAGGACAATAGGGATACGACCATTGACCTTAGTTACAACGAGGCTGATTATCTTCTTTTTTTCATCTTCAGTGAGAGTTGGCGTTTCCGCAGTAGTTCCTAACACGACCAGGTAATCGGTCCCGTTCTGCACCTGATAGTCTACCAGTCTGCTTAACGCTTCATAATCCACACTTTCGTCTTCCTTAAAGGGAGTGATCAGTGCCACACCCATTCCTTTTAAATTTATGTCTGCCATGGGGAAAATATTCCTTTTTTGTTATTTAGCACTGCAAAAATAACGAATTTATATCATTTAGAACGGATTGTCTGCAAATAAAATAAGATATGTCCGAATATATGCTTAATATCAGCATCTTCTGTCACAGAAATAGTGAGATCGTACAAGTCTAATTCGCTGCTTCGTGCTCCGACTTTAAATGTTCCGGGGTGTTGCAACAGCAGATATTGCATCACATAGTTATCACCCCGGGTGAGATCGATAAGAATATCGGCATTGCAGGCACAAAATTTCTTTTGTATATCATTCTTGGGGATGTACCACATATCCAGATCGGTCTTTCCGTGTATGACTGTGTATGCCGGATCCATTTCAGGAACCGTATCACCCGCCACATAAACACAAACATCGATCTGTTTATGCAACATACGTAATGTTTCAAGGCATGGCTCGACAATATCGCGGTCTTCCGCATTGAACAGGACAAGGATATGACGGGCCTCTTTCAGCGTACAGAAATGACTCTGACGTTTGGGAGCGCCGGCCAGATCTTTTACTTTCTTTCGGATAAAATGGTTCGTCAGTCTCATTCTGCTAACATATTTAAGAATTCGTTTTCGTTGATGATCTTTACACCCAGTTTGGCAGCTTTTTCCAGTTTAGCCGGTCCCATGTTTTCTCCGGCCAGGATATAATCAGTCTTTCCGGAAACGGAACCACTGTTCTTTCCGCCATGTTGTTCGATCATCGCTTTATATTCGTCACGCGAATGCTGAGTGAATGTTCCGCTGATCACAATAGACAATCCTTTCAGTTTGTCCGAACGGTTTGCCAGCACTTCTTCGGCTACCGTCATTTGCAAACCATATTCTTCCAGACGGGCTACCAATGTACGGTTTTCCTCGTCAGCGAAATAATCTACCACACTGCGGGCGATACGTTCCCCTATTTCATCTACTTCCGTAAGCGTCTCCAAAGAGGCTTCTTCCAGCTGTTTCATGGAATGGAAAGCGGATGCCAGACGCTTGGCTACGGTTTCACCAACATAACGGATTCCCAGTCCGAAGAGTACACGTTCGAAAGGAACCTGTTTAGATTCTTCGAGGCTGACCATCAGGTTACGGGCACTTTTCTCCGCCCAGCGTTCCAGACGCAGCAGATCGGGAACCTCCAAAGTGTACAGGTCGGCCACATTCTTTATAAGACCGGCATTGAACAAGTCTTCCACCGTTTCCGGGCCGATGTTTATATTCATGGCACGCCGGGTAACGAAATGTTCGATTCGGCCTTTTATCTGCGGAGGACAACCCGATTCGTTCGGGCAATAGTGGGCTGCTTCCCCTTCCGGACGATAAAGCGGTGTACCGCATTCGGGGCAAGTCTTGATAAAAGTAACCTTTGCTCCCAATAACATAGAGCGCGAATCTACATCCACGCCAACTATTTTAGGGATGATCTCCCCTCCTTTTTCTACATAGACATTATCCCCCAGATGCAAATCCAGCCCTTCTATAATATCGGCATTATGCAAGGAGGCACGTTTTACGGTTGTTCCGGCCAGCAATACCGGTTCCAGGTTAGCCACCGGAGTAACCGCCCCTGTACGTCCAACCTGGAAGGAAACGGAGTTCAAGCGGGTAACGGCACGTTCGGCCTGAAATTTATAAGCAATAGCCCAACGCGGACTCTTGGCTGTAAATCCTAAGTTTTTCTGCTGACGGAGTGAGTTTACCTTTAAAACAATGCCATCCGTAGCAACAGGTAAGTTTTTCCGTTCTGCATCCCAATAAGCGATATAGTCGAAAATATCCTGCAGGCTGTTACATTTACGGATAACATCCGGTATTTTAAATCCCCAGGTGCGGGCGATCTGTAAGTTTTCGTAATGTCCGTCTGCCGGAAGCTGCTCTCCTAACAGATAATAGAAGTAAGCATCCAGTTTACGGGAAGCCACAATGGCCGGATTCTGTTGTTTCAAAGTTCCTGATGCGGCATTACGCGGATTGGCGAAAAGAGGTTCTTCCTGTTCTTCCCTTTGCTTATTCAGACGATCGAACTCCGCCCAGGGAAGCAGGATCTCCCCACGTATCTCAAAGTTAGCCGGATAATTGTCGCCACGCAACTTCAAAGGAACGGAACGGATCGTTTTTACATTTGCCGTGACATCATCGCCACGGGTTCCATCGCCACGGGTAACGGCACGTACCAGCCGACCGTTTTCGTAGATCAACGAGATAGAAGTGCCGTCGTATTTCAGTTCGGCAACGATTTCGAAAGGCTCGTTCAAAGCACGTTCCGTCCGCTCGTAGAAATCACGTATTTCTTCTTCTGAATAGGTATTTCCTAAAGATAGCATCGGGTATTGATGTACCACCTGTTCGAATTCTTTCGAAAGGTCGCTTCCTACCCGTTGCGTCGGCGAATGCGGATCGGCAAATTCAGGATTGGCCTCTTCCAATGCCTGCAACTCTTTCATCTTCTCATCAAACTCACGGTCTGATATAGTCGGTGTGGAAAGCACATAATAATTATAATTATGTTGTTCCAGTTCATCACGAAGTGCTTTAATCTTTGCCTCCATATTTAAAAAGTTGACAGTCGACAGTTGACGGATGACAGATAAAACAGCTCGGAGAACTGTCAATTGTCACTTGTCAACTGTCAACTGATTAATATATCAGTTTTACATTATCAATCCAGAACGTATTACCCGGTGAGCCGATATAGGCACCGCCATGGCTGGATGTGAATTGCAGCACGATATGTGTCGGCACCTCTCCTTCTTCTGCCCAGCCGATCTCCTGAATGGGAACACTTTTTCCCTGACTGTTCAGCGTATAACGTTCTTCAACCTGTATGCACATATAAGGTTTGTAATCGGGATGGGAAGTAATATTGCCGTAAAGGATCGGATAAGTAGCGTCGTTTACCCAACCGTCTGTCGATGATACATAACGTTGCACCATTGTTCCTACCCGTTTGGCATATACATTTCCTTCCTTATCTTCCCAACGTTTCTGTAAGAATAGAATAGCTGCGATCGAGTCCTGTCCGGCCACTTTCGACTTACGGCTGAATCCTGTACTACGGATACGTTCTTTCTCCGGCGCCGCCTTGATCTTATAATCGAAACGGATCGCTTCCGGTTTCTTGGTGAAAGGAACACCGCTCCCCAGCATACTTTGCGGGTTCTTTGTCCCTTTGATCGGCTCGTGTACCGCTCCCAGGAATACGGAACCGGCAGCAACGACCTCGATATCGACCAAACCTAATACTTTCACACTTTCCATACGTGTCTCCAGGCGTGCACACCATCCATCTCCTCTCCTTTCCGGAAAAACAGATGTATTGGTCTTTACTACTCCGGCAACCTTTGCCATCACGTTCGAGTTAGCCCACGGAGAACCACCCCGGTTACGATAAGCAACATTGCCGACAATTGTATCGGTCGGTCCCAACTCATACAGGTGTTTCTTATTTCCACCAATGATTCCCGACTCCTGGATTTCACGAACAACCCACTGATCCATATCACCGAAAGCAAAAGGTACGACCTTTTCCTGTCCGGTCATGGAAGACAGCTGGCTACCTGCAAACAAAAATAACAATATATTCTTTATATAATTCATAAGCTTTGCTTAAAAGTTGAAAGAATATTATAAAGAATACCCCCACTCTTTGAGAGCCATGCCCCAGTTCTTTTCGACAATCTGTACGGTACGGTCGTCGTATTTGTACTGGTTCTTTTTATATCCCTTTTTCTTACCCAGATATTTCTCGATCTCGGCTTTAGACGATTCGAATCCCGGCAGGTTCAGTTTACGATAGATGTCTTCAGTCATTGCATAAGCATCCTGTTCGAAATCTTCAAACTTCACTTCCACCAGGTTTCCTTCGGGGATCAGCCCTTTCTGTTCTTCAAATTTATAGAACAAGCGGCGATATACTTCAATAAGATTACTTTCAATCTGTTCATTAGTGATGTCTTGCAAACGAAGCGGCTGTATTGTATTTGTAAAGAAACTGCGCGTACTTTCAAATACAGTATAAGGATTACGCTTCAAATAAATAAACTTGGCATTCGGAAACATTTCCAGCAACGTTTTTACACGTCCGGTATGCGGCGGGTTCTTACTCAGGAACTGCGAGCCGTGCGTATTCCAAAGCGATATCTTAACAAGCTTCAGGAAGGTTTCCTTAAACACTTCCAGTTCCTGTTCGGTCGTATTGTCAAACAACAGATACCGGTCGCAATATTCCAGCATATGTTTAGGAAAGAACCAGAAATTATAATAAGTATACGGCATCATGTTAGCCAGGGCAAACTCTTCTTCCTGCGGAAGGTCGACCTTCAACTCCATATTGTCGGTCGGGCGTTTGTCAGGCATCAGGAATGACATATTCTTCTTAAAGAAAGGCTGTCCCCAAAGCATCAGGTTCGGGAATACCGTCTGATAGGTGGTGTTGTATCCGAAATGCTTGTCGCACGAAAACACATTGTGGACGAAGGTGGTCCCACTACGCCAGTGACCCAATATGAATACCGGATCCATCTCCAACGGTTTGTCCGCGATCTTACGGTAACGGGCATCTTCGAAAGGTTGCAATAAACTGAGCAGACGGCATATCGACTTTGTCAGATAATACTTGTTGCGAAAACCTTTGTCGATCGTTTTGTTAGCTGTCACAGCCTTAAATGTTTTCCAGTCCGCTCCTACCAGCGTGTTAATTGGTAATTTATCAAATTCCAGCAACCCCATAATTTACTCTTTATCTGTTATACATTTTACAGGAACGCCCTGGCGCTCCAACTCTTTACATATTGTGCGAACAGCATCGTAATGTTCTTTGCCTATTCCAAGTTCAGGAAGGTTCAATACGGCAAGGGCATCTTCCGTTACCATATCTTTCGCATCCACACGGTCGATGATCATTCCGACAGCCGATGTGTTATTGGTGATCGGGTCGATCAGGATAAATGCACCTGTCTGCTTATTCTTCTGATACGGGTCAAACATCAGTTCCTTACCCGTTGTAAAGACGACACGAGCAATTTCATTCAGTTTCATCGGCAAACTGTCAGCTGTCAGCTGTCCATTGTCAACTGTCAACTGTTCCATAGTATTGACATTCACCTTATAACGGATACTGTCTACACGGGCACGTGTCAGGTTCGTCGTATGTTTGATGTAGAACTGTTTGGACATATCCATAGGTTCTTCATCCATCCATACTAACATGGACTCGAAATTACGGTCTTCTATCGGCAGATTATCCGGGTGCACCAGCATTTCGCCACGGGAAACATCGATCTCATCTTCCAGAGTGATGGTAACACACTGGGGAGGGAAAGCATAATCCAGTTCACCGTCATAAGTAACAATACTTTTTACTTTAGAAGTCTTACGTGAAGGCAACGCCATCACTGTATCTCCCTTACGGATGATACCGCTGGATACCTTACCGCAGAAACCACGGAAGTCCAGGTTCGGACGCAACACATACTGTACCGGATAGCGGAAATCTTCGAAGTTTCGATCCTGGTCGATGGGAACCGTTTCAAGGAAGTCGAGCAAAGAAGGGCCATCGTACCAGGGGGTACGGTCACTCTTATCCACCACATTATCTCCATCCAGCGCAGAAAGCGGAATGTAAGTAATATCCGAGATATTCAACGGAGCAACAAACTCCTTATAGTCGGCTACGATCCGATCGAAAACCTCTTTGTCGAAATCGACCAGGTCCATCTTGTTTACTGCCAATACCACATGCTTGATACCCAGCAGAGATACCAGATAGGTATGGCGACGGGTCTGTGTAATCACGCCCGTACGGGCATCCACCAGGATAATCGCCAGGTTAGCTGTCGAACCACCGGTAATCATGTTTCGCGTATACTGCTCGTGTCCCGGAGTATCGGCTATGATGAATTTACGGTTGTTCGTGCTGAAGTAGCGGTAAGCTACATCGATCGTGATCCCCTGCTCGCGTTCCGCTTTCAAACCGTCGAGCAGTAATGCATAGTCAATATGATCGCCGGCATTTCCCATACGCTTACTGTCGCGTTCAAGAGCATCCAGCTGATCTTCATATAACTTTTTACTATCAAACAAAAGACGTCCGATCAATGTCGATTTACCATCATCTACCGAACCGGCAGTAAGGAAACGGAGCAAGTCTTTTTGTTCGTCCTTATCCAGGAATTCTTTTATATTTAATGTTGACATATTCTTTAGAATTAGAAATAACCTTCTCTCTTTTTCTGTTCCATGCTGGCATCCTGGTCGAAGTCGATCACACGGGTAGTGCGTTCGCTCTTGGTGGTTGTCATCATTTCTTCCACGATCTTCTCGATCGTATCGGCCTCACTGTCTACGGCTCCGGTCAGAGGCCAACAGCCAAGCGTACGGAAACGTACCATGCGCATCTTGATCTGATCGCGATACTGTTCCGGCAGACGGTCGTCGTCGGCCATGATCAGATTGCCATCCAGTTCTACGATAGGACGTTCTTTTGCATAATACAACGGAACAATAGGTATGTTTTCCAGACGGATATATTGCCAGATATCCAACTCTGTCCAATTTGACAAAGGGAATACACGGATACTTTCGCCTTTGTGAACGCGGGCATTATAGATATCCCATAATTCCGGACGCTGGTTCTTCGGATCCCACTGGTGGAATTTATCACGGAAAGAGTAGATACGTTCTTTGGCACGGCTCTTTTCCTCGTCGCGACGGGCTCCGCCGAAAGCGGCATCGAACTTGTATTTATCGAGGGCATGCAATAAAGCCTGTGTCTTCATCAGGTCGGTATGCACCTTGCTACCATGTGTAAAAGGCCCGACACCAGCGTGAAAGGCCTCCATATTGGATTCGACGATCAGGTTCCATCCGAATTTCTTTGCATATTCATCACGGAACTGTACCATTTCCTTAAACTTCCATTTGGAGTCGATATGCATCAACGGAAACGGTACTTTACCCGGAGCAAAGGCCTTTTCTGCCAACCGGACCATCACCGATGAGTCTTTACCGATAGAATAAAGCATTACAGGATTTTCAAATTCAGCAGCAACCTCCCGTATGATATGGATGGATTCTGCTTCCAGTTCCTGTAAATGGCTTAATTTGTAGTCTGACATAGTTATATTTGTTATTATTTATATTTCCTTCTTAAACCCTCACTTTGGGTAAAATCAATTCCAACAATTTGTTTACCGACTCTTCCAGACTCAACACGGATGTATCCAACGACAAAGCCGGATATTCCGGTGCTTCGAACGGAGCCGAAACGCCAGTAAAGTCTTTTATTTCTCCCTTACGAGCTTTAGCATACAGCCCCTTCACATCACGCCGTTCGCACTCTTCGATCGGTGTGTTCACATAAATTTCGAGGAAATTTTCTTTTCCGATAATAGATGAAGCCATCTCCCTTAATTCGTTGTTCGGACTGATAAAAGCCGCTATTGTTATAACACCCGTATCAATAAATAGTTTGCTTACCTCGGCTATGCGACGAATATTCTCCACACGGTCTTCGGCAGAAAATCCCAGATTGTTATTGATACCGCTACGGATATTATCACCGTCCAGAATACGGCACAATAATCCGCGCTGGTGTAACTCACGCTCCAACGCAATGGCAACAGTACTTTTACCGGAGCCACTGAGTCCCGTAAACCAGACCATCACACTACGCTGTTTCAAAAGAGTTTCCTTATCCTCCCTGCCCATCATTCTGTCGAAGATCGGATATATGTTATTCGTTTGTGTATTACTCATTATAAATTACCCCTTTAATTAGAATTTCCAGATCATTGGAATTACAAATACAGATATCAGGAAAGTGATCAGGTTCAGCGGCAGACCGATCCTTACGAAGTCGGTAAACTTATAGCTACCGATACCTTGTACGATCAGGTTCGTCTGATAACCGATCGGCGAACTGAAGCTGGCCGAAGCCGCCATACAGATCACAACAAAGAACGGAGTCGGATTTACTCCTAACTGTGTGGCTACTGATAATGCAATCGGGAAGCTTAAAGCCGCGGCCGCATTGTTCGTTATCAATTCCGTAAATATATTTGTAATAATAAATATGATTGCTAATAATGCGTAAGGTCCGAAACTATCGGCCATATTGATAATATAACTGGCCACCAATGCTGCAAAACCGGAGTTTTCCATTGCTTTACTGATCGCAAAAGCGCATGCAATCGTGATCAGAATATCCCATGAAATATATTTGGTATACTTTTTAGGCGGGAATATCTTTGTCCAGGCCATAATAATAGTTGTGATGCAGACAAAGAAAAACATATCCAGTCTCATATCCGGGATAGCCTCCTTCACCACCGGCAGTTCTCCGACTGTTGCACCTACGATCATAAAGATCAATAGTCCCAGTGCCAGCCAACGTTTTCCTTTCGATACGGGTTCCGTGTTTTCACTACCATTGGCAAGCATAAGGAAGACACTTGATTCTCCCCAGGTCGGGATGAATGAATCGTCTGCCCAAAGCACCAATGTATCCCCTTCATGCAAGGTCACTTTATCCAGATCGTGTGTGAACCGTTCGCCCCCACTCTTCACTTCCTTTACGATAGCACCATAATGGCGTGCAAAGTTAAATTCGCCCAATGTCTTATTGATACCGGGGAAACGGGAGCCCAATACGGCTTCCACACGGTGCAAGTTTCCCGGACCTTCTTCTTCTCCTTCATCTACGTAATTATCCTGACGGGAATCGGGAAGCAGTTTATTTGAAAAAGCAAACAGGTAAAGAATACCTGCTATTGCGATAAAGATACCGACCTTTCCAAGCTCGAACATTGTAAACCCCTCATACCCGGCATCTGTAACCATACCATGTACCACCAGATTGGTCGAAGTTCCGATCAACGTACAGATACCACCTAATATAGTAACATAAGAAAGGGGAATAAGGAATTTAGTAGCAGGAAGTTTTACCGTTTCGGCCCAACGTTTGATGATCGGGGCAAAAATCACAACTACCGGTGTATTATTCAGGAAAGCGGATATAAAAGCGATGGGGGGCAACATACGCACCTGGGCTTTCAGCACTGTGGTCTTACCTTCCGGAAGAAGTTTCTTGATTACCTGCCCTAAAGCACCACTCTGACGGATACCTTCGCTCACCAAAAAGAGCATGGCGACAGTTATCATCCCTTTATTACTAAACCCTTCCAACATTTCTTTGGGACTTAATATACCAACGACAAGGAATAATACTACTACAGAAAGTAGTATCATTCCCGGTCGCATTCTGTCCCATATTAACGCCGCGACCATACCGGCCAAGGCTAATAATACAAATAATATTTCAAAATTCATGCGTTCCTAATCTGTCTAGTTTTTCAGATAAGGTGCAAATGTAATAAGAAAATTAACGTTATTCGTACGCCAATGTGCTATTTTAATCTTATTGACCAAAATAATCAGGATATGGAAGAAATGGGTTTTACGATAAACCAGGGGTTGTGCAAATCTTCCTTATTGTATTTCAACGGTGTTCGACCATCGATATGAAAAACATCACATCCCGCCCCTTTGGCAATAGCATGTCCGGCTGCCGTATCCCACTCCATTGTCGGAGCAAAACGAGGATATATATCCGCACTTCCTTCCGCAACCAGGCAGATTTTCAAGCTACTACCGCTACTGATTAACGTAACTGGCTGTCCCTGCTTTCTCAAATTCTCTATAAAATCCGTTGTTTCCGGACTCTGGTGAGAACGGGAAGCAACAACAACAATTCCCTGATGCCCCATAGAAACGGGCAAGCGGACTCCCTTTTGTATGATCTCGTCCATAGAGGGTTGATTATCACAATCCACATTCAACTTATAAGCCCCCAAAGAATCGGTAGAGAAATACAATTCTTTCCGTACCGGGACATAGATCACTCCTAAAATAGGCACTCCTTTTTCGATCAAAGCGATATTTACCGTAAACTCACCATTTTTTTTGATAAACTCCTTGGTCCCGTCCAACGGATCGACCAGCCAGAAAGTTTCCCAGGAAGAACGTTCAGCATAAGGAATATCTTTTCCTTCCTCACTCAAAACCGGATACGGACTTACGGAAAGGACATTCACGATCAACTTATGAGCCGCTTTGTCTGCTTTTGTCAGCGGAGAATTATCAGCTTTGCGTTCAATCTCAAAATCAGATGCAGGATCTGTATAAATATCCATGATAGCTTTACCGGCATCTATCGCTGCCCGGATAGCAATGTAAAGATAGTTCGAATAGTTCATCATCACTCATATCTATTTAGTTTCTGAATATACAAATATAATGTTTTTTTCATACAAATCAGTTCTGAGCCGAATTATTTCAAGCTATCTCCTTCCGACAACCTGTTTTTATGCATCCTGCATAACCAGATTATACTTCCAGCTGCCGATCCTGATAGCTTCCGCATGTCCGAGCCTATGGACTGCTAATATAATTATTCCTATTCAGGGGAGTTCATCACGTTTTTGTTTTCGTATTCAGAGTTTGTTTATCATCTTCCGGAGGCCTAAGGTAAACTTTTCACCCACATCAATATATAAAGTACTTCTTTATTTTCTTATTTTTGTCCGCAACAACACCCCGGTATCACAGCCGGATAAAAAATTATAGAATCATGGAGAAAGCGAATATCACGCTATACACAGTTATCGGTGATCCCGGACGTATTGTGACAGCCATTCAGGATCGTTACAAAGAAATGACAAAAGAGATCACATCAAAAAACGGAAATATCATCCTGACACTCCTGGATGACTCGAGCATTACATTCAATATCAGCCACCAGCAGGACAAACCAGATTTCATTGCCTCCCACACAGCCGGTATGGCCAATTATTTTTCTTCAGCAGAGACACCTCTGGTTGAACTGAAAGAAAATGTGCTACGTCAGATTCGCGTATTCAACTGTGTAACCGGCATTACATTCGATATAAATGACAACGAGGACCGGACGAACTATATTATCAACTGTTTATTTGCCATAGCCAACGACATAAACGGCTTCCTGCTTTATCCCAGCATGCAGATATACACCAAGGAAGGTAAGCTGTTATTCTCCATCCAGGGAGAAAGTCAGTTGACTGAATTCATTCCGATAGGCAATGCCGACCTACTCGACGGCAATCGCCCGGAAGAGTCTGAAGCCGATACGGAAAGACGCCTTCGTTCTATCTCGCTACTTAAAAAGAAAGATATTCCCTATATGGAACATTTGCGTAGTGAGGCATTGGAAAGCGAGGTCCGGTTGAAAAGCCGGGAAGAGATGGTGAAGCGAGCGGCGGCTCTGTTTGCGGTTGCCGTTTACTCGGAAGTAATATTATCCGAAGACTCAGACCGGGAAAAAGCACTCTTTTACTTTAATAAGATGGATGAGCTGTACGGTGTTAAGTCATATCTGACAGAGAAGGAAACAGCCTATATCGATGATCCGAAACCAGAACAGCAAACCTGTATTCAATTCGTTTGGCGCTACGAATGTTGCGGAGTATTGCTTTGGGCAGCCGGAGTCGTTGACGACCTTTCGTACCCATCGGAGATAATCGACGTACCTGTCCTGGCTGCGATCTTTTGGCAACACAAAGGATTACAGGATCTGTTATCTAAAGGATATTCGCGTCCGGAAACAGAAATACTGGATGCGGCAGACCTGACATTGCGTTATGATTGGGCTTGTGTGGATGCACGTATTCATGGGAAAGAAGCTCCGGGCGGCCTTGATAGCGGAATTGTTGTAGAACGTCATTATGCCTTCAACTGGATCATCGGAGCGAATAACGCTGCCAATTGGGATGAGATCCAACCGAATACTTGATAAACTTTTATTTCAAATAATCTCTTTTTAAGATATGAATAAGATCAAAACAGGATTAGCTGCTTACGGAATGTCGGGACAGGTATTTCATGCTCCATTCATAAATGCCAACCCGCATTTTGAATTGACGGCTATCTCCGAGCGTAGCAAAGATCTGGCTAAAGAACGTTATCCACAGGCATATATCGTTCGTAGTTTCGACGAACTGCTTACAGTGGATGACCTGGAACTGATCGTGATAAACACGCCAGACAGTTCTCATTATGAATATGCACGCCGGGCATTGGAAGCCGGAAAGAACGTACTTGTAGAAAAGCCGTTCACAACAACCGTAGAACAGGCAAACGAGTTGGTTACCCTTGCCGCAGAAAAGAAATTAAGCCTGAGTGTCTACCAGAATAGAAGGTGGGATAGTGATTTCCTGACAATCAAAGAAATATTGCATAAAAACTTATTGGGACATCTGGTTGAATTCGAATCCACTTTCCCTCGTTTCCGCAATTTCATCAAACCGGGAACATGGAAAGAAACAGGAGAAGCCGGAGGAGGTATAACATATAATCTTGGAGCACATCTGATTGATCAGGCTGTGCAATTGTTCGGTATGCCGGAGGCTGTATTTGCTGACATAGCGATTTTACGTGAGGGTGGCATGGTAGACGATTATTTCATCATTCATCTGCTTCGCCCCTCCCTGGCACCCAACATAAAGATAACACTCAAAGCCAGCTACCTGATGTGTGAACGTGAACCGAGGTTTATGCTTCACGGAACAAATGGTTCGTATGTAAAATATGGGCTCGACAGGCAGGAAGCGGATCTGACAGATGGGCTCACTCCCGATATGCCTCATTGGGGTGAAGAAGAGAAAGAACTGTGGGGAGTACTTCATACAGACAATAACGGCATGGATGTAAGAGAGAAATATCCAAGCCTTCCGGGAGACTACGGTGCTTTGTACGAGAATATTTACCAGCATATCCGAAATGGTGAGCCTTTGCTAAGTGATGCACGCGAAGTGGTAGATGTGATCCGTTTGATTGAAGCAGCCTGGGAAAGCAGCAGATCAGGAAAAGTGATTAAGCTGTTCTAGTGAAATTATCATATATTGTGATAATTTATTCGCACATATTATGCGAGTATTTTATCACAATATATGACAAAAAGATTCCGTGCCCACCCTTTCTATTTCTTTACTGCTGAAATCAGTAACATCATTGGCCTGCGGAGTTCGTCACGCATTCCCGGGATAGTATCCAGTAAAGCAGCATCAGGTTCCGGTTCTATCAGGCCGGTGATTTCAAAGCCAGCCTGGATAAGACTGTTTACGTAGGTTGTTAGTGTCTTATGATATTTAATGACCTCTTCGCCAAGAAAAACCGCGTTTCTTTTTCCTTCCGTGAAATAACGATCGACCGGCCAATGAAGAATATTATCTGCCTGATCACGATACCAATCTTGTGTTCCGTAAGCTGTAAAGATGGGATGTTCTACTGAAAAGACAAAAGCTCCCCCTTGGGTCAGACACTTATGTACATTCCGGCAAACATCACCGAATGACTCCAGATAATGAAAAGTCAGCGAACTTATCACCACATCATATGCTTCCGGCTGATAATCGAAATCCTCCACAGCCATACATTTATATTCTATCAGAGGAGAAGCATTTCTTTTCTGCGCTTCTTCCAGCATCTTTTCCGAAATATCGATTCCTAAAGCTGATACGGCACCATTCTCTACCGCATACCGGCAATGCCAACCAAAGCCACATCCGAGATCCAATAAACGCTTTCCCCGGAAGTCGGGTAACATCGTTTTCAATACATGCCATTCACCAGCCCCTCTCAAGCCATCCACCGAACGCGACATCTGGCTGTACTGGTTGAAAAATTGTTCATCATCATACTTATTCTCTTTCATAAATCCTCTTTTTACTGTTTTGGCAAAGGTAATCCAAAAACAGGCTCTTTAGCTGCTAGCTGCAATTATATTTTGACAACAATCTAGCCATTTATATAGATTTTTATCGTAAATTTGCGACGATTCTCTCATTTTAATAAGCAGAGAACTCATTGCAATAACCAATTTTACATGTAATGAAACAAGACAAGATCATTTTCGACATCATTGAGAAAGAACATCAGCGCCAGTTGAAAGGTATCGAGCTGATTGCTTCTGAAAACTTTGTGAGCGACCAGGTGATGCAAGCCATGGGAAGCTGTCTGACCAACAAATACGCCGAAGGTTATCCCGGTAAGCGTTATTATGGAGGTTGTGAAGTTGTAGACCAGAGCGAAACCATCGCTATCGAACGGTTGAAACAAATCTTCAATGCTGAATGGGCAAACGTTCAGCCGCACTCAGGGGCACAGGCTAATGCAGCCGTATTCCTGGCAGTACTTAATCCTGGGGACACATTCCTCGGCTTAAACCTGTCACATGGTGGTCACCTCTCTCATGGTTCTCCAGTAAACAGTTCAGGTATTTTATATAGAGCTACAGAATATAATGTTAAAGAAGACACCGGACGTGTAGACTACGACCAGATGGAAGAAGTTGCACTACGTGAAAAACCTCGTTTGATCGTAGGTGGCGGTTCTGCTTACTCACGCGAGTGGGACTACAAACGTATGCGCGAAATCGCCGACAAAGTAGGTGCTCTGTTGATGATCGACATGGCCCACCCTGCCGGTCTTATCGCAGCTGGTTTGCTGAACAATCCGCTGGAATATGCTCATATCGTAACATCAACTACCCATAAGACTTTACGTGGTCCGCGTGGTGGTATCATCCTTTTAGGCAAAGATTTCGAAAACCCATGGGGAAAGAAGACTCCGAAAGGCGAGATCAAGAAAATGTCTCAATTACTGGACTCGGCTGTATTCCCGGGTATCCAGGGAGGTCCGCTGGAACACGTGATCGCCGCTAAAGCCGTAGCTTTCGGTGAAGCGTTGGAGCCGGAATATAAAACATATCAGGCTCAGGTTAAAGCAAATGCAGCTGCGATGGCAAAAGCTTTTATCGATAAAGGTTATAAGATCATTTCCGATGGTACGGACAATCATAGCATGTTGATCGACCTGCGCAAGAAGTTCCCGGAACTGACAGGTAAGGTTGCAGAAAAAGCATTGGTTGCAGCTGACATCACAGTAAATAAGAACATGGTTCCGTTCGACAGTCGTTCGGCTTTCCAGACTTCAGGTATCCGTGTCGGTACTCCGGCTATCACTACCCGTGGTGCCAAAGAACCGCTGATGGCTGAAATCGTGGAATTGATCGATACAGTTCTTTCTGCCCCTGAATGTGATAAAACAATCACTGCTGTTCGCGAAAAAGTGAACAGTATCATGAAAGAATATCCTATCTTCGCATGGTAAAACACATTGTATAGGGGTTGCTTAAAAACACAGCTCCTATACATTATATTATATATACACCGTATAAGCGGCACAAATTCCTGTTTAACCGGTATAAATACCGGGACGACCGCTAGGGCCGCCCCTACGAAAAACAAAATACACAATTATCAATAAACTTATCATTTAAAACATGAAGAAGCTCGTTTCAATGTGTGCAGGCGCAGCACTATGTATTCTTGCGTCATGCAGTGAAGGGCCTACAAAGCAGATGCCTTACAACCAGGGTATCAATGTAATTCCCATACCTGTAAGTCTAACTCAGAACGAAGGAGTCTTTAAAATCGGTAAAAACATGGCTTTCCAGGCTTCCACTCCGGAAGCAAAGATTGTTGCTGAATTTTTTGCCTCTAAAATGAACCTGGCCACAGGTTATCAGGTAACAGTCGGAGATAAAGAAGTATCTAATGGCATTTCTTTAATCATCGACGAATCACTGGACGTAAACAACGAAGGCTATACACTCGACGTGACTGCTAATGGTGCAACTGTAAAAGCTAAAACTCCGCAGGGATTATTCTACGGTATGCAAACATTCATGCAATTATTGCCCGCAGAAATCGAAAGCCCGGTTGTTGTAAGCGGTATTGCATGGACCACCCCGTGTGTTTCCGTAAAAGACGAACCTCGTTTCGAATACCGTGGCTTTATGCTTGACCCTTGTCGTCATTTTATTCCGGTTGAAAACGTAAAGAAACAGATCGACGCATTGTCTTTATTCAAGATCAACACAATGCACTGGCATTTAACAGACGACCAGGGTTGGCGCGTTGAAATCAAGAAATATCCGAAACTGACTGAAATCGGTTCAAAACGTATCGAAGGCGAAGGAACTGAATATGGAGGTTTCTATACCCAGGAAGAGATCAAGGAAGTTGTGAAATATGCAGCCGACCGTTTCATAACTGTTATTCCCGAACTGGAACTGCCGGGACACGAAATGGCTGCTATCGCTGCTTATCCCGAGCTGTCCTGTAAAGGCGAACAAGGTACTCCGCGTATCATCTGGGGCGTTGAAGATATCGTTATGTGTGCCGGCAAGGAAGAATCATTCAAGTTCCTGGAAGATGTGATCGACGAGATTGCTCCGATGTTCCCTAGCGAATATTTCCATATCGGAGGCGACGAATGTCCGAAAATCAGCTGGAAAGAATGTCCGCTTTGTCAGAAACGGATCAAAGAAGAAGGTTTGAAAGGCAACAAACAACATAGTGCGGAAGAACGTCTGCAAAGTTATTTCGTACAACGGATGGAGAAATATCTGGCTGAAAAACACGGTAAAAAAATCATCGGTTGGGATGAAATCCTGGAAGGCGGACTTGCTCCTTCTGCAACCGTAATGTCATGGCGTGGTGAAGCAGGAGGTATCGCTGCTGCCAATATGGGACATGATGTGATCATGACTCCGGGAAGCGGCGGCATGTATCTCGACCAATATCAGGGAGATGCTAAGATCGAACCGGTAACTATCGGCGGATACGCTACGATTGAAAAAGTTTATAACTACAATCCGGTTCCCGACACATTGGTTGCAACAGGCAAAGCTCAACATATTAAAGGTGTTCAATGCAACAACTGGTCTGAATACATGTATAATACAGATTTGATGGAATATCGTATGTATCCGCGTATGCTCGCTTTATCTGAAATCGGATGGAGCCCACTTAACCGCAAAGACTACAAGGATTTCGAACGCAGACTGGATAATGCACTGGTTCGCCTGGATGCACACAATATCAACTATCATATTCCGCAACCGGAACAGCCGAAGGGCTCTACCAATTTTGTTGCGTTCACTGATAAAGCATCTCTTGAATTTAAGACTACACGTCCTATCAAGATGGTATATACGATCGACGGAACAGAACCGACTGCCGAATCAACCGTTTACTCTGCTCCTATCGAATTCACCGAATCCGGCATACTGAAAATCCGTTCTGTTTTGCCTTCCGGTAAAATGAGCAAGACTCGTACGATCGCAGTAGAAAAACAGGCATTGGCCCCAGCTAAGGAAGTGACTAAGACAACTCCGGGACTGGAAATGCAGGTTACCGACGGTATGTTCCTTGAATCATCCAAACTGGCTGACATTAAGGAATGGAAGAAGTCAACAATGAAAGATCTTCGTGAGCTTACCAGTGTTGTTAAGAGCAGCGAGTCTATGAGAGGTGTAAAACAATATGCCGCTATTGCAACCGGCTATGTAAATATCCCGGAAGATGGCGTATATTATCTCTCTTCGGATAACGAAGAAGTTTGGATCGATGGTAAACTGCTTATCAATAACGGCGGTGAAGTGAAACGTTTCTCACGTCACGACACATCTGTTGCATTGGCTGCCGGTTTACACGAAATCAAAGTTGTATTCCTTGGACACATCATCGGTGGCTGGCCTTCTAACTGGAATGACGGTAGCGTGAAACTACGTAAAGCGGATGCGGATAAATTCACTCGCATTACTCCGGAAATGCTGGTACATTAATTGAGAAATTGCTTCTTACGCCTAAGAAACCCCTTTCAAACGTTTAAAGTGGGTTTCTTAGATGTAAGAAAGCTGTTTTAAATGGTGAAAGTTCATTTCTTAGGCCTAGGAAATGAACTTTCACCATTTAAAAGCCATTTCCTAGGCCTAAGAAACCTACATTAAACGTTTGAAAACCGTTTCTACGAAGTCAGGAACCAACTTCCACCATTTAAACGAAGTTCCCGGATTTGTTTAGTCAATCTGCAGCTTTATGATCGTGATCGAGTTCGGAGGAAATGAATAGACCATCGGGCCTCCCAAAGAAAAAGATATTTCTTTCTGTACGGGAACGATCTTTTCCGGTTCTAAGAATGTATTACGCCCCAAAGGATCCCCTGTCAGTTGAATAATCTCCGCATTGTTCTTTACACTGACACCTTTTATATCCAACTCCGTTTTTTCTTCATGGCGGGTCGTGTTTATCACCTTCAGCAGTATCACATTCATTTCTTTATCCCAGGTCGCAACAGAAACCAGCGATGGTAGCGGAGGTAATACGACCTCGTATATCTGTTTTCCATCCACATAACAACTGATAGTCTCATCCTTGCAGACTATTTTTATATCATACCAGCGATTGCTTTCAAAAGAATGAGTGCGGGGAGAACATAACGTATCTTTCACCGCACCCGACTGACGATATAACTCACAGGAGCCGGGAGCAATCGACAATGCTATATGATCATTTGCCTCTCCATCTTTACCATTATCACGAACACGAAGTTGAATTTGTCCGCTGCCTTTCGTTCGCCTGATCCGCATAGACAATGTATAGTCGTGAGCCGTCGAATCTCCCATTAACAAATAATTCCAACGGTTAGGAACCGGAATAAGTCTTCCCTCTTTTACATCCCAGCCCCCACTTTTTACGGTAGCATCAGTGACAGGTTTATCATCGATTCGCACATCCTCAAAATCATAACTGTTATCAAACAACTCTATCGAAGCACGGCCGAATGTCACCTGTGGACGACTATAGGTATCAACTTCTGTTTTCAGCAATTCATCTCCCCGGTTATTTGCAAACATCTGCATCATATAAAAAGACGGCGATCCCACCACCTGGCGGTTATTGAATGAAAGAACAGGATACCGTTGAAATTCGTAATTCACATTGCCCAATACCGGAGCATATGCCAGACGCTTCACAACTTCCGGACTATTTTCGACTCCGGCAAGGAAACAGGCCTCTCCTATCGCTGCACGCAGAGTCCCTTGTAAAGAAGCGTCTCCCATACTGAACTCACCGATAAAAATAGCTGGGAATCTCCGCAGATACTGCCCGGTCTCATACCTGTTATGATTGGCTATCAGGAAATCTTCTCCCGAATAAAAATGATAATCAGTCCATTCAGTCCGGAGCTGTCCGGGTATCGCAGCACTTTTGATAACTGTTATCTCCGGATAGGCTTCATTGATCGCTTTTTTGAAAAGTTCAAAACGTTTGGAATATTCCTGTCCGTAGTTCTCACTTCCGATCTCTACATATTTCAAATTGAAAGGTTCCGGATGCCCTGATTTGGCACGCATAGCACCCAAAGTCGAATCGACAGGTGCATTGGCATATGCTATTGCATCCAAAGCATCCTGCACTAATTTATTCATGGCTGTTATATCTTCATAACGCGGACGACGGCTTTGGCTCGTTACTCCGCTGTTAATCACATATAAAGGCTCGGCTTTCAAATCTTCGCACATCTGAAGATATTCGTGGTAGCCCATTCCATTCGTCGAACCATAAGCCCATATATTCCAGAAATGTTTACGCTCGGAAATATCTCCAACCGTTTCACGCCAAACAGGATACGTCCCGGCAGTATACCCTTCCACAAAACTTCCTCCCGGAAAACGGATAAATTGAGGCTTCAGTGAAGCAATCTTTTCCATAAGATCAGGACGCAAGCCATTAGGCCGGTCATTCCATGTTTTCTGTGGAAATAATGAAACAACATCCAGCCAGAAAACGGCAGAACTATCTGAAGTAATTGCAAGAACTGCATTATCCGTATCCTCTGTTGCAGTAAAGGTATGTTTGTATTTTCTCCATCCGAAAGCTGTAGATATTTTAAAAACATCACTCAATGTCGATTCAACCATCGAATCAGACAAGGCTATATTTATTGTTTTTGGAGTTATTGTCGCCCCTTTCATATATAACGACAAATCATATTTCTCCCCTTTACGTATGGAAAGCCCGTTATACCCTGTAGCAACAACCCCTCCTCTGCCAGACTCAGGAGTTACAGAGGCAGACACCAACAAGGAACGACGATTTTTATCATTGATCAGCTCCTTATTATCCGGCCACATATAAGTACCGGCAGAAATACGACGCCATCCCGGAACGGAATCCAAACGCATAAAAGGAATAGTCCAGCCATTAGGCGTGATCAAAACATTACGGTTCGCATCATATGGGCAGTTCAGAGGAGGTACGCTTTCTTCAAAACTACGGTTTTGTATCATTTCCGCATAAATACCTCCTTCAACGGCATGATTAATTTCTTCAATAGTCAATCCATACAAATCCTTATTAACAGGTACGGAAAAACCTTCTACATCAACTGTTATTGAAGAAGTAACAGGCATTTCCGGCTGACATCCGGAAGACAAAAAAACAAGTATTACACTTATACTTAATATCTTAATGGGTATATTCATATCAATATTTATCAAATCAAAAGCACGATAGAATTTCATCCTGCAAACTTAAAGAATAAATTTCATATATATAGTTCTTTATAATAAAGAGTATTTGGCTGTAAAAACCTTTGAAATTTATATGCTTTCTCAAATTATTGTCTTATTTTTGTGCTGTAGAGAAAACAAAAAACTGCAATATATACAAAAAAGCATGAAGAAGTCGATTCTTTTGGTTGATGATAAGCCTGAGATAGCGAAGATTATAATGCTCTATCTGTCCTCATTATATGATGTCAGATATGAAGAGAATCCTATTAAAGCAATCGCATGGCTCAATGAAGGTAACATACCGGACGGAATTATTTCCGACCTTAATATGCCGGAGATGAACGGAGAGGAGTTTTTATGTTATTTAAAAGCAAATGCACTTTTCAGTCATATCCCTGTACTGATTCTATCGAGCGTAGAAAGCAGTTCTAACAGAATACGTCTATTTGAGGAAGGCGCAGAAGATTTTATTCTGAAGCCTTTTAACCCGGAAGAATTAAGGGTAAGGGTTAAAAGGTTATTGAGATAAATAATAAACACACTAGGGTTAAATTAAACTTGTATGGAGTACATTTTTTGGGGGAATAATATTCCTTTAGCTGCTCATTTGCGGGAAACTCTGCAGTGCAAAATTTCCGAATGTATCACTTTCCTGCAAATAAAATCAAGTTTATCCTCTATAGGAGAAATTGATTTCTGCGTATTTCTTGAAAGACAGGAAATGATGACAGATATACCTACAATTACTCAGCTTCATAAGTTATATCCTGACTTATATATTATTCTAATTAGTGACAACCTAAAAAAAGAAGATAAGATACCTTATCTGAAAGCAGGTGTTGATTGTATGATCTCTAAGGAATCGTCAAAGGAGGACTTACAAAAATTACTATCCGTTATTATTGATTTCAAGAAAAAAACCAAAAATAAACAGATAGAACAGATATCTTCTTTAGCAGAGTTCAAACTACCTATATGGAAACGAGCATTTGATATTATGGCTTCTTCCACAGCTATCCTTATGCTATCTCCCATATTAATAACGACAGCTTTTCTCATCAGATTAGAGAGTAATGGTAAAATTGTGTACAAATCGAAACGTGTCGGTAGCAACTATAAAATTTTTGATTTTTATAAATTCCGTTCAATGTATTCGGACGCAGATAAGCGACTTGCTGAATATAAAAAACTGAATCAATATACTAAAGAAACGACTGAAGAAGAATCTTTGATGTCTTCTTCAACTCCTGGGATATCCCAG
Source organism: Parabacteroides goldsteinii (assembly GCF_015550595.1). GTDB lineage: Bacteria > Bacteroidota > Bacteroidia > Bacteroidales > Tannerellaceae > Parabacteroides > Parabacteroides leei. The sequence continues at coordinate 141,591 of NZ_JADNBB010000003.1, forward strand.
GAGACACCTCCGACTGATAATGACCGGGATGTCCTTCTATTTTCCGATAACTTAAGTACATCCGAAAACAATTACTTGAAAACGAAGCGAGATGAGCGTTCCAACGCTTTTTTCAAAATAGAAAATGACCCACGTATAACCCATATCGGTCATATCATTAGAAAATATAGTATAGATGAACTTCCGCAACTGTTCAATATATTAAAAGGTGATATGTCTGTTGTGGGGAATCGTCCTCTCCCCCTTTATGAAGCAGAACTACTTACCAGCGATGAATATGTAAAACGCTTCATGGCACCCGCCGGCCTAACAGGACTTTGGCAAGTTGAGAAACGCGGTGATGCAGGAAAGATGTCTGCCGAGGAACGGAAACAACTGGATATCAAGTATGCGAAAGAATTTTCTTTTCGGATGGATATGAAGATTATTTTCAAAACGTTTACAGCTTTCATTCAAAAGGAGAATGTATAAACTTTATAAGTTATGAAGTCATTTTTAATCGTATCATTTCTTCTTATTAACATTTTGTATAGTTTCGGACAAAAAGATGTGAATACTGAAACTATAGATAATATTCTCAATAAGTCCGAAAAAGTTGAATTACCTCCTCTTTCTGTCTTTTTAGAGTCCGTATATGAACATCCGTCAATCCAAATATATGAGGCCAAACGTGATGAAGAACGAGAAACACTAAAAGAGACTCAGACTAAATGGTTAAACTATTTTCGTGTAAGTGGCATGTACCAATATGGAAAAATTGCAGCTCTTTCTAAAGATAATGGAGGGACCGAAGATTTACTATATACATTTAATAGTAAAGCACAAAATCAATATAATATAGGTATGGTTCTATCCATACCCATTGGCGATTTATTTGGACAAAGACATAAAACACAAGCTCAAAAAGCACGGCTCCGTCAAATAGAATATCTCTATGAAACCTCCGTCGAAGAACGAAAACTTAAAATATTGGAAGCGTACAATCAAGTAGTAGAACAACTGGCAACCTTAAAGGCCAAATCGGATGCAGCCGCTTTATACAATGCACAAATGAAAATATCAGAACAAGATTTTATTAATGGTAAAATCGATATTATTTCACTTTCACTAGAGCGAAGCAGAAGATCGGACGCTGTAGTTTCCTATCAGGAAGGTCGAGCATCTTTACATAATTCGATTACGTTACTCGAAATGCTTACAAACGTAAAAATAATAAACAGATGATATGGATATAACCCTTTACATATCACGTTTTTTATACCGAATCAGACATCAAGTTATATTCGGTAGTTTAGCTGTTACGTTATTAGTAGGTTATTTTACGCAATTCCTACCTAAAACATATACAGTAAATACATCTATTTTTACAGGAATAGCATCCAATACAGGTTTAGACAGTGAAGATAAACCGGACAGAAATGCACAAAATAATACATTTGATAATTTGATCAACCTCACAAAAGCTAAAGGAACACTAGAAAAAGTTTCCTTACGGCTATTTGCTTTGAATATGATCCATGGTGATGCTACGACTGATAATCTATACATTACAGCCAAGAACTTCAAGGAACTGCAAAAGACCGTTCCGGAAGACGTGAAAAAATTAATAGACAAAAGCTCTTTAGAAAAAACAATAAAAAACCTCGAAGCTTACAAACAAGCTGTTCCTGGCAATTTTTTATATGGTCTATTTAACTGGTATCATCCCAATTATAGTTATGCAGCATGTAAAAATGTCGTTGTTGCACGACTCAATAACAGTGATCTGATTGAAATTTCTTTTAAGTCAAATGATCCTGGCATTGCCATGAACACTGTTAAGCTAATTAATGATGAACTTATAAAAGCTTATGATGAAATACGTTACAAAGCAGCAAATGATGTCATAAAATATTATGAAGATCAATTAGCTACTTTACGTCTTCAATTAGATAACATGGAGAATTCGCTTACCACCTTCAACACAGATAACGGAGTTATTAATTATGGAGAACAAACCAAAGCTATCGCTCTAGCTTATACTAATTATGAAGATAGGTATGAAGCCACATTAAGAGAATACGAAAGTTCGAATCGTTTGATACAACAGTTAGAACAACAGATGAATATTCGCTCCAAACTATTTCAAACAAATACAGAATTTATTGCAGCATTAGATAGTATATCCTATTTCAATGAAAAGATAACCGAAATAGAGACCTTTAATGCTGAATCAGCAACGACAAAAAACAAACAGCTTGAAAAATATAAGTCTGATTTAAAAAACACAGAGAAAAAGATAGAGCAGTTATCTGATGAAATTAATGAACACAAATATTCTAAAGAAGGAGTTGCTATCGAAAATATGGTTAATCATTGGTTGGCCGAGGTGATCCGTAACACAAAAGCAAAAGCAGAACTAAAGATATTAGATAACCGAAGAAAAGACTTTGTAGAACAGTATAAAAGATTTTCCCCTGTTGGTACTCAGATTAATCGTAAAGAACGAGAAATTCATATTACCGAAGAATCTTATTTAGAAACACTACACGCTTTAAATATGGCCAAGTTGAAGCAAAAAAACATTCAGCTGACATCAGCCACATTAAATGCAGTGACTCCTCCTACATATCCTTTATCCAGTGATAAAAGCAAGAGAAGTTTATTTACACTGGTTGCTTGTCTTGGGAGTATTATTTTTATCATCGGATGTAACTTAGTCGTAGAACTTTTGGATCGAACACTGAGAGACGCCGAGCGCACCCAACGACTTACCGGGACTTCTGTTTTAGGAGCTTTCACCGGAAATACACAATTAAAATACCGTGGTTACATAAAAGCTTGTAACCGAATTTCTGCTGCTTATGCATGTAATCGGATGAATCAATATTTACATCCAGAAAAAACAACATATATCAATTTACTAAGTATAGAAAGTCGGGAAGGGAAAAGTTTTGTTGCCGATTACCTGATAGATAATTGGCAAGATCAGGGGTTGAAAGTTCGTCATTTAAAAATCGGAGAAGATCTTCCTAATGATTGCTCCTTTCTGTTGACTTCCGGATATGACGCTTTACTTTCCAAGGAAGAAGAAAGGCCGGATATATTACTTCTGGAACTTCCTGCTGTACAAAATAATAGTTTACCAGCTTCTCTATTGCGTCAAGCTGACGTAAATCTATTAATTGCAAATGCATGCAGAAGTTGGAAACAGAGCGATCAAACATTTCTGAATCATCTGAAAGAGATGGCAACGACAGCTCCATTTTATATTTACCTGAACAATGCCACTCGCGAAACAGTAGAAGAATTTACAGGGCAACTACCACCTTATACTTCTATGCGAACATTAGCTAACAGGCTTATATATATGGGACTTACGGCACAGAACACAGCAATCAAATAGAATTTAATATTAAAATAATAATGACAAACCTGTTGAGTAAAATAAATTTATTTCAGCTAATCCTTATTTTAGGACTGGCAGGAATTGCATTATCTATACTCACAGGAAATTTAATACTGTCAATCGCAATTATTTCACTGCCCCTATTATTTGTTATGTCCATACAAATTCTTAAATATCCAATATTAATACTTTATACCATATTTACATTAAACTATTTTATTTTAGGTGTTGGACGCTATGTAGAATTAAACGGAGTAAGTTTTCTCATGGATATACTTATGGCGATAGCCTTAATTCTAATTATTACCCATACTGCTCTATCTAAAAATGTGGATTGGAAGCCAGCCAACAATATACTCACCGCAGGAACTGCTATTTGGATGCTTTACTGCTTGGCTGAAATAGCTAATCCATCGGGTATGGTAAATGCCTGGGTATTATCAAGAGGCCTCGTTATAAATGGATTTATCATAACTGTATTGACATCTGTTTACTGTGCCCGATATAAATCGGTAAAGACATTATTATTTTTACTGTCCATCTTTTCACTTATGGCCGTTCTCAAATGTTTTCAGCAAAAATATATTGGATTTGACTATGCAGAGAGTAAATGGTTAAGAAATGGAGGAGCATTGACGCACCTGATCGGCACGGGAACCCGATATTTCTCTTTTTTTACTGATGCCGGTAATTTTGGCTCCAATATGGGAGCAGCAGGAGTAATTTTTGGTATTGTAGCTATTTCTTCCCAACGGTCTACAACCAAAATATATTATAGTATTGTCGCTATCTGCAGTCTATATGCCATGCTGTTATCAGGTACGCGAGGAGCAATGATCGTACCTTTAGGTGGCCTTGCATTATATACAATAATCAGTAAAAACGTCAAAAGCATGGTTATAGGAAGTATCACCTTAATGCTTATCTATATATTTTTCGCATTCACAATGATCGGACAAGGGAATGCACAAATACGCAGAATGCGTACAGCTTTTAGACCTTCCGAAGATGCATCTTTCAATGTTCGAAAAGAAAATCAAAAAGTATTAGCTGATCATTTAAAAGACAAACCCTTTGGAGAAGGCCTGGGCTTATCTGGCGTGGAAAATCAAAAAACATCCATACGACTCACAACCCTTATACCTCACGATTCGTGGTATGTAAAGATATGGGTAGAGACCGGTGTTGTCGGTATAATACTTTATCTGGGAATGTTATATATAGCCATTGCCCGAGGTGCTTATATACTAATGTTTAAAATACGAAACCAAGAGCTCAAAGGTATTCTAACCGGTTTGCTATGTGGTATTACCGGACTACTCCTAAGTGCCTATGGCAATGCATTCTGGGGGCAATATCCAACTCATATTATTGCTTTTATGGGATTGTCGCTCGTATTAAAAGGTGAATATTTCGATAAAGAACTGGTCGTTGCACAGCCAGAACAAACAATAAAACAAGTCGTGATACAAAACAAATGATATACTATGGATCAAATTAATCAATTAATAATGACCTGGGTTCAGAATGAAGACTCTATTTATAGAATAATAGATGCTATTCTATTCTTGCTTTTCTTGATAGCAGTACTTTATTTGCTGATTTTTGCAATATTCTCTCTTAAAAAACGCAAAAATACATATCCACCGGCACGCAAGAGATATCGCTTTGCTGTACTTTTCCCATGCTATATGGAAGATGAAGTGATACTAAATTCCGTAAACTCTTTTTTCGATCAGGAATATCCCCGCGAACTATATGATGTTATCGTCATATCCGACCGAATGACAGAAGAGACAGACCAGGCACTTCGAAATCTTTCAGCTCTGGTTGTAAAAGCAGATAGTCCTCAAAGTACCAAAACCAATGCACTCAGAAGAGCCATTAGATACATAGAAGAAGAAAAACGTACTTATGATATTGCCGTTGTTTTAGATGCGGATAATCTGGTGGATCTTGATTTTCTTGATAAGATAAACGATGCCTTTTATTCTGGCTGTATGGTGGTACAAACCCATCGTGTAGCAAAAAACAGAAATACAAGTATTGCTGTTCTGGATGCTGTTAGTGAAGAAATAAATAACTCTATTTTCAGAAAAGGCCATACGGAACTAGGCTTTTCATCTGCATTAATCGGTTCAGGAATGGCTTTTGACTACCAATTATTTAAAGAATATATGCAAACGGCTAGTTCTATCGGAATAGATAAAAACCTTGAAAAGTCACTGCTAAAGAATTACATTTTTATAGAGTATTTGGAAACTGTTTTTACATATGATGAAAAAGTAAAACAAAAAGCAGATTTCTATAATCAACGCCGTCGCTGGCTGGCCACTCAATTTTACAATCTGTTCTCCGGCCTTGGTCATATATTGATAGCCATACTAAAAGGCAACTGGGATTATGTAGATAAACTATTCCAATGGATGATGCCCCCCCGCATAATGTTATTCGGACTTATCACACTTATAGCTATTGGCATGACGTGGATAAATTGGGCTCTGTCGGTTAAGTGGTGGGGATTACTACTACTACTTTGCATAACATTCAGTATCGCTGTACCTAATTATCTGGTAGATAACAAATTTAAAAAAGCGATACTTAGTATTCCTCTTTTATTCATTTTGATGCTTTTCAACCATTTTAGGATGAAAGGAGCAACTAAAGAGTTTATTCATACCAAACATTCTTCAAAATAAGCATTATGAAAATAGCGATTGAAGCCCAGCGTATCTTCCGAACCAACAAGCATGGTATGGATTTTGTAGTACTTGAAGCTATCCGTGAACTTCAAAAGATAGACAAAGAAAATGAATATTTTATTTTTGTCAGTCCAGGTGAAGATCGATGTTTACAGGAATCGGATAATGTACATATTATTGAAGTGAATTGCCCCACTTATCCATTGTGGGAACAATTGGCCTTACCCAATGCTGTAGCTAAAGTAAAGCCTGATTTATTACATTGTACCAGCAATACAGCTCCAATTTACAGTAGTTGCCCTTTAATACTAACTCTTCACGACATTATATTCCTGGAGCCCCGTCAAAGCGGCAATAAATCATGGTACCAGAATATGGGGTGGTATTATCGGCGAATAGTAGTTCCCCGTATACTCAACAAATGTAAAAGAATCATCACTGTTTCCCATTTTGAAAGTAATCGGATACAAGAGGCTTTATGTCTTTCCCCTAAGCAGATTATAGCTGTATATAATGGGTACAGTAAACACTTTAAACCACTGGAAGATACAATTTCTGTAACTAACAAATATATTAAGTCGGATCAATTTCTTTTCTTTTTAGGAAATACCGACCCTAAAAAAAATGTGCCTCGTACATTAAAAGCATATAGCCTTTATCTTGAACGTTCGGGGAAAAAACTTCCATTACTGATTGCCGATCTGAAAGAAGATAAACTTGATGCTATTCTGATAGAGCAACAGATAGAACAAATCAAGCCCTACCTCTCCTTTCCCGGTTATATACCCAATACTGATTTGGCCTATTTGTATAGTGGTGCTTCTGCTTTTCTATATACCTCGCTTCGGGAAAGCTTTGGTATACCCATGCTGGAAGCTATGGCCTGTGGAACACCGGTCATAACAAGTAATACTTCCGCCATGCCGGAAATTGCAGGAGAAGGTGGTATCCTTGTCAATCCGTTCAGTGAAGAAAATATAGCTGATATGTTATTAAAGCTGGAGAACGATTCGGTTTTTTACAAAGAGCAGGTAGAGTATGGCCTGGAACGCGTAAAGCATTTTTCCTGGGAAGACACGGCCCGCCAGCTACAGCATATATATAAACAAGTAATAAAATCTAATAACTAAACTATCATATGGAAAATCAGAATTTTATCATAACAAGTTTACAGCCATGGGACTTAGAAATAGGTAGCACAATAAAAAATACAGCACTAGAGCTTTCTAAAAAGAACCGGGTAATGTATATCAATACACCTATGGATTATACAACTTGGCTGAGAGGAGACAAAAACGCAGCATATAAACATCGTATGGAGGTCATAAAAAAACGCGTTTCGAATATTCGGCAAATTAATGAAAATATGTGGGTAATCGACTGTCCTTTCTTACTATATCCAGTAAGTAAACTTCCTACAACCTGGCTATTTGATTATATAAACCGGATTAATAATAAAAAAATAGCAAAACTCATTTTAGAAACAACAACCATATTAAATTTTAAGAATGCAATACATATCATTGACACTGATATATATAGAAGTTTATATTTGAAAGAATTAATCAATCCTAAATTATCAGTTTATTATTGCCGTGATTACGTAATCACCAAAGCTTATTGGAAAAAAAACGGTACACGCCTGGAGCCAATAATTGCTGCAAAAGCGGATCTCGTACTTACGAACTCAACTTTTTTTTCTGAAAGATTTAAACAACATAATCCTAATACTTACGCGATCGAGACCGGAGTTAATTTAGAATTATATAACATATCAAGAAATTATATTATACCTAATGATTTACAATCCATTCCGCACCCTATAGTAGGATATGTAGGCAATATAAACGGTCGCCGACTTGATAGCGATCTTTTGTTATATTTGGCACAGCAACGTCCTCAATATAATTTTGTCTTTGTTGGATTTGAGGATAAGCATTTTAGCCAACACCTACTCCATCAACAAAAGAATGTATACTTTCTAGGTAAAAAATCAACAAATGTACTTCCGGATTATATTTACGGATTCGATATTTGCATCAATCCCCAAATTGTCAATGAGATCACTGAAGGAAATTACCCTTTAAAAATAGATGAATACCTGGCTATGGGAAAACCGATTGTAGCAACCCGTACTCACACGATGAAGGATGTTTTCAGTGAATGGGTCTTTTTAGCCTCTGACAAATCTGAATACTTACTTGCAATGGATTCGGCAATGGAGGAAATCAACAACACCAATAAGAATAAGGGACGTGTAGCATTCGCACATACTCATAGTTGGGAAAACTCTGTTCAAAAAATTTATAATTGTATTTCTAATTCAATAAAGAATGGAACTCCTATACAAAATAAAACGTTATGAGAAGCTAAAACCATTTCTGGTCTGGCTTATTTCTCCCAAACGCAATCCTAAACCACGTTGGTGGGTCAGATGGTTTGTGACTCCTTTTATTTTCAAAAAAGGTAAAGGGGCAATGATTCGTAGTAAAGCTCGCTTGGATATATTCCCCTGGCATCGATTTTCAATGGGTGCGTATGCAACAATAGAAGATTATGCAATAGTTGCAAATGGTGTTGGTGATTTGATTATAGGTGATCAAGTCAGAATTGGTGTCGGTTCTGCCGTACTTGGACCTGTTACCTTGAAATCTGGATGCGGACTAGGGCAACATGTATTTATATCAGGTTTTAACCATGAATATAAAGATCCTAATACGAATTCTAAATTCCAAGGGTTGGAAAAAAAACCGGTTATTATAGAAGAAGATACTCATATCGGTTCTAATGCTGTAGTTGTAGCTGGAGTACACATCGGGAAACGCTGTCAAATTGGTGCTGGAAGTGTAGTAACCAAAGATGTTCCAGATTATTGTATTGTTGGCGGTAATCCTGCCCGCATCTTAAAACAATATGATTTTGATAAGAAAGAATGGATAAGAATTCCAAAAGTTTAAATAAAATGGTATCTATTATAACCATCAATTACAACGGATATAAAGAGACATGTGAACTTATTGAGTCATTTCATAGAGTGGAAACTTATCCCTACGAACTCATTGTAGTAGATAATGCCTCTAAAGAAGATGAAGGTAAGTTGCTCAAGGAAAAATATCCGGATATAATCGCTGTTTACAGTGATAAAAATCTAGGTTTTGCGGGTGGAAACAACCTTGGATACCAATATGCCACCGGGGAATATATTTTGTATATAAATAATGATATAACGATAGCCGCTCCCTTTTTACAAATTTTAATCTACCGTTTAATATCTTCTCCTCTTATTGGTGTTGTATCTCCTAAAATAAAATATGAATATCAACCAGATATAATTCAATATGCAGGATTTACCCCTATGACATCTATTCTTCTCAAAAATAGAATGATTGGTGAAAAAGAGAAAGATAATGGGCAATATGATCAACCCTGTCATACAGGTTTTGCACATGGTGCCTGCATGTTAACCTCTCGGAATATCTTAAAAGAAGTAGGAACTATGACAGAAGTCTATTTTCTTTTTTATGAAGAAATGGATTGGGGGCTACAGTTACAGCGAGCAGGATATGAAAGCTGGTATGAACCAGCTGCGACTGTTTTACACAAAGAAAGCATGACAGCGAAACGGAATAGTCCCCTCCGCACATATTATATGACCCGTAGCAGAATACTATTTGTTCGTCGTAATAGTCGTGGATTTAGGAAATTACTGGCGTATCTTTATATCCTACTTATTTCTACCTCTAAAAATGTATTCTGCTATCTCATAAAAAGACAAACAAAAATACTTGTCGCATTTCTGAAAGGTACTATAAGAGGATTCACTGATAATTCATCAATGTATAGCAAATAAAAAGCTCTCGAATAGAATTAACAAATGAGAACAAATATAAGATCAAATAAGAATCTTCACATAGAAACATTACGAGGTTTTGCCATTATACTTGTTGTAATGGAACATATAATAGGTTCGACTCCTGATGGAGGAATGAAAATAGATTTTCCTTCTCCCTGGCGTTATCTATATCTATGGATTGATTTTATACAAATGCCACTTTTTACAGCGATAGCAGGATGGGTTTATGGATTAAAGCTTTTAAAGAAAGAATATTTTTCTTCCTTTTTAAAGAAAAAGACATTCCGACTATTAGTCCCAATGGTGACAGTCGGTACTCTCTATTTCACAGTACAATACCTAATACCCGGAACAAATAGTAAGGGGAGTTGGACTGAAATATGGAAAATTTATTTGTTCCCATATACTATTTATTGGTACTTACCCTCTCTTTTCATTATGTTTCTTCTACAAGGCATAATAGATATAAATGGATGGGCAAACAGTCTGTCAGGATGGATAAAATGTTTTATTGGTATCTACCTATTAATGATTTTACAATCAACTTGCATTCCCAATAATATACCTAATCTATTTAGTTTCAAAGGAGCTCTAATGCAATTCCCCTATTTTATTACAGGAGTTGGTATTTGTAGGTTTTCAAAAGAAATTTCATCCAAATGGGTCAAGACATCATGCCTGATCGCCGTCTGTATCGGATTACTACTTCTTCAGATAGATTGGTTCTATTCATTACATAATAATACCATTTATAAAATAACACAACCTCTATGGGCTATTTGTTCATTATACTTTATATTGAGAAGCTCTGTCACTAATAATTTCCTTATCCGAATTGGCAGCTATGCTTATACCATTTACTTATTTCATGGCTTTGGCACAGCAGGAGGACGAATAATCCTTACCAGATCAGGAGTTCACTCAGAAATTATAATCTTTTTATTTGCTTTATTTATTGCTATTTTTATACCTATTATACTAGAGAGGATATTAAAAAAATGGGAAATAACACGAATGCTCTTTCTGGGGGAAAGTGTAGTGTCTTCAACTCCAATTCAAAGAACAGGACAATAGAGGCTCCGAAAGTTTCATAATAACAATATCTGAATAATTAAGCACCATGAAAAAGTTAGTAGCTGCTCTCATTGTTATATTTATGACATCTTCATGTCTAAAAGATGCTATAGACCTATTAGACAAAACAATAAATCAGACCTTTACATTGAAGTTACCTACTATTAAAGATAATATTGAAATTCCAAACAAAATAAATTGTTATATTTTTAAAGACAGCGTTCTTTACAAAGTCTTACATAATCTGACAATAGAGAGCGATAGCCGTATTGTAATAGATGTTCCTTCAACAGCTCAACTCTATTTTCTAGCCAACACAGAAGAGCCTCTATCATTGGCTTCTTTGAAAGAAGGAGAAAAAAATCTCTCTTCTTTTTTATTAATATGTAATGAAAATATTGAACATAATCAATGGGGGGGAGCTATATTTTATTCTGGATCAGTGATGATTGATCCGGCTTTAAATACTGACAATAGAATCGAACTATTAGCCTCCGTTGCACAAATAGATATAGATGCCGGTTCAAATGAGCTGATTCAAATAGACAGTATAGAAATGTCAGGAGCATCATTAACAACTCCACTATTTAAAGGAGTAGGACCTGTTTCATCTACCAATAAACAAAAATATTTACACAGTTTCCCTGAACCAGTATCCGGCATAATTCATAATGTTTTTAGACCTTATGAAAGCATCACTCCTGTTGAATTCAAGATTAATGGAACCTATAATAAAATAGCCTTTGTTATTGATACAATCATACCGATATTAGAACGTAATAAAACTTATACTTTAGAAATTGAAGATAAAGATATAAAAATACTACCTGATACGAATGTACACATAATAATTCCCGATTCAAAAGGTCGGATAGATATACACGCAGATCAAACAAAAAAAATACAACCAGGTAGTACTATTTATTTAGTCGGTAATTTCTTAAGCGTTCGACTCACAGGCTTAAAAGGAAATGCAGAACATCCTATTCGCATAACGAACTATCCAGGAAAAAAGCTTGTAATCGGAAATCCTGATTGGGCTGGAGGAGCCAATTCCAGTGCGATACAATTATTAGAATGTCAACATATAATATTAGGCAGTGAAAATAATGCAGCTGATTTTTTAATTAATGGCTCTACATCAAAAGTAAGATCTGCCTATTTTGGAGTCAACCTTAGGCCCTTCACTGATAATGTAGAGGTTAAAAATATAACAATTAAAAATGGAGGAACTGGTATTTTAGCCAAAACAGATCCGGAAAAAAATAATTCGAAAACATGGTATCCTAATACTGTACTCGAAAATCTATCGATTCATGACGTTATCATAAGTGGTGTTTCCACTGAAGGGATGTATATAGGACACACATCTGTATGGTGGGGATGGGATGAAGCAGGAAAAGGATACAATGCAGGAGCGAAACCTAATAATCCAGGACATACTTATGTTATGCCTGTTAAATGGAAAAATGTAAAAATATACCAGAATCATGTATCTAAGTCTGGGTATGACGGAATACAGGCATCTGCAATAGATCAATTAGAAATATACGAAAACGAAGTTTCAGATTTTGGTACGGATAACACATGGGGGCAAAGCATGGGGATAATTGTAGGAGGACGTACGACCTTTACAAATGTTCATGACAATTACGTACACGACGGAACAGGAGAAATTTTTCAATTTCATGGATCTGGAGAGAACAATTCAACCCACTTTATCCATAATAACTTGTTTATAAACTCTCAATCCAGTGGAATGGGGATATATGGCTTAATTGATGCCGCAACTATTAATATAACCAATAATACCATTGTAGGATGTCAGGTTTTTGCTATTCAAGTAAATGGAAAATCCTACGAAACCCTTGTAAAATTAAGCAACAATGTCTTTGCTGAATGTTACCAAAAAGACCTATCTTCACCAAAGTACATACGAATAATGAACAAAGGAAAAGTCGAAGAATCCGAAAATAAACAATTCGACTCCATTACAAATGCGAAGCTGGACCCAGACAACTTTTATCAGCCACTTCCTGGCTCTTCCATAGGAAATGCCGGATACAGGCATACTTCTAAACGATAATAGAAAATATGTGCTATCAGCAGTGAGAATACCACACTACTATTTTACGATTTTTCTCAATGTAATAAGCGGATGTAAAATTGCATATTGGATACGATTCTTATTATGTAGAAAAGATAGATAGATAAAACAACATGACGAGTTCTTGATTCCAAATAAATAAAAAGCAACCTTATTTTCCCAACGAATAGGATACTTTGATTTAATCTCATCAATCATCGTTATCTTCATTATCAGCTCTTTCCTGATTGTTTCCGATAAATTAGAGCGTAAAACGCCTTCACTTAAACGTAAACAAAACTCTATGATATCATCAATAATATAAGGACAGTCAGTAGCTATACTATTTAAGCAAATAGCCTTTTTCTCATAATCCAAAACCTCCAAATAGGTATTGACTTTTTGAACAGTTAACCCAGTTGCTTTGGTGACATTGGTTGTTGAATCATTTCTTACGTACCAGTTATAAGTAATCGCATCCAGAAAAGTAAAAGAAGAAGTATAATAATATAGCTGAAAAGAAAACCAGACATCTTCGTTCAAAGAATGAGGAATACAAGTTATATTATTTCTTTTCAAAAATGACAAATCATAAAGCTTATTCCAGGTCATTATATAAAAACTACGCTCCTGCCCTTTTCTATATTTAGCCAAAGCATAAGATTCCTTACTGGTTATATATTGAAATTGATTGGCAGACAGCATATCTCCATCAAAACTAACTTTTTGAAAAGAAGCCGCAACAAAATCAACAGGATTCTTCTTCATCTCCTGATATAATATATCTATGCAATCAGGAGTAATCACATCATCACTGTCCATAAAATAGAGATATTCACCTGTTGCTTCTTTTATTGCAGAATTCTTTGTAGCTCCAGTTCCTCGATTAACCATGTGGTCAATAATCCTAATATCTTTTCCACGAGGATGTTCCCGCATAATCCGTTCGACTATCTCTATACTATTATCGGTCCCTTTATCATCTATTATCAAAAACTCAATACTTGCAAAAGTCTGATTTAATGCAGAAAGTAAAGATCGTTCTATATATCCAGAGACATTATAGACCGGCATAGCCAACGTTACCTGATAATTCATTTTATGACACATACTTTCTTGTTATTTTATTTTTTATGTATATTATTTCCTCCAAACGAAACAAATATCCTACAAATAAAAAGATAAAGACACCAACCAGTCCCCCTCCAAAGAGCTGTAAAAAGATATTTTGTACGACATTTATAAACAAATAGACTACTCCCCCCATCCCCACTGAGAGTAACAATACAGGAAATACTGTTTTTATCTGTAAAAAATATCCAGTATTAATTACCTTTTTCGCAAAATATACGATTATCACAAAATCAAGGATATTATATAGAACCAATCCCCAGCACAATATTCGAACTCCATAAGGAAGAGTTAACAATAAAATAACTACAGCTATCGATTTCTTTATAATTTCTGCTTTTAAGAAATAATCTGAACGCCCTTTTACATTTAAAATATTATTATTTAGTACCAATATGGGATACCAAGCATAGGCTATACACAGAATAGACAATAGTCCGGCTGCTTCAATCCATTTATCCGTAAGAATAAAAAGGATTAAAGGTTTGGACAAAACTGAAAGTAGAATCATTAATGGGAAAATAATAAAACAGGAAAAACGTAAATAAAGAGTGAAAGAGGCTTCCAATTGTTTATCATCATCCTGTATACTACATTGCATTGGATAAACAACCCGGCTTATTATACTTACAATATTTATAGAAGGAAATTGAGCCAATGAATATGCACGGTTGTAATATCCCACATCAGAAGCCTTATAATATCGTCCAATAGCCAGGCTATAAAGATTTATATAAACAGTATGAAGTAAGCCCGATGCAAGTAATTTGGATCCGAAAGAAAACAGTTTTTTAAAAGAGTCCCAAGAAAATGTCCAGGAAGGACTCCATTTGGCATAAATCCATAAAAGCACCGTATTCAAAATATTATTTGTAATATTCTGAAAAATCAACGCCCAAACCCCTTGTCCGGTATAAGCAAGAAATAAGCCAACAATACCACTAATACACACTGACGATAATGAAGCTTTCGCTTGACTCTTGAAATCAATCTGTATTGTCAGCTTTGCTCGTTGCACAATTGAAAATGCAGTAATAATTATGTTAATCCCTACCCACCTGGTAATTATTACTAATTGTTCTTCGTTATAAAAATCGGCGATAAGAGGTGACAGCAAATAAAGTAATAAGTAAACAAAAACAGATATTACAACATTGAAATAAAAAACTGTACTATAATCTGTTTCCGAGCGATCTTTCTTTTGTATCAAAGCGTTGGCAAATCCACCATCTATAAAAGTTTGAGCGATAGCCATAAAAATGCTCAGCATGGCAACCAGCCCATAATCTGAAGGTAGAAGTTGACGGGCAATAACGATACTTAACAGGAATTGAATCCCCTGCACAGAAAACCGCTCAATAGCACTCCAGAGCACACTCTTAGTAACTTGTTTTTTAACTGACATTTTACCCTTATTTATTTCAAAACATTCTTATTATCCTCCCCCTTAACAAATCGTTCCCACCAGATAGCTAAAGTTAGTAAATTGAAATACTGGATCGCTTTATTCTGTTTGTACCAGAACCAGTTACCATCTTCGTGTACTTCCTTATCATATTGTCTTATAAATACTTCAACTACATTTCGATCAAGAAACGTATCAAACATAGAAGAGTTCATGATATAATCGGCTACCTTGGATCGTTGAAGATCATTCTTAAAAAACAATGGCATCGGAGCAAAACCGCCTTGTTTCTTTTTGGATGTTATTACTTCAGGCAGCATGGGTTTATAATGATATTTCAATAAATATTTTGCAGTAGCATGCCCTTTAGCTATATCAGTTACATTCCCCCCCTTACATTTATATTTTACAGGCAACTTTTGTAAAAATTGATACAAATCAAGATCCATGTATGGAAATGTAATTCTATTATCAAACATTTCCGCCATTCTGGTAGCTTTAAATAATATCACCTGATTTATAATCTTTTCCAAATCCGTTTTATATGCATGCTGAACATAGAGATGTTCAAAACTACGGATATCCGGCTCGATTGTATCAGGGGTACTCAAAAAAGACTTTTCCTGTAACATCTCTTTCAAACGAAAGTCCGGGAACCCAAACAAGTCTCCCTGAAGAATATTCAGTACTTTATCCAAATGAAACCGAACACGGTAAAAATAATTATTCTTATCGAAGCCCGACTGGCATAATAAACGATAAACAAGCTGCATAAGCGGAGCCATCTTATACTTGGAAATAAGATAATGAAGAGCGACTTCACGACCGGAAGTTCCAAAATATTGATCACTGCCATCTCCTCCCAGAATAATCTCCGGTTTATTATCACCGATTAACTTCATTGCTGCATAGTTTACCATTAATCCACCTTCAACAAAAGGATCACCCAGATGTGCAACAATATCGGGTAACCCGGAAAGTTCACTACCATCAATCTCATATTCGGTGTGTATAGTACCAAAAGTATCAGACATACAACGTGCCAAAGGTAATTCTGTCCAGTTATCTCCCTTGAATCCTATGGAAAAAGAACGAATATTACCAGCATATATATTACGCAATGCAGCCAGATTACATCCGGAGTCATATCCTCCACTCAATAAGATACCAACATCTTGTTTATTGTCAATACGTTTTTTAATCGCTTTTATATGCAAACGACCATATTCTTCTGCCAGTTCATTTAGATCTCCATCACTCAAAACCGGCATAATATCATCGGTACAATACAAATTCTCTACCTTCTGTTTACCTTCTTTATATATCAGTATTTCTCCTCCACCAAGTTTATGTACACCTTTCACTGCTGAAAAAGGCGTTGCAATATAGCCTATATTAAGGAAACGGCTTAGTGCCTGAAAGTCCGGTTCAGTGATAAATCCATCTGTTTCCTGCAACAGAGATAATGAAGAGGCAAAATAACGATCAGTGTAATAGACCGGTTTACTCGTCCCATGATGGTCACGGGCTATAAGAATGTCTCTGCCTTCTTGTATCATCAATGTATATGATCCATCTGCCTTTGCTAATCCTTTCAAACCGTATATTTCATATAATTCGGAAATCACTTCGGCATCTGACTGATCAGATGTATAGCCTAAGACTTTCTTATTATACAGAACACCCCAAAAGTATATCTCAACTTTTTTATTCTTATAAACAGAGCAGGATTCGTCATATATAATATGACCATAAGTCTTTGACAAATATTTTTGTGGAAAGACTCCTTTATTTTCAAATTTACCGATAAACATAGATTATTATTTTACTCCGTGAGATGTATGAATGAATTTTTTATTAGCACCTTTTAAACGAAACAAATTACAAAACATCAGTAAAAAGGAATAAGGTAATTCAAATAAGGCTACAAATAACCTTTTATTTAATAAGGTTCTAGGAATAGCTAAAAATAGAGCTAACACCAGAATCAAGAATAATATCCACCATTTTAATGCTATGGTCCATTTGATAAAAGAGAAGACTAAGGATATTATAAAAATAACCCCCAACAATATTATTCGGGGAATACTCATTTGTTGAAAGACTTTATCACAAAAATCCCAGTTACCCTTTTTTATAGCATTCGGAACGTCTGCTATAAATTCCACCAAATAGTGTAACTGCGCCGATAACCAACGACGTCGTTGATCAGAAAAATTTGCATGACTTTGAACTTTCTCATCCAATACATCAACATCCTGTAAGTAATAGATCTTTTCACCCTCTTTTATTAAAGACAATTCCAATGCCCTGTCAAATCCTCCCACGGCATTTATTGAAAGCATAATCTCCTTAAATAAAGTATAATTGAATGCCATGCCCGAACCGATCAAAGCTGCAGATAATCCCATGGTAGCATGTCCCAATCTAAAAATACTATTATTAATTTCTTCACTGACTGCATCCAAAACAGATAAGTTTGTATTCAAATTCTTTGCTTTACGATGTGCCTGAACGATCCTAACCCCAGGAGTCGAAAAAAAGTTATTGATATTTTGCAGGAAGTCAGCATAGATCACGTTATCGGCATCCAATACTACTGCTATATCGTAAAGATCACCGATTTGGTCCATTGCAAAGTTTAGAGCTTTGGCTTTAGTGCTATTTTCAAAATGGACATTTACCAACTTAACCGGAAGAGACGACAATATCTGATCGGTACCCTCTTTCATCCGGTCTGAGATAACCACAATATCGTATTTATCGGTTGGATAATTCTGATTCATACAAGACGCAACACATTCCATAATAACCCGATCCTCTTTGTAGGCAGGAATCAAAATTGCAATCCGCTTTGTAACAGAAGATAAAGAGCTATTCCGTTCCAAATGCAGATGAGAAACAATACTGAACATTAGTAAATAAACAACGTTCAGAACAGCTACTACAAATAAAATTATTTCTAACCAATGCAACACCACCATATTTTATAAATTTACAAAAACGCAAGAGCTGCAAAAATAATAAAATCCAGAACACAAAAACCAAAAACACGTTATTTTTCATAGTCTTTTAAAAAATTCTTTATTTGATGAATTGTTATAAAACTTTATTATATTTGCAAACTATAAAAATATATTTATATCAAAATATCAGTATGGATTCATTTTATCTGACTATTAAGTACTTATTCTGGATAGGAATATTTATCGTTTTCTACACATATCTCGGATATGGTATATTATTATATACATTAGTACGGATAAAAGAAGTATTTCATAAACCGGTCAGATACGATTTAACAGATCCACTCCCCGAAGTAACCCTCTTCATTGCCGCATACAATGAAGAGGATATTGTTGCGGCCAAGATGAAGAACTGTCATGCTCTCTCCTATCCTGTCGACAAACTAAAAATAGTTTGGGTGACCGACGGCTCAAACGATCATACGAATGAATACCTGAAAAAATATCCGGAAGTAACCGTACTCTTTCAACCGGAACGCAGAGGAAAGACAGCTGCACTAAACCGTGGAATACAGCATGTGACCACTCCTTATGTTGTTTTCACAGACGCCAATACAATGTTGAATGCTGATGCGATCACAGAGATCGTCCGTCAATTCTCCAATCCAAAAGTCGGTTGCGTAGCGGGAGAAAAAAGAGTTGAAACGGCAACCGCACAAGGTGCAACTGCCGGAGAAGGAATCTATTGGAAATATGAATCAGCATTGAAAGCACTGGATTATCGATTATACTCCGCTGTAGGAGCTGCCGGCGAACTATTTGCCGTACGAACTGAACTATTTGAACAAATGCCGCCCGACACACTCCTGGATGATTTCATCCTCTCTCTCCGTATTGCACAGAAAGGATATAAAATCGCTTATTGCAAAGAAGCTTACGCAACTGAGACTGCATCATTGAATATGAAGGAAGAAGAAAAGCGTAAAATACGCATTGCTGCAGGCGGTTTGCAATCAGTATGGCGTTTACGGAGCTTGTTTAACATATTCCGTTACGGCACATTGAGCTTCCAGTTCATAAGCCACCGGGTCTTACGATGGACCATTACACCGATTGTCTTATTCCTGTTAATCCCTTTAAATATAATATTAACATGTAAGAGTGAGTTTACATATATATTTTTACTACTTTTACAAGTCGCATTCTATATAATGGCTTATGCAGGCTATTTGTTGGAGCGGCGAAACTTGCGGAATAAACTGCTTTTCATTCCTTATTACTTTTCTTTTATGAATATAAATGTCATAAGAGGATTTTTCTATTTAGCTGGAAATAAAGGGAATGGGGCCTGGGAAAAAGCAAAGAGAATATAATAAGAAAAATATTTCTAAAATGCGATAATGAAAACCTCTGTAAATTCAAACATTATTAATACATTTGTGTGCTGATAGTGATTGAATATCAAGAAAAGTGTAAATTAATATGGATAATTTAGCATCAGAGTATACTGTATTGATCGTAGACGATGTTCCAACCAACGTCATGTTAGTACAGGCTATATTAAAAAAAGAAGGATATACACTATTGACCTGTGACAGCGGCGCCAAAGCTCTTCGCATTGCTCATGACAAACATCCCAATCTCATACTACTAGATATCATGATGCCGGAAATGGACGGATACGAGGTATTACAACACCTCAAGAGCGCCCCGGACACCAATGATATTCCTGTAATAATCATGTCTGCACTTAGTGATATGCAGAGTATAGTGAAAGGATACCAGTTAGGAGCTACCGAATATGTCACAAAACCCTTCCAAAGAGAAGAACTGGTCAAACGCGTTGCCCACCGTTATGAACTATTTAGTATTAAACGCATAAAACAGGAACTGGAAAATACAATCGAATCACGCGATACACTCTATTCTGTTATAGCACATGATCTTCGTTCTCCACTCGGTTCTTTGAAAATGATGAATAACGCTATCCTTATGATGGTAGACAAGAGCCAAGTCAGCCCTGAAGTATTCGAAATGCTTCAGATGATGAATAAAACATCAGAAGAGATTTTCCTCCTGCTTGACAACTTGTTGAAATGGGCAAAGAACCGCCTGAAAAAGCAGAACATATATAAACAAGAGGCTGATATCAACAGCTTGGTTTCCAGTACCGCTGAAATTTACATTCCGATGGCTGCCCAAAAAGGCGTTAGCCTGCAGTTGATAAATGTAGATAAGGAACTGGTAGGTTCTGTCGATATAGACATGATAAAGACAGTGGTCAGAAACCTTATTTCAAACGCGATCAAGTTTAGTTTCGAAGGAGGCACAATTGAAGTTTCGACTAGTATTGAAGGTAATAATGTAATTGTCAGCGTAAAAGACTCCGGTAAAGGAATTAAGAAAGAAGACCAGGAGAAATTGCTGAAAGCCAACACGCATTTTACCTCTTACGGAACAAACAACGAAAAAGGTTCGGGATTGGGATTGATGCTTTGTAAAGACTTCGTGGAACTGCATGATGGTAAATTATGGTTCGAGTCGGAGGAAGGTAAAGGTTCAACTTTCTTATTCTCCCTTAAAGCATTGAATAAAGAATAAATACCATTCAATATAGAAAAGAAATTGAAAAAGGGAATGTATTCGTTACATTCCCTTTTTCATTACTATCACATTCAGATCGGAAGCGAATTTCTTATATTCAGAGGCGGTCATCTCACCTTCCGTAGATAAAACAACTAACGAATGATCCGGATATTCACTTCTGTAAGCCGGATGAATATGCGGAAACGGATTTTCCACAAATCCATACGACTGATAAAAACGTAACCGGGCTGCAGATATACTATCCACCACAGGGTCTATCTCCAATAGTACACGTCCACCCTCCTGCTCTATCAGATTTTTCAGGATCAATCCACCCAAACCTTTACCACGCTCATTCGGATGAATAGCGAAATGCTCCACATATATATAACCATCAAATCTCCAATAAGCGATAAAGCCTTGCAAGAAACCGGTATTCTTACCGACATAACAATCCAGATAAAAGCGGCTATCCGCAAAAGCATCCTTCTGCTGCACTTCAGTCCGTTGTTCAAAGACAGGAAAACTAACATCATATATCTCCCTGAATGCTTTATACAGCAATGCATCCGTTGTTGTTATTCTTACAATCTCCATACGATTCTTTTTTTATTTAAGCAGGCACAAAGATAAAGCTTATGACAAACTAATCAATAAGTCACTACTTATTATATGAAAAGAAGGGACTTATTGTTGCTATGATGTACACCCTGGCCGACTACCCTGTACAGGCTGATAAACCGGGGTGTACAGGATAATCGTCCAGGATGTACAGGGTAACGATAGTAGGTCGGGACTCTTGAACTAATTGATAGTATGCTTTACTCTAAAAGGGAAGGACGTAAACAATAAAAAAAGCGGCTACCGGGTTGTATTTCCCGATCGCCGCCTTTTGCGTTTCCTGTATATCCGGTCGTTTGTTACTGCATACGACGGATACCGATAGCTTTGTTATACTGAGCCAGAGAGGCTTTCTGCTGATACCAGGTCTGGATAAGACTGCTGTAAGACTGTATCCATGATAGCTGGGCAGAGAGTACATCGACAATAGGAAGCTTACCTTCATTATAGCTGAATGTATTCAGGTCAAGGTTCTCTTCGGCTATTTTGCAGGCATCTTCGGCAACATCGATCTGCTTGGTATTCTCAGTCAGACTGGTCCAGGCATTAGCTACTTCCTGGCCGATCTGATCGCGGGTATTGTCCATCGCATATTCTTTGCTGCGCAGGATCGCTTTTTGCGAGTTCACTTCCTTGAAGCGTGCTCCCCAACGGAACAAAGGTATTTTCAGAGAAGCAAAGACTGCCGGTGTCCATAGCTGGTCGGAACCTTTCATGTTCAGCATAGGAGTTCCCCATGATCCCTGAAATCCGACGGACAGGTTCGGGTTATACTTTGCTTTGGAAAGGTTGATCTGCCGTTTCTGATACTCGATATTCAACTGGGCTATATGAAAGTCCGGACGATTATCCAACGCTGCAGACTCACCCACACGCAGAGGCAACGGTTGATCCATTGTGATGGAGTCGGCAATAGCCACCTCTTCCATCGGGGGAACTCCCATCAGGACGTTGAGATTCTGTAAAGCGATCTGATAATCTTTATAGGCAGAACTTTTGTTCAACTCCGCCTCTTTCAGGCGGGCCTGTACCTGCAAAAGGTCGGTCTTACTGATTTGTCCGTCCTGGAAACGAAGCGTCAACACGTTGGCCAACTCCTGTACGATATCGACATACTGGGTCATTACATCATACATCCCTTTGCGGGCGGCTACCGACCAGTAGTTCATATCGGCGGCATAAACGATGTTATCGGTCGTCAGTTCTTCCACCTCAGTGGCAATCTGTCCCTGTATCTCGGCTGCCTTATAGTTGTTGTAGATTTGTCCTCCGGCATAGATAGGCTGGCTGACAGTTGCTCCCAGGCTATAAGTGTTATGATCCATTTCATAACCCGGCATCAATTCGTACTTATTAATACGGTACTGGTAACTACCGGAGAAATCGACCGCCGGGAAGAATGCAGTCTTAGCAGCTTTAATGGCGTGCTGCATAGCGATCCGTTCTTCGGAACTCTGCTTGATCTGACGGCTGTATTCAAGCACTTTTTCTTTATATTCGGCTGCTGTGATGGGCTGTACCTGCGCATTCGCAGATAAAGCACCCAACAGCATACAACCTATTATCAGTTTACTTTTCATATTACTTATTCCGATTTAATCTTAAAGAATATACAATAGGTAACCGGAAGCACGAAGATGGTCAGGATAGTCGATACAAACAAACCTCCCATAATCGTAGCCGCCATACCGGCAAACATCGCATCCCCCAACAAAGGAAGCATACCCAGGATCGTAGTACCCGAAGCCATCGTCACAGGCACGATACGTGTCTTGGTCGCTTCTATGATAGCATTGACAGGAGCCAGTCCACTATCCATCTGGAGACCTATCTCATCGACAAGCACAATGGCATTCTTGATGTTCATACCGATCAGCCCCAATAGTCCCAACATCGCAAAGAAGTCGAGAGACTTTCCGAAGACCAACAATCCCAATACTACCCCGATAAAGATCAACGGAAGCATTGCCATGATCAATACCGGTTTCCGGTAATATTTCGGGAAGAGGAACAGTAAGGTAATATAAATCAGACCAAACATCAAAGGAATGTTAGCTGCAATAGCCTTATTACCTTTATCCTGTTCACTTTGTTCTCCGAAATAAGTCATCTTATAACCTTCGGGAACCTGTATTTGTTTTTGGGCTTCCGTCCAAAGATGACTGAATGCAGCCATCGTGTTGGCACCGCGTTTCGGCTCGCACTGCATCATCATATACGGTTGACGGTTGAAACGCCTTACCACATTGTATTCGTAATCGAGAGAGAAATCGTCGATTACCTGCTCTACCTTGACTGAACGTCCTTTGGCACTATAAACCGGCAACGTCTTAATATCGTTCAGGTTCATAGAGTCGCGGTCGGCATCCTTCATCAGGATAGGCATAAAGACATCGCCTTCACGGTACTCACCGAGCGGAACACCGTTCGTTGCCGAGCGAAGGGAATAAGCCACCTGCTGACGGGTGATACCCAGACGCAAACCTTTTTCCTGCGAATACAACGGCTTCCATACCGGAACTTTATTGCCCCAGCTATCGCGCACTTCCATCACCTGGTCGTACTGGCGGGCTATCTCCTTGACTTTCTCCGTTAAAGCCACCAGAGTATCCACATTATCTCCGATAAAACCGATCTCAATAGCGGCATCGGGCACAGGAGACAAAGCGAACAGGGCCGAACGAGTCAGGATGTTCGGATAGTTTGCTACCATATAATCGTAGAATTTACCTTCTTCCGCTTGTGCATCTTCCGCCTTTTGAGTTTCGATCAATACATTCGCAAAGTTAGGCTTCGGTCCCACCGACGAACTTGCCAGGTAATAACGAACCGGGGAACCTCCCAGGGTAAATGAGTACGATTTGATGTTCTTATTATTACTCAGGTAACCTTCAATCTCTTTCACGCTCTTCTCTACATCGTAGATACTGTAACCTTCCGGGAAGATCAGGTCGGCACGGAAATAAGGCTTGTTCATGATCGGGAAAAAGCTCTGCGGCATGATCCCCATAATAAATAAGGAAAGGAACAAGGTCGCAACGACAGAAGAAACGGTTACCCATCTGCGTTTGATAAGACGGGCCAGAACCTTTTCAAACTTATGATACAGTTTCGTATCGTAAGGATCTTTCGCTTCACCCGGTTTGGCTTCTTTCAGGATAAAGTTACCGAAAGTCGTAGTTTGCGTTAATGCCAATACCCAACTCAAGCCTAACGATACAGCCAATACGATAAACAATGGTTTAACGATCTCGGCTACAGCGGCAGGTGCCAGGTACATCGGCAGGAATGAACAGACTGCAATAAAGGTTGCACCCAATAAGGCCCATTGTGGCTTGGTTGCTCCGTCTACCAAAGCCTGGTAGCGGGATAACCCACGCTTGATACCTACCTGTGCATTATCTGTTACCACAATCGCATTATCCACCAGCATACCCATCGCGATGATAAATGCAGCCAGCGAAGTTCGGTTCAGTCCGACACCCCAGATAAGCATAAGCAGCAATGTACCCCCTACGGAGAAGAGCAGCGAACTACCCACGAGCATGCCGGCACGCGATCCCATTACAAGGAAAATCACTACAATAACGATCAACAACGATTCGAGCAGGTTAAGGATAAAGCCGTTGTTCGCTTCATCGGCAATCTTATTTTCCGGATAGATGGTCTTCAAATCCATGCCGATAGGAAAAAGCCGTTCCATTTCTTCCAGATGGGCAGCGACATCATTACCGACAGCCACTACGTCATCATTCGGTCCTGTTGCCACCCCTATACCAATAGCTCGTTTGCCGTCCACACGCATCAGGTTGGAAGGAGGATCCATATAGCCACGTTCAATAATAGCAATATCACCCAGACGCACTTCACCTCCACTTTTGGTAACAATCAACTGGTCGCGTATATCCTGTATATCTTTATAAGTACCCTCAGCTCTCAACCGCAACTGATAGCTGCCGGTATTGATATCACCGGTATTGACCAACAGGTTTTGTGTTTGCAGTACCTGCTGGATAGAGTTAGGGTCAATCCCCAGGTTAGCCAGTTTCGGTACCGAGATCCTTACATTGACAACTTGTGTCTGTTCACCAAACAGATACACCTTCTGTACGCCAGGCACCGGAGACAATTCAGTCTTGATCTTTTGCGACCAGTCACGCAGTTCGTCATAAGTAAATCCATCATCGGCAGTCAAGGCATAATAGATACCGAATACATCACCAAAGTCATCGCTGACCGATATGGAAGAGGCACCGCTCGGAAGGCGGGGTTCTATATTTGCCACCTTACGGCGAAGTTCATCCCATTTAACAGGCATATAGTCAGGTGCAAGCGTCGGTTGCAATTCGATCGATATCTTCGACATCCCGAAATAAGACTCCGACTTAATCTGATACACATCCGACATAGACTGTATCTCTCTTTCTATCGGTTCGGTAATCAGTTTTTCCACTTCAAAAGGAGTTGCTCCCGGATATTGCGTAACCAACACAGCCTGTTTGATTACAAAGGGGGCGTCCTCCTTTTTCGGCAGTTTGAAGAAAGAGTATATACCGCCAATCAGCATCACAGCCAGAAAGAAGTATATAATCTTACTATTCTCTAAGGAATATTTTGGAATATTCATTGTTTATCTTCTTAATCTGTTAATACTTTTACTTGTTGTCCGTCTACAAGGCGGGTTGCTCCGGCAGTGACGACACGTTCTCCGGCTTTCAATCCTTGCAGAATGATCACGTTGTCTTTACCAACCAGTTCTCTTACCGTAATCTTGCGGCGTTCAACCTGTTGGGTTTGTGGATTAAAGACAAAAACGAACTTATCGCTACTGTTCGCTTCGTCGGCAACAATAGCAGACAGGGGTATTAATACAGCTCCTTCGTTGAAACTCTGGCTTTCGATATTCAGTACAACGCGGCAAGAGAAACCTACGGCTACCTTATACTTATTGAGATCGAATGCAGGATCGTCGATATACAGGAATACAGGAACACCGGAACCGTCGGGAGACGCTTCCACATATTCTTTTACTTTAGCCTTGAAACGGAGACCTTTATAGTTGTCAAACTCCACATAGATCGTATAAGGAGTCGAGAAATAGGTAATGTTCGTTTCCGGCATTGTAAACTGGATTTGCAGTTTATTGGGATTGATCAGGCAGACAATACCCTGCCCCATCTGTACCTTCTGATAATTCTCTACATACTTCTTCTGGATAAAACCGTCAAAGGGAGCACGAAGCTTGGTTTGCTCCAATGTATTCTGAGAGTTTTCAAATGCAGCCTGGGCATTGGAATAAGAAGCTTTTGTCGTTTCATATTCCTGCTGGGAGATCGCTTGCTTCGCCAGCAGTCTTTCAGCACGTTGCAACTGGGCTTGTGCAGTTTGGAAGGAAGCCTTCTTTGCTTCAAAATCCCACTTGAAATCCTGAGGGTCCATTTCTGCTACTATTTGTCCGGTACGTACTTTCTGCCCTTCTTCCACGTTCAGGGAGATCAATGGTCCGGACATTTTAAACGCCAGGTCACTGAACTGGTCAGGAGATACTACACCACTGAACGATTTCTCCACCACATTTAATGATACTACTTCAGTCAACTTTACCGGACGAGGCCCATGCTCTTTCACCGGCGGTTGGCTACAAGACATCAATGCTGCCAATACAAAAACGGGAATTAATTTACCATTCATGATAACTTGCATTTACTTATTTAGTTATTTGTTAATTATATGCTAATACAAAGTCATATAATACTATGTGTTAAGTCATAGCATTACAACATTCATTTTTTTATAATTGTTCGGATATTACCTACCTTTTTATCAGCGGAATACCATTTGCTTGTACATAATTAAAAGGACCAACTGTCCCAGTCAATTTTTGCTTCCATTACTTTTTCCTGTTCATCAGGAACGGCCGGGAAGAAATCTATTCCCGTTACTTTCTCTACACTATCAACAGGGATTGCCATGGATCTCAATGCTGTATTCTTATAGTCCCTGTTCTCAAAAATAAATCCGATAGCCTTATACTCATCGCCGGAAACATAACAAATCACTTTGTAAAATGCACCGGGTACTCCTATCCTGTTCTTTCCCATACGCTTCATGTCGTCTGTCATAACAGGACCGGTAGCAATCAATAAAGCTCCGTAATCGTTCGCCCACATCCGGCTTAATTCTTCCAGATCTTTCCAGATTCCACGATTCAATGCCGGCTTCTGCGGACAAATATTACTCAGATAAAACGATTCGCGCATTGCTTTAGCCGACCATTTCATGTCACCCGCCGGAGCCAAATGGCCACGGTCGTAGCCCGTACGGGTATAATCATCGTTGGTAGCAGTAGCTCCTTTTACCAACGGATCAGGAACGAACTTGTTCGAACGTTCCGTCTTTTTACTTTTTGCTTCTTCGGGAGTCAATTCATAGGCAACCCAGTTTGCTATTTTGTAATCAGAATTATATGATACGGTATATCCTTCATGGCGAATTACCTGTTCAGACCGTTTAGCCTGCAACTTGGGTATCTCTGCGTTTGCTGGGATTTTGAAGGTCGTTGTTTTGGGACGGGGAGGCTTTATTGAGGATGGCTCATCTTTTTTCTTTTGCTCAGGAACCGGCTTTTTCGGAGTTGCAGGCTTCTTCTGCTCTTTAGCAACTGTTTTTTGCTGTTCCTTCACAACTGGTTGTTTTCCGGTTACAGGATACAGATAATCATATAAAAATAAAACGCCTATCAGACAGGCAAGCAGTATAGAAATAGCGACAAATACCCGTTTGACAGCCAGAACAAACGATGATACCTGTTTTTTCTTCTTCCTCGATTTCGACTTTGTTTTACTTTTTCCTTTTACCATCGACCAATAGCCTCACATTATCCCCGGCAAAAGTAGATAATGTGAGGCTACCAAACAATATATAAATCTTAAATCTATTCGTCAATATTACTATAAAAAGTGCCCGTATTAAAAGGGACACTTTAAATTGTGGGCTCCAGGACCAACTTTATAAGCTTTTCCTTTGGGCGAAATCACTATTGCAGTTGTTTGTTCGGGTACCTGAATTTCAACAAGAATATTACGCCCCGATTTCCGTAAATCTACTTTGATTTCACCATAATGAGTCGCTACCGTAGCTGACGCTTCTGTCAAAGAACCCATCTGGGGCTTTACCTGGAAAGTTTTAAATCCGGGCGAAGTCGGCTCTATGCCACAGACTTTCTGGCTGAGTAGTGTTAACGGACCACCACTCCATGCATGATTGATCGTTCCGCCACCAAAGCCATCGACTCCTACTCCCCAGCCTTCAAACAAGGTCGTATATTCCTTATAACCTAACATACCGGCATATCGATCCCGCATACGCTGCAACGCAACATCCGGAGCCCCAATATGGAAAAGAGCCTCCAGTACATATTTTTCCATATACGGACTGGCATGATACTCTTTCTTCAGCAGTTTCAATATAAAAGGATATTTATCTTTCGAGGCCAAACCGGAAAGGACAGCCATTGCCTGTGCCCGGTCGTCATTCTCACCATAATAACCGGGAGAACGATAGGCTGTTCCTGTCCAGAACTTCGTATTGAAACATTTCTCAATGCTATACATCATACGGCCGATCTCATCGGCATCGGCCTTCTTCCCAAGTTGAAGGGCAAAAACTTTTTCTGCTTTCAGTGCGAGATAGTACCAGCAATTGGTCAGTACTCCCATGTCTATCTGTTCACCCCAGTCGCCCCAGCTCCATTCTCCGCTACGTTCAACAGGCAGGCCGCTTTTGTCGACCTTCCAGGTTTCGTGCAGGTAACGGTGCAGACGGTCGTAGATAGCCGGAATGAAAGTACTGTCGCCGCTATAATAATATTGGGTATAAAAACCGTACCAACCGACAGAAGCCAGTATCTGTAAAGGTAGTTCCTTCGACCAGTTACCGGCAGGAACCGGAGCAAACAGCGAACCATCGGCACGCTGCCAGTTCATCAACTCATGGATACCCTTTACGGCCAATTGATGAGAAGAGGTAGACAAAGCATAGAAAGCTTCACCCAGTTCGTTCACTTCATCTCCCCACCACTGAGCACGCTCACGTTCGGGACAATCCATATAGTTGTCGCGCATCGTTATATATAATGTACGGGCTGAACGCTTCCATAGTTCATTCAGGAAAGGATCGTTACACCGGAAAGCTCCGGCAAATTCGGTATCATATCCCGTTTCACGGTATTTCACATCCAATACCTTTACACCTTCAGGGATAATGTACCACATTTCGTGGCCGCTTATCCATCCATAACTTTCATATTCCTGTACTCCTTTACGAGTGATGTATTCGGCACGAATATTTTCCGGACCACCTCCCCGATAGTTATCAGTCTGCATATGGATCGTCTTGCCTTCGGATGCTTCCACTTTCAGATAGGGTGTGAACTGACAATTGTAAGGCAGGCGGCAGAACAAAGTATCACCCTTTGCCGACTGCCGAACATTTGGATATGCTTTCAAACCAAAATCTTTAAACATCGGTATCGGACGTTCCACCAGCTTACCCAATGGAGCCTTTCCTACTACACACGCAATTTCTGCACCCGGGAAACCACCGTTAAAACCAGGCCGGTTCCAACCATCCATTGCTATCCGGGCATCAAAACGGATATTACTTTCCGACAAGCGATAATTCGGGAAAGGAGCTTCCGTATTTTGATAAGCATCATAAACGGAACATGCCCAACTCTTATCCGAAATAATCTCTACTCCGGGTGCAATGGCTTCAAACAATAAAGCAGCCATTCCACTGTTGACATGGCTGAAACCATTCTTTCCGAAATGCCACACCAAAACAGCAAGCGTGTTCTCTCCTGAAACAAGATAAGGAGCAATCTCCACCGAATCATAATAGGTATCGTAGGGAGAAGGACCACGTTTCAAACCGCCTTCAAAAACAACCATACGTCCGTTGATCCACAGCCAGTATTTACTGTCGGCAGCGATATGGGCTGTCAGAGTAGTCGGTACTTCATCTATAGATACGGTCTTACGATAAGCTAACCAGGTGTTGCTTGCACTTTGACATCGTTCTGTGTTGATCCATTGTGCTTTCCAGTCGTTTTTTGTCTCTGCTGAAGCGAAAATACCGATACATGCGAGTAACAGAAGATATTTTTTCATCTCATTGCGATTTAAGGTATATACTATTTACTATTTTCCAGAATTACCCGTACACCCGTCGGAGCTTTTATATCGCTCTTTATCTTGCCGTCCGTCCCTTTTTCATGGCGGATAGTAATGATTCCTTCAGGTGTAGGAAAAGTACCTTCCACCCAATCCAAATCTCCCAGATACGGAGTGATACGAACTACACGACAACCGGGTTCCACAACCTGTACACCCAGTACATATTCGCTCAGCCAAGCTGTCGGACCGGAAGCCCAGCCATGACACAGGCTATGACGGAAGCCTTTATAACAATAGTCGCCATAATCGCCATGAATGTCTTTCTTCCCTTCCGGAACGAGTTCGTCAATAGCTGCTGCATCAGGCAACCAGGCCATATTAAAATCTTCCCAGAACGTAGTAGCCCCCAAGTCGATCATCGCTCCCCAATACTGACGGATCACATCTATCGCACCCTGATAGTTGCCGGCAGTTGCCATGGCACGCAACATATAATAACCATAGAAAGTAGAAAAGCCTTGTGCTCCGTTTACCGAAAGATATTTTTTGTCGGCCTCTTCCGGTTTCATCAGTCCGGCTAATGCCAGTAAAGCTGCTGCCTGTTTAGAACCCGGTGCGTCCGGTGCTATTTTCGACTTAAGTAGTGTTTTTGTTACCTGAGGGGCAACCTTTATCATTCTTTTTGCTGTTTCCAGGCATTCGGTAGCCAGGGTTTCATCACCTAACACAGTACACAATTCGCCACCGGCTTTCATCGCTTGCAGAACCAATGCCTGTAAACCGGCATTGATTGCTTCCGGATTCTCACTGGAAGGCCAGTCCAGAAAACGCCATCCGTCCAGCTTCTCATGCCCGCTGGCATCTACTTTCGACAGCAACTGACGTAATAGGCCACTCAGATAAGGTTGTTGTTCTTTCAGATAGGTTTTGTCGCCCTGGTAATAATACCAATCGCGCTGGATCAGTAACCACCAGATCGAATAAGCACTGATCCCGTTCATCCAGTCGGGAAGCGGAGTTGCTTCACGGATCAGGTCCAGGCTTTTGGGAACGACCTCATTATAGCCGAAAACGGAATTGATCGTCATGACTTCCGGGTGCATATCTCCCAGCCAGACCAGGCGGTCGCGCTTGATGCCATCCCACAGATATTCCTGCATATTCAGATGGACGGTGTAAGCCCCGGTCTGCCAGATCTTGTTCAACCGCTCGTCGCTGCTTCGGAATGATCCTTTATATGGAATATCGCGATAAGTGGAAATAGCACGTACCTCTTTTAAATGCAATTCGGTAGAGTCGTCGATAAGATCGATACGGGCAAAGCGGAAGCCGGAATTACCTATTTCCATTACTCCCATCCAGGGGAGTGAAACGATACAGTCACGCATGGCATGGTCGTTACTCGCCCCATTCTTTCCATCGATCTCACACATGGCTTCGCTTACAGATTCTCCCAGGCGGATACGCACCGAAATGGGTTTATGATCCGGGAAACCGCCCGTTACAAGTTGGATACCTCCTTGCAGTTCCTTGCCAAAATCAAACAGAATAGCGGGATGTTTCCCTTTCGTACTCTTCAATTTACAGATTGTACGATCCACCAATCCAGCCTGTCCGTTACCCGGTAAAAGCAAATTATCGGCATCTTGTATTTGTTCGCTGTGTTGCTGCCATACGATACGCGTTGGAGAAAGATATTCACGTATACGGCTGTCCCGCTGTCGGGCTGTTGCCGACAGGGTACAAAATAAAGTAAAGAGTATAAGTATCTTTTTCATGGTCTTTTTCACAAACTAGTCTGAATAATCGGAAGATGTGTCAGAAACGTATTTCCGACACACCGTCTTCATATCATTTATATTTATAATCCAAAAGCAGGAACGAGATCGTCCAGTTGCTGGTCGGTCATTCCTACCGGTTCATATCCGGCCATACGGGCACTGATATAGATTTGGGCTGATTTACTCAGCGTATCGATAGCATCGAAGCATTCGATCAGGTCTTCACCCACTGCCAGTATCCCGTGTTTTTCCCAAAATACGACATCATGCTTTTCGAGTTGCCGGATCGTGGCATGCGCCAATTCAATCGTTCCGGGGATTTCATAAGGGACAATCCCTACTCCTTTCGGCACGATAATACGACATTCGGGGATCATACTCCACAAAGTACGGGTCAGCACTTTCGATTCGAGGAAAGGTTTGCAATGCGTCATACCGATCAGTTCGGTCGGATGGGTATGCAGAACGACTCTGTTGTCGCGTCCCAACGAACGAAGATAATTATGCATCATCAGGTGAGAAGGTAATTCAGATGTTGGCCTGACAGGTTGTTCGGCAATGATATCATAACTTTTCCCATCGGCTGCTATACGTATCAGCGCACCGTTGGCAAAGGGATCTTGTGCCACATAACGCATGCGTTTACCTGTTCCGGTAACATAAAACACATTTCCACCGAGGGAGGCCATCGCTTCCTGCAATTCGATAGCCGGGGCCAGTGCCGGTAATACCATTTCGTCGTCAGTCAGCAAACCGGTCAAGTTTACAGATATATTCCCGCCGTTACGTTCGGCCCATCCTTTTGTCCAAAGATAACCGGCCACTTCGGCGATACGTCCTATTTCAGCCATCAGAGGGCTGTTGTTTCTAATTGTTGTCATTTTTTATTTGATGTAATTTAAAAATTGTATTAAAATTATTGTTCAATTCTCTGTCGATGCAGATTTTTCCGGGTTATACTTCGTTGTCAGGCCGTCCAAGGCTTCCGGAGTTATGAAAACGATCGTTTTTTAGCTCCGGAGGGATTGGATGTATTGCCAACGATCGTTTTTGCCACTCACAAGCTCTTGGAAGTATCCCCAACGATTGTTTTTATCACTCACAAGGCCTCGGAAGTATAGCCAACGATTGTTTTTGCCACTCACAAGGCCTCAGAAGTATTGCCAACGATCATTTTTGCCACTCACAAGCCTTCGGGAGTATTGCCAACGATCGTTTTTGTTATTTATTATCCTAATAAGTTGGGTAATAACAATGAAAATATCAGGATACACATCCCGGATACTAAAACAATAATCGTTTTCCTGCTGACACCTTTCCATTCGTTCAGTACGATTCCCCACACATTACTGAATATGACATTCAGCGACATCAGGATACTCCACGAAAAAGCAAGCATGACAGGTGAGTCTGCAAAATAGCTTTTCCCCATCCCCAATCCGAAGAACTGCGAATACCACAGGACACCGGCCAGTGCACAAAATAAGACATTATTCAGTAATATCTTTCCTGTAACGGAGAAATAATCCTTTCCCGATTTATTTTTAATATTCTGAAATATACAGTAAACAGCATTTGTCAGGAAGCCACCCATTGTAACCAACAGGATCACAGGATTCAAAGCAAACAATTCGCTGGCTCCAGAGGTCTTTGCCTTTTCCAGTATCGGAGTTCCGGATTCAAGCCCCAGGTTAAAACAGGCGCTCATCACACCCGCCAATAGCGCAACCAGCAATCCTTTTGTCAGGGCAAAGTCTTTCACTGCGGCCTTCTTCTCCTCATCTGTCATATTTCGGGCTCGCAGGCTACCGGCATAGCCGATCACTGCGATGCCAGCCAACGTTACGCAAACACCCAGTAAAAGAATCAATCCGTCACCATGAAATAAATCCGTTCCTCCGAATACTGCCGGAAAAAGCGTACCGAAACCGGCACAGGTTCCCAAGGCAATACTTTGTCCCAAGGCAATTCCCAGATAGCGCATGCTAAGACCGAAGGTCAAACCTCCGACTCCCCACAGCATTCCGTAGATCAGAGCACCGGTACTACCTCCGGCGCTCCATAACTCTGCCAGGCTCTGTCCTTCCGGAATAGCCAGCTGTGCCCCCAGATACGGAAAAACGAGCCAGGCAAAAATGCCCTGTATCAGCCAGAAACTTTCCCAGCTCCAGTTCTTCACCTTATTGATCGGCACATACGAACTGCTTTGCCCGAAACTGCCGACGGCAATAATTAATAAACCTATTAATATATTCATATTACTACCGCTTGCTTGTTACCTGCGCTTCATATTTTTCTATCTCACCGATATAGTCTTCACCTACGGGTACATCGTTTTTCAGGCAGAACATATCCCATACGGCATTCCATGGAAGGCTCTTTAATTCTTCCTGCAGAGCCAGACGTTCAAATAATTTATCTTCGGCTTCATACTGTTGCAACGTGGCAGACGGTTCAAGCAAGGCTTGCAAGAATGCTTTTTGAGTGGCACGGCATCCGATCACATAAGCACCGATGCGGTTAATGGTCGCATCAAAATAATCGAGACCGATGTGTACACGATCCAGTGCATTACAACGGATTATTTCACGGGAAAGATCCAACAGGTCGTCACTCAGAATGACCACATGATCACTGTCCCAACGGATCGGGCGGCTTACATGAAGCATGATCTCCGGAGTGAATAACAGCATCGACGAGATCTTATCGGCAATACTTTCCGTCAAATGGAAATGGCCGGTATCCAACGTTACGATCTTGTTGTTCTTCGCGCCATACCCCAGGTAGAAATCATAAGAGCCTACTGTATAACTTTCCAGACCGATACCGAACAGTTTGGCTTCGATACAGTCTTTCATATGTTTGTAATCGGTTGTAAATATCTCGTCCAATGAATCTTTCAGCAACTGACGATATTTGATACGGCTGGCCGGCACCTCTTTCGAACCGTCATGTATCCACAGGTTCATCATACAAGGATCATTTTGGAATTCCCCCATCGCTTCACTGACAGCACGGCAACGTTTCGTATGTTCGATCCAGAAATCCCGGATCGATTTGTCCGGATTAGCCAATGTCAGGTTCCCGCTCTTCGGATGAGAGAAAGAAGTAGAATTAAAATCGAGTTTCATATTGTTTTCTTTCCCCCATTCCATCCAACTCAGGAAATGAGCCGGCTCCACTTCATCACGGTCTACTTTCTTTCCGCCGAAGTCACCGTATATCTCATGCAGGTTCAATCGATGGGTACCGGGGATAAACGAGTTCGCTTTCAACACATCGGCACGCAACTCGTCTATATTCCGGGCTTTACCGGGATAATTACCTGTCACCTGTATACCTCCCGAAAGCGATCCATCCGGGTTTTCAAAGCCCGTCACATCATCCGCC
The DNA here is from genome assembly GCF_015550595.1 of Parabacteroides goldsteinii. Taxonomy (GTDB): domain Bacteria; phylum Bacteroidota; class Bacteroidia; order Bacteroidales; family Tannerellaceae; genus Parabacteroides; species Parabacteroides leei. The sequence goes on from NZ_JADNBB010000003.1 coordinate 177,750, forward strand.
TGCCAGCAATGAAGCGACAGGCTGATTTTTTGCAATTTCTCCAATGCACTGTTTACATCGACATTCAAGGCTGCATAACGTTCTGCCGCCAAATCAAAAGCCTGTTTTACATTCTTTTCTGTGTTCATGATATTCTTCTTTTTATCGTTTTACTATTTCAATATATCTTTCATAGACTTCTTTCCAGATTATTTCTTCCTGTGGCAGGAATGTTTCCGTATGAACGGATCCGGCTATCAACCGGCGCATTTCCCAACGGGTGGAGACAATACCTGCCGAGCGTGCCTGTATCATCGCATTTCCGATAGCCGTCGCTTCCGACGGCCCGGCTATTACCGGCATACCGATTGCATTCGCTGTAAATTGGTTTAATAAAGCATTTTTTGAACCTCCCCCTATCACATGCAGACAGTCGATACGGAAAGGAGCCATCTCTTTCAGCATACGGATCACTTCATTATAACGAAGTGCCAGACTCTCGAAGATACAACGGATAAACTCGGCATCCGTTACCGGTATTGGTTGCCCTGTTTCTTCACAATACTCTACAATAGCTTTAGTCATGCAGGATGGATTGGCAAAACGGGGATCATCCGGATTAACGAAACGTACAAAAGGCACTGCCTGCCCGGCCATCTGTACGATCTCCGGATACGTATAAGTACGACCGGCCTTTTCCCATTCCTTCCGGCATTGTTCCAACAGCCACATAGCCGTAATATTCTTCAGAAACCGGATCGTACCTTCAATACCACCTTCGTTCGTGAAATTATTTTCGTATGATTCTTTTGTAATTATAGGTTTTTCCGACTCGATCCCCATCAAGCTCCAGGTACCACTGCTTAAATAAGCAAAATGTATATCCTGAGCAGGAACAGCAGCTACTGCCGATGCCGTATCGTGACCTGCCACAGCAATCACAGGTACTTTACCGACACCGGTCTCTTCAGCCAGTGCATCTGTCAATTCGCCTACAAGTGTTCCGGGTAATACCACCTGCCGCACGATAGAAGGCGATACCCCCGCGGCTTCCAGCAAAGAGGCTTCAAATTGTCGGGTAACCGGGTTCAATAGCTGGGATGTGGAAGCATCGGTATATTCACAGACTTTGTTACCCGTTAATAGATAAGACAATAGATCAGGTATAAAAAGTATTTCTTTAGCATTTTTCAAAGGTGCAAATTCCTCCTGTCGGGCAGAATAGAGTTGAAAAAGACTATTGAAGTTCATAATTTGAATACCGGTCAGACGATACACTTCTTCACGCGAAACCCGCTGAAAGTATTTCTCCGGTATCCCTTCCGTATACGGGTCACGATAGGCCCGGGGTAATCCCAATAAAGTACCGTCCGGGGCCAGATAACCAAAATCGACTCCCCAGGTGTCGATACCGATCGAGTCGGGTATGATCTGTTGCTGTGCACAAAGCGAAAGACTTTTCTTTAGTTCTTCATACAGATTGTATATATTCCAATAGTATTTTCCATGTAATTCGAGCAGGTTATTTGGGAAACGATGAATCTCCCGCATTTCAAATTTGCCATTAATTAGTACTACCAAGACAGCTCGTCCGCTGGTTGCACCTATATCAAACGCTAAAAAGGTATGTTTCTTCATGATATAACAAAGTTATTTGTTTATTGATAGCAAAAGTATATGGTTAATTACTATATTTGCTTACGAAAATGATTTTAAACCTTTCAATTCTGACATGAATAAACACATCAGCGACCAACTGCGTTATCTTACCATCGGAACATCAGACGAAGACTGGGGAATTGTTGTTACCACCATTGGTTATCAATTTATCCCACCTAAAAGTCAGTACCCGTTATCCTGCCATCCGGAAAGTTATAATTTCAAACCGCAGACAGGACGTATCCTGAACGAATATCAGCTTGTTTATATAACGAAGGGAAGTGGTTACTTCTCTTCCCAATCCTGCAAGATGCAGAAAATAAATGCAGGAACCATGATCTTGCTCTTTCCCGGAGAATGGCATAGCTATTATCCGGACAAAGACAGCGGATGGAATGAATATTGGGTCGGTTTCCGGGGAATACATATAGACAAACGAGTAGAGAAACGTTTCTTCACGAAAGAAGAACCGCTTCACAAAATAGGATTAAGTGCAACTATTGTAGGATTATATGAAGATATATTAAAGTTTGCCTCACAAGAAAAATCAGGATATCAGCAGATGATATCGAGCATCGTACTTCATATATTAGGAACGGTTTATTATAAAAAGAAGAATAGTTCGTTCACGAATACATATGTAGTAGACAAGATCAACGAAGCTCGTATCCTGATGAAAGAGCAGATAGAGAATCCGATGTCACCAGAAGAGATCGCCTCACAATTAGGATTAGGTTATTCCTGGTTCCGCCGGATGTTCAAAGAATATACAGGCGTTTCACCCGCCCAGTATCAGTTGCAGCAAAAATTGCTGAGAGCAAAAGAACTTCTTACGGGGAGCAATCTGAATATATCGGAGATCGCTTATAACCTGAAGTTTGAGAATGCCGGTCAGTTCTCCACCTTCTTCAAAAAGAAAGAGGGCGTTACGCCCTCCGAGTTCAGGGAGAGGGCACATTAGATTTGTATTAATGATTCGTTCCTTCAAAGAGGTCGTGATCTTCCTTCTTCTGCGAAGATTTTGCTTTAAAGTTATTGAAGGTGTAACTTAACGTCAGAGTAATAAGCGGATAATTCGGACGGATGCGAGTAATCGATTGCAAGTCGGATGTGGTGATCTTACTTACATAACGGGCCGAGTTGAAAACGTCACGAAAAACCAGTGTAGCCGAAAGTTTACGTTTCATCAACTGCTGACGGACCGCCAGGTTGACATACCAGAAAGCATCCGTACGTCCCTGAGTAGTAACAGAAGGCCCCACAAAGTTTCCATCCAATTGGACACGGGTGGATTTACCCAGATCAAAAGCATTGTTCCAAATAATATCGTAGTTGGTACTTTTTTCGTTCGTGCCGTTCAACTTATACTGGTTCTTTACTTTATAATGATACAGGCTACCGTTCAGATTCACATTCCACCAATGGGTCAACTGCACCTGGCCGCTCAGTTCCAGCCCGGTTGAATAATCGTGACCGACATTGGCCATAGAGTCGAGCGTTACACCTGCTTCATAAGGGACACGCAGACGTTCGATCTTATCTTTACGGCTACGATGGAACACTGTGGCGGAAACGGTATGTTCGCCTATATTCTTCTTATAGTTGAGTTCAAAGGAGTTAATGTATTCGGAACGGATATCCGGATTACCGATCTCCGCAGAGTAGTAATCGCGATAAGTAATATAAGGTTCCATAAAGAAAAGCTCCGGTCGCGTGATACGGCGTGAATAGGAAGCCATCAGCTTATGATCTTTCGGGAAAGTATATCCTAAATGAACTGAAGGGAAGAATTCGAACTTATTATATTCACGATCCTTGCCGGGGATAGAACTACGAAGCACACGGTGTGTATGTTCCCCTCTTACCCCTGCCTGAAAATCGAATGATTTATAACTATCCCCCACAATAGCATAGATCGAATTGATCCCGTGCTGGAAATAGAAGGTATTATAAATATCATCGCGCCAGTAGAATTCTTTTTTCTCCGGACTCCAGAACTGCATGCTGTAATCGCCATCCTCCAGATAAGAAAAATATTGGTAACCGGCTTCGATATGTCCGGTCTTGCTATACGGATAGATGTAATCAAGGTTCCCACGCACCGTCCAACGATGTTCGTCTTCCCAGGCACGGTGACCTTGTTCACGTTCATTCTTTTTATTGAACAGGTCGCTCTGGAAATATTCCATGGCATCGCCACCATATTTGAGGTAAAAGCTGCCGGTCAGTTGGTGACCTTTATCATTGAATTTATGATCGAAGCCTACGTTTCCCTGGAAATATGTTTCGTGGAGATCGTAATCGTCGCGACTGTAATAATCACCGTTAGCAAAAGGTTTATCATCGACTACACGTTCTTCGGTATAATCCAGGTCTCCTTTGCGGGTACGTCCGCCGTAGCCACCTTCCAGATCTACATTGAAGGTTGTGTTAGGTAATGTATACATCCAGCCGGCTTTCAGAGAATAGTTGAAGTTATTACTTTCGCGTGGACCGTTGGAATGTGATGTCGTTGCTGTATCGGCTACGATCGTTGTCTTTTCCTGATCGAAATGGCTTTTACGCAAACGGTCGGTCCATCCACCTCCGAAATACAAACGGGAAGCTTTGTTCTGCTGGGTTAGTAAGAAGTCTACCCCCCGGGAGAGAAAAGTACTTCCGGTCAGGTTGACCATACCGCTGAACCCATGTTGTGCATGCTTCTTTGTAATAATATTGATGATACCCACATCGCCTCCCGTATCATGCCGCGCAGAGGGCGTTGTGATGATCTCTATGTTTTCAATATGTCCGGAAGGTATTTGTTCCAAAGCCTGCGTACCACTGAATACACTTGGCTTTCCGTCCACATAAACTGTAAATCCTGTGCTTCCGCGGAAGGATACTTCCCCTTCTGCATCTACACGGATAGACGGTGTATTCTCCAAGATATCGACAGCCGTACCGCCGCTTGCCAGCATATTCGACGAAGCTTCGATCACTTTCTTATCCAGTTTGTATATTACCTGCTTCTTTTGGGCTACCACTTCAACCTCTGCCAGGCCTACTTCCAGCGGATTCATGGCAATCGTACCCAGATCGACCACTGAAGACGAAGAGGATAAGACAATATCCGGCCGGGTAAACAGGTCGTAACCTACCAGACGGATCATCAGGCTATATTCACCGTTTTTTACTTCTGCAATTCCAAAGCTACCATCCATATCGGGTAAAGCATGGAACACAGGATTAGTATCTCCTTTCTTAAAAAGAAGAACATCTGCAAAATCTAATGGCTTATTGGTCCCGGCATCCACAATTTTTCCCTTAATACGGGATATCGGAGCGGCAGTTGCAGACAGAGAAACACACAATAAGGTCACAATGAGATAAAAACACTTCTTCATTTCTTCACATCAGTCAATTGTTAACAAGTCACGAAGATAGTATTTTCATCACTTCTTTGCAATTATTCAGGCTATTTCTCTAATAAATGCAGATATTTGCCATATCCCTCCTCTTCCATTTTATCTTTGGGAATAAACCGCAGGGAAGCACTATTAATGCAATAACGTAATCCACCCAGTTCGGACGGACCATCGGTAAACACATGTCCCAAGTGAGCATCACCTGTATGACTGCGCACTTCTACCCGTGTCATTCCATGGGATTTATCGAGGTTTTCCTTTATCAAATTCTTGTCGATTGGTTTAGAAAAGCTGGGCCAACCGCAACCGGAATCGAATTTATCGGCAGATATAAACAAAGGTTCTCCTGTGGTAATATCGACATAAATACCTTCGCGGAATTCATTCCAATATTCGTTACGGAAAGGATGTTCGGTTGCGTTCTTTTGGGTTACGGCATACTGCTCGTCCGATAATGTCTTACGCAAAGTGGCATCATCCGGTTTCTGGTAAGTAACCCCTTTGACTGCATGGACATTCGCTTTTTTGGCATACTCAAACAATGACGGATCAATATGACAATATCCTCCCGGATTTTTATCCAAGTAATCCTGATGATATCCCTCTGCTTTATAGAAATTAGACAAAGGCTCCACTTCGACTACAATCGGTTTCTTATAGTTTACGGACAAATCTTTTATTACCTGCACTATTATTGGCAGATTATTTTTGTCAGTATAGTAAATTCCAGTACGGTATTGTGTACCTCGATCACCTCCTTGGCGATTCAGGCTGGTCGGATCGATCGTCTTAAAATAGAGGTCTATCAGAAGTGCAAGGTCTACTTCCTGTGGATCATAACTTACTTTTACGGTTTCGGCAAAACCTGTATCACCTGTACAAACTTGCTGATAGGTCGGATTTGTCGTATGACCGTTGGCATAACCCACTTCTGTACTTTTCACACCGTTGATCTGTTTCATGAAATGCTCTGTGCCCCAGAAACAACCTCCTGCAAAGTATATTTCACTTAGATTCTTCATTGACATATCATTTTGTTTATTTGATTTTTTACTTGTTTCATTTTGTGCATTACACATAAATACACCACTTATCATTAATACTAGAGCTATAACTACATTCTTCATAAATCTTGAATATATATGATTTGTATTCCTATTCTCTGAAAAGAATGTTACACACAAATATAAAACAAAAATTAGCCCCGAAAGGTTAACAATCCCCGGATATCTGATAATTTAAAATAGATAAAATGATAGGAATAAAAGAAATTACGCGGAGAGAGCGGGATTCGAACCCGCGAAACCCTTTAGGGGTTTACACGCTTTCCAGGCGTGCCTCTTCAACCACTCGAGCATCTCTCCTTTTGGGAAGGTTGGAGAAGGACATACAGCCCTCCATAAAATAAAAAAGCAGCTTTTATGCTGCTTTGCGGAGAGATAGGGATTCGAACCCCAGGAACCTCTCGGTTCAACGGTTTTCAAGACCGCCGCAATCGACCACTCTGCCATCTCTCCAATAAATCAAAATTAACGCCAAAACCTTTTCCAGTCTTGCTTTTCAATGCCTTGGCCTCTCTTGTTTACGGGTGCAAAAGTAGAGAAAAGAATAATACGTTCCAAATATTTAGGAACTATTTTCTATATTTTTTTCTTTTTCAATTGATACAAAGCTTCCTCATATCATTTAAGTTTCTTATAATCTTAGTATTATAAGTTACAGATCAGTTCGCGTTGCTTTTCAAAAAATAGTATTCGTTGTCTTTCTCCACTTACCGAAATCATAATAGAAGAACGGATCAGCGCACGTAGCCATTTGCGTAACTTATCGTAAGTACCTTCATCAAGCGAAGCTACCGAACTGAGTATAAAGGTTTTTATCATACTTATATGATAATTTTTCACCTGTACACACCAATAACTAGTATCAAAATTAACGCTCGATATATAAAGAAAAACTTTATTTCCGGTCTCCTCAAAATAGCCATGGGTAGCTAGTGCTTCCATTTCATTGAGAAGCCTCAACAACTCTTCTTTCAGCAATCTTACTTCTTCAACTGTAATCAGATGGATGCTCTGAAAATAATTGATATCATTCACCAAATAATGAAAAATCAAAGGATCAAGTATGTAGTAAGTATTCCGGATGTATCTCGACTCGCCTACCCCTGCCAACTGTATTCCTTCAAAACGTTCCGTTACATCAATGTCCTGAAAACGTTTTGACTTTCCGGGACCTCCACACTGATACATCCACTTGAAAAGATAAAAACGGGAGATATACTTATATTTCATGTAGAGTTGTTGCGGAAGGATATTCGTACAATCGATTAGTTCAGATTGCTCATCCTCACGTGCCAAACCAAGTATATCAATATATTGCTCAAGCATTTCGTAATCGATATCGACCGGATTTACAAAGTCTACCAGTTTTAATTGAAACGGTTTGCTTTTTGCAGTTACCGTACCGATCAGATTATCTAAAGAAATTCCGAATTCATTCGCTATTGTGACAATCTCTGCAAATGTAAAAGCGACCTCTCCTCTTAAACGCCTGTAAACTGCCTCCTTTTCGATACACAACAAATCGACTAGTGTATTCACAAGGACTGTTCTCTGGGGGATTTTCTCTCTGACCGCATTGAGAAGATTATCATACAAAAGATCCTTTTTCATGCCACAGAATTATAAGTTTTGATATTAATAGACTCACCGTTTTCTCACGCAAAGATAAATAAGGAACTTATAAAAATGACTCTTAATAACCTGACAATAGGACAATTGCCATCTAAAAAAAGACTAATAAAACAAGTAGCCTTTGAATTTGGGCGACCCTATAAAATGGGGTTCCTTCGTTAATAATACATAACCCTCTTCACATAAAAGTTTATAAAGTATTTATAATTACATGCTGCTCCTCAAATTTGCAACTATGATCCTATTGGGAATCTTTTCCCGTATTACATTCAGGATAGTATCAGCATCATTTTATCTATATCAAAACAACTAAAAGATTATAGTTTATCATTTTTAATGACAGAAATCGTAACATTTTCAAGAAGGCTCCCTAATTCATCAAAATAGGCGGTAAATAAATTCCTACTTTTTTCAGTTTGCTATTTATATATACTTAAATACTTGCTATCAGGCGTCTTTTATCAAAAAGATCGCAAAGATTATCGCGAACCAGTAATTATAAAGCGGTAAAAAGGGGATGCTGCTTTAAAGGGCTGTCCGTTTTGATAACAGGTTGTGAAATCTACAAAACGGCGGCCCTTTTTCTTTCATAGATTAAAAGACATTGTTTATCTTCGTAAACTAAAATTATACAACACATGAATATCAATAAAATATATCTATTCATATTCTCACTGTCTCTCCTACTTTCTTCCTGTATCAAAGAGAATGGAGACGAAAGCTCCATTAACTACGTCAATATCAACGACCAAGTCCCTCCATTTGCCGTAGAGGATGCCCAAGAGGAAACATTCAACTCTAAACAGTTTCTCGGCAAAGAGTCTTTACTGGTGTTTTTCGGAACATATTGCCCTGACTGCAAAAAGGTATTGCCAGTGATAGAAGAAGTATGGAAAGAACTAAAAGACGACCCTAAATTTTTATTGGTAACGATCTCACGTGAAGAACCAACCGAAACCGTATCCAGATACTGGAAAGACAATCAATTTACAATGCCTTTCTATATAGATCCTACCCATGGTGACGTTTTCTCTCTCTTTGCCAACAATACAATCCCGCGAATCTATGTTATTAATCCGGATAACAAAGTTGTCTGGATGTCTGTTGAATCTCTGGATATTTCCGCCAAAGAGTTGATTCAGAAGATTAAAGGATCAAAATAGAAGAGTAACCGTATAAAAACAAAAATGTCCGTAAAATTAATCTCTACAATTAATTTTACGGACAACTTTTTATAAGAATGGTGCGTAGAATGAGACTCGAACTCACACGCCGTAACCGGCACTACCCCCTCAAAGTAGCGTGTATACCAATTTCACCACCTACGCGAATGGTGCCCAGAACAGGACTCGAACCTGCACGCCTTGCGACACACGCACCTGAAACGTGCGCGTCTACCAATTCCGCCACCTGGGCCTTTCCATTATATAAAAAAGGCGGCCTCTTACCGCTCTTATTATCTGAGAGCGAAAGACGGGATTCGAACCCGCGACCCTAACCTTGGCAAGGTTATGCTCTACCAACTGAGCTACTTTCGCGATAACGGGTGCAAAGATATAGGTATTTTTTTATTTTCCAAAACCGGAAGATACTTTTTTTATACTAATTTTTCCTTCTTCACCCGTTCAAAATCCTATCTTATTTTAATACAGCAACTTCCAGTTGAAAAAAAAATCAGATACAGGAAACCAATTCACTGAACAAAGTTGTCATAACAGCTGCAGCCTTGTTCGCTGCAACGATTACGTCAGCTCCGTCATTCACAAAATCGTCTGCAAAATGATATCCTTCATTCGTGATAACCGACATTCCAAATACTCTTAACCCGGCGTGGCGCGCTACAATAACTTCAGGGACCGTACTCATACCGATGGCATCCCCTCCTACGCGACCATAAAAAGCATATTCGGAAGGAGTCTCAAAAGACGGACCGGTTAATCCGACATATACTCCTTTTTTCAAAGGAATGGCGTGTGAATCGGCAATCTCCTCCACCAAACGGACAAATTCGCGATCATAAGCACGGGTCATATCCGGAAAACGGGTTCCAAACAGCTCATTATTCGGACCGATCAACGGGTTCGGCATCATATTAATATGGTCACGAATGATCATCAGATCACCCACCTTGAAAGTATTGTTTATTCCACCGGCAGCATTCGACACCAACAGATTCTTAATACCCAACAACTTCATTACACGAACCGGAAAAGTCACCTGCTGCATGGAATAGCCTTCATAATAATGGAAGCGTCCCTGCATGGCAAGTACCTGCTTTCCGCCTAACTTACCACAGATAAAGTTTCCTTTATGTCCTGCAGCAGTCGAATGCATGAAATGAGGGATTTCGGCATAAGGAATAACAATAGCCTCCTCTATCCGGTCGGCTAAAGACCCTAATCCACTACCCAGAATAATAGCTGTTTCCGGATTCCCGGTAATACGTGCAGCTATAAACGCTGCCGCTTCCTGATATTGTTCGTTCGTATAGTTCATAATATTTCTATTATCGACACATTGCCATATTGCCGTATCACATTATTTATCGTTTCATTAAATCATAGGCAGTTTGAGCCGCACGTTCTATGATCTCATCTTCACCGGGTACTTTCTTGTTTTGCATCAGGACTTTTCCATTACAGATAACCGTATCGATACAATTACCATTGGCTGCATACACCAGGTTTGAGATAAAGTTGAAGTTCGGAGTAAATGCAGGTATATTCAAATCGACCAAAGATAAATCGGCAAGATAACCTTCTATTATCCGACCTGCTTTAAGACCTGCAATAACAGCACCACTTTCCGTGGCTGAATGAAAGATATCACCGGCTGTAACAGCTTCCGGATCTTTCCGCCAGGCCTTTCCTAACAAAGAGGCTAACTTCATGGCTTCAACCATATCCAGATTGTTAGAGGAAGAACAACCGTCCGTCCCTAGTCCGACTGTAATTCCGGCATTCAGCATTTCATTGTACTTGAAGTGCATACCTGATGCCAGCTTCATATTGGAAGCCGGATTATGGGCAACTTTAACTCCATGATCTGCCAGCATCCTTATTTCATCATTATCGATATAAATACCGTGTGAAATAAGTAGTTTGGGAGATAATACACCCAATTTATACAGATAACGTACCGGCGTCAGTCCGAATTGTTTTACAGAGTTTTCCACTTCTCCTTCCGTTTCCGCCAGATGCAACTGAATCAAAACATTATGTTCTGTTGCAAAAGCATGCACCCACTGTAGTAATTCACCGGAAACAGTATAAATAGCATGCGGACCGACAGAAAACTGAACACGCTTGCTGTATCTGTCCATCTCGTCATAAAGCTTCTGGACGGTCTTTTTACTTTTCTCTGCCAGTTCCGGTTGAAAGTGGTCAAAGCAGGCACTGGAAATAACGCCTCTGATACCCATCTCTTCTACAGCCTCTGCGGTTGCATGAAACTTATGGTACATATCAAAAAAAGTGGTTGTCCCGCTTTTTATCATTTCCAGACAAGCCAGTTTGGCTCCCCAATAAACATCCTCTTTTGTCAGCTTGGCTTCGTTAGGCCATATCTTTTCTTCCAGCCAGGGCATCAGCGGCATATCGTCACCAAAGCCACGAAACAAGGTCATTGCAGCATGACCATGTGTATTCACAAAACCGGGAATTACGGCTTTACGACGACCGTCTATAACAGTATCGGCTGTTACAGGAAGATTTGCGCCTATCTGTTTGATATATTTGTTTTCTATATAAATATCGGTAGCAATTCCATTCAGTTCAACCTCTTTAATCAATATATTCATACAAATTTCGCTTTCATATTCTTTATCTTCTCATCGCGGATACGTGCCAGCAAGTCTGCTTTCTTATCACGTTTTACTGCCGCATAAGCACAACTTTCCTTTACTTCGACTACGCCGAGATCGTCTTTCTCCAAACCGCCTTTCTGGAAAAGAAAACCGACAACATCCTTTTTACTCAGCTTGTCCCGTTTACCGCGGTTGATCGTCAGTGTCACCCATTCCGAACGAAGAGGTTTCCTAGCCTTCTCCGGCAGGAAAAATTCATCCGGTTCACGGGTGATATATTCAGGGACAGTTTCCACTTCGTTCAGGATCATAAAGGCATTTCCTTCCGCATTCATACGGGCCGTTCGTCCGTTTCGGTGGATAAACGCCTCTTCATTGATCGGGAGATGATAATGAATAACATTTTTCACTTCCGGAATATCCAGTCCACGGGAGGCCAGATCGGTGGAAATAAAGACGGAAGCACTGCCATTACGGAAAAGCGACAAAGCCCGTTCGCGTTCCGGCTGTTCCATACCACCGTGGAAATATTCATTATCCACCCCCATCTCGGTCAAGTAATTGCTGACACGTTCCACCGACTCACGCTGGTTACAGAACACCAAAGCCGATTCGCCTTTCAGTTCGCCCAAAAGTTTGTATAGCGTTTCCAGTTTATCCTTGATTGGAGATTGTACGATACGCAAAGTCAAGCCTTTCGCTTCCTTTACACCTGTCAGGAATGACAAACGTACCGGTGCCGTAATACCGGTAAAAGGCGGTATTTCGACAGCTTCCGTTGCCGAAGTCAACACCCTGCGACGCACGCCCGGAAGATGTGCCAGAATGTCTTTCATCTCATCCTGGAAGCCTAATTCCAGAGATTTGTCGAACTCATCCAGAATCAATGTCCGGACGGTATCCAAATCGATATTACCCCGTTCCAGATGGTCGAGGATTCGTCCCGGAGTTCCGATCAATACAGTCGGCGCATGTTCCAGGCTCTTCTTTTCCGTCCGGATCGGATGACCGCCGTAACAGCAATTCACCTTATATCCGGCACCCAGAGAACGGAATACCGTCTCTATCTGTAAAGCCAGTTCACGCGACGGAGCGATGATAAGCGCTTGTATCTTTTTCTCCTCGTCAGTCAATGTAGTAAGCAAAGGCAGCAGGAATGCCAGGGTTTTACCTGATCCCGTCGGACTAAGCAAAACCATATCTTTGGTTGTACCGGCATCGAGCACGGCCTGCTGCATTTCATTCAACGCCTCGATACCTGTATTCGATAAGGCACGGGCTACGATCTCATTTTGTGTCATTTATATTCTTTATAAAATTCGGCAACCGATTCAATCCCTTTATAGAAAAAGTCCAACATGCAACTCTCGTTAGGAGAATGAATAGCGTTCTGTTCGAGCCCGAAGCCCATCAGGACGGTCTTTATACCTAATACCTGCTCGAAAGTGGAGATAATAGGAATACTTCCTCCACGGCGTACAGCCAGCGGCTTCTTTCCGAAAGCAACCGTACAAGCTCTCTCCGCTGCCTGGTAAGCAGGCAGGTCGATCGGACAAACATAACCCTGTCCACCGTGTTTTGGTGTGACTTTTACCTTAACACAAGCAGGAGCCACTTGGTTTATATAATCTTCGAACAGCTGAGATATTTTCGTATGATCCTGATGCGGAACCAACCGGCAGGAAACTTTAGCATAGGCTTTCGATGGCAACACGGTCTTGCTTCCTTCTTCCGTATAACCGCCCCAGATACCACAGATGTCGAATGACGGACGGCAACTGTTCCTTTCCAACGTCGAATATCCTTTTTCACCGAACAGGGCATCCACACCGATCGCGGCTTTATATTTTTCTTCATTGAACGGGATCTGTGCAATCATCTCCCGTTCTGCCGGAGAAACTTCTTCTACATCATCATAAAATCCGGGGATCGTGATACGTCCGTCGGCATCGATTATATCTGCCATCAATTTGCATAAAACATTGATCGGGTTAGCTACTGCCCCACCGAAATGACCGGAATGCAAATCACGATTAGGACCTGTCACTTCGATTTCCCAATATGCCAGGCCACGCAGGCCAGTTGTCAATGAAGGTGTTTCGGCACTGACCATGCTGGTATCGGATACCAGGATCACATCTGCTTTCAACAATTCCTTATGTTCGCGGCAGAAGGTTTCCAAGCTGGGAGAACCGATCTCTTCTTCTCCTTCAAAGATAAACTTCACATTACATTTCAATAAATCGAGTTTCAACGCAGTCTCAAAACCTTTCACCTGCATCATCGACTGGCCTTTATCATCATCGGCCCCACGTGCCCAGATACGACCATCGCGTATTTCCGGTTCGAACGGCTGGCTTTTCCACAACTCCAACGGTTCGGCAGGCATTACATCGTAATGAGCATAAACAAGTACGGTCGGAGCATCCGGTGAAATAATCTTTTCACCATAAACCACCGGATTTCCTTCTGTGGGCATAACTACCGCTTTGTCCGCACCGGAAGACAACAACAACTCTGTCCACCGTTCGGCACAAGCTTTCATATCCGGTTTATGTTCGTGTTTTGCACTGATTGACGGAATACGGATCAAGCTGAACAGCTCTTCCAGGAAACGATCTTTATTGGATTCTATATACGATTTTACTGTCATAAAACTGGAGATTTAATTTTAAATTTAACGTTTTTATTTAGGGTTACAAGTTTACGAATAAATTACTTAAATCTACCTTTTATTGTCCTATAAAATATATCAGAATGTTAACTTTCCATTCCTATGTTTACTGGAATCTACTGCCACCAAGTGCATGGAACAGGTTTATAACCCCTTGTATTTTATCAAATTGATCCTGCGCCTGTACTAATTCCGCATCCAATAAAGACTTTTGTGCAGTCAATACTTCCAGATAATTCGTAGAAGAATATTGCATCAATAACTTCGTTTTATGTACAGCTTCCTGTAAAGCACCAACCTGCTGCTTCCCGATCTCTATCCTTTGTTGGGCAACCTGCCACTGCACCAGAGCATCGTTCACTTCTTTCCCTGCATTCAAAACAGATTGTTGAAATGAAAGAGAGGCCTCTTCCTGCCGCGCTTTCGCCACTTTCAGATTAGCGATATTCGTACCTTTATTAAATAATGGTTGTGTCAACGATCCTACAGCACTCAATAACAAACTACCGGGATTCATAATCACACCGCTACCGTTATTTGTCCATCCGGCAGTACCGGAAAGCATTATGTTCGGATAAAAAGCAGAGCGTGCCGCATTGGTTGAATAAAAAGCCTGCATCAGGTTAAATTCCGCCTGCCGAATATCGGGACGATTAGATAAAAGCTGCAAAGGAACCCCAATCTTTAGTTCTTCCGGAAACGACTGTTCCTCCAGCGTCTTCCGTTCAATCGTTTGTGGTGCCATAGCCAGTAAAACAGACAAACTATTTTCCGTTTCACGGATACTTTTCTGTATGGATAGAATAGAAGCTTCGAGTGCCAAATGATTTGCCTTTGCCTGAAGGATAGCAGTATCATTCGATTCCCCTGCCCGTTTCAATGCTTCCAAAGTCTTTACCGTACGTGACCAACTTTCCAATGTTTCTTTATTGATTACAAGTTGTCTGTCCAACATCAACAAAGTATAATAACTATTCGCGATGGTAGCCACCAACTGTGTCTGTACAGCCTGTTCATACGCACGGCTTCCTTCAAGTGCAGCTTTCGCTCCTCTTTTCGCATTCGTTACTTTACCGAAAACATCTATTTCCCAACTTGCCGACAAAGCTAAATTATACGTCTTACCAGGAGCAGAGCCATCGAAGCTGCTAACTCCGCCCTCCGGATTCAACGATAAAGAAGGAAGATAGGAAAGACGGGCATTCATCAGGACAGCTTCGGCTTCCTTCACCCGCAAATGAGCGATATTCAGATCGGTATTATACTCCAATCCCCTTTCGATCAGGTTCTGTAATAAATTATCCGTAAAAAGTTCTTTCCAGGAAAGAGAAGCGACTGTTGCCGTATCTTCCACTGTCATATCCCGATACAGTCCGTCCGTATTAACCTCCGGACGAGAATAAGGTTTATATATCCTGCAACCTGTCATCAGACAGATTGCAAGACTTAAAATAAATAACTGTTTCATACTCACTTTTTCTTTCCTATTTCTTCTAATTCCGTTTGTATAGACCAGTCGGCATCCCCCTTAGAGGTTTGTATCGGTCTGACTTTCTCCTGTAGATATTGAAATACAATAAAAAGACCCGGGACAAGGAATAATAAAGCCAACGTTCCGACAAGCATGCCGCCTACCGCACCGGACGCCAACGAACGGCTTCCGTTTGCACCTACCCCATGCGCCACCATTAACGGCAACAGGCCAAATACCATTGTCAAAGCCGTCATCAGGATCGGACGCAAACGAACTTTTGCAGCAGCGAGAGCAGCCTGCGTCAGTGACATTCCTGCTTCCCGACGTTTAGTCGCATATTCCGTCAGAAGAATAGCAGTCTTAGCCAGCAATCCGATAAGCATGATTAATCCGGTCTGCATATAAATATCATTTCCCAATCCAAACAGCTGGGCAAACAGAAAGCTGCCTAATAATCCGCAAGGCACCGAAAGAATAATTGCGAACGGAATAAGAAAACTCTCATATAAAGCACTTAATATCAAATAAACCAACAAAAGGCAGATACCGAAAATAATAACGACATTATTAGTCGTCTTGCTTTCTTCACGTGAGATACCTCCGAATTCATATCCGTAATTCTTCGGCAACACCTGATCCGCCGTTTCTTTAATGGCCTGTAATGCATCTCCCGAACTGTAACCGTTTGCCGGTGAACCGTTGATCGAGATCGAATTATAGAGGTTGAAACGCATTAAATCCTGCGGGCCATACGTTTTCGTCAACTTCACAAACTGGCTCAGCGGTGCCATTTCCTCACCGACCCTTACATAAAGATGGTTCAGCGACTCCGGTGTGACACGATATTCAGGATCTGCCTGGATCATCACACGGTACAATTTAGAGAAACGGTTGAAGTTGGATACATATCCACCGCTATAATAGCCTGAAAGCGTTTCTAAGACTTCACCCGGTGAAATTCCTGATTGTTCGCATTGGGCGGCGTCGATATCTACCCAATACTGTGGATAGTTTGTCTCGAAAGCAGAATAAACGGCTTCAATTTCGGGACGTTGGCTAAGTGCGGCCACAAAATTATCTGTCACTTTCTTGAAAGCGTTCAAATCACCGGCAGTCTTGTCCTGTATGTAAAGTTCAAAACCGCTACCCATACCATAACCAGGGATCATCGGTGGCGTCATAGCGAATATCTGCGCATCCGGAACTTCAGTCGACAAACCATAAATCTTATTCACTACATCGGCTGCAGACTGGCCTTCTTCCTTTCGCTCGTCCCAATGTTTGAGCGAAAGAAAATACATCCCCATGGAAGGTCCCGAACCGGAAAATGAATAACCTACCACATTGGCATTGTATTCTACCTCAGGGATCCCTTTAAGCTGTTCGTTCATCTGCTCCATCACCCGTTGAGTCTGAGGCAGAGATGAACCCGGCTTGGAGTTCATGCTGATCATTACGGTTCCCGTATCTTCATCTGGAATCAGTCCTGTCTTGGTATGTTGTACCAGAAAAACAAGTAAAACAAGTGCAGTCACCAATGTACTCCACATCAGCCAACGACGTTTGACAAACAATAATACTCCTTGCACATAACGTTTGGTCATCACGTCAAAAGCTGCATTAAACGCTTTACGGAAACGGGCAGCAAAATTATCCTTTACATTTCCTGCTTCATCTATATAAGGAGTCAATAACAATGCACAGAGTGCCGGAGACAATGTAAAAGCATTGATTGCCGAAATACCGACGGCAACAGCCATTGTTATACCGAATTGGGTATAGAATGCCCCCGAAGTTCCTCCCATCATAGACACAGGTATAAATACAGCCATAAAGATCAAGGTCGAGGTAAGAATAGCCGAAGATACTCCTTTTATTGCATCATTCGTTGCCATATAAGAGGACTGATATCCCACATCGAACCGCGCCTGGACAGCCTCGACCACCACTATCGCATCATCCACCACCGTCCCAATGGCCAATACCAGAGCAAACAATGTCAATAGGTTGATCGAGAACCCGGCTACCGACATAAAGGCAAACGTACCGATAATGGAAACAAAAATTGAAATAGTCGGGATCAACGTAGAACGTATATCCTGCAAAAAGACATATACCACCAGGATTACCAGCAAGATAGCTTCCAACAACGTTTTTATCACCTCATGGATCGAAGCATACAGGAAACGGTTCGTGTCATTCAGTGTTATAAACTCCATTCCTTTAGGAAGATCACTGCTTATCTCTTCCAGTGTGGCATCGATTTCATTAATGATAATTGAAGCATTCGACCCGGCAGTCTGAAACACCATTGCCAGTGCAGCCGGATGACCATTCACCTCCGTTGCATAATTATAAGCCTCATCTCCCAGTTCAATATCAGCAACCTCACGTAACCGTAACACATCGCCCCCCGGCAAAGAACGTATCACAAGATTACCAAACTCTTCCGGCGTAGAGAAACGCCCACGATACTTCATGGTGTACTGGTGGGTATTATCATGATTCTCTCCGAATGCTCCCGTAGCTGCTTCGATATTCTGTTTATCCAATACAGCCGAGATATCTCCCGGAACCAGTTTATACTGTGCCATCTTATCCGGTTTGAGCCAGATACGCATACTGTAATTGGAACCGAATTGCATAACCTGCCCTACTCCGGCAATACGCTTGATACGCGGTTCCACATTGATCTTCATATAATTATTGAGGAACTGGCGATCGTAAGCATCGTCCGGTGAGTAAAGAGCAAAAGTCTTCAACTCAGCGTTCTGCTGCTTCATGGTCGTGACACCGATCTTAGTTACTTCGGCAGGCAGCAAACTCAATGCCGTAGAAACACGGTTCTGCACATTCACTGCCGCCATATCTGCATCGCTTCCTTGCTTGAAAAAGATATTGAGAAATACATCGCCACTATTTGAAGCCGTGGAAGTGATATAGTTCATATTCTCCACCCCATTAATCGCTTCCTCCAACGGAACAATGACACTTTTCTGAACAGTTTCAGCATTGGCTCCCGGATAATTGGTAAAGACCTGGATCGTAGGAGGTGCAATATCGGGATACTGCTCGACAGGTAGTGTAAACAAAGAAATAATACCCATCAGAACAATTGTTATGGAAATAACAATCGATAAGACGGGACGGTCTATAAAATATCTTAGGTTCATACTTTTTTATTTTATTGTTTTTCGGTTTCTTTGACAAGTATCTCCATTCCGTCTTGCAACAATCCGACACCTTCGCTGACAATCCGGTCGCCCGGCTGAAGACCTGAGCGAACAATATAGTCAGTACCGTCGTTCAGCTTTTCTATCTGTAGCTGAACAGCGGAAAGTTTTCCGTTTTCCTGCACTTTGTAAGCAAATACTTTATCCTGTAATTCATAGGTAGCAGACTGAGGAATGACAATCACATCATCCATTTTATAAGGAATAACGACATTACCGATCCCGCCACTGAATAACATACGGTTTTCGTTCGGAAATACGCTTCGTACCGATACTGTTCCCGTCTGCTGGTTGATAACCCCGCTGATACTTTCGATATGTCCGTTTTCTTCATAGATGCTTCCATCATTCAACTGCAGTTCGATCGACGGCATCTGCTTTATCGTTTCGTCCGGCGAACCATACTGCCGGATCAATGCCCGGAGACGATTTTCTGTCATAGAGAAATAGACATACATTTGTGAATTGTCCGATACAGTGGTCAGCGGTTGAGCCATCGACGGATTAACCAAAGCACCTGTCCGGTAAGGAAGTATCCCGACAATACCATCCGACGGACTTTTTACTTCTGTGTAGGAAAGGCTGTTACGGGCATTCACCTCTTGCGCCCGAGATTGCTCCAATCCTGCGGTCGCAATAGACAGTGCATTCCGAGCGGTCGATAGCTCATATTCCGAAATAACGTTTTCACGGAACAATTCCTGTTTGCTATCGTAAGTCAGCCGGGCTGTTTCCACTTGTGCTTGTGCTGCATGTACATTTGCCGTCGCTGTTCTTAAAGCAGCCTGGTAAGGAACCGGATCGATAACAAAAAGAGTTTCGCCCTTCTTCACTTTTTCGCCTTCCTGAACACAAAGCCGGAATATCGTACCCGACACTTGCGGATAAATTTCAATATCCTGTCGCCCCCGGATAGAGGCAGAATAAGCTTCTTTGATTTCCGCCGGAGCAGACGTCACGGTTAATACTGGATAAGCCTGATGAAACTCCCCTTCTTGTTTATTCTTACAAGATATCAGAAACATAAAGCAGAGAATGGTAATAATTAGAAATAAATTTTTCATACGGTTACTAATTTGAACAATCTTTCATTATCTGGAACTATCTCCGGTAACAACTGATTTACCGGAGCGCAAAGATATAGTTTGTCGTAACCTGATCACATATCATAATCCTGCCATATCGGGTACTTTTCAATACAAACTAAAGAGGGATTCTAAAAAAACATACTATCTTCGCGGAGAAGATCCGAATAAAATATGACAAATATAAAATACGCTTTACACCGACCAGGAAACGAAAATGCAGCCGGAATAACCGACCTGAAAGAAAGTATAGGACATCCGTTGGATCCAAACTGTTGCACAATCCTGTTATGTACGGCGGGGATGGCTACTGTCTCTACCAATTTTCAAAAGCGGATAATGAAAAAAGGAGATGCAGTCTTTATCTTTACCGATATAGTATTCGTTACGATCGAAGTTTCAGATACATTTTCCGCCCTGTATGTTTCGCTTTCCGAAGAAGTGATGGAAGAAGTCTTTTATAAAATTACTCCTACTTCGTTTTGGTATTTTATATATGACCACGTTATTCTCCATCTATCGGAAAATCAATTTATGCTACTGCATACGTGGTATCAGCAAACAAAATGGATTATTGACGAATGTGCACAAGAATATAAACTGACGCTGTTACGTAACAACATTCACAGCCTTTTTATGGCTATCGACAGTGAAGCGAAAGAAAAAAATATAGGAATCAACGATCACTACAAAAGAGATCAGACATGGGCTATCCTGGGAAAGTTCGCCAGTCTGTTAGCTGAGCATTGCCATCAACACCGGGAAGTAAGTTTTTATGCAGACAAACTCTGTATAACACCTGATTATCTTTACAAATTAGCTTATAAAGGAATAGAGCAAAGCCCCAAAGAGATAATCGAACAAATGATCATCGTAGAGATCAAAACTTATCTTTCCAATACTAATTTGTCTATTAAAAGCATCGCAGCTGAAATGAATTTCGAAGATCCGTCATATATGTGCCGTTTCTTCCGGAGACATACCGGATCGTCACCGACAGAATACCGGAATATCTACTTAAAATAATACTCACGAAATAAAACCAATAAAAATGGAAACAGAATTAATTTTCGCGACAAGAGAAGATTTTCAGGAGTGGTTAAAGAATTACGGCCAGATAAGCGAGGGTGTCTGGTTATTATTCGGGAAAACAAAAACATTAAAAACATTATCTGCAGAAGAGGCGTTGGAAGAAGCATTGTGTTTCGGTTGGATCGATGGGCTGATTAATTCTATCGATGAGCATAAATACAAAAAGTACTTTTCCAAAAGAAGGAAAGGAAGTAAATGGTCGGAAAAGAATAAAAAGATTGTAGAAAAGCTTATCAAAGAAGGAAGAATGACCGGGTTCGGAATGCAGGCCATCGAAGAAGCCAAAAGAAGCGGAGAATGGGAAAAGGTACGGGACAGAAATGTTACCGATACTCAAAAGTCTGAGTTTGAATCCTTGATAAAGGACTATGATCTGGCTTATGCTAATTATCTTACGACAGCAAAGTCGACTCAAAATAATTTTGTCGGTTTCTACTTTGAAGCAAAAAGAGAAGACACCCGCCTGAAAAGATTAGAGAAAATAGTCGGGTTATTGGAGCAGAACAAAAAGTTAATGTAAAAAGGATATTCTTTTCATGCATTGATGTTTGGCATTTACCCGATATATATCGTACCTTTATCGGAATTAATAAACCTTGAATTTTACAATCATGAAAGAATCGTTCGATTATTCAAAAGTACCTTATGATTTTGGTCTGTGTGCAGCCGAGAACTGCCCGAAAGCAACAACCTGTCTACGCCAGATCGCTTTAAAACATGCTCCGGAAAATATAACTTTCCTGCGAATAATGAACCCAAACACATTAAAGAAGATGAAAGGGACGTGTAAACTCTACCGTCCCAATACCAAAATACAGAATGCAATAGGATTCATGCGTACCGTGAATGCACTGACTCTTCGCGTGGCAGATACCTTCCGACTACGGATGATTTCCTATCTCGGCCGGAAAAATTACTATCTGAAACGTAGAGGAGGATCACCTTTATCACCTGCCGAACAACAATATATTGTCGCTCTTGCCAAGGAGTTGGGAGTAGTTCTGGAAGAGTATTTCGACGGATATGTAGAGTCGTATAATTGGTGAAGTAATCCCATTTCTGTTTCTTCGCAAAGATACTCCGGTTTCCTGCGGTGGAAACGCTAGTTCCCTCGGCAGGAAATTACAGTTTCCTCCTAAGGAAATTACAGTTCCCTGCCGAGGGAACTGCAGTTTCCAAAGCAAGGAACTACGAGGAAACTGTAATAGATTATATAACAAACAGTAAGCAGATTTTACTATGATTACTTTTTTACCATATTAATCATCCATTTTACGATTTCCGGATCAGTATGAGAGAGAAACAGACTCTTTTTTTGGTCAAGCGTGGTAATAGCCTGCATATCTTCTTCTGATAAGGAGAAATCAAACACTTCCATATTCTCAATCATACGCTCCTTATGAGTAGATTTCGGAATAAGGATTACATCCCGTTGGATCAGATAGCGTAAAGCAACCTGTGCAACCGACTTTCCATACTTTTCACCAATTGTTTTCAATAGTTCATTCGTAAAGAAGTTATTTTTACCTTCTGCAAACGGTCCCCATGACATGACCCGGGTTCCGTATTCCTCCATGATCCTCTGGGGTTCTATTTGCTGATTGAAGACATGTGTTTCCACTTGGTTGACTGCAGGTTTTATCTCGCAGAACTCTGCCAGGTCGACAAAACGGTCAGGATAAAAGTTACTCACTCCGATAGCACGTGCCTTACCCTCTTTATTAGCCTCTTCCATAGCACGATAAGTACCGTAATAATCTCCAAAAGGTTGGTGTATCAGGAGTAGATCGACATAATCACTCTGTAGTTTACGCAAAGACTCATCGATAGACGCTTTTGCCTTTTCATATCCGGCATTGGAGATCCAAACCTTGGTTGTTATAAACAATTCGTTCCGTGGAATACCACTTTTGCTGATTGCACTCCCTACCCCTTCTTCATTAAAATAGGCTTGTGCCGTGTCGATAGAGCGATAACCTACGCTCAAAGCATCCAATACACAACGTTCACATTCTTCAGGTGTCACCTGATAAACGCCATAACCTAAAATCGGCATTTCAATGCCATTGTTTAATTTTACTGTCTTCATAATCTTTAACCGTTTATTGTTTTACTGATACAAAAGTATCTGTTTCCAAATAATCCCGTATTATATAAATAACCGAATAACATACCATTATTACAGATTTCAAATTAATTTATCCAAAACAACCGGAACAAAAAAACGGACTGCCCTAAAATCACTTTCCAGGCAGTCCTTCTTATTGTAAGAAAAAAATAAAAACAGTGGGCCTATTCTCGTCCACCGCCTAAAGCCCGATAGAGATTAATTAGACTTTGTATCTCTGTGAACCGATTGGCGGTGTGGGTCAGTTGTGCACTTAATAAACTTTGCCGGGCAGTCAACACTTCCAAATAGGTTGTATTGCTATGCTCCATCAATAGGGAAGTACTTTTCAGGGCTACTTCCAACGAAGCGATCTGCTTTTCCAGGAGGAGACTCTTCTCTTTACTGGTCTGGCAAGCTGTAAGGGCATCGTTCACCTCGCTTCCGGCGTTCAATAACGATTGCTGGAATGAGAGGGCAGCTTCTTCCTGCTGCGCTTTGGCTATACGATGTTGGGCGATAATCTCCCCGCGGGCAAACAGTGGCTGTGTAAGCGAACCAACTGCCGATGCGAGGAATTTGCCGGGGTTGACTATCATCGATCCGGCATTGTTTGTCCATCCGGCGCTACCACTCAGGGTTATCGAAGGATAGAAAGCGGAACGAGCCTGATTGGTGCCGTAAAAGGCAGCTTCCAATGTGCGTTCAGCCATACGTACATCAGGGCGGTTAGCCAACATCTGTATAGGAATACCGGTAGAGATACTTTCCGGGAACTGCTGACTTTCCAATACTCCACGCTCGTAATACCGTGGAGTCTCAGCCAGTAAAAGGGCAAGGCTGTTTTCCACCTGATTGATTTGCTCCTTCAGGTCAAGAACAGAAGTTTGCACCTGATAATACGTAGCTTCCATCTGTGATACGGCCGATTCGTTAGTCAGGCCGGCCTTCATCAGGGCACGGGTAGAAGCGACAGTCTCCTGCCATGCTTCTTCCGTCTGCCGGGTGATGTAAAGCTGTTCGTCCAACATCAATAATGTATAATAGGTATTGGCTATCCCGGCTATCAGCTGCGTACGTACGGCCTGCTGATAATCCTGGCTCTGAGCGTAAAGTGCTTTCGCCTGCTGTTTTGCATTACGCATACGTCCGAAAATATCAAGTTCCCAGCTGGCAGTGATAGGCAACGAATAAGTTTGCGTTGCCTTATGCCCGTCGAAGCTGCTCACCGATCCTTGCGGAGTAAAGGCGAAAGAAGGGAGGAATGCCAATTTAGCCGACATCAGCGTAGCTTCGGCCTCTTCTACGCGGAGTTGTGCCGACTGGTAATCCGTATTATTCTGCAATCCTTGTTCGATAAGTTGTTGCAGTTTCGAATCTGTAAAGAGCTCGCGCCAGTCCATATTGCCGAAGCTGACGGTATCCTCTACCATCACTTCCTCGCCATACAATTGGTCAGGGACAGTGGTGGCAGGTTTATATTTACTGTATATGCCGCAACTACTCAGTAGAGCAGATACAGTTGTTAGCAGAATTATCTTTTTCATATTCCTTCTATTTATTGATTATTCAATAGTACCACGTTCAGCTGCACTCTTTTCCTGTTCCAGCAAAACCTGTACGTCGGCTTCTTCTTCCATCGGTTTACGGATCTTCTCCTGCAAATATTCGAAAATGACATAGAACACAGGAACTACGAACAATAATGCCAGTGTTCCTACAGCCATACCGCCTACGACACCTGTTCCCAACGAACTGTTACCGTTAGCTCCTGCACCACTGGAAAACATCAACGGAAGCATACCGAAAATCATCGTCAACACTGTCATCAGAATAGGACGCAGACGAACCTGGGCTGCCGAGTAGGCCGATTCTACAATACCCATTCCTTTGCGGCGACGTTCTATCGCATACTCTGTAATCAGAATAGCTGTCTTTGCCAATAAACCGATCAACATGATCACACCTGTCTGAAGATAGATGTTATTCTCCAGTCCGAATATTCTGGCAAACAGGAAGCTACCTATCAACCCGAACGGTACGGAGAAGATAACGGCAAACGGAACCAGGAAGCTCTCATAAAGACAAGCCAGGATCAGATAGATAAGGAATATACATATAGCATAAATGAAAACGGTCTGTGCACCACTGTTGCCGGCTTCTTCACGTGCCATACCGCCGTATTCGTAACCATAACCTGTCGGTAAAGTCTGTGCAGCTACCTCTTCGATAACCTTTTGCACTTCCCCGGATGAATAGCCTTCAGCGGGATTCACATTTGCCGTAATGGAACTATACAGGTTAAAACGATTGGCTGATTCCGGTCCAAGTACTTTCGTCAGTGTCACAAACTGGCTTATCGGAGCCATTTCCGTTCCGCTACGAACAAACATATTGTCCAGCGACTGTTCGTCCAGTCGATATTCGGGAGAAGCCTGCATCATTACACGATATACTTTACCAAACTGGTTGAAGTTGGAGATATAAGCTCCTCCGCAATAGCTACCCAAGGCATCGAGTACGCTACTGGGAGAGATACCTGCCCGTTTACATTTGGCGGCATCGATATCTACTGTTACCTGTGGGAAGTTCATTGCATAAGAGGTATATGCCATAGCAACTTCCGGCCGTTGGTTTAATGCTCCGAGGAACTCCATCACCGAATTATAGAATACCGTCATATCACCGCCTGTCTTATCCTGAAGATTTAGTTCAAGGGAGTTACCCATACCGTATCCCGGGATCATAGCAGGCTGGAAACTGAATATCTGTGCATCTTTGATCTCATAGAACTGTGCGTTAAGGTGTGCCGTGATAGCATCGGAACTATGTTCCTCTCCTTTTCGCTCGCTCCAATCTTTCAAACGTACAATGATCGTACCGTATGATGTTCCCTGACCGGATATAAGCCCATAACCTGCCACGCGGGCATAATGTTCTATCTCAGGTGTTTTGCTCAGGATATTCTCCAGTTTATTCATTACCTTATTCGTTTCATCCAGCGTGCTTCCCGGTGAGGTACTGACATTTACCATGATAACGCCCTGGTCTTCCTGCGGTACAAGCCCGGTCTTGGTTGTACTCATCAGATAAACCAATAGAACAACGGCAGCTGCCAATGATGTCCACACCATCCAACGATGATGAATAAAGAACATGACACCTTTTTTATATTTTCCCAGTACTGCATTGAATGAAGCATTATAAGCGGCACGTACCCGCCCGTTAATACTCTTCTCACTCTTTGTTCCATCCGATGGGCGCATCATTATGGCACATAAAGCCGGACAAAGTGTCAAAGCCGAAATCATAGAAATACCTACGGCGGTGGCCATCGTAATACCAAACTGTGTATAGAACACACCCGATGTTCCTCCCATGAACGTCACAGGAATAAATACGGCCATAAATACACAGGTACAGGAGACAATAGCCATTGTCACATCCCCCATTGCATCTTTCGTGGCGAGATAGGAGGATTTATATCCGGCATCAAACTTAGACTGCACGGCCTCCACCACCACAATAGCATCATCCACCACCGTACCGATGGCAAGCACCAGGGCAAATAGTGTCAGGATATTGAGACTGAATCCTGCCGCCACCAGGCAAGCAAACGTTCCGACTAATGAAACTATAATAGAGATGGACGGAATAAGTGTACTCTTAAAGTCTTGCAAGAAGAAATACACGACCAGGATTACTAAAAGGATAGCAATGACAAGCGTCTCCACCACATTATGAATAGAGGCGAAAAGGAAGTCGTTCGAACTCATCATCGTTACAAATTCCGTACCTTCCGGCAGACTTTCCCCCATTCTCTCTATCTGAGCGGTTATCTCTTTGTTGACAGCAGTTGCATTTGATCCTGCAACCTGGAAAATCATAAACATAACGGCGGGTTTACCGTCCATCTCACTGCGGAAGCTATACATTAATGTACCTAGTTCCACACTGGCCACATCTTTCAGGCGAAGTACGGAACCATCGCTTTGTGAACGGATCACTGTGTTCTGAAATTCTTCGACACTCTTCAGGCGTCCACGGTATTTCATGGTGAACTGGAAAACATTTTCCGAATTTTCCCCCAATGAACCGGTGGGTGCTTCGATATTCTGTTCGCCCAATATTGCCGTTACGTCCGAAGGGACAAGGCCATATTGCGCCATCCGCTCCGGTTTCAACCAGATACGCATACTATAGGTATCTCCCAGTTCCATTACATCTCCAACGCCTTCTATACGTTTAATCTGTGGAATAACATTGATATCAAGATAATTGGCTAAAAAGGTCTGGTCGTAGCGTTCATCGTTACAAACCAAAGCTCCGATCTGCAGGAAACTGGTCTGGCGTTTTTGTGTAGCCACACCGATTCTTGTTACCTCTGCCGGTAAAAGTCCCTGTGCCTTAGATACACGGTTCTGTACATTGACAGCCGCCATATCAGGATCAGTTCCTTGCTTAAAATAAACCTGTATGATCGCTGAACCTGCATTAGTGGCAGTAGAAGTGATATACATCATATCTTCTACCCCATTGATACTCTCTTCCAATGGCATGACGACACTATTCATCACAGCTTCGGCATCGGCTCCGGTATAAGAAGCAGTGACATATACCGTAGGAGGTGCAATGTCGGGATACTGTTCCACCGGCAGCGTAAAGAGCGAAATAAGCCCAATGACCAGGATCAGCACGGAGATGGATATAGCCATCACCGGCCGTTTTATAAATATGTTACCTTTCATACTCTTTTTCTCCTTGTTTTATTTTACGACAGTTCCTTCACGTATCAATCCGGCACCTTCCGATATAATTTCATCACCGGCTTTCAGTCCACTCAATACCACATATTCGCGTCCGTCGTTAATCCCGGATACCGTTATCAGGGTAGAGACAGCCTTGCCGTCTACAACTTTATATACAATGGTTTTATCCTGCAAACGAACGGTAGCTCCCTGCGGGATCACGATGCAGTCTTTATAAATGCTCGGTATCACTACCGTGCCCGATGCTCCGCTATGAAGCAACCGCGATTCATTGGGGAATACCACGCGTGCTACTACCGTACCTGTCTGGCGGTCGATCACTCCGCTGATGGATTCTATAATACCTTTCTTGTCATAAACCGAATTATCGTTCAGCTTCAACTCCGCTTCCGGCATGCTCTTCAACGCATCATCCATACTACCGTATTCGCGTGTCAGTGACAACAACTGATTTTCTGTCATAGAGAAATAAACATACATATCCGAATTGTCGCTGACCGTAGTCAATGCTTGCATCATGCTGGGACTCACCAAAGCACCGGCACGATAAGGTAATGCTCCTACAACACCGTCGCAGGGACTTTTTACCTCTGTATAAGAGAGATTATTACGCGCGCTCAGTTCCTGGGCTTCCGCCTGTGCCAATTGTGCTTTGGCTGTAAGAAAAGAGTTTTCCGCTGTCTTCAGGCTGAAATCCGAAACTACCTTCTGGGCATTCAGCTCTTTGTTACTGTTGTAGGTCAGTTCGGCAGTAGCCAGTGCAGCACGTGCTGCTTCCACGTTGGCGGTAACCGTTTTAAGTGCCGCTTTATAAGGCACCTGGTCGATGATGAAAAGTAATTGCCCACGACGTACTTTTTCACCTTCCGTCACATAAAGTTTTTCGATAGTCCCCGATACCTGTGGATATATATCGATATCCTGTCGCCCACGTATCGTCGCCGAATAAGGGGTAGAAAGTTCTTTATCCGTAGGCGCCACTTTCATGATTGCATAAGAGGCTTTTACCTGTGCATCCGGAGCTTGTTTACAGGATGCCATCCACACTGTACAACCGACAATCCCTATCAGCCGTATCCATTTTTTGCTTACTTTATTCATATTTTTGCTATTAAAAACTGGAGCAAATGTAGACGAAAGGGACACAGCCGTAGTGCCCCATTTTCCCTCAAGAATGCTTCATTTTCCCCTTTTCCCATTTCTTAACTCATTTTTTACATACCACAAAGCGATATGGAACACTAAAGACGTGAAATAGAACATATTACTTATCCCGTTATTCGCCAAATTTGCAGAAACAAAAAAGAGAATATGAATATGAAGAACATCAAAACAGTCGACATAGAAGACTTTAAAACGAATAAACATATCATCGATTATGTGGATAATGACTTTGCAATAATAAACAGCCTGGAAGATGCTCCCACCGGTAACGAAACGGTAAGACTGGGATGTTTTCTACTGGCTTTTTGCATAGAAGGATATATTCAACTCGATATAAACAACAGAACCTTTCAGTTGGGAGATGGCGATTTACTACTCGGTCTTCCTAATACTGTTATCAGCCATACGATGATAAGCCCTAAGAATAAGATCAGGATGGCCGGCTTTTCTACCCGCTTCCTGCAACGTATTGTTAAAATGGAGAAAGTTACCTGGAATACCGCCATCTATATCCATAACAATCCGGTAAAACACGTAGGTGAAGATAAAAATGAGATTTTCAATTGTTACAAGAATCTAATCATCGAGAAAATAAACGATGCTCCCCATCATTATCATAGGGAAGTAATGATGCATCTGTTTTCTGCACTTTTCTGCGAAATGCTGGGAGCTCTCGGTAAGGAAGCTCACCAGAAAGACTCCGACCAATCGAAGGAAGGACTCAAACAGGCCGATTATATTCTTAGGAGGTTCATTGAAAAACTGTCGGCAGATAACGGTATGCACCGTTCGGTGTCCTATTTTGCCGATTCGCTTTTTTACAGCCCCAAATACTTGTCGAAGGTCGTTAAGAACACATGTGGCAGAACCCCGCTGGATCTGATCAACGAAAGTGCTATCGAACATATCAAATACCGGTTGAAACACTCGGACAAATCTATCAAAGAGATTGCGGAGGAATTCAACTTTCCCAATCAGTCTTTCTTCGGAAAGTATGTCAAGGCACATCTGGGTATGCCTCCGGCTCGTTATCGCGAAGCAATAGAGGAATGAAGTAGATTGATTGCCTCCAGAATATTGTTCGCTTTGAGTTTCGTCAGGATATTTTTACGGTGATTATTCACTGTATATATGCTTATATTCAACCGGTCGGCTATTTCTTTACTCAGCAGCCCCTGACGGATCAGTTTCAATATTTCCATTTCTCTTTTCGTCAATAACGAATCATCATTATCAATCACCGGAACAGAGATCAACTCCCCGTTCTTCAAATCCAGTACTGAATATTTAACCGTTTCCAATGGTGTTTGATCGGGAGCAATATCCATTATTCCCATTACAATCCAGGCCTTACCATTTCGGTCTTGCTGGGTAACCTGGGTACGGCTGATCACATTTATATATTTACCACTTGCATTAAGCATACGAAATTGATAAACATTCCGGAAATCATTTCTTCTTTCCACAGGAAGAGAATAAATGAACCGGCTATGCCTGATCTGCAATTCAAGCATTCTGTCACGGTCATCCGGATGTATTCTTTCTTCCAAAAGATCACCCTGCCTTTCTATCGTTCTTATATGAGATTGATTGTAACCAAAAATATCGGCAAAACTATCTGATGCAAAATCGTATTGTTCTTTATAAACGTCTACAGTAAACAGGCAACTATGACTCATCTCTGCCATCTGTCGCAAAGCCTCTCTCCTTTTCGTCCACAAACCATAATCAACATCCTGATCCGATATCTGCTGACGGGCCCACATTTCCCCGAGTGTTTCTTTAGATGATGACATATTTATATACGCTTGAAATATTTCTTTCCTTTTTTAATCGATCCGACACAAAGTTAGCGGATTTTTGTTTGCCTGCTTCACCCGCTTAACTAAATGTCCTTGTTCCGAGCCTGAGTATTAAAGTTGATTTATCAGTAATGTGTAGCAGAGATATCAACCACCTGTCCGATCACCGGAACGATCAGCTCCAAAGAGTTTTCTTTAGCCATCTCTATTTCGTTTTTCAACGGTTCGTCCCAACGGTGTGAGGCTAATGCGTATTTGGAATGATGGACAGTCACAACCTTACGGGCTTTCAAATCTTTGGCTGCCTGTCCCAAATACTGAGGCATAATATGGATATTACGCCATCCCTCATTGTACTGTCCGTTTTCCAGAATAGCCAGATCGATATCCGGATACCGGTTGCCTATTTCTTCAAAATGAGTATCGTAACCGCTGTCACCTCCCATATAGACTTTATACGAAGGAGTTTCCAGAAGAAAAGAAGCCCACAAAGTCTTATTCGATGTCAGTCCGCGACCGGAAAAATGACGGGCTGGCAGGCAACGGACCGTAAAGTTCTCATCCGGCAACGCACTTTCATACCAGTCCAGTTCAATAATATTCCTCTTATCGAATCCCCAATATTCAAAATGTTCACCCACACCTAAAGGACAGATTACTTTACGGATACGATCTTTCAGCCGGATTACCGTCTGATAATCCAAATGATCCCAATGGTCATGACTAATAACCAGATAATCGATATCCGGCATATCTTCCGGTTTATATATATCCGTTCCTTTAAAAGGCTTATTGACAAAGGAAACCGGAGAAGCCATACAAAACACCGGATCGACTAAAATTCGTTTACCGGATAATTGAAGCAGATAGGAAGAATGGCCGAACCAGACCATTACATTCGAATCGTCCGCCAAGTTTTTCAAATCGGATTTGATCGCCGGAACCGGAACATCCGGATTCAGTCCGTCAGGCTTTAAGAACAAATAATCCCACATGCTGTGTAAAAGACCTTTATCGGAAGTCATTAACGTCGTCGGATGTATATTCTGAAACTCTCCATCTTTATATTGGGGCGAACGCTTTATCCTTTCCAGTCGCTCCCCCTGCGGCAGACGTCCGAAAGCCGGTCGATTGATAAAGGCGACCACTGCCACTCCCAAAACGATCACTATACCTATTATAAGTCCTGCTACCATATATCCTCTTTTTTTTATTTTCATATCAACTCATTTTATATAAAACAAAAGTACATCCCTTTTTTCAGAAGTATGGTATATGGATTACTGATATTTTTACCTTTATCACTGTTCTTATTTGTTGATTTTCGCTTATCTTTGTTAAATATTAAACCTTGAATCAAATTAAATAAGGAATCATGAAAGAATTTGAAGCAGCACTAGTCAGCGAAGGAAAGAGTGAAAGAATACCGGAAGAGTACAATTTCTTTGGTAAAGTGATCGGTGAATGGGATCTTGATTGGAACGACCACCTCAACACACCTACTCCCAGACGCGTAAAAGGAGAATGGATCTTTTCATGGGTACTCGACGGAATGGCAGTACAAGATGTCTTTATTGTTCCGTCGCGAACAGAAAGATTGATCGATATCCAACCGGACGCAGCTTACGGGACTACTCTCAGGTTATTTAATCCGGAAAAATGTATTTGGGAAATCTTCTACGGATGCCCGGAAGAATGTGCCCGGCTGGAAGCCCGGAAAGAAGGGGACGAAATTGTCCTGACGGAGATAACTTCGCAAGGTATGAAATGGATATTCTCTGATATTACAGACAATTCTTTTACCTGGCGAAGTACTGCCATCAACGAAGACGGGGAATGGATCACTTTAGCTAAAGTTTTCGCTATCCGTAAAAAGAAATAAAACTTAATTCTGCATCCGATACTCATTCGGAGAAGTTCCCACACACTTTTTAAACAAACGGGTAAAGTGTTGCGGATACTTAAAGCCTAATTCATAAGCGATCTCACTGATGGAACGGCTGGTATCGAGCACTTTCTCTTTTGCCATATCGATAAGATATAGCTGGATTTGCTCCTGCGCAGATTTACCCGTTTCCTTTTTTATCAGATCACCCAGATAATTTGCCGAAAGATGTAACTGGTCGGCACAATACTGAACGGATGGCAGTCCGATATTCTGCGGTTTATCCGACTGGAAATAGTCGTTCATAATCTTCTCGAACTTTGCCAGTGTATCCTTATTCGCATTTTCACGGGTAATAAACTGACGGTCGTAAAAACGGACGCAATAGTTTAATAGCAGTTCGATATTCGAAACGATCAGCATTTTACTATGCTTATCTATTCCATGATGTAGTTCCAGTTCTATATTTTTCAGGCAATCGATTACTATCTGCCGTTCCTGTTCCGAAAGATGAAGTGCCTCATATACTTCATAAGAAAAGAAACGGTAATTCTTAATGTTACGACCGAGAGATGTACCACGGATCAAATCAGGATGGAAAAGCAACGCCCATCCTTTCGGCTGGATATATTCACCTTTCCGGGCAACACCTACCACTTGCCCTGGAGCTGTGAAAACCATCGTACCCTCTTGATAGTCATAATAATTACGTCCGTATTGCAGGTCACCGCATTTCACATCCTTCAAAAAGACTGAGTAAAAGCCATATCTTATACGTGCACTCTCTACCTGTAGTTCGCATTTAGAAAAGTCGACAATACTGATCAGCGGATGTAGTGTTTCCAGTCCCATCCGGTCATTATACTGATAAATGTGATCCATTTCTCTAATTTCCATCATATGCTTTCTGTTTTGTTTTCACAAAGTTAGATGTTTTTTGCTTCATTTTTCATCTGTCACGGCAAATCAGTAATAATGGTATATATAACTGTAATATGTGTAATTGTTAACGGGAAAAACAAGAATAATTTTGCATCAGTAATAATCAACAAAATATTCAGAGAAGTATATGTTAAGAAAAATCAGACTAACTGTCGCCGTCATTTTCTTTACCCTGATCACCTTGTTGTTCCTCGACTTCACGGGGACAATACATCAGTGGTTCGGTTGGATGGCGAAGATACAATTCCTTCCGGCATTGCTGGTGGTGAATATAGGAATAGTGATAGGGCTTGTTGTCCTGACATTACTGTTCGGACGGATCTACTGTTCGATTATTTGTCCGCTGGGGGTATTTCAGGATGTTGTTTCATGGATAGCCGGAAAACAAAAGAAGAGCCGTTTTTCGTATTCACCGTCGGTTAGCTGGTTGCGTTATGGGATACTTGCTATGTTTATACTTGCGATGATTGGAGGTTTCGGTTCGCTATTGGCTTTGCTGGCTCCATACAGTGCCTATGGGCGGATCGCCTCCAACCTGTTCGCACCTTTCTATCAATGGGCAAACAATGGACTCGCCTATCTCGCCGAACGGATGGATAGCTATGCTTTTTATACGGTAGATGTTTGGATGAAAGGAATAGCCACTTTCACTATAGCCATCATAACATTTATCGTACTGACTATATTGGCGTGGCGTAACGGACGAACTTACTGCAATACCATTTGTCCGGTAGGAACCATTCTCGGCTTCCTTGCCCGGTATTCTTACTTCAAACCGGTTATCGATACCGAAAAATGTAACGGTTGCGGATTATGTGCCCGGAATTGTAAGGCTGCATGCATCGATACCCAAGAACACCGGATCGATTACAGCCGTTGTGTAACTTGTATGGATTGTATCGGGAAATGTCGCCGGAATGCCCTGAAATATGTACCGGGACAATCGCTGCCTAAGAAACCCTCTGCTTCACGCCGTCACTTTTTATCGGCAGCTACCCTGTTTGCCGTATCAGCCACATTGAAGGCGCAAGTCAAACCCGAAAAGAATGTAGATGGCGGTTTAGCTCCGATCGAAGACAAACAAAAGCCGGAACGCCGCACTCCTATCACACCTCCCGGATCATTAAGCGCACGAAACTTCACCGGTCATTGTACTGCCTGCCAATTATGTGTATCCGTTTGTACCAACCAGGTACTGCGTCCATCCGGTAACCTTATGACCCTGATGCAACCGGAAATGTCCTATGAACTCGGTTATTGTCGGCCGGAATGTACCAAATGTGCAGACGTATGTCCTACCAGTGCCATACAGCCGATCAGCGTAGCCGACAAATCAGCTATTCAGATCGGACATGCCGTATGGATCAAAGACCTTTGCGTAGTCAATACCGACGGTGTCGATTGCGGGAACTGTGCCCGCCATTGTCCGACAGCAGCTATACAGATGGTTCCCAAAGATCCCGAAGCACTCGACTCACCGAAAATACCGGTTATCAATACCGAACGTTGTATCGGTTGCGGGGCCTGCGAACATCTTTGTCCCTCCCGTCCGCTGAGTGCCATCTATGTGGAAGGACACGAAATGCACCGGATCATTTAATATACCCGAAAATCATCAAAACAAAGCATCATGGAAGAAAATTACAAAAAGAATATAGACCGACGGAGATTCCTGAAAGTATTAGGCGGCAGTACGCTGGCATCGACAGCCTCACTTTATAGTTGCAAACCGGACAGAAACGCTTCCTTCCGGGGAAACGGTTCCGGGGATATTCCTGCCGAAATGACCTACCGCACCACGCCCACAACAGGCGATAAAGTATCCTTGTTAGGATATGGCTGTATGCGTTGGCCGACAGTTTCCAACAGCAGTGCAAGGGACAGCAGCGACGAGATCGACCAGGAAATGGTCAATCGCCTGGTCGACTACGCCATTGCACATGGTATCAACTATTTCGACACATCGCCTGCATACTGTAAAGGACGTTCGGAGCATGCCACAGGTATCGCTCTCAGCCGTTATCCGCGTGATACCTATTATATTGCCACCAAATTATCCAACTTCGCGCCCCAGACATGGAGCCGTGAAAACTCGATGGCTATGTATCGTAACTCAATGAAAGAGCTGCAAGTCGACTATATCGACTATTACCTGTTGCACGGTATCGGTATGGGAAACGGCATGGAGGATTTCGAAGGACGTTATATAAATAACGGTATGCTCGATTTTCTGCTTGAAGAACGAAAAGCAGGCCGCATCCGCAACCTGGGTTTCTCTTATCATGGAGATATCAAAGTCTTCGACTACCTCCTCTCCCGTCAGGACGAAATTAAATGGGACTTTGTCCAGATACAGCTCAACTATGTTGACTGGAAACATGCAAAAGAGGTCAACACCCGGAATACCGATGCTGAATATCTATACGGCGAATTACAGAAACGGAACATCCCCGCCATCATCATGGAACCGTTACTGGGAGGCCGTCTCTCGAACGTACACGACCATATTGCAGCGAAACTGAAACAGCGCAGTCCCGAGTCGAGTGTCGCATCATGGGCTTTCCGTTTCGCCGGAACATTTCCGGGTGTATTGACTGTGTTAAGCGGAATGACTTATATGGAACATCTGCAGGATAACCTCCGTACCTATTCCCCGTTGGAACCGCTGACGGATAACGATCTGGCTTTTCTGGAAGAGACTGCCGTACAAATGCTCCGCTATCCAACCATTCCCTGCAATGACTGCAAATATTGTATGCCTTGTCCGTATGGTCTGGATATACCGGAAATCCTCTTGCATTACAACCGTTGTATCAATGCCGGAAATATTCCGGAAAGCCGGCAGGATGAAAATTATGCGAAAGCGCGTCGTGCTTTCCTTGTCGGATACGACCGTAGTGTTCCCCGGTTACGCCAGGCTAATCATTGTGTCGGCTGTAACCAGTGCAATCCGCATTGTCCGCAAAACATCGATATTCCGAAAGAGTTGTTACGTATAGATAAATATACGGAACAGTTGAAACAAAACTTATTATAGCAAGGATATATGAGCTAAAAAGAAAAACAATTTGAACGAATAAAGAACAGGGTATTGTCTTAAAACTGCTACTTTTGTCCAATAAAGATTATATATATGAAAGTGTTACTTATTAATGGAAGTCCCCGGAAAGAGGGGAATACATTTCTGGCTTTGTCAGAAGTGGCAACAGCTTTGGAACAGAATGGCGTCGAAACCCGTATCATCCAACTTGGCAATAAAGCCGTACAAGGTTGCATTGCCTGTAACAAGTGCAACGAATTGGGAAGATGCGTTTTCAAAGATAAACTGTATGAAGAGATACGTGAAAATCTTCAGGATATAGATGGATTGATAGTAGGTTCTCCCGTATATTATGCCGGGCCTAACGGTTCGCTTTGTGCCATCCTTGACAGAGTATTCTATTCCTGTTCGGATATGCTTACATACAAACCGGCAGCCGCAATTGCAGTCTGTCGACGTGGCGGAGCCAGCGCTACCATCGACCGGCTGAACAAATATTTTACGATCAACAACATGCCTGTCGTCTCTTCGCAATACTGGAACATCATACACGGCCGCTTGCCCGGCGAGGCTGTACAGGATGCCGAAGGTTTACAAATCATGCGGACACTCGGTAAGAATATGGCCTGGCTACTGAAAAACATAAAAGCCGGGGCACAGCCATTGCCGGAAACTGAAGAGCGGCAAATAACGAACTTTATCAGATAATATTATCTGTTTTTCCTATACAGGGCAGATAATGAGCTATTATCTCAAATCTCCTTATACATGCGTAAATATTGTATAGGAGTCTGTCCTGTATATTTCCTAAAATCTTTAATAAAATGGTTCGTATCGCTATACCCATTATTGACTGCAATGTCAGTCAAATCCTCTTTTTTTTCAAGAAGGGAAACATAAGCATTGATAAAACGCTGTAACGATATATATGTTTTCGGTGTTATACCTAACTTCTCCGAGAAGTTACGTTCTAACCATTTATAGTTTACTCCCAGTTCCCTGTTCAGCCTTTCAATAGAAACTGCACCTCTTTGTTTCCCATTGATATCTGCTTCTTTATTCATCTCTTTTATCAGTCCTGCACTATCATCGAATACAGCCTGCAAATTCCAGAACGGTCTGCCTCCAAGCTCCTTTGCATTTAATCGGCATATAGAATTCTACCTCACTATCCAAATCAGACAAAAAGGCGAGCATAGGAGTTTCGTCATTATATGCCAAAGATTCAGACATATTACTACAAGGAAATCTTTCTTCATTAAGAAAACAACTGATAAAAAATAAATTAACGAAGATTGCCAAAGAATTGATAATCTAGCACATAATCACAAAATCAGCCAGATTGTTATGCATTAAACAATCTGGCTGATTTAATTAACAAACAATAGAAACTATAATTCGCCTATTTCTTCAACCGACAATCCGGTACATTGGGCAATTGTTTCAATATTAATTCCCTGCTTTTTAAAATTGGCAGCAATAAGACGTTGTTCTTCTGCCTTACCTTCGACTTTGCCTTCTGCCTTACCTTTTTCTATTCCTTTCTCCATACCGTCGTCAAAACTAGTATCGAGTGCAGCAGAAAGGTCACGTTCGACGGAGAGGCTCAGTTCATATTCCAGTCGTTGATCGGGAGTCATACGCTCTACTTCCACGATACTTTTCAGTTTACGGAATATCTGATTGTTCAGTTCTTCGGGTAATCGTTCCATGATCTCGATATTATTTAATACATATAACCACTTCTTATAAAGCGTATCACACTCATGCAAAGGTAATACAAATTTCGGCATTTCAAGATAGATTTCATTAAGCGTTTCGCTGAAAGGAATCTTCAGTTCACGATCCATACGCACAATATCCCAACGGTATTTCTCCGGACGCGACGGTTCCATGATATAGTTCAGTACGCAAATGACATATACTTTACTGATATGATAGTTCCATCGTTTACGAATCCTTTCATCCGGTTCCTTTTCCAACTTCTCTTTTACAATCATGGATTGTTGCTGGATAGCAAAGGATGCATAATACAGTACTCTGTCGGAGAAGTATTTCTGACGGCTTTTTTGCATTTCGACAATGAAAACTTCTCCGCTTTCATTCTCGCAAAAAATATCGAACACGGCACGCCGTTGGTCCTGTTTCAAACCAAGCATCTCTACATTACGAAAGGTGATGTCTACGATTACTTCCTGTTGAATGACTTCATTAAGGAAACTGATGATAAGATCTTTACTTACTTCACTGCCGAAAATCTTTTTCCAGCCGTAATCCGAGAAAGGATTGATAAATTTGTTCATAGCTAATGGTTTTATATATCCGTTAATAAATATGGGCAAATATAGATAATTATTTTATAGATTGGTTATAGGTATGTAACTATTTTTATAAGTTTTAATCTGATCCGCCCTTATTTGCTCATCGAACCATCCTGTTGTTTTCTATACTCCGTCGGGGTACAATTATATTTCTTTGAGAATGCCCGATAAAAGGTAGAGCGGTTGGTGAAGCCGGATTGAAAGACTATTTCATCGATGGTCAGTTTTGTTTTTATAAGCAAATCGGCAGCTTTTAGTAACCGACAGTTATTGATCAGTTCGGCAAGAGTGATCTCTTCAATCTCTTCCAGCTTACGGTAAAAGGTACGAAGACCTATGTTCATTTTCTCAGCGATCAATTGGGCAGACAGATCTTTGTTTC
The DNA here is from genome assembly GCF_015550595.1 of Parabacteroides goldsteinii. GTDB lineage: Bacteria > Bacteroidota > Bacteroidia > Bacteroidales > Tannerellaceae > Parabacteroides > Parabacteroides leei. The sequence continues at coordinate 217,266 of NZ_JADNBB010000003.1, forward strand.
TTAGATTTTTATTAATGATCTTCAATATATCATTAATAAATTTCTTATGCTCTTTATGGGATAGCTTTCCGTTCTCTAACGTGTATGAACTCAATGGAGACGAGAAATATTCACGGAGACTTTCTTTTCTCTCCAGCAGGCGTTGTACGGAAGATTTCAGAAAATCCACATTAAACGGCTTGGTTATATAAAGTTCTGCTCCGGCATTCAGCCCTGCAGTCTGCCCTTCAATATCCTGTCGAGCCGATAACAGGATAAAAGGGATATGAGCAGTTGTTTCATCCTCTTTTACCTGCCGCGAAAAGGTCAGGCCATCTGTTCCCAGCATAATCACGTCACAAATGATAAGGTCGGGGTGTATATCTTTTAATATTTCAGAGGCCTCAATAGGACCTGCAGCTGTCAATACATTATAATCGTCCCTGAATATATCGAAGATAAGCCAGCGGATTTCTATTTCATCATCCACGACAAGCAATGTCGGTTTCGATGTGTCGATAGGACTTTCAGGGATTTGCCAAACAGGTGTACGTTCCGGATTATAATCAGGCAACGATACAGCCGTCTCCTCGCTCGATCCGGCAAGAGAAGCTTCGAGGTAAGGCAGCTTGATCCTGAAATGTGTCCATTCATCCGGGATACTCTCTACTTCAATCGTTCCGCCAAGCAAATGCACCATATTGTAAGAGATTGCCAGACCTAACCCGTTACGCGACCAGAACGAAGTATTGTCGCTTTGTTCAATGTTTTGCAAAATGCGGTATCTGTCAAACAGAGTAGGAATATCTTTTGCTGCTATCCCCTTTCCGGTATTGGAGACAGTGATATACAAATTATTAGAATCGATTCCGATCCTGACAATTACTTTCTTCTCGTTTTCCGCATATTTGAATGCATTGGATAAAAGATTGAGAAGGATGGTGACAATAAAATCCTTGTCGGAGTTCCATTGAATAAAAAGGGATATCTCTTTTTCAAATCTTACAGCATGCGATTCCGCCATATCGGTGAATGAATCTGCCAGTTTATTGGCTAAAGCGGTTATATCGACAGGTATTATTACGGGTTTCTTATAACCCGACTCGATCCGATTGAATTCGATCAGATCCTGTATCAGCGAATTCAGCCTCTCGGCATTCTGCTTAATGATGGAAGTGTATTTCCGGGCGGGTTCACTCAAGTTCTTCTGCTCCATCAAACGGTTGCAAGGGCCGTAGATAAGCGTAAGCGGCGTACAGAACTCATGGGATATATTTGTGAAGAACTGGAGCTTGGACTCGTATATTTCCTCTTTATGCTTCTGTTCCATCTTCTGCAGACGATCCGCTTTTTTCTTTCTATTGTAAACGATCCATATCCGGGTGACAAGCCCTGTCACAACCAGTAATAGTAAAAAATAAATGCATCGGGCCCAGAATGAAACATACCACGGAGGTAAAACTTCGATATTTAGTTTATAGATATAACTTTCTTTTCCCAATACTTTATTGTAGTACTTTATATACAATGTATAATTCCCCGGGTGAAGGTCAGCGAAAGTGATTATATCGGAACTTCCGTTGGAAGTCCATTCCTTTTCACCGCTATCCAACTTATAATAATAGGAATAACCATTACCGTTCAGATAGTCGGTCGCAGAGAAAGAGAGCGAAAAGAAATTCTCGTCATGCGATAGTTTCAGAATCGTCTTTTTTCCCTTCTGCGACATAAATTCCTCAACAGGGTACTGCCTATCCCGTATAGTGATCGTCCTAAAATAGACTGGCGGCATATAGTGTTGCCCTTCATCATAATAATTGCGACGGATAGTAACAAAGCCATTGGTTCCTCCGAAGAAAAGCGTCCCGTCATTTTCGTTTTTGAAAGAGGAACCTTCATTAAATTCAAGTATCGAAAGACCGTCATGATGATCGTAAGTGCGGAACAATTCCTGGTCTGTATTATACAAGATCAGCCCCCGGTTGGTACTTAACCAATAACCGGCAATGGTATCAGGAAGAATACTATAAATGCTGTTGGTTGGGTATTTGTTGATCTCATTCAATAATTTATAATCGTCCGGACCATACTTTACCAACCCGAAATTGGTTCCGACCAGATAGTTTCCGTGATAATCTTTCTGTATAACATTGGTTTCATTGATCGTATTTCCTTTAAAACGGATATTTTCCCAGGTAGATGTAGCGATATTCAGCCGGAAGAAGCCTTCTCCCTTATTCATGCACCATAAAATAGAATCGTTTTCCGGATAGATATATTGAAAACGATTGGTAAACTCGTCATCTTCCCTGACTGTGAATTGTTTTACAACAGTTACTAAAGGATAGCTGTTCCGCCATTCGAGTGTCGCCTGTATGATCCCCATGCCAAGCGTAGATATCCACAGCAGAGAGTCGCGTTCATATATATCGAATATGAATTCTACATTTCTATTCCCATATAGCACAGGAATAGGAATGATACGTTTTTCTATCCGATTAAAATAGCTGAGTCCGTGTTCACTTCCGATCCAGAGGTTATCCTGTCGACTGGATGAAAAAGAAAGGATCGTATTATCCCGTAACCCACTATTTGAAGTAGAGATCAGTTCCATACGGTGATCTTCCACCTTTTTATCCGGTTGAAAATCAAAAACACGAAGAATGCCGTCTCCCCGGCTACCCAACCATAAAGTATTCTCTTTGTCTACGAACAAAGCATTTATAGGTTGGCGCAATTTTAACGGAAGATCATTCAGGAGGACGGACCGGATGGAATACAGGTCTTCCGAACAGGTAAACACACCGTGTCCTGAAGTTCCTACCCAAATCATATCCTGATAATTATCCTTACGCAGACAGTTGATTCCGCCGGTAATCTCCAATGTATCGAAATGATAACCATATTCACCTTTCCTAAGCAAGGATAGCCCTTTCGTCTTAAAACCAATGAAATAGTCGTCATGGAATTTCAGAAGGGATGTGATGTTGTCTTTTCCGGCAAGATAATCCTTTAAATGATATATAGGAAATGCTTTACAACAGGATGTATCGAATTCATACAACGTATATGTGTTATCCACGAAATACGAAAGGTTATCTTCGTTCGCACAATAGACGATACCGGCGGAATGCTTATAACCTGGCAAAGGGAAAAGGTTCGCATTACCCTGCTCGTCTATCTGAATGGAAAAACAAATGTTGTCGCCGTTCTTTCGGAAAATCCACAATCGATCGGAATCATCGATAAAGAAATCGGCTATATCGTTTGCTGCCAGATCGGGTATGAACTTTTGCTCAAACTGTTCCTGATCTTTAAGCGTATAATAAATGCTATTGTTACCCTGTACCAGGAAGATATTTCCCCGACTGTCTTTATCGAGGAAAGCTATCCGGTTAAACATATCGAACGACTGGGTGACAGAGGTTTTCAAGTCTATCTTATATAGTCCGTGATAAGTCTGAAGCCAGACCTTCCCACCGGTCTGCTCTATCTTCTCAATCCGGCTACCGGCAAAATATTTCTCGCCGTCCCCGGGGCTGTACTTTATAATACGTTTTCCATCATAGATATCTACCCCACGGCTCGTACCTATCCACATAAAACCTTTTTCGTCCTGATAGAATGAAAAGATGTTACTGCTGGAAAGGTTTTCTGCGTTATTTATTTTCCGCAGGTTGAAACCCTTCACCGACGGAGCGATCAGTAAAAGGGCCGATAAGAAAAGAAAACAATAGAAAGTTCTCTTCCTAATAGCTATATCGAAGAATGAAATCATAGACAAATATAGTCTTATTTCCTGTCTCCGCTATGTCTGACAGTGACAAATGTATCTCTCTCCATGACACGCCGATCAGATCTCCTATTATCTCTTCTCCGTATAGAAAGCACTTGATTAGTTTTGCGACATCAATCATAAACATATCATCATGAAAGGTACTTTAATTCTTATTCTTTTAGTGTTCAGCTTCCATTCCGTTATGGCTGTTTCTCCCCGGATAAAAGGGATGATCCGGGACAAAAGCACAGGCAATCCGATCGAATTTGCGGATGTCATAGTATTAAAGAAAGGGGAAACGGCAGCTGTTTCCAGTACGCTATCCGGAACAGACGGGTCTTTCCGGTTAGCGGATATGAATGACGGGGAATATTCATTATTGGTCAGGTTGATCGGATATGATGTCTATACCCGTGAAACGATTACGCTTCACCCCTCCCAGCCCATGTTGGACCTGGGTATTATCGAATTGCAACCACTGGAAGTCGGATTATCCGAAGTCGTAGTGGAAGGTACGAAAAGGCAGATCATCTATAAACTGGATAAAAAGATCATCGATGCATCCAACAACCTGATGGGAAGCGGCGGTACGGCTGTCGATATTCTTGAAAACGCCCCTTCCATACGGGTCGATGTCAATGGTGACGTAACATTCAGAGGGAGTAGCGGCTTTAAAGTATATATCGATGGAAAGCCGAGCTTCTATTCTGGTACACAGGCATTGCAACAGATACCGGCTGGACAGATAGAAAATGTGGAAATCATCACTACCCCATCGGCACGTTATGATACGGATGGTGAAGTCGGCATGATCAACATCGTCACTAAAAAGCATAAACGCCAGGGTATTAACGGTATGGCGAATATGTATGGCAGTACAGCCCTTTCCAATGGAGTCGATTTCCTTATCTCCCAGCAATTGAATAAATTGCAATGGCATTTTGCCGGGCATTGGAACCAACCGATCCGGGAAAGCCACTTCGATCAGCAAAAAACAACTATTGTCGATGATGTAACAACAACATCCATCTCTCATGGTCCCAGAAAAGGGAAGAACTACCATTACGGATTGCGCGGAGGCATCGATTATTCTTTCTCTCCGAAAACATCCGTCAACGCAGAGTTGCAGGTCGTTTACGACAAATTCACCCGTGACGGCAACCTGGACTACACGGAAACCCGCAAAGACGCTACCGGTGAATCCGTCCCGCACAACTTCAACAGCCGCGATGAATTCGACCTGCATTCGACAGTCAATATCGGGAAAGCCGGATTTTCCCATAAGTTTAATGACGATGGACATGCACTTTCCGGCAGTTTCATGTTAGGATATGAAGGAAATCCTATGGAGTATTTCCAGAGCGACCTGTTTGATAAAAGTGACCAACGCCAACAGGGACATCGTGCCTGGGAGGATGAAATACGTTGGACGGTACGGGGTAATGTCGACTATAAATATCCTTACAGTAAGACCGGTCATTTGGAGAGCGGCTATCAGTATCATTCTTACCTGGAAGACGGCGATTACAGTATGCAGTTCTGGAACCCGGAGAAAAAGGAGTTCTACTGGCGCGAAGATATTTACAACACATTCTATTTTCAACGTGGTATCCATTCGGTTTATTTGATAGGCAGCGATAGTTATAAGGCATTCGATGCACAGGTCGGCGTCCGGGGCGAACATACGCACCAGGTATTACGCAGCTCCATCGAAGGAGCAAATCGAAAAGTGAACCGTTTCGAAGTTTTTCCTTCCGTACATATCGGATATACACTTCCCCACGAACAGAAACTGACATTTGCCTATTCGTACCGAACCAACCGTCCGGAACTCTTTTACATGGAGCCATATATCACGTATCGCGATTACTACACAGCCGAGATCGGAAATCCAGACATCCGTCCTGAATATATACATTCCTTTGAACTGAATTACAAAAAGAACTTCGGAGAACAATTATTACAATCCAGCCTGTTTTACAGGTCGCGAAAAGATAAGATCGAACGCTTACGTGTCCCGTATCAAGCCGGAGTGACCCTCGACTCTATGGCAAATGTCGGAAACGACCATGCTCTGGGTATCGAATTAAACGGACAGCTAACGATTAACAAATGGTGGAACCTGAATGTAAACGGAAACGTTTACTACTATAAAGTAGTGAACGATATTCAATCGGGTGGAAAGAAAGAGACCAGTACGAATTATGATATTACATTAAATAATATGTTCCGTGTATTTAAGAACACTCGCATCCAGTTGGACGGTAACTTCGTAGGTCCGTCGGTTACGACGCAGGGACGGTCGGACGCTTTCTGGTTCGTCAATCTAGCAATCCGTCAGCAACTCTTCAGTCCCAACCTGCAATCGACACTTTCTTTCCGGGATATATTCAACTCAGCCCGTTACAGAAGCGATATTACAACAGCAGACCTGCAATCCATTACACGCATACGACCGGATTATCCGGTTATAACTTTGTCTATCAGTTATACATTCAATAATTTCAAAAGAGGTTCACAAAACTCACGGGATAACCGGGATCTGTTTGAAGGAACCAATCATTAAAAGAGCTCTTAAGGGTGTGCCAAATGTTCGTATAAAGGACCACAAGATGGTACACCCTTCATACAAATGAATTTTGGAATATCAACATTCTTATTGAAATTTCAATAACTTTGCAATTCAAAATCAAAGTAAATGGGCAATTCTGAAATCATTATATATCTGTTACCTCTCGTCTTTATGATACATGACTTTGAAGAGATAATAGGCTTCAAAGCATGGTTTACAAAAAATGGTACATGGTTACAATCTAAATATCCCCGATTTAGAGAACAAATCAGTCATTTAGAAACAATGTCCGTACCTTCTTTCGCATTAGCAGTCGCAGAAGAATTCATACTGATTAGTATAGCCACAATAATTTATTTACTTTTTGAATGGCCTTATGCATGGCTAGCCTTTTTTACCGCATTTGCTTTTCATATAGGCATACATATCATTCAATTTATAATTATCAGAAAATATATTCCTGTCATAATAACCTCTATTTTATCTATTCCCTATATTATTATCGGGATCGATTACATCGTTCATTCATTTTCCTTCAAAGAAATTGCAATCTGTTTCTCCATAGGATTATTGGTTGCTATTACTAATTTAATATTGGTTCACAAGATAACACCTAAACTAGATAAACTTATATAATCATGTACTTTTACATAATAACTTATCAATAAAAACAATGGATAGATCTAAAATCGAGAAAATAATCTTTTATAGTAATATTCTTAGAAAAGAAATGCAAGTTTGTGTATACTTACCCAAAAACTATGAAACTTCCCCTCCCCTTCCTGTATTATATTTTCTACACGGAAGAAGTGGCAATGAGAATATAATGTTTGAAGTTGATATACAACCTAAAGCAGATTTACTTATACATAACAGAAATATTGAGCCACTAATTATTGTTTGTCCAAGAATTGAAAATAGTCGTGGTATAAACTCTTCTTTTAACAGCCAAGATATTCCTGATTCCATTTACAATGAAAGAATTATCAACCTTGGAATGTATGAAGATTACTTTATACATGAAATAATTCCTTTCATAGACAATACCTTCAACACAATACGAGATAGAAAAAGTAGATTCGTTGGCGGTGCATCGGCTGGAGGATATGCAGCTCTTCATAATGCATTCCGGCATCAGGATCTTTTTTCAAAAGTGGGAGGTCATATGCCCTCATTAGAATTAACTCTAGAAAAAGAAGATATGCCTTATTTTCAGGATATGGATACTTGGGAAAAATATGATCCTATATCTATTGCCCGTAACAACAAAATAATCCTCGACCTTGAGGTTTACCTAGATGCAGGAGATAAAGATGAAGGTGAATTCTATAAAGGTTGCTCAATTTTACAGGATATATTAAAAAAGAGAGCTATTAATTCTCAAAACCACGTATTCCCGGGCCATCATAGTATTGAATATATAAAATCCAATATAGAAAAATATTTGGAATTTTATGGTAAACGTACAAAGGAATAGTAGAATAGTATAAAACCGTAAAAAGGGTAATCTTTCCCCTGATTTGGGTATAGAACAGGATGTATATTCCTTGTAATTTTGCATTATGAAAATATACATCTAAAAATTAAGCTTATGATACTCAACGATTTTTTACAGGTTGTCCGGACACGGGGACCACTCAATACACCGGAAATCCATCGTTTCATGGATGAGATGAGCAATGAGGCACGGCGTATCACCTTCGAACTGAACGGTTCCTATCATAACCCCGACGAGATTCGGGCATTACTTTCGCGATTGTTCGGACATGAAGTCGATCCGACACTGCGTGTATTTCCTCCGTTCTACACTGATTTCGGGAAAAATATCCAAGTTGGTAAAAACGTTTTTATCAACGCCTGCTGTCACTTTCAGGATCACGGAGGTGTTACCATCGGTGATGATTGTCAAATCGGACACAACGTTGTGTTCGCTACCCTCAACCACGGCCTTACACCGGAAGACCGGAAGACAACCTATCCTGCTCCCATTGTACTTGGCAAAAATGTCTGGATCGGTTCGAATGCCACTATTTTACAAGGCGTAACCATCGGTGACAATGCTATTGTAGCAGCAGGAGCAGTCGTAACAAAAGACGTGGCTGCAAACACGATAGTTGGCGGCGTTCCGGCCAAGTTCATTCGGAACATAGAAATATAAAACGGAGCATCACATCTTCAAAAATATCTCAACAAAAATTTTCTAAAATAAATCATTCATTCTTTCATCCTGATAAACATCCTTCATCTATATAAACTACATAATCAAACAGTTAACACAACAACATGAAGGAATGAAGGATTTATTTTGAAAACTTTTTTATTGTATCACTAAACCGAAATAGCCACCTTCACAACCCCATCCAAACGATTTTCAAAGACACGATAAGCCTCTTCAATCTCGTTCAACGGAAATTTGTGAGTAATAAGCGGAGTGGTGTCTATCTTACCTTGTTCGATCAATTCGAGAATCTCGGCACAATCACAACCGTCCACGCCCCCAGTTTTAAAGGTCAGGTTCTTTCCATACATATCCGGTAAAGGAAGAAGCTGGGGTTTATCATAGAGGGCAACAACGGTGACAATCGCATTGGGTCGGGCACAATCCCACGCCAAACGGAAAGTATTTTCGCTACCCGCTACCTCCAGGACTACATCTGCACCGCCGTGATCGCTGTTACGAAGTACGAAATCCTTACAGTTTTCGGGTTCCGTCACCAGCACATCCGGGTAATGTTCACGGACAAACCGGATTCTTTCAAGGGACTTTTCACAGACAATGATACGTCGTGGCATCTTCAGCATGACACAAAGCAATGTACAGATACCGGTAGGACCGGCACCAATGATAAGTACTGTATCATCATTGGAAATCTCCGAAATGCGGGCTGCCCAAAAACCTGTAGCCAACACATCACCAACAAATAGAGCTTGCTCGTCGCTAACCGTCTCCGGAATACGGTTTAATCCACTGTCGGCATAAGGAACCCTGACATATTCTGCCTGACCACCGTCTATACGACATCCTAAAGCCCAACCGCCATTGGGATCTGTGCAGTTGTTGACATACCCATGTTTGCAGAAGAAGCATTCCCCACAGAATGTCTCTACATTTACGGTTACCCTGTCCCCCGGTTTGACGGAAATAACATCAGGACCTACCTGCTCCACAATACCGACCATCTCATGCCCTACTGTTATTCCGGGTACGGCACGTGGTACACTACCATGTTTAATATGCAGGTCACTTGTACAGATACTACCCAGCGTCACACGCACGATAGCATCACGTGAATCTTTTATTTCCGGTTCCGGCTTCTCGCACAGTTCGAATTTACCATGTTCAATATATGTATATGCAAGCATAATCTCTTTCTGTTAATTAATTGATTTTACAAAGATAGAGAAATCAAAAACAGGCATAACAATCCATACAACTATTTTATTTTTAACCCGGGGATCAACGGAGTAGTGTCGATCAGTTCCAGATGTTTTACCATATCGAGCGTTCCCTGTTTGTATTTTTGGAAATGAGGAGTATTGATGTGGCTTTTATAGGCAGTTTCATCCGCATAGATTTCAAGTATAGTCACCTTATTCGGATGATCTTTTTCAGCCATTGCATAAAGTAGCAGTACACCCGGTTCCAACCGCATGGAAGCTTCTATCTCTTCCTTCAGATAGACATTATATTCAGCCAACCGTTCCGGATCGACTGTAATTTTCGACAGACGTACCATATTCTTAGCTTCTTGTGCGATCACCGGATCATCGTCCGATCCCCCGCAGGCAGCCATCGACATAACGGCCAACAGCATCAATGGAATTAATAAAAACTTTTTCATATTACTACTATTTATCAGATTATCTTTGCTTTAATTAGTCTGATACAAAAATAGAGTGCCAGAAACACCGGGATTGTATATATTTTACAGATAATTATACCTTAATCACGGATTCTGAAACAACGGTGGAAATCGTATAAAGAAAAAAACTACATTTGCCATATATTAAAACAGAAAGTGATATGGAAGAGATCAATAAAGATGAAATTATCGAACTAGACAGTGTAGATCGTTACAACAAGATCTTCGGACTTGAAACCCAGCATCCTTTGGTGAGTGTCGTTGACCTGACCCAATCCACGCAATGGCCAGAAAGAGCCTGGTTCCGCTACGGGGTGTATGCACTATTCCTGAAAGATGTCAAATGCGGTAACATCAAATATGGTCGTCAATATTATGACTACCAGGATGGGACTATCGTCTGCTTCGCTCCGGGACAAGTCACTGACCTGGAAATGCTCCCGAACATTCAGCCTCATGCACACGGTATTCTCTTTCATCCCGACCTGATACGTGGTACCGCCCTCGGTCAGGAAATCAGAAACTACTCTTTCTTTTCTTACGAAACCAATGAGGCACTCCATCTTTCCGAAGAAGAGCGGCAAACTGTCATGGACTGCTTACAGAATATTTCAAACGAACTGAAACATGCCATCGATAAACACAGTCGCCGCCTGATCTGTGCCAATATCGGATTATTACTCGACTACTGTATGCGTTACTATGAACGTCAGTTTCAAACACGTGGTGAAGTGAATAGCGACATCATCGTCCGCTTCGAACAGTTACTGAATGATTACTTCGAGGGAGACGCACCGCAAAAAGAGGGATTGCCATCCGTGAAATATTTCGCCGACAAGGTCTTCCTTTCCCCCAACTATTTTGGCGATATGATACGTAAACAAACAGGACGCACCGCCTCTGAGTATATACAGGACCGAGTAATAGGAGTGGCAAAGGAAAAATTACTCTCATCCGACAAAACGATGAGCGAAATAGCTTACGACCTCGGCTTTCAGTATCCACAACATCTCAGCCGCATGTTCAAACGGGTAGTTGGAATAACTCCCAATGAATATCGGATACAGAACTGAAAAGACATCAAACACTGTATACAGCTTCTTCCTGAAGACAATAAACCTAGAAAACAGATAATTCAGCGAAAGAAGAAAATATAAAGAGATATATAAAGCTATTTTCGAATCTGAAGATATTTCCGTAAGTTTGTCCTGGAAAAAAAATTAATAAACATACTTTAATTAATATGGCAGACGATAAGAAAATTATTTTCTCGATGGTTGGCGTGAGCAAGACTTTCCCGCCCCAGAAACAAGTATTGAAGAATATTTATCTGTCTTTCTTCTATGGAGCCAAGATCGGTATTATCGGTTTGAACGGTTCCGGTAAGTCTACCTTGCTGAAAATCATCGCAGGCATTGAAAAAGAATACCAGGGAGAAGTGGTGTTTTCGCCCGGCTATTCGGTAGGTTATCTGGAACAGGACCCGAAACTGGAAGCAGGCAAGACTGTGAAAGAAATCGTACAGGAAGGCGTACAGGATATTGTAGACACATTAAAAGAATACGAAGAAGTAAACGAAAAATTCGGTGATCCGGAAGTGCTGGAAGATCCCGACAAGATGGATGCACTGATCGCCCGTCAGGCAGAATTGCAGGATAAGATCGACGCGACCGATGCCTGGAACCTCGACAGCCGCCTGGAACGTGCGATGGATGCCCTGCGCTGCCCGCCCGAAGATCAGATAGTCGATACGCTGTCAGGAGGTGAACGCCGCCGTGTTGCCCTTTGCCGCCTGTTGCTTCAGCAGCCGGATGTGTTGCTGCTCGATGAACCGACCAACCACCTGGATGCCGAGTCGATCGACTGGCTGGAACAACACCTGCAGCAATATGCCGGTACAGTGATCTGTATCACGCACGACCGTTACTTCCTCGACCATGTGGCAGGCTGGATTCTGGAACTCGACCGTGGCGAAGGTATTCCCTGGAAAGGCAATTACTCTTCCTGGCTGGATCAGAAGACGAAAAAGATGGCTATGGAAGAAAAGCAGGTCAGCAAACGCCGCAAGACGCTGGAGCGCGAGCTGGAATGGATCAACATGGCTCCCAAAGCCCGTCAGGCCAAGGGTAAGGCTCGTCTGAACTCATACGAAGCGTTGCTGAACGAGGACCAGAAAGAACGCGAAGCCAAGCTGGAAATCTTTATCCCGAACGGTCCGCGCCTGGGTAATAAGGTGATCGAAGCACAGCATGTAGCGAAGGCTTTCGGTGAGAAACTGTTGTTCGACGACCTCAACTTCATGCTTCCTCCGAACGGTATCGTCGGTGTGATCGGCCCGAACGGTGCCGGTAAGACAACACTGTTCAAGATGATCATGGGTATGGAAAGCATCGACAAAGGTACATTCGAAGTGGGCGAAACCGTGAAAGTAGGTTATGCCGACCAGACACATAAAGATATCGATCCGAAAAAGACCGTTTTCCAGGTTGTTTCCGGAGGACAGGAATTTATCCGCGTAGGTGGAAAAGAGATCAACTCGCGTGCTTACCTGTCACGGTTCAATTTTGCAGGTGCCGACCAGGAAAAACTTTGCGGTGTCCTGTCAGGTGGAGAACGCAACCGCCTGCATCTTGCCATCACGCTGAAGGCCGAAGCCAACGTACTGCTGCTGGACGAACCGACCAACGATATCGACGTGAACACGCTGCGTGCACTGGAAGAAGGTTTGGAAAACTTCGCCGGATGTGCCGTTGTCGTTTCCCACGACCGTTGGTTCCTCGACCGTATCTGTACGCATATCCTGTCGTTCGAAGGCGATTCGAATGTGGTCTTCTACGAAGGAACGTATTCCGAATATGAAGAATACAAGCGCAAACAGGGCGGCGACACAGAGCCTAAGCGCGTACGTTACCGTAAACTTATTGTTGATTAATTACTTTATAATTCATTTAGAACCATGAAAAAAAGAATGCTCTGCATGGCGGCTATCGCTGCCGCTTTCCTCTGTTTCGGAAGCGATGCTAACGCACAGAAAACAATTAAGTTGTTCAACGGGAAAGACCTTTCCAACTGGAACTTTGTCGTCGACAAAAATTCCGTTCCGGCCGAACAGGTTTATTCCGTAGGCGACGGCGTGATAAAGATCAAAGGACAGCCTTTCGGTTACATGTACACGAAAGAGAAATACGACAACTATAAGTTGCATGTGGAATGGCGTTGGCCGAATGGCGACCAGGGTGCGAACAGCGGAATTTTCCTGTTGATCGCCGAGCCGAAGAATCCGTTCCCGAACGGTATCGAATGTAACCTGATGTTAGGCAGCGCCGGTGATTTCGTCCTGTTGGGCGGTTCCGACCTGGCACAGTATCAAGGCAAGCCCGGCGAACCTCGTCCCGGTTTCCCGGTAGTGAAAAAGAACGCTCCCAGCAGCGAGAAGCCTGCCGGAGAGTGGAACGAAGCCAACATCTACGTGAAAGACGGTAAGATCAACGTCTACATCAACGGCGTTTACCAGAACACGGGATGGAATAAGCAGAAAGACGGTTACATCGGCTTGCAGAGCGAAGGGAAAGAAGTGGAGTTCCGTAATGTGACGCTCACTCCCTGGTAAGATTGTAATAAACACAGAGTTTGTTAAATAGAAACGGAGGCGGTAGCTTGGCAGAGTAAAATCTACAAACTACCGCCTTTCATATTATTCTACTTCTATGCAACTTCTTGAAGTAAAAACAGTGCCATTTTCCATAATTCCTTCGATGATGACACTGTAAGTCGTAGCATTATCTGAAGTATAAAAAGAGATTTTTGCCCTCAGGTCTTCCCCGAAAGAAACAGCAGGTTCCCAATGGAGCGTTGTACGTAGATCAGGTTGTCGGGTCGTATCTGAGGGTAAATATTTAGGTGCATAAAACGCTTCCGGTTTTTGGTAACCGGATAACACACTATTAAATAATGATGCGTTGTCTTTTTTTATTTTCTCCCCATATTTGGTAGTAATAACCAAAGCTTTTCTGGGTATCATATCCAGATTCACCCCGCGAGTCTGTCCAAATGTTGAATAGTCTGTTCCCACAATAAGCATCCTGGAGCCGGAAATCACACCTATAGATTTAATAGAAGAGGCTGGTATCATATTAATATCATAACCGTTAGGCATTACCTGGTCATTAATAATAATCAAACAAGGAGGTGGAATCTCTCTAGCAACCCCTTTATTATCTGTTATTTTTTCAGTTTCTCCCCGACTCCGTTTTTCAAAATAATACTTGTACTGCATCATGCCCGGCAAATAATTCAACAAATCATATGTGTTGACCGGATTTTTCCGATTAATATCTTCCTCTCCCATCTCATGTACAATTAACTGCTCAAAAAATGATTTTTTAGCCAAAACCGATTCACGCTTCTTTCCAGGAATATCTACATTCGGTAACTCGATCGTTCTTATATTATGATCTTTCAGATATTTCTCCGTCGCCTTCGTTTGATAGGCTATCGCCTTTCTTTTTTTATCGGCTTCTTCAGAAGAAAATCGATGAAACTGTTTAACTACAGGAAAAGTATCTTCATCCATTGTCAAAACAATATTCTCTGAATTTCCTTTTTTAGTCATAGCCTGGATTACATAAAGGGTACTATCGGGAAACTCTAATCCGCTAAAGTTAAAATGCCCCTCTTTATCTGAAACAACAATGTCCGAATAATGATTTTCTGGCATATAAAGAATGACACTAGCCTCACCAGTCGCCTCTTTTTTAAAATATCCATCTTTTACCTGGCCTGTCAAATGCTGAGAAGTTTCATACGGCAACACAGGAATGATATATTCTTCTTTCATCAGAGAAGAGATATCATAACGCCGCCAACCCTGTGTAAGCATAAGCACATCGGCGGCATTTATCGCCTGGCGATTCTCCGGCTGCAGATAATAAGATGGATACTCAATATATCCTTTCAACTCGGAAGTCAATAACAAGTCCGACAAAATGGAAGAGGTCGTATCGGGTAATAAGTCTCTGTCATCGGTAACTGCCACTGAAAAAGAGCCCTTCTCTTCTACTCCTCTTGCATCATCCAGACAAATATCCAAAACAATCTTTTCCCGCTTTTCATACACAGGCTTATCTGCAAAAACAGAGACAGTTGCCTGATCTTTATTCAAGCAAAAGATCAAGCGTTCACTTAGTACATTTCCTGCAGGATCGAGCAATGTAATCTGTGAAACTCCGGACGGAAAGCTTTCTGAATTCAGTATCAAATAATCCTGCTCCGCTTTCCAACGTCCCCAATACTGCATATATCCACGTGTATGGATCAGGACGAACAAAGTTTCTCATCCAGAATATATCCGCTTATGTTACGGTGTAAACCATCTTTTCCAATAGCTTTAAAAGCTATTTTATGAACTATCCCCTGCGGCAATCGTCCTCCTTCGGGAAAAAACTGAATGTCGTAATCGAATGCCGTTCCGGAGTATTTCTTCTCTAGCTTTTGCTTTATATGTGACAGGATATAAGGACGGATCATCACACGATTAACGATAGAGTCATTATCTGCAATCAACTCCGCATAAACATAACGGCTGTTTGCTACAGGCAGATGACTTGCCGCATCAACCAGATAAGCACGAAACCATATTTTCTCACCGGACAAATACATAGACTTATCCAAATGCAGATGTAGCTTTTCCTGGGGATACAATTCCCGCTGAATCTGGAGTTTACGCTCCACACCGTTTGTCGGTAATTGAGAAAAAGCAGGCAAACAAGAAAAAAACAGAATGATTAAAAGAAATGATCTCTTCATAAACCTCTGATATTTCGAACATCTACAAATATAGGATAAAAACACGACGTAACAAATCGGTCTCTTCTTTGTTGTATCTAAGTCAACAATAAAAACGAACGCCGACATGAGACTGTACAGATCATTATATCTTCTTCTGCTACTATTGGTTATGCATATAACGGGGCAGGCGCAATTGCAAAAGGTCATCAAGGATATTTTTTCGGCTGACGAAATAACGACGGAACATGCCGACTCCGACTCTATCGCCTCGTCCGGGTTGCAAAAATACGATGCGACTTTCAAGCTGAAAAGCGGACAGATACAGAAACTCGACTCGCTGCGGCAAGAGACGGTAGCCAAAGAGAAAGAGATGAAATATCACGACAGCTGGTGGCAGACGGGGAAACATATCTTTTATTTCGTATTGGTATTGCTGGGACAATTCCTACTGTTCCGCCTATCTTCCTGGCTTTACAAGAAACTGAAAAACCGCATCCAGCAGTTGAAAGATACCAAGCTGAAACCGATCTCCATACAGAATTATGAGATACTGGATACGCAGAAACAGGTCTCCCTGTTGATCTTCCTTGCGAATATCCTCCGCTATCTCCTATTGTTCATCCTGCTGGTTTTAACGATACCGATCCTTTTCTCCATCTTCCCACAGACAAAAGAACTGGCGTATAAGATCGCCTATTATATCTGGAATCCCGTAAAGGATATCCTGGAAGGCATCCTCGGCTATACCCCTAATCTTTTCACGATCATCGTGATCTGCCTGGCCATAAAATACGTCATTAAGGGCATCCGCTTCCTTGCTACGGAGATAGATGCGGGCAGGTTGAAGATTAACGGTTTTTATTCGGACTGGGCGATGCCGACCTATCATATCGTCCGTTTCCTATTGTATGCTTTTATGATTGCGATGATTTATCCTTACCTGCCGGGAGCCAATTCGGGTGTCTTTCAGGGAGTATCCGTTTTTGTCGGGCTAATCGTCTCGCTCGGTTCCAGCACGGTGATCGGGAATATTATTGCCGGATTCGTCATTACTTACATGCGTGCCTTCAAACAGGGCGACCGGATCAAACTGAACGATACGGTAGGCAACGTGATCGAAAAGACCGCTTTCGTCACCCGTCTGCGCACCATCAAGAATGAGATCGTGACGATACCGAACTCCTTCATCATGTCATCACAAACAGTCAACTATACTTCGTCGGCACGCACTTACGGGCTGATCATCCACTCGGAGGTAACGATCGGCTACGATGCCCCCTGGCGCAAGGTGCATCAACTTCTGATAGATGCCGCCCAAGCAACACCCGGCGTGATGCCCGAACCGGCTCCCTTCGTTCTCGAAACGGCCCTGAGCGACTTCTACCCTGTCTACCAGATCAACGCTTATATCCGGGAGGCGAACAATATGACGACCATCTATTCCGCCCTTCATCAGAATATCCAGGATTATTTCGATAAGGCAGGCATAGAGATCATGTCCCCCCATTACACGGCGTTCCGCAATGGCAATGCTTCTACGATCCCCAAGGAAGAAGAGACGAAAACGAATTAAGCAGGCTTCAAATCCGGGAACAGGCGCACATGATCTTATCCTCGACTGATCAGAACGGAACCTCGCTGCTGCTGCCCTGGTTCAGGAAATCTGCACCGGCAGGCGGTATCGGAGGTAACGGATCCTCACTGTTCATATTCGATGAGAATTCGCGCACGGCTACATCCTCATCTATATTCATAAACTTCGCATAATCGCCTTTAAACCGCAGACGCACATCACCTGTCGCACCGTTACGATGCTTGGCGATAATGATCTCCGCCAGACCGACCAGCGAGTTACCACGCTCATCTTCCGTGATCTTATAATATTCCGGACGGTGGATAAAGCAAACCATATCCGCATCCTGCTCGATCGCTCCCGATTCACGGAGGTCGGCCAACTGCGGACGCTTTCCTTCGGCTCCCTGACGGCTTTCCACACCACGGTTCAACTGCGACAGTGCGATGATCGGTATGTTCAACTCCTTCGCCAACCCTTTCAATGAACGGGAGATCGTACTTACCTCCTGCTCACGGCTGCCGAAACTCATACCACTCGCATTCATCAACTGAAGGTAGTCGATGATGATACATCGTACCCCATGCTCACGCACCAGACGGCGTGCCTTGGTACGCAACTCAAACACCGAAAGACTCGGCGTATCGTCCACATAGATAGGTGCATCATACAACTCCTTGATCTTGAAGTCCAGCTGCTCCCACTCATAACTTTCCAAACGTCCGCTCTTGATCTTCTCGCCCGGGATCTCACATACGTTTACGATCAGACGGTTTACCAACTGGACGTTACTCATTTCAAGCGAGAACAAGGCAACCGGCACATTATGATTCACCGCCATATTCTTCGCCATGGAAAGTACGAACGCCGTCTTACCCATCGCAGGACGGGCAGCGATAATGATCAAGTCGGAATTCTGCCATCCCGAAGTGATCTTATCCAGCGCATCGAAACCGGTACGCGTACCGCTCAGACCCTCCTTCTGATTCGCCGCTTTCTGCAACAAATCCATCGCATCCTTGATAACGGGATTGATCTGGGTTACGTCCTTCTTTACATTTCGCTGGGATATCTCGAACAGTTTACCTTCCGCTTCCTGCATCAGGTCTTCCACGTCGATCGTTTCGTCAAAAGCCTTTCCCTGGATCATCGCAGTGAAAGAGATCAACTCTCTCGCCAGGTATTTCTGTGCGATGATACGGGCATGATATTCGATATGCGCGCTACTGGCGACCTTGCCGGTCAACTGCGAGATATAAAACGGTCCGCCCACCTGGTCCAGTTCGCCGCGTTTCCTCAGCTGCTCCGTCACCGTCAGCATGTCGACCGGCCGCTGGCTGGCTGCCAGATCCACAATAGCCGCATAGATCATCTCGTGCGACTTTTCGTAAAAGCATTCCGGCTTCAAGATCTCACTGATGATCGAATAAGCATCTTTTTCAAGCATCAAGGCACCTAAAACGGCCTCTTCCAACTCACGAGCCTGTGGCTGCAGACGTCCCATATCAGACACTACAACAGGTTTTTGTTTCCCCCTTCCGGAGTTTCCTCTTCCGGTATTTTTAGTTCCTTCTGCCATTCTCTTTAGTAATTTTCGAATGCCAAAAATACGATTTTTATTTGGTATTCATTCCTTTTTTCTACCTTTGCAGCCGTAAAAAGTAATTAACTAATTATGGACGACAGTATTCCGCGAGAAACATTAACAAATAAAAATTAGCGGACGGAGGTTTCTTATTACCTCTGTTCGTATCAACAACGAAAGGAGGCAATAATGAGATCGTTTCTTTATTGTGAAGCCGGCTTTGTGGAAAAAGACAAGTGGCTTCCCGACTGCTGGGTAAATGTAGAATGCCCTACCCCTGAAGATATCCAATACCTTTTAAACCAATTTCACGTACCCCAATCATTCCTGAGCGATATCGAGGATACCGACGAACGTCCGCGTATCGAGTATGAAGGGAACTGGTTGCTGACGATCCTGCGTATCCCGGTACAGAGCACCGAAAGCGGCATACCTTTCACAACTGTCCCGATCGGCATCATCACGAATAACGAGATCATTATCTCCGTCTGTTATCATAAGACGGAATTATTGCCCGATTTCATTCGTTACAGTCGGCGCAAAGAGCTCGTCGTACGTCACAAATACGACCTGATCCTGCGACTGATCCATTCGTCTGCCGTCTGGTTCCTGAAATATCTGAAACAGATCAACAACGAAGTGGCACGTGCCGAAAAAGCGTTGGAGAAAAGTATCCGTAACGAAGACCTGCTGCGGTTGATGAAGCTGGAGAAAAGTATGGTTTATTTCAATACGTCCATCCGTGGAAATGAAGTGATGCTCTCGAAGCTGCAAAGTATTTTCCAGGAACCGATGTATATGGATGCCGAACTGGTGGAAGATGTGGAAACCGAGTTGAAGCAAGCGCATCTCACAGTGAACATCTACAGCGATATCCTTACCGGAACGATGGATGCCTTCGCCTCCATCATCTCCAACAATGTGAACACCATCATGAAACGCATGACCTCCATATCGATCATCCTGATGGTTCCGACACTGATAGCCAGCTTCTACGGCATGAATGTGATCAACTATGTAGAAGAACTACCGCACGGATTTGTCGTGATCGTACTCTTTTCCATCACCCTGTCGGCGCTGGCATTCTTTATCTTCAAGAGGATCAAGTGGTTCTGATATTGTTATTGCAATAAAAAAATAGCCACGGAATAAACCGTGGCTACCTGGCCTGTTTTCATGGAAACAATCACTGTCTCCTGAACAACAATATATACTTATTTAAGGGTTGCGCCTCCGTCTCCTCCCTGATTCCGGACAATCCAGGGTAACACATTAAAATCCATTTTCAGATAAGCTTCATATTCATCCGGTTTTTCCGGATCGATCTCCGGAGTTCCCGTGCCGAGTCCAGAGATATTGGTCACCAGCAAACGATAAATATTGTTGCGTACAATCGCAAACTCCATGACTCCCATCTCATTCTCCTTATTATTATCCAGATGTCTGATCCAGTAATTATAATAGCAATAGTAGCTCGACACCTCCGGATCTTTCCGGTAACGTTTCACAAACACTTTTGCCAGCTCTTCATCGGTCGATCCTTCCGTAATACCATCCAGTTTGAATCCGGCATCTTTCATTGCCTGGATGCCGGTATAAAATTTATAGTTCGCATAATAGATAACATCAGGTCTCGCATCAGTCGTCTCCTTATTCTCTCCCCAAAGAGTCTCAGGTGTAAAACTGGCCTTAAACCGGACTCCGGTGGAATAAGCATTCAATTGGTTCGTTTTAAACATACAGTTTTCAAGACAGTAAAAACCATGGAACGAATTAACCGGTACAGACTGCCAGTTTTCTGCAACCGTCTTCAATGGATAAGCATAATATCCGTCCGTATTATCGAAATCGGTAGCCCCATCTATCGTTTTCGAGAAGAAATAAGGATCGATCACATACCCGTTAACAGGATTTATCTCCCCGAAATTTCCGTTTGTAATGGTATAGGAAGAAGGAACCCGGTTTGCCGTCAGGACTGCCGTATGACGGAAGGTGTAAAACCAACGGCTTAAGTTGATGTACTGGAATCCGGACAGGCTGATGGAAACATATTTATCGCCATCGCCGGTCGTCAGATCGTATTTCTCTTTCGACTGTCCGACCAATACTTTAGCCATAGCCCGTTCCAGATTTATAGTTATAATAGTAGGATCTTCCGACGGTAAAATCTCACGGACAGTCACTTTCAAATTCGAATCCGTAGTACCCTCATATAAACCGCTATTGTCGGCACGCCCTGTCATCAATAAAGTACCATCCTCGGTCAAAACCCCGAAGCCGTCTTTATAGGTGGATCTGTCCACCAGGTTGATAAACTCATTCTCCGTATTGAAAGAACCTGTCACATCCCCGTTGGCAACCGTAAAAACATCATACGTACCCGGATCTATCAAGACCCTGTTGGCCGTGTACTTTACGATATGTTCACTCTGGTTTCCGGAAGAAGCATTTTCCGAAACCTGCGGTCCTGCCGTACGGGTTATATTCTCCAACGAGATCTTTTTATATAAAGCCTTCGTATCCGAATTGAACAGATAAACGGTAAGCGACTTTACATTATACTCATTGGCAGTACCGGTTTCATAAATACCCGAAGTTTCCGCCCCACCGGCTTTGGTCGAAGAACTGTTAGGAACGACAAAAGCGAACCGGACATTTCCTTCTCCCTCGTCTACAAAGCCGGAATTATCTTCCGGTAATACATCTGCATCGTTAATACATCCCGACAAGCCCAATACCAGGCATAACAGTCCTGCTGATTTTACAAAAAAGTTGTTTTTCATATGATAAAAGCACTTAGTAAATAATTATACATTCAATGACGTTTATTATTCTCAAAAAACGCGGCCAAATTCATACCGGCCTCTTCCGATCCTTCCGCTTTTGCCGCTTTCAGCAGACGAATGCCTTCATACAGATTTCCGGTCATCAACTCATACACCCCTTTGCAATTTTTATAAGCCAGGGTTTCATGGGGTGCCATCCGCAGATACTCCCCGGCTGCCTGCCAGTTCCCCTGCTCGATAGCAGCCGCTGCCGCATTCAGATTGGCAACCGGATGAGCCGGGTAAATCTTTACACTCGTTTCCATTATCTGATAAAATTTCCCCGGTTCATTTTTATAGCTCAACGCCACCATATACAATTCGCGTAAAGAAAGCATCTGGGGATTCATTTCCGCCACCACCCTGGCCTCTTCCAGGTTAAAACTCAATTCTTTCTGATTCCGGACATCGGTCGCATCACTTTCCGGAGAAATATATGAAGCTTTTAACCCGGATACTTCCGAAACCTTCGGCGAAGGTGTAACATCATTGATTACAGTATTCTTTACTTCCGGTGACCTTCCCGATCCTTTCAGACCGACCGTTTCCCGGACAATTTCCCCGGAAGAAGCCAGCCTGTTTACCTTCAAAAACAGTTCCGGCATACGCATCCAATTTTCGGAAGCAACAGAAGTATTATAGATCACTTCACAAGGGGATTCTCCCGTCAGCTCCCTGACAAGAAAATATTTCTCCCCTTCAATACCTTTTCGTTTATTCAATACACGGTTCCGTTCATATATGCGATGTCTTTTTTTACCGTTCAGCAAGACAGGCGCAAGTTCTTTCTCCTGCCTGTTCTCTTTTATCACCGGAATAATGGTAAACGATTCGTCTGATGTGAAATCATGGGTATTGACAATACATTTCACCGATACCATCAACGAATCACCTTTCACAAAACATGACTGCGATTTTATCTCCACATCAATATCCTTTGCATATAAGGAGTTGCAAATAAAAAATAAGCCCAACAACACGAGCGGATTGATTTTCATATTTATTGTTTTTTTATTGTATAAAGTAAATTAGAGATATGCCTATTTGTGTTGGTCCCACATAATTGGTATGCGCCTTTTCTATGCGGGGCGTTCCTTTTTCCTGCCCGTATTTATCATAACTCAGATAAGCATACCCCAAAGCAATACCAACTTCCAGGTTCCATAGCGGACTTATCATCCATTGGTATCCGTAAGAAATTCCGGCACCGACCAGATTTCCCTGAAAACGATAATCAGACAATATTCCTCCCCAATTAAAACGCGCATAATGGGCCTGTATACCTACAAAACTTCCCTGAAAAACTTCACCAAACCATCTTCTGAATTCCGGTTGTATAAGCAGATGTTTCATCTTCTTGTTATCAGCAAAAGTCCACGGGTTATAACTGATGATAGAACTGAACGAATAGGCATCTTTGCATTTTATTTCTCCCCCGATATTCAAAGACGACGTCAAATCATAAAGTACATTTGTTTTCACTGCAATATTCTGACAGTTCAATTTAGATAAAGAACTGATAATCATTATTATAAAAATCAGATTTTTAGGACTATAAAGCCCTACAAATATCTTACGACACATTATCATAATAATACTAAAAACAACTATATAATTACTTTTATATCGCATATCAGATGTTATAGAAAAATATTAATACTATATCAGATTATATTACTCACATTTTAATAAAAAAATAATGACTAAAATAAACGAACGTTTTTTCTAGTCATTATTCCGAAACGAAAATTCAAGATAATATGATTATTGTAACTTCTCGAAAAATAGCATATATCTTTCTGTAATTCAATGAAATAAAAAGATAAAAAACGCTTTGTTTTTCATTTAATATAAAATATATTTGCACCAAATAAATGACTAGAAAAAACGTTCGTTTATTTTAGTCATTACATCGGATCTTTATGAATTCAGCATAAAAAAACTCTGTATTTTCCGACTTTAATTGAAATAATATCGGAAAATACAGAGTTAAATAGTCAACCGGATGAAAGCTTAAAGCAGCTACTCTTCCTCTTTATTCAGTTTTCTGACCAGGTCATCCGCTGCACGAAATTTCACGGTACTTCTGGGGGCAAGCATCAGGGGTTCCATTGTTTGTGGATTCCTGACAGGACGCGGTTTCTGAAGTATAGGAGAAAAAACTCCAAGGCCACCTATCCTTACTTTGTTTTCGGATCTAACTTCTTCAAATACCGTGTCAATGAAGGTATTCAAAACATTCCGTACAGCACTTTGCGTATACCCTGTCTTTTCTGCGATAGAGTATATCAACTCTCTTTTGTTCATCATATCTTTACAGTTTTAAAATTTTTGTTCCGCCAACGATCCACTGTTCCAAAGCAAATCGTTATTATCAAATAGTTTGTAGATTTGTCGTATCTGGCTTCCTGACAAATAGAGCTTTTTCAGGCCTTTTTCATAATCGGCCAGCCGATGATAGTCCGAACCCACATAATCGTAATATCCCTTATCCAACAGATTCCGGGCAACCGATCGGGGTTGTTTTCCATACAACCCGGCCAACGAGAACAAATTCAACTGGAATTTATACCCCTTGTCTTTCAGAAAAGAATAATCATCCTGCGTCATATACTGATACAGTTCCGGATGAGCGATAACAGGCTTATACCCTTCCAGCATAAGATCGAATAAAAAGGTCAGGTATTTCTCGGGTGCCGATAAACGGGAAGTCTCCACCAATATCTGCTTACCGGGGAAAGTCAATACTTTTCCCCTCTTGCGGGCATCAAAACCATTATCCAGCATATATTCAGCAGCCAGATATAATTCAATATCCGCAGGACAACACTCTTTCAGAATGGAATATTTTGCCAGTAAAAGTTCTAATGAATTATTCGTACACTCTTCCGCAATATGGGGAGTAAGGAAGATCCGTTTCACACCGACCTCCCTCATTCTCTCCAATGCGGTTATCGAGTCCATTAAGGACTCCGATCCCCCGTCCACATTGGGAAGCAGATGCGCATGCACATCTGTCATTCCCTCGAGCAATGTGGTATAAAGAATGTTTCTCTTTGGTACAATCCAGGTTAACATAACAAATTCAATATTTATTTCTTCTTTTCATTCCCGTATCCATACCCATAGCCATAACCGTATCCATATCCGTATCCATATCCATAACCTGAATGGTTATAGCGTACACCGTTCAGGATCAGACTCATATTCTTGAATTTATCCTGTTTATACAGTTTTTCCAACTCAGGTAGTTGCCGGCGATCCATCAATCCGGCACGCAGGATATAAATGGTCAGGTCAGCCACACGATTTACAATCGCCGCATCGGCCACCAAGCCGGCCGGCACATTATCCAGAATAATGTAATCATACCGCTTCTTCAACTCTTCGACCAGGGTTTCCAAACGAGTGCTCAACAATAGTTCGGACGGATTAGGAGGTACAGGCCCGGTATGAATGATATCCAGGTTTTCCGCTAGTTCTCCTTTTCCAATGATAGAATCGATATTATCCACTTTCCCGGATAAATAATTAGTTATCCCCATGTTAGTAACGTTACTAACATGGCTGCTAAGGGTACCCTTACGAATATCGAGATCGACCAGTATCACCTTCTTACTGGTTAAGGCGAAGCTCATGGCCAGGTTCATCGACACAAATGTCTTACCGGCATTCGGGTTGAAAGAAGTGAACATCACCACTTTCATATCCTTCGCTTTCACACGCATGAAATCCATATTCGTACGTACAATACGGAATGCTTCCGAAATACTGTCACGCCCGTTTTCACGCACGACTATTTCATCTTTATTCTTCTTGTCACGTAAAGGTATCTCTCCCAGGAACGGGATCGATACGGCATCTTCTATATCCTTGCGTGTACGTACAGTCGTGTTCATAACCACCTGCAACCAAATAATCCCCGACGGGATAGCCAGTCCAAGCACCACAGCCGCCAATAGAATCATCATCGATTTTGGTGCTACCGGGTTTCTGCTCCCCTGAGCCGCATCGATGACACGGGCATTACTTTCGGTAATTGCCTGCGACAAAGCATTCTCTTCCCTCTTATTCAATAGGTAGAGATACAACTCTTCCTTAATTTTCTGCTGACGCTCAACCGACAACACATATTTCTGTTGCGTCGGTACGGCCGAAATACGGCGGCTGGTCTGTGCCTCCCGCTCCTTGATATTCTTTATTTTGATATTCAGTCCGACAATCAGGTTATCGATAGCCCGGATAATAGTCTGCTTCATCGCAACCAACGAATTGTTCAGGTCCATCACCACCGGATTCTTGTTACTGCTGTTGCTGATCAGTTTGTCACGTTTCAATAATAGACCGTTATATTCGCTGATCTGACCTTCGATATTCACATCCGCAATACCGGAATTAGCCGGTATCAGGTCCGAGCTTTTATGCGGGTCTATCAGGTAATCGCGGATATATTTAGCCAAAGTCACCTGATTCTCCAAGCCAAGTCCTTCCTGGCTATATTGGCTGCTCTCCTGCAGATACATCCCTGTTTCGGAACTGATGTCGGTCAACTGGTTTTCCCGCTTATAAGTCTCGATATCGGCGTCCACACTTCCTAATTCTTTTTCAATAATGATCAGACGGTCATTGATAAAATTGGAAGTATTCACCGTCACCTGGTTCTTGTCGTTTATCGCATCTTCATTATAGACAGCGATCAACATATTCAATACATCCTCTGCCCGTGGAATAGAAACATCCTGCAAGGTCAGGTTGATGATCGTTGCCGTTTTACTGGCTAATGCAACCTGAAGGGCATTACTATAACCCAAAGCGACATCCACCCTGTTCTTTTTCACAACAGCCACCGGCTTACCGAAATATTTATCCGAATAATATAAAGTCGGAGTAACCACCAGCTTTCCGATAGATGTAATCACCGTATCGTTCAACGCCACCTTCAACATTTTTGTCTCGTCCGTTGAAAAATCCGACAACATCACTTCCGTCTCCGTCAAAGGTGTCACATTCAACGAAAAAGCCTGTGTCGCCTCCGCTTCCGGAAACTGCACGGCAATGGGCGACTGGGTATACAGTTCAACCGTACGCAACCCGTCCTTCACCGTATAACCGATATCCAGGTTCAGCCGTTCGGCCACGCTATTCATCAACCGCCTCGACTTGAACACCAACACTTCGTTATCCACATTGCTTTTGACATTGAACATGTTCAACTCTTCAAAAGCAGCCGACTCACTCAGACCGCCTCCTTTGCTGTTGTCTTTTATCAGAACCGAAGCCGTACGCGTATACACTTTCGGCGCCCATTTCAGATACAGGAAGCCCGCTCCGCAACAAATCAGAACGGATAAAAGGAACCAATACCAGTTAATCAGAACAATATGGAAAAGATCTTTCAAATTCAGTTCGTTTTCTTCCCCTCTCAAATAAGTAGTTTCTTGTTCAGAATTCATTAGGTTCTCCGATTATTTAAATATTAATACCGCTATTGTCGTCAGCAATGAAATGACAGACACCCAGACACCGATGGAGTTATTCTGGTTAATGCTGCTCTGACCTGCCTTCGCCTTGTTCGGTTCCACATACACAATATCGTTTTGCTGCAAATAATAGCAAGGAGAGTTAAATATATCTGCCGACCGCAGGTCATGGAAAAGGATCGTACGCTTTCCGTTGTTTTCACGGATCACCCCTACCCTGTCACGACGTCCATATATGGTCAGGTCACCCGCCATACTCAACGCCTCCAACAAGGTGATACGGTCGCCGGAAATAGTAAAGCTACCCGGACGGCCTACTTCGCCCATCACGGATATTTTAAAGTTCAGGAACTGCACCGTCACGATCGGGTCCTTGATCAGGTCGCCTTCAATCAGTTTGTTCTTGATCAGCTCCGTCAATTGCATACGCGTCAACCCTTCCGCATGGATCTGCCCCAGAATCGGGAAATCTATATCGCCGTTCGTATCCACCAGATAGCCTAACACACGTTGCTGACCGCCACTAGTAGAGCCCAACTGATAAGTTATCATCGGCATATTGAATGGCAAGGCCAGTTCCGGGTCGCGGCTGTTCACCATAATAGCCAGCAGGTCATCACTGTGGATAATCACTTCATATTTCTGCTCGATCTCCTGCTGTTTTAAAGGAACGACATCCTGCAGATAAATAATTTTCTTAGTAGACGTGCAGGCGGATAAAAACACCGCCATGCAGACTACCAGATAAGTTACATATTTCACCTTCATACTCTTCTGTTTCGGATTATTTATTCACCAGAGCCACCGGAATGTGTTCCATGACTTGCTCCCTTTTCAGTTGTTATAACCAGGTCTACCCCATCGTATTTAACAACCGGAATAGTCAAAGCCACAGTCTGCCCTCCGAATACGACCGGAAAACCAAATACGGTTGTCGTTGTCCGTTCGACGATAGAAACAGTCGTTTTCATGTCGCCGCTTATTCTGACATCACGCTTCAATGTCATTTCGCCGACACTCGGAGCTCCCCCTACCAACGATGCCAGAGTCAGTTCGACAGCACCGGATAAAGCAGTAATATCGCTATCGCTCAAACCAGCCAACTGCTTCTTTAACAAATCGCTTGTCGTTCCGTCTATTTTCCATCCAAAATGCGATGTTACATCGATCGTCTGTTCCTGCGAATCCATTTTCCCCAGGTTGTCAATCACAATCGATTTCAGATTTTCAGTCTTGGAAGTTCCTTTCTGTGACGAGCAGGGCACACCGAACGAGTGATTTGAAAATCCGTCGATGGAAGTCACATAATATCCGTTGCCGTCATAATCTGCTGCTCCTGTCTCACTCCACACGCCATTCTTTTCCACATAATGTTTTACATCGGCAAAATAGACACCCTTGCCTGCCGGGTTTTTCATCCGCAATTCAACCGGTTTCTCAAATATCTGCCCGTCGGGTTCACAGTTTACAGTAGAAAGACTGGCACGTACCGTACCTGCCTGGGTCTTTTTAGCCCCCTCTTTATAAGCAGTCACCGTTACATCTGTTGCCGATTTGACCGCACCTGCCGGAAAAGTCAACTCGATCATCTTCTGCTTTATTTCTATCACTGTCTGTTCTGCATCGGGGGAAATCGTCACCGGCTGATTTTTTGTCTCCAGTTCCTGTGACAGCAATACGATACTTTGTTTTTTAGCATCCGCCGGGAAACCGACTTCCGCCGTCACTGTCACGTAGCCACTCTTTTCGAAAGTAACGACACAGTCGTCTTTCGATTTCATTTCCAACTGGAATGTACCATCCGCAGCCGTTGTCGCTTCAGCATTCGAAGCACTGACTTTTACCCCCTCGAGAGCATTGCTCTCCGACGTCACTGTCCCGGCAATATAATAGACCTCCGCATCCAGCGGATTTTCCACAATGACAGGAGTCGGTTCATCTTTCTTACAGGAACTAAATCCTACACCAATTGTCACAGCAAGAGACATAGCCATGCTGACAACCAAATACTTGTTCGTTCTCATTTTGTCTTCTTTTTTGTTTATAATTATTATGATACTATTTTGACCGTTCAGCCAAATCGACCAGGTTATCTTTTATAAAATCAGGATTGTAATACCCCCGGCTCCTGTTTTCATCCGGACGTGTTTTGTAAGAGCGTCCCAGCTTCCGTGAAGTATACCAGGGGCCGGACTGTGCTTCATACTGCCAGTCGAAATATTCCGGCAATCGTACCCGCACAGCCTTATGTTTACTGCGTTTTTTACGTGGCAGGGGAATAGCAAAATGGAAACCGCCGTTCGCCTCCCCACCTGAATACATGGCAAACAAACCAACCGTCACCTCCCCGAAATGGCGGCTACAATCCCCACGCACCCCATAATCGCCATAGATATAGCGGTGGGCCGATAAGTCGAATTGCAGATTATAATAGGGTTCGTTATAACGGATCAAAGCAGCCCCGCTGACCTTTTTCCATTGTGTCACCTCCCATTTGCCGCCGTAGAATGTAGACGAACCGGTCAGTCCTCCGGTCAACCCGAAAGCCCAGCGATCCGAATTGGTTCGATACAAAATATCCAGGTCCACACCGATCCGGTTCTGGTTAAAATTGCCCACACTCAAGGTGGCAAATACATTTTTCGGTAAACGGATCTCCTGGCGCATCACCAGCATCCCTGCACGAATATAATCCATCTCCCCCACCTGGTTATTCCACACCGGGAATATCACCTGCCCGGTAAAAGAGGCTCCTTTCCAAAGTCCTATTTCCACTGCCGGAGCGATATTCAACACCGTTCCGTATATCTTATCCATCCAGGAGTTTTGCAGCTTGACCTGCGGGTACAATACCAGATCGATCTTTCCGGCCGAGCGGTTCACCGCTTTCGCCCCTTTCAAAATCTTCATCACCTCATCCGTATCGTAACTGATCGTCAGCCCCTTCATCACAGCTGCCGGCGATACCTCTTTCTGCCGGTAAGCGACCAAGGCTTCCCGACTTAACGATACGGTAATCTGAGGTATCCGCTCTTCCAATACGACCAACCGTATATCTCCTTCGACCTCCGGATCATTCAGCAATGTCCGGATCACATCAAACAACCCGCGATAAGTACCCCGGTACACATTGTCTTCATAAGCGATACAAAGCCCGTCAGCCTGTGCCACAACCTTTACATTCTCCATACCGAGACTGACAAGTCTATCCTCCACCGTCGCACTCCCTTTCCAACAGAACAGGTTGCCCAGAAGAAGTAAACAAAGTATATGATATATTTTCACCATTTAAATTCGTACCTTATCCCCGCAGAGACAGCCTTGAAATCGTAACAAAAAGCATGTAAGGAGAAATAATTGAAAAGCTGTGCGGCAGCCCCTATACTAACCGCTTCCGCATTATATTCGGCCATCAGTGTAACAGGCCTCAAAAAAGCCGGACTATAACCGACTCCACCGAAAATACCTTTCCGGTAACTATCTTTACGAAACGGGATATTCCCTCCCAGGGAAAAGCCCAGGTCATGGCCGCCCAATAACAGATGCTTTGTCCCGACAACATATACAGACGAGAAAAAGCGGTTGCCTGCGGCACTCTTAAACATATTCAATTCGCCGGTGGTAAACGCGTCATTCGATCCCACCACGATGGCCGGCCACCATTTCCCCTCTTTCAAGGGACGAAGACGCAATGATACGGAACGATCCTGATTCCATTTACTTCCCTTCTCGAACTCCCCATGAAGCAATGTGCAACGATAGGCCACTTCCACGAACGGCAGGAAAGTTATATTCACAAAATAATTTCCGGTATTATAATCCCAGTTGGAAGGCATCATTGCTTCAGGCAGAAAATCAGCCCCTCCCATAAAGGTTCCGTCTGCCTGCATGTCCGCTGTCGGGATTGTCAACAACCCCGTCACTCCCAATGAATATTGAGCGTGAAGGCCGGCTGCCATCAACAGCAAACAGGCAGATAGAATCAGTTTTTTTAACCGGATCGATATATTCATCATCGACATATTCTTTTAAGGTTCTCCCAGCACCTCCACAATAAACCCTACCTGGCGTGGCGTAAGAATACGTTGCGTACGGTCCCAACCGGCCTTTGTCAGGCAACGGATCAGACCGCCATTCGCCATCACCCAGGCTTTCAACCGGCGGGAAGCAGCCGCGGGAGTCAGTGTCGGACTATACAACACGCCCAGTTCCATCCAGGTAAAAGTGCGGTTCTTCCACTTTCTTTCCTCTTCATCCACAGGCTTTATCTTGTCTTTTTCATCTTCCCGTTTCATACCCACCTCCAGTCCATAGTGGCCGGACGTTTCTGCCTCCGCGACAGACCGGTCAGGTGAGCGATTCCGATATTCAGGCGATGAAGTGCTTGCATCCTTTGTGTCGTATCCGTAATGCCGGACAACCTCTGTATCCCTGTCCGGATACGCTCCAATAACAAAGCCTCTTCCGAAGGCGAGTCCTGTACAATTTTTTTCCGGAGATAACCGGTAAACCGGTCTTTTCCCCAAAGCCGGAACAACGAGTCGGGATCTTCTCCCTCCGGCAATTCTATCCCGTAAGCCCGTATACCCTGCATCCTAAGAAGGGAAACGGCCTTTTCCGAAGCTTTTCTTCCGGCAGTATCTGCATCCAGCATCACCAGCACCCGTGATGTATATTTCTTCAATAACACGATATGACCGTCGCATAAAGCCGTACCGCAAAGCGCCACTGTATTACTGAATCCCGCTGCATGCATCGCCAGCACGTCTTTGTAGCCTTCCACCAATATGGCGTATTGCTTTTCCCTGATTGCCTTGCGGGCGATATGCAATCCGTAAAGGATCTCATTCTTACGATAAAGTTCACTGGTCGGCGAATTGATATATTTAGGAGAGCCAGGGACCTCCGTCAGTCGACGCGCCCCAAATCCTACCAGTATGCCTTCTTCATCCCGTATCGGGAATACCAGACGGTTACGCATCGCTTTCCATTCCCCGGAAACCATAGCCGGTGAAGTTCCTACCCCAAAATCGAGCCAGGTCGGAGTCAGGTCCGAGTCCCCGGAAGCGGCAGGAAGGAGAGACGAAAAAAACTGAAGGTTTTTTTCAATTGAAAATTGAGAATTGAAAATTGAAAATTTTTCTGTTTCACAAACGGGGTTTGTCAATTTGACTCCGGGTTTGACTTCGGATTTAATTTTCAATGTTCCATTTTCAATTTTTAATTTCTTCACCGCTTCCCCAAACGATACCCCTTCTATCTTCTGTAAAAAATGGATCACATCCCCTTTCTCCCCGCATGCAAAACAGGTAAAATATTGCTTCTCCGGATTGACGGCCAAAGAAGGATGGTGATCTTCATGGAACGGACAAAGCCCTAGCAGGCTTTTGCCCTTCCGTGTCAGCTGCACATACCGTCCGATGACCTCTTCGATCTGTGGAGCCGACTGTTTTATATCGTTTATTTCCTGATGTGTCATGATGTTGCGGTATTACGATAGTTCGTGATTTTTGTATATGAAGGATTATAACGGAACCGTGCAATGCCGGTCGCTCCGTTCCTGTTCTTCACAATATAGAGTTTGCCCACTCCTACGAGGCTTTCACCCGTCCGTTCATCTTTCGTAATGCCATGCTTCTCGGGACGGTAAACAAAAGCGACACAATCCGCCACCTGCTCGATCGTACCCGAATCCCTCAGGTCGCTCATCACCGGAATATGCGCCCTGTCGGCACGTGTGTCACAGGCCCGGTTCATCTGCGAAACAAGCAGTACCGGACAATCGGCCTCCAGGGCCAGCTGTTTCAGGGCAACTACATTGCGCCCCACGACCTGATCCTGCGTTTCATTCTTCTGACGGACAGACGACAACAGGTGCAAATAATCGATTACCACCAGATCACACTCCCCTTGTTTGCTTTTCAGCATCACTTTGGCACGTATATCGCTGACGGCGTTACAAGGCGTATAATCCATATAGAGAGGAAGATGTTCCAGCTTGCGGCTCGCTTCTTTCAATTGCTCCAGCTCCCTACCGGTCAGTCCGCTGATCCGCAAATGATCCGGATCCACATCCGTCATACCGGCCAGGATACGGTTCAGCATCTGCAAATCCGACATTTCGAGGCTGAACAAACAGACATGTTTCCCATCCTTCGCCGCATTGACGGCTATATGAAGTGCCACCGCAGTCTTCCCGTCACTCGGACGACCACCCAGAATAATAATTTCGCCCCTGTGTAAACCACCCGTTACATAGTCAAGTTCCTCTATCCCGGTCAATAAACGGCTCACATCCTCCGAAACCCCGGCACGCCTGGTATGCCATTGCAAAGCTTCTTCCGCCAATTCTCCTACCGTACGCATCACTTTTCCCCCGGCCGTGTCGCGCCGAAGTTCCTGCAACGACTGTTCCGCTTCCGCAATCAGCTTGTCGGGATCGGCATCGAATTTCGCGGAACTAAAATTCAACGTCACGAACAACTGTATCAGGCAGCGTAATTTATATTGCCGTTTCACCTCTTCGGCATAATGTATTACATTCTCCGCATTGCGCACATTCAGCATAGCCGGAAGCAGAAACGACAGCCCTTTCAGCTCTTTCCAGCGAGCCTCATCCTGCCCGTGCATTTCGGTTTCAACCGTCATCATATCCGGCTGCACGCCCTGATCGTACAAGTCCATGATCACACCGAAAACAAATCCCAGCGATTTATCCGAAAACATCTCCTTGCTTAACATCGGAGAAACCTGCATCGGAGCATCCAATGAAGTCATCAGGCAACAAACCAGTGTACTTTCCAGTTCGGCAACAGTCATACCTGCTGTATCCGTATTATCTGTATTCATCCGACGTTCCCCCTTTCTTTCCCACGATCCAGTTCCTGCATGCTCCGTCCTCCTATTGTGCGTTCTACAGCGGCCATCTTATATCCGACTTCTTCCGTCAAAGCCGCCTGTCCGCTGTCCTTATCCGATTCACTCCCGGAGAAAAGATCATAGTTGCAAATTCCGATACGGGTACCTCCCTTTACTGCATTCAACACGATCAGTTTTTCCATTTCAAGTATCTTCAGGTAATAACCGACCGAACCGAGACTGATAGCCGTGAAACGGGCCAGTTCCCAATAAGTACCCACATATTCTCCCCTGCGGCAAACATGTTTATTTTTTCCCAGCGTCACTATTCCATCCCGAAAGAAACTCAACGTGATCAGTGCCATATACATAAGGGCCAACCGACGCTTTTTTTTCTGTGGATGGATAGACATGTTTAATAACTTACGCGGCATTTTGATAAATGCTTTCCCCAGGAAATCCGTCACCTGGTTACAGTCTTGATGATCTTTGTTCATAACCGTAAATATTAATGTTTGTTAGTATTTACGTTGTTATACGCTTTCTATTTGCAAAAGCCATTGAATTATATATCCTTTCGTCTCCCTCCTATTCAGGTTCTATTCGACCGGCAACGGTTCCTCTTTAATATAGTAAGAAGTATTTCTTTTAGAAAGAAATTTATAAATAGGCAATTCTTCAATTTTTTCAAAAAATAAAATCGCATATCAACGCTTAAACAAAGATAAATACCGGGTTTCGTAATAAAAAAACTATTTTAAGCGTATATCTCACAACCCAACAAGCTATGTTTCAACCGATTAATTATTTAAAAATCCATCTCTCCCTGCGGCTTCCCGCTTTATTTCCATTCTGATTCCGTCATGGATCTGCTGATAATCCTCATTCGCGGCTTTCAACAGATTACAAATGTAGGATTGTTCGTAGCCGGTATTGAACACCAGATTAATCAGTCTGGCTAATTCCTCATACGAACACTCCTCAAACATCTCATTTCGAAACATACCCGACATATACTCGATAAACAATTTCGATTCTTTCACCCGGATACGTTCCAGATTGGACGGTCCGATATCATAGCCACAATGCTCCAGTATCTTCTCCCTGTAATGATTGAAAAACGATTTAGCCAGGGCATTCCACGTTTTCTTTTTTCTTATCTCCGGATCACCCAGTAATAAAGCCAGCAATAAAATATAATGGCTGTTATTTTTCACATCTTCAAGATACTCCTCCAAGGAAGGATACGACAAATATTTCCCTGTTATTTCACGAACCACCTTTTTAAAAATCCGATTATTCTTTGTACAATTTGCTTGTTTATTTTGTTAATCATATTCATTCTCCGATTAGGCATCCATATAGCCTGCAAGGTTGTGAAATGATATACCTTTTTCACTGAAAACATACATGTTTCAACTGCAAAACATATATGTTTTAACGTCGAAACACCTATGGTTTAAAACCGATTAATTAACTGTCGTTATCTACTCCTAACTCCCCCTAACCGCCCCTATCTGTCTGCGGGTTTTCAGTCCGTCGTACCTTTGTAATGTTATCGATAACCAACAAGTAATTTCAAGTATCAACCCCAATTGTCAATTGTTAATTATCAATTTTCAATTATCAATTTTTAAATCTATGCCTTTAAAGTACAGACTTGTCAAACGTAAAGACATGAGCAAAGATGCAGCCGCAGGAGCCGAGCTTTATTTTGCTCAGACCAGTATCACCAAAAAAGTCGATCTGAACCGTATCTGCGCTCGTATCAGCAAATACAGTACAGCCAGTCGCGGTGATATCCTGCTGGTATTAGACGGTTTTATCACCGTCATGAATGAATCCCTTGCCGACGGTGAATCGGTTCATCTGGGCGATTTCGGTAGTTTCCGTATGGTAGCCGGTAGCAAAGGCGCTACAACCGAAGAAGAGTTTAAAACCTCTTTGTTCAACCGTGCTCATATCGTATTCTATCCCGGAACGATGTTAATGAACCTTGTTCGCGATGCCAGTTTTGAAAAATGGGTACTTCCGGGTACCACTCCCCCGGAAGGTGAAGATGACCGTCCGGTAATCGAATAATAGTATGACAAAGCAAAATTACATCCAACAGTATCTGCCTCTCGCCCAACGGGCGGGAGAGCGGTTCGGAATGAATCCGATCATTATCCTGGCGCAGTCGGCCATCGAAACCGGCTGGGGCGAAAGCGAACTCGCCAGGGAGTATAATAACTTTTTTGGTATCACCGCCTACGGCCGTCCGAATCCTTTCTGGGATGGTGGCCGGACAGACTTGTCTGCCACAGGAGATCGGCCGTCCCTCTGGTTCCGCAGGTATCTCACTGCGGAAGATAGTTTTCTCGACTTCGCCCGTCTGATCCACTCGGCCTATCCTGTGGCTGCCACGCTCACCTTCTCTCCTTCGGCCTACGCCAAAGAGATTGCCTACAGCAAATACATCAGCGAAGTGAACGGCGACAACCGTGCTGCCTATCAGCGTATGCTGGTGTCGATCTGTAAGTCGATAGAACGGCTAATCGGCAATTAACTTTCAATTATCAATTTTCAATTATCAATTCCCATGAATGTCCTTGAAACAATTCTCAACTTCCTCACCAGCCTTGCCCGGATCATCTTCCCCCGCAAGCGAAAGCCGGCAGCCGGTGACTGCCCCTGTCCTCATCCTCTGCCTGCTCCTCCTGAGCCTCCTCTCCCTCCTGATGCGGGAGACGGAAGTGACCCTGACCTGCATCGGGGCGATACTCTCGCTCTCGCCCAAGGAGACTGGGGAAACAAATCCTCCCAGGCCGACTGGCTCGGAATGTCAGGATATAGCCTGATGCTGATGGGCGGGGCCGGGTGTTTGTATAAATGGTTTATTGCGTAGGCGATATAAGAAGAGGGAGTGCACTTCATGCCGATATGAGGGAGGTACTCCCTTCTTATTTTCTTACTTCAGCAAATCGTTTTCCCCCAACGGAGTATAGGGACCGTCTTTTACTTCAAACAACACAGAACCGCTATCCAGCACCTCCAATGTATGCCATTGATTAGCCGGAATATGTACCCCAAAACTTCCTACCAAAGGATCCAACAGGGTCGACTCTGTTTCTTCTTTTTTATCATTATAAAACATCACCCGAATCTTCCCACGCAACAGCAAATAAGTCTCTGCCGTATGCGGATGGCGATGAATCGGTAAAATAGTCCCCGGCTCCAACGCATTCAGCAGACGCTGGGCTTTAGCATCCAAAGAATCATGAAAATTACAGTTCATACGCAAGCGGGGGGATTCCTGAGCCTGCTTCGTCACTTCGTTTAATAAAGTTGAATTAATTAGTTGCATGACTTTTATTTCAATATTTCCTCCAAACCATTTTATTAACGACTCCGGTATAGCTCTGAATTAGCTTGACTACCTTCACCGATACATTTTCATCCACATAATTAGGAACAGGAATTCCTAAAGCACCGTCTTTATTCATCTCGACAGCTACATCCACAGCTTGCAACACCTGTTCGGTCGTAATGCCAGCTAAGATGAAATTTCCCTTATCCAATGCTTCCGGACGCTCCGTACTGGTACGGATACATACAGCCGGAATCGGATTGCCGACAGACAGGAAGAAACTGCTTTCCTCTGGCAGCGTACCCGAATCGGATACCACTGCAAAGGCATTCATCTGAAGATGATTGTAATCATGGAATCCCAACGGTTCATGTTGTATCACACACGGATCGAACCGGAAACCACGTTGTTCGATATATTTCTTTGAACGAGGGTGACAAGAGTACAGGATCGGCATATCATACTTTTCTGCCATCGCATTTACCGCATTCATCAGGTTGAAGAAGTTTACTTCCGTATCGATATTCTCTTCCCTATGGGCAGACAATAAGATATACTTTCCTTTCTTCAATCCCAGACGTTCCAGTACATCACTAGCTTTGATCTGTTCCAGGTTACTATGTAATACTTCTGCCATCGGCGAACCGACTACATAAGTACGTTCTCTCGGTGTACCGGCTGCATTCAGATACCGGCGCGCATGTTCCGAATAACACATATTGACATCGGCTGTCACATCCACGATACGGCGGTTGGTTTCTTCCGGCAGACATTCGTCGAAACAACGGTTGCCGGCCTCCATATGAAAAATAGGAATATGCAAACGCTTCGCACCGATAACAGACAGGCAGGAGTTCGTATCTCCCAATACTAACACGGCATCGGGCCTCACCTCCGCCATCAGTTTATACGATTTGGCAATGATATTCCCTATTGTTTCTCCCAGATCCGCTCCCACTGCATCCAGATAATAGTTAGGAGCACGAAGTCCCAAATCATCAAAGAATACCTGGTTCAATGTATAATCGTAATTCTGTCCGGTATGGACCAGGATTTGATCGAAGTACTGATCGCATCGTTTGATAACGGCTGCCAACCGGATAATTTCCGGACGGGTGCCGATGATGGTCATTAATTTCAGTTTATTCATTTCTCTTCAAATGGATTATGGAAGAGATTGATTTTCTTAGAATAACGAAGATAGAAGTTCTCTTAAACGTTACAAGTCCTACCTGGTATCTCTTACCAAAGCTATATAGAGAAAATCCTCTTGTATAAAATAGTAAACTTTACTTTTTTTGTTGACAACTATAAAACGGTATTGGTGGTTTTCATCAGATAAATCCGGATCGACTTTACCCATATATGGATTAAATGTCAATAGGCCGACTTGCTTTCTAATCATTTGCCATACTTTACGGGCAGAAGCATCCCCCGTTCTCTGTCTTATATAAGAGAGTGTTTCAGCAAAACTTTTTTCAGCGGGGATGTCCAAATTACATCCATCCCATCTCCTTCCCCAATCGTTCCATCACCTCTTCGGTAGAATGAAATTCACCGCGCTTATGAGCTTTAACCGCATAATCGGCCGAAGCATCCAACATTTCCTTTAAAATAAGCGTTTCTGAATTTCCTTTTGAAGCCAATTCTTTAACATACTTATAAACTTCGGATAACTTTTCTTGATCCAAATTTATAAGTTCCTTAAAAATATCGACTCTCAACGTATCTACACTAAAGGTATTCATATCGTTTTATATTTGTAGTTCCTTTTTACAAAAGTAGTAAATCATTTAGAATAATCATTCTCTCTTCTTTATTTAACATTTACACCTCTTCAAAATAAGTATCCGGCCGAGTCGGGTCGAAAGGTTCGTTTGCCCACATAAAAGTGACCAGTTCTTCCGTATCGGAAAGATTAATGATGTTATGCGTA
Organism: Parabacteroides goldsteinii; assembly: GCF_015550595.1. Taxonomy (GTDB): domain Bacteria; phylum Bacteroidota; class Bacteroidia; order Bacteroidales; family Tannerellaceae; genus Parabacteroides; species Parabacteroides leei. The sequence goes on from NZ_JADNBB010000003.1 coordinate 256,851, forward strand.
TAACCGGGAATCATTTCTACAACTTCTATCTTTTCTCCACTGACCTCAAAATCGATTACTTCATCCGTTCCGATCTTACGAAGCCGGATCAAGCCATGGCCACTCACCACCACGAATTTCTCATTCTTGGTATGATGCCAGTGTTGACCTTTGGTTACACCCGGTTTCGATATATTGACTGAAAACTGTCCCCGGTCAGGCGTACGGATAATTTCTGTAAAACTACCGCGATCATCTGTTTTCATCTGTACCGGATAGCTGAATTTCTCTTTCGGCAGATAAGACAGATAGGTCGAATACAACTTCTTCGTGAAAGGATTGCCCAAATCAGGTACACTCAAATTATCCGGCATTTCCTTAAAAGAATAAAGCAGATCGACAATACCTCCCAATGTCATCGTATGAACCACAGGAACGACACAAAAGTCTCCCTCGTGATGTTCGCCACCCGATAAAGCTGCAATCAGTTCGTCTACCACATCATCCACATAAACCAGGTTCATAACCACACCCGGATCATTCACCCGGATAGGCAGATCATTGGCTATATTGTTACAGAAAGTGGCCACTGCACTGTTATAATTGGGTCTGCACCATTTTCCGAACACATTCGGGAAACGATAAACCAATACTTTCGCCCCGGTTTCTTTCGCATACTCGAACAACAGGTTCTCTCCTGCCCTTTTCGATTCGCCATACGGATTATCCAAAGCCGCCTGCGTAGATGATGAGATCATCACCGGGCAAGTATTGTTATACTTTTTCAATGTATCCAGTAAAGTAGATGCAAAGCCGAAGTTACCCTTCATAAATTCCGCCTGGTCTTTCGGACGGTTCACACCCGCCAGGTTAAAGACGAAATCGGCATTCTTGCAATAGACATCCAACTCAGCCGGATCGCTGTCTATATCATATTCGAAGACCTTTAGATCAGTTCCCGAAACAGGATAATTCCGTGCTTTCCCTGATTGGATATTATGGAGTTGGGAAACAAGGTTCCGACCGACGAATCCTTTGGCGCCAGTAACTAATATGTTCATTACATTAAAATTGATTTATTCGCTTCTGATTTCTCTTGGTTTTGCCCGTTCGATCAGTCCAAGATCTTCCTGAATAAAACGTAAGCGGAGTAATAGTTTTTTCATGCCTTCCACATCCAGACGTGTGGTATTATGGCTATGATAATCTTCTATCTTAGACAGACATTCGCTGCCTTCGGTAAAGAACTTATCATAATTGAGATCGCGTGTATCGCAAGGAATGCGGTAATACTCTCCCATATCGATCGCTTTCGCCATCTCTTCACGTGTTACCAGTGTTTCATACAGTTTCTCTCCGTGACGTGTACCGATTACCTTCACTTCTGTATCCAGATACTTCGGATCGATCTGTGCGTATGTCTCTTTCAATGCCTGTGCCAGAACGGACAGAGTTGCTGCCGGAGCTTTCTGAACAAACAAGTCACCGTTATGACCATGTGTAAAGGCATAGATCACCAAATCGACTGCATCATCCAGAGTCATCATAAAGCGGGTCATTTCCGGATCGGTAATAGTGATCGGTTTACCTTGTTCCATCTGTTCCACCCAAAGAGGGATCACCGAACCACGGCTCGCCATTACATTGCCGTAGCGGGTACAGCAGATAGTAGTCTGCGCCCCTTCGCCCAACTCACGTCCTTTAGCAATCGCCACCTTTTCCATCAAAGCCTTGGAGATACCCATCGCATTGATCGGATAAGCGGCCTTATCAGTCGAAAGGACGACTACATTCTTTACGCCATGTTCAATAGCGGAAAGCAGCACATTTTCCGTACCTTCTACATTCGTACGCGTAGCTTCCATCGGAAAGAATTCGCAACTGGGAACCTGTTTTAATGCTGCTGCACTAAACACATAATCCACACCGCGCATCGCCACATCCACAGATGTTTTATTACGCACATTCCCAATATAGAATTTCACTTTAGGATTTTGTAAAGCATGACGCATATCGTCCTGCTTCTTTTCATCACGGCTAAAGATTCGGATTTCTTTGATATCGGAGTTGATAAAGCGCCTGAGGACGGCATTACCAAAAGAACCGGTGCCGCCGGTGATTAGGAGGGTTTTGTCTTTGAATACTGACATATATATTCTATTAAAATTCTAATAAATTCATTACAAAATAGACTTCTTGATTTCCTGAACGATATAATCCACATCTTCATCCGTCACACAAGGACCACTTGGTAAACATAGACCTTGTTTGAACAAAGATTCGCTCACACCATTCACATAGCAAGGATTGTTCTTATATACGGGCTGCAAGTGCATCGGTTTCCATAATGGACGCGATTCAATACCGGCAGCATCCAATGCCATGCGCATCGCTTCCACATTCTTATTCGGCTCACAATCCGTATGCAAAGAAGAAGCTTCGTGTGTCACACCAGCAGCACCACCTACGGCTCCCTGAACAACCACTTCATAAGCATGTTCTTCACCTTTCACTTGTAAGTCAGGATCAAGTAAAATCGTATTCAGCCAATAGTTGCTATCGAACCGGGAAGATGGATTTTCATGCAGTACAATTCCCTCTACTCCGGCAAGTAACTCCTTGTAAAGACGGCAAGTGTACTGATGGTGAGCAATATGTTCTTCCAATACTGTCATCTGCCCGCGTCCGATACCGGCACAGATATTCGACATACGATAGTTATAACCGATCTCTTCATGCTGGTAATAAGGATATGACTCGCGAGCCTGGGTAGCATAGAACATGATTTTCCTTTTTGCCTCTTCATCCGGACAAATTAATGCACCGCCTCCGGAAGTCGTAATCATCTTATTCCCATTGAAAGAAAGTACCCCGTACCGTCCGAACGTACCACAAACCTGTCCGTCATACCGGCTACCCAATCCTTCAGCAGCATCTTCGATAACCGGAATATCATACTTATTAGCAATCGCCATAATCTCCTCAATCTTGGCAGGCATACCATACAGATAAACAGGAACGATCGCTTTCGGCTTCTTACCTGTTTTAGATATGCGATCTTTAATAGCCTCTTCCAACAACTCCGGGTCCATATTCCAAGTATCTGCCTCCGAATCAACAAATACTGGAGTAGCTCCCAGATAAGTCACCGGATGCGAAGAAGCACAGAAAGTAAAGCTCTGTACGATCACTTCATCCCCCAGTCCCACACCACAAGCCAACAGTGCAAGATGGACAGCTGCCGTACCGGCGGAAAGGGCAACGACTTGTTTATTTTCCCCTATAAATGTTTCCAAATCTTTTTCAAAAGCGTTTACATTAGGACCTAAAGGAACCACCCAGTTGGTATCGAAGGCTTCTTTTATAAAAGTCTGCTCTTTGCCGCTCATGTGGGCGAGGCAAAGGTAAATTCGTTTGTTCATTATTATTTATGATTAAATCTACAAAGACAATAATTCTTTCAGAGTATGTATCTTTACATTAGGTAGGTACTCTTCCGGACAGGAAAAGTCCTGACGGTGGATATTTCTTCCATCATCCAACAGGCAGATCGTTTTCCACCCCAGCTTATTAGGTGTAATAAAATCTTTCCGAAGGTTATCCCCAACATAGATAAACTCCACATCGGCATATTTGTCCTGAAAAAACATGAAATTCCTCTCCGATGGTTTTTCAGAGCCAAACTCTTCAGATATAACCAAGTTCTCGTTTTCGATAAATTGTTCAAGTCTCAATGCCTGGAACTTATTTCGTTGGGTTATAGAGCGCCCATCCGTGATCATCCCCAGTGTAAAATCCTGCTTCAAAACCTCCAATGCCTTCAAGGTGTCAAGCTCCAACCGGATATTAGGACGATGAGACCTGTAGACGGACAGTAAATCCGCTTTCGTCAACGACAAATCGTAAGTATCGATCAAACGAGAAAAAACATCCGTTTTCTCTTTATAGGTTTCCAACATAAAAGCATAGATCCCTTTCAAGGAAAACTTCAATTCTATCCATCCGGCAATTTCCCGATAAGCAGAGTATAAGAAATTGATTTCCTTATACAACGTATCATCCAGATCAAAAATGAGAATCTTATTTTTCATATACGATCACCTCGCTGTCATACCGGAGCATCAAAGTATTGTCCGCCCAAGTATCCATATAGGCCAACGTTTCACCCAACATATACTCTCTTACGACATATTCCGGAAAGTTGGCTCCCGCATAATAGGAAAGTGGATATCCCCCGCCAAATCGTGGATTGATCTCGATCCCGACCACATCATTGTCCGACTTCCTATAGAACAATTGGATACAGATGCAACCGACTACACCCGGCAAATAGCCCAACCGTTCCTTCAAGAACCGAACCAAATAGTTTTTGCGGGTAAACCCTTTGTTGATCTCACCGGCACGAATCTCTATTCTTTCGCGGGGCACGATAGCTTTCACCCTATTATCCTTGCCATAATACATATCGACCGTAAATTCCTTGTATTCCTGTTTGTCGATATATTCCATAAAGATCAACTTCGGATGATTCAATATTTCCGATGTCAGTTCCTCTTTACACCTCACGACATACAGATCTTTGCTTAAGGAACCGTCATACGGTTTGGCGAAAAGTGGAAAAGTCGGATGATATTTATCCACTGGAGCCGGGATGCGAATATCACGACTATTCAAGAATGTACTGGTATTCCGCTTATCCCGGCAAGCTTGTATGAAAGGCAATTCCGATACCATCGGTTCTATCCCATTCTTCTGAAACAGTTCCTTATTCTCCGCCAAAACCAGCAACTCGGTATCGATAGTCGGCACGATAATCCGAATTCCTTTTTCTTTACATATTGTCAGCAACATCTCTATATAACCGGAATCGGTCACCCTCGGTACAGCTATACACCCGTCTGAAATAATCCCGGCAGGAGCCATCGCAGGATTCATATCTGTCGTGAACACCTTCGCTTCTGGATAAAAACGCTTCAATGTTTCTTGAAACTGCTTTGTCAGTGTGACCCGCTTTCCGGCGGAAGTGATTAAGATATTAGTATTCCCTCGAAGATCTTGATACTCCAAAGCAGCTTTTGCTGCCAAGAGTGGTTTAAGAAGGTAATTTACCCCCCCCCCCCCGTTAACACTAGTTAACATTTTTATATTCAATGTTTTTATCGTTTTACACCTATTTCCTACAGCCAAAACCCCATCTGGAATATCTTTGGCTACAACCGAACCTGCACCGATCACAGACCATTTTCCGATCTTGACACCCGGTAGAACCGTCGTACCTGCACTGATCCAACTTCCTTCACCAACATGAACGTTTCCACAAAGCGTACTATGCGGAGAGATATGCACATAATCTCCTATCACACATTCGTGATCAACAGATGTTCCAGTGTTAACAATGCAATGTTTCCCTATACAAGCACAAGACTGAACAACCGCTCCCTGCATGATGACCGATCCTTCCTGTACGGTAGCATATGGAGAGACTACCGCAAACGGATGTATCGCCGTTCCAAACTCAACATTCAGTTTATGAGCGATCATCTGACGTATTTTATTATCGCCTATACTTATTATCAGAGGTGAAATATCTTCTTTTCCATGAAAAACCGGATAACCCAAAAGTTCATTTATCTCCGGATTATCATCGACAAGACCTTCTATCTCTATATGATTTGCCTTTAATATATCTATGATCACTTTAGCATGACCACTTGCACCGTATAAATACATATCCATTCAATTATTACCCGTAAAAAACTCCATCGTAGCCTGTCCCTCTTGCGAAATACCTTCCCGAACAAACACTTTTTTTATCGTTAAAAAGATGATCTTTACATCCAACAGAAACGAACAATGATCCACATACCAAACATCCAATTCAAACTTTTTCGTCCAACTAATCGCATTACGTCCGTTTACCTGTGCCCATCCGGTAATACCCGGCCGCACATCATGGCGACGAGCTTGCTCTTTACTATACAATGGTAGATATTGAACCAATAAGGGACGAGGTCCGATCAACGCCATATCCCCTTTCAGGACATTTATCAACTGAGGCAACTCATCGATTGAAGTGGAACGAACAAAACGTCCCACGTTAGTCAACCGATCAGCATCAGTAAGTAAATTACCGCCAGCATCCCGTTCATCCGTCATAGTCTTGAACTTGATTACTCGAAAAATCTTTCCGTTCTTTCCGGGACGCTCTTGAAAGAAGAACGCACCGGTACCCTTGTTGGCGAAATACAACCAAAGGGTAACAAGAAACAGTATCGGCCAGATGACAGCCAACACACAGAACACGAGTATAAAATCAATTACCCTTTTGAAAAAAATTTTATACATAGATGTCCAAACATTTATTAAAAGTTATCTTTATTTACTCATCTTATTAAGTATGTAATACCCTACGAGTCCTATAACCAGTGTACATATCAAACTAACACATAGCGTATTTTCACAATAGAAAAGCAAGCTATACAAAGCCATAAATGACAGTAAGATATAACAAATGAAAAAGAGAATCACACAAATCATTTGTGTACTTTTCCAATCTATAGTAGCCGGATAAGTAGGATTATGCCAAATTTTGCTCTTATTCTCAAATCCAAAAGGTTTGTCTTTGAAGACATTTCGACGATGTTCATTCAAATATCGCCCCATAAGCACAAAATATGTTCGGTTACGCATGATTGCTGCTAAAGTCAAAAAGACAAAACAGGTTGACAATGCGAGTATTCCACCAACAATATAGTTGGAAATACCATCTTTGTAAACATCCAACAATGTTTTATCAGCCTCTCTTTCGTAGTTTAATATAGTCCAACAAGCACCTATTACCACAAGAATCTGTCCGAAAGAAAATTTTGTCAAATCCCAATTAACAGAATCGTAATGCCTCAACATATACATACATTGCTGAAAATCATTAACTAACAAGTCTTTTTGAAAGGTTTGTTCCAAAGACTGTTTGGTAATTGATACATCATCCTGTTGTTTAAATTCAAACACTGTACTTAACTTTTCTGCATTACGGTTCAAAGACGAAAGAATTACCTTATCAATCCATTCTCGTATCATTGCTCCCATGTTTTAAAACGATTAATTTTATTTACTGTTTCCACCCAATCCCCTTCAAATGTAATGGCTCTATCATCTATATAGACATCAGCTATCGGTTTCCCTCCAAGAGCATTGCCTGGTTGATTAGGGTTCTGATTAATACTGTCAAAACAAACACCATGACGAATCAAAAATGACTTTATCGCTTCTTTGTTTCCTCGTGTTGTATAGATGATAATATACCACCCTTGTTCTTTTAATTGCCGCATGGCATCTACAGCTCCAGGCACAAGCGAACCAAAATGATTATCCCCTTGCCAGTCTTCATAATGCACCAAAGTACCATCAATATCCACACATATTGTCTTCATTTTTTTATTTATTGAGCTTTTCCATCCATTTTATGATGTATTCCTTGTGGAGTTTGTGGAGAGGCATTTATTTTAACTCCCTTATGAAAAACAAATGGATGTTCCTTCGTTACAAATATTCTACTTCGATAGTTTATTTCCAACAGTTTGTTAATTAGTCGACGGGATGGATGTCCCTCTTTTTCACCTCCAGGAGGACAAGAGATTATAAAACTACATGGATTCAGTCTCCTTAACAATTCAGGATTTACATTCTTCCTGCTTCCATGATGGGGCAACTGTACTGTTGTAAAATCATTTGTACTGTTTTTTTTATTCAACTTTTCATATTGATTAAAAGCTTCTTCTAACGCCTCTTTTCCCGCATCTCCGGTAAAAAGAAACTTTTCATTTCCAACTTCAAGCAAAATAATCAAGCTCGTTTGATTTACCTCCGAAGTATTTTCTTCATCAAACCATTCAATTTCTCCATTATTCGGGTCATAATCATCCTCAGTCATCGTAGCCTTCACATACGGTTTATTCCATTCATTAATCCATGTTTCAGGGGTTTTATCCGAAGCCAAAAGATATTTTTGGTAAAAAGATTTAGAAGGTCCTAAAATAGACAAGACTCCTGGAATCAGTTCGTCTTCGCTATATGCAGAACTCAATATAATCTTTCTGCATTTGGCTATATTTTCTATCTTATCAGCCATAGAAAACGAATTTTTTATACGCTCAGCCAAACTGTTTGGAGTAATCCTTTTATCCTTGAAATGCTCTGGCTTTAATTTTCCATCCTTCCAAGGACGATTCATAACGATTTTTTCTACTGTAATATCTCTATCTTCCAAAATCGCTTTCAATCCCGACAAATGATCCAAATCAGGATGCGTATTAATCATCATGTAAATGAGAGGTTTTTGATATTTCCTTTTTAAAAATTCAGCTATTACTCTACCTGTCTCTTCGTAACCTCCATCGATTAAAAATACATATGGATTATCATCCTCGTCATATAATTCTATCAAGATAGCATCACCACCTTTTGAGCCAGTCCCCACGGGGAAGAACCATACACAATATTTATTCTGATTTAAAGACATATTTCACGTTGGTTTAATCATCAATACTACAATAAAATTTTATTCTCAAACGTCAATTGGTTATCTGCTTCTTCCAAACTAACAAATGACGCACTATTTAATAATTTTTGCATTTTTTCAAAAGCACCTTTAGTTCCTATGCTGGATTTCACATAACGCATCATCCGATTTTTCACACTTCCATTTTCCCGAAAATAAGTTTCATATTCTATCCTTGTCATCATGCCATCTTGATTATGAATCAAATCTCCTATATGGAAATAAGCAATAAAATAATTATTATGAGACATTTTATATTTTATGAACTGCAAAGGGAAAAGGCGAAAATATCCTCCACCTGAAAAAGCAAAATCCTTGCCTAACATGTGTGTCAACGCAATGGGAAATTCTTTCAATTGAACATTATTATATTCTATTAAAACTGGATTGTTAGCAGGGAAAGCTGGAAAACCACCAAAATCTCTCACGGCCGGATAGATAGAAGAATCTCGCTCTATACCACATTCTGCCAAAATTTCAATAGCCCATTTATTTTTTTCTCCAATAGAAAAAGCCGGTGCACGATAGCTTACGACAGATTGTCCACTTACATCTTGTAGTGCATCAATAGCTTCTTTCGTATCTTCTTGCAATTGTTTTGGAGTCATTTGGGTTAACCATAAATGTTCGTTGGAATGGCAACCAATCTCATGTCCTCTCTCCGATATTTTTCTTATAACATAATGAAAATCAGCGGCGATTCTTCCTACACAAAAAAAAGTTGCCTTCTGATTATTTTCATCAAGAATGTCAAGTATCTTGTTTAAATAAGAATCAAACTTCCTATATTTTTCCACCCGACCTCCACAAAACTTCTTTTCGATATACCATTCCTCTATATCAAACGATAGTATATTCATAACTCTTCGCGCTTTTGTATTTGTTTTATTACTTTAGCTGGACGCCCCATCGCTATAGTCCATGCCGGAACATCCTTGATCACTAATGAACCGGCACCAACAATAGCCCCTTCACCCACTGTTACACCAGGCATCACAAAAGACTCCATACCAATCAAGCACCCCTTTTTCAAAACAATTGGTTTCAGTACATATCCTAAAGCTAAATATTCATCACCCACACAGTAATCTGAAAAATCACGTTGATGACATAGCAGACGTGTTCCACCAGCAATACTTACACCGTCTTCAATGATAATTAAATCCGAATGACCAGAATCAATCTTTACTGTATCTCCAATAAATACGTCCTTTCCCACATGACATCCTATTTGCCGCAATACCCATGGGCGTACTTTTCGAGGCAATAAGGGAGATAACATCCAATTATTCATCACCCAACTCAAAAGAAAAGAGTCTCTAAAAGTTTTATGTACCCGTTTTATCAATTGCCATAATGTAACTTGACCATAATCCTTTTCAGAATAATGCATTCCAAGAATACGCAAAAAACGATAAGTTAAACTTAATTTTTCAGAATTCATAACTATGTTTCTATTACATTAATAATATGTGGCCATACCACAGATGAATCAAAATTTTCGCATATCCAACTACGTGAATAGCGTCCCATAGAAGTCCGAATCTCTCCATTTTTTAGCATTAGTTCAATTTTGTCAGCAATAGACTCTGGCGTAATTTCACAATACACACCGGTTTTATCCTCAATTATCGAATCTATACAACCTGTTGATTTTGACACGATTGCAGGTACTCCCATAGCCCCACATTCAATTGTAACCATACCAAACCCCTCTCTATATGAAGGCAACACCATTATGCTAAACAATGCAAAATACTTGTGAATCTCAGTATACTCAACACGTTCCACATGTATTACATCATTACAAGTATCTATATATTTACGCAGTCCAACGCTAATACTATCACGCGATTCACTACTGCCAATAATAAACAATTTAAGATTATTACCATCACTATATTTTTGCTTGAGTAACTTAAAAGCATCTACAAGTTCAGCCACTCCCTTGTCTCGCACTAAGCGTCCACAAAAACCAATCACAAAGTCACCGTCTTTTATTCCTAGTTTTTTTTTCAAAACATCCTGCTCCGAGTCTATCAATCTATCAGGATTAAATCTGTTGACAGTGTCAATGCCACCACAAGTACCGGCACCAAGGAAATATTCTTGTGCACTGGATTCTATTCGATACTTTTGTCTAATATTTGCGACCGATTTACTTACACATACTGTCTTATGTGCCATCATTGCAACAATCTTATCCATCAAAATGACAAATATTCGCTTGCCCCCATTTAGGGTCTCAAAAAGTACGCCATGAGCAAAAATAATTCTATTTGGAACACGCATCAGAAATGCAGCCATTGTTCCCAAAAGCCTAGCTTTAGCTTGATGAGCAATAACTGTGTCAATATTATTTTGTCTTATATATTTGCAAATTGCTACAAATGCCTTAATATCACTCCATGGAGACAACGTACGCACCAGTTGAACGGGATGATATTTGATTTGATTTTGCGTTGCATAGTCTTGTATCATGTCGTCAGGGCTACATATCAAATGCATATCATATCCATTTTGACGAAGATACATAAACTGACCACCAATGAAATTTCTGGCACTACTTGCCAGATTAATAATTTCAAGTATATTATGAGCCTTACTCTTATTAGTATTCATAATTTATCACCTAAAACTTTATTAAAAAATATTTTTTTAATCATATCTGCATTGTGATTCTTCTCACCACAAATTCGAGCATTGGTTGCCATTTCCCTTTGCAAAGTCGGATTCTCTATCAGATTTTGCAACCTCGTCAAAATTTCATCTTCTGTATTGCATATAATGGCAGCCTTCTGTTCGGTAAAATATTCCATTGAAGCTATATCATTGGGACCTATGGCCAAAATACAACGCCCCTGACTCAAATAGTCTGTTATTTTTGTTGAAAATGACAGCCTCGCTGTCTTATTGTGAATATCATATATATCTTCCACAAACACTAAAATATCAGACTTTATCTGCTCCTCTTTCACCTGATCCTGTGGGATCGTACCTTTTAAATAACTTGTACCATCGACAGCCAATTGTTTCACTTGCACCTCAGTCAGCAGAGTCTGTGTGTATATATCTAAATAGGCCTTACATCCTTTCTCGTTAATCTTCTTTAGAGCTCGCACAATGGCCATCACAACCCTATCGCGACCTATATTCAATTTACCCGTATATATTAATCGATATGGTTGTATTGGATTGTAAACTTCTGACACTTGCGGTAGTGACACAATGGGTTTTGTGACAATAGTAGAATTGACTCCAAATTCCTTGTCACACTCAGCCTTCATTTTAGGGCATATTGTAAGAATTTCATCACACTGATAAACAAGGCTTTTTACAGAACGACGCGTAAAGAAACGCCCTATCTTATATGACAATTTACTACTTTGTTTATATGTAAAATTGTCATCCCATAATACTCCAATTACACGTTTGGGATTACAATATTTGATAATGAATTCATTCAGATTGTTAAAATAAATATAACTCTCTATAGGGAAGACAAGTACATCAGGATTAAAGTCGTCCAAAAATTCCATAAGTTCCTTAGTCTTCCAGTTTCCCAACATCCATGCTATCTCACGTACAGCAAGAAATAACAGATTCCTATTGCGCGAAAAATATGCATAGCGTTTCTTTTCCAATTGCAATTCCGTACTTATTTCATTTGAAAAAATAGAAACTTCTGAACCAGTCATTGCTCCGCGTTTGAATACGCTTTTTACGACCTTCCCTTCCAATATTTGAAAGTACCTTGAGCACGCATCCGAGTCTGGTAATTCAGCACGCATATAGATGTTGGCAAATTCATGCTCTATATTACCCTCAAGCAATGTGCTAAAGGAATCATAGCCTGTCTTTTTACTCCAAGCAGGTATAGATGTGATAAGTATTCTTGACATTTAGAATTACATTTAAGAGCTTTGTTTTACTGTATACATACTGCATGTATATATTACAACTGGTACAAAAATAGAAATCATAAACCACCCCTCTTCACCAAACAATCCTTTAGTATATAGGAATACAGTAGCAATACATATACCTAAGTAATAATAACTTCGCGATAAATGGTTACAGAACTTTTTTTTCCAAACTATTATCTGACTAATAAAAAGCATAATGAAAGGGATACCAGCCAAAAGCCCCATACCACCTAATCTATCCAAAATAACAGAATGGCCGCCTACTTGATCCCCACCCCAAATCATATTAGACAGAAATGAATCCATTGAAATAGCATGCAAATTTTCTCGACCAGTTACAGCCCCTATTTCATCCTCTCCTCCTCGATAGAGAGCCAAAAATGATTCCATTTTTGGTTGCACTGCAGTGCCTTCAAACCAACCACATAAGAACTCTAAAAAATGCTCTACCACATTGAAAGAATATATTATGAGTACGCAAACCATTATTATTACAAGACGAAAGAAATTGATACCACTTTTCTTTCCATATGAAAGAAAAAAAATAATACAAATCAACATCGCTACTAAAGATGTTGTAACATTGGTATTTAAAACAAGTATAATATTACAAATTAATAGGACGAGTGCAACCAGTTTATGCTTCCCTTCTGCTGATATATAACCCATAAATGCTACAGGCAAAGACATTGCAAAAGCATGCATCAATGTATACCCAGGCAATCCCAAGACATGGATATCTAATTCGGTTTGGGTTGCCAATAATCTCATATCATAATGCATAACGATGGGAAGTACAGAAACAAAAGAAATTAGATAAACAGCGACTGATATCAAAGCGACATAGTTATATACTTTTAGATTATTACGATACCACAATATACTAACAATACTAAATGAAGGCAGTGTCCATGCTATCTCTATTAATAGTTTCTTCGATACAGTAGCTTTCCCAATACCAATAGTTATATCTGCCCCAAAGAGGAAAAACAATGTCAATATACCAAAATAACAAAGAGCCCAACCCATTAACTTGTTTTTATACGCATTAGGGTATAATATAACACACATTAGAAATACAAATATATCAACCGTCTGGCTATCTAATGGGAAATAATCTGACAGCAACGGGAATAAAATAAACGCTGCAAAAAATGTATATACAGTAAGAAATATTTTATCTTTTCTTGTTAAAATATCCGTATTTAGGTATTCCATCAAATATTTGAATATTAGAAAGTATCAATATCCATGAAAGATAAAGCCCAATTCTGAGGATTCAGGCAAATCTGTTTCATTTCGTCTGTAAGAACCTTGACACCATGATTAGCAAATTTTTTAGACTGCAAAAAACCAAGCTTTTTATAAAATTTATACAAAGGATGGTTTAATGTCATATCTGCAAGGACTAACTCAGGCTTAATTTCCTTATTGAATGCTTTAAACAAAGCTTTGAGGTCGACTCTTGTGTATTTATACAAGAATACTTCACCAATAAAAACAACTACAGTTCCATGAGGCTTCTTACCTATTTTGTATATAATACAACCAAGTCCATCCTTGCTCCACATCTTGATTCCACTTTGCGATTTCATACGCCATAAGAATGTCTCCTTATCATAGCGGATATGTATAGTATCACTCTTCAGCATTTCTGCCTCTCGAATATCTAACAAGTGCTCATCTATTGATGTTATATGAGATTCAATATCCCAAATAGGAGTTCCTGCAAGTTTACGAATATCAAAACGAAGTTTCCACAATGTTTTCAACGGATTTAGATATTTTTTAAAGCCTGTCAAAGACTTAATGTAAACCCATCCCAATTTTTCGTAAGCTTTACGAGAAGCCTCTACACTAATGTTATAAATTAACTCACCACCTGCCTCATTAAAATATTCATTTAGAAAAGCTTTATTCAATCTCAAGAATAAATGTTTTCCTCTACATTCCTTTGATACACAAGAATCAGCATATTGTACACAGATTAATTTCCTGTTACCATAATAGGCATTCATAAAAAATGACGTACGACTACCTACAATTTTTCCATTTTTTTCCGCCAAATAGCTTACGCCTGTCGATTCTTTCATTACAAAGCTAGCCTTTCTTTCCCAAGAAGTGAAGTGCTCAGACTTCCCCTCACATGACTTTGCAGGCCATACTTCACAATATAGTTTTACCAAATTTTCAAAATCACTAGGTTCAACTTTTCTTATAATAATATCATCTTTTTCCATCATCTCAAATTTCAAATTGTTTCATTTACAAATCGTTCAACAAATCTCGCCACTGCCTACTTATACTTTGTATTGAAAAGTTTTCAGATTTTGAAACAGCTGCTTTTTGCATGGCTTTTAATTTTGATGGATTTGACATCAATGCATCAAGACGCTCGACATATTGTTCAACACTGAATGCATCTACCAAGACTCCATTTTTATCATCATCAATTATGTCAAAAGCCGCTTCATAAGATGAAAAAAGAATAGGACTCACCCCATAACACATTGATTCACACAAACTTAAAAGCCACCCCTCATATATACTTGACATAGTGAGTATGGAGGCTCTCTTATAATATGACACTACATTTGTTTGGAAACCTTCAAATGAAACAGATTCATGAAGATTATTTTTGTCGACATATAGTTTCATCCATTCAAGTTTTTCTCCATCACCTAAAATTTCAAGCTTCCAATCTGGATGCATTTTTGAAATTCTATTCCAAACCTCTACTAACAGATGAACACCCTTTTGTGGCACCAAACGTCCAGAAAAGAGACATAACTTTTCTTTATTATCCAAATCAACAACAACATTATCCGGCTTCTGACATGTTACTGGATTATTTATATATGTAAGTTTGGTAGGATTCGAAATACAGGTTATATATTTGAATATTGGAATAAAACGTTTTGACAACAAAACATATTTGTCTGTATTCTTATACATTTTCCTATGGCGTTTCATTGAATATAACCATATTCCAAATCGTTTTACAAGAGCTAACGGTGTATTACCATAATGAAACTTATTACTTAACAAATAACAGTTAGGTGTATTATGTTCAACAATAATCAACTTTGGACGCTTGTTTGCCATTCGTATAGCTGCAAAAACATCATCCTCTTTCCCATAATAGGAATCTTGATAAATAATACAGTCTATATGTTCATTATTAATAACCTGTAACAAATCATCACTCAGGTTGTTCTTTTGTTCAAAGTATTTTACATTTTGATCAAGATTGTTTAATAGCATCTTATCACTCAGCGGATACACAGAAAAAATAGAAATACTGTAGTCTATACACAACTCGTTAGCTAGATACTCAGTAACCTTTTCTATCCCTCCCAATCCAGGGTAACGAGTACAAAAAAAAAGTATTTTTTTCATGCTATTATTTACCAGTTAAAACTACAATCCTATTGACTAAAGTATTGAATATGTTAAAATACCCTAACACCTTATATATAAATACTCTCATAGGCTCCTCATTCACAATCGAATTACGACCGAAAATAATCTTATCCTCTTTCATATATGAGTAATTCATATCTGATGTGTAAATTCTCATATAATTAGAATACTTTACCAAATAATCGTTGGAAGCCTCAGAATAATAGCCAAATGGATAACAAAAGTCATGAGGTTCATAACCAAGTTCTTTTTTAAACTTTTGATCAACTTCAATAATTTCTAAATTAGGATTAATTGCATTTATATCTGCCATTGAAGGATGTGTAAAAGAATGTGCTCCAAAACCAACAATACCACTATTATGCATTTCGCGCACACTATCCCACGTCAAATAGCTTTTATCTACACCAATCTTCCCCATTGATAGAAAGATGTTATACTTAAGTTTCAGAGATTTCATAAAGTCGAAAATCTCTGTATAATTTGAAATCCATCCATCATCAAAAGTAATCACAATATGCTTGTAACAGAATTTCAAGTTTTCAGTATTTTCCAACTCATCAAATGTGTATGTGACATATCCGTTATCGTGAAGATATTTCATCTGCTTCTTAAATATATCCACATTTGTTTGTTGACTACTATATCCCTTGCCCCTAACTATGTCATGATAGTAAATGACGTTTACAAACTTACTCCGTTTATTAAATATACTCCCAATCAACGGGACAATATTAAAATATATCACCTTTTTGACAAAATTCATATCACAATTTACTGATAGAGTAAAATATATTCGTTAAACCGACTTTTTTGATCAAACGCTTTAGAAGCCTCCAAAATATCTTCTTTCACAAATCTTTTAGTCGAACATATAGATTCAATTTGTAGCTGCAAAGTAACTACATCATTACACTCAACAATAGCACCGATCTTTTCGTTTATAATTTCCGGACTACCGCCAGTACGAAAAGTGACTACCGGAGTTCCACAAGCAATTGCCTCCATATTGACCGTAGGATAAGTATCCTGTCTGGTTGCATTAACAAAAACATCTGCTGCTGAATAAATTTGAGCAAGTTCTTGCTGGCTTGTCGTTTTATGGATAGAAATAATATTTGAAGGCAATTGTTTATCAGTATCAGCATTAGTACCAACAAGAACAACTTGATAATCGCAAGGTAATCGTTCCGCAAGTTTGATAAAAACATCCAATCCTTTGCTATATCCCCAACCAAATGACACACCAAGAACAATATGTTTATTACCTACACCATATTTAATCTTGAAATCACTTGATACTGGTTTGAATACAGAAAGGTCTATACCATTATTAATTACAATGACTGGATAATCCTTAAACATAGACTGCTTTACCAAACCTGCCAACCATTTTGATGGAGTAATAATGGTTAAATCAAGTCCTCTCCGTATTGCGTACTTCTTACGTTTATACAACTCCGTACTCCTGTCAAACAACCAACTATATACTTTTCGCTGTGGACAATTATGACACTGAATTTTCCATTTGTCACAATCAGCAATCACAAAATGTGAACAATAACCAGTAAAAGCCCAACAATCATGAAAAGTCCAATATACTTTGAGTTTTTTCTTGCGTAAATAATTGAACAATATCCCAATGTTGCAGTTATGGTTGTGAATATTGTGTAAATGCACAATGTCTGGAGCTAAAGATTCCAATTCAAATATTAACTGATGAGTTACCCTTGTTGCATTAAACCCATATCCACCAAAAAGTTTAGCTTTAAGAGCCTGCCATTTTACATATCTATCGCTTGAATACTTAATGCCACAAAAATGATTAGAATGACCACTTGTATACAAGATATAGTTTTCTATACATTGTTTTGTAAGCAAGTCACTGACTGCAACACATATTCTACCAATGCTTCCTGTATCACAAGTTGCATTTATCTGCACTACCTTCATCTATTTAATGTACTTTCTAAACCATTTACCAACTCTATAAAACATCGGAATTTGACGTAATGGATAGTAAACGAACAAATCTTTTACTGCCCAAAAATATGATTTATTAAATAAGGCACGCTGAACGAACATGCTTTCTTCAAATTTTGGATCAATAACTATATTATCATTGTATACAATTTCTCCTAACTCCTCTGTTGGTCTATTACCATAAACAGCAGCCATACCATGGTCATAAGAGGGGTCATAATTCGTTGCTTCCGCATCAAATCCTATATTCGACACCATATTCACCTGTGGGTAAATATTATAAAGCCCATACTTAAATGACATATATAACATCTGTATATCATAACTTCTACTAATTCTGCCATTTCTCTTTTCACTTAAATGTCGTTCAAATTTCTTGGTGTACCAAATACGTTCGAACCAACTATTGAAATTAGCCTTATAACTTGGAGTCTTGAAACAATCATAAAATGTATCTATCCCAAATTCATACTTTTGGTGGGTACGCTTCCATGTTGCCATGCCATAAGTAGAAGCTGGAATTCTTGAATAATAATAAGATGCACTACCATAATGCTGTCCAAAATTTACACCTCCAATATAACCAATATTATCATTGTCTTTATATCGTTCCAACAAATCCTGACAATAAAAAAAGAATGATTTAACAGGAAGAGAATCATCTTCTAAGAAAATCATTCTATCCTCATATTCGAAGAGCCAACTCCAAGCAGAGTATCCACCCATTGCACACCCCCGATTCTTCTCATGGAATAAGTAATGAGCGTCACAATCCCAATCTACATTCTTTACGATTTGCCTAACTTTATCGCAAGCCTTTCGTTCATCTGGTCTGTCTTCACGAGGTGCATCTGCTGCTACATATAGTTTTGTTGGACGAACTGAACGTATTATGTCAAAAATTATTTTCGTTTTATCAGGTCTATTAAAAACCAATAAAAGTACAGGAGTTATAAGTTTTTGATTCGCAATCATATTTTCTAAATTCATTTACAATTACTTTTTTCTATCTTTTTTTATTTGGAATAAAAGGCACAAAATATTTGTAACAATGAATAGCATAAATGTAACAATATACCCATAAGCAGCTCCATAATAAGACCCAATCCTCACAAGATAACTAATCACCAATACAGATAATAAACTGGCAATTACTTTAGTTGTCAAAACGCTTTTAGAATAGCCGGCAGCAACAGTTATATCGTTCACTAAATAAAACCCAACAACAAAAATTTGTGCAACAGATAATATTTGAGAATATTTAGCTGATTCAATATATCTTCCAGCGGTCAATATGTCAATTACGAATGGAGCTAGTATAATATAAAATAATACAACCAATGTTTCGGCAGCAAGCAAAATAACACAAACTCTGATGAGTTTTGATTTATTAAACTTTGCAACGGATTCATACAAATCAGGATTGAATGTAGAATACAATGCCATTGTAAAAATATTTATGTATCTCGCAAATTGATCTCCTACACAATAAATACCATATTCATTTGTATCACCAACACGCTCTAATAAAACTCTACTATAACCATTAGTAAAAAACTCTAAGCATCCAGCAATAGCTAAAGGCCAACAAAAAGACAATAGCTTTCTTAACAATGTTAAATCTATTCGTTTAAAAATATATTTTTTCAATCTAAAAAAAGTAATAAGAAAGAATACAAATGATGAAACAAATGTTGCAAATTCATACCCCCATGCTCCTTGATGAAGTAAAACAACGCATATTAATATTGTTATTACTCTAAATATACCACTTGATATACAATATTTACAATACTCCCTTGTTTTTCTTTCTATTCGATACTCAGCAAGCTGAAAACTAAATAAACCACTTATCCAAATAGCACCTATGGAGAATAATAATAATGGAAAAAGTGGTATATTTGATTCTGTATTAAACAAATAATGATAAAAACATATGCCACTCCCAACAATTATTGACATAAAAAGCGAAAATAAAATCAACGATTGAACCACCAACGTTCTTAACCGCATTCGCTCTTCTAAATCAATCTTATAGTAATTTGAAAGGTAAAATCTCGTTATAAAGAATTGGATTAATGGAGTCTCTATCGCAGCAAAGGATGATAAATAACCTATAATCCCATAATCAAATGGAGATAAATTTTTTGCAAGAAATGGATTAATAGCAACCAACAATACCATCGGGATAAGCGATGATAGCAAATATAATCCTGTATCTGTTACAATTTTCTTCAGCATTATTTTATTAACACAATTCTATTTTAACCATCTTATCCATCACTCCCATATAGTTATAATCTTCACTATTTTAATTGAAGCATCTTCCACATATACAAAAACGGAAATACCATGATCGCCTTCTTTGTTCATCTCTATCGCTGTTTCTACGGATTACAAAAAATGGTTCGCATCAATACTACCTCTAAAATATCCTTTCTCTATTTCTACAACTTCCATTAACTATCTATTTCCTATTCCTTTCCAAACCACCATATTATGATCACTATAAGATGTCTCCGGCGAATAGCATTCACACCCTTTCAACGATTCCGAATAAAAAACATAATCAATCCTCCAGAGCTTGTATAACTGGCGGAACGTATATTGGTAACCACTCCCACAATCACGGAAACCGTCAACCAGATCTTTGCGCACTCGATGATATGTATAAGAAGCTGGCGTATCATTGAAGTCACCGCAAACCAGCACCGGATAAGGTGAGCATTTGATCTCAGCATGGATCATATCGGCCTGTTCGGCTCGTTTCCGATAGTTACTTTTCATTTTTAACACCAAATCTTTGACTGCTTTTGCACGAATTTCCAAACTCTTACCGGGAGTGGTAATGATACCGCGATAAGCATTGACGCTTGTCGTCTCGAAGTGGTTGTTGACTACACGGATGTATTAATTGTTTATCCGTACATCAGCTATCAATGACATATTCCGAGAATTTTCATAATAAAGAGCCTTTACCAAATGGATGGGGTAACGGCTGTAAATCGTTGTTGGCAAATGGTCGGTACGCCGACTGATATATTTATACAAAACATAATCAAAAGCGTATCGGATACTGTCACGGTGGTAATAACCATCACCGGGTACTTCCTGAAAACAGACAATATCCGGCTGAAGTTCCTTTATGTAAGCTGCAGCTTCATTCATTATGTACATCTTATTCCAACTAAAATGACTGGTATTGTAAGTGACTACAGTCAGAGGCGTTCCTTCCGAATCAACAACTTCTAGTTTATTCCAATAGAGTGGCTGATAAACTGCCAATAAATAATCTATATGTAGTAGAATGGCAAACAGAGAAATAAGGCTTCTCCACTTCTTCTTTGTAAACAATTGAGTTATTCCCATCAACAGATTGCCCGCCAATATTGGCCAAACAGCTAATGTCAAAAGAGAAAGCCAAATACAAATACCCTCAACATAGTACCCTCCGATCAAACAAAGAAAGGATAAGATAACAAAGAATATCTGAAAAAAGTTATTTAAACTTTTCAAAGGTATAAAAAGACGAATTCTTAAAGTTGGAATTAATTTTCTTCCGTTAAGTCATTAATCATTTTGTCAATGACAGATAATAGTTCTGGAACATTTTCTTTACTAATTCGAAAAATCTCAAGAGCATCCACATCAAAATAATGATGAACAATGATATCACGTATTCCCATCACATTTTTCCAAGGAATTTCCGGATAATTAATAAGAAACTGTCTATTGGTTATTTTGTCTAAATTCTTTAAACTTTCTCCGATAGCTGTCAATTTCATACAAATACTATCGAGAAGAGTAACACCACTCTCACTTAACAAAAAATCATCAGGTGAATGAATAGCAGAAGAACGCTTTATGATTTGTATCAAAGAGTCATGAAGCAACTGCAAGATATGGAGTACTACTAGTTTATTATACATAAATACCCTCCTTTAAAATTCGGTCACGCAAAAAAGAGTCCATTTGCTTTCGCAAACGTACGATATCTACTTTACAACCTAATAGTTCTTCCAATTCACATTTAATGCCTGACAAAACAAAGAAGCCGCGTAACTCTCCCTCCACATATATATCTACATCACTATTTTCAGTCTGTTCATTACGCGCAACAGAACCAAATATACCCATCCGGGTAATACCGTAATTGTCGGCATTCCTCTGCATATATCCTCGCAGTAAAGCGATGTATTCTGTTGTTGATTTCATATGTTATAAATTTCTTATTTACAAAGATAGAAATTTATTCCTTATCCAACACCTCATACTCCGAATTCTTACTCTTGAACTCAGGTACAATCCCTTTCATATACTTAACTGTACCCATTTTATCCACTTTGATCGCCAAATCGATTAACGGACTCATGACCTTACAAATGTCTTCGTAGTCATATTCTCTCACCTGGGCACGATATATTTTGGCGTTATTCGTAGGGAGGGTATTTTCTTTCGTTGCCAGAAGTTCTTCATATAGTTTCTCGCCGGGACGAAGACCGGTATACTGGATTTCTATATCTTCATCGGGGATAAGACCTGCCAGTTCAATCATACGGCGAGCCAGATCGGCGATCTTTACAGGAGAACCCATATCAAAGACAAATATCTCATTTCCCTTACCCATAAAGGCTGCTTCCAGTACCAAGCGACATGCCTCCGGGATCGTCATGAAATAACGGATAATGTCGGGATGGGTGACTGTTAAAGGACCGCCTTTCGCTAATTGCTCACGGAAACGGGGAATAACGGAGCCGTTACTGCCTAATACATTTCCAAAACGGGTGGTGATAAAATGGGTTTTACCCGGATGCAAACCTTTACTGATAGCAATGCTCAGGCTTTGTACATAGATTTCTGCCAGACGCTTGGAAGCTCCCATCACATTCGTCGGATTGACAGCTTTGTCGGTAGAAACCATAATGAACTTATCGACATTATACCTGACTGCCATATCCGCTACATTACGCGTACCGTATACATTCGTATGAACGGCTTCACAGGGATTCTCCTCCATCAAAGGTACATGCTTATAGGCGGCAGCATGAAATACATATTGAGGCTGAAAACGACGGAAAACAGATTCAACACGATCGATCATCCGGATATCTCCCATTACAGGAGTAAATTCTACCTGAGGAAATTTTTCTTCCAGTTCCAGGCGTATATTGTGCATGGGGGTTTCGGCACTGTCGAACAGGACCAGCTGCTTCAGGTCGAAGGTACACAACTGGCGGCAAAGTTCGCTGCCTATAGAACCGGCAGCTCCGGTGACTAGTACGACTTTTCCTTTCAGGGAAGCGACGATCTCTGTCATATTGATACAAATCTCCTCACGACCCAGCAAATCTTCTATATGTACTTCAGGCAGGTTATGAAAGTTGATTTTTCCTTTTTTCAGTTCGTCGACCGAAGGAAGTATCAACATACGAACTTTTTTCTTCTCACAGTAGCGGACCAGACGTTCACTCTCCTCCTTTACCAAACGATAGTCGGTGAACAAGACCGCTTTGATATTTTTCCGGTTAACCAAATGGTTAAAGTCTACCTGCTCTTTGATCGAATAAATACAGCATTTACCTACACGTAAACGTTTATAATCTCCAAAACGAAGAAATCCGCATACCTTATATGGTAATTTGTCATTCAATGATGTATCAAACAAGAATGTTCCGGGTTTATCAGCTTGATAAATCAATAGCTTTCCTTGATTTGAGGATACACTATTGACTATAATCGTATAGAAAATAATCATGAAAACACGGAGAATAGTCAAGAGAAAGAATGTCAGGAACAAGTCGACTACGGCTCCCAACGCTAATTCACGAGGAGATTGAATCGTCGTGGTCAGATAAACCAAAACGACAATGAAGAGTACCTTTAGTAAGGATGATAAAGCCAGACGCCCTGCTTCAGTAAAAGCAGAGTGACGGATCACACCTTTATAAGTCTGGCATAAAAAGAAACTGACCAGACTGGCACAAAAGGAAATAAATAATATATGAAAAAGAGAATCGTCTACAAGCTCCGTCCCCAGAATATACCATAGAAATGACAGGGAAGTCGCAGTAGCCAGAATTGATAAAAATAAATCAATAAATAAGACGATCCAACGGTTAAAGAATTTAACACGTGATAATACTAGCGCAAAACCATTGATATTCATAAGTTGTAAATTAGGGGTATTATGTGAAAAGGTTCGTCAGTCCCAAACGGCCAACTTACATAAACTACTGATGTTCTTATAGTTAAAGGCAATTGGAGTGACTAAAAAAAACGATCGTTTTTTTTAGTCACTCCATCTTGGCAAATTTTTGTTAACCCATGATTGATGCGGTATTTTGAAAAAATCAAATTAAAACATTGGAAAACAAATAGATAAATTTCTCGAAACTCTTTGTTTTTCAACAAATATCACTTACATTTGCAGCACAAAAAAATGACTAGAAAAAACGATCGTTTTTTCTAGTCATTTTGATTTTTAGAGCTTTTCAAAGTTTTGCTTAATTTACATTCTGAAACACTTCAATCTCCTATATTTATGCATGACATAGTCTTTTTGAACATAAAAAACCCTGAGAAGCATTATAACTTCCCAGGGTTTTCTTATTAAGAATCTCTTTCCTCTACTTATGTGTATCTTCCAAAATAAATTTAAGTGTTCCGGCGTTTACCAGTTCTTCTTGAGAAATGGTATAACCTTTCAACTTCTTTCCTCCTGCCGTCACTTCCTTTATATAGATATCTTCCGGGGTCTGATGCATGGATTCGATTACCAATTCTCCCTTCGGATAGAATTTCTTATTCAAGTCGATAGTAACTTTATTGAAGGTCGGTGAAGTAAGCACATAATCCATATCTCCCGGACAGGCAGGATAAAATCCCATCATAGAGAATACAGCCCAGGTCGACATTGTTCCGGTATCATCGTTACCGGGGAGACCGTTCGGCGCATTGTGGTAATACTTATTCAACAATTCACGAACAAGTTTTTGTGTACGCCAAGCTTCGCCTTTGAAATAGCTGAACAGATACGGATAGGCAATATCCGGTTCATTAGCCATATCGTAGTGACCTTCATCAAATACCATTTGTAGCTTATCGACAAATTTCTTCTGTCCTCCCATCAACTTAACCAAACCGGGGATATCGTGAGGAACATAGAATGTATAGTTCCAGGCACTTCCTTCATGGAAACCGGGATTAGGTTCGAAGTTTTCACCTTGTTTCGGGTTGAAAGGTGAATAGAATGTTCCGTCAGGCAGGATCGGACGAAGTGTACCGAACTCCTTACTGTAATAGTGTTTATACCCCATTGAACGGTCATGGAACAATTTAGCATCTTCTTTCTTGCCTAATGCCTTGGCAAACCGGGATAGGTTCCAGTCAGCGATATAATATTCCAGAGCGTGTGAAACAGAGTTATCGTACTGTTCACGAAGAGGAACATATCCTTTACTCATATAATCATTATTGTCCGGACGAAGCAGGTTGAACTCGCCGGGAGTAGTAGCTCCTTTACGCATCGCTTCGTAAGCTGTTTCTACATCGAAGTCACGTAAACCGCGCATCCAGGCATCTACTATATAGGGTATAGAAGGATCGCCTTCCATAGTCAGAGTCTCACGTCCATAGAGTTCCCATTTAGGCAGCCAACCGCTTTCCTTATACATATCGATCATGGTACGGATAATATCCAACTGACGTTCGGGGAAGAGTAAAGTCATCAAGGTGCTAACATTACGATATGTATCCCACAAAGAGAATACAGTGTAGCGATTACCAGTTGTATGACCGACCTTCAGGCTTTCCATCATCGGATATTCACCGTTTACATCCTGGATAATATTCGGATGGATCAACAGGTGATAGAGAGCCGTATAGAAAATTGTCTTATCATCTTTAGAGCCTCCTTCTACTTTAACACGAGACAGGTCGTTGTTCCACATAGTGCTTGCGGCATTTCTTACCTTGTCGAAGTTAAAATCGGGTTGCTCCGTATTCATATTCAGGCGGGCATTTTCTATGCTGACGAAAGAGACACCCATCTTCACTTCAATGACTTCGTTTTCCTCTGTGTCATAGGTGAACCATACGCCGATATCGTCACCGCTCATTTCACGGTTGTATTTGGTGTAGAGTTTATACTTGCCGGAATAGATATCCCATTCGGCCTCTACCCCCTTCATTTCACGCTGTTTTTTCCAGTAACCTACTTGTTTGGGGGCTTTACTCACCTTCATAACAAAATAGATGGGGAAAACAGCCTGGGGATTATAACAGAAAGTTCCCAGCAGTTTGCTTCCTTCGATCTCCGTATCACTGACCATACGGACAGTTGCTCCGGTTTCGTTTGTAAGTCCTTCACCCAGGTTCAGGAGAATATTGCCTTGTCCTTTCGGGAAAGTGAAACGGCTCAGTCCTGTACGCATACTGGCTGTTGCTTCAGCTTTAATATTGTATTTGGTCAGGACGTTACCATAGTATCCCGGATGGGCAGTTTCGTCTTTGTATTTACTGCCGTATTGCTTGTAGTCTACATTCAGTTCGCCGGCTGTAGGCATCAGTAAAAGACTCCCCAATTCAGGGCAACCGACTCCACTCAGGTTTACATGAGCAAAACCTGTAAAGAAATCGTTGTCGGATGAGTAGGGAGTCGACCACCACTGGCTATCCTTATCGAAGCGGTTACTCTCCGACCCCATCACATTGAATGGAGTGACACTCATCATACCCTGGGGACAGATGGCTCCGGGATTGGTTGTCCCGTAGTTGCTGGTCCCGATAAAGGGATTTACATAATCTACCGGCTGTTGTGCTGCTGCCATCAGGCTTCCACACAATAGGAGGCTCATTACTTGCTTCTTCATTCTTGATTTATTTAGTTAATAATTTAAATATATGCGTATCGATTTACCAAACGACGATCTCGTCCACAAAGATAAATCCATTGTTGGCTTCGATAGCCTTCAAGCGGACATAACGGGCTTTCCATTCACCATTGAAAGTATATTCCTGGAAAGATAGCTCCGGATCTTTGTTTGATGCTGTTGTCGGAATAATGCCCTGAGAGGTGAAATTGGTTCCATCTTCAGATGTAAGCAGCTCCACACTGGCCGGCTGATACACTCCCGGACCGATCAGTTGCATGAAGCGGGCTGAAACTTTATGGATATCGGTTGTCTCTTCCATATCGATCACACAGTCCAAATCGTTCAGATAGCCTTGCCAACGACCATCCAGATAGGTTAGTCCACCACGGTATCCGTCAAGCAGGGCATTCATGCCGCCGGCCATATAGCCGGGATATAGCTTACTATTATAATGTATGAGTTTGTTGATACCGCGATGATAATCGACTTTCTTTTCGGTCGGAGTACCTTGTAACTCTCCATTTTTAAAGATAGCCGCTTTGATATAAGCTGAATCTTTTACCATAATCATACCATCGTAAAGGAAGGAAGAAGCGGTGGGAACAGTTCCATCTGTTGTGTAACGAATTTCAGCCGGATACTTTTCTGCATCCAGAAAGACTTCGATCTGTTTATTGACCGTGTCGACCTTCATCGTTACTTCAAGTTCGTCAGAAAGGGTAAATGTATTAATACCCATTTGTTGTAATTTTCCGATATGAGCATTCATGCGTGGCTTGAAGTCTTCCCATTCACGCTTTTCCTGAGGCGACCAGGCTATCTCGGCCAAAGCCAGGGCACGCGGATACATCATATATTCCAAATGCTTTTCATCCTGAATATATTCCGTCCAGGTATTGGCTTGAACTCCCATAATATGCTTACTCTCTTCAGCTGTAAGCGAATCTGCCGGAACCGGGTTATAGCTATATACTTTTTTAATCGGAGTGTATCCGCCAATGGCATACGGTTGCGTTTTAGGATCTGCCTGATAGAAATCGAAATACATATAGTTACCGGGTGTCATGATTACATCGTGTCCCATACGGGCTGACTTAATTCCACCACTTTCACCGCGCCAGGACATAACGGTCGCTTCAGGAGCCAGACCGCCTTCTAGGATTTCATCCCAACCGATCAGTTTACGATTTTTGGAAATCAGATAATCTTCAGCCTTATGGATCATATAACTCTGAAGTTCGTCGACACTCTTCATTCCGTTCTTCTTCATCAAAGCCTGACATTTCGGACAGGTTTTCCAGGCACCTTTACCCGCTTCATCACCACCGATATGAATATATTCGGAAGGGAACAACTCGATTACTTCATCCAGTACATCTTCCATAAAAGTAAATGACTGGGGATTACCAATACAGAAATCACCATTCTTATAAGGTATACCGGAACAACTCAATTCCGGATATGCAAACAGGACTTCTTCCGAGTGACCCGGAAACTCGATCTCCGGTATTATATTAATATGTTTGGATGCTGCATAGGCAACAATCGCACGGATATCGTCTTTGGTATAGTAGCCTCCATAAGCTCCCGGAGTTCCTTCCGGCAGATATTTACGATCTTTCCCATCCCACCATTTCCTCCAGTCGGATTCTGTACGGAAAGCCGTTTCTGTTGTCAGCTTAGGATATTTATCCATCCGGATACGCCAGCCACCGGCATC
Organism: Parabacteroides goldsteinii; assembly: GCF_015550595.1. GTDB lineage: Bacteria > Bacteroidota > Bacteroidia > Bacteroidales > Tannerellaceae > Parabacteroides > Parabacteroides leei. The sequence goes on from NZ_JADNBB010000003.1 coordinate 285,315, forward strand.
CGTAAGATGAAGGTGAAGGTTATTCAATTTATAAAAGGACATTACATCCAACAATTTAAAGACTTCTTCTTTCGGGAAGAAATGGCGCGACACATCCAGGTGCATCCCACGATACTTGAAACGGGGTTCATCCTGTATGGTAACATAAGGAAAACCCTGCGGTGAGAACAACTGGCGGAGTGTCTGTTCGCCATAGAACAGACCCGCTTCGGTAGCCGCTTTCAAGTCGATACCCTTTTCATTGACAGTTAGTCGATATCCTTCCGGATTTCCACCTAATGATTCATCCACAATAAAATGGACATTTGCAGGTTTTTCAGAAGAGAAGACTGCAGCACTATCAGCTTTAAAGAAACCTCCCGATGCGCTGACCTGTGCAGGCAGCGGGATTACGTTCAGTTGCACTGTCTCTTTCGGAGAGCAAGCAAAAAGAAACAAAGAACACACTACGGTGACACCTGTCATCGTCATGCGCGATTGTTTTGGCAGTAACATAATAATCAGTTTTTGTGTATTTATTCTTGGTGCGGTAAATATACAAAGAAAAAGGGAAAATCCCGTAAGAGATTTTCCCTTTATATGAAAAGAAAGCCGCACCGTAGATATGAACAAACTCCGTATGACAGGATTTGAGTGCTTTGCCACCTTTGTAATCCGCTGTGCGAAGCATCCCCGAAGGGTGCGGCCCGCCATTAGCGACAAGAGCTGTGTCTCGGAATTAAAATAAACTGATGAGTTTCCCAATCGAACAAGTGCGGCTAACTCATTTTTCTTATTACAAAGATATGTAAAGGCTTTGAATATACCAAACAAAATGCTAAGTATTTCCCCTTAAATATTGAATAAAAAAGTAAACTCTCAGTGTTTCAAAACGTATGAATTGCAAAAAGTAAACAAAAAAAGAGTCCCCAAACGAGGACTCTTCTCCTATTGACATTATGATATATCAATTACTTTACTTTAGCAACGATTGCTTTGAAAGCTTCCGGATGGTTTACAGCCAGGTCGGCCAACACTTTACGGTTGATTTCAATACCTGCAGCGTGTAAAGCTCCCATCAAACGAGAGTAAGACATACCTTCCAAACGTGCAGCCGCGTTGATACGCTGGATCCACAATGCGCGGAAGTTACGTTTCTTGTTACGACGGTCACGGAAAGCATAAGTCAAACCTTTTTCCCAGGTATTCTTTGCTACGGTCCACACGTTCTTACGTGCACCATAATAACCTCTGGTAAGTTTTAAAATCCGTTTTCTTTTTGCTCTTGAAGCAACATGATTTACTGATCTAGGCATAATTCTAATCTGTTTTGAATGTTAGCGCCATCTTAATTTTTGATGATCTTACTTGCTAAATACATTCGGTTAATAAAAATCTTTGTAAAACTCGCTTAATTTAAGAAGATTACTTCATGCCAAGCATTAGCTTAACACTGTTTACATCAACAGAAGCTACAAGGCCTGTGTGAGTAAGGTTTCTCTTAGCTTTTTTAGTCTTCTTAGTCAAAATGTGACTTTTAAAAGCGTGTTTTCTTTTGATCTTTCCTGTTCCGGTAAGGGCGAACCTCTTTTTGGCACCGGAATTAGTCTTCATCTTAGGCATTTTCCAATTTTGTTTTAATTATTAAACTTGACACCCTCTAACGGGCGGTTTTTCTTATTCTTCATTTTCGTCAGCCTCAGACTCAGTCTTAGGCTTCAGAGTTATAACTTTCTTCACCACAGGTTTTGCAGGTCCTGCTGCATTTGCCGATTTCGGTGCAGCTGCCGGAGCTCCTGCTTTTTTAGGTGTCAGCATGATAATCATACGTTTACCTTCCAATACCGGTAATTGTTCTACCTTACCATACTCTTCCAGATCATTGGCAAAACGAAGTAATAATACTTCTCCCTGCTCTTTGAAAAGAATGGAACGTCCTTTAAAGAACACATACGCTTTAACCTTTGCTCCTTCTTCCAGAAATCCTTTGGCATGTTTCAACTTAAAGTTATAATCATGATCGTCAGTCTGAGGTCCGAAACGAATCTCCTTCACTACAACTTTAACTGACTTGGCTTTCTGCTCTTTCTGTCTTTTTTTCTGCTGATAGAGGAATTTCTGGTAATCGGTTACTCTACAAACGGGGGGCGCAGCATTGGGTGAAATCTCTACCAGGTCAAGTTCCAAATCTCCGGCAATTTTCAAAGCCTGAGAGATCGGGTATACTCCCGGTTCTACATTGTCACCTACTAAACGAACTTCACGAACACGAATACGTTCGTTGATTCTGTACTGTTCTTTCAGATTGTCATTCTTCATTCAAAAAGATTTATTCTCCTCGTTATTAGTTATTTACTTATTATTTTTCTGCCAACGATTCATCATTTCCTCTACTTCATCGTTTAAAAGCGCTGCAAAGGTAGCAATTTTCATCGAACCTTTATCACCTTCGCCCTGTTTTCTTACAGAAACTTCATTATTTTCTGCTTCTTTTTCTCCGACAATGAGCATATAAGGAATACGTTTCAATTCGTTATCACGAATCTTACGGCCAATTTTTTCATTTCTATCGTCTACCAATACACGGATATCCTGCTCTTCCAATTGACGGGCAATGCCCCATGCATAATCATTGAACTTTTCGCTGATAGGCATGATACAAACCTGATCCGGAGTCAGCCACAACGGGAACTTACCGCCGGTATGTTCGATCAATACGGCAACAAAACGTTCCATTGAGCCGAACGGTGCACGGTGGATCATTACGGGACGATGCTTTTTATTATCTTCTCCGGTATATTCCAGTTCGAAACGTTCCGGTAGATTATAGTCCACCTGGATTGTTCCCAGCTGCCAACGACGGCCGATAGCATCTTTCACCATAAAATCGAGCTTCGGTCCATAAAATGCTGCTTCACCATATTCAATCTTCGCTTTCAGGCCTTTTTCCTGGCAAGCTTCGATGATAGCGGTTTCAGCCTTTTCCCAGTTATCTTCCGAGCCGATATATTTATCTCTGTTTACTTTATCACGTAAGGAAATCTGTGCTTCGAAGTTTTCAAAGTCAAGAGCCTTAAAGATGATAAAGATAATATCCATTACTTTCAGGAATTCATCCTTCAACTGATCCGGACGGCAGAACAAGTGAGCATCATCCTGAGTAAAGCCACGCACCCTTGTCAAACCATGCAACTCGCCACTTTGTTCATAACGGTATACGGTACCGAACTCTGCAAAACGAAGAGGCAGGTCTTTGTATGAACGCGGGAACGATTTGAAGATTTCACAGTGGTGAGGACAGTTCATCGGTTTCAACAGGAACTCTTCACCTTCCTGCGGAGTATGGATCGGCTGGAACGAATCCTTACCGTATTTTGCATAGTGACCTGATGTCACATACAACTGCTTGGCTCCGATATGCGGAGTCATCACCTGCTGGTAACCGTATTTCTTCTGAATACGTTTCAGGAAATCTTCCAGTTTCAAACGCAACTGAGTACCGCGAGGTAACCACAAAGGCAAACCTGCTCCTACTGCAGTAGAGAATGTAAACAATTCCAGTTCCTTACCGATCTTACGGTGGTCACGCTTCTTCGCTTCTTCCAGTAATGTCAGATATTCATCCAACATTTTCTTTTTCGGGAAAGTGATACCATACAGACGTACCAACTGTTTACGTTTTTCATCACCACGCCAATAAGCACCGGCCACGCTCAGAATCTTAACAGCTTTCAAGTAAGAAGTGTTAGGCAAGTGCGGACCACGACACAGGTCGGTAAAAGAGCCTTGTGTATAGGTGGTTATCTTACCATCTTCCAATTCACTGATCAACTCAGTTTTATATTCTTCACCTCTGTCACCGAACATTTTCATGGCATCTGCCTTGGTTATGTCCTGACGTTTGATTTCTTCTTTTCTGGCTACCAGTTCAAGCATTTTTGCTTCAATAGCTGCAAAATCGCCTTCTTTGATTGTAACTTCACCCGGATCCACATCGTAGTAGAATCCATTCTCGATAGCCGGACCGATACCGAATTTGATACCAGGATAAAGCTCCTGCAGGGCTTCTGCCATCAGGTGGGCACTTGAGTGCCAGAATGCATGTTTACCTTCTTCGTCATCCCATTTTAACAGATTCACTGTCGAATCCTGCATAATAGGGCGAGTCAAATCCCATGTTTCTCCATTCACACTTGCGGCCAAAACTTCCTGAGCCAAACGGGAACTGATACTTTCTGCAATCTGCATTGCAGTAGTCCCTTCGGCATACTCTCTTACGGAATTATCCGGAAATGTAATCTTTATCATAATCTGTTCTCTATAATTCTTTATAATTAGGATGCAAATTTAGCATTCTTTTTCGTAAAATAATCCTTTTGCGCCAAAAGATATATGCTTTAAACCCAAAACAGACATGTTTTGTTGGCAAACCATATCTGTTTTGAACTTAATAAGTAATATACATTAGTTGCTTGTCATGCGCTTAATGATACTATAAGCATTTATAATACCGAGTTCGCCAGCTTTGCTTAGGTCGGCAATACCCTGATTGGCATCGCCCAGAGATAAACGTGCCAACCCCCGATTGAAGTAAGCTTCTGCAAAGTCGGGATCGCGCTTGATCGCTTCGTTGTAGTCCTGAATAGCAGCTCTGAAGTCACGCTGTACACAACGCAGGTTTCCCCTGTTGAAGTAAGCGTAAACAAAGCCTGGATTTAAACGGATAACCATATCATAATCGCGTGTGATCATTTCATGCTCGTAGGCTCTCTTATTCTCTTTTACACTTGCCGATGAAGGATCGGACGGTGTTCTCGACAAAGACTGATTCTTACCAATATTGAAGTTCATACTTCCCATGGAAGCAGACAGGTCATCCGTTGTCGACGCCTGAGACATATCGTAAACCAATTGCTTATAGCGTACTACTGCACGGTTGAAATAAGCCATTGTATAGGTAGGATCAAGTTCTACTACTTTATTGAAGTCTTTGATTGCTTCGGAAAAGTCCTGCACCAGCATATAATCGACAGCACGGCCGAAATACGCATCCGCATTGGTAGGCCTGGCCTCTATTTTAGCAGAAAAATCATTGATCGATGCAAAATGTACAGCAATCTGATCTTCCGTAAGGGCTGCTTCCTCATTGGTGATCCGAAGTTTACGCGACAGAATCATACGGGCATTGAACTCTTCAATCATCTTATCATAATAGACAATCTTTTTGATCGGATCAATTTTTTCGTAATATGTCAGGACAAACTGAGGTTCGAGATCCACACGGACATTACGATCCTGTACACGTCCACGAACATCGCTCTGATATTTATTTCTCCGTTCTTCATCTTTATCATATACCACCAGGCGATTAAACTTGCTGATATTCTTATCCGATTTTTCACGGGTATTTTCGTCTTTACTACCTGAAGAGGAAGAATTGTTCCCCTGCCCTGTTCCACTGTTTGAAGCCGTAGCTGTTCCGGATTGTCCTCCTGTCTGCTGGTTTTTCTTGGCGTTATTTTCCATTTCGATAGCAGTCCAGTAGTCACGGTCGGCACCTACCGCATCGTTGATCTTACGTTTGGCATCAGAGCGACTGAAATATCCGGGAGTAAAGTTAGGATACTGTCCGAGCACCACATCGAAGTCGCGTATGGCACCCCGGTAATCACCGGTTTCAAAACGGAGTAAAGCCCGGTTGTAATAGGCCATATAGTTATCCGGCTCCAACTGGATGACTACATCGAAATCTTCAATAGCCCGGTTGTTGTCTCCTACCTGATAGCGAAGCAAACCACGATTGAAGCGAGCAATCAGGTTATTCTTATCCATATTGATAACCTGGTCATAATCGGCCATAGCGCCACGAAGATCGTTCATCTGATAACGCACCAGACCACGGTTAATGTAATATCCGCCTTCACGGGTATTTAATTTAATCGCCTCATTCAAATCGGCGAGTGCATCTTTCAGGTTGTTTGTCTGATAAAGCAAAATAGCGCGGTTCCCGTAAGCCGGAGCATAATAAGGATCCATCTCGATTGCCTTGTTGTAATCGGCAAGCGCTTTTACGGTATCTCCTTTCTCGCTATACATGGCACCACGTGTCAGATAATTCATCGAGTATTTAGGATGCGCTTTCATCAGCACATCAAATGTCTTTTCCGCTTCGTCATAATCCTTCCGTTGGATATTGGCAACGGCTTTGTTGACGAGCATCTGCCGGTCTTCGGGTTTAAACTCAAGACCTTTATCATAATCAGTTATGGCCTCTGCATATTTTTCCTGGCTCTGACGAGCTATTCCGCGGGCATAATAAGCCTGCACTAAAAAAGGGTTCCGCTGAAGACATAATGTACAGTCTTCCTCGGCACCCTTATAATCATCTAAGTTCACTTTAGCTACTGCACGGTAAAAATACGGTTCCGCCAACCAGGGCTTCGCTTTGATTACCTGATTGAAATACTGTATTGACAGGACATAGTCCTCAAAATACAAAGCATTACGTCCTATGGCCAGTACACGGTCCGTATTGATCTGTGCTACCAGCGAAAGTGAACATATTTGTAATATAAAAAAGAGTATTGCCTTCTTCATCTATTCTAAATATCAACTTGAGTGAGGCAAAAATAAGTAAATTATCTTACTTAGGCTCTATTTTTACCATCAAATGATCTTTTGTAATTTTATCTCCCTCTTTTACATCCAATTCGGCAACCACTCCGGACACCGGAGCTACGATACGATTATACATCTTCATCGCTTGGTGGATAAGGAGTAACTGACCGGCTTCAACCTGTTGTCCCTTTTCCACATGAATCTTCACAATTGTACCCGGAAGAGTAGAAATCACATCACCGACGAAGGGCTTATGCCACATCTTACGGTTCTTATATTTCTCTGTAAGCAGCGTTTTGTATTTACGGGCGGTAACTACAAAATCCACATATTCATTTTCTTTATTTTCCATATTCCAAAAGTATATTACGGATTCAATTAGAACGGAGGAATTCCGTGCTTTTTAGCTGGTCTGTATTCCTCTTTCAAAACAGAAAGTTTCAAAGCGTGAAGCAACAACGCACGTGTTTCTTTCGGTTCGATAACAGAATCGATAAATCCTTTTGAAGCTGCCACATAAGGATTAGCGAACTTCTCAATATACTCTTTTACTTTTTCCTGACGCATTGCATTCTGGTCTTCAGCTTCCATGATCTCCTTACGGAAGATAATGTTTGCTGCACCTTCCGGTCCCATTACAGCGATTTCTGCACTCGGCCATGCAAACATAAAGTCGGCACCCAGGTGACGAGAGTTCATTGCAATATAACCACCACCATAGGCTTTACGCAAGATAACGGTAATCTTAGGCACAGTAGCTTCAGAATAAGCATACAATACTTTAGCTCCGTGACGGATCACACCGGCATGTTCCTGGTCTACGCCCGGCAGATAACCCGGCATATCCTCCAATGTGATAATAGGAATATTGAATGAGTCGCAGAAGCGGATAAAACGAGCGGCTTTGTCTGCACTGTCGCAATCCAATACCCCTGCCAGTACCATCGGCTGGTTAGCAACGAAACCGACAGTTTCGCCCCCCATACGACCGAAGCCGACTACGATATTGGCAGCCCACAATTCCTGTACTTCCAGGAAGTCAGAATCATCGACAATACATTTAACAACGTCGCGAACATCATACGGCTGCTTCGGATCAGCAGGAACAACCTGTTCAATGTTCAACATTGCAGATGGTTCTTTAGCTTCTATCGTTTTAGCACGGTCTGTATTATTCCAAGGGATAAAGCTTACCAAACGTTTTACCTGATCGAAACATTCCTGTTCACTCAGGGCATAGAAGTGAGCATTGCCTGTTGTTTCCGCATGAACACGGGCACCACCCAGGTCTTCCATAGAGATATCTTCACCTAACACAGTCTTGATAACATTCGGACCGGTGATAAACATCTTAGAGATGTTTTCCACTACAAACACGAAGTCTGTCAATGCCGGAGAATAAACAGCACCACCGGCACACGGGCCCAGGATCAAAGATATTTGAGGAATAACACCTGAGGCAATTGTATTTCTATAGAATATTTCACCATATCCGGCCAAAGCGCCAACACCTTCCTGAATACGGGCACCTCCCGAGTCGTTGATACCGATAATCGGACATTTCATCTTCAGTGCATGGTCCATGATCTTCGTGATCTTACGGGCATGCTGCAAGCCTAATGAACCACCGGCAACCGTAAAGTCCTGTGCATAGATACATACCGGAGCACCGAAGATAGTACCTGTACCTGTAACTACACCGTCACCCGGAAAGTCCTTCTTGTCCATCCCAAAATCGCGACCATCATGCTTAACAAACAAATCGTACTCATGAAAAGAGTTCTTGTCCAGCAAGGAAAGAATACGTTCACGGGCAGTAAGTTTACCCATAGCGACCTGCTTTTCGATAGCAGCTTCGCCTCCACCCATCTCTACAACGGCTTTCTTCTCCCTGAGGGCCTGAATGTTTTTACTTAAATCTGTCATACTGATTATTTAATAGAGTTTTATTATTTACCGACAGCTTTTGCTCTGTATGAACAACGAGCAGTCCCTTTAATAATACTATTTAGTTTTCCTTTATTCAATTGGCGACGGATAGGTGACACATTATCTATGAACACATGGCCTTCCAAATGCTCACATTCGTGCTGTACCACACGGGCTGCAAAACCATCCACTACTTCATCGTGCTCCACCAGATCCGCATCCAGATATTTCACCCGGATCTTTTTAGCACGGGATACCTTTTCATGTACTCCCGGAAGACTGAGACAGCCTTCTTCCATTGAAATTTCCTCTTCGCTACGTTCCACGATATCCGGATTGATCATCGCACGTTTGAATCCTTTACATTCGGGAAAATCGTCCCCCATCACATCGGCATCGATCACCAACAGACGAAGCGACAATCCCACCTGGGGAGCTGCTAATCCAACTCCGTCGGCATTGTACATGGTATCAAACATGTTAGCCACTAATTGTTTTAAATCGGGATAATCTTTAGGAACATCTTCAGCCTCTTTTCTTAATACGGGCTGACCATATAAGTATACTGGTAAAATCATAAACTAAAACTGATATTTTTTATTTTCTAAATATGATTGTAGGATAATAACGGCACTGATCTCATCTACCAAACCTTTATCCTGTCTTTTCTTCTTCTTTAAACCACCGTCAAGCATTGCCTTATGTGCCAGAACAGAAGTAAAACGCTCATCATAATATTCTACCGGAATATCCGGGATAGTTCGTTTCAGATGTGTAACAAAAGCCTCTACATATTTCATATTCTCGGAGGGTTCATTATTCATCTGCTTAGGTTGACCGACAACAAACAGATCAACCGGTTCCTTAGATACATAACCGGATAACCAGGTAACAAGTTCACCACTTGGCACTGTCGTCAGACCGTTTGCAATCATTTGCAAAGTATCCGTAACAGCAATCCCGGTACGCTTCCGGCCATAATCAATTGCTAGTATCCTTCCCATCGGCTGCAAAGATAGCACAAATATGCATTCGTATTACACAAATACATAAAAAGTGTGCAATTTATAAGTTTAATAGGCATTCTTTTCACCTTTTGACATATTCAAAACCGTCACTACAATGATCTTCAGATCCAGGAAAAACGACCAGTTTTCGATGTACCACACATCCCTCTTTACACGGCCTTCCATCTGTTCCAATGTTTTTGTTTCTCCACGGTAGCCGGTTACCTGCGCCCATCCTGTAACTCCCGGCTTTACCAGGTGACGCACCATATATTTATCGATAAGGGCAGAATATTGCTCTGTATGTTTCAGCATATGAGGACGGGGCCCTACTACCGACATTTCCCCTTTCAATACATTAATAAACTGAGGAAATTCATCCAGGTTCGTACGGCGAAGAAAATCACCGACACGGGTTTTACGGGGATCATCTTTTGCGGCCTGTAATTTATCGGCATCAGCATTCACACGCATTGTACGGAATTTATAACACTCAAAATCCTGCCCATACAGACCTGTACGTTTTTGTTTGAAAAAGATAGGCCCCGGTGAAGTTATCTTTATCAGAGTTCCGATGATAACATAAAGCACAGGATAGATCGTCAATAAAACGCCCAAAGAAAAAATAATATCAAAAGACCGTTTTAAAGCCCGGTTATAAGCAGCCTGCAATGGTTCACGGCGGATAGCCAACAATGGAATCGACTCCATTATTTCCATAACAAGGCTCTTCTTTATATTCCTGTAAAACTCCGGAACAATATAGAAACGAATCATATGCTTTTCTGCAAAATTCATTATCCGCAATATCTTTTCATCCTGTGTTCCCGGCAATGTACAATACACCTCGTCTATATCGTTTGCCAGAACATAGTCCTCCACTTCGTGTGTCATTCCCAGATAGTTTGGCAATGCACTTTGCAAGGATAAGTTATCATCGAAAAAGCCCATTACATTAAAACCGTATGACAGATCATCTTTCATGACCCGATACAATTCCATACCATTCTTTCCGGCTCCGACAATAATAATTTTCTTAAAGTTGTATCCCTTTCTCCGGTACATTTTCAGAGTAACACGAACCAAAACACGCCAAAGCGAAAAGACTACAACCGTAATTACATAATAGACCAACAGGAATGTCGCCAAGACATCACCGATATTCAGGAATATAAGACAGGTAGCAAACAAAAAGACCTGTATAGATATCAGGGCAAAAGCACGCTGAACGATCTTATCGATAAAAACAACCGCCACATGCAATTGCATGGGGATAAAATAAAGAGAGAAAAAATAACAAAAATTCAATAGAAGAATCACCTCTCTCAGGCTATAAGATATCGCTTTCGTATAAAACTCCCCCAAACCATAATAGACAGCAAAGAACAGCAGATTTATCACAAGCAAATCGCCCATTCCTATACACCATTGGATAAGGTAGCCATGTTTTTTGTCGAATTCCATAATTATATTCTAAAATTCCACAAAAGTAATCATAAATCCGTGCAAAAAAAAGGCCGCACAACATAATGTGCAGCCTTTTTCAGATATAATTAAAAAATAATTAATTATTTGCAGACATGATAACAACACGGTTCCAGTTGTTTTCGCTATACGGCTGTTCATCCGAACCTCTCCATTCGATAGTGATCTGGTTAGAGTTGATACCGTATTTTTCGATCAATTCTTTAGCAACGGCTTTAGCACGTTTTTCAGAAAGACCCATATTATACTTAGAGTTACCTGTATTCTTATCAGCATAACCGATAACCTTGATCGGAGTATTGCTACCCTTCATGAATTCAGCAGTATTGTAAATATTGATCTGCTGATTCTTGTCGATCTTAGAGCTATTCAGACGGAAATATACTACATTGTCAACGTAATTGTTTACAACAGTTGTTACCACTTCTTCGCATTCAGGACAAGACTCCGGACGTTTGCTTAACTCATCGTTAGCAGCACGCAGAGAGTTGATCTGATTGTTCAGGTCATTCAACAAAGCGTAATCCATCGGTTCCAATACTTCGAAATCAGTTTTACCCAATTTGAATGTCAAACCTGCACTTACCTGAGCAATACCGTCAGTCAGGTGATACATAGAAATACGGTTAAACTGTTCGTTCAATAAAGAAGCCTGAACTTCCACGTTCAAATCAACACGTTTGCTCAAACGGAAAGCAGTAAGGATACCGGCATTCAATGTAGGAGATTCAGTTCTTGCAAATTCAGCAGATTCTGTAGTTTTGAAACGCTGTGCATAACCAAAACCAACCCAAGGGATCAAACGGAATACTCTCTTTTCGTTATAAACACCCCAGAAATTAGTTACATCCCATAACAAATCTACGTGAGCAGCTGCATATTTATTATGCTGCATCAAAGTAGCATCGGCATCATTCTGATAAAATCCATGTAAAACACCACCGTTCAACTGAGCACGGAAAGCCAGATATGGATTAAACCATTTACCAAATGAGAACTGAGGAGCAAAATTCAAACGGTTACCAAAATCTGCTTTATTATTCTGGTCACCTAATAAAATACTTGCACCACCAGCAACAGAAATAAACCAATTGTCGCCAGCTTTGTTTTTCTTGAAATTTGTCTTATACCCTTTTTCAGTACTAAAACCAACTTGTGGTTTAAATTCCTGTGCAGACACAGAAAAAACGAAACCTGACAACAAAGCCAAAAGTAATACTTTAGTCTTCATATTCATCAACATTTTAATTAAACAATCAATTACCTCAAATAACGCTCAAATTTAGAGCAAAATTAACTCTTTTTTCAATTAAAACAAACTAAATCTATATTTTGTTCTTAATTTATTCAAAATAATTCAGAATTTTGTACCCGCCTTCCCGTAGGTAAGACTCTTTTTTCATAAGTTTGATATCATTCTGCATCATATCCTGAATAAGGGCATCGAGGCTGTATTTTGGTTCCCATCCCAACCGGGTACGGGCCTTCGTTGCATCCCCGATAAGTAAATCCACCTCAGTCGGACGAAAGTATTGCGGATCAACTCCAACAACATCCTCTCCTATTCGTTCTTTAAAACTTTCGAGGTAAGACTCACCCACTTTCTCTATAAACATTTTTTCGTCAATATAGTTTAATGATGCTACCTCATTAACATTTTCACCTTTGAAAATAACTTCTACGCCTATTTCTTCAAATGCTTTACTGACAAAATCACGAATAGTCGTGGTTATTCCCGTAGCAATTACATAATCAGAAGGTTCATCCTGTTGAAGAATGGCATACATGGCACGAACATAATCCTTCGCATGCCCCCAGTCACGTTTAGAGGATAAGTTTCCCATATAAACTTTTTTCTGCATACCCAATGCTATGCGCGATACGGCACGGGTTACTTTACGGGTAACAAAAGTTTCACCGCGTAAAGGCGATTCATGATTGAACAAAATACCGTTGGATGCATGCATTTTATACGCTTCACGATAGTTGACAGTTATCCAGTAACCATAAAGTTTTGCTACGGCATACGGACTTCTCGGGTAGAAAGGTGTAGTTTCCTTCTGAGGAACTTCCTGCACCAAACCATATAGTTCGGATGTTGACGCCTGATAAATACGGGTTTTCTGTGTCAGATTCAACAAACGGACGGCTTCCAGAATACGCAAAACACCTAAACCATCGGCATTAGCGGTATATTCGGGAGTATCGAAACTTACTTTCACATGGCTCATAGCTGCCAGATTGTATATTTCATCCGGTTGTACTTCACCGATAATGCGAGTAAGATTCAAACTATCGGTCAGGTCACCGTAATGAAGGATCAGGTTTCTGTTCTCGATATGCGGATCTTGATAGAGATGGTCGATACGATCTGTATTGAACATAGACGAACGACGTTTGATACCATGTACGGTATACCCTTTCTTTACAAGATATTCAGCCAGATAGGCTCCATCCTGTCCTGTTATACCTGTTATTAAAGCGACTTTACTCATTATACTAAGTTTATTATTGTTTGTTCAAATACCAGTTATACAAAAGTTCTACTCCTTCGGCAATCTCTATTCGGTGACGCCAGCCCAGGGCATGTAGTTTACTTACATCGGTTAACTTTCGCAAAGTTCCATCGGGCTTGGATGAATTAAAGGTAAGCTCACCTTCAAAACCGATCTTTTCTCGGATCAGGGTAGCCACATCTTTAATGGATAATTCTTTTCCCGTACCTATATTAATATGCGTGTTACGGACTTCATTACCATCAGAACGGACATCTGCGAAATCGATATGCTCCATTATATAAACGGAAGCATCCGCCATTTCCTCACTCCAAAGGAATTCACGAAGCGGTTTTCCCGTTCCCCAAAGCTCCACTCTACCCGGATAAATTCCATACTTTTCAAGGATAGCCAAAATATCTTTTTCAGAAGAATCACCTGATATTCCTTCTACCGGACGTGTGTTCAAATCCTTGCGTAACGCTTCCCAGTCGGCTGTATGCAAACATTTTGCCAGATGGATCTTACGGATCATAGCCGGAAGGACATGAGAAGTTTCCAGGTTAAAATTATCGTTTGGACCGTACAAATTCGTGGGCATCACAGCGATATAATTGGTTCCATATTGCAGGTTATAACTTTCGCACATTTTTATCCCTGCGATCTTTGCAATAGCATATGGTTCATTGGTATATTCCAGAGGCGATGTCAATAGACTGTCTTCCGACATTGGCTGGGGAGCTTCACATGGATAGATACAGGTGCTACCCAAAAACAGGAGCTTCTTTACCTTATTAATATAAGAGGCATGGATCACATTATTCTGTATCATCAGATTGATATAAATAAAATCCGCACGATACACATTGTTTGCCATAATTCCTCCGACATGAGCTGCCGAAAGGAACACATATTCTGGCTTCTCAGCAGCAAAAAATTCATTTACCGCCAACTGATCGGTCAGGTCTAACTCTGCATGCGTACGCAAAACAAAGTTCGTATACCCCTTCTGTTGCAGGTTTTTCAAAATTGCCGATCCAACCAGGCCACGATGTCCGGCTACAAATATTTTACTATCTTTATTCATTCCTTTATCAGTTTCAATAAATATTGACCATATTGATTCTTGATCATTGGGGCAGCAAGCTCTTTCAGTTTAACCGCATCGATCCAGCCTTTCCGGAAAGCTATTTCCTCCAAACAAGCGACTTTCAGTCCCTGACGTTTTTCAATCACCTCGACAAAGGTAGAAGCTTCCGAAAGCGAGTCGTGCGTACCTGTATCGAGCCAGGCAAAACCACGCCCCAACAGTTGCACCTTTAGTCCTCCATCGTTCAGAAACTCCTGATTGACTGTTGTGATCTCCAGTTCCCCACGGGATGACGGCTTAATATTCTTCGCCACTTCAACCACTCTATTCGGATAGAAATAGAGTCCAACAACAGCATAGTTCGATTTCGGAACTTCCGGTTTTTCTTCAATACTCAATACGTTCCCGTCTTTGTCGAATTCGGCTACTCCATAACGTTCCGGATCGTTCACGTAGTAACCGAACACGGTTGCTTTTTGTTCGTTCTCTACATTGTTAACGGCCTCTTTTAACATAGCCGTAAAGCTTTGTCCATAGAAAATATTGTCGCCTAAAACCAGGCAAGCCGAGTCATTTCCAATAAATTTCTCCCCGATAATAAAAGCTTGTGCCAAACCATCAGGCGAAGGTTGCTCAGCATACTCAAAACGGACACCATAATCCGAACCATCTCCCAGTAACCGACGGAATCCCGGCAAATCCTGCGGAGTAGAAATGATCAATATTTCCCGTATTCCGGCCAGCATAAGAACGGATATTGGATAATAGATCATCGGCTTGTCATAAATCGGCAACAATTGTTTGGAAACACCCTTGGTGATTGGATACAAACGGGTACCCGAACCTCCTGCCAGTACAATACCTTTCATAAGAGCAGACTTTTTCTTGTGTATAATTTATTTTAACAGAGGACAAATGTATATAAAATATTCCGGTTTGCCTTTACCTTAAAACCTTTCTTTCCTAAGCTTTGTTACAGTATAAATTCTTTAATTTTTAAAAGTTACTCAATATGAATGCATTTAACGAAAAAATTAGTTCCGCCGTACAGAATTGGTGGGTTTCACTTCTCCTGGGATTACTCTATATCCTGATTGCCATATGCCTAATGTTTACACCACTGGCCAGTTATGTTGCTTTAAGTATTCTTTTCAGTGTTGCCATGTTCGTTAGCGGTACGCTCGAGATACTGTTTGCCGTATCGAATCGGAAGCATATTTCCAGCTGGGGTTGGTATCTGGCTGGCGGTATCATTGATCTGATACTCGGTATTTATCTGATGGCTAGTCCGGGGCTAAGTATGACTGTCCTTCCCTTCATCCTGGCTTTCTGGCTAATGTTTAGAGGCTTCTCCTCTACCGGTTATGCAATGGACCTGAAACGGTTCGGGACCGGCAACTGGGGTTGGTATATGGCTTTCGGTATCCTGGCTATTATTTGCAGTATTGCAATTATCTGGCAACCGGGATTAGGAGTTTTCACACTAGTTTATATGATTGCCTACGCACTGCTTATCATCGGTATTTTCCGGGTTATGCTCTCTTTTGAACTGAGAAGCTTACATAAGAGATATGAAAATAGTACCCGGTAATTCTTACGGATAACTTTGTTATAAATAGAATCCTGTATATGTAATAACACATTTCCTGTTATTATGTATACGGGATTATTTCATACTACAGAAGAACGGCAACTCTGCTACAGTAGAGTTTTTTCCCCACTTAAATGGGACTTTTCCCCCATATATATGGGTATTATTCCCCACATAAATGGGGTGTTTTCCCCACTCATGTCAAAAAGGTGGGGCTTTTGTTTCACAGCAATAATAGAACTATTCTTCCCGAACATCTGCTAAATATCCCTGTCTACCATTCTTACCTGCCTTAATCATTTGTTCAATAAAAAAAATAACGTAGTTTTGTAACGCTATAAAAAAACGGGAAAACACATTTCAGATTAAATCTAACTAAAAAATAATAGTCACCGTGAAGAAGGAAGATGAAGAAAAGGTAAGCGGGCTACCGGAAAATGCCTACAGAGAACTCAAAGAAGGAGAAGTTTATAACCCCATTATGTCACCCGAGAAGCAATACAAGGAAGTGACTCCGTGGTCTGTATTCTGGGGGCTGGTAATGGCCGTAATATTCAGTGCCGCTGCTGCCTATCTGGGATTAAAAGTCGGACAGGTATTCGAAGCTGCTATTCCTATCGCCATCATTGCCGTAGGTTTATCGAGTGGACTTAAGCGAAAAAATGCATTGGGGGAAAACGTTATTATCCAATCTATCGGAGCTTGTAGCGGCGTAATCGTAGCCGGAGCCATCTTCACCCTCCCTGCCCTTTATATCTTGCAGGATAAATATCCTGAGATTTCCATCAACTTTTTTGAAGTATTTATGAGTTCGTTGCTGGGAGGTATTCTTGGTATCCTATTATTGATCCCATTCCGGAAATACTTTGTTTCAGATATGCACGGCAAATATCCGTTCCCGGAAGCTACAGCCACTACGCAGGTGCTGGTTTCCGGTGAAAAAGGCGGCAGTCAGGCAAAACCTCTTATTCTGGCTGGTCTGATCGGCGGTCTGTACGATTTCATTATAGCAACCTTCGGTTGGTGGAGCGAAACAATAAGCACGCGTATTGTCGGAGTCGGTGAAATGCTGGCAGACAAAGCAAAAGTGGTAATGAAAGTAAATACCGGAGCAGCCGTACTGGGACTCGGTTATATCATCGGTTTGAAATATTCCGCAATTATCTGTGCCGGCTCATTCCTGGTATGGTTAGTTATTATTCCGTTAATGTCTGCTTTTTTCGGCTCTGACGTGCTGACTTTAGGAAATGACGCAATCACAGCAACAGTTGGCAGTATGAGCGCAGAACAGATATTTACTACTTACGCCCGCCATATCGGTATCGGAGGTATTGCAACTGCCGGTGTAATCGGTATTATCAATTCATGGGGAATTATTCGCGGGGCTGTCGGCCTGGCAGCCAAAGAGTTGAAAGGTAAAAATACGGAAGTTGATATGGAAACGATACGTACACAGAAAGATTTATCGATGAAGATCATCACGATCGGTATTTTTGCTACGCTGATCGTTACTTACCTGTTCTTCCACTTCGGAGTATTGGATAACTGGTATTATGCCTTGATCGGTCTGTTGATCGTCGGTATTATAGCATTCCTGTTTACAACTGTTGCAGCCAATGCCATTGCTATCGTAGGAACCAACCCGGTTTCCGGTATGACACTGATGACACTGATCTTATCGTCGATTATCCTGGTTGCTGCAGGTCTGAAAGGAACTGCAGGTATGGTATCGGCATTGATTATCGGAGGTGTTGTTTGTACAGCATTGTCTATGGCCGGCGGTTTTATTACCGACCTGAAAATCGGTTACTGGCTGGGAAGTACACCGGCCAAACAGCAGACCTGGAAATTCCTCGGAACACTTGTTTCAGCCGCTACCGTAGGTGGTGTAATCCTGATCCTGAACCAGACATACGGTTTTACAACCGGACAACTGGCTGCACCCCAAGCCAACGCTATGGCAGCTGTTATCGAGCCACTGATGAGTGGCTCGGGAGCACCCTGGGTGCTTTACGGTATTGGAGCCGTACTGGCCATTATCCTGAATTTCTGTAAGATTCCGGCATTGGCTTTCGCACTGGGTATGTTTATCCCGATGGAACTGAACACTCCGTTGTTGATCGGTGGAGCCATCAGCTGGTATGTAGGAAGCCGCAGTAAAGACCAGGCACTTAACACAGTACGTTTGGAGAAAGGGACGCTGCTTGCTTCCGGATTCATTGCCGGAGGTGCTTTGATGGGAGTTATCAGCGCTGCCTTACGATTCGGCGGTATCAACCTTGTTAATGAGAAATGGCTGGAAGGGAACTTTGCGGAGCCGTTAGCTGTTGTAATGTATATAGCATTGATGGCTTACCTGGCGATAAGTTCACTGAAAGCAAAAAAAGAATAAGATAAATAATGGATGCACCGGTAGTTAATGTTGGGATTATGACGCAGAAGGCTGTCTCTTTCGTATTCAACGGAGAGTATATCCATACGGAGAATAGTGCCTTCCTGACCGGGGAACAACGAGCGTTGTTCGTAAACGGGAATATTGTATACAACGGCAAACTGTACAAGGAACTTTTCTTTGAACCGGCTTCACCAGACTCCTCATTCGACCTGAAGGCCGTTACAATCGGAGTTGATTTCCACTGGCAGCGCCAGGAGGATCAACGCTTCAAAGGGTCTTTGAACCTGGTAGCAGGAAATGAAGGCATCGTTGTAATCAACAGTATCGATGTTGAAGAATACCTCACCAGTGTTATCTCGTCGGAGATGAGTGCTACCGCGTCGAAGGAATTGCTGAAAGCACATGCCGTCATCTCACGCAGCTGGCTGTTAGCCCAGATAGAAAAGAATTTCCGCTTGGGCAATACTTCGGAGAAATACCGGAGTTGTCATCGTGAACATGATCAGTTAATCCGTTGGTACGACCGTGAAGACCATACGATGTTCGATGTATGTGCCGATGATCATTGCCAGCGTTACCAGGGTATCACCCGGGCCTCGACACCAATTATCCGGGAAGTGATTCATGAAACCCGTGGTGAGATCCTAACGGATGGTGAATCTATTTGCGATACCCGCTTCTCGAAATGTTGCGGAGGCGTAACCGAACAGTTCGAACATTGCTGGGAACCGGTGCCTCGCTCTTATCTGACAGCTATACGTGACAGTAAAGAAGCCTCTTATCCGGACCTGACCGATCCAATCGAAGCTGAAATGTGGATACGCAATTCACCGGAAGCATTTTGTAACACCACCGACAAAGAGATACTGAGCCAGGTATTAAATAACTACGACCAGGAAACAACCAATTTCTACCGTTGGCGAATCTCTTATACCCAGGCTGAGTTGGCCGAACTGATCCATCGTAAAAGCGGTATCGATTTCGGCGAGATACAAGACCTTATCCCACTGGAAAGGGGTACTTCCGGCCGGATAGAAAAGTTGAAAATTATAGGAACACGCCGGATATATACGATCGGTAAGGAGCTGGAGATACGGCGTACATTATCAGAAACGCATCTTTACAGTTCGGCATTCGTGATAGACAAAGAAGATATCCGTATCAATATCCCTCAACGTTTTATACTGACTGGGGCCGGATGGGGTCATGGTGTGGGGCTTTGCCAGATCGGAGCTGCGGTAATGGGAGCACAAGGATATTCTTATACGGAAATATTAGCACATTATTTCCGGGGATCACAAATTGAAAAAAGATATTAAACTTGAAATACTAAAAAGGCCGCTGATCTCACGATAGCGGCCTTTTTTTGTGTTTACCTATCTTATCGGCTACGAGTTGTAGCCGGTTTGTCTTGACTCTCACGAGCTCTAACGGTTACAAAGGAACAAACAAAGCTACAAGGTGGCAAACAAAATAGATTAACAGGTGTAATTTACCCACGAAAAGGATAATTATACCGATAAAATGGACCTTACTCCGATCAGGAGAGTCGTGATAAAAAGCTTACATTTATATAAAAATAGCTATCTTTGTCACCGAACATTTGACGGGGGATGCTCCCCTGCTCTACTTAAATAAGTCCCGATAAATGAACAGCTATATAATTCTCTCGATCATTGCTATTTATTTTGGTATCCTATTACTCATCGCATGGATCACTGGAAGAAAGAGCACCAGTAACGATGCTTTTTTTCTTGGTAACCGTAAATCTCCCTGGTATATAGTTTCTATCGGCATGATCGGGACATCGCTCTCAGGAGTAACATTCGTTTCTGTTCCGGGAATGGTGCGTAGTATAGATATGACTTATATGCAGACGGTCCTGGGATTTTTCTTCGGGTATATATTGATTGCCAAAGTTCTTCTGCCGCTTTATTATAAACTGCAACTGACTTCCATCTATGCCTATCTGGGTGACCGCATCGGACGGCGAAGCTATAAGACAGGAGCCTCTTTCTTCCTTCTATCCAAAATTGTAGGAGCAGCAGCAAGGCTTTATCTGGTTGTCCTTATCTTGCAACACTACGTATTCAGTACCTGGAATATTCCTTTCTGGATAACTGTCGTAATAAGTATATTCCTTGTTTGGCTTTACACCTATCGAAGTGGTATTAAAACCATCATCTGGACCGACACGCTCCAGGCCCTCTGCCTGGTTGCCATGCTGATCGTTATAATCTGGAAGGTGAAAGATGCAATGGAATTGAATATGGATGGTATGGTACAAACACTGGTAGCCAGCCCTCATTTCCGTATTTTTGAATTTGATGACTGGCATAGTACACAACACTTCGCTAAACAATTCTTCAGCGGCATCTTTATTACCATCGTAATGACCGGACTGGATCAGGATATGATGCAAAAAAACCTGTCCTGCAAAAGCCTGAAAGATGCGCAAAAGAATATGTACACCTATGGATTTGCCTTCACACCAGTCAATTTCCTGTTTCTTTCGCTGGGTGTCCTGTTAATATCACTGGCAGCTCAGCAAAACATTGCATTGCCTGCACTGAATGACGATATCCTGCCGATGTTCTGTACCTCCGGAATACTGGGACATTCTATCCTGATCTTCTTTACCATCGGAATCATCGCAGCAGCATTCAGCAGTGCCGACTCTGCCCTGACGGCACTTACCACCTCCTTTTGCGTTGATATTCTGGGAGTAGAAAAGGAAGAAGCAAACAAAGCCAAACGTACCCGGTTAATGACTCATTTACTTATCTCGGTGTTGTTTGCAATAATTATCCTTATCTTTAAAGCCGTAAACAGTCGCAGTGTGATCGATGCTATTTACATGATCGCGTCTTATACGTATGGTCCTTTACTCGGATTATTTGTCTTTGGCCTGTTCACAAAAAAACAACCACGCGACAAATATGTTCCTTATATATGTATTCTCTCACCACTGATCTGCTTTGCTACGGATTATCTGGTGAAACAATATACAGGCTATGCCTTCGGTTACGAAATGTTGATGGTAAACGGTGCAATCACCTTCTTTGGACTATGGGTGGCCTCAGTAAAATATAAATCAATAAAAGATTAACTAATATGGAAATTAAAAGTGCAGAATTTGTTATCAGCAACACGGATGTAAAGAAATGCCCCGCTGGAAACTTTCCGGAGTATGCCTTTATAGGGCGAAGTAATGTAGGCAAATCCTCCCTTATCAATATGCTGACCGGCAAGAAAGGTTTGGCCATGACTTCGCAGAAGCCTGGTAAGACATTGCTTATCAATCATTTTATGATTAATAACAACTGGTTTCTGGTCGACCTTCCCGGTTATGGCTTTGCCCAGCGCGGAAAAGAAGGGCGGGAGAATATCCAGCGGATTATCGAAGATTATATCCTGGAACGCGAACAACTGACCAACCTCTTTGTATTGCTTGACTGTCGCCATGAAGCACAAAAGATCGACCTCGAATTTATGGAATGGCTAGGAGAGAATGGCGTACCTTTCTCAATCATCTTCACCAAGATAGATAAAATAAGCAAAGGACGTTTGAAAGAAAACCTGAAGGCCTATCAGGACAAGTTACTGGAGAGCTGGGAAGAACTTCCTCCTATCCTACTCTCCTCCTCGGAGAAGAAGGAAGGACGCGAAGATATTCTCAGTTATATTGAAGATATAAATAAAAGTTTAAAAGGATAGAACGATCCGGGAGCGACATGGTATCAGGTTGCACGGAATCGCCACAATTATGCCGGAGCGGACATTCTGCCGCTCCGTAAGGTTGCGCTTCACCAAGTATAGTTGCCGTGCGACCTAAGCCTCCTGAATAAACAACAAGAAAGAATGCCTGTGTAATTTATGCCTCTCTGTATTTTTCTGCGTACTCAGCAGGAGATAACCCATAAAAATCCTTGAAACAATTCGAAAAATATTGATGAGAACCAAAACCCACCGCATATGCAACTTCCGATATCGATATTTTCTTGGTACGAAGCAGTTGGGCTGCATATTCCAGTCGGACATTACGCAGATAAGTACTTGGAGTCAACCTGCATATTTCTTTTAGTTTACGATGTAGATGGACACGGCTGATCCCCAATTCCGCACTCAGCGACTCTATACTCAATGAAGAGTCGCTGATGTGTTCCCGAATGATCCGGTTCAACTTCTCCATCAATTTATCATCAGCACTTTTTACATTGAAATCAGTCGTTTCGGAGGTATGATCCGTCTTTTCTCCGGCTTTCGCAAAGGCTTGTCTATTCAATAAGTTAATAATATTTGCAAGCAAATATCGCAGATCAAAAGGTTTGGATATATATACATCCGCCCCGGATTTCAGACCTTCCACACTATCATCCAACGTCGTTTTCGCGGTAAGCATAATAATCGGTATTTGCCGGGTATTATTATTTCCACGCAAACGTTGAGTCATTTCCAAACCATCCATAACCGGCATCATCACATCGGTAATAATTAAATCCGGGTAACTGGAGGCAGCTACTTCATAACCGGCCTTTCCATCCATCGCTTCCCTGATAAGAAAGTGTTCCTGTAATTCGTTCCTCAATAAGGCTAAGATATCAAGATTATCTTCTACCAGCAGGATGGTGGGTTTTCGTGACAAACGATTATTTTTACTAACAGAATCCGCTTCATTTTTATCCCATGCATCTATTTGAATGTTCATTGACTCGATAGGCACATTACAGTTTTCATTTAGTGGAGTATCACACAATTCCTCCGATTGATAGTTTTCTCTTAGAAAAGGTACCCGTACTGTAAACACACTCCCTTCTCCCGGAACGCTCGACACATCTATAGTACCATGATGCAATTCCACCAACATTCGGCAAAGATGAAGGCCGATCCCTGTCCCAATATTCCCGACATTGTTCCTTTGATCAACCTGATAAAAGCGTTCAAATATCGTATGAATATATTCCGGTGAAATTCCTTTTCCATTATCCTGAACGGTAAACTCCAGATACATATTTTCAGAAACAGACAAATGAATCTCAATTTTTCCTCCTTTATTTGTAAACTTGAAAGCATTAGAGAGGAGATTATAAATAATCTTATCCATAAAATCAATATCTATCCAAACCGTATCGGGTATCTGTTCGGAAATAAAAGATAACTGAATATCCTTATCTTTCCCTAACGGACTAAAAGAATCAACTACGTCATTGACAAAAGAGACTACATCTGTCTTACGTACTGCAAGTTTCATTTGCCCCCGATCAATCTTACGGATATCCAAGAGTTGATTTATCAGCCGGAGGATACGATTAGCATTCCGGTTCATAATATGATAAACTACCTGTCTCGAAGAATCCGTATCTTCCTGTATTAATTTAAGAAGCGGAGATATTACCAACGTTAATGGCGTTCGGATCTCATGAGATATATCTGTAAAGAATTGCAACTTGGATTGTACCAAACGTTCATTATGTTCTTTTTCCAACATTCGTTGTTTTTCCCTCAGACGAATCATCGTCAAACGAAAAATACCATATAAAAATAATAAGGTCAACATAGCATAAAGACTCTTTGCCCACCATGTCAACCACCACGGAGGTGTGATCACAATAGACAAACAGACTGTTTGCTCGTTTTCCGGAACCGTATAAGCTTTCACTCTAAACATATATGAACCGGGGGGAAGATTTGTATATATCGCCGTACGATTACCCCGGATGGCATTCTGCCAATCCCGATCCAGCCCTTCCAACATATATTCATACCTTACCCTTTCAGGAGAAACGGCCTCCAGAGCATTAAAAACTATCGACAAATTATTCTGACGGTAATTAAGCGTGATCTCCTGTGTCTCGGACAGAACTTCATTCAACAGGATTTTTCCCTGATAAGCCTGTCCTACTTCTATCTTATCATTAAAAACAAATAATCCGGATAATAAAAGACCTGAAAGAGGTGTTTCCCTGGCTAACTTATCCGGATCAAACCAGGTAATGCCTCGTGTCCCTCCAAAATAAAGACATCCTGACTGACTATGAGTAGATGCCTGAAGCTTAAACTCCTGGTTAGTTATGCCATCATATGTTCCGTAACCAATAAAACGGTCCTGTTCTTTCTGATAAACGGCGATTCCACTATTCGTACTAACCCAAAAATTACCGGATGAATCCAATTCAAAACCAGCAATTAAATTATCCGGCAAACCATCCTGTATTGTATATAGAGAACCTTTCTTTAAGTCCTTATCAATTTTATTTAAACCCCAGTTTGTGCCAATCCAAATATTATTGTCCTTATCTTCTAAAATAGCGATAGCTGTATTATTCTGAATTAAACTATCTTTCCCTGTATAATAGCAAATAGTATTACTCTCTACATCCATACAACTCAGACCAGCATATGTTCCGACCCACAACCTGTTATTACTATCTATATACACGAAATTACACCAGTTACTCAGCAAATAGCTATCAGTATCATCGCCAGTTTGTCTGAAATAAGAGAACTGTCCGGTAGTATGATCCATGCGATTAACACCTCCTCCATTAGTTGCAATCCATACGTGCCCTTCATGATCCTCCGCAAAGCTAGTAACATGATTACAATTAAGTTGCGATTTTCCCCCTTCCTTATAATAATAATGCCTTATGTCTCCTGTTCGGGTATTATAAATATAAAAACCATGAAGGTAAGTTCCAATATACATCAGTCCTCTGGAATCCTGAAAAAGACTGGTTATTACATTTTCCTCCGGCAATATACGCTGCTCCACCTTATATTGATTATTGACATAGCACAACTTGAATAACCCTCCGCCATTGGTTCCTACCCACAATTTCTGTTCCCTGTCAATCCACAATGCACCTACACTTTGATCTGTTATATCCAATTCGCTGTAAGGGTTATTCTCTATAATCCGAAAGCCATCTTCTTCTGCAGGTATAACAACGATTCCTTTCTCTACGTATCCAACCCAAATATTTCCCTGCCGATCCTCACATAAGGCTTGCACTTTACCTGTCATAGGATTAAATCCGAAATTCTGAATACCATAAGGTATTAACGTTTCCTTTTCCTCATCCAATAACCATAATCCTCCTCCATCCGTACCGACCCAAATACGCTGCTTCCGATCTTTTATCAAACAGACTGACAACCTTGCTTCAGGAATCCGATCGCACCCTTTCAATGGTCGTACCAACCGGGTTACCGGGTCAATATATATCAGTCCATACCCCAGTGCTGCTACCAGAATATTTCCTTTATTATCCGTACATAGTGAAAAGATAGAATGCTCTGCCAGAATATGATTAGAGTCTGACAAGTTATTTATGTTCTCCAAAACTGCTGTTTCAGGATGAAAAATAGCAATACCATTATATTTACTACCTAACCACAGATCACCATTATCTGCAACAAACAAGGTTGTAATATCCATACTCTTCACATCTGGAAGCTCATATAGAATGACTGTATTATCTTTCGGTTGTATTCGCACCAGTCCACGATCTGAAAGAACAATCCAGACAAATCCATTCTTATCTTCTTCGATACAGGATATCTTAGAATGAGCCAGATATTGATACAAATCTTTAAAGCTGGAAGTAAATTGTTCTGTCCGGTAGTCGTATTTATAAAGTCCGCTAAGCGTTCCTATCCAGAAGTTTCCAAAAGAGTCTTCATACATGGCGGTAATATAATTATCCGGTAAAGAATTCTTCTTCTGAAACGACTGGGTGAACATTTTCACATCTGCTCCCGTAACCCGGCCTAATCCACAATCTGTACCGACCCACATCTGGTTTCTGCGGTCCTGATAAATTAAATGGATACTGTTATTCAATAATCCATCTTCTACAGATATAAAGCGCATGGATGCAAATAGTCGGCTACCAGGCAGCAAGAACAAAAGAATTATACACAATATAAGTTTCTTCATACAGGTAACAATAGTTCGACACAAATGTAAGTATTTTTCCAGCAAAAAACAGTGCATTACAATGTACATAACATAATCTTTAAATATTGAGACATATTCTTAAACCTGTTACAAGGGCCTAAGCTCTTTATTACACCTGCAGTCGTTATCTATCAAAACATACCCTACATTTGTTTCAACATGTATAACTTTAAAATCATTCTTTTATGAAAAGGAAATGTAGTACCTTTTTATCGCAGGACCTAACTAAAAGGTTTATGCGAAATTTGACTCTCACAGCCCTTTTATTAATAGTAGGACTTTCAGCCTATGCACAAACAGGCAGTCAGATCAACGGTGTTGTATTATCGGCAACAGATAATCTTCCTTTGATCGGCGTAAATATTGTCCAGCTGGGAACTTCGAACGGAACAGTCACGAATGTAGATGGCAACTTTACTCTAACCGTTCCGGAAAACTCTTTCTTAACGATTTCATATATCGGATATATGGAACAACAAATCAAGGTAATTTCCGGAAAAGATCATTACAGGATATTACTTAAAGAAGACTCTCAAACATTGGAAGAAGTCGTGGTGGTAGGCTATGGTGTACAAAAGAAAAAATTAGTCACTGGAGCAACAATACAGGTAAAAGGTGACGATATACAGAAATTGAATACCGTCTCCCCTCTTTCCGCACTACAAAGCCAGACACCAGGGGTAAATATCATGAAAAAATCCGGACAACCCGGTGAAGGTTTCAAAGTAAATATCCGTGGTATCGGTACAATTGGTAACTCCCAACCTCTTTATATAGTAGATGGCGTATCCAGAGGCAACATCGACTATCTCAATCCGGCAGATATCGAATCATTAGATGTATTAAAAGACGCTGCTTCCGCAGCCATCTACGGATCACGTGCAGCAAACGGAGTCGTATTAGTTACAACAAAACAAGGTAAAGCCGGCAAAGCGTCCATACAATATGATGGATACTTCGGTGTACAAAACGTTTATAAAAGCCAGCCTCTGCTCAATGCACAGGAATATGCCATGATCATGAATGAAGCACAAATAAACTCAGGACTCAGACCTTATGATTTTACCAATATGATGGATGCGGGCGATTGGGAGCGTATTCAAAACAGTAGTTGGAAAGGAACAAACTGGTTAAAAGAATTGGAAAATGAAAATGCTCCGATGCAAAGCCACGCCCTTAACATCTCCGGAGGAACAGAGCAGTCGGTCTATTCAATCGGACTTTCATACACCACACAGGAAGGAATTTACGGCAAACCAGTACAACCCCAATACAGCCGTTATACAGCAAGAGTAAACACAGACCATACTCTTTATAAAGTAAAAGATATGGACATTATCAAATTCGGCGAAAACATGTCTTATTCTTTCTCTGAAAAAAACGGTATCGGTATCGGTAACTTTGGCTGGAACGATATTGCCAATGCACTGAGAATAAGTCCATTTATGCCGCTTTGGGCAAAAGATGCCAATGGGAATGAGATAGAAGGTGAATATCACTACGCCATACCCTGGAATAACAGGCAAGCCAACCCGATTGGCGATATGGTTTATCAGAGAGGTCAGAATATATCCAAAAATCATAATCTGGACGGAAACTTCTTCGCAGTAATACAACCCATCAAAAATCTTAAATTCCGCAGCAGCTTCGGTTTTAATATAAGTGCCAATACTTACAGGAGTTATTCGCCGGAATACAAATTAAGTCCTGAAAACTTTCGTACGGAAGACCTCACTTACCAAAGTTCCGGGGTAGGATTAGGCTGGACATTCGAAAATACGCTTTCTTACGCATTCAATATCAACCAGGTACATAGTTTCGACGCATTAATCGGAATGTCTGCCGAACGATGGGGTTTAGGAGACAACCTTAATGCTAAAAATGTAAATTCAATCTTTGATGATTTTGACCATGCTTATATAGATAATGCAAATGTTGTTGATGCTTCCAAAACCTCTATTGGAGGTAGTCCCTGGGGCAAAGGCGGCATCATGTCTTATTTCGGCCGTATCAATTATAACTATAAAGAAAAATACATGGCTACACTGGTCATGCGTTCAGACGGTTCATCCAATTTCGCCAAAGGAAATCGCTGGGGGTATTTTCCTTCCGTATCTGCAGGTTGGGTTATGAGTAACGAGGATTTTATGGAATCGACAAAGAGTTGGATGGACTTCATGAAGTTGCGTGCCAGTTGGGGGCAGAATGGAAACCAGTCTATTTCTCCTTTCCAATATCTGGCCACAATCTCTTTCTATGATGCTTATTACTTTATAGGTACGGATAAAGGACAAATATCACAAGGTGCATTTCCTGACATCTTACCCAATCAGAACGTAACATGGGAGACTTCCGAACAAATTGACCTGGGTTTCGACGCTCGTTTCATAAACAATCGGTTAGGTATCAATTTCGACTGGTATAACAAAAAAACGAAAGACTGGTTAGTTCCCGCTCCCGTCTTAGCCAGTTATGGTACAGGCGCTCCATATATCAACGGTGGAGATATTGTGAACAAAGGTATCGAAATTGCCATGAACTGGAATGACCAGGCAGGCGACTTCACCTATGGAATCAGTGCAAATATGTCTTATAATAAAAATGAAGTAACCCGTATTGCTAATAGTGAAGGCATCATTCGCTCCGATGTAAAAATCAGTAACGGTACGGCGAGTATTCCCCGTGCTGAAGTAGGACGTCCTATCGGTTACTTCTGGGGATATAAAACAGACGGGCTCTTCCAAAATGATAATGACGTACAGAATTACAAGAATAACGACGGAAAAGTAATCATGCCGACAGCCCAACCCGGAGATGTCCGTTTCGTAGACCTGAATGGTGACGGAGTTATTGATGATAAGGATAAAACAATGATCGGTGATCCTAATCCGGATGTGTTATTCGGATTAAATCTCAACTTGGGATATAAAGGTTTTGATCTCTCAATCACAACTAACGGTTCATTCGGTAATCAGATCATCAAATCATATCGCGGAGCCGGAGACAGTCCTCAGGATAATTATACAACCGAAATATTCGGCAGATGGCATGGCGAAGGAACCTCTAACAAAATACCCCGTATTACGAATGGGACACATATCAACCGTCAATATATATCCGACCTATACGTTGAAAACGGAGATTACTGGAGAATCAATAATATTACTCTCGGCTATGACTTCAAGAAGTTATTCAAGAAAGTCCCTTTCGAACAACTCCGACTTTATATTACAGCCCAGAACTTGTTTACTATTACAGGATATTCAGGAATGGATCCGGAGATTGGAACCAGTACAGATGACACAAACTCCGGATGGGCTAGTGGTATTGATGTAGGATTCTATCCGTTACCCAGAACATATATGGTTGGAGCAAATATTAAATTCTAAATTAAAGACAACTTATGAAACGACTATTTATATATATTATAGCATCTGCATCCTTCCTGAACACAGGCTGCAGCGACTTTCTGGATACAGATAACCTGACCAAGAAAGACAACACAAATTTCCCTATGTCACCAGAAGACGCAACACAATCGTTATATGGTGCCTATTCAACAATGATCACTTTTGATGCCAACGAACATCCTTTTATGGTAGCGGAACTACTATCTGACGATCGTTTCGGCGGTGGCGGACAAAACGACCGCAACCCACAGGCTCTTAATGTATTCAAAGCGACTTCCGAGAATCAGTTGAAAGGAGCCTGGAGTAATCTGTACAAAGGTATTTTCCGGTGTAACATGCTTCTGACCACCCTGGACCAAGTTCCTTCCTGGGAAAGTGAAGCTCAAAAAAATAAAATAAAAGGCGAAGCATGCTTCCTGCGTGCATTCTTTTATTTCAATATGGCACGTATGTGGGGTTCTGTACCCTTGGTGATAGAACCAATCCCTCAGAATAATCCGAAAGCAACTCCGGAGGAATTATTCGCACAGATCTTCCTTGATTTGAAAACAGCAATCGAAAACTTATCGCCCGTCCAACAGCCGGCATCCGAATTAGGTCGTGCTACGAAATGGGCGGCAGAGGCTTTAATGGCACGCGCTTATCTATTCTATGACGGATATTATAATCAAAACGCCCGTAAAGAGGTGAAACTTGCCGATAAGACTTCCATCAATCAAGCAAATGTCACAGAATGGTTAAATGATTGTATCAATAACAGTGGTCACAAACTAGCTTCTGATTTCAGGAATTTATGGCCTTATTCTATTGATATACCGGAAGCTGATTACCTGTATGCCAAAAACAATCATTTGAGCTGGCTACGGGAAACAGGAGACAACAAGGAAAGCATATTCGTTGGAAAACATTCCATATTAGGCAGTTGGGATACTCCTAACTCTGATAAATATAGCAATCAAGTCAATATTTATATGGGATTAAGAGATCAGACACTCGTACCTTTCGGACAAGGCTGGGGATTCGGCCCAGTGGTTCCTACATTATATAATGAATGGGCAGATAATGACCTGAGAAAAAAAGGCTCTATCTGTAACGTCAATGATACCGAAGAAAACTTACCTGATTATAAATGGGGAGGTGATATGATGTGGCAGGAAACCGGCCTTTGGCAAAAGAAATATATTCCGATCAATGTACGCCGGAAAAACGCCTCCGGCATTGAAGAGATCTGTAATTACAGTTGTGTTTTATATGGCAGAACTCCTAATTTTTCACAGGATAACACGCAAGATATTGTCTACATCCGTTTTGCTGATGTATTGCTGATGCATGCCGAATTAACCAAAACGACAGACGGCATCAACAAAGTCAGAAGCCGTGTAAACCTTGAACCTATAGCAGCCTATAGCGATGAAACCTTACAGAAGGAAAGGAGATACGAACTGGCATTTGAAGGCTGTCGCTATTACGATCTGCTGCGTTGGTATGGTAAAGAAGCCGGTGTCATCATGAAAAATAATATGACCGGATCTAAAATATGGAATATGGCACAGCCAACCACCATCAACCAGGATCGTGGCAACGACTATTTCAACAATATTGACCAACGGGTTAGAGAAACCGGCGGTTTCTTACAAATACCTAACGAAGAAATAACCTTATCCGGAGGAGTCTTAACACAGAATCCGGGTTGGGAAGGAGCTTCCGTTATGTTCTGATAAAATATTTACCAATAAACATAGTATCTTATGAAAGCTAAAATAATATTTCTGTTCTTATTATTACTGACAATCTTTACAGCCTGTGAACCGATTGAAGATCGGCAAGATGCAGGGAATGTATTAAAAGAGAGTGAACTAATTTTCAATATTATTCAGGAAACGACAGGAAGCAATACCGTTATATTCGAAAACAAAACACAGGGAATCTTGCCTTTCTTCGACTGGGGCTCCGGTTTTTCTAATAAAACACAAGCTGAGGCTTATTTCCCATTTGCCGGAACCTATTCGGTAACCTTCACTGCTTATTGTGCCGGAGGTAATATCAGTACAAGCAAAGAGTTTACTGTCAACCAAAATGATCCGGTCTATTTCAATGATCCGGCATGGAATCTTATATCTGGCAACGGCAGTGGCAAAACCTGGATATTTGCAACAGATATCCCTTCCTCTAATTTTGGTGGAAGGATATGGGGTAATGGCGGATATCTCGATATCCCTTCCGGCCCTAACTGGTGGGGACGGACTTTCGAGGATGCCAAAGATGACGGAATAGATCTCAATGCCGAGTTATATTTCGACCTGGACGGTGCGGCTCACATGAAAACAATCAGTAATGGAACCACAACTACTGGTAATTATGACTTTAAACTGAATGAAAAAGTCATGACCAGTGATGGTCAGATATGGGCCATAGGAAGTATCGAATTCTCCGGAGCCACCATTCCTCACGGCATTAGTCAAAACGAAGGGCAAAAACCTGTGTATAAGTTTGATATCTGTACGTTAACCGAAAATGAACTGGTATTATGTTACAACACAGAAGGGAATAGAACCCAGGGCTGTGAAAGCTGGTACTGGCGTTTTAAGAGAAAAGGGTTTAATTATTAATCAATGATAAGTCAGACATCTGTCTCATATGATGAAAAGAATTATAATCACACTTTTGTTTTGTTTGCCGTTATATCTCACAGCGCAAAATCAGTTATACCGTAGTCCTGAAGCCGAAAAGTTATATCAGCTACTAAAACAAATAGTAGACAATAAACAAACGATGTTTGGAATGGCTAACCCTACAACTATAGGTTATGCATCCGGACCTTTGAACGGTGAATATAACCATTCGGATTGTAAAGATATCACAGGAGATCATCCCGCTTTTCACGAAAGTGACCTGATGTGGTATGAAGGGAGTCAGGAATTCCGCTCCTGGGATATAAAAGCCATGAAAAAAGCGTGGAAAAGAGGTGCCATACTAGGCTATTGCTGGCATATTGGAGGTCCTGTATCGCATAAATTTTATGCGATACAAGATGGACAACCCAGTCAGGACTATCATTTGGCTACTGAGATAATAGTGAATCCGGACCGGACAACCAATATAAAACTGGATTGGTATCTAAACCGGATTGACTCGATAGCCATTCCAGTCTTCAAAGAACTGGATTGCCCCATTGTCTTTCGTCCCTTCCACGAAATGACCGGTGATTGGTTTTGGTGGGGGCGACAGATAGGAGCTGATACCTATATTAAATTATTCCGTCTAACAGTTGATTATCTGCATAGCAAAGGTATTAATAACCTGCTCTATTGCTGGTCACCCGACAAACAGGTCGATTTTACTTTCTATCCAGGCGATGATTATGTCGATATATTGGGATTAGATGCGTATGAACCCGGCCTCACCACGCATTATCCGATCCCGGCATTAGTAGAAAATCTGACTAAGATATGTGACTATGCAGAATCGCATAATAAAGTCGCCGCATGGACCGAAGTCGGTTGCCGTCCTACTGAAGAAGGAGTTCCCCGTTATCCGGAACAATATCCGGATTTCTGGACAACTTATGTTTGGGATATCCTTACCAAATATCCGGCAGCAGGGCGTTTAGCTTGGATCCTTAGTTGGTATAATGCTGACTGGAAAAAGGATTTTTCTTCATCTCCTTATATTCCCTATAAAGGAATGGATAAAAAAAACAGTTCTGAAGCCATACAGGATTTCACTAAAATGTATGACTACTCCAATAGCCTGTTTGAGAAGGACATGAAAAACTTCAGAAAACAAAATAAGTTATAACTGATCAAATTACTATCAATAATATGAGAAAATATTTATTCTTAATCGTACTATCCTCTATATGCCTGCTTAGTTGCTCCGAAAAGTCCAATATATATAATGTACGCGATTACGGAGCACATAATGACGGAGAAACGTTGACCACTGAACAGATACAGAAAGCAATTGATGCATGTGCGCAAAACGGCGGCGGCATGGTCTATATCCCTAAAGGAGAATTTCTGGTTGGCACCTTGAATCTTAAGTCAAATGTAAATTTCCACATGGAAACCGGTGCAATCCTCAAAGCTACAACGGATTTAAGTCAATATCAGATACACAACCAATATCCGGCAGGAATCTTTTACACCGAGAAAGCGAACAATGTATCTATAACCGGGAACGGGGTTATTTTCGGACAGGGAACGGAGTTTATGTATGCCGATAGTGCAAAAGTGATTGGCGACAAAAGTTATACCCGTCAGAAAGATAATTTCCGCAAAGTTTCTTCCGGAATTGGGGATGGTCCCTTATACCCGAAAGACCGTTTCCATCAAATGATAGTATTCAGTGAGTGCTCCGATTTGACTCTTACCGATTTCAAGTGTGTAGATGCTCCATACTGGACCTTTGTGATCGTTCATTGCGAAGATGTCATTTGTGATAAACTCAAAATCGACAACAACCTGAATATTCCTAACAGTGACGGATTGGATATAATATCCTGCAGCAACGTAAATGTATCCAATTGTATTTTCTCCTGTGGAGACGATGCTATTGTACTGGCCGGATACGCCCACCATTATGGAGATCCGGGATTTAAAGATATCCTGAAACGTTCGGAGAATATAAATGTAAGTAACTGCGTGTTCCGCTCACGTTCCAGCGCTATCCGTATTGGAGGTTGGGATCAAAATCATATGTCAAATTATAACTTCGACAATATTCTGATCTATGATTCTAACCGGGGTATTAATATTGGTGTTGGAGATTCCGGCTCTGTTCAGAACGTAAACTTCAACAACATCCGTATCGAAACCCGATTGCATACAGGTGATTGGTGGGGACAAGGCGACCCGATCAAGATTACAGCCATGCGAGGCGTTGCGGACAATCCTATCGGCATCATCAGGAATATTAACTTCACTAATGTTTCATGTCGTAGCGAGAACTGTGTCAATATGTACGCTTCGAACGAAACACGGTTACAAAATATATTCTTTACTAATTTCCAAATGGAATTCGTCAAAAGTGATAAAGAAGAAACTTGTGGAGGCAACATTGACTTACGTCCGAATATTGTTCCCGGTAAAGAGGTTTTTGCCCGAAACATTCCTGCTATTTACATAGAGAACGCAGACAATGTATTTTTTAATCAGGCAGAAATAATATGGGACAAGAATATTAACCGGAAACATTACACTAACGCAATCGAGGCTATAGGCGTGCACAATCTCAGGTTGAACAATACGCTCGCCTCCCCTTCTCCCTCTAATCCGGATATAGCGACCGTCCTCTTACAAAACTGTACAGGGTTTAAGACTGATGATACACAAATGAAAGTTTCCCGGATTAATTAAAAAGCGACCTAAGCTTCCTGAATAAAAGTGCTATTTTATAGCTTCTTTCCAAAAAATAAATACATTTGTACTTCATCAAAACCGAAAGGAGTAAAGATATGAAAGCAATGGAATTACAGGGTGTGTCTGGGACTGTTCAACGAAATCGTCAACCTTGACACAGAGTATCGAGAAGGTAAAGAAGTACATTAAACGTATCGCATCCAACAGATACAAAATATCACGTGCTAATAAAGTGGATGACATCGACATCGTCACTGACGAAGAAATTGAAAATGCTATGTGCCCATTTACTGACGAGGAGAAAATAGAAAGATTAATGGCCGCAGAAGCCGATCCTGTTTATTATACTCATGAAGAAGTAAAAAAAGCTGCTGCTTCATGGATAACCAACTAAGATAAAAAAGGAAGCCCTAACAGCTTCCTTTCTTTTGCTATTATATCATCCTTCCAATGCCTCTTTCAGCTTAGCAGTCATCCCCACATACTCATCTTCCGACAAATAAACCTTCTGAGGGTTCATTGCGAATGTACCGCCAAAGTCGGGACCATCCTCATATTTGGGAGCCAGATGGAAATGGAGATGTGAAAGTTTGTCCGAGTAGGCACCATAGTTTATCTTCTGCGGGTTAAAGACCTTCTGCATGGCACGTGTCACCCTTACCACATCCGCCATAAACGCATTCCGTTCCTCATCGCTCAACATATTCAGGTCATGTACATGATCTTTGTATGCAACCAGGCAACGGCCATAATAGGTTTGTTCCTTGAAAAGGAAAAGCCGGGATACCGATAACGGAGCAATTTCAATCATCAGATTGTTCAAAGTCTGGTTGTTCGCGCAATACAAACAATCCTTGGGATCACTTAATTTCATGTTATATCAGATTTCATTTATTATTCCCGCGAAAGTAAACATAAAGCCCGGCAAAAGCAAGAAACTTCTACCGGGCTTTTATACATACCAATATGATAATTTTAGTAACTAATCTTACAACCGATGAAATAACTACGCGGAATACCCGGGCCATAAATATATCCCGCATCCCGCTCCGGCCCCTTATCAAAGTCATCCTGATAAGAGTTAAATATATTCTGAACACCGGCATTTACCTGTAAAGTAACCGATTTGTAAAGAGGGAAATCATAAGCCACTTTCACATTCAGGTCAAAGAAATCCTTTGTCTTTTCTTCCTTATCCTCCGGTATATAACCAGCCAGGTGTTGAACCAGCATACTACCGGTATAAGTACCCGTCAACGAAGCAGTCAGACGCTTTACCGGAGTAAATGAAGAAGTGAAATAACCGTACACATCCGGCGAACGGAACATCTTCTTCTGAGGAGCTATATTTTCATTTTCACTCCATGTTTCCGGCTCTTTATAACGACTACGCTGAACGGTTGCACCCGCCTGTATCTGCATCCAGGAATATACAGCCTTTGCCTCCAGGTTAATACCCATCACGCGGGCACCTTTACCATTACGGCGTTCCATCAACAGGTTGTTATCGTCATCACGTCCTATTTCTTCCAGAATAAAAACATTCCGCAAGTCTGTGTAAAAACCTTCAACAAGGAAGTTTGTCTGCACCGGACCGAAGCGACGGTAAAAGTCAGCAGACACACTAACACTCTGCGAATTTTCTTCTTTCAGATCCGGGGATATCTGTATGATTGCCACATCACCACCAACAGCCGTGATATGTAAATCTTCATCAAATGCCTGAGGAGCACGGAAACCACTTGAATAAGACATACGCAGGTTTATATCGCTGGTCGGGTTAAAACGGACATTAGCACGCGGACTGAATATCGCATGGTCGATCAGGTTATGTTTGTCCATACGCGCACCGACAAGAAAACTCCATTTTTCATTCTTCCATTCGTTCTGCAGGAAGACACTACCGATATGTACCGTCTGTTCGATCGTACGATGATAGCCCAACATCTTGTCCTGCAAATCATCATAGTTATACTCGGCTCCACCGGTAAACTCGGCTGGCATAAAAAGACATTTTTCCCACTCATATGAATATTGCGCACCACCCACAAAAGTCATATCCGTTGTGCTGCCATACGCATTCGGGTTCTTTCCGGCACCATAATAACTGTTTCTCTTTGTATGCTGGGCCGAAGTATACACATTCAGGCGATGTTTGTAATCTTTCGAAAACAAGTCGAACTTCAAGCCGCCACCATTAATATTGTGTTCCGTCTGCTCAGCGATATTCGCTTCATGAGGAGGTAAATCCAACAGGTCACCGCCACGACGGTATTCGTTGATGTTATGGTACTCGAAAGTCAGCTTCGAATAGGTACTTGTTTTCAGATAGGAACGAAAGCCAAGTGTACGGGCATTCAGTTTTCCGAGTTCGGTATATCCGTCGCCATCATGGTCATAAGCACCACGATAACGGTTCTGCCCGAACATATAGATACCGGCTTTATGGTCGTCCGTAACCAGCGAAGCATTTATCGTCGTATTGTTATCCGGACGGTCGCCACCAATCATTGTCAACGAGTGGGCGATCTGTGCCGAATTTCTCAACGGTTCCTTAGTGATAATATTGATTGTTCCGGCAATAGCAGAAGAACCGAACAGAGCCGATCCCCCTCCACGCATGATCTCCACACGTTCGATCATATTAGCCGGGATCTGTTCCAGACCATATACACCAGTCAACGCACTAAAGATAGGACGGCTGTCTACCAGTATCTGCGTATAAGGACCTTCCAGACCATTGATACGCACCTGCTGGAAACCGCAGTTCTGACAGTTGTTTTCCACACGCACACCGGGTTGGAAATTCAGACCGTCCGCCAGAGAAGTCGCATGTGTAGTCTCGAATGTTTTCGAATCCAGCACATTCACCAGAGAAGGAGCCAACCTGCGGGTCGTCTCATTCCGGTTGGCAGAGACAACGACACCATCCAAAGAGACGGCATCCTCTTCCACTTCGAGATTTACTTCCAGTGTTTTACCTTTCTTCAAGGTAACCGGTTTCTCTACAGTTTTATATCCCAAGGTTTTCATTACCAATGTGAACTTTCCTTCAGGCAGGTTCTTCAAATAATAATGTCCGGTAGC
The DNA here is from genome assembly GCF_015550595.1 of Parabacteroides goldsteinii. Taxonomy (GTDB): domain Bacteria; phylum Bacteroidota; class Bacteroidia; order Bacteroidales; family Tannerellaceae; genus Parabacteroides; species Parabacteroides leei. Next base: position 323,721 of record NZ_JADNBB010000003.1, read on the forward strand.
ATCGGTCGTCGTACCAATAGTCGTACCTTTTAGAAAGACAGTGATAAAGGCTAAATGTTCTCCTGTTTCTTTATCCAGTATATGCCCTACGATATTGGCATCCGAAGGGTTCAGGGCAGGAGTATCATCTCCCCATGCTGATGTAACGACACAGCACAGGCATAGTATAAGTATAAAAATCTTATTCATTGCAATTTGTTCTGATAAATATATTAATGTACTAATCTGCGGTCGGGCATCTTCTGATTGAAAGTACCCGATGCTTTATATTTTATCAGACAACAGGAGGGGCACGGAGAAAAATCTTCCCCTTAACAGGGACCAGACAATCCGGACAGACCGGCATTTCTACTATTTCGGCAATTTGTAATGCATGGAAATCAAGATGATAAGCATGAACTGCACCATCTTCCACACTGATGGTAGTCAGTATGTGAAATAATTGTATTTCAGATAAGGATGCATGATGATGGCAAACACCGCCACTCACCTTTCCAAAAGGGTGCGAATGGACAATTGTGGTACCGTTCTCTATATGGACATGGATAAATAAAGTAATACTGCTATAATACGCAATGAAGATCACCGGTAGCAGCCATTTCATATATTTACCCATCCTTTCTTTCACACCCATATTCTTTTAAGAAGGCGCAAAGTTACAAATAATTTTTATACTTTTGTTCTTATCCATAATAACAGGATGATTTACAAATAGAAATAGTATGACGAAAAGAGAAAAGCCGGGTAGCACCCCTAAAGAATATTTGAGTAAAAAGCATGAATCTCTTTATATGTTGTTCGATACCTATTGCGAAGCTCATAGCACTTCCAATATCAGTCTGATTGAATCTCTTCAGGAGATGCCGTTAGACGAATTGATCCGTAAACACAAAAAAGTAGCATATGACTTTCTGGGGAGTGATATATCCCAAAAGAAAAAACAGATCTGGATAAATAAGATTTATTCCGATTGCAATCTGACGGACTACGAACCGTTACTGAACCTGCTCACTGAAGATTCCAAACTAATTCGAAGATACATCGAGAGAGTCATAAGTACCAAAGAGAAAAAGACCCGTGAATCGATAGAACAAAAATTTCCGAAACTTAGCGAAGAAGCCCAGAACTGGGCCAAACAATTGTTCAGGTTCTGGGATAATACGCATGCCAAAGCTAAAATCAAATTCAAGAACAAAAAGGAAATTATCGATTACTGCAGCAAACACATTGAGCTTTACCGTACCATGCAGATAGCCTGGTTGCCGTTAAAGCCCTACACGATGATCCCGTGGTCAGACAGTTGCGATTTTGTGCCACGCCCGGTTGTCCGCTACATATTAAGTGAATATATGGCATTCCCCCAGGCTATCCGGTTAAAAGACTGCGACTCGATCGTTCCGTTTTTCAATCAGCCGGAATGGTATGCCTCACTGGAGCAACTCTTACAGTTCTGGCTGGATGATGGTGCAGAGGCCAACAGGAAAGGTATTCTGGCTCCTTATTGTTTCTATGGTAGCGAACAACAACTCGAACGCTTACATACCTTATTAAAGAGTTGGCTGAAGAAAGGCCGCAAAGGTCTTGTCAGCTATACGCTTGGCCTGTTAGGGTTGAAGGCTACGCCCCCTGCACTGAGAATTCTTGATGAATGGATCGAACTGATGCCGGAGGGAAAATACAGACGTGAAGCCCTGAAAGCATTCCAACAGGTCGCAATTCACCGGGGTCTTACAATCGACGAACTGGCAGACCGGCTCATTCCAACATTCGGTCTCAATCGCCTCGGAGAAAAAGAGATCGATTACGGTCACCGTATCTTACGCCTGACACTATTGCCGGACTTTTCGATATCCGTCTTCGACGCCACCAAACAAAAAACCAGTAAATCCCTCCCTGCTCCCTTGAAACATGACGATAAGGAAAAAGCAGAAAAAGCAAAAGAGGAAATGGCCGGTCTGAAGAAACAGGTCAAGACACAAACAACCGTCCAAAGGAGACGGCTCGAACAAGTACTGAAAAACGGACGAACCTGGCCTGCCGAGACATGGCAAACCATTTTTGTCGAAAATCCGATATTCCGTTATATAACAAACGGCCTGATCTGGGGTATATATAAAGAAGGCCGGTTACAGGAATCTTTCCGCTATCTGGAAGACGGAAGCCTGATAACGGCAGATCAAAAAGAATTTATCCTTCCTGCAAATGCCGTTGTTTCGCTCGTTCACCCGGTAGAGTTGGACGACCACCTGACAAACCAATGGGAAAAGCAACTGCATGATAATAGGATCGAACCTTTATTGCCTCAACTAGCTACTCCGGTTCATCGTTTAAGTGATTCGGAAAAACAAGGTAACGAAATCTCCCGTTATGCCGGAAGAACGGTTCGACTGAGTAGTATATACGAATTTGAATCGAGAGATCTGATTTCCCGGATAGAGGAACAAACTCTTTATATCATAGACAAGTCGTTGGATATCGCCGCACGGCTTCCTTTCGAATATGAAGAAAATACCTGCACTATAAAAGAGTTATCGTTCTCTCCTTACAAAGAAGGGGCCGACCCAGACACGATCGAGCTACCCGAAGACGAGAGAATACCGATCTCCTCCATTCCTGAACGATTCATCAGTAGTTTACTTGATGTATTAGTCAAAGTTTTTGTTTTGTGAGTGCAAGATTATACGAATTTAACACCAACTAATTGTAAGCAATCAGCACCAGATATCTAATAATTTGTTACTTTTGTAGTCGTTTTCAAAACATGTATTAAATATACTAATATCATAAGTCTATGGCAAAGATTACAAAAGAAGATGCACTACGGTATCATTCGGAAGGTAAACCCGGAAAGATTGAAGTAATACCGACAAAACCCTATAGTACACAAACTGATTTGTCGCTCGCCTACTCTCCCGGAGTAGCCGAACCCTGTCTGGAAATAGAAAAGAATCCGCTTGATGCTTATAAATATACGTCAAAAGGGAATTTAGTTGCTGTAATATCCAACGGCACAGCCGTTTTAGGTTTAGGTGATATCGGTCCGCTTGCCGGCAAACCGGTTATGGAAGGAAAAGGATTACTGTTTAAGATCTTCGCAGGAATCGATGTATTCGATATTGAAGTGAACGAAAAAGATCCGGAGAAATTCATTCAGACCGTGAAAGCTATTGCCCCCACATTCGGAGGAATCAACCTGGAAGATATCAAAGCACCCGAATGTTTCGAGATCGAAACCCGCCTGAAAGCTGAATTGGATATTCCGGTAATGCATGACGACCAGCATGGTACCGCCATCATTTCAGCTGCCGGCCTGTTGAATGCACTGGAACTGACAGGAAAGAAAATCGAAGAAGTAAAGATCGTTGTCAACGGTGCCGGAGCTGCCTCGATCTCCTGTACAAAATTATATGTATTGTTAGGAGCCCGTAAAGAGAACATCGTCATGTGCGACAGTAAAGGGGTTATTTCTACCCATCGTACCGACCTGAATGCAGCCAAAAAGGAATTTGCAACCGACCGGGACATCAAAACATTACAGGAAGCAGTTGCCGGTTGCGATGTTTTCCTTGGATTGTCTGTTGCCGATGTATTGACTCAGGACATGGTTCGCAGCATGAATGAAAATCCGATCGTATTCGCTTTGGCTAATCCGAATCCGGAAATTTCCTATGCCGACGCAATGGCCTCCCGCAAGGATATCATCTTTGCAACCGGACGTTCCGATTATCCGAACCAGATCAATAACGTACTTGGATTCCCGTATATCTTCCGTGGAGCATTGGATGTACATGCCAAAGCGATCAATGAAGAGATGAAGCTGGCTGCTGTTCACGCTATTGCCGAATTGGCGAAAGAGCCGGTTCCCGATGTTGTCAATGCAGCTTACAAACTGAAACGGACCTCTTTCGGACGCGATTATATCCTGCCGAAGCCGCTCGATCCCCGTTTATTGACACGTGTATCAGTAGCCGTGGCCAAAGCCGCTATCGAATCGGGGGTATCCCGCAAAACAATCACCGACTGGGATGGCTATGCCAACCATCTGCGTGAAATGATGGGATACGATAACAAGATGCTTCGTTCTTTTACCGATATGGCCAAAGCCAATCCGAAACGTGTGGTATTCGCCGAGGCCAACCATGTCAATATGTTGAAAGCTGCCGTAGAGGCAAAAGCCGAAGGTATCTGCTACCCGATCCTCCTAGGCAACGAAGAACGTCTGGCTAAGATTGCGGCAGAAGAGAACCTGAGTCTGGAAGGCATCGAGATCGTAAACTTACGTCACGACCGCGAAGAAGAACGCCGCGACCGTTATGCCCGCATCCTATCGGAAAAAAGAGCACGCGAAGGCGTCACTTTCTCCGAAGCACGCGAAAAGATGGTCGGCCGTAACGCATTCGGTATGATGATGGTGGCAACCGGTGATGCTGATGCATTTGTAACCGGTGTTTACAGCCGCTATTCGGAAGTGACTAAACTTGCAGAAGAGATTATCGGTATCCGTCCGTCGTACAAGCATTTCGGAGCTATGAACATTATGACTTGCAAGAAAGGCACTTTCTTTATATCCGACACATTGATCAACCGCCATCCTTCCACCGAAGTATTGATCGACATCGCCCGTCTTACACATGATGCAGTTAAGTTCTTTGCACACGATCCGGTAATGGCCATGTTGTCTTACTCCAACTTCGGCTCAGATAAGCAAGGTAGCCCGCAGAAAGTACACGATGCGATCGATTATCTGCACAAAAACCATCCGGAGATCATGATCGACGGAGAAATGCAGGTTAACTTCGCTCTCGATAAAAAGCTGCGTGACGATATGTATCCCTTCAATAAGCTGAAAGGAAAAGACGTAAACGTTTTGGTATTCCCCAACTTAAGTTCTGCCAACGGTGCTTACAAATTATTGGATACACTGGGCATCACCGAAACGATCGGCCCGATCCAGATGGGTCTGAACAAACCGATCCACTTCACCGATGTAGAAAGCTCTACACGCGACATCGTCAACCTGACAACGGTTGCAGTTGTAGATGCTATCGTACAGGAGCAGATTGAGAAAGGAGAATAAATAATAGTAACAATAGGTTTCTATTTTACTAAAACATAAGAAAGTACGGGGTAAGACATTTACTCCGTACTTTTTCTTTTTACAGGTATTTACTCCTTTTCTACTACTATTCTCCACCTGTTCACCCGTCTGTATTCACTAGATGTAATAAATCCGTAAATCAGGTAAATCTATCATTGATTTTGGTACAAAGCCGCTTGCTTTAATCCTTTAATTTTGTAACATGAAACTTATAAAGAATTACTTTACACAATTAAACATTAAAAGTATGGCAAGAAATTCATTCAGGAAACTACGCATAGCAATGGTCGCATGCTTTTGTATTGTTGCAACGATGGATGCATCCGAAACAGCAAGTAACAATTTTAATACAGATATAACGATGGACGAAAATCAGAATTTAACGCAGGTATGGGACAAAGTATTCCCACAAAGCAACAAAGTAAATCACAGTAAAGTATCTTTCCGCAACCGCTACGGCATCACGCTTACAGCAGATTTGTATATACCGAAAAATGCAGTCGGCAAACTAGCTGCCATCGCTGTCTCAGGCCCGTTCGGCGCAGTAAAGGAACAGTCGTCGGGTCTTTATGCACAGACGCTTGCCGAGCGTGGATTCCTGACCATCGCTTTCGATCCTTCATATACAGGCGAAAGTGGAGGCGAACCCCGATATGTAGCTTCTCCCGACATCAATACAGAGGATTTCAGTGCAGCAGTCGATTACCTCTCGACACGCGACGACGTTGATCCCGAACGTATCGGTATCCTCGGGATCTGCGGCTGGGGTGGCTTAGCCCTCAATGCGGCGGCTATCGATACCCGCATCAAAGCAACGGTAACTTCGACGATGTACGACATGAGTCGCGTCAATGCCAACGGCTATTTCGACTCGATGGATGCCGATGCCCGTTACGAACTCCGCAAACAACTCAACGCTCAGCGGACAGAGGATGCAAAGAACGGTACGTATGCGCTTGCCGGTGGTGTAATCGATCCGCTACCCGCCGATGCTCCGCAGTTTGTGAAGGACTACTACGACTACTACAAGACCGAACGCGGTTATCATCCCCGCTCACTCAACTCAAATAATGGCTGGAACAAAACATCGGCTTTGCCGTTCATCAACATGCCGCTGCTTTCATACAGCGATGAGATCCGCAGCGCCGTTCTTGTAATGCATGGAGAGAAAGCCCACTCCCGCTATTTCAGCGAGGATGCATTCAAAAAGTTACAGGGCGACAACAAAGAACTAATGATTATCCCCGGAGCGAGTCATGTAGATTTATACGACCGCATGGATATAATCCCTTTCGACAAGATAGAAATATTCTTCAACAACTATCTGAAATGATAGATCGATGAATTCTTGTTACCGCCGTAGCTGTTACGGCGGCAACTAAGATATACCCAGCAATTCCACCTCGAAGATCAATGTTGAAAAAGCAGGGATCGGACCGGACGGACGATTGCCATATCCCAATGTATAAGGAATATATATGATCCACTTATCTCCCACATGCATTTGTTGAAGAGCCTGTTGCCATCCTTCTATCACCTGATTCAGGCGAAACGCCTCAGGGCAGTTGCGCTGCCGGGAGTTATCGAACTCACGACCATCGATCAACGTACCGCGGTAATGGACGGAAACGACACTGCTCAATTGTGGAGAAACAGAACCTGTCCCCTGCTCCACCACTTTATATAACACACCTCCCGGTAACTTTACAACGCCTTCCTGCAAAGCAATCTCCGTCAGGAATTGAATATTCTTTTCTTTATACTCTTCCTTCTTATTTTTGGCCATATTTCCTTCCTGTTAATTTCACTTTGTCGGCAAAGATAACCCATTTCATTTAAAACCAATCCCTTCCTTTTGCTGTTATGAATTAAATCTAAACAAAAAATTATGCACATAAGTACATGGTGTTATGCTATGCTCTGTCTTTTTTTCCCAATGACGCTAGTGGCACAGACGGAGCATAAGTACCTCGATCACGCATTGCCGGAAGCGTGGCAGGAAAACGACAGTAATTTCCAACAGACTCTCCCCGTTGAAGATAACTGGTGGAGAAACTTTAATGATCCGGTATTGGACTCCCTGATCGACGTAGCCGTGAAACAGAACTATTCTGTGCAAATGGCGGCCGATCGTATCGCTATGGCGAAAGCCAATCTTCGTATACAGCAAGGTAGCTACGCACCTACCCTCGGACTTTCTGCCGGATGGAACCGACAGCAGACCAGCGGCAACACCGGTAGCCTGCCACAGACAACGAGCCAATATGCCGATGCTGCACTCTCCATGAGCTGGGAACTGGATGTATTCGGCAGTATCCGTAACCGGGTGAAAGCACAAAAAGAAAACTTTGCAGCGTCGAAAGAAGAGTATAATGCCGTGATGGTTTCCCTCTGTGCCCAGGTGGCTACGGCTTATATCAATCTGCGGGAGATGCAGCAGGAAATGGAGGTAGTGACACAAAACTGCCTGTCTCAGCAAGCCGTCGTAGAGATCACGAAGAAAAGATACGAAACCGGACTTGTCTCCAAGCTGGATGTGGCACAGGCGCAATCGGTCTATTACAGCACTAAAGCGTCATTGCCGGCACTGGAAGCAGGCATTATCCAATATACCAATTCGCTAGCCGTATTGATGGGATTATATCCCCAAGATGTAAAACATCTGATGGATACACCTCGTCCATTACCCAATTACATCGAGACGGTCGGCATCGGTATCCCTGCCAATCTGCTTCTCCGCCGTCCGGACATCCGTTCGGCCGAACGCCAGGTGAATGCACAGGCTGCCACTTTGGGAGCATCCAAATCCGACTGGTGGCCTCAGGTCTTTGTCAAAGGTTCGATCGGATTTGCATCGCATGATATCGATAAGATTGCTAATCACAACAGCCTGACTTACGAGATCGCCCCGGCTATCTCCTGGAATTTCTTTCAGGGAGGGAAACTGGCACAATCCACCCGGCTTGCCAAAGCCCAGCTGGATGAGACGATACGCCAATTCAACCAGACAGTGCTCACCTCCGTACAGGAAGTCGACAATGCAATGAATGCCTATAAGAACTCGGTCAAACAGATCGTCGCCCTCCGCGAAGTAGTCAACCAGGGACAGCAGACGCTCGACCTCTCGCTCGACCTCTATAAACAGGGACTGACGCCTTTCCAGAACGTGCTGGACGCGCAACGCTCCCTGCTCTCTTACGAGAATCAACTGACGCAAGCGAAAGGCTCCTCGCTGCTCAACCTGATAATGCTATATCAGGCGCTCGGCGGAGGCTGGAGTAGTGATTGAGATCCTGCATCAAATGATTTTGCCACAGGCATGGCAGAGCCCTGCCATCAGCTTGGCAGAGTCTTGCCACAGGCTTGGCAGAGTTCTGCCATAGGTATGGCAAAACACAAAGTCAGTTATCCAATAACGCCGGGATGAAGAGATCATCCACAAAACTAATAATTATAAATATGAATACAACAACTAAAATCGCCCTGGTCTCCCTGTCTCTCCTTCTGCTGGCATCCTGCAAAGGGAAAAAGCAGCCGACAGAAATGCCAGCCCCGTCCATCAGCGTAACAACACCGGAGATTAAAGATATTACATTGACTAAAGATTATCCGGGTTATTTAAGCTCCGAGCTGATGGTAAACCTCGTATCCCGCGTAAACGGATACCTTCAGACTTCACATCTCAAACCAGGTAGTAAAGTCCGGAAAGGAGACCTCATCTTCGTGATCGAACCGGATACCTATAAAGATAATGTAACCCAGGCAGAAGCTGCACTGAAAACTTCTAAAGCTCAACTGGACTATGCCCAGAGCAATTATGAGCGAATGAAAGAAGCGGCCAAAAGCGGGGCAGTCAGCCAGATCCAGGTCTTGCAGGCCCAATCGACCGTGGCAGAGATGGAAGCCTCCGTACGTAATTCGGAAGCCGAACTGAATACTGCCCGGACTAATCTGGGATATTGCTATATCCGCGCCCCGTTCGACGGACGGATCACCCGCGCCAGTTACGATATCGGTAATTATATAAACGGAGCGGCCCAACCTGTCACACTGGCCACTTTGTATAAAGACGACCTGATGTATGTAAACTTCAACATCGAGGACAACCAGTTTATGAAGATGATGATCACAGCCGCTCAGAACGACTCCACCGTGAAACTGCCCGAAACAATCTCCGTACATCTGGGAGATAACGGACGGCAAAACTACACAGGCCGGCTGGATTACCTTTCTCCCAACGTAGACCTGTCGACCGGGACACTGAATGTCCGTGCCAATCTCGATAACAAGGACGGGGAACTGAAAAGCGGATTATACGTCACCATCACCCTCCCTTACAGCGAGAAGAAAGACGCCGTCCTGGTGCGCGATGCCTCCATCGGTACCGACCAGTTGGGAAAATACCTTTATATCGTCAATGATTCCAATATCGTACGATACCGCCATATAGAACCGGGACAACTGGTGGACGACACGCTGCGGCAGGTCATCAGCGGGATCGGACCGAACGAACGTTACGTCACTACCGCTTTATTGAAAGTTAGAGACGGAATGAGTATTACCCCTATAAAATAAGAACGTCATGGTAAAATTCTTTATAAACAGGCCGATCTTTGCCACCGTTCTTGCCCTGATCATTGTGGTAGCGGGATTGGTCACACTCAACGTATTACCCATCGCCCAATATCCGGATATCACGCCGCCTACCGTACAGGTTTCGGCTGTTTATCCGGGGGCAGATGCACAAACGGTTTCACAAACTGTCGGTTTACCGATCGAACAACAGGTGAACGGGGTGGACGGAATGCTCTATATGAGCTCCAATTCCTCCAGCTCAGGCGCCTATTCACTGACCATCACATTTGCAGTCGGTACGGATATCGACATGGCGACCGTCATGGTACAGAACCGCGTCAGCATCGCGCAAAGCAGCCTTCCGGAAGCCGTGATCGTACAAGGGATCACTACTAAAAAACAATCGTCCAACATCGTAATGATGCTTTCACTGACCTCTAAAGATCCCCTCTATGACGGGCTCTACCTGAGTAACTACGCCAGCCTGAACCTGACCGACCAGTTGACCCGCCTGCCGGGTGTAGGCTCGGTCAGTGTCATGGGAGCCGGTAGCTACAGCATGCGTGTCTGGCTCGATCCCGAAGTGATGCGTATCCGTAACCTGACGCCCGACATGGTTTTTCAGGCCATCTCTACGCAGAACAGGCAGGTATCCGCCGGTTATGTCGGACAACCGATCGCGCAGGCAAATAATCCTTATCAATATACCCTGACGGTAAAAGGGCGGTTGACCACTCCGGAAGAGTTCGGAAATATCATCCTGCGGACCGAACAAGGCGGAAAAATACTCCGCCTGAAAGATATTGCCCGTATCGAACTGGGCAGTTCTTCTTATAATGTGACCTCCCAGTTGAAAGGACAACAGGCAGCAGCGATTGCCATCTACCAGCTACCGGGTTCCAACTCGCTGGAAGTATCCAAAGCCGTACGGGCAAAAATGGAAGAAATAGCCGCCACCCTGCCGCAAGGCGTTGAGTATAACGTAACGCTCGACACGACGGAAGTCATAAACGCCTCCATCGATGAAGTATTAGTAACCTTCCTGGAGACAACTGCATTGGTCGTCCTGGTTATCTTCCTGTTCCTCCAGAACTTCCGGGCAGTGATTATTCCTTGCCTCACCATCCCTGTTTCATTGATAGGAACACTGGCTGTAATGGGGGCACTGGGATTCTCGGTCAACACCCTGACATTATTCGGGTTGATCCTGGCTATTGCCATCGTGGTAGATGATGCGATCGTGGTCGTCGAGAACTCGTCGCGATACATGGATACGGGGAAATATACGGCACGCGAAGCAGTGACCAAAGCGATGGGCGAAATTGTCGGACCGATCGTAGGTGTCGTACTGGTCTTATTGGCGGTATTTATCCCGACGACCTTTATAGGCGGTATCTCCGGGCAGCTTTACAAACAATTCGCCCTGACCATCGCAGCCGCAACCGTATTGAGCGGCATCAACTCGCTGACATTGACACCGGCTCTCTGCGCCTTGTTCCTGCAAGTCACAAAAGAACCGACATTTTTCGTGTTCAAAGCATTCAATAAAGTATACGGCAAGACACAAAAGGTTTACGACGACGTGGTCGATCGCATGCTGAAACATCAGATCGTCACACTGGTTATCTTCCTGATCGTCTCAGCCGCAGCAGCCATTCTGTTCATTCGCTGGCCGTCTACCTTCATTCCGGAAGAAGACGACGGTTACTTCCTGGTTTCAACCCAGTTGCCTCCGGCATCCAGTCTGCCCCGTACACAAGAAGTAAGCCGGAAGATCAACAAGATACTCGACAGTTATCCGGAAGTCAAAACCTATATGGGTATCAGCGGTTTCTCCGTGATGGGAGGCGGCGAATTATCGAATGCCGGAACCTATTTCGTCGTACTGAAAAACTGGAATGAGCGGAAAGGGAAAGGCCATACGGCACAAGATGTCGTCACCCGCTTCAATCGGGAAGCCTATGGCATCCAGGAGGCGCAGATATTTGCCCTGGTCCCTCCTGCTATCCCCGGCCTGGGCGCTTCCGGCGGCTTGCAACTGCAACTGGAAGACCGCAAGAACCTGGGGCCGACCGAAATGCAGCATGCCATCGAGACATTGCTGGAAACCTATCATACCAAGCCCCAACTCTTGAACCTGTCCAGTATGTATCAAGCAAATGTACCTCAATACAGGCTGAACATAGACCGTGATAAAGTACAGTTGCTGGGATTACAATTGAGCGATGTATTCTCGACGTTGAGTTATTACATGGGAGCCGCCTATGTAAATGACTTTGTCGAGTTCGGACGTATCTACCAGGTGAAGATCGAAGCCAGCGGACAGGCCCAGAAAGTGATTGACGACGTTATGCGGTTAAGCCTGGAGAATAGTGCCGGCAAAATGGTTCCTTTCTCCGCCTTTACTGAAGCCGTACAACAATTGGGGCTGGACCAGATCAACCTGTATAATATGTATTCTTCCGCCTCCATCACCTGTATCGCCAACCCGAAATACAGTTCCGGAGAAGCCATACAGGCCATGGAAGAGCTTATACAGGAACAACTGGGCGATAACTTCGGTTACGAATGGACCTCCGTTGCCTATCAAGAAACGAAAGCCGGATCGACCACGATCCTGATCTTCGGTATGGCATTACTGGTTGCCTTCCTCGTTCTTTCGGCACAGTACGAAAGTTGGACAAGTCCGCTGGCGGCCATCCTGGGATTGCCGATCGCGTTACTGGGTGCTATTCTGGGTTGCTTCATCATGGGCGTGCCTGTCAGCGTCTACACCCAGATCGGTATTATCCTATTGATAGCCCTCTCCGCAAAGAACGGTATCCTGATCGTCGAGTTTGCCCGCGACTACCGTGCCGCAGGTAATTCCATCCGCGAATCGGCCCTCGAAGCCGGACACGTCCGCTTGCGCCCGATCCTGATGACCTCGTTCGCTTTCGTATTGGGTGTTATGCCGTTGCTGTTCGCTACCGGGGCCGGAGCCGCCAGCCGTGTCTCATTGGGTGCAGCCGTCGTATTCGGTATGGCGATCAATACGATCTTCGCCACCGCTTTCATCCCAAGCTTCTACGAATGGATGCAAACCATACAGGAAAAGTGGCTGGATAAATCCGACAAACCTAAAACGGATATTAAATCCTGACATAAAAAGAGGATATTTCATTCAAATAGTAACGGTTGCCCCGATCTGTTCGGGGCAACCGTTATTCTTTTCCTCCGGCTCATAAACCACGCCTATTTACACATCAATATTTACTATTTGATACCTGCTTAAAAACATTTTATATTTGTTCAATAAATTAAAAACAATACTTGTATAAAACAGGTTACATTAATGTCGAACGATATCATGTAAACAACGTTATATACAACAAACAAAAATTCAATTATGGAGAACAAGAAGCTAACAGCTGCCAACGGTCGCCCCGTTGCAGACAATCAGAATTCACAGACAGTAGGTCCGCGCGGACAAATGGTATTACAAGATCCTTGGTTTTTGGAGAAACTGGCCCACTTCGACCGCGAAGTCATTCCCGAAAGACGCATGCATGCCAAAGGTTCCGGAGCATTCGGAACCTTTACCGTGACACACGACATCACTAAATACACAAAAGCTGTGATCTTTAGTGAAGTCGGTAAAAAGACAGACTGTTTCGTCCGTTTCTCTACCGTTGCCGGCGAACGCGGAGCTGCTGATGCCGAACGCGATATCCGTGGTTTTGCCATGAAGTTTTATACAGAAGAAGGTAACTGGGATTTAGTCGGAAACAATACACCGGTATTTTTCCTGCGCGATCCGTTAAAGTTCCCCGATCTTAACCATGCCATTAAGAGAGATCCGAAAACAAATATGCGTAGTGCCAATAATAATTGGGACTTCTGGACTTTGCTGCCAGAAGCATTACACCAGATCACCATCACAATGAGCCCGCGTGGCATACCTTATTCTTATCGTCACATGCATGGTTTCGGTAGCCATACATATAGCTTTATCAATGCAAAGAACGAACGTATCTGGGTGAAGTTCCACCTGAGAACATTACAGGGAATCAAGAACCTGACAGACCAGGAGGCGGAAGCAATCATCGCCAAAGACCGTGAATCGCATCAGCGTGACTTGTTTGAAAGCATCGAAAAAGGAGACTTCCCTAAATGGAAATTCCAGATCCAGCTGATGACGGAAGAACAGGCAGAAAACTACCGTATCAATCCGTTCGACCTGACAAAGGTATGGCCGCACGGCGACTTCCCGCTGCATGACGTAGGTATTCTCGAACTGAACCGTAACCCGGAAAACTATTTCGCAGATGTGGAACAAGCTGCCTTCAACCCGATCAATACGATAGAAGGTATCGGTTTCTCTCCTGACAAAATGCTTCAGGGCCGTCTGTTCTCTTATGGTGATGCACAGCGTTATCGCCTGGGTGTAAACTCTGAACAAATACCTGTAAACAAACCCCGTTGTCCTTTCCATGCTTACCATCGCGACGGAGCTATGCGCGTAGACGGCAACTACGGCTCGACAAAAGGATATGAACCGAACAGCTACGGCGAATGGCAGGATTCCCCCGAAAAGAAAGAACCGCCTTTGAAAGCCAACGGCGATATCTACAATTACAACGAACGTGAATATGATGACGATTATTACAGCCAGCCAGGCGACCTGTTCCGCCTGATGCCTGCCGACGAACAACAGCTTCTGTTCGAAAACACTGCCCGTCAGATCGGTGGAGCCGAATTGTTCATCCAGCAACGTCACGTACGCAACTGTTACAAAGCCGATCCGGCCTATGGCAAAGGTGTTGCCGATGCACTGGGTATCAGCCTGGAAGATGCATTGAAGGAAACAAGATAGTATAAGTACCCACTTGATAAATTCTGTTCAAAAAAAGAATGCCCACGATACCGGAAGGTAAAGGGGCATTCTCTATTTTTAGTCGAACATATGTCTGAATTTGCTGAATATCTTCTCCTTCATGCTACGATTCGGTTGGAAATTCGGTGAATTATCCAGCCCCGTCAATGTTTCTTTTTCTGATGCGGACAACGTTTCCGGAATATATACGCTTACATTGACCAACAAGTCACCTGTCCCGTAACTGTTCACCGAAGGAAGTCCTTTGTTCCGCAGACGAAGTACCTTACCCGGTTGTGTACCCGGTTCGATTTTCACCTTCGCCTTACCATCGATAGTCGGCACTTCAACATTTCCTCCCAGTGCAGCCTGAGGTACGCTGAGTAACAGATTATATAATAAATCGTTCTCATCCCGAATCAATTCAGGATGCGGCTCTTCTTCGATCAGGATCAACAGGTCACCGTTTATACCTCCATGACGGGCAGCATTTCCTTTACCACTCATCGACAGTTGCATTCCTTCCGCAACACCGGCCGGAATATTGATTGTAATGATGTCGTCATCACGCATGATACCTTCACCGTTACATTCACTACATTTCTTTGTGATGATCTTTCCTTCACCTCCACAAGTCGGACAAGTAGACTGCGTCTGCATCTGCCCCAGGATCGTATTGGCAACACGTGTTACTACACCACTACCATGGCATGTATCACAGGTTTTACTGCTATGATCATCCTCGGCACCACTCCCGTGGCATTTGCTACAAGAAACATATTTCTTAACCTTAATCTTCTTTTCAACTCCGTTAGCAATCTCTTTCAGGTTCAGTTTTACCTTCACACGCAAATCCGATCCACGGTTCACCCGGCGGCCTCCACGAGAACCTCCTCCAAAACCACCGAAACCGCCAAAGCCACCAAAATGTCCACCAAAGATGTCTCCGAACTGAGAGAAGATATCTTCCATTGACATTCCGGCTCCACCAAAGCCACCTCCCTGAGAAGCACCTCCTACTCCGGCATGTCCGAACTGGTCGTAGCGTTGACGTTTCTGAGGATCGCTCAATACATCATATGCTTCGGCAGCTTCCTTGAATTTCTCCTCTGCTTCCTTGTCACCAGGGTTCTTGTCAGGGTGGAACTGAATCGCTTTTTTCCGATATGATTTCTTAATTTCTTCTACTGTGGCAGTTCTTTCTACCTCCAGTACTTCATAATAATCTCTTTTAGCCATCTTTGTATTGTTGTTATTTGCCCGTTAGCACGTTGCTTATTCTCCTACTACTACTTTAGCGTGACGCAGCACTCTGTCATTTAAAGTATAACCGGTCTGGATACAATCGAGGATTTTTCCTTTCAGGCCAGGTTCCGGAGCAGGAATAGTAGCCACAGCTTCAAACATTTCGGTATCGAAAGGTTGTCCTACCGCCTCTATGGCTTTTACACCCTGCTGGGCCAGATAAGCCATAAATTTCGAATAGATAAGTTCTACTCCTTCCTTTACAGCTTCAACATCGTCTGAGTTACGGATATTTTGCAATGCACGTTCAAAATCATCGACAACAGGGAGCAATCCTTTCAGGGCTGCTTCAGCACCATTCTTGATCAGATCAGCCTTTTCACGCAATGTGCGTTTACGATAATTGTCAAATTCGGCCATCAAGCGCAGGTGAGAGTCGTTCAGTTCGTTATACTTCTTCTCCAACGCATCCAACTCTTCGGTCACATTGTCAGTCTGTGCAGTTTCTTCTGCCGCATTTTCCTGTTCGTGCTGCAAATTTGTCGCATCTTCCTGATTCAAACACTCATCTTTTTCAGATGTTTCTTTCTTTCCGTTAAAATTCATCTTGCTCATAACTATCTTACTGTTTTTATTATTACCTAATTGTCAGCCATATACAACGTTATTTATCTACCAATACGGACTGTATAGATAAAGTTATCCCTGTTGTCATGCACTGGAATAACATCAAATATGCTGCCAACTATTCATAGACAACAAAAATATCTTTACCTTTGCCTGTATATTTAGATTTAAACAGGCATTTTAATACTAATAATAGAATTTCAGACATTATGAAGAGAATTATTTTATCCATATTACTGTTGTTTGTATTTATGACCGGCTATGCCCAGAACCGGAATGCATCCATTTGCAGATTAGGATTTACATATGATATCAGCCAAAGTAAAAACTGGGGGAAAGATAAACCCGTAATAACGGGAATAATCCCCTATTCTTCTGCAGAGTTAGCCGGGGTGAAACAAGGTGATGTGATAGAAGCGATAGACGGAGTAGTCACAACGGAAGTATCCCCCCAGGAGATTGCTGAACTATTCAATCCGGCAGGTAAAAATGAAGTGATTCTCACGATCAGTAATCTTTCCGTTCCAACCAAACAGGTAATGGTAAAGAAAGACTGTAAAAAGATCAACTCAATAATGGAAGACCAGCTGGCATCTGCCTTCTCGATGTATAGTCTGGAAACAACCGGCGAACGGACTTTTACATGCCCCTTCAAAACGGTAGTTACACCCGACTCTGTCAATTTCAGTAAATTCAAAACATTTGCTTTTGCTGCGATCGACGAAAACAACCGTAAACTGGAAACTGCGATCAACGAATGCATCGAGAAAGAACTGATAAAAAAAGGGATGGTACTTGATATCGATCAACCGGATATCCTGATACAGACATTTTATTTCTTTGACAAAAACCCGAATTTCAAAGGAACAAATGTGATTATGGTAAACAAAGAGCCCATCTACCGCTATAATTTCACTCAAAGCAAGATGGAATCTTTCCCGTTCCTGGGTAATTCCGCTGCGGAAGCAGAAGCAGAATATCTGTTGCAGTTCGGTTTCCGTATGATCGACCAGGCATTTGTTCCCGGACGTATCATCTGGGAATGCGAGGCTAACGAATTACTGGAAGACTCCTATCGTCTGGAAGAATACGCCCGCATCCATGCACCGTTAATGCTGATGCAGTATCCGTATGTAAAATATGGCCGCAACGTACAATATAAGGTTAGTCAAAAAACCTATAATTATACGGGTATCAGTTACGATATCGACCGCCTGGAACTGGTTACGGATGTCGACCGTAATTCACCGGCTTATGCCTCCGGCCTTCGCCCGCGTGATGTGATCGAAAAGATCAATGGAAACAAAATGAATTATTCCGCTGAAGAATTTACAGCCGGCTATAAGAACTTCATATCAAAGACAATGAAATACCGCGATCCGAAAACACAGTTTACGGATGCTAACGGGTTTAAACGTTGTATGTTCTGGGATACATTCAAATACTCTCAGGTTGCCGACGCCTTGCAAAGTTCCGGCAATGTAGGAGCCTTCTCCTACCTGTATTATTATGCTCCGTATGTCAATCCGGCAGGAAACAATGCCTGTACGTTCGACATCAAAAGGGGTAAGAACAAAATGGAAATCATCGTCCGCCCTACTATCCGCAGGGAGATTACGGTGGAGATAAAATAAAGCATATTAACTAACGTGATATATCCACAAAACTTTGAACAAAAAACGGGGTTCGATAAAGTTCGCCGTTTAATTTCCGATAAATGTTTAAGCCCGCTGGGACAAGAGCGGGTAGCCGAAATGGATTTTTCGGCAGATTATTCAACCGTTATTGAACGTCTGGAACAAACCGATGAGTTTGTCCGTATTTTACATGGAGAACAGGAATTTCCTGCTGCCTATTTCTTTGATGTTCGTTATTCGCTGAAGCGGATACGACCGGAAGGAACCTGGCTGGATGAAAAAGAATTGTTCGACCTGAAACGCTCTTTACAAACAATCAACGATATCGTTCGTTTCTTCCGTCCTGTAGAGGATGAGGAAATTGCTTATCCTGCACTTACGGCACTGGCCGGAGACATACTCGTTTTTCCACAACTGATCGGGAAAATAGACTCTATCCTGGATAAGTTCGGGAAAGTAAAAGACAATGCATCTCCTACACTGGCACAGATAAGAAAAGAGATAACATCTACGATGAGCGGTATTTCCCGTAGCCTCCAATCGATCTTACGAAGTGCGCAGTCGGAAGGGGTAGTCGACAAAGACGTAACCCCTACCATGCGTGACGGACGTTTGATGATTCCTGTAGCTCCGGCTTTCAAACGAAAGATAAAAGGAATTGTACATGACGAATCGGCCAGTGGTAAGACGGTTTTCATCGAGCCGGAAGTAGTTGTTGAAGCCAACAACCGTGTAAGGGAACTGGAAGGTGACGAGCGCCGTGAAATCATGAAGATACTGACGGATTTCACCAATATAGTCCGTCCGATGGTTCCGGATATCCTGCAATCGTATGAGTTTATGGCAGATATCGACTTCATCCGTGCCAAAGCTATTTTTGCCGAACAGGTGAAAGGAATCAAACCGGTAGTGGAAAACGTACAACAGGTAGATTGGGCACGTGCGGTTCATCCTCTCCTGTATCTGTCGCTTCAGAAACAGAACAAGCAGGTTATTCCCCTTGACATCACACTCGATGAAAAGAAACGCATGTTGATCATATCCGGCCCGAATGCCGGAGGTAAATCGGTTTGTCTGAAAACAGTTGGTTTGCTACAATATATGTTGCAATGCGGGTTATTAATTCCTTTACATGAAAGTTCGCGCACGGGGATTTTTGCCAGCATATTTATTGATATAGGTGATGAACAAAGTATCGAGAATGATTTGAGTACATACAGTTCGCACCTGACCAATATGAAATATTTCGTCAGGAACTGTAATGAAAAGACGATCATCCTGATCGATGAATTCGGTAGCGGCACAGAACCACAGATCGGAGGTGCTATTGCCGAAGCCCTGTTAGACCGGTTCAACCGGAACCATAGTTTCGGAGTGATCACTACCCACTATCAGAACCTTAAACATTTCGCTGAAGATACCGAAGGTATTGTAAACGGAGCCATGTTATATGATCGTCATCTGATGCAACCGTTGTTCAAACTGTCTATCGGAAATCCAGGTAGTTCATTTGCCGTAGAGATTGCACGAAAGATCGGATTACCGGAAGATGTAATTGCGGATGCTTCAGCCAAAGTCGGTTCCGATTATATCGACATGGATAAATATCTTCAGGATATCGTTCGCGACAAACGTTACTGGGAAAGCAAACGGCAAAATATCCGCCAACAAGAGAAAAAGCTGGAAGATATCACGTCCCGCTACGAAAAGGATCTGGAAGAGGTAAATAAGCAACGTAAAGAGATCATGCGTGAAGCAAAAGCCGAAGCACAGCGAATACTGGCCGAAGCAAATGCCAAAATCGAAAATACAGTTCGCGAAATCAAAGAAGCTCAGGCAGAAAAAGAGCAGACCAAGCTTGCCCGTAAAGCTCTGGAAGAATTCAAAGCGTCTATCGAATCGACCGGAGAGGAAGACGATAAGATTGCACGCAAAATAGCGAAACTACAGGAGCGGAAAGAGCGGAAAAAGCAAAAGCAAAATGCTCCTACTGCCAAACAGACATTCAACCGCGATGTGATCGAAGTAGGCGACAATGTCCGTTTAAAAGGACAGGTTTCTGCAGGAACGGTTATGGAACTTCAAGGGAAACAAGCCGTTGTGGCATTCGGTATGATAAAGAGTACTGTGAAACTCGAACAACTGGAAAAGGTCAGCAAAGGCCAGATCAAAAAGGAAATTCAAAAAAGTACCTTTGTCAGTGTAGGCACGACAGACCATATGCACGAGAAAAAACTGAACTTTAAGCAAGAGATAGATGTTAGAGGTATGAGGGGCGATGAAGCACTGCAAACTGTCACCTATTTCATTGACGATGCCATCCAGGTCGGAGCAGAACGGGTACGTATCCTGCACGGCACGGGTACGGGTATCCTGCGACAACTGATACGCGACTATCTGCATTCGGTTCCGGGAGTCCGGCAGTACCACGATGAGCATGTTCAGTTTGGCGGTGCAGGTATCACTGTTGTAGAACTGGATTAAAACAATTGTAGTTATGAGACGAAAAGAGGGAACGCATTTGCGCAGGCACAGACATATTTCAAACCGTCATCTGTCGGATAAATATTATTATGCCGGTGAACATGAAACTGTAACCGACATTCGTCTCACACAATACAATGCTGAAGGAATCCACACGGCAGAAGTCAAGAAAGGAACGACTTCGTTCAATAAACTGACCGATCCCAACAAAGTTAACTGGTTTCAGGTAAGCGGGCTTACCGATTCGGATGCAATCACGCGTATCGTAAACGATTTCGGGCTCCATAACCTGGATGCCAAAGATATCCTGACTCCTCAACATGTAGTAAAGATCGAAGAGTATGCCAATCACATGCTAATTATCCTAAACTCCAGCTATTACGATGCTAATATGGAAATGCATTCCGAGCATATCAGTATACTGGTCACAGATAATGTTGTCATCTCTTTTACTGAGACCAACAATCCGATATTTGCCAGTACAATGAAAGCACTTGAATCGAATATGCTGAGTCTGCGGAAGAAAGGTAGTGGATTGTTACTGGCTTTCCTTTTGAATACAATTATCGCTAATCTGGTAGAAACGGCATCCAAAGTAGAAGAGATGTTGGAAGATATTGAAGAAACCCTGCTCGACATAAAAAACGATCAGGGGAATATGGGCTCTTTGATACAGCAGCGCCGTCATGAATACATGGTCATCAGAAAGAACAGCCAGCCTTTGAAAGAACAGTTCCCCAAACTATTACGTACGGAGAACGGAATAATCAGCCCGGATATGCTACCGATCTATACCGATTTATCCGACCAGTTGCAGTTTGTGATACAAACGACCGAAAGTTGCAGGGAAATCATATCGTCATTAGTAGACCTCTATATATCAAACAACGACCTGCGCATGAATGCAATCATGAAACGACTGACGGTTGTGTCTACCTTGTTCATTCCACTGACATTCCTTGTCGGCGTATGGGGTATGAATTTTAAACTGATGCCTGAACTCGACTGGAAATACGGTTATGGAATAGCCTGGAGTGTCATGTTTCTTACCGGTTTGCTCACCTGGATATATATGAGGAAAAAGGACTGGTTTTAAAGTCCGTAATTCCTCTTAAACTGATAGTAAGTGTTTCTGGAAACATTGAAATGCTTACAGATCATCACGACCGTATCGCCTCTCTCGAGCATATTCATCACTTCTTCTTTATTGGCATCCAACAAAGACTGTTTGGCATCGGTACCTTTCGGACGTCCTAACTGCAGTCCTTTATCCTTCTTATGATTCAATGCTTCTTTCGTCCGGATCGACATCAGGTTATGTTCGATCTCAGAAATCAGATTGCACGTATCCGATACTACCGTCGTATTCAAACCGTCATCCAGAATATAACGATCGTTTATACTGCATACATGAATACCTTTCGCCATACATTTGCCTAAAAGAGTCATCACTTCGGATAAGGTACGGCCAAACCTGGCAATATCAGTAATGATCACCTTATCCCCTTGTTTCATCCGGTCTATGATACGACTTAATGACGACTCTTTCTCCTTTCTTTTTTCATCAATAATATCCGTTATCCATTTATTGACCTCAAAACCATTTGCTGCTGCATAGCGTTCAATTTCATCTTTTTGTGTTTCAAGATGCTGCTTGCCTATAGTTACTCTTAAATAAGCTATTACCATAAAAATTTTACCTCTTAATATATTGAATATGCAAAATATATTTTTTGTTTACGCCGTGAAGATACAACAAGAAAATGTGACTGACAGCAAGATGAAACATTCTTTAATAAGCTCTCCATACATTTTATATTTTAATCCGGAGAAACTGTTATATCTTTGCAATTATGAAAAAATATATCTTAGTCATATTAACAATTCTATATATCGGAGTCTCCAGTGGAATAGCTCTGAATATCCATCATTGTATGGGTAAACTGGTAGAAGTGGATTTATGGCTGACGGATATATGCCCTTCCTGCAAGGAGAAGCAGCAATCACATCATTGCTGCTCGACAGAGACACAGTTGATCAAGATGACTGTCGACCAGAATGTCAACCAGATGCCGACTTTCGATTATACGCCGGTCACTCTATCTTTATTATTCAATATAAGGGAACTTTTGGTTTTGTCTGAGACAGATGAATCAATTTCGTCCTTTTCCTTTTTTAAATCCCCACCCGAATGTAGTGGCGCAGAGCTATGCATTCGCAATTGTTCCTTTCTGATTTAATTAATACCGGTTTTACAGACCGGACATACCTATTTTTGTTTATACTTCAATAAACAATAAATAAGAATTATCTGTTCCTTTTGTATAACGCAAGAGGAAAGCTTACATGCATCGGTATTCTTTGGAAAACAAAGCCTACCCATTGCAACAAGATTTTATGCATTAATTAAATCATTTTGATTAAAACATCATTCTATGCTAAATAAAATAATCCGTTATTTCCTTGATAACAGGGTTGTAACCATTCTATTATTAATATTAGTCATTGTCTGGGGTATATCGACCTCTCCCTTCAACTGGCACGGAGGTATTATTCCGCGTAATCCGATCCCGGTAGACGCAATCCCGGATATCGGTGACAACCAACAGATCGTCGCAACCGAATGGATGGGGCGATCGCCAAAAGATATACAAGATCAGATCACTTATCCACTGACCACTTCCCTATTGGGGATTCCGGGAGTAAAAAGTATCCGGAGTAGCTCCATGTTCGGGATGTCGTTCATCTACATCATCTTCGACGATGATATAGAGTTCTACTGGAGTCGTTCAAGGATTCTGGAAAAACTGAATTCACTGCCATCCGGCACCTTGCCGGAAGGCGTTCAACCGGCATTAGGTCCGGATGCCACAGCTCTGGGTCAAATATACTGGTACACCCTGGAAGGCAGAAACCCGGAGACAGGGAAACCTACCGGCGGTTGGAATGCCGAAGAATTGCGTACCATACAGGATTTCTATGTAAAATACTCCCTTTCCGCGGCCGAAGGAGTATCGGAAGTGGCTTCTGCCGGAGGTTTTGTAAAAGAATATCAGATAGAACTGAACCCGGATGCCATGCGCGCCTTCAACGTTTCCGTCATGGATATCATGAATGCCGTAAAGAAAAGTAATCTCGACATCGGTGCCGAAACGATGGAGATCAACAAGGTAGAATACCTGATCCGTGGGCTTGGCTATATTAAAGATGTATCTGACCTGGAAAAAGCTGTCGTAACCGTCAGGGACGGTGTACCGGTACGCATATCGGATGTAGCTTTCGTGAATATCGGTCCGGGTACCCGGCGTGGCGGATTGGATAAGGAAGGCGTAGAAGCCGTGGGGGGAGTTGTTATCGCCCGGTACGGAGCGAATCCGTTGGAAGTGATCGACAATGTTAAAGCTAAGATTAAAGAAATAGAAGCCGGTCTTCCTCAAAAAACACTGGCGGACGGCACTGTGTCGAAGGTTAATGTCATACCTTTTTACGACCGGACCGGCCTAATCAAAGAAACGATCGGAACACTTGAAACTTCGCTCTCACACGAAATACTGATCTGTATCATCGTAATCATTGTATTGGTCCTTAACCTGCGCGCATCCGTAGTAATAGCAAGTATGCTCCCAGTGGCCGTACTGGCTACATTTATCATCATGAAATACACCGGGATAGAAGCAAACATTGTTGCTTTGTCCGGTATTGCCATTGCTATCGGAGTCATGGTCGATGTAGGGGTCGTATTTGTAGAAAGCATTATTCGTTATATGGAAATGCCGG
Source organism: Parabacteroides goldsteinii (assembly GCF_015550595.1). Taxonomy (GTDB): domain Bacteria; phylum Bacteroidota; class Bacteroidia; order Bacteroidales; family Tannerellaceae; genus Parabacteroides; species Parabacteroides leei. The sequence continues at coordinate 348,019 of NZ_JADNBB010000003.1, forward strand.
AGAACAAGAGTATCAAAGGCGGGAAAGCATTGATCAACCTTATCTACAAGGCTGTCAGTGAAGTATCCGGAGCCATAGCAACGGCTATGATCACCACAATAGTCAGTTTTTTACCTGTATTTGCCATGGAGGCTCAGGAAGGGAAAATGTTCTCTCCCCTCGCCTATACTAAAACGTATGCACTGGCATCCGCTTTCATACTAGGGTTGATCCTCCTGCCGACACTTTCTTATTTGCTGTTCTCTGTCCGGATCAATTCCAGATCGATACGAAAGATAGCCAATTACCTCCTGATTGTAGCAGGCATTGCTTTGTCAATCATTTACAGTAGTATTCCGGTACTTGGCCTTACGGCTGTCGGACTAAACAATCTTCTTGTCTCCTACTGGAAAAATCCGAAGACTAGCAACTATATCAATATAGGTATCACCTTACTAGTGGCAGTTTATTATCTGTCGGAAGAATGGCTACCGATGGGACCTCAGGCCGGATTATTCTCCAACATACTTTTCGTAGCGGCTTGTATCGTTGTCATCTTAACCCTCCTATGGTTGCTGGTGATCTACTACGAACAGATATTAAGATGGTGCCTCAGTCACCGTTGGCAGTTCATGATCATTCCTACGACAACAATCCTGTTCGGTATCATTATATGGATAGGATTTAATAAAACATTCGGATTCGTTGCATCAGGTATGGAAACGCTGGGATGGAAAGATTTCCGCCAGACAACTTTCTGGGAAAAAGCATCCGCTGAGTTTCCCGGTATAGGCGAAGAGTTTATGCCCAGCCTGAATGAAGGTTCCTTCCTCCTGATGCCCACCAGCATGCCTCATACCGGAATTGCACAAAACCTCGATTATATCGAAGCGCTCGACAAACGCCTGGCAGCCATTCCGGAAGTGGAGACAGCCATCGGAAAATGGGGACGCGTCAACTCAGCCCTCGACCCTGCTCCGGCACAAATGTTTGAAAATACGATAAACTATCGTCCTGAATACATTCTGAATGAAGACGGGCAAAGGGGACGTTTCAAGGTTAATAAACAGGGTGCCTACATGCTGAAAAACGGCGATACATACAATCCGGCTGACGGTTTCCGGCTCATTCCCAAAGACAGTCTGATAGCCGACAGTAAAGGAGACTATTTCCGCCAATGGCGTCCGGAAATAAAAAACACAGACGATATCTGGCAACAGATAGTAAATGTCACCCATCTGCCGGGTCTTACTTCAGCTCCCAAGTTGCAGCCAATCGAGGCCCGTCTCGTTATGTTGTCGACCGGTATGCGTGCCCCGATGGGATTGAAAATATACGGTCCCGACCTGGAAACGATCGAACAGAGCGGTAAGGTTATCGAGCAGGCATTAAAAGAAGTGCCTTCCGTAATCCCTTCCTCCGTATTCTATGACAGGGCGGTAGGAGCTCCTTATCTCGAAATCAATTTAAACAGGGACAACATGGCGCGTTATGGAGTGAATGTAGAAGATTTGCAGGAAATATTAAGTGCTGCTGTCGGTGGAATGGTATTGACGACAACGGTCGAAGGAAGGGAGCGTTTTCCGGTCCGCCTACGTTATGCCCGCGAATTGCGGGATAATCCGGAAGCATTGTCTATGTTACTGGTTCCTACGGCAACGGGAGCCCAGATACCATTGAAAGAACTGGCCGATATCGATTATACCCGTGGAGCCCAAATGATACAAAGTGAAAACACGTTCCTGGTCGGCTATGTCATTTTCGACAAAATATCCGGTAAAGCAGAGGTCGATGTGGTTAAAGAAGCCACCCGCTTACTTGAACAAAAAATAAAGGATGGTGAACTGACTCTGGCCAAAGGGGTATCTTACAAGTTTGCAGGGAACTATGAGCAACAGGAACGGGCTACCCAGCGGCTGGCAATTGTAGTGCCTCTGGCATTACTGATTGTTCTGTTGGTCTTATATTTCCAGTTCAAGACGGTTACAGCCTCTCTTATCCACTTCTCAGGTGTATTTGTTGCCTTTGCCGGAGGATTTATCCTGCTTTGGCTGTATGGACAGGATTGGTTTATGAACTTCTCCGTCGGCGGAGAGAATATGAGGGATCTTTTCCAGATGCATACCATCAACCTGAGTGTTGCCGTCTGGGTCGGGTTTATTGCTTTGTTCGGTGTTGCAACCGACGACGGAGTATTGATGGGTACTTACATCCACCAAACATTCCTCCGGCAAAATCCCCGTACGAAAGAGGCTATACGGGAAGCCGTTGTTACTGCCGGATTAAAACGTGTACGACCGGCCGCCATGACAACGGCAACAACACTGATTGCCTTACTTCCGGTATTGACCTCGACAGGGAAAGGTGCCGATATCATGGTACCGATGGCAATACCCACCTTCGGGGGAATGCTGATACAGTCTATGACCATGTTTGTCGTACCCGTCCTGCAATGCTGGTGGCGTGAGAGCGTAATTAAGAAAGAACAAAAGAAACAAAACATTGAAAATGACACAAGCGATGAAGAATAATCTCAAAATACAACTATATCTGATCGGTATCGCCTTACTGCTCGGTACTTTATCCGGATATTCACAGCAGGCAGATAGCCTTGCTTACTATCTGGAAACAGCCGCTCGCAATAATCCGCTGGTCAACTCCAACTTCGCCCTTTATAAAGCTTCACTGGAAAAAATTCCACAAGCGGGAGCCTACTCCGATCCGGAATTGGATATAGGCCTTTTTGTCAAACCCATGGAAACACTGGGAGGAAAACAGATTGCAGACTTCACACTCATGCAGATGTTTCCCTGGTTCGGAACACAAAAAGCAGCACGTAACGAAGCGACAGAAATGTCACGTATGGCCTACGAGCAATTCCGTGATGCCAGAAACAACCTGTTCTATGAGGTCAAAAGCCAGTGGTATCAACTATGTAATCTGAATGAACAGTATAAAAATACACAGGCAAATCTTATTTTGCTGGAGCAATTGGAACAGTTGGCACTTAAGCGTTTCTCCGCACCCGGTGTCCCCTCCACACCGACAGTAACTCCACCTGTAGCCAATACCCCCCAGGCTCTACCTGCCTCATCCGGAAACAGTATGGGCAATATGGGAGGAACAGGTAATACTTCGCCAACAACAGCCATGCCAGCATCCAATAATAGCGGAATGTCCGGCATGGGAGGAAGCCCCATGGGGACAGGAAATTCTTCCGGAGGTATGTCAGATGTATTGCGTATCCAGATAGAAAAAGCAGAACTTGAGAATAATCTGGAAGTAATTATCTCCAACCGTACCGCAGCTGAAGCCCGGTTCAATGCCTTATTAAACCGCGATCAACAGACAAGAGTGGCTATACCCGACTCACTGATACAAATTCGTTTCCTGGCAGATGACAAAACGATAACCGACAGCATTATCCTGGCCAACCCGATGTTATCGATGCTGGAAGCAGAGGCGAATGCCTATAAGGCCAAAGCAATAATGGATAAGAAGATGAGTTATCCGATGTTCGGTATCGGCCTGCAATATTCGGTAGTCGGTAAATCAGATAATGTAATGGTCATGCCTGACATGAACGGAATGGATATGGTCATGCCCATGTTCAAGATAAGTATCCCCATTTTCCGAAAGAAATATAACGCACAACAACGGGAAAGTAAACATTACCGCCAGGCAAGTGAGCTAAAATACGAAAATACGCTGAACCAGTTGCAGGCCGAGTATCAGACAGTCAAACAACAACTGGCAGATGCAGCCCGTAAAGTCAGCTTATATAAAAAACAGCAAAACCTGGCTTTATCCACCTGGCAACTGATGGTACGAGAATTCTCAGCCGGAGTGACCAGCCTCACCGACATTATACAAGTCGAACGCCAGTTACTGGATTACAGTCTCAAAAAAAGTGAAGCAGTTGCCGAATACAACACAATGGTAGCCGGCATGGAAAAGTTAGTAGCAACCTCATTAAATGATTAATCGTATGAAAAAGATAAAAGAATGGATCAAGACAAAGCAAGTTCAATATATAATATTCGCACTTGCAGGATTATTAGTCGGCTGGTTATTATTCAGCCCCTCCTCCACCCCGCAGACTGACAGCAGCCATCACGATCATTCCCATGACAGCATAGCCGGGCATTCCCATAGCCACGATCTGCAACAGGATGAAAACGGGGTCTGGACCTGTTCCATGCATCCTCAGATCCGACAGGATAAACCGGGTAAATGTCCTATCTGCGGCATGGACCTGATACCTGTACGCAAAAGCGGTAACAATAACGAAAACATCGATCCTTCGTCTATTCAGTTATCGAAAGAAGCTATGGCGCTGGCCGATGTACAAACATCGCGTGTCAGTAAAGAAAATCCGGTAAAACAAGTACGTCTCTATGGCAAAATAGCACCGGACGAACGGAGTCTTCAATCGCAGACAGCTCATGTAGGAGGCCGCATCGAAAACCTTGCCGTCGATTTTACAGGAGAAACCGTACGTAGCGGCCAGACACTTGCCACCTTATACTCGCCGGAACTATTTACAGCCCAGCAGGAATTACTGGAAGCTATAAAAATGCAACAACCGGCATTGATCCAGGCGGCCAAAGAAAAACTGCAACTCTGGAAAATGACCGATGCACAAATTACAGCCATCGAGCAATCGGGTACTACTTCCCCGTTAGTAGAAATCAAATCAAACACCAGCGGTATCGTCATATCGAAAAAGGTCAGCCAGGGAGATTATGTATCACAAGGAGCTATCCTATTCGATGTAGCCAACCTTTCCAAGGTATGGGCTATGTTCGATGCTTACGAAGTCGACCTGCCTTTTTTAAGTAAAGGCGACCCGGTGGAATTCACCTTGCAGGCTCTTCCCGGCAAAGTATACAAAGGCAAGATCGCATTTATCGACCCCATTGTAAACGTTGCCAGCCGTACTTCCCGGGTACGTGTCGAGGTATCCAACCCCCAGATGGAACTAAAACCGGAAATGTATGCGACAGCTACTGTCAATGCAGCTTTAAAAGGATACAAAGACCAGATCGTCGTTCCACAGACAGCCGTACTTTGGACCGGAAAACGTGCAATAGTATATGTCAAACAGCCGGACATCTCCACACCCACTTTCCGGATGCGGGAAGTAGAATTGGGTCCGTCGTTAGGCAATGCTTATGTCATACTGAAAGGATTATCCGATGGAGAAGAAATTGTGACAAACGGGGTCTTTTCAATCGATGCCAGTGCCCAGCTGGAAGGAAAACCTTCTATGATGAACAATGACGGAAACGCCACACAACCGATGACCGGGCACGCCGGACATTCTATGCAAGCCTCCAATGTACAAAGCGAACATGCCATGTTCGGAGTAAAAGGTGCCTGCGATATGTGTAAACAACGTATCGAAGATACAGCCAAGAGTATTAAAGGAGTCTCGTCCGCCATGTGGGACAAAGATGCCCAGATGGTACATTTACAGTTTGACCCTAAACAAACATCTGTCGATGCCATAGCCAAAGCCATTGTTGCAGCCGGGCACGACAATGACAAGTACAAGGCAGACCAAAATGTTTACGACAAGCTTCCGGCCTGCTGTCATTACCGGAAATAGGAACACAGACAGGCGCAACAAAAAAAGGGCTACAACTTATTTGTATCCCTTTATTCGTTGCGCCTAAAATATCAGTTCCCTGTTTAATAATACGTTTCTGTCAGTGGAATATTTATTTCAACAAACAGCATATCGCCACCCTCGTTCCGGAAACGTATTTTGTTTTCCCGGGCTAACCAACCTAAAGCAAGAAAAATTACAGACTCCCTGCAATGAGTCATTTCTCCAATCTTTCTGATGGACATGTTGCCCCTTTCTGCAAGCAAACGCCAGATCTTACCGGCATCTGAACCAACGTCATTCTTATTCATAACACTCCATTTTTGATATGTGACCTAAAACTAACAATTAAAAATAAAACAGAGGTGTTCCATTTTACTTCCTTATTAGTCAATTATACCATTATTCATCAATTATTCCCTCTTTGATAACAAAATGACTTTGTTTTACTATTATAAAACAGATCACAAACAATAAAAGTTTCACCAAACAGCATATATTCATATTAATTCGTAAGAATAAACGAATTATAACTTACAATCAGAAACAGGCTCCTAACATCATCTCGTTATCAGGGACTTGGCCAAAGAAAATCGAAAATATCCCAAACAAAGCTTCTCCATAAAATGTTTGAAATATAACTAAAGAGGTCTTCGTGTGACCTCCAGGTCATATGAAGAACCTGTTGTACTAATGCATTGTTGGGATACTTATGG
>NZ_JADNBB010000040.1 GCF_015550595.1 Parabacteroides goldsteinii
TGGATACCTCACGCCAAACGAAAAATTTAAACAAATTATTAATCAGAATTCTGTTGCATTTGCAAGTTGAATTCAGCAGAGATTGTTCATATATCGTTTTTATAAATTGTCCGGATATAATGTGATGCGATTGGCCCTCTGATAAACGACGGAAGGTATTTCCAATTCAAAAATAATTTGCTGCGTATCTGGATCGATTTCGACGACACGTCCGCCGCTGCTACCGTCACTGAGCGCATTACTCATGCCCGGGCAGAACAAGCGGTTGCCTGTCTGCGGCAGATACTGAACGGAAGACCGGGCCGGAGCGTAGTACTTGTGACCTCCTTCTTTACCGAACTGCCACACCTGTCTGACCGTACGTTGTTTCTCATTTACTTCATATTCGACAGCCCGGCTGTAAAGCGATTCGTCGTCGAACCGCGACAGGATGAAATTACGTCCGTATCCGTTGTCGAACACCATGATATTTCCGTTAGGCAGGGTGATGGCGGTATGTGCTCCCCAGGGCCATTCGAAATCATTGCCGCTTTTTTCTCCTGAAATGATCTCCGGATCGGTGATAGGAGTACCGTCGGCATGTAACGGTTTCAATAACAGATTCTGATATTTGTCATGCCAGCCGCGATGAGGCGAGATGATCCATTTTACGCCTCCTGCATGATTAAATTTGCATACTCCCTGGAAACGTATGGTAGCGAGGTAATCATCCCCGACTCCGACGATCGCATTGTTGTGTGCCCAGTTCGATTGTGTCTGTCCGAATGCCGCCCCCGGCAAACTAGGGTCTGTCAGTTCGTAGCGTGCCGAGTCGATCATGGCGGCCAGGTCCCATTCCTGTGTTATGGTGCCTTTCACCGGGTCGAGTTCCAGCATATAATCATTATAACGTATATCTTTCCCGTTTGCCAACCTGGCGGATATTTTGCTGACCGTAGCCAGTAATTTCCCGTCAGCATTTTCGGCTACATCATGATGAAAGGAATATCCCATAGCTCCCAGATCCCAACTTTGAACGATCTCTCCTACGGTATTTATTTCTACCAATTTGTTTCGGTATCCGTCTCCGTTCAGATAGTTTCCGTTTTTCATCCGGGAGAGTCCGCAACCGATATCGATATGGTTTAATTCCGGATGGTTTGCCCAGTCCAGCATCCACCGTATCTCTCCGTCGGCATCTATCATATAAGGGATAGCTGTATCTGCTTCCGATTCTCCCGGCGAACTGATCAGGTTCATTCCCGGTTCCATCCGGGCTAGGTTGGCAGTGACCACATTTGTTTTTTGAGGCAAATGAGGGTTCTGGAGTTTCCCAGTTTGAATATGAATGATGGAACGGGCATGCTCGTTTCCGTCTTTATCTGTGTAAATCAGGGTGACTTTATTGTTATAGTCCGGGTATAATCCCAGGATAGTCACTGTTTGTCCTTTTTCAATACTTCTGAAAAAATGTGTTATGTCTGGCGTCCGGTGCCCGTCTTTACTGTGAACGATCAGTTTCATACGCCCTAAAGCCGGAAGGTTCATAACCGCATAAGCCGATAGCGGATTGTATCCGGAAGGATTGACAATCACGTTGGTGATCAGTTTATCGATCGAAGTACCTATACTGGGCAGGGTATAAGTGCTGCCATTGACAAAGGTCAAGGTCGATTTCCATTCATCTGCATTTGTTGTCAAGCTTTGGACAGTGTTTGAAGGGAGCGTGATGGTTTTTGTTTCGAAGTTAAGAACATAATTATCTCCCTTCACTGCGGAAGATTTCAACAGGTCGCTTTCCTGCAATTGATTTTGGATACTTTGTATGGCTATCGTACAATCTACATCATCATTCTCACTGCATGCTGTTGCCATGAAAATAAATGATAGGAATGTAAATATGGATATACTTGCTGTTTTCATAATCCTGTGTTTTCAGAAGATAATATGTATAAGATATTGCAAATGCTTTATTATGAGAGTGTGTCAAAAGTCGAGGCTTTTGACACACTCTTTTACTTTATTGCCAGTCCGTTTTCTGTTCCAGGTTGAGGTTGGCATCTACTTCACTCTGCGGGATCGGGAAATATAAATGCTTCTTCTGGAGATTGCTGAAATTCTGACTGTCTATGATCTGTCCGGTAAACCGGTAACCGGTGATCATGCCGTTTTCCCAGATCGGTTCCCATACTTTCGTATCGGTCTTTCGGGTCTGCATGATCGATTTGAACTCATCGAAGCCGTACCAGCGAACCATATCGTCCCAACGGACATTCTCACCTGCAAACTCCAGCAGTTTCTGGTTGCGCAGTTCTTCCATGATCGCCGATTTGTCCCCCAATTGTTTTTCCGGCAGGCCGGCACGAGTACGGATACGGTTGATATCCCTCATGGCACCGGCATTATCACCCGTTTCCAGGCAGGCTTCCGCATGCAAGAACAATACTTCGGCAAAGCGCATGATCCGGTAGTTGGTGATACGTCCGGAATTATTCGAATACATCGTACATCCCGCCTTGTTCCACCACGGTGTATGCTTCTTCATCAGGAAACGTCCTTCTTTACCTTCGATATCGGGATAAGCAGGGCTCATGCCGCTCTTGATCCTATACTTGTCGTCGCCTTCAGGAAGCGCCGTGTATTTGAAAATACTGTCGAAAGGGAAAGAGTCGAAGAATGTCTCATCTTCTTTTACATCGTTATAGTCGGAGTATTTGAAGAAACAGGTTGTATATAAACGTTTGTCCCATTTGGTGTCGGAGCCTGAAGGACGAGGTTCTGAAACAAACTGTTTGACCAGGAATGGAGATGGATGCATTTTATACCAGCCACCGCCCTGGTTCAGACCCGTTCCGGCTCCCCCTTTCAGTGTCGGACCGAAATAATGACCGATCACATTCCCCATGAAAGCATTGTCGCCCGTACTGCTACCCCAAGCATCACCGGAATCACCGAATGCTTCAAAGTTGATTTCCCAGACAGATTCCTGGTTGAATTCGGTATCGTCGCGGAAGTTCTTTTCGTAATCGGCCATCAGATCGTAGCCGTAATCATTCATTACAGACTCCAGTTCGGTTTTAGCCGCAGCAAAATCACCTTTCCAGAGATAGGCTTTCCCCAGCATAGCGCTTGCCAGCCCTTGCGTCACTCGTCCGGCTTCTTCGCTGGGACGCGTTTTAGGCAGACGTGCCTTTGCCTCTTTCAGGTCGGCGATTGCCTGATCCAGGATTGCTTCGGCAGAAGATAACGGGTGGGCTTCCGGGTCCGCATCCTGAGGCAGGGTACGGAGAACACCTTCGTTAAAATCGGTACGTACACGGAAGTACCAGAAACCGCGCAGGCAATAAGCTTCGCCTAAAAGCTGGTCGAGTTTCGTTTTGTCCATATCTACGTTCGGAGCTCTGTACAGGAACTCGTTGGCAAGCTGGATACCTGTGTATATATATCCCCAGCAACCGTTTCCGGTATTCGGGGTATTGGTAAAGGCCAGTGTCTCCCAGGTGCTGGCTTCTTCGCCGCGGGTAGGATACATGTCGTCGGCTCGCATCTGGTAGTGCAGGATACCTTCATAACCTCCGTAGTATCCCCAGCTCATACGGCGTATCGGATTATAAGCGGCAGACAGCCCTTTCATGACATTCGCCTCATTCACCCAGAAGGTGGCGGGTGTCTGGTTGTTGGGATTGACTTCATTCAGGAAGCTATCGCTACAGGAAGTCATAAGCATCGGGACTATCGCCAGCGAAACTATATATTTCTTGAAATTCATATTCATATCGTTTTAGATTTTACATAATTAATTAGAAGTTCAACTGCAGACCGAAAGTGATAGTACGTGCCGAAGGATAACGGCCGTCGTCGCAACCGCGGGTCATGATGCTGGAGTCGCTGTCGGCTACACCCAGGTCGGGGGTATATCCTTTGTAGCTGGTGATAGTGAACATATTTTCCATAGCGGTGTACACTCTCAGGCTCTGCATTTTAGCTTTCGATACCAGGGCTTTGGGCAATGTATAGCCGAGTTCCAGGGTTTTCAGGCGAAGAAACGAGCCGTTTTCGAGCCAGCGGTCGGTGTATCCCCAGTTCGTACCGTTGTTGTCGTTACCCGATATGTAGCGGGGCACGTCGGTGTTACGGTTGTTCTCGGTCCAACTGTTGGCACGTACGGTATACTGGTTGGCTGTCACTTCATTGTAAACAGTAGTGAAGTACTGCGCATTATAAATTTTATTGCCGAAGTTACCGTCGAAGAACAGGTTCAGGTCGAATCCTTTCCATTCCGCTCCCATATTGATACCCAACGTGACTTTTGGGAAAGCGCTGCCGCAATCCTGGCGGTCGAGGTTGTCGATTTTACCGTCACCGTTATAGTCTACATATTTCAAATCACCCGGTTGGGCATTCGGCTGGATCATGTTACCGTCTTTATTCACGTAGGCGTTGATCTCTTCCTGGGTTTGGAATATACCGTCGGTCTTTATGATATTGAAGTAACCGATGGGGAAACCGGTCTTTGCATAGGTGATAGCACCTTTGTCATGCGGGTTGAAACCGGTCCATTCGTCGCGCGAACCGTTTACTTTCGTCAATTCATTTTTGATGAAAGAGGCATTTACTCCTACATGATAGTAGAGTTCACCCACATTGTTACGATGTTTGATGGCAAGTTCCAGCCCTTTGTTCTCTACTGTACCGGCATTAACGACCGGCGTTTCTCCCAATCCGAAACTGCCCGGTTGAGGCATCGACAATAGCATATCTTCCGTTTTCTGTATGAAGTAATCCGCACTCAGGGTGAACATATTGTTCAGGACACCCATGTCGAGACCGATATTGATCGTTTTAGTCTTTTCCCAGGTAACATTCGACGGTGAAACCCAATTCACTCCGGTGATAGCTCCTTCCCAGAGAGAGGAACCCATTACGTTGTTCAGGCCTGTGCCGACAACCGATTGGGTGGCATAGTTACCGATACCGTTCAGGTTACCGAGTGTACCGTAGCTGGCGCGTACCTTCAACTCGTTCATTGTTTCCCTGGCATTTTCAAAGAAACCCTCATTCATCACATTCCAACCGAGAGAGGCGGAAGTAAATGTTCCCCACCGATGGCCGTCTGCAAATTTGGATGAACCGTCGCGACGGATAGAGGCTGACAACATATAACGGTCGGCATACGAGTACATCACACGTCCGAACATGGAGATCATTGTATTAGCCCAGGCGCTGCCGCTGGTGGTTTGTGTGGATACGGAGCCGGCTCCGATGGTGTTCAGTCCTTCGGGTAATCCCGTACGACCGGCACCGAAACCGCGCTGGCTGTTTTTCTGTGAAGAATAACCTACCAGGCCCGATACGGTATGGTCTCCGAATGTATTATCATAATTGATCGTGTTCTCGATCAGCCAGCTGTTTTCCCAACTTGTGTCTTCACTTAATTTGTAATCAGGATTCTGAGAGGTGGAACTGAATACATAAGGAACTGTGTAGTTGTAATTACGGCGGGTATACTTATTGATACCGACGTTGAATTTGTATTTCAGTCCTTTCAATCCGAGGTCTACTTCGGCGAAACCATTCAATAGGATATCGGTACCATGATTCTGGATGTCATACGCTTCTGCCCAGCCTACCGGGTTGTCGCCACGTGTCCAGGTCGGGGCTTGTCCCCAGGAACCGTCTTCATTATATGGTTTCCACATCGGAACCGCTGTCAGGGGAGAGGTGAAAGATACGCTTTCTTTATCCTTCTGCCAGAACTTCATCATGATGGTCGAACCCATGCGTACATGGTTGTTGAACAGGGAGAATGTATTCTTGGCACGGATGTTCCAGGCTTCATAGCCGGTCGTCTTAACGATACCGTCCTGTTTCAGGTAACTGCCGGAAAGGTTATAAGTGGAAGTTTTGTTACCTCCGGATACGTTCAGGCCGACTTTGCTTACCATGGCTGTACCGTACAGTTCTTTCTGCCAGTCGGTTCCTTTGCCTCCGCTCCAGTTGACCAGTTCGTCGGCTGTGCTGTAACCTGTCATCTTGGCGAAATCGCGCAACTGGTTACCATCCATTACGTCGATATATTTGGCTACGGACTGTATGCCGGTATAAGCATCTACGGAAATACGGGTCGGTGTTTCCAAACGTCCGCCTTTGGTGGTGATCAGTACAACCCCATTGGCGGCACGCGAACCGTAGATGGAAGCGGCGGAAGCATCTTTCAATACTTCGAGGGACTGGATATCCGACGGGTCTACCATATTGATATCTCCATATACACCGTCGATCACATACAACGGGGTGGTAGAGCTCATCGAACTGATACCACGGATGTTAATGTTCATGCCTTCACCGGGTTGTCCGTTGGGTGTCGATACGGTGACACCGGCGATACGTCCCTGCAGGGCGGAAGAAGCACTACGTGCGACACTGGCCTGCAACTCTTTCCCGGAGACGGAAGCAACGGCTCCTGTCAGGTGACTTTTCTTTACTGTACCGTAACCGATAACGACTACTTCATCCAATAATTCGCCGTCGGCCATGGTGATGTTGATTTCGTTTCTGTTACCCACTGTCACGGTCGACGGTTGCATACCTACATAGGAAAATTCGAGCACTTGTCCCGGCTCTGCCTGAATAGTATAGTTACCATCGATGTCGGTAGTGGTTCCTTGTGTGGTTCCTTTGATAACAACTGTCGCTCCAATGACCGGATTGTTTTCCGAGTCTTTTACCGTACCTTTTACGGTCATTGCCTGCTGCGCCCAACTCGCGAGTGTGAATGCACCCAGCAATAATGAGAAAGCTAGTTTTCTGTTCATAATGTTTATTTAAAGATTAATTACTATTTCATCTGATGCAAAGATAGAGGGGACAGGAGGGCGAAATCAAGTAGGATTTTTGCGATTAGTAATGATTATTTATCAAATTTTTAAATATGTCCCCCTGTTGTTTTAGGCTTTATTCACTGAAAAGACGGAGCGTATGGGGAAAGGATGAAGGAAAAAAGAGAATTGGGGAGTTAAGATTTTATCAGGTTGTGATAAATTAGTATTGTGTTGTTTAACATGGAGATAAGAGAGCGGAATGCTGTATGTGTTATTATTTGGTGTGTGTGGCTTTGACTTATTGTAAGATGTATAATGAAAGAAAGTATGAGTCGGTGCGAATGGTTCACGTTTGATAATAACAGAAACAAAATCAGCCGGGTTGTTATGCATTTAAAACAACCTGGCTGATTCAATATATTATACAATCACAAATTACAATTTGTCAATCTCTTTCACCGACAATCCGGTACATTGGGCTATTGTTTCAGTATTTATTCCCTGTTTTTTCATATTCGCAGCGATAAGGTGCTGACCTTTCTTTAAGCCCTTCTCCAATCCTTTCTCCTTAGCTTCTTCCACTTCTGAGATTATCTTGTGAGCTGGAATGTGGCCAGAACGGCTTTATGGTCGGTAGGCCAGATTCCTTGCGGTTCGATAATCGGGTCGGCTGTATTTTCAGTTACCCGTTCGCCACGCAGGATATCGCCTTTAGGTCCGACGATCGTTACGTCTGTCAGGTTCAGTCCTTCGAAAGGAGCATACATGATAAAGTCGATGCGGTCGCGGTCATCGGCTTCGGGTGACCAGACCAGTTTTTCCAGTGCGATATCAGGGCAGTCTCCCGGACAGGTAAATCCCGGGTGAGTAACCGGATCAGGATATTTTTCACGATAAGAATCTTTGTATCCGGCTTTTTCCAGCATAACGGAAACGTCCCAGGGGACAATCAGTCCGTAATGGTCGCGCATATCTTTCGTTGCTTCCGTCCAGTCCAGGTGGGAAGGCTCGTTGAAGTCGCCACCCAGGATAACGATACGGCCGGCAGCTTTGTCTTTTTCGGCAACGCTGATGAAACGGGCCATTGCGTCGTCTCTTACGGAGGCACGGTTCAATAGCAGGATAGAGTCGAGGCTGGTAACCGGTTCTATCTTTTCCCAGTCGTTACCGTCATATCCGCGTGCATCGTAATAAGCGCAGTTACGATAATCCAGATGGGCTGTATAGACGGCAAATTCCTGATCGCCTTTTTTCGTAACCAGGCGGTAAATACTGCCCCGGTCGTCATTCAGGGGATAAACGGTACTGCTGTCGCTGATCGGATAGCGGCTCAACAGGCCGGAGTCTTCGGTGTAGAATGAATAATACGTCTGTCCGCGTTCTTTCAAAGCCTCGACGATACGGTCGCAGAAACGGGTGTTGTGATAATTACGGACTTCACTCAATGTAACGAAATCGGCATCGCTGCGAACAATCTCGTCGGCTACGGCGTCGAAGCCGCCTTTTACCACGGCACCTTCCTGCCAGATATTAAATTGCAGAACTTTAAATGTCTCTGTCTTTTGACAGGATGAAAAACAAAAAACAGCGAGTAACAACACGAGTGCTGTAAATAAATGCTTTTTCATGATATGTGTCTTTATGTATTTTATTTAGCTCCGCGAAATTAGTTATTTTATCAGGGCTGAACTAAACAATTACCTTCTTTTTTCGATAGTTTTCTCTAAACTCTGTCGGTGGCATTCCTTTTTTCTTCTTGAAGATCCGGTTGAAATTCGACAGGTTGTTGAAGCCGCAGGCATATCCGATCTCTGCTACCGATTGTGATGAGTCGATCAGGGCACGTATGGCAAACCCCAGGCGGATGTCCGTCAGAAAGTCTACAAAACTTTTCGAAGTGCGTTGCTTGATATACCGGCAGAAAGACGGTTCGCTCATATTGATCAGGTCGGCTACGTCCGACAGGCGAAGCTGTTTGTCGTAATTCTTATTCAGATAATCGATCACTTTATTGATACGCGGATCTTTTTCGTGAGGCTTTTCCTGACGGATGAACGAATGGCTGGCCAGTTCCCGGATATCTTCCGAAAGGGAAAGCTCGTGCAGGATCATAAGTAACTTCATGACCGAGTAGAAGCCATCGGTCTCACAGGTGATGGTCTTCAGTAACGGACGCACTTTGTTGATCGCCTGCGTACCGAACGCAACCCCTTTCTGTGCCCGTTCGAAAAGTGTCTTGATGCTCTCGAACTGGCTCCTGTCCAATAATTCGTCCGGCAACGACGAACGGTGGAACTGGATGGTTATCTCGTGTATACTTTGCGATTTGCATTCGTGGTTTACCCATGCATGTTCCAGTTTCGGATTTGTAATCAGTACCAACTCATCGTCTCCAATCGTTTCAACGGAATCCCCAACTATACGTTGCGCCCCCTTGGCGTGTTCTATGAAGTTTAATTCATACTCCGGATGTACGTGGATTGGAAAGTTGAATGTAGATTTGAGACGCTCGATAACGATAAAACAATCTTTGGAAGATAGTGGCGATACTTCCTTAAATAATTCGGTTCCAATCATATATTATAGTATTTCGTATACGCAAATATAACTAAAAATCTTATCTTTGCAAATTACAATCAAACACGATGCATCATGGATGGTAAGAGAGTCTTTGTAACCGGTGGTGCCAAGGGCATAGGGGAATCAATTGTTTCTGCATTCTGTAAAATAGGAGCCCGGGTTGCTTTTTGTGATACAGACGAAAAAGCGGCTGAACGTTTGTGCGACCTTATGCCATCATACGTGCAGTTCTTTAAGGCTGATGTAAGTGATGAAAAAGCTCTTCAAGAAGTTATCAACAGACTTATCAACATGTGGGGAGACGTGGATGTGATTGTTAACAATGTGGGGATCAGTGAGTTTTCCCCATTGGTCGATACAAGTATTGAACAGTTCGACAGGATACTATCAACAAACCTGCGGCCGGTGTTTATAACTTCACGCGCACTGGCTATTCACCGGAACAATGAGGAAGGAAAGAAACGTTATGGACGGATCATCAATATTGCTTCTTCCCGTTATTTGCAGAGTGAACCGGGTTCGGAGGGATATGCCGCTTCCAAAGGTGGAATTGTTTCCCTGACGCATGCCTTAGCGCTTTCTTTCAGTGATTATAATATTACGGTAAACTGTATCAGTCCCGGTTGGATACAAAACGAAGACTACCGTTTGTTGAAACCGGCCGACCACAAACAACATCCTTCCGGCCGTGTAGGCCGTCCTTCGGACATTGCAAGCGCCTGCCTTTTCCTGGCTGCCCCTGAAAATGATTTCATCAACGGGCAGAACATCGTTATCGACGGGGGAATGACAAAAAAGATGATTTATGTAGAATAAATCAATTGAACCCGATTCTTATATTTTTGTTTTTTAATGCAGGGTAGATGAGGAACTGGGGATCCATCCGCTTGTTCCACGGATTGTATTCGAAGTTTACACCGATACCGATGCCGATATCATCTTTCACTTTGAATTCGAAAGCACCACCTACGCTCGTATGATTATAAAACGGATTCAGCAGCATTTGCGGATTGTTCCGTTCCTTTTTCTCGTAAAAGGTATATTGTGCCCAACTTCTGAGAGTCAGCCAATCGGTAGCCTCATAACTGGCAGTCGCATTGAATCCTCCCATAAAGTCGGGGCTGGGATTGAATGGTGTGAAATAGCGTCCGGCAAAGGCTCCTCCCGTCAATGTCCAGCGATCCTGCTGCCATACCAACGATGAACTGATCTGGGTCAGACCTCCTGCACCGGGCCAGGTATATTGTTCACCGACTGTCAGCACACCGGTAGTCTCGCTGATTGGAGTGAATGAAAACTCCTGGAAATCGAATGCCATCGGCGATACACGGCGTATCATCGGAGCAAATACATTAAAGAAAGGACGGTAAGCAAGAGACAATACTTGCATATCCATCGGACGCTCGTCTACCAGGGGAGGAAAGTCGGGGGTAAATTCCCTGAGCTTCTTTTCCAGGTCCGTCCGGGTAGATGGAGTATATGTTTTATAGGAGAATTCCGGAATATTGAAGTCAAATTGTTTAAACTTGGGAACAGCCGTAACTTTCCCTTCACGATTAAGAACAAAGTCCATAGTGGACTGGGCACGACTCTGAAAAATACATGCCACCAATATTACTATTATAAAATATCCCCGCTTCATACACAACATCATTTTATTGTTGCGAAGTTAGATTATTTACTTTAAAATAAGCAATTTATTCAACCCCTATTTCTCTAAAAAATATTTATTTTGTATTTTCTTCATTGTTGTTGCAACTTTCGGGAGAATGTTTTCATCATACAAATAGAGAGTAATATTACCTATGGACGAACAGCTGTTAATTGCCGGATGCAAGCGTGGGGAGTCGTGGGCTCGTAAAGAATTGTACGAGCAATATGCCCCTATGATGATGAGCGTATGCATGCGGTACGTAAATAACAGGGAAACTGCTCGCGATTTGTTGCAAGACGGATTCATTAAGATATTCACCAAGATAGGGAGCTATACAGGTACCGGGGCGTTTCCCGGATGGGTGAGGCGGGTGTTTGTTACAACAGCTCTTGAATATCTGCGAAAAAATGATGCAATCCGGTTGAGCGTTAATTTTGACGAGTGCGGGGAGTTTCCGGATGAGGTGGATGTATCGGTCTTGGACCGTTTATCCGCCGACGACCTGCATGCCTGTATCGCTCGTCTGCCAAATGGCTACCGGACGGTCTTTAACCTTTATGCCATAGAGGGTTACTCTCATAGCGAAATAGCCGAGATGTTGCATATCAGCGAAGTTACTTCGCGGACGCAGTTCATTCGTGCGAGGAAAGTGTTACAAAAAAGTGTTCAATTATTAATCAAGCATGAAAATGCGCAGTGATACGGATCATAGAGAACAGTTGGATGATTTCAGCGAATTCATGAAGCGGAAACTGGAAGACCACCGGTTGCCTGTTGATGATCTTTGCTGGGAGGAAATCGAGCCGCGTATGAAGTCCCGCCAACGGAACCTCCTCTGGTGGATCGGCAGCTCTGTGGCTGCTGCCATCGCTGTAATGCTGTTGTTACTCCCTTTTCGGATGGAGGAGAAACTGAGCGAGAAGATAAATGAACAGATGGCTTCCGCATTAACGGAAGAAGAAATAGTACCGGATAGTATTGAAGTTTTTCCGGATGAAGTGGTAATTCCTGTCGATAAGACAGTTCATACAAAGAAACTGATCGCCGCAGTATCTGTAAAACAACCTGTTGTAAATATGGATGAACAGCCGGATGGGATTGTAACAGACCTACAGCCGGGAATGGAGCAAGAAATAGATAATATTGAAGAAACTCCTGCAGTAGAACCTGAAAAAGAAGAGAAAAAAGAGTCGAAGAAACAAATCGACTTAAATAATTACGATTCGAAAAAATATCGCTTTGTTTCGCCGAATAAGGGGAAGAAGGAGAAAAGGAACTGGTCGGTAAATGCTTCGCTCGGGACAGGGGGAGATGTCTCTCTTAATTTATTAGGGAATGATAATGCTGTTTTCGATAATGATTTAAACAATAGTGTTAACCCCGGTCCTCCCATCATTCCACCGGTAGTCGATCCTCCTTATACGAATAACGGAATGATCCCTGCAGAAAATTATGGAGATATAGATTGTTCGTTACCACTTTCTTTCGGTATGACCGTACGGAAAGATTTCAGCCGGTATATTGGAGTCGAAACAGGTTTGGTATATACCTATTTATCATCGCGTATGAGCCAGGGTGGCAAAGTTTCTTACAATTCCAGACTCAATCTGCATTATCTGGGTATACCGGTCAATCTGGTTGTCAACTTATGGGATAATCCGAAATGGAATATATACCTGTCGGGAGGCATGATGCTGGAAAAAGGGTTGAGATCGAAACAGATACAACATACATATTCCCTGAGTGGCATGGAGACATTGGTGGAAAAGAAAGGTATTTCCGGCGTACAATGGTCGCTGAACGGATCGGTAGGCGTTTCCTATCGTCTGTACCGGGAGTGGAGCCTCTATCTTGAACCACGTATTTCCTACTATTTCAATAATGACCAGCCGGTTAGTATCCGTACCGAGAACTCGGTAATCATTGGATTAGGGGCCGGTTTCCGCTTTGAATTCTAATAATATATTATATAGAGTATTAATCAACAAAATTTGTATAAGATGAAAAAACTAATGTACCTGTTTTTTATGTCGGTGATCTGTATGTTGTACGGATGTAACGACGATATGAAAGTGAAGGAAACGATTACCTTTACAGTGAATAAACCGATTTTAATGTCTGCGGATGCTTTTCGTTCTTCCGTGAAGGTGAAAACGCAGCCGGAAGAGATCACCCAACAGGGTAAGATCTGTTTTTATGAAGGTTATCTCTATATTTCCGAGCCGGGAAAAGGTATCCATATCATTGATAACCGTAACCCCTCGTCTCCGTCTCCGGTTGGTTTTATAGAATTGATCGGTAACGCCGATGTGGCTATCCGTAATAATATGTTGTATGCCGACTCGTATGTCGATCTGGTTTGGTTCGATATCACTAACCCGGCCTTACCGGTATTAAAGAACCGGTTGGAAAATGTATTTCCTTATGCATTTCCTCCTGTTGAAGAAGGAACGATCGATTATCCGATGTGTGAAACGGCAGCCGCAAATTCACAGATCGTAGTGGGATGGACTCAGGTAGAGGAGAGTTATACATATGAGTATTATAAGGATCAGATAATGTATAATGATGCTATGACGAATTCGTCGGGTAACAGTTCCGGAAGTTCAACTGGTGTGAACGGTTCGATGTCCCGTTTTGGTTTCTATCAACATTATCTTTATGTAGTGTTGAACAACCAGATGAGTGTCTTCGACCTGTCAGGGGATAAACCTGTTAAAGCTGTTGATAATATCGGTATCGGCAGTAATGTGGAGACTATTTTCAGTTATAAGGATTATATGTTTATGGGAACTCCTACCGGTATGTTGATCTATTCTGTTGCTGATCCGTTAAATCCGGAATATCAGTCGATGATGTGGCATGTATATGGTTGCGATCCGGTAGTTGTCGAGGATGATATCGCTTATGTGACTGTTCATGCCGGTAATAATTGCGGACAGAATTTCAATGAACTGATCATTCTGGATGTGAAAGATGTAAAGAATCCCCAGCCGATTGTCTCTTATACCATGACCAAACCGAAAGGCCTCGGTATCGACAATGGAACACTCTTCCTCTGTGACGATGGCCTGAAGATCTATAATGCCTCCGATCCGCAGACACTGATGGCAAACCGTCTAGCTCATTACTCGGGTATGGAAGGGTACGATGTGATTCCGCATGATAACGTATTAATGATGATTGCAGATGACGGTATCTATCAGTACGATTATTCGAATCTGAAAGAGATTAAGCAGCTGAGTAAACTGG
This sequence comes from Parabacteroides goldsteinii, assembly GCF_015550595.1. Classification (GTDB taxonomy): domain Bacteria; phylum Bacteroidota; class Bacteroidia; order Bacteroidales; family Tannerellaceae; genus Parabacteroides; species Parabacteroides leei. Next base: position 14,287 of record NZ_JADNBB010000040.1, read on the forward strand.
CGGTGAAGAAGTAATAAATACAAAAGAGGAAATCCTGTTAAAGGATTTCCTCTTTTGTATTTATTACCAACCGGTAGGTTGGCTGATGTTCGGGTTGGCTGTCACTTCCTGTTGTGGCAATGGCCATGAATCGTATTTAGGAAATATACAATTACGTGTTTCAATTGTAACGTACGAATTGTCATTGGGGTTCCAGGCTCCGTAAATTGTGCCTTTCATCACTTCGTTACCGATGTTCCAACGGCGGATATCATCGTAGCGTTTGCCTTCGAAGCAAAGTTCAATACGACGTTCGCGACGATATAATTCACGTACTTTTTCCTGTGTATTGTAAACCGATTTATCCATATTCGGCATACCGGCGCGATGACGGATCATATTAATGTATTTTTCTACATCCGGATTTTGCCAGTCTCCTGTTTCTACCAGGCATTCAACGTAATCCAATAACACTTCTGCGTATCGGTAGATCATGAAATCAAGGCTACCTCCGGCTGATGCGCGATCTTGCTCGTCGATATACTTTTTCACTAAATAGCCTGAACGGGATGCTCCACTTTTGCCTATATAGTCACTGCTATTCGGATTAAACGGCTCAAATGTGTAATTGGAGATCGACGTATTATCGTTCGGCAGTAAAATCGTTGCATACAAACGAGGGTCTCTTGCTTTATATAACGGATCTTTTTGATATTGTTCGCGTTCTGATGCCGGAAGAGACTGGATTGTTTTTCCATCAATTGTTTCGTATGTATCGATCAATGATTTTAATGGTGCACTTACGCCCTGCCCTCCCAGTATGGTAGACATGTTTCGGAACCATATATTATCCAATCCGTTGGATTTGAACATTATTCGTTCTTTGTTCTGTTCACCCGCATAACTGAACAAATCGCGGTAGTTCTTACCGGGATCATCGTTTTCCGAAGATGAATAATAGAGTTCAAAAACACCGGAATCGATTATTTTTTTTGCTGCATCTTTTGCTATATCGTATTGATGGAATTGTAGGTTAATATCCATTTTCAATGCTAAAGTGGTAGCTTTTGACATACGATCGCGACGTCCTTCATCCCATAAGAAAGGAAATACATCATTATCTGTAATACTCAGTACTTCATCCAATTCACGATTGATAAACTCCAGACATTCGTTGACGGTATTACGGGCTTTGTAGATGTCGGCCGGGAGCAATGATTCTTCTACAATAGGTATACCATCGTTGCGACCATACCAGTTGAGTAAACGGATATGGTACCATGCACGCCAAATCTTAGCTTCAGCCTTCATTCTCGTACGTTCTCTTTCATCTGCAAAATATGCATTATCAACGTGCTCCAGAAAACGGTTACAGCGTCGTATGCGAAGATAATAGTTTTTCCAGGCATCAAAATAATACTCCCAACCGGTCGGTTTGTTGTTGTCTGTGGGAGGAACGAGCGAACCATTACCTAAGTTAACTATACGTTGGTCGAAATTAGAATAAAAGTACATGTTATCGGTTGCTCCTTCCAGGAAGACAAGGCTCAATTCATCGCCTCCCCACGCACCTTTTAGCCAAAGCTTGCATTGATCCAATGCAGCAGAGCATTCATTCATGGTAGCCCAAAATTGGTCGTCGGAAACCTCTGTAGGATGATTTCTTTCCAAAAAATCATTACATCCGCTAAAAATCGACATTGTGCAGGATAGTAATGCTATTTTTACTGTTGATATTGTATTCAGTTTCATAATTTGAAATTTATAATCGGATTAGAAATTAAGACTTACACCCGCAGAATATGTCCGGACAAGCGGATAAGAACCTCTTTGACCGCGGTTTTCCGGATCTGTTAGTTTTTCTTTTGCAAAAGTGAATGGGTTCTGTGCATTCAAATACACATAAATATTAGTGATCCCAATTTTCTTTAGTCCCAACTGATCGAATGTATAGCCTAACTGTATGGATTTAACACGGCAGAAACTGGCATCAAAATACCAGAAGTCGGATGTGTGATAGTTATTTCCATAAGAAGAATTAGGAGCAAGTCGCGGATAACGTGCATTGATATTTTCCGGAGTCCAGTAATCCAGTTGGGCTTTCAATGGAGTAGAGCCGTCACCGGATGTATTCAGACCAAATGAAAAAGGTTCCGAATAATAAGCATCCACACCTGTTACACCCTGAAACAATACATCCAGACTCCATTTTCTATAGTTTAAAGAAATATTGGCAAAGTAACTTAGATCAGGTTGTTCCGAACCTCTGATTTCCCGGTCATCTGTTGTAATTTTACCATCATTGTCTCTGTCAATGTAGTGAATATCACCTGGCTGTTGGCCATCGAAAATAACAACACCTTCTTTGGGTATCCATTCTCCGGCTTCATTTTTTGTGAAATCACTTTCTTGTAGTAAGCCGTTGGTAGGATAAATATAATAACTGTCTAAAGCGTATCCTATCTGATTGATTTTATTCCCCTTGTCATAAGGAGCTCCAAATAATTCTTCAATTTTATTCTTGTTTTGGGATAGGCCTCCATGAATGTTGAAACCAAAGTCTTTTGTTAGTTGTTTGCCATAATTCACATCCAGTTCCCAACCTCTGTTACGTACTGTTCCTGAGTTGATAGGAGCAGAGCCGATGCCACCGATAAAGGAAATAGGAGGTTCTATAATCATATCGGTTGTTTTCTTATCGTAATATTCGAACGTAACGGCAAAATCTCTGAACAAGCGGATATCTGTACCGATATTTAGCATATGTACTGTTTCCCATGTGATATCCGGGTTTCCAAATACTGTTTCATTACCATTTGTCCCATCGATAAGCGTCTGATATTTGTATAACCCGATATTCTCATTACCGAGTAATCCGTAAGAAGCTCTAAGTTTGAATTCGTTCAGTTTACTCTTGAGTGGTCTCATGAATGCTTCTTCATGAATATTCCATCCGGCTGCAACAGAGGGGAATACTCCGAATTTATTGCCTTTACCAAAACGGGAAGAACCGTCCCGGCGAATTGTCCCTTCTATCAGGTAACGACGGTCGTATGTGTAATTCGCTTTTGCAAATAAAGAAGCCATGGCCCATTGATCCCAGTCGCCGTTGTTCGTTAACTCCTGATTGTATCCTCCGATAGCGAACAGACGATGCTTTTTGCGTTCTAAAGTATATTCTGCAGTAGCTCCGATATAGTAGTAGCTGGAACGTCCTTTTTCCGCTCCGTGATAAGCCGACCATGTTTGCAGGAATGCTCCGGAATTATAATCAAAGAAATTCCAGGCAGCACGTTCCTCTCTCTTGGCACTACTGCTTACCCGATAAGAATACTGGCCACGTAAAACTAAATTCGGGATCACTTCCCAACGGGGAGCAATATTGATACTGACATTGTCTTCCAGATAATTTCTGATACCTCCACGTTCCATCAAAGCTGCCGGGTTTCGTTGTTCCGGACGGTTTCCATAATAGACTTGATTGTTACCCTCTTTCATCGGATAACGTGCTACTGTTGTCGGAGGTGTTGAATACAGATAATCCAATACGCCTGTTAATGGTTCATCCCGATTGGTACGGTATGAATTGAAGTCCATGTTTACAGATAAATTATCTAACAGACTGACAGATGTGTTTGCCCGAATATTCAGTCGGTCTGAATTCGTGTTATCTATCAATGCGTCATTTTTAAGATAATTGGCCGTCAAGGCAAAACGTGCCAGGTTGCCACCTCCCGATACGGAAACGGAATGACTTTGAACAGAACCGTTTTTAAACATATAATCAGTCCAATCGGTATTCGGATAATTGATAGGATCTTCTCCGGAAAGTGTTTTGGCGATCGCATCGTCGCTAAAAGTCGGCGAACCTCCGATATTTTTCTGGGCTACGTTGACCATTTGCATGTATTCTGCCGCATTGGCGAATTCTGGAAGATAGGTTGCTTTCTGAATACCGTAGTAACCGTTGTAAGAGACATTAATCTTACCCGGTACACCACGTTTTGTCTTTACGACAATGACACCGTTTGCTGCGCGTGAACCGTAGATCGCTGCTGCCGCCGCATCCTTCAAAACGGTAATGCTTTCAATGGTGTTTGGGTCCAGGTTATTCATATCCATGGGGACTCCGTCGACCAATACCAACGGATCGCTGCTTCCCAATGTAGAGATACCACGTATCTTAATCGAAGCACCATCTGCTCCCGGCAGGCCGGAACCCTGTGTCACATTTAACCCGGTGATACCACCCTGTAATGATTGCGACAGGTTTGTGATAGGGCGGCTGTTCAGGTTTTTGGAAATGTCTAACGAAGCGACAGAAGAGATCGAGTTTAACTTCTTTTCTTCTGAGAATCCCGTTACAATCACTTCGTCCAACTCCTCTGTGTCTTCCGACATGGAAACAGTCAGGTTACTGATTGCACGGTTGACGACATATTCTTGTGATTTGAAACCAAGATAGTTGAAAATCAGTATGTCACCTCGTTTGGCCTTAATTGAGAAATAACCGTTCTGGTCGCTTACTGTGCCTAAAGAAGTGTTTTTAATAGTAATATTTACGCCGGCCAAAGGAAACGGAGGTTCCGAATTTTCCATAACCTGACCCTGAATAGTCCAGGCCCTGTCGTCTGTCTGGCTAACGACAGGTTGTTCGTTTTCTTTTCTAGCGATAGCAATATAATTATCTATCTGTTTGAAAGTATAGTTGTTACCGAGCACAGCCGTCAATGCCTCTTTTATGTCCGAAGTACGAATATTGACAGATACACTTTTATCACCTGCCAGCTCTTCCGTACTATAGGCGATTTTAATACCGGATTGCTGCGATATAGCATCCAGTATTTTTTCTATCCGTGCATTTTTGAAAGATAGGTTTAAAGGATGATTTTGTTCCAAAAGCGATTCAAATGCATGTGCACTAAAAGAAACTGTTGATAATAAGCCACTAAGTAATAATAAGAATAATGATCGTTTTAAGACTTTTTGTGCTTTGTAAAAGTCTTCCGATATTCTTTTTTCCATAAATTTGTAATTTACAGGTTAAACGAAAATGAAACTATTGTTTTTTTAATCTGTTACAGAGGCGGTATCTGATCCATACTGCCTTTGTTGTTTTTCATAATAAATATTTTCTACATCATTTCTCCTCCTTTATTTTTTTAATGTTAATAGTATTAGTACCTGTTCTCTCTAGCTTGACTTCTGAAGTATAACTGATAACTTCCAGCAACTTGTCAAGGTCTATATCTTTTTCAGCAATCAGTGAGTATCGGTTGTTTTTCAAGCATTCATCCTGATAAACCACTGTAAAGTCATACCAAAGTTGAAGCTTGTTGATTATTTCATCCAGTGTTGCATGTTTGAAGATGTATTTGCCGTCGATCCATGAGGTATAAAGTTCGGTATCTACTGTGCGGATATTTGTCCGGTCGTTTTCTTTGTTATAGGTAAACTGCTCGGAAGGTTTGATTATCTGTGTGTCTCCTTGATTAGCACGCACTGAAACAGAGCCTTCGATTAAGGTTGTACTTATTGTTTTGTCTTTTGCATATGAACAAACATTGAAAGTAGTTCCCAATACGTTTATTTCCATTTCGTTGGCTTTTACAATAAATGGTTTCTCCTTGTCTTTAGCTACTTCAAAGAAGGCTTCGCCTATTAAAGTTACTTCTCGTTTGTTTCCGGTAAACAATGTCGGGTAGATCAATTCTGATTCGGAGTTTAAATGAATATGTGTTCCATCGGAAAGGATCAGTTGATACGTTTTTCCTTTTGGGATGATAATATGATTATTCTGTATTTTATTCTCAGCAATTTTGTTTTTTGTTTCATAAACGAGCTTTTTTTCAGCATCATTTTTTATGGTGATATGTTTTTGTTGTCTGGCAAACGATCCTTCGTTCAACTTGATCGTTTCTCCATTCTCCAGTAATAAAGTCGGTTGGTCATAATCATTCACATTGACTTTACTGATAGGAGCTGTTTGGGGCTTATTGGTAAAGAATACGATTCCTATGGAAAGAACAATGGCAAACATTGCCGCATAGCCCAGCCATAAAGATATGTTTTTCTTTTTATGGATTGTTTGTCTTTGGATGTTTTGCCAGGCTTTGTCTACATCATATGTTTGTTCTTTTGTTTTTAGTGAAGTTTTCTGATACAATCTTTGGGTTTTAGCATACTCCGCCTGGTTTGCGTCAGATTCCTCCAACCATTTTGACAGGCAGAACAGTTCCTCTTCAGTGGCTTCACCTGCCAGGGATGAGAGAATTATTTGATATATTGTTTCAGATGTCATTTTCTTCCTTTTTGTATATTGACAATTGAGGAAGAGAAAATGGGTAGGTGAAATCAGAAAAAAATCAAAAAAAATAAAAATGTGAGATGCTTTAGCTCTTCACGCATGATCCGGAAAGCTTCTCCTATATGGTATTTGACAGTATTTATCGAAATGTCAGATACTTCTGCAATTTCTTTATATCGCAGTCCTGTAACGCATTTCAGTAGAAATATCTCCCGGCATTTTGTTGGCAGTTTCTGTAAGGCCAGTTGCACTTCTTTTTGATAGATGAAATCTTCCTCTTCGTTCAATTGTTCTTTCCATTCTTCTCCTAAGGTTGTCAAAAAGTCTTCTTTAACGATTTCTGCTTTGTAATAATTGATACAACTATTTTTTATCGAACGATAGGCATACGGAAGAAATGTATCTGTAGTAATAGATAGATTCTTTTTCTCCCATATGGAAATGAAAAATACCTGAACAATATCTTCCCGTACCTGGGAATCAATAATATATCTGCCTGCATAGTTACACAGGTGAGAATAATATTCCCGGAATAATTTTTCGAAGATTTGTTCGTCCAATTTTAACATAAATGATTATTTACTCTTTGATAATAGTATCATTGCTTTATTTTCCTTTCCCCTTTTATTCCTCAATATAGCTTTGTACTTTCAATAGAATTGTGAATTATCGTGTATACTGCATTATTTATATTAGTTCTATAAGAACTATTGCTTCCTTAAACCGTAAGCGATTGATTATTAGCAATTAAAGCAGATTAAGATAAAATGGCATTCAGAGAACAAGCTTTGATATAGATACATAATTTAACTAAAGGAGCAGAATATAAAAGTATAATTCTTCGCCATTTAACTTATTGTTTCAAAAATAGACTATATTTGCATTTGCCGAGGATATAGTTCTTATAGGACTATTGCAAATTTGATTAGATGATACTCTTTTTTCGCTTTGGGATAAACAGAAGTATTTGCTTCCCTTTTTGTAAATAAATTACCAGAGAATAAACTATTCGATAGAGGACATGTTATTTTAATAGAGGCATTAAAAGGCATAAAACAATGAAATTTTTTATTGACACAGCGAACCTGGATCAGATTCGGGAAGCAAACGATTTAGGCGTATTGGATGGCGTTACAACTAACCCGTCTCTCATGGCCAAAGAAGGAATCAAGGGAGTAGAAAACCAGCGGGCACACTATCTGAAGATCTGCGAGATTGTGGACGGAGATGTCAGTGCGGAAGTGATATCGACCGATTATGAAGGGATGATAAAAGAGGGTAAGGAGCTTGCTGCTTTGAATCCGCATATTGTAGTGAAGGTTCCTTGTATCGAAGCGGGAATCAAAGCGATCAAACATTTCAGTGATGAAGGGATCCGCACCAATTGTACGTTGGTTTTTTCCCGTGGGCAGGCTCTTTTGGCTGCAAAGGCCGGTGCTACCTATGTTTCTCCGTTTGTAGGGCGTCTGGATGATATTTCCAGTGACGGTATTGAACTGGTGAAAGGTATTGTCGATATGTTTTCCTATTATGCTTACGAAACGGAGGTACTTGCTGCTTCTATCCGTAGTACACAACATATTATCCAGTGTATTGAAGCCGGAGCCGATGTGGCTACATGTCCGTTGTCGGCTATTAAAGGTTTGTTGAAGCACCCGCTTACCGATAGCGGCCTGGCTACCTTCCTGGCTGATTATAAGAAGGTGAACGGCTAGACTTGCTTTTGCCAAACATTTGTCATCATAATGGCAAAGCTTTGCCACTGTATTGGCACTGTCTTGCCACTATGATGGCAAATGTTTGCCATTACGATGACAAAACTTTGCCATTCCAGTGGCAAAACTATATTCCTCGGAACAAAGCCGGCTGTTGATGCTGCTTTGTGCTTATTCACTCCTTAAGACCTTAACCGGATTATCCGATGCGGCCTTGTAGGTATGCCAACTGACGGTCAGCAATGTGATGAACAGTACAATGATTCCCCCTAGAAAAAAGTGGAAAACCGATATTTCGGTATGATGGGCAAACTGTTCCAACCACCGGTTGAGGAAGAGCCAGGTAACGGGAACGGCTATGGCGAAGGCTATTCCAATCCAGGTGAGAAACTGCCGGTTTAATAAAAATATGACTTTTAACGTATAGGCTCCGTTTACTTTTCGTATGCCGATTTCTTTCTTGCGTTGTTCTGTGGCATATAGAGCCATACCGAACAGGCCGAAACAAGTAAGGAAGATACTGATCAGCGAATACATGATCAGGATGTTCGATAACCCGACGGATTTTTTGTTTCGCTTCATGAAATCGCTGTATGTATCCAGATAGGAGAAGTATTTATCCGGATTGACTTTATTCCATACTTCTTTGATGGTCAACAGCGCCTTTGCCTTGTCTTTTCCTAAACGAATCTCTGCAAAATTAGCTTTCTTATCGTTCTCCTTCTCTATATAAAAGACAGCAGGATTGACTTCTTCCGATAGCGAGTTTGCATAAATGTTTTCCGTTATCCCTGCTATGGTCCAGGGGCGAACATTGATTCCAATCGTGTCGTTTTTAAAAGAGGTCTCATAGCGGGAGAATAGCTGACCGACCGGATTTTCTCCTTGGGGGATCAGAATATCTGCATATTTCCGGGTCATGTAAAGGACATTGCCGTAACGTTCGACGGCCTTTTCGGGAGAAAGGCCTTCCGTTATTTTGATTTTCATCGTATTGAGATAGTCTGTACCGCCAAAGTATTGGGTCTGCGTGTAATGGTTTTCGCTACCGTCTTCGTGCCTGACGGTTATTGGAGCGATACCGTAATATGATAACGACATCGGGGAAGAGGAAACACTTTCTATCTCCGGACATTTTTTCAGTTCGTCGACAAGGGCTTCTATGTTACAGTCTCCATCGAAGTTACCGACTTCGATCAGGTTGCGGTAGCATTCTCCGCTGTTTTGGATGAAACGTAGCTGGCTGTTTACCGTCAGGGTCGCTATGATTAATGCGATGGAGATGGTAAACTGTGTGATGGAAAGACCGGCAACGATTTTTCTCTTTTTGCTTCCGGTGAAAAACAGCCGGTAGTCGGATGTCGTTACCCCCGATATTTTGCGGCTCATATAAAATGCTGGAATAATAGAGAAGGAGAATATGAAAAGAACGATTACAGGCAATACCTGTATATCAAAAAAGAACGAACTTTTCAAAGAACCTGAAACAACCCGGTTGAATAGGGGGATCAGGTCATGGATGATCAATACTGACAATAGGAAGGCTGCGGTTACTGTCATAAAAGTGTCGATAAAGATCTGTTTATTTATCTCGCCGGGAGTGGCACCCATCAGTTTTTGTATATGGACCATCCGTACCTGTTGCAAAAGCCGGCTGAAATTCAGGTTGATGTAATTGAAGCAGGCGATCAGGAAAATAAGGATAGCGGAAATCAGGCTGACATATAATAATACGGATTGTCCACGTTTGACACAGTATATGCTCTCTATATTATATTCCGTTTTTGAGAAATAATGTTCCGGAAGTGGAGTGAAATGATAGCTGCCGCCTTCTACAAACAGCTGGATTTTATCTTTCTTCAACTGTTCGGAAAACTTCTTCGTATCAATCGGTTTGTGAGTCATCAGCAGGGTGATGCCTCCTCTGACCTCGCCTGAGGTGACGGCTTCGAAGTCCAGGAACGACTGTTCCCTACTTTTCAATACGGCTCCGATCCGGTAAGTCTCCGTATAGTTCTCACTTTGAACAATGGAGATAGTCTCGTTGATCGGGTTCTTTTTTCCGAAATACTTTTGCGCACATTCCTCCGTTACCGCGATTTGGTCGGGATGACTGAATACCTCTTCCAGATTGCCGTGAAGCACTTTGTAGGGAAAGAAATGTATGAATGAGGGAGTGGTTTTGATTATCCGTAATGGAGCATATTTAATATTATCCAGTACGATATGCTCCATGTTCATATCATTTATTTGCAGGATGTCTTCTACTTCCGGGTATTTCGCCTTGAGTTCTCCCGGTATATTTCCTGCGATAAATGAGATGCGTGCCCCAGATTTCATGGGCGAATCCTGGTCCATATAATAAATCCGGTCGCGTGCCGGATTATCTTTTTCCAGATTATACTCGTAAATAACAAACGCTACCAGCAGATTCGTGCAGGCAATTCCGATTGCCAGGCTGACAATGGAAATGATGGAGAATGTCTTATTCCGCCACCAACTGCGAAATACAAGTTGTAATGCGATTGTTTTCATTTTGTAGTTCATATTGGGTTATTCGCTCCTTAATACTTTAACAGGATTATTGGATGCTGCCTTGTAGCTGTGCCAGCTGACAGTAAGAAGTGTGATGAACAGGACAAAAAGCCCGCTTATCAGATAGATGCCGATACTTATATCCGTACGGTAGACGAAATTTTCCAGCCAACGGTTCAATAGTAACCAGGTAATAGGTATGGCAATGATAAAAGCGGAACCTATCCAGGTGATAAACTGACGGTTGAGTAACAGCATGATCTGCGGGCTGGTCGCTCCGTTCACTTTCCGTACGCCGATCTCTTTGGTACGCTGCTCGGTTGCATAGAGTGCCATTCCGAACAAGCCGAAGCAAGTCAGAAAGATACTGATAACAGAATACATCAACAATAGCCGGGAGAGTTCGGTTGTTTTCTCGTTCCGTTGCAGGAAAGTCGTGTACACATCCCGGTAGGTGAAATATTGGCCCGGATTTACCTTGTTCCATACTTCCCGTACGGTGGCGAGAGCCTTTTCCTGATTGCCGTTGAGGCGTATGTAGATATAATTGAAGGCATTGTCCGGGCTGTTGTTGATCTGGATAGTGAACGGGTTCACTTCCTGTTCGAGCGTATTGGTATATAGGTTATCGACAATACCGGCAATGGTGGAGACCGGCAGGTTGTCAGTATCGGCATAGTCTTTGTTGAGGTCTTTATCGAATAGATTTAACGGTTTACCGATGGGGTCTTCGCCTTTTGTGACCAATAGCTCTACAAATTTTTCGTTGACGTAGACCGGACGTGCGTATTTTTCTACTGCCTTGTCGGGAGGAAGTCCTCTTTTCAATTTCAGTTGCAACGCATCCAGAAAATCGGATTCACCGAAATAGTTGATTTGCGAGGTGTATTTTTCGTTGCCGTTTTCATCGGAAAGGACAACCTGTTGTATCCAGCTGTTCAGGATAGAACCTCCGGCAATCGAAGCCTGAGCTATTTCCGGATGTTTTTTCAGTTCGCGGGCAAAAGGACGTATGTACGAACCGTCTTCCATCCAGTCGCCTATCTCGATCAGGTTCTTGTAGTTATCGCCTCCCTGGCGGATAAAAGAGAGCTGGTCGTTTACCGTCAATGTCGCGATGATGAGTCCGATGGAGATAACGTATTGTATGATGGATAAGGAAGTCACGATCTTTCTCTTCTTGTTTCCGGTAAAAAACTCACGATATCCGGAACCTGAGAATCCGGATATTTTCCGTCCCATATAGGCGGCTGGAACAATGGACAATAATAGGATAAAGCTGCAGATAACGGGTAATGTCTGCCAGTTGAAAAAGAAAGAAGTATGTAACCGGCTGTTCACTACCGAGTTGAATACCGGCAGCAAGTCGTGTGTAATCAGTAAAGAGCAAAAGAAGGCAATGATGACTGTCAGGAACGTATCCAGGAAAAGCTGCCGGTTGATCTCCTGCCGGCTGGCACCCATCAGTTTTTGCGTATGAATCATCCGCACTTGTTGAAGCAGGCGGGAGAAGTTGAGATTGATATAATTGAAGCAGGCGATCAATAGGATCAGGATGGCAGAAATTAACCCTACATAGAGTAATGTCGGTTGCCGGTAGTTTATGAAATCCAGTGTTTGTTGTTTGGCAGCATGGAAATAACTTTCCTGTAAAGTAGCCAGGTAATAGTTCCCTGTTTCTCCTTGTAAAGTAGGGATTTTGTCTCTTTTCAATTGCGTTTCGAAAGTTGTTCGGTCGATGGCTTTGTTCATAAGCAGTAAGCAGGGACCGCCAAAGAAAGAACCGGTAATTCCGGTGACTGCTTCCAGGTGTAAGAAAGGCTGTTCCCTGTCGGCTATGACGGCTGCAACCTGGTAGGCGTGTTCGGGGTTGGAGTTGTCTTTTGTGCCGAAGTCATCATTGGGGAGACCGAAATAGATGATTTTACCGATCGGATCGGCTTTCCCGAAAATTTTTCGGGCCGTTTCTTCCGTGAGAGCCAGTTTATCCGGTTGTGTCAATGCTTCTTTCAGATTGCCGTTCAGTACTTTGTAAGGGAAAAAGTCTGTTAAAGACGGATCGACAGCCGTAAGGTTGATCGGGGAATGTTTTATTTGATCGACAGAGATATATTTGACCGATTGACTCGCCATCCGCAGGTAACTTTCAACTTCCGTATAATTTTCTTTAAGCATAGGCGGGATGGATCTGTCGGCATACTGCACCTTTTCTCCGGATGCCATCGGCGAATCCTGGTTAAGCATCCAGATACGTTCCTTATTGGGATTCCTGTTTTCTATGCCGTATTCGTGAATGGTAAAGACGGTTAACAGGTTTGTACAGGCAATGCCTATCGCCAGGCTGGCAATAGAAATGATGGAGAATGTCTTGTTCCGCCACCAACTGCGAAATACAAGTTTTAATGCGACTGCTTTCATAGATTTTATATTGTGTATTTCATGCTGTTCCTTTCGGAATGGCATTTCAAATCTATTCCCTTTCTTTTTGCGGGGCAAGGAATAACCGGAAATAATCAGGGTTCACGGTAAAATTGTCTAAATATTTGACAATGGATCATAGCCGGTAGAAGTATTATCCGGTAACTTTTACATATTTGAAGGTTAAATGTATCTTTGTTGGTATGATAAACGGTAAGATTATAGTAGTAGATGATAATGAAGCAGTGCTTAAAACGTTGCGGGTGATTCTTTCGCGTGAGTTTAAGACGGTTGTCTGTGTTTCGGTGCCCACTTTGTTGCCCGCCTTGCTCCGGGAGGAAGATGTGGATGTTGTTTTGCTGGATATGAATTTCGGTACGGGAAAGCAGAGCGGGGGAGAGGGATTGTTCTGGCTGGACCGTATCCGTGAACAAGCTAATCCGCCGGAAGTGATACTGATCACTGCTTTTGGCGATATAGAACTAGCCGTTGCCTCATTGAAAAGAGGGGCGGCAGACTTTATCGTGAAACCCTGGGATAATGAGAAGTTATTATCTACTGTCGTAGCAGCCTGGAACTCTCGTTCCGGGAGAAAACAAAATTCCTCTCGAAAGGAATCTGAATTTCTCTCGGAAGAAACTGATCCTGTCGTTACTTTGCTGGTCAATTCTCTTCTCCGGAAATATGCGACGGCCTATGGAAAACCATTTCCTGGTATTACACCCGATGCATTGCATAAATTGTCCGACATAATTCTCAATGGAGATCTCACTCTTTTGCAGCAGACCATAGAGCGTGCTGTTCTCCTATCCAACTCCTCTTTATTGGACAGCGATGATTTTTATATGGAAGATCCGGTTCCGGCTTCCCATCCCGTTACGTTGGAAGAGATGGAGAAGCAGTTTATCCGTGAAGTACTGGCTGATAAAAAAGGAAACCTGACCCTTTGTGCCCAACAACTCAATATAAGCCGGCAAACGCTTTACAATAAGATGAAGAAATATGATCTTTCTTATTGAATAGATCTTTAGCTCACTTTACTACGATCATCACATACTGGTTTTCCTGTATTCTTTTGTTATCGAGGATATCCAGTAATTTTTGTTGCTTCGGAGAACCGGTCCGTTCCACACTTTCGCGCATTTCCGTCAGGGTGCGGATCATATAGAGATAACCGTCTGTTTGACCGTCCGGCCAGAAAGTCATTCCACCGTCGAGATCATTGGTAAAGCCTTGTTCCCTACGTGGAAGTACATACGTTTCCCCCTTTTCTTTCAGGTAAACGGCCTGGTAGCTAAGTGTCGGTTTATATTCATATTCGAAATTCAGCCAGGAGAGGATCTTCGGGCCTTTCTTCTGGTATACGCCCATGAATAAGCCTTTAGGGTTTTCATATAATGTACGTAGCCACATTTTTTCATCTTTCACGCCTTGCCCTTCCGTATACTCTGAAAAGATGCCGGATTTTCCGAAATGGATATTATATAACGGGACGACTGTTTGCGGATCACGCAACTGATATACCGTATCGCAGAAAGGGATCATGAATGTCATTTGATCCTGTGTGTCATTCCAATAGGAGGTCTGGAAAAACGGAATGTTATCCGTCTCTTTTCTCGAGAGTGTCGATTGTTCTTTTAGCTTGAATTTACAAAGTGTTTCCCCTTCCATATTAAACGTCAGTAAACAGTTCGGGATACCGGTTGAATCTTCATAATGGCTTAACATATATCCGGAAGAAGAGAATCCTACCAGTTTATCATTCCCCTGGTTGATCAAATATTTCTTTTCTACTGTTTCCGGGAAAATATACCTGTCGATTGTCAACATTGTATCCAGAGGCGGTAGTTCGACGATCTGCGGATAAAAAGGATCCTTGGTTCCCCTGTTATTCTGATCTTTACCGCTCAATGCACAATACATGCGAGAAGTTTTTTTGTCGTAGAACAGGTTGTGTCCGTTCATTTCATTATTCCATTTATAGGCCAATGCTTTGAACCCGTAACGTTTGCTCGGTCTTCCGTTTTTCCGGTAGTAAATACGCGGATTATTGAATGTCAGAAAGGCATTGCTGTCCGGTATTGCAATAGCTTGTGTGACTGTATAATTGCCGTCTCCCACAATATAATAATCTATCTCAGAAGCAATCTGGCTGAGTTTTAATGGATTCCTGTCTTTGTTGAGTGCCTCTTCGAGGTCTATATGGATTGGAATAGCAGAATTATCGACCTTGCCTTCATACTTAGGAGGAGTGACCGGACGGATGTTTGTCTCACTTTTTTCTTTACAACTACTTAGCATACTGATGTATGTAAGACATATACAGATAATGGTAAGATAATTTTTCATGGTATCGTTTATTATGATCGCTTCAAAAGTAAATATTATTTATTTCTAAAGCAATCATAGAAGTACGGAAGATTCATATTTTTACGAAAAAATAGTAAATATATTGTTTGTTAGTGATTTAAATGTTTTGTTTGTGTGTAATAATCTAAGAAAGAGACGCATGAAAACAGAGTTTGAAACTCTTAGCCGGATTGTTAATCACATTAGCAACCGTTTCTTGCGGTACGGGAGGCTGTAGTTCCGGGAGCAGGAATATTGGGGGGATTGAAATATCCCCCCTCTTTTAGTTAATATCCTAATTTAAACTCCTGATCGACAGCCGGAATACCTTCACTCATCCATTGGGGCATAGGTTGGCCGTTTAAGTAATGCTGGAAGAACTGGAACATACGTTTCTGGAAATCGATACGGTTTGCCAGGCGCATCGGCCAGTGTATTTCTCCTGTGTAATTGAGCATCCATACGGGTTTTTGCAAACGTTTGAGTGCTACAAAGTACTCGATACCCTGATACCAGGGCACATGACCGTCGTTGTCATTGTGCATAATCAGGATAGGAGTCGTCACCTTATCCATATTGAAGAGGGGAGAGTTTTCCATGTATTGCAACGGAGAATCCCATAAAGTACCTCCGATACGACTCTGTCCGTGCTCGTACTGGAAAGAACGGTTCAGCCCTGATCCCCAGCGGATTCCGCCGTAGGCACTGAACATATTGACTACCGGTGCGCCTGACTCTATGGCAGAGAACAGGTTCGTACGGGTGGCCAGATAAGCGACCTGGTAGCCGCCCCAGCTATGTCCCTGGGCTCCGATAGCCTTTTCATTTACATATCCTTTGGAAATCAGCGAGGTGATACCCGGCATAACGCAGTTGAAACAGCTTTCTCCCGGATAACCGTCTACATAACGTACGTCCGGGTTGAAAATGATATATCCGTTGCTGGTATAGAAATGATAATCGATCGTCGAACGATGTGGCTCCGGCATGTGATAGGCGTAAAGGGTTTCCGAATTGCGTTCGTAGAAATTCACGATTACCGGATATTTCTTGTT
The DNA here is from genome assembly GCF_015550595.1 of Parabacteroides goldsteinii. GTDB lineage: Bacteria > Bacteroidota > Bacteroidia > Bacteroidales > Tannerellaceae > Parabacteroides > Parabacteroides leei. Next base: position 30,645 of record NZ_JADNBB010000040.1, read on the forward strand.
AGGATCAAAGTTTTCAGGTTTGTAGACAACGCCTTCCAACGGTATGCCGTCCAGTGATATCCATGAAACCAGTTCCGCTGTACCCCAGTTTATTTGAGCTTGCTGCTCGCCTCCGTTCGTCAGTCGGATAGATTTCTTGAAGTTCAGGTCAGACAGGCGGACATCCGGATATTGTTCGAATGTTTCAGAGGTGTAGATCACGGCATCGGCTTCTTTCGCTTTTACCGGAGTTTTCAACATGAAATTACCGGCCAGCAATGTTTTGGGAATGGCCGGAGTCGAAAAGCGGGCATTGTAGAATCCTGTACCTTTTGTCTTTTCGTTGAAAGCCAATAATAACTGGGATTCGGCTAAATCGATGAATTTCTTTTCCTTATCCAATCGGATTACCCGGTAAGATAACTGCTCTTTGCGTCCGTTTACAGTGAGGTTGACAGGAGAAGTCTGGGCTGTAGGATCGAATTTCCAGATGTCGTAACGATCATAGATCAACAGGAAACGGTCGCCGGCTGTCCATCCCGCCAGTCCGTGTGGGGAGGGATAGTCGGGAACATCATTGTCTTCATCCCAGGCCGCAAAAGACTTGGGAGTTGTCAGGCGGTATTCTTTACCATCGTTCATCGAACGCGTATACCATGAACTATCCTGGGCACAATACCAGTAAGCAAATGTTCCTTCCGGAGAAAGACGCATACTGGTATTTGCTGCTTGTTTGATCTGTTGGCGGTTACCCGTTTCCAGGTTCACCGTATAGATATCGTAACGGCTTCTTCCTTCCCACATCTGTTCAGTGGCATAAGGCAGATTGGTCGACAGCAATGCAATCGGGGCATCTCCTCCTATTGCGGTCTGAAGATCAGGTATTTCAATGTTTGCCAGTTGGATCGATTTGTTATCGTTGATGTTGTATACGGCTGCATACGTTTTTTTCAGGTCCTTTTGCTTGTTATATACCTGTTGGGTGTATTGTACTGCTTCATCCCATTTCCATATCTGTACATCGGGACGGTTTTCAGCCAGTATAGTCGTGTCTTTCTGTTGGGGAGCCGGTGCAGTACCGAAGAAAAGCCGTTCGGCATTTTTTGAAAAGCGGAGGTCGCCATTCTCGCTGATAACCCAGCCGTCTGGGATAAAAGTTTGTTTGCGGTCTGCAACCAGGCGGGCAGAGGCATTGTTCTCGGACAGATACAGGGAACATTGCGTGCCGATGGAATCTTTGTCCGGACTATGCAGGAAAGCTATTTTGCTTCCGGCTTCATCAAATGTTACTTTTTTGATGACTCCTTTTCCTTCGAAAATCAATGAGCTACCTTTGTTGGGAGTAAAAGTGGACAGGGTGGAATCGGTTGTATAATATAAGATATTTCCTTTTTTAGCGAAACCGAACTCTTTGACGTCGGCTAGCAGTACCTCTTTGGCTCCGTCCAGTGAGCGGACATGTAATACGCTATCGGATTTACTGCTTCTTTTATAGGCGATCCAGTCTGCTGTCTCAGATAATTTGTATGATTTTAAAGAATCGATCGACTCCTTCTTATCCGGAAGATTGAAGATAACCAGTTCGTCGGCAGGCATCTCTTCGTCTTTTACTTTCTTTAGTTTTAATGCTTCTACGGTTTCCAGTTCCGGCTTTTTGGTGACCAGCAGATAACGGGAAGAAGCGGAGAATTCGGCATGTCCGGCAGGACGAAAAGATGCGGTCATTTCTCCTTTGGCGTTATAAACCAGTATGCTGGCATCCCCTCTCCAGGGTTCCATTTTGCAGGCAACCCATTTCCCATCGTGTGAAATAGCCTGTTCGGTGATCCGTTTCCAGCTAACCATCTCGTCGAATGTCATTGCCTTTTTGGCCTCCTGCGCAGAGAGTGTGCAATAAGCACTCAGGCAGATTAAAAATGCCAATTGTTTCAGATTCCTCATATGATCGATTAAGTGTATTATGTTTATGAAATGCAATATTACGCTTTTTTAGTTTTACCACAAAAAAAGCGGGGACCTTTACCGGTCTCCGCCTTCATAAAATGTGATATTCCGAATATTATTTTTTCAATTCATCCTCGATCATCTCTTTCATCTTCTCAACTCCCATAAAACCTACCTGGAAATGAACCGGTGTTCCGTCTTTAGCCAGGACCATATAAGAAGGTACGCCATTGATTCCGAATTTCTTTCCCCAGAAGTCCCATTGGTCGGAAGTTACGCGGTAGTGTTCACCTTTAATATCCGGGATCATCTGCTCCCAGGCACCTTTAGGCGAATTTTCTCCGGCAAGATAGAGGAATACGACGTCTTTTCCTTCGAATTCTTTCTTTACAGGCTCTGATTGCTGCATAGCCATACGACAAGGGCCGCACCACGTTGCCCAGAAATCAACGAATACGACTTTTCCACGGTAAGGGGTTGTAATGGCATTGAATAGTTCCTCTGCAGGGACATCGGCGATATTAACCCGGTCGACCGTATAGCCGGATTTCTTTTTGTTTTCTTCGATAGTCTGTTTGAGTTTGTTATTCATCGTTGCCAGTATGTTTTTGATGACAGGAGATATCTTGTCTGCCTGAGTCAGTTCTTCGTCGGTAAGCGGTTTGAATTCCTGGATAGGACGTGCCAGTCTTTGAGCTGCTATCAGGTCGAACAGGATGCCTTTGTCTGTGCCCATTAATTTGGCAAGATCTGCTGTATTGTCCGGGAATTCTTTTATTCCTTCCGGGAGAGGCTGTCCGGAGATGTTTGCATACTGGAGGCTTCTTATTATGTTACTGTAATAAGAAGCGTATAATCCGATGGGATCGTTAGGAACCAGGCGCGGAACAAAGTCATAATATTCGGCAGTGATAACCGGTTGTACGAATCCAACGGCAGCCGAGTCACGCGGAATATTGTTGGCTCTCCGGTAGGCATATTCCAATACATAGTACCCCATTAATTGCATTGCTGTCTCCATATCGGCATTCAACACCAGAATTTTACGATACGCATCGCTGATATGCGGATATTTATCGAGTTCTTTCAAGCCTTTCTCTCTACGGTCCAGCCAGTATTGTTTGAACTGATCGATGTTCATGGTAGCTACATCCTTAAACATTTGATCGTAATCTTCCTGCGAACTGATACCTACCGGCAGAGCACGCAGCGGCCCATTGCATACTTCATTGTTTAATGCAGCCAGAGCACCGCTGAAATAGTACTTTTCTCCCAGTGACGGTTTATCTTTCTGTAATTTTGATTGTGCACGGCATATCTCAGGGAAGTTTATTTCGACAGAAGTCGTTTCTCCCGGTTTCAGGTAGACCGGAGTCTGTATGAAATTGGCAGATATATTAACCACTGAGATATGGTTAAGAGGCAGTTCCAATGTGAAATCACCCTTATTGTCTACTGATATTTTATTTTCATCCACATCACCGGTCACCGGGTTATAAGCCCATGTAGATCCCTGTAATTTCATTTCCGGTCGGAAGCCTGCGATATGGCCTTTTAGTGTGGCGATACCGGATTTCAGCTCCGGAGTTTCCAGAACAGGAGACTCTTTCGGGTTCTTTTTACCTGCAAGAGGTGAAAAAGCCGGTTTCCCATCCAAGTGGATTCCCCAGATGCTGAATGAGCCTTCAAAATCTCCTTCGGTGAAATCGACAGTCGTTGTATTTTCAGGTAGAGGTGGGAAGATCATTTGAAAAGAATATGTCCCTGATTCCGGCATCCATATTTCTTTATCCGGTTCCATGCCAATACCCGACAATATTTTATATTGCTTTCCGTCGGCCTGCAGATAGCTGTCTTTTGCAATCTTTATCCACATGTTGGGACGATAGAATGCATCTATATAGACAATTGTCGCCGTGTCGCTTAATACGATCTTTTGAATTTCGATAGAAGTGGAACTCCATGCGTCAAATGCCGGTAATTCAACTACTCTTTCTTTCGCTTGTATCGTTGTACAATAAAGGAGTACAATGAGTAATGATAGGATTTGCTTCATACTTGTAGAATTTAATTTGTGTTTATACAACAGATTCCGTTACAACCTGACCGTCAAACAGATTAATGATGCGTGAGGCATATCCGGCATCGTGCTGGCTGTGGGTTACCATTACAATGGTAGTTCCTTCTTTATTTAACTCATTTAGCAGGTTCATTACTTCCTGTCCATTTTTACTATCCAAATTACCGGTAGGCTCATCGGCAAGGATCAGTTTGGGGTTGGCTACTACGGCACGAGCAATGGCCACGCGTTGTTGTTGTCCTCCCGATAATTGCTGGGGGAAGTGTTTCTCCCGGTGAACGATAGCCATACGTTCCATAGCTTCTTTTACCTTTTGCTTTCTTTCTGTGGCTGATACACCCATATAAAGCAACGGAAGTTCGATATTTTCATATACGTTCAGTTCGTCGATCAGGTTGAAACTCTGGAATACGAAACCGATAATTCCTTTACGAAGTTTCGTTCGCTGTACTTCGGTATATTTGGAAACTTCCGTTCCGTTCAGGTAATACTCGCCGGCTGTCGGGTTATCCAGCAGGCCGAGAATGTTCAGTAGCGTAGACTTGCCGCAACCGGAAGGTCCCATAATAGCTACAAACTCTCCTTCTTTCACTTCAATATTCACTTTATTCAAGGCCCATGTTTCCACTTCTTCTGTGCGGAATATTTTCTCTAATGCTACTGTTTTAATCATGAGTAAAAGATATTTAATTTACCAGAGAAAGAACAAAAGTTGTGCCACGTTTGTAAATGATTGGCATATAGCAAGATGTGTGCTTTTGTGTTATTGGTGTTTGTGCATATCCGCACGAATTCAGTTCGGAAACGCACATAAATTCGTGTGTTTTTTCGGACTAAATATGTTGTCCCTGTTACTTTTAAATGGTAACAGGGCGTTTATAATATATCCTCATACAAATTATATAACCTTTTCCGAAGGAATAATACTGCATATCGTTTCCTGGAAATCAATGTGTTGACCGGTATTCCGGTCGATTCCGCTATCTCTTTGAACGGAATACCTTCCAGTTCCGTCAGCTCAAAAACAGTCCGCTGTTCATCCGGCAATTCGAGTAAAGCATGTTCCAGCTCTTCCCACACGGTGGAACGGATGAAATCCATTTCCGGCGACTGGTCTTCATCAGGCATCAGGTCGGAAAGCTCTTTCAGGAAAGTTCCGTCGTCTTCGTTAGTAGAGAGAGACGGCATTTCTTCCTCACGGCGTTTCCGGCTCCGGTCGATGATCTGGTTGCGGGCAACCGAATACAGCCAGGCGGCGATCTGTTCGATAGGATCGTCCGCCCGATCATTTTTCATGAACTGGTAGAATACGTTTTGCAGGATATCTTCGCTATCTTCTTTGGAGGAGACACGTTTGGCAATGAAGCCTCTCAGTTGTGCCTGATATTTCCGGAAGATATCCGCAACCCGTGTGTTTTGCTCTGTACCGGCAGAGGTGTTTGTCGATATCTCTTTCATTGAGGGTCGTTGCCGGGGGTAGGTTCCTGCCTGTCAAATTTATCAAATCTACCGTTACGGAAATCAGCCATCTGCCTGCGGATATGTTCCCGGCGTTCTTCCCATGGCATATTTTTCATCTGTTCGTGGAACCGTTCGTGTTCTTCCCGGCTACCGGCGAAAAAGCCCCGCGGATGATGGTGGAAATGCCTGAAACCGCCAAACCCTCCGAACAAAAGGCGGCTAAGTACCATCAGACCCGCTGCCTGCCCGTAATTGATGGCCGACCAACCGATGATAGAAGGAATTAGCAAATTCCATAAATACATTGTACCTAAAATAGCTAGAGCGAACAGGGCTGCAAAAATCAGGAAAGCAAATCCCCCTTTGAATATTCTTGAATTTCTCATTGTGATATAATTTACATTGTTTATTATTCTGTTATTAACTCTATGGCATGTGTCCGGCAGGATTTTACACAGTTCCCGCATCCGACACAGTTTTCCGGATTAAGTACTGTGGCATAACTGCAACTACCGTTATTCACCATCTTCAACACTTCTCTCCGGCATCTCTTTACACAATCGCCACATCCACTGCACTCATACGCAAAGACTTGTAAAGATATGACTTCTTTTCTCTTTCTTCCGAACATTTTCTGTTTCCATTTTTAAATTAAAAAATCTATTTAGTGAGACATGCCTTCTATTTTTGTAGACGATCGGCGCGGAAGAATATTTTAAATAGAAATCTTTTTTTTGATGTATGTTTTACATTAGTCTGTATATTTGTATCGTTCAAAAGTAAAAAGTGATGAGCGATATAAATAATACACCTGTATTCTGGTTTATTTTCTTCAACGACCAGTTGCTGCTTCAGAAAAAAGGTGAAACATATACAATCCCTTATAGTGTCAATCCCCCTGCTCAAGTCAGAAATGTCTTGGAAGTCGGTTTACTTCAGGATATTCCCTGTCGTACAGCATCGGTAGGTACACCGTTGGTAGAGACTTCCGGTTATCTGCCGATGGGATTGCGTGCTTCGTACGATTTTCTGGATGGTGCTTTACATAAGATGGCGGGGAAGGCGTATGAGTTGGTTTATTGGGATCAGCATAGCCGTTTTTGTCCTTCATGCGGAACAAAAACAGTGATGCAAACAGCTATTTCCAAGCAATGCCCTGCCTGTAAATACGAGATTTATCCGGCTGTTTCCGCTGCAATTCTGGTATTGATCCGTAAAGAAGATTCTATTCTTTTGGTTCATGCCCGTAATTTCAAAGGTTCTTTTCATGGATTAGTAGCCGGTTTCCTGGAAACAGGGGAGACATTGGAAGAATGTGTAAGACGCGAAGTGCTGGAAGAAACCGGACTCGAAATCAGTAATATAACTTATTTCGGGAACCAGCCCTGGCCTTATCCAAGCAATTTGATGGTCGGATTTATTGCCGATTATGCCGGAGGTACTATCCGTTTACAGGATGAGGAATTGAGCGAAGGAGCGTTCTTTACGAAAGAGAACCTGCCCGAACTTCCCCGAAAACTCAGTCTGGCCCGTAAGATGATCGACTGGTGGCTGGAACAGCCCTGATAATGATAGTTGTACAACCTAAAAAATAGTATTATGTGTAAAAAACTTACCTTTTTTTGCTGTTTGGGACTTTTACTGTCGGCATTGCCCATAGTAACCATCACAGCACAGGTCACCACAGCGGATTATCTGCGTGCAGATACATTCCTGAAGTGTTCCGGTAAAATGTATTCTTCTGCAGTAATACCTGCATGGCTTGACAGTTCGCATTATTTCTGGTATAAAAACCATGAGCGGGGCGGTGATTTCTATTATCTGGTAAATGCAAAAACCGGGAAAAAACAGCGGGGTACGGACAAAAAGCAACTTGCCGCTTTCTTGACCGGCAAGCAGAAGCCGTTGGCCGAGATCCTGTTGAAGGAGGAGGATGAGAAGAATGCAAACTACCGGAGAAACGGAGAAGAAGCTAAGCCGGTTGTATCGCCTGATGCTAAATGGGAAGCCTATATCCGGGATAACAATGTATATATCCGTCCTGCCGGGGATGAAAAAGATAAAAAGAAAGAGGAGATTGCCCTGACAACCGACGGGACGACAAACCTGTTTTATAGTTCATATATGATCTGGTCGCCCGATTCCCGTAAACTGGCCACTGTCAAGGTACGTGGTGTGCAGGAACGCCGTATTCCACTGATCGAGTCGAGTCCGGAAAGTCAGCGTCAGCCAATTTTGCAATGGCGCGATTATGCCAAACCCGGTGATGTGATCGAAGTATGCCTGCCTGCCTTGTTCGATATAGAGTCGCGCAAGCAGATTCTGTTGAATGTGGAACCTTATGCAAATCAGTTTACATTGTATCTGACCGGTTGGCGCAAGGATAGCCGTGCTTTCACTTTTGAGTTTAATCAACGTGGACATCAGCGTTATATCGTCGGTGAGGTAAATGCTACCGATGGAACGATCCGTCATCTGGCCGACGAACGGTCGAATACTTTTATCCATTATTATCAGAACTACCGTTACGATCTGAACGATGGTAAAGAAATGCTTTGGAGTTCGGAACGCGACGGTTGGCGGCATCTTTATCTGATGGATGGAAATAGCGGCAATGTAAAACAGCAGGTGACCCGGGGTGAATGGGTTGTCCGCCGGGTAGATTTTGTAGACGAGGCCAACCGTACGGTTTATTTCTTTGCTTCCGGTTTCAATAAAGGAGAAGATCCTTATAATCTTCATTATTGCCGTATTAATCTGGATGGAACAGGATTTACCGATATGACACCTGAAAACGGGAATCACCGGATCTCTTTCTCTAAAGACCGGGCTTATTTTGTGGATACTTATTCACGACCGGATCTTCCGGCTGTCAGCCAGTTGAAAAAGACGGAAGATGCTTCGGTTGTAACCGTACTTGAAAAATGTGATGTCAGCGACCTGGTGGCTGAAGGCTGGCAGATGCCTGAGGTGTTTTCTGCAAAAGGAAGAGATGGAAAAACGGATATCTGGGGGAATATTTACCGTCCGACCGGTTTTGATCCGTCACGTTCTTATCCGGTTGTTGAAATGATTTATGCCGGACCGCACGATTCGCATGTGGACAAAGACTTTAAACCGGCTCACCACCTGATTTCCCGTTTGGTTGAATTAGGCTTTATCGTGGTTTCGATCGACGGAATGGGTACATCCAACCGTTCTAAAGCTTTCCATGATGTTTGCTGGAAGAACCTGAAAGATGCCGGTTTTCCGGATCGTATTGCCTGGATAAAAGCCGCGGCTGAGAAATATCCATCGATGGATACCTCACGAGTCGGTATTTACGGTTGGTCGGCGGGCGGACAGAATGCCATGGCTGCCTTGTTGTTCCATAATGACTTTTATAAGGCGGCAGTCGCTTTATGCGGTTGCCATGACAACCGTATGGATAAGATCTGGTGGAATGAGCAATGGATGGGATATCCTATCGACGAGTCTTACAGTGCTTCATCGAATGTGGATAATGCTTATCGGCTGAAAGGTAAGTTGTTGCTGATTAACGGCGAACTGGATGACAATGTAGATCCGGCCTCCACGTTGCAGGTTGTCAATGCCTTGATGAAAGCGAATAAAAAGTTTGAACAACTCTATCTACCGGGTAAAAGCCATGCTTTGGGCGGCCCGTACGAAATGCACCGTATCCACGATTTCTTTGTTAAGAATTTATTGAACCAGGAACCTCCCGAGTGGGAATAATATAAAAATGGCACAATATGAATACCGAGCGTTAATCGTATTCATATTGTGCCGTAAAATGTTGAGTTGGTTGTTTTATTGATTTTCCAGTGCGTCTACCCATATATCCAGGCATAACTGCGGATATAGATAAAAACTTTCTTCAAGAGTTCCTACAGCTTTCATCTTTTCGGATATCTGATCGGCAATAGCCGGTTTGGAATCGATAAGCAGGTCATAAATGATATATGAAAAAAAGCCCGGATTACCTTTTAGAAACTTATCCATCACCAGGTAATAGATATTGGGGGAAGCTGATAATACGAAATCTTTGAACTCCTGATATTCAGTAGTCTCCATGTATACATGGGGATTGCTTATATAAGCCATTTCTTCACATTTTACCAGGAACAGATCGAATTTCTCATTAAATTGTTTCTTTTCAGATTTGGAAGGGAGTTTCATCCCCATATTGATCCTGGCCCGTAGGTCGGGCGTGACTTTATAGACATCCGGCTCCTGAAAGTCTTCACCATCACAGGATGTAAAGAATATCAGAGCGATTGAGGCAAGCAGAAGTGCCAATATTTGTAATTTAGTCATAAATGTCTGTATATTTTTATTTTATTTCTTAATTATAAGACGCAATACCACAGCGAAAAGCTGCACTTACCACGTTTTATCTGTCTTTATTAGTAAAACGGATAAAAAATAAAAATACTGCATAACATATGAAAAAAAATTACACTTTAATACTGCCGGTCACGGTTTGTTCGGTTTCAGCAAAAAGCTCTGCGAAAGGTTTTCCTTTCACGGGTATAGGATCGTGGATGATGAGTTCGATACGATTACCGAGTCCTAAAGGAAAAGTACCCCATTTCGTCATCTTCCATGAATTGTTGATAGTTACTGGAACCATATAGGCCGACGGTGCATACTTACAGAGGATTTTCAGCCCGTTTTCGGCAAAAGGGCGAGGTTTACCCGTTTTGCTTCTTGTCCCTTCCGGGAAAATTACTGCCGAACGTTTGTTCGTTTCAATATATTCAGCCATTATGCGGATAGCTGTCAATGCCTGCTTCGGGTCTTTCCGGTCGATAAGTACCGATCCGCCATGGACGAGGTTGTATGAGATGCTGGGAATGCCTTTGCCAAGTTCGATTTTACTGATAAATTTAGGGTGTACTTTGCGCATGAACCAGCAGATGGTGGTAATATCATACAGGCTTTGATGGTTCGAAGCAATTATCAGGGGAGAATTAGTCGGTAACTTCTCCAATCCACTCACTTTGTATCTTGTTCCCAACACGTACGTGTTGAATACTAAGAAAAAACTCAAAACATCCACACTTTTTTTGTGTGCTTTGTAACCAAACAGGTTGAAGCATATCCACTGTACAGCGTGGAAGAATACCAACGTAATTCCAAATAACAAATAGTAGATAACTGAAAGTGGATACGAAACGACTTTTTCCATCTTATCCTTTAAATTGTATATTCATAAATTCGACCTTGCGCCTGTAAATAATGCGACAAAAGTATGAAAAAAATATTCTACTATGGTGATTAGGGATAATTATTGTAGTATTTCTGTGTTTGCCAGCGTTGTGCATTTCTCCTTTTGGAGCGTGCGCTAGGCATAAAAACTTGTTGAAGCATATCGTCGAATGAGATGCCTGAAGGTTTTTGAGCGTTAGCCCTGATATCGGGGGAGACGTAGAAGGAACCGAACATTTTGATACGGGGTAGGGGCTTGTCGAGTCCGTAGCGCATAAAAACGGTGGGAGGCAAATCTTTTAGTGCCACTTTTCGATTGGGGTTGTGTTCTTCCACATCCTCCGGGCGTACATATTCGGAGAAATCTTTCAGTACGTATGAAGCGGGAGAGGTGGATGGTGCCATGATCATGTTTGATGCCGGTTTATCGGAGTTGATGAGTGTTCCGGACTCTATTGCTTTCAACGCTTCCTGATTCAGTTCTATCTTTTCTTTGCCGGAAATGACATTTTGAAGCCATACCGAATCCTTTTCCGTCCATTGACCGTATACATATTCTGTACCGCTCAGGCAGATCAACATCCATATAATTAATCTTTTGCTCATCTAAAATTGTTCAGCTTCCCGCATTTTATTTATAAAACGCGTGGGAAGCTGAAATACTGCATGGCATTTATGTTTATTTAGTTTCGATCACTTCTTTTACCTTTGCTTTGGAAGGTGAACGCCATATCAGCGATATCATCTTCCAAAATCCACACAGATGTTATATTGGCAGACCATGATACCGGACGGATGTTTAGCGACAAAATCCGGCAGGTATATCTGGAGTTACCCTGGTTCACGAAAGCTACTTATTCTTCTCCTTGAGATCCCCCTTTCAGGCCCTTTTACACCCGGGGGTGAACGATGTTAAGACCCGGATCCCAATACCCTTTACACCCGGGTCTCGGAAAAGAAAAGTTCCTACTTCGCTGAAAATAAGTTATATACCCAGCCTGTTTTGCTAGGCTGTTTTATGATAGTATGATGGTTAAAAATGGAACTGTCACACGAACTGTCATAGTCTGTAAGCATTATATTTCAATACGCAAGAAGTCAAAAATGATAGTATGACAGTTCTGTTGGACAATATCCGTTTATGTATAGGTTCATTATTGCTGAAAACGATTCCCTTGCCACCAAATGAACCTGCAAAAAGAGCGATCTCGTCGGAGACCGCTCTTTTGTTTTCTGTTATATAATGTGGATTTTACAACGCCTGTATCTCGGCTTCACTCAGACCGGTGGCTTGAATGATAGATTGCAAATCCATCCCAAGCCCCTTGAGTCGGGTAGCGACACTTCTGACACCTTCGACAAGACCCTCAGCTTTACCTTCCTTCAAACCTTTCTCCATCCCGATCTCTATCCCCTCTTCCAGCTTTGTCTCCATACAAGCGTATAAGTCACGCTCTGTTGACAGGCTGAGTTCATAGGCCAACCGCTCGTCGGGGGTCATGCGTTCGATCTCCACAATGCTTTTCAGCTTCTGGAAAATTTGCTC
>NZ_JADNBB010000041.1 GCF_015550595.1 Parabacteroides goldsteinii
CCCAACCACGTCGATGGTACTGCGTAAAAGTGGGAGAGTAGATAACCGCCGTTTTTGTCAGGTCGAAAGACTGAATGGTAGAAAGGAGTTAGTTCGTAAGAACTGACTCCTTTTCTGGTTTTATGACTATCCACAAATACATTATTTGTTTTTGATTTATATTAATTTTGTGGACTTAGCAACAACTATTTGTGGAATAATTCTACGAAAGTATTCTTTATCAAAGATGCAGTTCTATCATGTAATAGGTTTATATCGTTAATATTTAATAGTATAGCGTTTTTTAACAGATCGTATTGAACAATGGTACGATTATTTCATTCTTACAATAGAGAGATAGAACAATAGAAAATTTAAATGTCATTTATAGATATTAGTAATGGTAGGAGAAAGATTAGTAAAAGGAAGTATCGTATTAGTCGCCCTTTTAATGCTGGCAACAGGTTGTCGTAAAAAAGAAGAACTGTTGCGTCCCCTTGTCATTGTAGACAAGCCTCAGAAAGAAGATGTGCAAATATTTGGTGAATACGTAGGACGTATCCGTGCTGCGAGTTATGTAGAGATACATGCCCGTGTGGAAGGTTACCTCGAAAAGATGTTATTCGTAGAAGGTAAACAGGTTAAGCAGAACGAGCCTCTGTTTATAATCAATTCTGCACTTTATAAGGCACGTGTAGAAAAAGCAAGAGCACAGTTGAAGAAGAATGAAGCACAGGCGGCAAAAGCCAAAAGAGATGTGGAACGTTTGCAGCCCTTGTATGAACAACATGCCGCCAGTCAGTTGGATCTCGATAACGCATTGGCTTCCCTGGATGATTCAGAAGCTAATATAGCAATGAGTAGAGCTGACCTCGATCAGGCACAACTGGAACTCGGTTATACAACTGTAACTTCCCCGATCGCCGGATATATCAGTGAACGTTTTGTCGATGTCGGTGCCTTGGTGGGGCCCGGTGTTAATTCAAAACTGGCTGCTGTTGTAAAAAGCGATACGGTATTGGTTGACTTTAAAATGACAGCACTGGATTATTTGCGTGCTGAGCGTCGTAATATTAAATTTGGTGAGCAGGATACAACCCGTTCCTGGCAACCGACCGTCACTGTAACCCTTGCCGATAATTCTGAATATCCGGTAAAAGGAATTGTTGATTTCGCCGATCCGATCGTTGATCCACAAACAGGAACTTTCGGTGTACGTGCAGAATTAGCTAATCCGAATCAGAAATTACTTCCTGGACAGTTTACCCGTGTAAAACTATTATTAGATGTGCGTGAACGTGCAATCGTTGTTCCCCGGAAAGCTATCTCTATTGAACAGGGCGGTGTCTTTATTTATATTATCCGTCGTGACAATGTAGCGGAGAAACGTTTTGTACAGACAGGGCCGGAAATAGGAAATAATATTGTTATCGAGCGTGGTCTTGGTGAAAATGAATCCGTCGTTGTAGAAGGTTATCATAAGTTAGTTCCCGGTATGTTGGTTCGTCCGGTTCAGGTTGGTGATGATAAAGCAGTCGAAGCATATAGAGAGGAGGCAGGAGAATGAAACCGGGATTTTTTATAGATCGTCCCGTATTCTCGACTGTACTTTCTTTATTAATTGTTATAGTCGGGATTATCGGATTGATGTTGTTGCCGGTGGATCAGTATCCGCAGATCACGCCACCGGTTGTGAAGATTAGTGCCTCTTATCCGGGTGCCAGTGCCTTAACGGTGTCGCAGGCTGTCGCTACACCGATCGAACAGGAATTGAACGGTACTCCGGGTATGATCTATATGCAGAGTAGCAGTAGTAATTCCGGTGGTTTGACTATTACGGTCACTTTCGATGTGTCGGCAGATGCTGACCTGGCTGCCGTAGAAATACAGAATCGTGTGAAACTGGCGGAGTCGCGTCTTCCGTCCGATGTCGTACAAAACGGTATCACGGTGGAGAAGCAATCCGCCAGTCAGTTGATGACATTAAGTTTGAGTTCGGATGATCCTCGCTTTGACGAAATCTACCTGAGTAACTTTGCTACGATCAATGTGCTCGATGTTCTTCGCCGCATTCCGGGAGTGGGACGTGTGTCGAATATCGGTAGCCGTTATTATGGTATGCAGATATGGGTATATCCCGATCGTCTAGCCAATATGGGATTGACGGTGAAAGATATCCAGAATGCCTTGAAAGAACAAAACAGCGAATCGGCAGCCGGTGAGTTAGGAAAACAACCCGTTATCGATGTCGATGTCACTATACCTATTACGGCCCGTGGCCGTCTTTCGACGGTGAAGGAGTTTGAGGATATTGTCGTTCGTGCTAACCAGGACGGTTCTATCGTCCGTTTGCGTGATGTTGCCCGTATCTCATTGGAAGCCTCTTCCTATTCTACCGAAAGTGGAATAAATGGAGAGAATGCTGCTATCCTCGGTATTTATATGTTGCCGGGAGCTAATGCGCTGGAAGTCGCTGCGAACGTGAAGGAAGCGATGAAAGAGATCAGCCAGAACTTCCCGGAAGGGCTGGAATATAAATTCCCGTTTGATATGACGGAATATATTTCACAATCTATCCATGAAGTTTATAAGACATTGTTTGAAGCTTTGTTCCTGGTTGTATTGGTTGTGTTCCTGTCATTGCAGAACTGGCGAGCCGCTTTGATCCCGACTATTGCCGTACCTATTTCTTTGATCGGTACATTCGGATTCATGTTGATCATGGGATTCTCATTGAATATGCTGACCTTGTTGGGATTGATCCTGGCTATCGGTATTGTGGTGGATGATGCCATTGTAGTTGTGGAAAATGTGGAGCGCGTAATGCATGAGGAAAAACTGACACCCCGCGAAGCTACCCATAAGGCAATGCATGAGTTGACCGGCGCCTTGATTGCAACTTCAATGGTACTGGCTGCCGTATTCGTCCCTGTAAGTTTCCTGAGCGGGATTACCGGTGCGTTATATCGCCAGTTCTCTATAACGATTGTCGTTTCAGTATTACTCTCAACGGTAGTCGCTTTGACATTGAGCCCTGCAATGTGTGCCTTGATCCTACGTCCGACAACCGGAAAGAAGAACTTCGTGTTCCGTAAAATCAATATCTGGTTACATAAAGGAAATAATAAATATATCCATTTATTGTCGAAGGCTATCGGGAATCCCAAACGGATACTGGCAGGCTTCGGTATGGTACTTGTTTTTATCTTTGTACTGAACCGTTTCATTCCGACCAGTTTTATACCTGAGGAAGACCAGGGTTTTTTTACTGTGGAATTGGTAATGCCCGAAGGAGCAACCCTTGAACGTACCCGTAAGGTGACCGACCGTGCTATCGAGTTTTTGGAGAAACAACCGGCTGTGGCCTATGTGCAAAACGTAACCGGTAGCAGTACCCGTGTGGGAACGTCACAAAGCCGTTCTACCCTTACCGTTATCCTGAAACCCTGGGAAGAGCGTAAGTCTTCCGGTATGGGAGTCGAAAATGTAATGGAAGTTGCCCGTAAGGAATTTGAATATTATCCGGAGATATTAGCTTATCTGAACCGTCCGCCTGTTATTCCCGGACTGGGAGAAAGCGGAGGCTTGGAAATGCAGCTGGAAGCTCGTGGAGAAGCCAGTTGGGAAAATCTGGTAAGTGCAACCGATACTTTTATGCTGTATGCATCGAAAGCTCCGGAACTGACCGGTGTGTCTTCGGCTTTGCAACCGCAGATCCCTCAGTTATATTTTGATGTGGATCGCGACCGCGCTAAATTCCTGGGTATTCCGCTGACCGATATCTTTTCGACGATGAAAGCTTATCTGGGATCGGTATATGTGAATGACTTCAATATGTTCAA
This sequence comes from Parabacteroides goldsteinii, assembly GCF_015550595.1. Taxonomy (GTDB): domain Bacteria; phylum Bacteroidota; class Bacteroidia; order Bacteroidales; family Tannerellaceae; genus Parabacteroides; species Parabacteroides leei. Next base: position 3,822 of record NZ_JADNBB010000041.1, read on the forward strand.
TCGTATATATAAGGTCTATATTCAGGCGGAAGCACCTTACCGTGCGACTCCGGAAAGTCTGGGATTATTCTTTGTAAGAGCACAGAATGGTTCGATGGTTCCTTTGACCGCGTTAGGTACGACAAGTTATACAACCGGGCCCGGTACGATCAAGAAGTTCAATATGTTCTCTACGGCTGCGATCAGTGCCGTGGCTGCACCCGGATACAGTTCCGGAGAAGCGATGGCAGCTATGCAACAGATCGCCCGCGAACATCTGCCGGATAATATCGGTGTGGAATGGAGTGGATTGTCTTATCAGGAAAAGAAAGCCGGAGGACAGACCGGTATGGTGCTTGCACTTGTATTCCTGTTCGTTTTCCTTTTCCTGGCTGCACAGTATGAAAGTTGGATTGTACCGATTGCTGTATTGTTGTCGTTGCCGGTTGCTGCCTTGGGAGCTTATCTGGGGATTTGGGCTACCGGACTGCATAACGATATCTATTTCCAGATCGGGCTTGTTACCCTGATAGGTCTGGCGGCAAAGAATGCGATCCTGATCGTAGAGTTTGCCAAGGTGCAGGTGGATGCAGGTGTCGATGTCATCAAAGCGGCCATTCATGCAGCCCAGATGCGTTTCCGTCCCATTTTGATGACTTCCCTGGCTTTTGTATTGGGAATGCTTCCAATGGTATTGGCCAGCGGACCGGGTTCCGCTTCCCGTCATAGTCTCGGAACCGGAGTGTTCTTTGGTATGCTGGTGGTTATAACCGTGGGGATTGTGCTGGTACCGTTCTTCTTTGTTTTTATCTATAAGGTAAAAAAGGTATTGAGAATGGAGCGTGTCAGCCAGTTTCTCCCGAAAGAGAAATTTTTCCGAAAGAGAAAGCTGTTCCTTTTTATTGCGGTTGCGACGGTTGCGTTGGTTTCGCTTTCTTCCTGTAAGTTGGGAGAGAAGTATGCCCGTCCGGACTTGAATCTTCCGGTTCGGTTCGAAGGAGAATCGGATACTCTTTCCGTAGAGAACATTCCCTGGGAAAGTCTGTATGCCGATACAACTTTGCAGCGGTTGATAACAACAGCCTTGGAAAATAATAAAGATATGAAGATCGCAGCAGCCAGGATCAAAGAGATGATGGCAGCCAAACGCATCACTTTTGCCGAACAGTTCCCTGAAATCGGAGCGCGTATTTACGGACAGAAGGAGCGTTTGAACTATGGCGGTGATAATCCGAAACCCGATCCGGAATATGGGGCGAAGCTGACCCTCTCATGGGAACTCGACTTATGGGGAAACCTGCGTTGGGCGAATGAAGCCGGTATTGCAGCCTACCTGCAATCGGTAGAGGCCCGGCGTAGCCTCCAACTGACTTTAGTGGCGGAAGTGGCCGCTGCTTATTATGAATTGTGTGCTCTCGACCGGCAGTTGAATATTGTTCGTCAGACGTTGGAGGCCCGCCATGAAGGAGTTCGTTTGGCGAAACTTCGCTTTGAAGGTGGTCTGACATCTGAAACATCTTATAACCAGGCATTGGTAGAGTTGGCCCGTACAGAAACGCTTGTCCCCTCGCTGGAACGTCAGGTCAGGATAAAAGAAAACGATATTTCCCTTTTGTTGGGAGAATATCCCGGCTATATACCCCGTGGATTGTCTCTCGGCCAACAACGTCTGCCCGATGCATTGCCGGTAGGATTACCCTCTGCTTTGTTGGAGCGTCGTCCCGATATGCGGCAGGCCGAATTGAAACTGCGTGAAGCCAATGCCAAGGTAGGAGTTGCCTATACCGACCTGTTCCCGAAAATCAGTCTGACAGGTAACTTTGGTCTTGAAAGTGAAGAATTAGGCGACCTGTTGAAGAGTCCGGCCTGGTTCCTGGCGGGCGACCTGCTTCAACCGCTTTTTGCAATGGGAAAGAACAAGGCAAAGCTGAAAGTCTCGAAAGCCCGTTACGAACAGGAAGTTTACAGTTATCAGAAGAGTGTGATCGGTGCCTTTAAAGAGGTGAACGATGCTATTGTCACGATCCGCAAAGCAAAAGAGATTCGCTTCTCTCAGGAGCGGTTGGAGTCTGCGTCTGCTAAATACGTTAAGCTGGCAGAACTGCAATATATCAATGGAGTAACCAATTATATCGACGTATTGGATGCACAGCGTGGATATCTGGATGCCCAGATCAGCTTGAATAATGCCGTATTGAATGAACTGCTGGCGGTAGTTTATCTCTATAAGGCTTTGGGTGGAGGATATACAATTTCTTCGGAGGATATGCACTAAGGCCTGTTTGTCCGGGAAACGATCGTTTTGCAACCGGCCGGGACCCTGGTGGTATCGAAAACGATCGTTTTGATTGCCCCGTTGCCCTATTGGCATATTATTTACTGTTGTATAAACGTCAACTCTCAACTTATTCCTATCTTTGTATTTCTAAAAACAATAAAGACAGGAATCGCGATGCCATTAAATTTACAAAAGAATTTACCCGCTATTGAGCTTCTTAAAAAGGAACACATCTTTGTGATGGATTCCTTACGGGCTTCGGAACAGGATATCCGCCCTCTACGTGTGGTGGTATTAAACCTGATGCCGTTGAAGATAACGACGGAGACCGATCTGATCCGTCTGTTGAGTAATACACCTTTGCAGGTTGAGCTTGACTTTATGAAAATAAAGGGCCATACTCCAAAGAATACTCCGATCGAACACATGCAGGAGTTTTATAAGGACTTCGACGAAATAGGGAAAGATTATTACGACGGCATGATCATTACCGGTGCGCCGGTAGAGCAGATGCCTTTTGAGGAAGTGAGTTACTGGGAGGAAGTGACTACGATCTTCGACTGGGCACGTACGCATGTGACTTCTACATTATATATATGCTGGGCGGCACAGGCAGGGTTGTATCATTTCTATGGTGTACCCAAATATGATTTGCCGGCGAAGATGTTCGGTGTTTTCCGTCATACGTTGCGGGAGCCTTCTTTACAGATATTCCGTGGATTCGATGATGAGTTTTATGTACCTCACAGTCGTCATACGGAGATCCGCCGTGAAGATATCCGTAAGGTGCCGGAGCTGACGTTGCTTTCCGAAAGTGAAGAGTCGGGTGTTTACATGGCAATGTCGCGTGGAGGGCGTGAATTTTATATCACCGGACATTCGGAATATTCGCCTTATACATTGAGCGATGAATATATCCGCGACTTGAATAAGGGTCTTCCTATTTCGGTACCTCACAACTATTATCGTAATAATGATCCGGCCCAGGGCCCGGTTGTCCGTTGGCGTGGCCATGCCAACCTGCTCTTTACGAACTGGCTGAATTATTACGTTTATCAGGAAACCCCATTCAATATCGAAGATATCAAGAATCTGGGCAGCCTGTAAGGGCGGTTCGCGAACCGCCCCTACGGTCGCACCAATCAAATAACAACCAATAACAATATATGTCAATCAAACCTCGTCGTATAGAACTCCTGGCTCCGGCAAAGGATTTAACATGCGGCATCGAAGCTATCAATCATGGTGCCGATGCCGTGTATATCGGTGCTCCAAAATTTGGTGCGCGTGCTGCTGCCGGAAATTCATTGGACGATATTCGTACCCTTTGCGATTATGCTCATCTATATAATGTTCGTATCTATGTGGCTTTAAACACGATACTTCGGGAAGACGAATTACAGGAAGCGGAACAACTGATCTGGCAACTTTATCAGGTTGGAGCTGATGCTTTGATCGTGCAGGATATGGGAATTACCCGTCTGAACTTGCCCCCCATCCCTCTGCATGCAAGTACACAGACTGATAACCGGACACTGGAAAAGGTGAAATTCCTGGAAGCTGCCGGTTTTACCCAGGTCGTTCTGGCCCGTGAATTGTCGCTGAACGAGATCCGTCAGATTTCCGAACAGACGACTGTTCCGTTGGAAGTCTTTGTACATGGTGCTTTATGTGTCAGTTATAGCGGGCAATGTTACTTGAGTGCAGCACTTAGTGGGCGAAGTGCCAACAGGGGAGAATGTGCACAATATTGCCGTTTGCCCTATTCGATGGTGGATGCGAACGGGACAGAGATCGTACACGATAAACATTTATTGTCGCTCAAAGATATGAACCGCTCCGAGCAGTTGGAAGCGTTGCTGGATGCCGGAGTCTCTTCCCTTAAAATAGAGGGGCGATTGAAAGACGTCACTTATGTCAAAAATATAACTGCTTATTATCGTAAGAAGCTGGATACTATCTTGTCGCGACGTTCTGAGTACAGCCGTGCATCTGCCGGTAAAAGTACGTATGACTTTGAGCCGGTAGCAGAAAAAAGCTTCAACCGCGGATTTACCCCTTTCTTTTTGCATGAACGTACAAACGATATAACAGCCTTCAATACGCCGAAGTCATTGGGTGAACCTGTCGGAACCGTCAAGGAATTGAAAGGGAACTCGTTTACTGTTGCCGGTGTGAAGCAACTCAATAACGGGGATGGTCTGGTTTTCTTCAATAACCGGGGCGAACTGGAAGGATTCCGCGTGAACAGGGTCGAAGCAAATCGTGTCTTTCCGCTGGACATGCCGGACATAAAGCCGAAGACACCTCTTTATCGTAATTTCGATCAGGTATTTGAAAAGCAGTTGGCAAAACCGTCTGCCGAGCGTAAGCTTTCCGTAAAGATAGAGTTTTTGGATAACGCTTTCGGCTTTACCTTAGTGATGGAAGATGAAACAGGTGCACGGGTAATGCTTACTGAACCATTTACTAAAGAATTAGCCCGTCGTGACCAGTCAGACAATATCCGTACCCAGCTTTCTAAATTGGGTAATACACCGTTCGAAGCCTCGGAGGTTGTCGTACAGATGAGTGAAAACTGGTTCGTTCCTTCCTCTTTGTTGGCGGATATGCGTCGTAAAGCAGTGGAGAAGTTGCAGGCCGACCGTGCTATCCGCTATCGGCGGGAACTGGCACGTAAGGTGGAGCCGGCCAAAGAGATTCCGTTCCCTGAAAGGCAATTAACTTATCTGGGAAATGTGTCGAACAGCCGGGCAACTGCTTTTTACAAGGCACATGGAGTAGAGAGTGTTGCCGAAGCATTCGAATTGAAGCCTGAAAAGGATGTTCCATTGATGTTTACCAAACATTGCCTGCGGTATAGTATGGGATGGTGTCCGACTTATCAAAAACAGAAATCTCCGTATAAGGAACCGTACTATCTTCTATATAAAGACACCCGGCTCCGCCTGCAGTTCGATTGCAAGCGGTGCCAGATGTTGGTGTATAAAGCGGAAGAATAAGGGAAATATGCTACTTGTTGTTATAAACAATGATTCACTTTAAACTATAATATAACATCTACTAATTATGAAACGACATCTATTAGCCTTTGTACTTATCTTGTTTACTCTTGTATCTTGTGCAGATAAACCTCTCGATCCCTCTAAACCCGTCTATGTGACAGTAAAGACAACGATGGGTGATGTAACCGTTATGTTGTATGACGATACGCCGCTGCATCGGGATAACTTTATCAAACTGTGCCAATCCGGCGAATATGAAGGAATGTTGTTCCATCGCATTATCAAAGACTTTGTTGTGCAGGGCGGCGATCCTACCAGTAAAGCCCACGAACCCGGCGTATTATATGGCGATGGCGACGGAGGTTATACCGTTCCGGCCGAGATACTCCCGAACCATTTCAACAAACGCGGTGCCTTGATCGATGCTAAAGAAGGAGATGATGTGAATCCCGAACGTGCTTCTGCCGGTACTCAATTCTGCTTTGTACAGGGAAAAGTGCTGAGTGATGCCGAACTGGATCAGAAAGAAGCACGCATTAATGAAATCCGCCGCAATTGGCTATACTATAGATTCATGGATCAACTGAAGAAAGAAGATCCCTCGCTGGCTGTCGAGTCGATGGAAACGGAACTGACCAACCGTGCTTTGATCATGGTGGAAGATACTTTGGCAGAACTGGGACCGTACGTTATTCCGGCCGAACAACGGGAGGTGTATAAGACGGTAGGAGGTGTTCCCCATCTGGATAGTTCGGTGACGATCTTTGGAGAAGTGGTTGATGGTTTCGATATTGTAGAGAAAATGTCACTGGTGAAAACCGATAAGAATGACCGTCCCGTACATGACGTTATGATCAAATCGACCAAGGTATTCCAGAAATAGGGTATTTCACAAAACAAGAAGCCTATTGTATGTTGTTCTATATAAAGTAATCAAACATACATATAGTCATGAAGAAAATAGTAATCATAGGTGCAACCGGCTATGTAGGTTCTGCCATTTTGAAAGAAGCATTAGGGAGAGGGCATCAGGTAAAAGCAATCGTACGGAATCCATCGAAACTGATAATCGTAAATCCGAAACTGACAGTTGTCGGGGGCGATGTTACCGATACCGATTTTCTATCCCGTGAATTGGCTAAGTCTGATGCTGTGATCAGTGCCTTCAATCCCGGTTGGTCGAATCCGGATATATATGATGAAACATTAAAAGGGTATGGATCCATCCTTTGTGCCGTGCGTAACTCGGGTGTTCACCGCTTTCTGATGGTGGGCGGTGCAGGAAGTCTGCTGGTCGCTCCGGGCCGTCTATTGATGGATGAACCGGATGTTCCTCAAAAGCTTTTACCAGGTATACGAAGCCTGGCTAAAGTCTATACAGACCTGTTGATTCCCGAAAAGTCGGTTGATTGGGTGTTCCTGAGTCCTGCGGCGAATATGGCGCCTGGTCAGCGTACTGGGAAATTCCGTTTGGGCAAAGATGAATTGATCGTCGACGAAAGTGGCGAGAGTGCTATCTCCGTCGAAGATTATGCCGTAGCTATGATCGACGAACTCGAACAGGAGAAACACCATAAAGAACGGTTTACCCTTGGGTATTAAGGTTAGTGCTTTGATGGTGATTGTTTTACACTTATTATTATTATCTTTGCTAGGCAGTAAAGACAAGATAGAAGTAAAAAAGCATAATTATGACAAAGATTAAAAACATTGTATTCGATTTGGGAGGAGTCCTGATCGATCTGAGCCATGATCAGGCAGTCCGTCGTTTTGAAGAGATCGGTGTAGTGGATGCAGCGCAACTGCTTGATCCCTATGAGCAAAAAGGTATTTTTCTGGAAGTAGAGAACGGAATGATCACAGCCGACGAGTATTGCCAAAAATTGCGTGAACACACAGGAAAAGATTTGTCTTATGAAGAAATAAAACATGCCTGGTTAGGTTTTATTGTCGATGTTCCTCAATACAAGCTCGACCATCTGTTGAAACTCCGCGAACATTACAATGTTTATCTTTTAAGTAATACGAATCCGATCATTCAGGAAGGTTGGGCACGTACCGATCAGTTCAGTGCTGCCGGACGTCCCATCGGGGATTATTTTGATAAGATGTATACTTCCTATGAGGTGGGCGTGACTAAGCCTGATCGAAAAATCTTTGATTATATGATCGCAGATAGCGGTCTTATCCCATCCGAAACCCTTTTCGTCGATGATGCGAAGAGTAACGTGGAGGTAGGCCGTAGTCTTGGTTTTCAAACCTATCAACCTGCGAATGGAGAGGACTGGCGTGAGGCAGTCGATAAGATATTGAATCAGTAATTTCCTGGAGAATATAAGGAATACAAAAAAGCCGGCAGAAACAGTAATGCTTCTGCCGGCTTTTTATATATTTAAACGGCTATTTATTGGATACCGCGTTCGCGCAGTCTTTCCTGCCATTTCCAGGCAGAAGCTAATGTATCAGCCAATGTTTCTTTTGCAGTCCAACCCAATACTTTGTTAGCACGTTCCGGATTAGCCCACACCTTTTCGATATCACCTTCGCGACGGCCTACGATCTTGTGAGGAACTTTTACGCCGGTAGCTTTTTCGAATGTGTTGATCAGTTCCAATACGGTTACACCGTTTCCGGTTCCCAGGTTGAAATATTCAACATTTGCATCTGTCTTACCGCCCAGCATACGATCCATAGCGATCACGTGTGCTTTGGCCAGGTCGACAACGTTGATATAATCGCGGATACAAGAACCGTCAGGAGTATCGTAATCGTCACCGAATACACTTAGTTCCTTACGGATACCCATAGCAGTCTGAGTCAGATACGGGATCAGGTTCTGAGGAACACCGTTAGGTAATTCGCCGATTTCTGCACTCGGGTGAGCACCGATCGGGTTGAAGTAACGCAGGATAATGCTCTTGAACGGAGCGTTTGCGTGAATTGTATCGCGGATGATTTCTTCGTTGATCTGTTTTGTATTACCGTAAGGAGAAGTAGCCGGTTTGATCGGTGCATCTTCTGTTACAGGCAGGTTTTCAGGATCCGGCTGTCCGTAAACGGTACAGGAAGAAGAGAACACAATGCCTTCGATATTGAATTCGGGCATCAGTTCCAACAGGTTGACCAGCGTAACAACGTTGTTGCGATAGTATTTCAACGGTTGTTGAACAGATTCACCGACTGCTTTGCTGGCAGCGAACAGGATGATACCGTTGATACCCGGGTGAGCCTTCAAGGCTTCGCGGGTTCCTTCTTTATCTTTTAAATCCAGCTTGATGAATTCAGGGCGGATACCGGTGATCTTTTCGATGCCATCCAATACCTCGATATTGGAGTTTGACAGGTCGTCGATGATTACCACATCATAACCTGCATTCTGCAACTCAACTGTAGTGTGAGAGCCAATGTATCCGGTTCCACCTGCTACTAAGATTTTCTTTTTCATGCTAGTCTCTATTTAGATTAAATTATACGATTCCAGAGAATCCCATAAACGCCATAGCCAGTAAACCGGCTGTAATGAGCGCAATAGGGGTACCTTTCATACCTTCGGGAACGCGGGTCAAAGCCAACTGTTCTCTAATCCCTGCAAAGATAACTAAAGCTAGCGCAAATCCAATAGCTGTTGATATTGCATATACAACAGATTCCAATAAATTATACTCTTTTTGTATTACGAGGATAGCGACACCCAGGATACAACAGTTGGTGGTAATCAACGGAAGAAACACGCCGAGTGCTTGGTAGAGGGCCGGTGAAACTTTTTTGAGAATAATTTCCACCATCTGAACCAAAGCTGCGATGATCAGGATAAAGCTGATCGTCTGCATAAAGCCTAATCCGAACTTATCCAGGATATATTTCTGGACAAGGAAGGTGACGATAGTTGCGATAGTAAGCACGAATGTTACTGCTGCACCCATACCTGCTGCTGTTTCTACCTTTTTGGAAACGCCCAGGAAAGGACAGATTCCGAGGAACTGCGCTAATACAACGTTATTAACGAATACGGCTGCGATAAATATTAGTATATATTCCATATCTTTCGTTTTTTAATATCAGGCTTTACGCAATTTGTTTACAATAGCAATCAGGTAACCTAATGCGATGAAGGCACCCGGAGCCAGAACGAAGATCAGTGAACCATACTGTTCCGGCATCAAAGTTATACTGAATAGTTTACCGGTTCCCAACAGTTCACGAACGGCTCCCAGCAAAGTAAGTGCAAGGGTGAAACCTAATCCCATTCCTAATCCGTCGAAAGCAGAAGATATTACACCGTTTTTAGCAGCGAAAGCTTCTGCACGTCCCAGTACGATACAGTTTACAACGATCAATGGAATGAACAAGCCGAGACTGGCATACAAAGCCGGAACGAAAGCTTCCATACACATTTGTACCACCGTTACGAATGTTGCGATCACGACGATGAAAGCTGGGATACGTACCATATCGGGGATCAGGTTCTTTAAAGCTGAAATAACCATGTTTGAACAGATCAGAACGAACATGGTAGCTAGTCCCATACTCATACCGTTCAGTGCTGAAGAGGTCGTACCCAAAGTAGGACACATACCCAGCAACAATACAAATGTCGGGTTTTCTTTGATGATACCGTTCATCAATACTTTCATATTATTCATTGTCGTTTCCTCCCTCTTTAGTGTTAGCGGTTGCACCTGTTACTCCATCGGTACCGGCGAATGCGCTGTAAGCGCGGTTCACTGCGTCCAGGAATGCACGGCTGGTGATGGTTGCTGCTGTGATAGCATCTACGTCGCCACCGTCCTTGGTTACTTTCAAGCCTCCGTCTGCCAGATTGCGTCCCAGCACACTTTGTTTGTTCTTATCCGTACTGAACCATTCCTGCATCTTGGCTCCGAGTCCCGGAGTTTCCGCATGTTGCAATACTGAATAGTTTAACAGTTTACCGGTTTTATCGAATCCGACGATCACTTTGATCTCGCCGCTAAATCCTTTCTTGGTGTTACTTTCAACGGCAGCACCTACGAATTCACCGCCTTTGGTAGCCGGATAGATCTTCAGTGAGTCGCCTTCGGCTGTAACGGCCATATAGGCATCTTCCGACGGTTTGTTGTCGAACTCAGGGGTAACAGCTTTGATAGCCGTTTCCAGCGCAGCCGCTTTGGAGGCGGCAATCGGACCGGTGGTGTACATGTTCACTCCGGCTAATATCGCTCCGGCCGCCACACAAATGATGGTAAGCGACAAAAGCATATTGGGTAATGTTGATTTTAGTTTTGCCATGCTTATTTCCCTCCAAAATGTTTAGGTTTGATATAACTGTTGATCAGCGGGGTAAATGCATTCATAATAAGAATAGCAAACGACATACCTTCCGGATAAGAACCGAACAAGCGGATCACTGTGGTCAGGATACCGATACCGACACCATACACCAGCATTCCGTTCTTGCTCATCGGGGAAGTCACATAGTCAGTCGCCATAAAGATAGCTCCCAACATCAAACCTCCCGACAGCAGGTGAACGAACGGGCTTGCGTATTGAACCGGATTGACCAGATGCATAATACCTGTAAATACAAATACCGTAACCAGGATGGAAACAGGAATCTGCCAGGTAATGATCTTTTTCCATAACATATAGCATAGTCCCAGAAGCAATGCCAATGCACTTACCTCACCGAGGCTACCGCCCATTTTACCGAGCAGCATATCGACGAGTGTAGGTAACTTGTCTAAAGCACCTTCGTTCATTAATGACAAGACGGTTGCACCCGTTGTAGCGTCTGTATAAGCTGTCAACTGACCAACTTCCGGCCAGGTTGTCATTTGTGCCGGGAAAGAGATCAACAGGAATACACGACCGACCAATGCCGGGTTGAAGATGTTGTTTCCTAATCCGCCGAACGACATCTTACCGATACCGATCGCAGCCAGCGCACCGATCAGGATGATCCATACGGGCAGGTTGGAGGGTAAGTTGAATGCGAGCAAGACACCGGTCAGGATAGCTGAACCGTCGCATACGGTCGGTTCCTTTTTCATCAGGAACTTCTGGATCAGATATTCAAAAAGGACACAGGCTATAACTGATGTTGCAGTAACGATCAATGCACCCAGTCCGAAATAGTAGAGGGATACCAGGAAAGCCGGAACAAGGGCAATCAGTACACCATACATATTTTTACTTATGCTGTCGCCGCCGTGGATATGGGGCGAAGGAGATACTATTAAATTATTTTCCATATTGCTCTTTATTATGACTTCCGTGCCCGTATAATACCCATTACTTTTCCTTTACCTGAACGGATATAATCCAGTAACGGACGGTTGGCCGGACAAGTATAACTACAAGAACCGCACTCGATACAGTCGGTTATATAATTCTTTTCTGCCAGATCCCATTCGGTGAATTCTGTTGCATTCATCAGCAGGGTAGGGTTGAGGCCCATCGGACAAACATTTACGCATTTGGCACAGCGGATGCAATCATATACCGGCTTGCGTACGGATTCCTCCTTAGTCAACAACAGTACGCCTGAACTACCTTTGGTAACCGGTACTTCCGGGCTGATCAGTGCTTTACCCATCATCGGACCGCCACCGATCACTTTACCTGTGTTTTCAGGGATACCGCCGGCCGCTTCAATCAGTGCACTGATCGGTGTGCCCATACGAACCAGGAAGTTGGATGGATTGGCAACCGCCTTACCTGTGACAGTTACGACACGTTCGAATAACGGTTTGTTTTTCATCACCGCTTCATATACCGCATAAGCTGTACCGACGTTCTGTACAACTGCCCCGGCAGAGATGGGGAGTGCCCCGCTCTTTACCTGTCGGCGGATCACAGCATCGATCAGCTGCTTTTCACCTCCCTGCGGATATTGTACTTTCAGCGGCATGATCTCGATTCCTTTATAGGCGGCAGCGAGTTTATCTAAATGAGCGATGGCATCGGGTTTGTTGTTTTCGATACCGATCACAGCCTTTGTTACGTTTACGGCTTTCATCAGCAGTGTAACACCAACCAGAATCTGCTCTGCTTTTTCCATCATCAATGAGTGGTCGGAAGTCAGATAAGGCTCGCATTCGACGGCATTGATGATAATGATTTCTGCTTTGCTTCCGGGAGGGGGCATTAGTTTGACCTGTGTCGGGAAAGTTGCACCTCCCAGACCAACGATGCCGGCGGCAGCAATTTTGTCAACAATCTCTTTGGATGGTAGCGGGCATTCTTTTACGAGTGCCTCGCTGCGATCGATGGATTCTTCCCATTCGTCACCTTCCACATCAATATAAATAGCGGGACGTTTGTATCCGCTAGCGTCGAGAGCATTGTCTATTTTGTTTACTTTACCGGATACCGACGAGTGGATATTTGCCGATACAAAACCTCCGGCTTTCGCCAGGAGCGTACCTACCTTGACCTGGTCACCTTTCTTTACCACAGCCTGGGCTGGAGCTCCGATATGCTGGCTCAATGGTATAATGACCTGCTTGGGTATAGCCAGTCCGGTGATTTTCTTTCCGGCAGACAATTTATTTTCGGGTGGATGTATACCGCCGATTCGAAATGTCCTTAGCATACTATTAGATTTTTATTTTTGAGTTGTTTCTTCTGTTGTTTTTGTTTCGGGCGCTGTTGCTGGCGTAGCTTCGGCTTTCGGTGCCGGTGCTGCTTTGGGCGTTACAGGCTTTACTTTGTCGGCGTCCACAGCCGGGGTAGCTTCTTTACGGGGCGGGAAGTTCAGTTCATGAATGGCTCCGGTAGGACATACGGCTACACATTTGCGGCACAGGCGGCATTTGCGGTAGTCGATGTAAGCCACATTGTTTTCAAGTGTGATTGCCTCGAACGGACATTCTTTCACACATTTACCACAACCGATACATGCATTGGCACAAGCTTTCTTGGCAACGCCTCCCTTGTCTTTATTCACACAGCTTACGAAAATACGGCGTGATTTCGGCCCTTTCTTGCGTAGTTCGATGATATTTTTCGGACAAGCCTTGACACAGGCACCGCAGGAAGTACATTTGTCCTCTACCACTTCCGGTAGTCCGGTAGTCGGATTGATGTGGATCGCATCGAAAGCACAAACTGTCACACAATCACCAAAGCCCAGGCAACCAAATGTACAGTTTGTTTCGCCACCATACAGGGAAGATGCAATGGTACAACTTTGTACGCCATCATAACGGTTGGTACGCGGACGGGCTTCGCAGGTTCCGTTGCAACGGACAACGGCTACCATCGGTTCGGCTGCTGTAGCTTCCATACCAAGGATGGAGGCGACTTTTCCCATTGTTTCGGCTCCACCGACCGGACACAAAAGTCCTTCCAGCGAATCGGCTTTTACGCAGGCAGCAGCAAAGCCACCGCAACCAGGATATCCGCAACCTCCGCAGTTGGCTCCGGGAAGTGCTTCCTGAACTTGTGCGATACGAGGATCTTCGTATACTTCGAACTTCTTGGAGGCGGCGTAGAGGAATACTGCACCGATGGCTCCAATGGCTCCTAATGAAATAACGGCAATTAAAATCATGATATTTGATCAATTAAGTTTTTTCAAGGTAAATATGAATTTTCTTTTTAGTTTTTCGCGTAAAAAGTATAGTATGCAGTAGTAGGGAACTAATAGTAATAGACCGGTTAACCCGCTGGTTGTTTCGTTCCATTGCAAATAATTTCCTGCTACAATGGCCGCGACTACAATGATCAACGGAAGAATGAAGGCCAGTAATACCGCTTGTAGTCCGAGTGAACTCTGACCGCTTAACGTAACTTCTTCGTTTACGTGGAATCTACCGGCGTTGGGATCGTTCACTTCAATGATTTTCTCTTTCTGGTCGGATGCGCTGCACATACCCTTTGCGTGGCAACCGGAACAGGCCGATTGTTGAATGATCCTGACAAAGATCGTATCGCCTTCGATCTTTTCGATTCTACCGTTGTGATTGATACTTTCGCTCATGTTTGTAATCTCGACATTGCAAAACCAGGGCAAAAGTAAGGATTATTTAGATAATATGTCACGATTAACAAAGTTTATTACAGAAATAATTGAGCTTTACTTACCATTTGTAATTAAAACCAAAGCTCAAGAGTTCATTGATCTGTAAATAACTGTCGAAGTCTTCGTTTTTCGCGATTCCGTCGTCATAACGTAAGTTAAGTGAAATGATGGTTGAGAAGAATCGGCTGATCGCCATATTCAGTCGGTTTTCAAATTCACCCTGGATACGTTTGTAGTCTGTCATATAATACAGGCGGGAATACCAGATGATATTCCGGCTAAACTGAAATGTCATAGTTGCATTGACGGTAGAACCGAATAAACTTTGCTTGTACGGGAATTCTTCCTGGCCCTTTTTTTTCTGGAAATGACGACCCAAGTCGATATCTTTATCTAATGTACGTACGTACGTATAAGATAAAGGTGCGAGGTTGGCACTTAAAGTTACTTTTTTATGTTTTGACGACGCGAATGTTTTATCTAGGTCGTATTTCATACCGAGACCGATATTGATACTGAAAGGAGAGAGCAGTCCGGCTAGCTTAACATCCTGGTTTTCTGCATAACTGCTGAATAGCTGGGTTTTGAAATCCACATCCAGTGTATAGTACCACTTATTGAACGCTTTATAACCTAAGTTGCTATAAATACGGAACACATCATCTCCGACTTTATAGTCACGTAATGTGTCTTTAGGTGCTGTATATAAGTTATTCTTTATTTCGAGCGAGTTCGTAAACTTTATTTTATCCTTATTATAATTAAATGTAAACAGTTCACGGTTTGTCAGGTTCAGCGTACTTACACCTCCTTTATGCCAGTTGGGGGAGATATAGTTTTGTGCAAACTGAATAGCACTTTCAAAATGAGAAGTCCAGTAGCGTATTTCCGGAATGAATTTTACCGGGGCATCTACGTCGCTGAAATCGGCTTCGCTTTCTATTTTGATTAGTTCCGGTTCGTAATGGGTTTTCTTGATTACTTTGGCTATAACTTTATCCTGAGGTAGGTCTCTCATCGAATAACGGAAGTAATCCGGATAGTTCGATTGTACATATTTATATGCTTTGTCTTCTATCTCCTTTTTCAACTCTTCCTGCTTGAATAAAGTATCGGGAGTGAACGGTAAAGGTAACTGTTCATTCTTTACCCAGAAGTTTTCTTTATAAAATGTAAGATCCTTCGGTAATAGTTCGCCTTTAAACACGATCGGCAAGAACAACGGGTTGACGATCACTGTATCGCGAAAGGTCATATTATTATCGAATATGGTAGAGGCGTCACGTACCAGGCGGGCCCAGTACATGGCTTCATCAGATATTTCCACTTCGTCCTTTTTAAGGAAACGAAGTAGATTCTCATTGGGTACGACCGGAGCGGAATACGACCGGTTCTGTTTTTCGAACTGTCCTCGCAGACTTATGATATTGTCCAGGTCCGGATCTTCTATTTCAATCATGGGGATAGTATCCGGTGCGTCACGTTGTGTTGTATTATTATTGACATTAGTTCCGGTAATAACAACCTTTTCCTGCGCTTCTGCCAGGCTTGCCAGTGATGTAAATATAGAAAACAAAATGAAGTACCTCTTGATAACCATAATACCTTATATTTTACACTCTTTAAGTATCTAGGGTGCGAAATTAGATAAAAAGTATGAGATGTGCTAATCTTTTACATGATATAACAATCTTAACTTATCTGTTTTTATAACGGGTAGTTAAACAAAATGTTATGTAAGTCAGAACTTTATATGCTGATGCCTTTCAACTAAGTTTTATATACCTTTCAACTAAATGTTTTGTTACCTAAAACTATTATTTTTTATGCATACAACTAAGTATAAGGTGTACTACTTATTATCTATTAGCTGTACTACATATATTATATAACATGTACTATATATATATTATAAGGTGTACAGATTATTATATGTATATCCTATTACTGATGAATACTGAGTTGTAATCCGGTTGTTAGTTTTATGGGAAGCGAGAAATAGTTTTCATGCATGTAGTATTTACCGGATGCCTATGCGGTTGTTTGTATTAAATTAGGGTCGAAAAAACTTCCATACCCTTGTCGTCTGAATGAAAATGACTAACTTTGCGGTTTCGAAATGCAAGTGAGCAATTAAAGATAATTAAAATATTACTATCGTGGCAGATACAAAGTACATCTTCGTTACGGGCGGCGTAGTCTCTTCATTAGGTAAGGGAATTATTGCTGCATCATTGGGTAAACTCCTTCAGGCAAGAGGCTATAAGGTTACTATCCAAAAGTTTGACCCCTACATTAATATCGACCCGGGAACATTGAATCCCTATGAGCACGGTGAATGTTATGTAACCGTAGACGGACATGAGGCGGACCTGGACTTGGGACACTACGAACGTTTCCTGAATGTGCCGACAACGCGGTCGAACAACATTACTACCGGACGTATTTATCAGAGTGTAATAAATAAAGAACGTAAAGGAGATTACCTGGGTAAAACAGTACAGGTGGTTCCTCATATTACCGATGAGATCAAGCGCAATGTAAAACTGTTGGGTTCGAAATATAAATTTGATTTTGTCATTACTGAAATCGGTGGTACGGTAGGTGATATCGAATCACTGCCTTTCATTGAAAGTGTACGTCAGTTAAAATGGGAACTGGGTAAGAACTGTATGTGCGTACATCTTACTTATGTACCCTACATTGCGGCAGCAAAAGAGTTTAAGACAAAACCGACACAGCATTCCGTGAAGCAATTGCAGGAATTAGGTATTCAGCCGGATGTCCTGGTATTGAGAACTGAACATTTGTTGAGCAATGATATCACACGTAAGGTTGCTTTGTTCTGTAATGTGGATGCAGATGCAGTCGTTCAGTCTGTCGACGTGCCGACAATCTATGAGGTGCCTCTGGTTCTCCAGCGTCAGAATATGGATGTAACTATCCTGAAGAAAATGGGATTGGAAGTAGGTCCGACTCCTGAAATGAAGCCTTGGAAGGAGTTTTTACAGAAGAAAACCAACGCTACCGAAACAGTTAAGATCGGTTTGGTGGGTAAATATGTAGAATTGCAGGATGCTTATAAGTCGATTGATGAATCGTTGTTGCAAGCTGCAATTTACAACGACCGCAAACTGGATCTGCATTTGTTCCATTCAGAAAAACTGAACGAAGCGAATGCTGCCGAACAATTGAAGGACATGGACGGTATACTGATCGCTCCGGGATTCGGACAACGGGGTATTGAAGGTAAGTTTGCCGCATTGAAATATGCACGCGAACACGATGTGCCTTGCCTGGGTATCTGTCTGGGTATGCAATGTATGGTTATTGAATTTGCGCGCGACGTATTAGGTTTGGCAGATGCAAACTCTACCGAGATGGAGCCGAACACAGAATATAAAGTGATCGACCTGATGGAAGAACAGAAGAACGTAACCAATATGGGTGGTTCTATGCGTCTGGGGGCATACGATTGTATTTTGAAAAAAGATTCCAGAGCTTATAAAGCATACGGTAAAGAACATATCCAGGAACGTCATCGTCACCGTTTCGAGTTCAATGGTCAGTATCGTGAACAGTTTGAAGCTGCCGGTATGATGTGTACGGGTGAAAATCCGGAAACAGGATTGGTTGAAGTGGTTGAGATACCTGCGCTTAAATGGTTCGTAGGTGTTCAGTTCCACCCGGAATATAACAGTACGGTAGTTAATCCGAACCCGCTCTTTGTCAGCTTTGTAAAAGCCGCAATTGATAATAAATAAGAACGTTATAGATGGATAAAAACACATTATTAGGTTTTCTGCTTATTGGTATTGTTTTATTTGCATTTAGCTGGTTGAACAAACCGACGCCTGAGCAGTTGGAAGCGCAGCGCCGTTATCAGGACTCAATCGCTCAGATTGAACTGACCAAACAGCTTGATATGCAAAAAGAAGATAGCAAAAGCATAGCTGATAACTCTTTCGATAATTTGCCGGACTCTGTGAGAGAGGCCCGGCTGAAAAGTAATTTCGGAGTATTTGCCGATGCAATGACAGGTACCGACGATGTTACTGTTTTGGAAAATAGCCTCATTGAACTTCATGTCAGCAATAAAGGGGGACGTATCTCTTACGCTCGTCTGAAAGATTATACAACGTACGATGATAAGCCGCTGGTTCTTTTCGAAGGAAAAGATGCATCGCTCGATTTTACGTTGGTGACGGCTACTAACCGTGTATTGAATACCGGTGAAATGTATTTTACTCCGGTAAAGACACAAGATCCGAATCAGTTGATCATGCGTCTGAATACCGGTGAGGGTAGTTCGCTGGACTTTATCTATACGATCAAGCCGGACGACTATATGGTCCAGTTCGATATTAAAGGTTCCGGCCTGAACGGCGTACTGGCTCCAAGCACAACCGCTTTGGATATGGTCTGGAAACAAAAGATCCGCCAGCAGGAACAAGGTATCAAGTATGAAAACAGATATACTGCTTTGTATTATAAATTTCTGGCCGATGGCGTAGAGCAGTTGAGCGAAAGTAAAAGTGAAGATAAGAAGGTATCGGGCCGTCTGAAATGGATCGGTTATAAAGATAAGTTCTTCTCGTCTGTAATGATTTCCGGAGAAGGTTTCGAAAGTGCGACTTTCGATTCAAAGATGGTTGAGGCAGACGGTATCGTAAAAGAATTTAAGACTGCGACAGCTGTTCCTTTCGACCTGAGAGGAAATGAAGCAACGAGATTCCGTTATTTCTTCGGACCGAATAGTTATACCTTGTTGAAATCATTTGATAAAGACGTCCCTTCAGATGACCAGTTGGATCTGGAACGTCTGGTTCCGCTGGGTGCAAGCGTATTCCGTTGGGTGAACCAGTATTTCGTTATTCCGATGTTCGACTTTCTGGGAAAATATATCAGCAGTTATGGTCTGATCATTTTCCTGATGACCATTATCGTGAAGTTGATCTTATTCCCGCTGACGTATAAATCTTATATGTCGTCTGCCAAGATGCGTGTACTTCGTCCGCAGGTAGAAGAACTGAATGCGAAGTATCCGGGGCAGGATAAGGCCGTGGAACGTCAGCGTGCGACAATGGAGCTGTATAGCAGGGCCGGGGCGAGTCCGATGGCCGGGTGTATCCCGATGTTGTTGCAGATGCCGGTGTTGATCGCCTTGTTCATGTTCTTCCCGTCGGCTATCGAGCTGCGTCAGCAGAGTTTCCTTTGGGCGCATGACTTGTCTACCTATGATGCGATCTTCAGCTGGAATAAATATATTCCTATTATCACTCCGTATTTCGGTAACCATATCAGTTTGTTCTGCGTACTGATGACGGCAACTAATATCGTATATACGAAATATAATATGGAAATGACCAATACCGGACAACAGCAGATGCCTGGTATGAAGGCTATGATGTATATGATGCCGCTGATGTTCCTGGTGTTCTTTAACCAGTATGCGTCAGGTTTGACTTATTATTACTTCATTTCTACATTGATCACGATCGTTCAGACATTAGTCTTCCGTTATACGATCAATGAAGATAAGTTGCTGGCCAAGCTGGAGGCAAACAAGAAGAAACCGCAGAAAAAATCAGGTTTCATGAAACGTTTGGAAGAAGCGCAACGTGCTCAGCAGGAACAATTAAAGAAACAAAAACAGCAGAAAAAGAGATAAAGATCTTTTTGTTTCTATAAAAGAAAAAGGTGTGTCGACCCGGAAGGTCAGGCGCACCTTTTCTTTTTCTTAAAGTTGAAGATGTTAATAAAAAATTGCATATTTTGATCAGGTTGTTGAATTTTAATGCCTGGGAGAGAGTTTTGTCGTTTTATATTCATATATTTGCAATATTAGGTTATTGGTCAACGTGTGGTTGTTTGGTTGTTGTTGACGACTTTTGAGGATTACGACAGGATCTTGTTTTATCGTTTCTAAAAAATACATAAGATGAGTAAGAAGGAAAAGCTTTTACAAGGAGTTGTAACTGGGGTCTTTGTATTATCATGTATCATTTTTTTCCAGTTTTTCGGTTCGGAACATTTGTTTGAAAAGGAGCAGGTCGTTGACTTATCGTCGCTATCTGGTGCTGTGTCCGAATGTCAGGGTAAACCGGCATTGCTGGCCTGTTCTTTGGCTAAAATACTCTCATCTTTAATGGTTCCTATCGGTGGGGGTGCCTTGTTGATTGCTCTTATCCTGTTGTTAGAGTGGTGGGCTTTCACTTATATATTGAAACGTTTTCATGTAGGAGAGATGGCTTTTTTATATGCCTTGCTGCCTGTCGTGTTGGAGTGGGGGACTTATTGCAGTCAGAGGTATCATCTGGCTTCTATCTTATCGCTGGTGATTGTTTTATTATTGTTTTGTGGCTATATGACTATTAAGAATAAACTGTTGTCGATGCTGATAGGGTTTGCCTTATTGTTTATAGTGTATGCACTGGTTGGTAGCAGGCTGTTCATTTTCGTCATTCTGGTTTTGCTGTATGAAGCGGAGATAGGGGAAAAAAGATGGGTGTACTGGGCTTTACTATTGATAACAGGGATTGTTTTGCCTGAATTTCTTAAAAGTGTATATGGGCTTTCGGAAGCAGATGCATATCAATATCCCAATCCATGGCTTCCGGCCTTCTTTCCGGCTATAACAATTGCTTCCGTATTGGTTATTACACAGTTCAAGGCAATCCGGCATTTGCCTGCCAACGTATGGTCAGTATCTATTATGTCCGGACTGCTGGTGTTATTTGTTATAGTTTCTGTTTTTAGCCATGCTGTTCCCTAAGGAAAGCCAGAGCTTTTTCCATGTCTTCCGGCGTGTCGATACCGATCGTTTCCTGTGAAGTGATGCCGACTTTTATTTTATATCCGTTTTCAAGCCATCGGAGCTGTTCCAGGCTTTCGGCCAGTTCGAGCGGTGATTGTGGCAGGCCGGTAATTTCTTTTAATGTATCGGTGCGGTAGGCGTATAATCCGATATGTTTATAATAGGTG
This sequence comes from Parabacteroides goldsteinii, assembly GCF_015550595.1. GTDB lineage: Bacteria > Bacteroidota > Bacteroidia > Bacteroidales > Tannerellaceae > Parabacteroides > Parabacteroides leei. The sequence continues at coordinate 25,072 of NZ_JADNBB010000041.1, forward strand.
TGATTGGGCAGCCATTCCTGATAGTTCTTGCCTCTCATGTAGGGGATAATCGAACGGCTGAAGTACATGGCTTCACTGTTCTTATTCAGGACAACTTTCGGTGAGTTGGCATTGAATAGCATCGTTTCGAAGTCATCGTCCGGACGGAATGGTTTCACCAGAGTGGCGATTTGTGTGTCGGCATTCGAAAAACAAGCTTTCAATGTGTTTATTTGTTCCGGATGGATGAAAGGCTCGTCTCCTTGGATATTGACGATTACGTCGTAACCTTCACCTACTTTTGTATAAGCTTCGTAACAACGGTCTGTCCCGCTTCGGTGTTGATCGGAAGTCATAACAACTTCTCCGCCGAAAGACTTTACGGCAACTTCAATGCGGTCATCGTCAGTTGCAACGCATACTGCATCCAGAACATCTTTTACTTGTTCGTAAACACGTTGTATCATAGGCTTTCCGGCCATATCAGCCAAAGGCTTTCCCGGAAAGCGGGTTGAGGCATATCTTGCCGGTATTATTCCGATAAATTTCATACTCCGGTTATTTATTTGTTTATTTATTAAATCGTTATTTTACTGTTTTTCCTTCACTGAGGCGTACCACTTTTTCGTGCTCACCTACAATCCATACAATGTCGTTTTGTTCAAAAACAGTAGTAGGAGGCGGATTTTTGATTGAATGGGCATCCCGCTCGATACCGATGACCAGACAACCGGAATTGTCACGTATTCCCGATTCGAGAATGGTTCGTCCGATCAGTCCGGAACCTTCGCTGATAAAGAACTGCTCCATGTTTACCTCTTTTGTTTCCTGTCGGTTATTCAAAGATTCTTTATAACGCTCTTCTATGTATTGCCGGAAATGGTTCAGTTCGTCGTCTGCACCGACTACGATCAGTTTGTCGAAAGGGTAAAGTCGTTCGTTTCCACCCGGGATATTGATACGTCGGTCTCCTCGGATGATAGTAACGATGTTTACGTTACATTTTTGCCGGAAATTCAATTCTTTCAGTGTCTTTCCCATACTGGGCGAATTTTGTTTGACTTCGAAGTCGGCCAGATGGAGATCACGTTCCAGCAAGTGACTTGCAAACCTTTGTTTGATGGGGGCATTACGTTCATTTTCCATTTCCCGTGCTGTCAGGTTGGTGAAAAAGTGACGTTCCATCAGGATAGATTGCTTTTTAAGCCATTTGGAGAGAATAACAAGGGTTATTACTGTTGCAGCGATAGCAAAGGCTATTCCGGCAGCAGCATTCAGCAGGCGCGCAACAGGAAGCATTACAAGGCCTATGCATAATATGATGCGTAATACGATCAGGGAAACCAGCGGGCCACGGTTGTATTTGCTGTCGTGCCATAATTGCTCGTATTCGACGGAGTGGTTCTTTTTCATCATGATCGCCCGTAACATCGGTGAGATCAGTATGAGGATCAAAACCAGTGAGATGACTTCTCCTCGTATGCCGGGTAGCTTGCTGATGATGAATGGGGCGATGAATTGTAACCAGATAAATATCAGAACCAGTGTGACGGCTGTATAAGTTCCGACAATACGTATCAGCGCTTTCAATAGCTTGTTCCAGGCACTTTTCTGCCGGATCGTATTAGAACCGGAGGAATAACGTTCCAGAAAACTTTTCCAACTGGCAGGAATGGTGCGTTCTGCTATTTTGTAAGCAGGTTCAGCCATTCGTATCATATATGGAGTGAAAAAGGTCGTTATAACGGAAACGGCAACAACGATCGGATAAAGGAAATTGTCCGTCACTCCAAGAGTCAGGCCCAGAGAGGCGATAATGAAGGCAAATTCACCTATTTGTGCCAGTGAAAAACCGGATTGGATAGCGACTTTTATTGTCTGCCCTGATAATAGGACACCAAAGCTGCCGAATAATATCTGCCCAACCATTACAACGATCGTTAATATCAGGATCGGTATTTTATATTCCCAGAGTAATACCGGATCTATCAGCATACCCACCGAAACAAAGAAGATGGCTCCGAAAAGGTCCTTTACCGGTTTCACTATATGTTCTATATGTTCGGCATCGATCGTTTCAGCCAGGATCGATCCCATTACAAAAGCTCCTAATGCTGAAGAGAATCCGGCTTTAGTGGCAATCATCACCATTCCGAGGCAGAGGCCGAGGCTGACAATCAGTAATGTTTCATCATTGAGAAATTTCCTGGCTCTTTTCAGGAAAGAAGGAATCAGGTAAATACCCACAACGAAACAGAAAAGCAGGAAAACGGCGAGTTTGATCACGCTGTCCAGTAGTTCCATACCTTCGACATGCTTGCTGACGGCCAGGGTGGAAAGCAGTACCATTAACAGGACGGCAAATAAATCTTCTACCACCAAAATTCCGAATACTACACCTGCAAACCGCCGGTTGCGGAGTCCCATATCATCGAAGGCCTTAAATATAATTGTTGTGGACGACATGGAAAGCATTCCACCCAGAAAAAGGCTATTCATATGCCCCCAACCCAGCGAAAGGCCTGTGATATATCCGAATGTCATCATTCCGATCACGACCGTTATTGCTCCGATAACAGCAGTACCCCCGACTTTCATCAGCTTTTTGAAACTGAAGTCAAGTCCTAACGCAAAAAGCAGGAATACAACACCTATATCTGCCCAGATACGGATACTTTCTATGTCTGTAACGGTGGGAATTTCTTTTATGGCTGGTCCGGCCAGGATTCCGGCAACAATGTAGCCAAGTACGACCGGTTGCTTCAATCTCTTGAAAAGCAAAGTAACAAGTCCTGCAGAAATCAATATTACTGCCAGGTCTGAAATTAATGAAGGAATCTGAGACATGCTTTCATTCTTTTTCCGTTGGCAAAGTTAGACATTTATTTTAATTTTGTCGGTCAAATAATGTGCCAAAATGAAGAAGAAACATCCGATAGAAGCATTGATAGAGCAGGGCGAGCATCAACAACTCGACTTTAAGTTCGAGGTGAGTGACAGTAAAAAGATAGCCCGCACCTTGTCTGCTTTTGCCAATACCGATGGCGGTCGGTTGCTGATAGGAGTGAAAGATAACGGAAATATTTCCGGTGTCCGTAGTGAGGAAGAGTATTATATGATAGAGGCCGCTTCAAAAATGTACACCCGTCCGGAAGTTCCTTTTGAAGCAACCCGTTGGGAGATAAACGGAAAAACCGTGCTGGAGGTTTATATAGCACCCAGTGAAGAGAAGCCTCATCTGGCACCGGATAAAGAAGATAAATATAAAGCTTATATCCGTGTAGCAGATGAAAATATATTGGCGAACGAAGTCCTTATGTTGTCCTGGGAAAAGAAGCATAAGCCGGATGGAACTTTACTGAAGATAAGTAAGCCGGTGGAACGTTTGTTTGTCTACCTCGATGAGCATCCGTATATTAATGTAAGCCAACTTTGCCGGATTGGCCGCGTAAATTATTACACGGCCAAGAATATCCTGAGTGATCTGTTGGCAATAGATGCCCTCCAGTATGTGGTTATAGATAAGCGTATCCTGTATCAACGTATACCGGGGGCAGATCTGCCTTTATAAATGTAATGTTTCTACGTATATCTGGGCATTCTCGAAACGGACGACTTTGACCTTTGTTCCCTTTTCTATAAAGCCGGAATCGGATACACCATCGTATAATTCATCGTCAATGATTACTTTGCCGGAAGGACGGAGCACTGTAAAGGTTGTTCCCTCTTTTCCGATAAGAGGTGTGAGGGAAGGAGAGGTGTGAGCTTCTTCCAGGTCTTTATGGAGTGCTACTTTCTGCATCAGGCCTTTTGCTCCGATTTTATTGGATAGCCAGATCATTAAAACGAATCCGAGACCGAGTCCGAACAATACTGTCAGGCAGGCTTCTCCGATTTCTTTGGTAGAAACGCCTTCAAAGTTGAAATCCGTATTATTGAGTAGGCTAAGGGTCAGGCCTGCAACCAGGAAAATTATACCACTGATCCCGGCTATCCCAAAGCCGGGAATAACAAATATTTCTGCAGCAATAAGTAGCAATCCGATGATAAATACCAATATTTCCCAGTTTTGAGCCAATCCGTCCAGATACAAAGGTGCAAAATATAAGATAGCAGCAATAATAGCTGCCGCCGACGGAAACCCTAATCCCGGCGTTTGCATTTCAAAATAAATCCCACCTATAATAATAATGATAAGCAGTGATTGTAACATCGGATTCATGAGGAAACCTTTCAGGTCGTCGAACCAGGAAGGTTTATATGTCTTCAGTTCATAGGCGTTATATCCCAGATATTTGGTAATTACTTCATCGGGAGTTTCTGCTATCCCGTCACAATACCCCCATTGTTGTGCTTCGTCAGCGGTGAAGGTGAGCACTTTCCCTGTATCGATCAGGTTAGGGATGACTACCCGCTCGTCTACCATTGCTTCAGCAATCAGAGGGTTTCTTTTCCATTTGAAAGTGGTGTCTTTCCCCTGAATGATCGTGTCTTTTCCGTGAGCTTCCGCTGTAGAACGTATCATGGAACGCATATACGACTGGTATTTGTCGGGCATGGCAGTTCCGGTTTGATTGACTACCGTAGCTGCACCGATATTGGCTCCTTTCCTCATAAAGATTTTTTCACAGGCAATCGAAATGAGTGCCCCGGCTGAGGCTGCGTTGTTATCGATAAAAACATAAACGGGAACTGGATTGTACAGGATTGCCGTACGCATTGAATCTGCCGCTTCGAGCAATCCGCCATATGTGTTCATATGGATCAGGACAGCGTCGGCGCCCAGCGAGTTTGCCTCTGTCAATCCGTTACTAAGATAAATACGAGTCGTATTATCTATCTCTTTTTTTATATCAATCTGGTAGATGAGGTGCGTATCTTTAGCTTCTGAAACAAAGGTTGTTACGAGTAGTATTAATAACGTGCACAAGATTCCTGAATTTTTCATCATATTGTCTAATTATCTATGTTTTTTATACATTGTTGAAAATTGTAACTTTAAACTTGTAAATTTTATAAATTCACAAGTTTAAAACTTGCAAATGTTGTTCATTCTCAGTGATATTTACTATAAATATATTAAGTTACGATTTTTAATATTAATATTCATCAAAGCTCCATTTTTTTCAGGAAAAATTCCTATATTTGTATTGTCTCTCGATAGTGAGAGGCAATACTTAACCGGTATTAACCTTTTATAAATAAGTAATAGTATGAATGCGTTGCAATTTCAGAAAAAATTACTGAGCATGCAAGAAAACATGATGAATTTTGCACTGATGCTCACTGCAAATCGGGATGATGCCCAAGATTTGATGCAAGACACAACGCTGAAGGTTTTAGACAATCAGGAAAAGTTCGTTGACAATATTAATTTCAAAGGATGGGTCCTGACCGTCATGCGTAACATTTTCATTAATAATTATCATAAGATAGTTCGTACGCAAACAGTAGTAGACCAAGGTGTTGATTTGTATAATTTGGATGTCGTAAATGATTCAGGATTTGACTCTCCGGACGGAGCCTATCAAATTCAAGAGATTACCAAGGCTATCAATGGGTTGAACGATGAACTTAAAGTTCCTTTCTCAATGTTTTTGAGTGGTTATAAATATAATGAGATCGCAGATAAATTGAATGTACCGCTGGGAACAGTAAAGAGTCGTATATTCTTTGCCCGCCAGGAATTGCAGAAAGTTTTGAAGGATTTTCGCCTTGGATAATGGTTAATATTCTAACAAACAAGTTAATAAAAAGAAGGAGTATTCGAAAGAGTGCTCCTTCTTTTTTAATATATGGATTATAAAAATGACATATTAATGAATAAATCCGTACTTTTGCCGCAAAAATCAAGAATATAATGAGAAGTTTTGCAAGTGATAACAACTCCGGCGTCCATCCGTTGATTATGGAAGCTGTGATTAAGGCTAATGAGGATCACGCAATAGGATATGGTGATGACCCCTGGACAGCAACCGCTGTAGCAAAGATTAAAAGTATATTTGGCGAAGAGGCTTCCCCTTTCTTTGTTTTTAACGGTACCGGAGCCAATTCGGTGGCCTTGCAGGCTGTTACACGTCCTTTTAATAGTATACTGTGTGCAGAGACTGCACATATTAATGTAGATGAATGCGGTGCTCCGGCACGTATGACCGGATGTGCGGTAGTAACTATTCCGACAAGCGACGGCAAGCTCACCCCGGAGTTGATCAGGCCCCGTTTACATAACTTTGGCGTTTGCCATCATTCGCAACCTAAAGCGGTATATATTTCACAGGTCTCTGAATTAGGTACTGTTTACACGATAGAAGAGGTAAAAGCAATAGCAGATCTGTTGCATGCCCATAATATGTATCTTCATATGGACGGTGCCCGCTTGGCAAATGCCTGTGCTTACCTGAACTGCTCCATGAAGCAGGTTACAGTAGATGCAGGTGTGGATATTCTGAGTTTTGGCGGAACTAAAAATGGTATGATGATGGGAGAAGCTGTTATTTCGTTCCGTCCTGAAGTAACCGAAAATTTGCAATATTACAGAAAGCAATCTGCCCAGCTTGCATCTAAACTCCGTTATTTGTCTGCCCAGTTCATTCCTTATCTGGAAAATAACTTATGGCTTGAAAACGCCATGAAAGCTAATATCAGTGCTGCGAAATTAGCAGAAGCATTAAAGCAATATCCTCAGATACAATTTACACAGAAGGTAGAAACGAATCAGATATTCTTTACTATCCCTTCCGAACCTTTGAAGAAACTGCTGGAACGTTATTTCTTCTATATGTGGAATGAAGAAAATAATGAAGCACGTTTGGTTACTTCCTGGGATACGACAGGAGAAGATATAGCCCAATTTGAACAGGATTTGAAAGACGTAATGGGAGAATGTTAATCACTAAACAATAAACATATGAAACACGGAAGTGGGTTGATGGCGGTACTTTTTATGTTATTGCCTTTATGCAACCTTTATTCACAGGAGAAGGATGCGAGGGAAGATAATACCTTGCGTATAATGAGTTATAATATTCGTAACGGGAGAGGAATGGATGATGTTTCCAACTTTCAACGTACGGCGGATGTAATCAATAAAGTGCGGCCAAATGTTGTCGCCGTACAGGAAGTGGACAGCGTGACAGCCAGAAGCGGCCGGACCGATGTATTACGTGTATTGGCAGACAAGACACTGATGTATCCGGTATATGCCCCAGCCATTGATTATGATGGAGGAAAATATGGTATCGGTATGTTGAGCAAGGAGAAACCACTTAGTCATCGTTATATATCTCTTCCGGGAAGAGAAGAAGAACGTGCTTTGCTGATCGTTGAGTTTGAAAAATATATTTATTGTTGTACCCACCTTTCCCTGACAGGGGAAGATCGTCTGGCTTCATTGGATATTCTTCGCAAGGAAGTTGCAAAAGCCAGTAAGCCCCTTTTTATTGCCGGTGATTTTAACGCTCACCCGGATTCGGAAGTCATTGAAGGTATACAGAGAGATTTTGTGATCCTGACAAATACCAAACAACCGACTTTTCCGGCAGATGAACCGACAGAAACAATCGATTATATTGCAGCTTATGCAAAGGATACTACGGCCTTTACACGCCTTTCCACGTGGGTTGTCAATGAACCGGCTGCCTCCGATCATCGTCCGATCGTAACGGATATCGTTTTCAAGCAACCGGCTGACAAGATTTTCCGTACGGAACCTTATTTACAGAATCCCGTAGGAAACGGAATTACGGTTATGTGGCAGACAACTGTTCCTACTTACAGTTGGGTCGAATATGGTACAAATAAGAATCAGTTGAAGAAAGCGCGTACTATCGTGGATGGTCAGGTGATCTGCAACGATTTACAGAATAAGATCAGACTGAATGATCTGGAACCGGGTAAGACTTATTATTATCGCATTTGCTCACAGGAAATCATGCTTTACCAGGCTTATAAGAAAGTCTTCGGAGAAACGGCTGTTTCCGATTTTCATACATTTACTTTGCCGGAATCATCTACTTCCGATTTTACAGCCATAATCTTTAATGACCTGCACAAACATTCTGAAACATTACAAGCGTTGTATGGCCAGGTAAAAGATATTGATTATGATTTTGTCATCTTTAACGGTGATTGTATCGACGATCCGGCCAATCATGATGAAGCAACACACTTCCTTTCCGAACTGAATGAAACAGTCGGGGCAGCCGATGTTCCTGTCTTTTATCTGCGTGGCAACCATGAGATCAGGAATGCTTATTCGATAGGTTTGCGCAAATTGTTCGATTATGTAGGTGATAAGACGTATGGCGCTTTCAACTGGGGCGATACACGTATCGTGATGTTGGATTGCGGTGAAGATAAGCCCGATGACTTTTGGGTTTATTACGGTCTGAATGATTTCTCCGCTTTGCGTGACGCCCAGGTCGGTTTCCTGAAAGAAGAGCTGGCATCCAAGCCTTTTAAACAAGCTGCTAAGCGCGTACTGATTCATCATGTGCCTATTTATGGAAAAGATGTAGACCGCTACAATCCTTGTCTGGAATTGTGGGGTGGTTTACTGGCCAAGGCTCCGTTCAATGTATGCATCAATGCGCATACTCACCGTCATGCTTATTATCCGAAAGGGGCTGCCAATGGAAACAACTTTCCGGTCATTGTAGGTGGTGGTTACCGGATGGATGGTGCAACAGTTATGGTCTTACAGAAGAAAGGTAAGGAAATGACGCTGCGGGTATTGAATGCTAAAGGCGAAACCCTCGAGGATTTAAAACTGTAATACATATATGAAGTAAATATGAAGATTAGCACTGAAGAGTTAGAAGAGACTATCATTCCGGTAAAAGAAACAGACCTGATTTACGGTATAGATGACCGACCCCCTTTGAAAGAGGCCTTGTTTGCAGCCTTGCAACATTTGCTGGCCATTTTCGTCGCAATCATCACACCGCCTCTTATTATAGCCGGAGCATTAAAGCTGGATCTTGAAACAACCGGATTTTTAGTGTCGATGGCTCTTTTCGCTTCCGGAGTGTCAACCTTTGTACAATGTAAACGGATAGGCCCGGTAGGAGCCGGGCTGCTCTGTATACAGGGAACCAGTTTTTCGTTTATCGGGCCGATCATTTCGGCTGGATTAGCAGGCGGTTTGCCACTGATCTTTGGTGTTTGTATGGCTGCTGCCCCTGTTGAAATGGTTATCAGCCGTACTTTTAAGTATATGCGTACTATCATAACTCCGCTGGTTTCAGGAATAGTCGTCTTGCTGATCGGATTAAGTCTGATTAAGGTCGGTGTGGTCTCTTGTGGAGGTGGTTTTGCGGCTATGGACAACGGAACGTTCGGAAGTTTGAAGAATATCGGAGTTGCCGCAACCGTTTTGTTGAGTGTATTATTCTTCAACCGTTGTAAGAATAAATACTTGCGTATGAGTTCGATCGTGCTGGGATTATGTATCGGTTACGGACTTTCTTTTGTATTGGGAATGGTAGATATGAGTGCTGCCACATCCCAAAACCTGGCGGGGTTCAATATTCCGATGCCTTTTAAATACGGATTGGATTTTAATATATCTTCTTTTATTGCTATCGGTTTGGTTTATTTGATCACAGCGATTGAAGCAACGGGTGATGTTACTGCCAATTCGATGATTTCTGGTAAATCCATTGAGGGTGAGGGGTATCTGAAACGTGTTTCAGGTGGCGTATTGGCCGACGGTGTAAATTCTTTTGTAGCCGGTATCTTTAATTCATTTCCAAACTCTATCTTTGCACAGAATAACGGAATTATCCAGCTTACCGGCGTTGCCAGCCGTTATGTAGGTTATTATATAGCCGGAATGCTGATCCTGCTGGGATTATTCCCGATTGTTGGTGTGGTGTTCTCTTTAATGCCTGATCCTGTTTTGGGAGGTGCAACCCTGTTGATGTTCGGTACTGTGGCCGCTGCGGGTATCCGTATTATTGCTTCGCAGGAGATCAACCGGAAGGCTACACTGGTTTTGGCTGTTAGCCTTTCTCTCGGATTAGGTGTGGAATTAATGCCTGATATCCTGAAAACGGCTCCGGAAGCTATAAAAGGTATTTTTGCATCCGGTATTACAACCGGCGGTCTAACTGCTATAATAGCCAACATTTTCATTCGTGTAAAAGAAGATAAAGAAGATAAAACACAATAAAAACAAATGGAATTACTTAAACAGCGTATTCTGCAAGACGGCAGATGTTATCCGGGAGGTATCCTGAAGGTGGACAGTTTTATAAATCACCAGATGGACCCGATGCTTCTGTACAAAGTTGCCGAAGAATTTATCAATCGATTCAAAGGAGAACATATCAATAAGATCGTAACGATTGAAGCAAGCGGTATCGCCCCGGCCATTATGGTTGGTTATATCCTGCAACTGCCGGTGGTATTTGTAAAGAAAAAGCAACCGAAGACGATGGAGAATATGCTGAGTACGGTAGTCCATTCCTTTACCAAAGACCGTGATTATTCTGTTTGTATCAGCAATAATTTCCTGACGGCAGACGACCATATCCTGTTTATCGACGACTTCCTTGCATTCGGTAATGCCGCTATGGGAATGATCGACCTGGCTCAACAGGCTGGTGCGACAATTTCCGGTATGGGTTTTATTATCGAAAAGGCATTTCAGGATGGAGGAAAAGCTTTGCGCGAATCAGGTATCCATGTGGAAAGTTTGGCTATTATCGACAACCTCGACGATTGTAAGATCACGATCCGTTAAAAAGAAACCAACTAATTGAGTAAAGATAATGAATACAGAAGTAAAAGAAAGATTACTCGACAGGGTGAAGACCAATCCCTATGTAAACCATTTGGGGGTACAATTCACTACTGTCGAAGATGGGATCGTTGAGGCACGTATGCCCTTGCACGATGAACAACGCCAATATAGTGGTGTTATTCATGGAGGTGTATTGGCTGCCTTGGCCGATACGATCGCCGGATTTGCCGCCTATACAATGACTCCGTTGGATAAAGATATATTGACGGCAGAACTGAAAGTGTCCTTCCTGCGGGCAGCCTGGGGAAAAGAGTTGATTGCCAAAGGAACAGTGATCAAACCAGGACGACATGTACATTTCAGCGAATGTGAGATTTATTGTGATGATAAACTCGTAAGCAAAGCATCCGGCACATTCAGTGTCGTACAACCACAGGTGTAGACAAAATCAGTTTTATATCGAAAAGCGCAGGCAAGCAGTGTTTTTCATAATCGGCAGCTTCAGGATATCCTCTTGCTGCCTTTTTTCTATCCGTACGATGATGGCACGGTTAAAGCCCCCATGCCCGATAGCCAGGATACGTTTGCCCGGAAACTCGGTTTGCAGGAATTCCAGAAACTCTCCGGCTCTTTTATATAAAGCCTCCAGGCTTTCTACACTTTCAGGCAGGTTCTTGAAATCCATTTCGTTGGCAACCTTTCCGGTATAGACACCCCAGTCCATTTCACGGAGCAGGGGAGTCTGGACAGGTTCCAGCCCTTTACGACGGGCAACAGCCATGGCTGTATCGTAACTTCGTGCCAGGTCGCTACTGACAATCACGTCGATCTCTTCTTCTTCCAACAGGTCGGCAAGTTGTTCCGCCTGTTGTTTTCCCAACTCGGAGAGATGCCCGGGCATTTGTCCCTGCATGATACGCAACTTATTCTCTTCCGTCTCTCCGTGACGACTTAGTATAAGCGATATTGTTGAAGTCATATTATTTATACTTGATCCATTTTACCATTTCCTTTATACTCGGTTTCTTTCCATACATAAGGATACCGACCCGGTATATCTTGGCTGATAACCAGACAATGCCGATAGCCGAAGCATATAGTAAAGAAACAGATAATAACTTCTCCCACAAAGGTATTTCAAACGGGATACGTACCATCATGACGATCGGTGAAGTGAACGGTATCATCGAACACCAGAAAGCCAGCGGGCCGTCCGGATTCTCCATGCTGTAAATACCGGCATACAACGCAAAGATCATAAAAATTGTAACAGGTGCCATAAACTGTTGCGTATCTTCCTGGCTGTCTACAGCCGAACCGATAGCCGCGAATATGGATGCATATAACATATAACCGCCAATGAAATAGATAATAAAGGAAATACCTATTTCTGCGATATTGATGGAATTAATAATTCCCATAATCTCATTACCGGAAGAAGAGGCCAATGCATTCGTATCCACCATTCCCATCTGCGGGCCGGCTTGTAGGGCACTCATATCAGCCCCTCCCGAGAACATGAGTCCTCCTACGCTAACCAGTACGGTCGTGATAATCCCCCACAGGAATACCTGTGTCAGACCGACAAAACCAATACCGATAATTTTCCCCATCATCAGATCGAACGGACGGACTGAAGAAATCATTACCTCGATGATGCGGTTGGTCTTTTCTTCCATTACCCCTTGCATCACCATCGCACCATACATCATAATGAACATATAAATAATGAACGTGAATACCATTCCGATCACGGATGCTACGGTGGCCGACGATGTACTTTCCTGTCCGTCTTCGCTCCATTTGATGGTTTGCACATTAAAGTTGATCTTACTTTCCCGGATGATCTCTTTCAGATTGGGGATATTGAAGGAAGCAAGCTTTTCGCTTTCGAGTTGTTTACTTAATGTCTGGTTAACCAGCCGGCTCAGTTCGACGGGTACTTGCTTCTCCGAGTAGAGAGTTGCCGCCTTGGGGTTGTTCAACAAATCGTCTGTAATACTCAGGAAGGCGAATATTTCCTTATCACTGTTCCGGCGATAGTCGTCTAACGTCTTGTTGCTATGGACGAAGTGGTAACTTTCATTGTTTTCAAATAGCTGGGCATATTTTCCTGTCGTATCGATAATGGCGATATTACGAACCTCGTCTCCTTTGATAGTTGACAACCATAACGGGACGAACACCAGTGCAGCAAACAAAAACGGGGTTAATAGTGTAAGCAGGATAAACGACTTTTTACTTACCCGGCGCAGATACTCTCTTTTGATTATAAGTCCTATTTTATTCATGCCTGTGTCGTGTTTGTACCTGATACGGTGTTAATAAATATGTCGTTCATGGATGGTAATTCTTCGGTAAACGAGAGAATTTCTGCCTGTCCCGATAAAGTGGACAGTAGGGCAGAGTTGCTGATACCTTCCGCCTTATGGATCTGAAGTTCGCGTATCCCGCTCTGTTCCTTTTCGGAAAGTACGGTAAAGATATCCGTCTGATCGTTTTGCAGAGAGCTATCCGAGGTAATGCGCAAAGTAAACGTATTGTTCCGGAAACGGTTCCTTACTTCCGTTACATTTCCGGAAAGGACGACCTGTGAACGGTTGATCAGGGCTATATTATCGCATATTTCTTCCACTGATGCCATATTATGGGTGGAGAATATGATCGTATGTCCTTTCTCTTTCAGTTCCAGTATTTCCTGCTTCAGCCGTTCCGCATTCACCGGGTCGAAACCGCTGAACGGTTCGTCGAATATAAGCAGTGCCGGTTCATGAATAACGGTAATGATGAATTGAACTTTCTGTTGCATCCCTTTCGATAACTCTTCCAGTTTCTTGTTCCACCAGGGCATGATGTCGAACTTCTCGAACCATTGTGTCAGGCGTTTACGGGCCTCCTGATAAGATAAGCCTTTTAATTGTGCCAGGTAGATCGCCTGTTCGCCGACTTTCATTTTTTTATAAAGACCACGTTCTTCCGGCAGGTATCCGATCTGGTATATATCCTCCGGCTGCGATTCACGTCCGTTGAAACGAACGATCCCGCTGTCGGGGGCCGTGATACGGTTGATGATACGGATCAGTGTGGTTTTGCCGGCACCATTAGGTCCGAGTAGTCCGAATATCTTTCCTTCGGGTACCTGGATGCTGACTTTGTTCAGGGCAAGATGATTGGCATACTGTTTTACCACATCTTCCGTTTCCAAAAAGTTCATAGGCTATAAGTTATTGTTACATTTTTAATACGATACGTTCTCCCAATTCTTTACTCAATACATTCTTTATCTCATTCAGGTGAGTCAGCTTTCTCATCAATTCGAACACCTGATCTTCATTTCCTTTCAGATGTGCTTCCTTGATGCCTAACTGGGTCTCTTTGATCTGGCGTATAATATAAGCATCCTTCATGGCATATATTTCACGTATAACCAGCTGATCCAGTTTGTCTTCTTCCTGTTCCAGTTCACGATACTTGCTATGATATTTGCTCAACTGATATTTTTCGCTTATCAGGTTCGCTGCCAAACGGCTGACGTTCGGGTCCGGATGGGCCAGGAAGTAACGGTTGGCAATAAATCCCTCGTTCTTGCATCTCTCGGCTGCTTCGTCGAGCATGCTTTTGAAGATCGGGGTATAGAAAGTCAGATCGTCACGTTCCAAGTCGTAACGGATATATTCGGCAACATGCATAACGATATGTTCGTTTGTATCCTCATCCACATAGTCGAACAATACTTTCTCGCCGTACCGCACGATATATTTCAGTAACGTAAGTTCGTATATCTCATAAGGCGAACGGTTCGGCTGAACGGCGCGGACCGCTTCCAGCGGTTGTACCGGCGGAAAATCGGGCGGTGGAACCTCCATAGGCCCTGTCTCTTCCATCGGATATTCTTCCATGGGTGGAGGAGGGGGCATATCGTCCGGTAACGGCGTTGCTTCGTCCGATGGCGGCAAAAAGCTATCCTCTACGATCGGCTGGTAACCGGGAATATCCGGATATTCCGGTATCATACTCATCGTATTCGATACCGGAGGTACGGGCTGTGTCTGGTTGTTTTGCCTTTCTTCCTTATTTAAACGGATTTTATTGACTTCGTTCAGCAACACCTGTTCGTCTATCTCCATCATCGCACTGCATTCGCGGATATAGATGGAACGGGCTATATTATCGGGGATGATGGCTACCGTGCGGATAATATCCGTGATCAGCGACGAACGTTTGATCGGGTCGGTTCCTGCATCATCCAGTAATAAGCGGGTTTTAAAACGGATAAAGTCCGTTTCGCTCTGCTTGATAAATTCAGCGAACTGGCTGGCATTATGTTTACGGGCGAACGAGTCCGGATCTTCACCGTCCGGCAGCAGAACCACCTTGACGTTCATTCCGTCTTCCAGCAACAGGTCGATACCGCGCAGGGCGGCTTTGATACCGGCGGCATCACCGTCATATAATACGGTGATATTATTGGTGAAACGATGTATAAGCCGTATCTGTCCCTGTGTAAGAGCCGTACCGGACGAGGCGACCACATTCTCTATACCCGCCTGGTGCATGGAGATCACATCGGTGTAACCCTCTACCAGGAAGCAGCGGTCTTCCTTCACCATCGACTGTTTGGCGAAATAGATACCGTAAAGCTCATTACTCTTATGGTAAATCTCGCTTTCGGGCGAGTTGACGTATTTGGCTGTTTTCTCGTCCTTTTTGAGCACGCGACCACCAAAAGCCACCACTTTACCGCTCAGAGTATGTACCGGGAAGATCACACGACCACGGAAACGGTCGTTTACTCCTCCGTTATCGTAAACAATGACTAACCCTGTTTTTTCAAGGAATTCTTTTTTATATCCGCTTTTTGTTGCCTCTTTATACAAGGCATCCCGTTGGTCGAGACTGTATCCGAGTTGGAATTTGCGGATGGTGTCTTCGCGGAATCCACGTTCGGCAAAGTAGCGTAGTCCGACGGTTTTTCCTTCTACATGTTCGTACAGCTGGGTTGTAAAGTATTGTTGTGCCCAACTGTTGACGATCAGCATACTTTCCCGGTCGCTTTTCTTTTGTTTTTCTTTATCGGTAAGTTCCCGTTCCTGTATCTCTATATTGTATTTCTTGGCAAGAAAACGTAAGGCATCGAAATAATTCAGCTGTTCATGCTTCATGATGAAGTGAACAGCCGTGCCGCCTTCGCCACAAGCGAAGCACTTGCAGATATTTTTGGCCGGAGAGACGTAGAAAGAGGGTGTTTTATCCGTATGAAAAGGACATAATCCTACATAGTTTATCCCTCTTTTGCGTAGGGTAACGAATTCTGAAACAACATCCACAATGTTTGCAGCGTCAAGTATCCGGTCTATGGTAGGTTGATCGATCATTTATTTCCTTCCTTAATATAATGGGTCACAAATGTAGTGAATTTATTTGAAAAGCTATTATAGTTTGATGAGTGTTGTTTATTTAGAAATAACTGAGTCAATAATATAGGAAAATGCCCCTGTCTGTCCATCAGCTATCAGTCATAAATAAGACAAACCC
>NZ_JADNBB010000042.1 GCF_015550595.1 Parabacteroides goldsteinii
AAATGAATGATTAACAAAAAATCCTCATGGTTGATAAAGGCCTTTAGCTTTTACGCTATGCGGAAATTAGTACAACATAACGGATTATCTTTTCTTTCACTTTCATAATTCTGCTACAAAAATAGAAAGTTTATTTTGCAACACAATTGCAAACGCGAGAAATATAATAAAAAAAACCGGCCGAGAGGCAAACTCTCAGCCGGGCTGCTGGTCATGGTATTAGCATTAGTGGTCTACTCATTCTGATTATACAAGCAAATGTTTGGTTAGGTCAAATAATTTATAAACAAAAATTCTAAGACTAAAATAAAATAAAGTTCATCCATTCTAATGCTTTCTCTCTTTCATTGAGATATGCGAATTTACTACACAAAAACGGGACTTTTATTTCGCATATAAGGTATTTTGGCCTGTAGCTATTTCTCATTCGTATATACACGATATCTATCTGACGGATATTCGAAACACAGGCATTGCCCCAAACAGGTTTGTTGCGTTTTCCGAAACAAAACATCTTGTATATTGTTTATTTAATGAACATATATATTTTTAAAAGGGAGAATTGCTAATGAATGCAGATGTATTAAATACAAACCTGATCGAGGTGATGAAAAATAAAATACCCGACGGAGTAAACCTCGCGAATACTCTTATGGATATTCTATATATAGGAAAAGAAGCTGTGTACCGCAGGTTACGCGGTGAAGTTCCTTTCACACTCAACGAAGCTTCCATCATTTCAAAGAAACTGGGGGTTTCTCTGGACCAGATCGTGGGGATAAGTTATACTAATAACGCAATGTTCGACCTGAATCTTTTACATTATTCAGATCCTATCAAAACGTATTATACTCTTCTTAACCACTATCTGAAAGTGTTTGAGTCGCTACACGACGATCCGACTTCGGAGTTGAGTACTGCGTCAAACATGATACCACAGACTTTTTATCTGAAATATGAGAACTTGTCAAAGTTCCGCCTATTCAAATGGATGTATCAGAATGAGAAAGTAAATTGCGTAAAATACTTTTCAGAGCTAAATATCTCTGATGAGTTGAAACAGGCACAAAAGGATTTTGTGAATGCTACCTTATATATACAAACAACAAACTATATATGGGACAGCATGATGTTTTTCTATCTGGTAAACGATATTAAATATTTTGCAAGTATCCATCTTATTACTGATGAGGAAGTAATCAAACTACAGGAGGAACTCCTACAGTTACTGGACGACTTGGAGAATATCGCATCCAAAGGGAAATTCGAAACCGGAAAAGATGTACATATTTATATATCCAACATCAACTTCGAAGCGACTTACAGCTATGTAGAGACTTCCAGTCTGCAACTAAGCCTGATCCGGATATTCTCACTCGATCACTTCGAGTGACAAAGACATGTGCAAAAGCATGAAAGAATGGATCCAGTCGCTAAGGAAATTCTCGACAATGATATCCGAAAGCGGTGAGATGCAACGAATACAGTTCTTCAAGAAACAACGGGAGATCGTAGAGAAGATGTGACTTAAGACATGAGTTTTTATGTTACTATAAGTAAGAAAGGACGGAAACCCTGATAACAGGATAACCGTCCTTCTTTATTATAATACTTTCTTACTTCGTATTATTTATCGAGCTTTTCGCAGATCAGCTCGGCAGCTTTCTTGCCGCTCATCAGCATACCGCCAAAGATAGGGCCCATACGGAAACTGCCGCTTACCCCGTTGGCTGCCATACCGGAAACGAATAATCCCGGATAGATTTCCTTTGTATTCTCTACCGTAGTCTGTTCGCCCAGCTCCACGTTCAGTGAACGTTCACCGATCACACCGCCTGTCGGGGTATTCAAACGGATATCGTTCTTACGGGCAACTGTGCGTGCCACTTCGCAGTCGTGTCCTGTACCTTCCAGTACGGCTTTTGCCATAATAGTCAGCGGGTCTACATGCATACCCTCACGGATAACAGGGGCCCAGTTTACAACAACACCGGCTACGGCGTCGTTATGGAACACTACATCTTCCACCGAATAGCAATTGAAGATAGTAGCACCCGCTTTGGTTGCCTGATAGATCAGGGCGGAAGTTGTATGAACCGAGTCCATAATATAAGTACCGTTACCGGCATCGTGATAAGTAACGCCCAGTTCCTTCACGATCGGCATGGCTTCTTCCTGCACAACAATATCATTAAACATCATGGCACCGCCCCACATACCTCCGCCGGGAGCCAGTTTACGGTCGAAAAGTGCCACTTTCTTACCGGCTTTAGCCAGATAATAAGCTGCTACGATACCGGAAGGACCACCACCTACGATAGCCACGTCAATTGATAAGTTGCTCTTCAGTTTTGCAAAATAAGAGTCAATAATCCCTGTTGAAACGATTTGTTCCATTACAATAATAATTAGTGTTTAAACATCGGAGAGCACATAGAGGTTAAGCTCTCCTTTATTTAGCAATTCTACCGATTCTCCCTTCACGGCATTACCCGGGCAGGTTCTATGGGTATAATCTCAGCCTGTATATTAAGGCACCCCTATGATAAGTCAGGGACAAAGATAGTAAATTATCCGAAATGTGGCGGCCGCTTTTCCATTTTCCGTTCAACAAAGCTTTTCATGAACTCTACGGTTTCGTCTACACCCAGTACGGATACGTCGATAGAGAAATTATAGGAAGAGGCTACGCCCCACTCTTTATTGGTATAATAATTATAGTAGGCGGCACGCGATTTATCCGTTTTCGCCATCAATTCTTTTGCCTGTTCCACAGTTACGGGCTGGTACTCGAGAATACGCTGGATGCGGTTTTCCATATTATTATGGATGAAGAAACTCAGGCAATCCGGATCGTCCCGCAAGATATAATCGGCACAACGCCCTACCAGTATGCATGATTGCTCGGCAGCCAGTTTACGGATAGCATCACTCTGAAACTTAAACAGCCCGTCGTTGGACAGGATATCGTTGTAAGGCGTAAACATCCCCATGTATGAATACCCCATCGTAAAAGCATAAGACAATCCGCTCGAAGCGCGCTCGTCCGCCTTTTCGAAAAACTCTTCACTCAAACCACTCTCCTTAGCAGCCACAGCCATCAGTTCCTTATCATAATAGGCGATACCCAATGCCTTAGCCAACTTCTGTCCTACCTCGCGACCACCGCTGCCAAATTGACGGCCAATAGTCAATATGATCTTGTTATCCATAAATTATCAGATTTGATTATCCTGCGATAAATATACAATATTTTTTTAGTTTGCCGCATGTTTAAACTGCTTGAATTGATTAACCAGTACAATTGCCGTAACTATTGTGGCGATCGTATCGGCCACGGGCATACTGATCCAGACCCCCAGGGTTCCGAAGAAACGGGGAAGGATAATCAGGCAGGGGATCAGGAATAACATCTGCCGGGTAAGCGACAGGAAGATGGCTTTTTTCGACATGCCGATCGAAAGGAAGAAGTTTGTCGCCACCATCTGGAAACCGACGATCGGAAAAACAGCAAACACGATATGCAGGCCAAACACAGCAGCTTTCACCAACTCGTCATCCGTAGTAAACATATTGACGATCAGTGTAGGGAACAACTGGCACAACAGGAAACCGGCCGTAGCCACCCCGATAGCCCACTTCATCGTCAGCTTCGTCACCTCCGTCACACGAGGATACAAGCGGGCACCGAAATTATATCCGGCAATCGGCTGCATTCCCTGATTGAAGCCCATAATGATCATCACGAACAGGAAGATAATACGGTTTACGATACCATAAGCACCGATCGCCATATCACCGCCATACTCCTTCAGTCCGCGGTTGATAAGGATTACGATCAGACAGGAACAGAGATTCATCAGGAAAGGGGACATACCGATATAGAGTATACCCTTGACAATCTCCTTCCTTAATCTATAAATGCCTTTCTTAAAATGAAGCAGCTGCGTGGGACGCGAAAAATGGATAAACTGCCCTGTCAGCGAAATAACCTGCGATATGACCGTTGCCCAGGCCGATCCCTTGATTCCCCAGTCGAAGCCGAAGATAAAGATCGGATTCAATACACAGTTGATCACGACCGAGGCCAGCGTGGCATACATGGCCAGTTTCGGGAAACCGGATGAACGCAACACGGCATTAAGCCCCAGATACATATGAGTGATTACGTTACCATAGAGAATGATCTCCATATAGTCGCGGGCATACGCTATCGTGTTCTCGCTTGCCCCGAAGAAGTAGAGGATCGGGTCGAGCATAAACAAAAAAGCAAAGGTAAAGGCAAGCCCCAGCAGCACATTCAATACAAGCACATTACCCAGCACCTTATTCGCACCGTCGTAATCCTTCTGTCCCAGTTTCACCGACACCAGCGTGGAAGCCCCCACACCTACCAGCGAACCGAAAGCAGCCGCCAGGTTCATCAGCGGGAAGGTCAGGGCAAGACCGGAGATAGCCAGCGGGCCAACCCCATGACCAATGAAAATACTGTCTGCCATGTTATAAAGCGAAGAGGCTGTCATGGCGATAATTGCCGGAATAGCATACTGCGTAAGCAGTTTTCCAATACGTTCGGTACCCAGTACCAAGGGAGAGTTTTGTTTTGTCATAAAAACCAATTGAAGTGCAAAGGTACGGATATTTCCGATTAATTTTTACCTTTGCTTTACTATAATAGTTTAAAAGATGGCAGAAAACTTGATCGTAAGCAATGGAAATAAAGAGCAGCAATACCAGACGCTGCTCCCGCAGATAGAGTCGTTACTGGCCGGCGAAACGGATGTTATTGCCAACATGGCCAATATCGCGGCAGCCCTGAAACAGACATTCGGTTTCTTCTGGGTGGGTTTTTACAGGGTAAAAGAAGATATATTGGTACTCTCACCTTTCCAGGGGCCACTGGCCTGCACACGTATCCGCATCGGAAAAGGCGTTTGCGGTACGGCATGGAAAGAGGCACGTACACTGGTTGTACCGGATGTAGAGCTGTTTCCCGGTCATATCGCCTGCAACTCCGCCTCCAAGTCGGAGATCGTGGTGCCTATTATCCATGATGGCAAAGCGGTCGGCGTACTCGACATCGACAGCGATACGTTGAACAGTTTCGATGAAACGGATGCCTTCTATCTGGAAGCTATATGCCAAAGACTTGCGGCTACCTATCCGGCTAACACAAAATAAGGGAGAAACTAATGCATTCCTCCCTACTTAACAGTTAGTTTATGCCTACTCAACGACAACCTCTTTCCCTTCCGTATTCGCCCGGATCAGATTATCATACATCGCTTCACAATAGACCGGCGGCAGATAGAACCGTCCCGGATAGACGGCACAAAGGTTGATCTTTACCGTCACCTGGCGACCGGAAGGCAGCTGATCGATATAACTATACACCTTGTCATCGCGGATATCCTGATAGTTGATACCGGCTGTCTTGCTGTCGGCTGCCCCTTCACCTAGGAAGCGGGTATTGAGGATTTCCCAGCCGGCTGGGAAGATCTCCGTCAACACCAGGTTGTTGTAACCACGTGCAGACGGGTTCTTTACGGTGACTACGCAGGCGAAGTTCGTTCCCTGCGGCAGCTTGGTGATATCTACCGCACGCCCCTCCTGATCGGTATAGCTGACTGCCATCGACAGGCCGTTGGCATAGGCTTCCTCCTTGCCTTGTGCCGGAACGCCTTCGGTGATGACACGGGCGAACAAGGTAGACTTGCCTGTATTCTTCAATTCTACGGAAGCAGAAGCTGCGGCCTTATCGAGCAAGACTTCCGTCCAGATATTTTTGGAAGTGCTTACCTTCTCGGTCGTTCCGCCACAGGCATAGGTAAAGTCCATCGTGCCGGACACCTTATATTTACTCATGTATTCGGAAATAGAAACAAGGGCAAAGGCCGTCGACTGTGTACTCAGCCAGTCGTCCGACGAAAGCACTTTCGAGATATCGCGGGTCAGTATGGCAGCCTCTTTGCCATCGCCCAATAAGGTCAGCGTCATCAGCCGGATGGCTTGATCGCGCAAGTCGCTACCGAAAGTCAGGTCGTAACCGGAATAATCCGTTTTCACTTCCGTTGTTTTCTCTATCAAACCTTTCGCCACATCGGTACGGCCCACCAACGCATAGGCGGAAGCCAATAGCCAACGACTCATCGGAGCCAGCGATTTGTTTTCCTTCAGACGGTTCATCGCCCCTACTTCGGGCACCTGCCCCAAGGCCAATACATATAAACGATAAGCCTGTGTCATTTCTTCCGAACGGGAATAGTAAGAGCTTACCGGCTTCCAGTCGCGGGCAACACGGCGCAGGTTATTCAAAACATTACGCTTCATCCCGTCGGGAACCAGGTATCCCTTCGCTTCGGCCGACAACAGGAAGTGGGTGGCATAGACTGTCCCCCATCCGTTGCTGCTCGTACCACCGGGCCAGTAAGAGAATGCTCCATCTACGGTCTGGTAAGAACGCAGGCGGCGGATCACCTCTTTCACCGCATTTTCGGTCGTATTCTGTTGCTGCTTCGTCAAGGAGGCAAACTCACCTACATAGAGTTGCGGGAAGCCTTTCGATGTGATCTGCTCCACGCACCCGTGCGGATACCCGATCAGGTATGACAGGCGGGAAGAAAGATTCAACGGCGGCACATCCGACATTTCCAGCGACAAGGAGTTGGTGCCCCCCATGCCGGGGAGCTTAACGGTTTCTTTCCAGGACTTACCGGCTTCGAGGGTAACAGGCAGCACCTTCACCTGCGGACGGCTGACGGAACGTATCTCGATATCGGTCGTGTAGACGGACTTGTCGCCCTTGCCCGATGCCGTAATAGTCACCCGACCGGCCCCCGGCCTGTCTTTTACCCGAATGCGGAACGAAGCCTGTTTGTCACCTATCTCAGTGAAGTTAAGCTGCCGGGTTGCCGAACCCAGTATCTCCATATTACCGGAACAACTGATTGACACAGTAACGTCACCTACCCCGTTTTCAGTAGCAAAGACGGTGGCCGGTACGACCATCTCCTCTCCTACACCGATCACGCGCGGCAAAGTACCCAATAGCATGACCGGCTTACGTACGAATACGCTCTTGTCGGCATGCCCGTAAGCCTCACCGTTTCCGGCTACGACCATTACTTTGACACGACCGTTATAATTCGGCATCGTATAGATATGACGCTGCTGCTTCCCCTTCCGCAACAGGAACGGGCCTTCGAACCGCACCACCGGTTTGAAACGGTTGACGATGGCTTTCGGCCCTTTGTTCAGGGCATCGTCGCCACCTATACTGAACAGTTGCTCGATACGTCCGCCGTAAGCACCGACCACATAGTTATACATATCCCAGGTACTTACGCCCAATGCTTCACGGGCATTAAAGGCTTTCCAGGGTTCGGGTGTACGGAAGCGGGTAAGGTCGAGCAGACCTTCATCGACGATAGCCAGCGTATAAGCCATTTCGCGACCGTCCTTTTCCGAGACGACCACTTCGTATTTGGCTTCCGGCTTGATCTCGTCGGGCACACTGATCTGCGGATACAGATGGCTTTCGGGAGAAGTCACCGTGAAAGGTACGACGCCGTACATACGGATCGGCAGGTCGTTCTGCGTAAGCCCGTGAGGTTGCAACAACGTGACGTAGACGTATGCATTCGGCTGCATCTCTTTGGTTACATCCAGCTTGATCGTTGTCTGCCGGTCGTCGCAGGTATGTTCGGTAACGGATAGTACCTTCGTCCCATTCTCGATACTGACAACGGCACGGCTTCCTTTGGCGGACGGGATGGTGATAACCAGTTTCTCGCCCGGCTGATAGTTATCCTTATCTGTTTTGAAGCTCAACATATTGGCCGACTCGCTACCATCGGCGTTGCGGCGTCCTTCGTTATACGGCCAGTCGAAATAGCTCATTACTCCGGTGGAGTGTTTGCTTTCCTTATCCTTCACGGAGATAAAATAGGTACCCCATTCCTCGTTGCTGAACGAGAGCCGGAAGGTGCCCCGGCCGTTCTCGCCGGTACGGACGGTAAATTGCTTGACCGGCTTATTATAAGAATCGGATACGTAGTTAGCCAGGCTGCTGTTGTCCGAACTCCACCACCAGTACCAATATACCTTATATACCTGCACATCCAGTTCCGTGTTTGCCTGCGGATTTCCCAGATAGTCGGCCGAAGCGACTTCGTACGTATAATTGCTTCCGGTATTCAACTGTTCACGTGTCTGCTGCGGCGACTTGATACCGGCATAGCGTTTGTAAGGAGAATAAAGCATCCTGTTCGCATCGATACTGAAATCGCCCGACTCTTCATAGACACGAGTCACGAAGTTAGCCATCAACATGCCCGGAGCGGTCGTACCGATCTCGAACCTGGCCTGTACGGTAGCATCCCCCTTGTCGTCGGTCGTACCGGAGATCAGTTTACTTTCTTCACTGTTAAAGACCTTCGACGGATCGTCGAAATAGAAATCCTTATAGCCCTTAAAGGTGGTCGGGGTCGAGATAAAGGTTCCCTGGATATCGTATTTAAGGTTCCTTGCCGTTGCTCCCTGCAACCATTCCACATGCAGTCGTCCGTTCAGAGGTTCGCCCCGCAATATCGTAGGGGCGGTTCGCGAACCGCCCTTACCGATGGACAGGTCTATCTTCAAACGGTTCGGTTTGATCGATTCCACACGCAGACGTTTGGTGAAACTTACACCGCCTACGTTTACATTCACATTCCAGGCTCCGGTCGGTGCATCCGGTTCGGTCGGCATGGCGAAAGAATAAACGCCCAGTTCGCCGCGTGTCTGTGTCTTACGCAGGTAAAGCTGTCCCAACGGATTATAGAGTTCCATCACTACCGGATGGTTGGCGGGGAGTTTCTTTGCCCGGTCGTTCAGCATAAAGCTAAGGAAAAGCGTATCGCCCGGACGCCATACGCCCCGGTCACCGTAGATAAAGCCTTTGATCCCTTTCTGTACCACTTCACCGGATACGTCGAACGAACTTAACGACAATGCCGAACCTCCATCCACACGCAGGTAGGAACGTTGGTAACCCTGCGAGGCTATAATATAGAAAGGTTTACCGGAAGCGATCTTCAGTTTCACTTCTCCTTTGTTGTCGGTCGTACCGGAAGCCAGAACCTGGTTCTGGTAATTATAGATGGAGACATTGACACCGTTTTCGGGAGACGTACTGAGCAGGTTATGTACCAATACCGTCATTTCGTTGTCTTCGCCGGCCATTGCCATCAGTCCCAGGTTGGTGGCCAATACGTTCTTGCCCTCTACCTTATTATAATAGTAGCTGTTCGAACAAGGATCATTCCGTTCGCTGTAGTTGTAATCGTTCCAGTTGAAATCGCCGTTATAATAATAGTAACCGCCATCATCGAAGCGGGAACTTTCTTCCTTGAACTTGATCTCGTCTTCAGCCAGAAGTTGTTCGCGCGATACTTTTACCGAGTCGTCACAAGGGTAGGCCGACAGGTCTTTATTGAAAGAAAGCTCTACCCGGTAGATGGCTCCGGGCTCCGGCTCCATGAGTTTCTTGAGGTCGACGGCATAGGTGTTCCACTGCGAAAGGTCGCTGCCGTCTTCATCCAGGAAGATCGTCTTACGGGCAACCAGACGGCCTACGCGCATCAGGTCGGAAGTCCCGTCCAGGTTGTTCACCTGCAGGAACTGGCCGATATTCTGTTCCAGTATCTTTATCACGCGAACCACCACTCCCCGAAGATAAACGGCCCGGAAAGGTACCAGCAGTTCGGTGGATTGCGGGATGACTACTCCCTGTCCGATAAACTTAACGTCGGGCAAAGAGGTGTTGATCTCGATCTGGCGGGTAACGTCTTCTTTCAGTGTCAGCCCGTTCTTGCTACGGATCTGGCGGGTCAGGTGTACATTCATAACGCCCTTACGCCGGCTGTCGGGATAGAGGCGGAGGCGGTTGCCCTCCACGTTGACCGTCTCGGATGTATTTCCTGCGATGAAAGCCAGTCCCTGCATGTCCTGCGAAACGTCCAGGTCTTTGGTGAACGTCACTTCCACATAACGTTCAGGTTCTGTCACATAGGCCACGTCATATACGTCGAAATCGTTCATATCCGGAATAGGGACGGTAAGCAGTTTGTCTTCCGCCACCCCCGATTTATTGGGAGCCACCGAAAGGGTGAATGTCCGCGTGCCGTCATTCCCGGCTTGTACATTCTGCAAGGTCACCTGATGTTTCTTACCGTCGGGACTGTGTTGCCATACCGCATCCGCTTTCTCCGAGTAGCGCACGAGTGGCTCGACCGTCTCCGGTGTTTCCTTATCCGGAGTAAATAGGGTACAGGCTATATCATAACCGTTCTCATTTTTTGCATTGATATCCATCGACTCCAGGTTTGCACGAAGCGCCAGCGGGAAGGTGGAAAATTCAAAGGCGAACTCCTTCTCTTTACCTGTCACGTCGAACCATTCGGAAAGGTTGGCAGTCAGCTTATAGGTTGTATTCCGTTCAAATGCTTTGGTCGGTTTGAATACGATAGTCCGGTTATTCTCAAAAGAAAACTCACCGGCCACCTCGGGCTTTATACGGACAAGCTTACTCAACCCGTCACTATTCAGTTTATCCTGTGCGATATCCTGGTTAAAGATCAGATAGACCGGCGTATACCGGGATATCTTGCCGGAAGTAAATGCTTCCACATGCGGATTAAAAGGCAGCTCCTCCGCCTCTCCCCCGGCACTTTTTGTATTACAACTACTAAACAAGCATAGCAAATAGCATAAACACACCCAATAAAGATACCTTGCCATATTTTATTCAATTAACGGTTACTACTTATTCTTAGCCAATCAGACAATTCACGAATGTACATATTTATTCGTTTAGCGACAGGATTATTCCTTATCAAATAATCCTTTTATTTCCCTATCAAAATCCGATTCAAAAAGACGATCTTGTATAATCCGGTACTTTTCAAACTCACATTCCGCATATGTTTTAGCCTCCTCCGCACTCACATCTCCATTATCCCCTAACAATTCCCGGTCATCCAAACTCAAAAAGCGGTCTAAATGTTTTGCCCAATCTTCCATTGTCATAGGAATATGACGCTTAGCACGACTTTCTGCTAAATCCAAAAAGGCATTCACTAAGTGTCCCATTTCTTCTAACTCATTTTCCTTTAAATAGTTCTTCGCTACAAAAACATCCGTCTTCACTATTTTACCATTCGGACTATTCTCCCAGGTTGTTAACCCCATATGCTCTCTTTCCGCATTGGCTCTCTCCTTTATTAGCTCAGCCGCAGTATGTCCATGAATGGCATAGTGCATTTTATTCTGAACTTTAGCAAAGAAAGTCCGGGTAGTCGGTGCATCCTTATTATAATCGATACTTGTTACATAGATATCTGTAACTTTCTGATAAAACCGCCGTTCACTCAAACGGATTTCCCGTATTTCTGCTAACAAATGCTCGAAATAGTCTTCATTCAGGAATGTTCCGTTTTCCATTCTTTTTTTATCAATCACATATCCACGAATAGCAAACTGGCGAAGAACGGCAGTACACCATTGCCTGAATTGTGTAGCACGGATAGAGTTTACCCGGTATCCGACAGATATAACGGCATCAAGATTATAGTGCTGTGTTTGATAGATCTTACCATCTTCGGCAGTATGTGCAAAAATTGCACATACTGAATCTTTATCTAACTCTTTTGAATCAAATATAGACTTCAAGTGTTTGGTTATCACCGACCTGTCCACATCAAATAAAAAAGCCATAGCCTTTTGAGATACCCACAAAGTTTCATCTTTATATATAACCTCGACACCATCCTCTTTATCTTGTAATTGGAAAACAAGGAACTCGGCTGTACTATTACGTATCTGTAATTTCTTTTTATTATTCTGTTTCTCTTCCATAAACGAGACTTTTACTGTAGGGAGTTGGTATGTCCTGTAATCCTACAAATATAAAGAATTATATTCTATGATAGAACGTATTCTGTGCTATCTTTCATTTTTTATCCTTATCTTTGTAGAAACTAAAACAAAAGAATATGGAAACTAGAGTATTACAAAGAGCGGAGCTCACAATCCCTTCTGTAGATATTAGTCTTCTAAAAAAGCTCGCACAGAAGTTTGGCTGGTCAATCAAATTCAAAGAAGGAAAGAATAAAATTGATCAATCGCTGGAAGATGCCGCTGAAGGAAGAGTCTATACGGCAAAAGATATTGACGATTTAATGGATCACCTTTTAAAATAGAACAAGCCTTATGTATATAACCAAAACCACCAGACAGTTTGATAAGGATTTCAAATTGTGTATTAAACGCGGTTGCGACCCTACCTTATTTCAGGAGGTGATTACAATTTTATCACAAACCGGGGAATTACCGATAAAGTATCGTCCACATAAATTGAGCGGAAAGTATGCAAACTTATGGGAATGTCATATCACTCCGGACTGGCTATTGCTATGGGAACAAAACGACTCCGAATTAATCTTACTACTAACTAATACAGGTACACATTCCGATTTATTCAGATAAGATGAATCATACAAGACTAATTACCTCACTGAAAGCAAACCGTAAAAGGATATTTCTTTTCTTTTTACTGTTTGTCATTCTTTTGTGGGGCATCATGTTCCTCCTGGTTCCCCGTGTTTTATTTCCCGTTCCCTATTCTACTTTACTTTATTCTTCGGAAGGCAACCTGTTGGGAGCACGTATTGCGCCGGACGGGCAATGGCGGTTTCCGGCTACGGACTCGCTGCCGGAGAAATTCGTCACCTGCCTGACCACCTATGAAGACCGGCATTTCTTCTATCATCCGGGGATCGATGTGACAGCTATCTTGCGTGCCGCCTACCTGAATGCCCGGCATCACCGTGTCGTCAGCGGAGGAAGTACACTGACGATGCAACTGGCACGTATCGCCAGAGGAAACAAAGACCGTAGCGTTTATGAGAAAAGTATCGAAATGTGCTGGGCCCTCTTCCTAGAAACAACCCACAGCAAAAAAGAAATACTGGGCCTATACGCCTCCCATGCCCCGTTCGGCGGCAATGTAGTCGGCCTCGAAACAGCCGCCTGGCGTTATTTCGGACGTAGTGCCTCCGACCTGTCCTGGGCGGAAAGCGCCACACTCGCCGTCCTGCCCAACTCGCCCGCGCTGATACATCCGGGGCGAAACCGCAGACAACTGAAAGCGAAACGCGACAACCTCCTGTCCACTCTAAAAGAAAGAGGTATCATCACGGGCACCGAATACGAACTGTCCTGCATGGAACCCCTGCCGGAAGCCCCTCTCCCCCTGCCCGACGAAGCCCCTCACCTGTTGGAACGGCTTGCCGCCCTTACCCCCGGAACACGTATCACGACTTCGGTACATTACTCCCTGCAAAAACAGACACAGGAACTGGTCAACCGTTACGCCCTTGAATATAGTTCCAACCATATCCATAACCTCGCTGCCATCATCGCCGATGTCGAAACCGGCGAAGTGCTGGCCTATGCCGGCAACGCCAGCTTCAAAGCCGACGAGAAACGGGGAAACCAGGTAGATGTCATCACTTCGCCCCGCAGCACGGGAAGTATACTGAAACCCTTCCTCTATGCCGGAATGTTGCATGATGGGCAGATATTGCCTTCCACCCTTGTTTCCGATGTTCCGTTAAATATCAATGGCTTTATGCCGCAAAACTATAATAAGACATTCAACGGGGCCGTCCCCGCACACCGCGCTATCGAACGTTCGCTGAATGTTCCCCTCGTCCGCATGTTATCGCAATACAACACCGGACGTTTCATGACACTGCTGAAAGCATTGGGAATGACCACCCTCCGCTTTTCGGAAGAACACTACGGGGCCTCCCTGATCCTCGGAGGAGCCGAAGGAACCTTATGGGACCTCACGGGAATGTACGCATCCCTTTCCCGGGTGCTCACGCATTACCGCCTTTACAACGGGCGATATAATCCGGAGGATATCCACCCATTAACTGCCCTGCCACGTACGGGCGGTTCGGGTAAGGGCGGTTCGCGAACCGCCCCTACGGGGGCAATCCAATCGATCGCAGACCCGCGTCTTACCGACAAACCCCTTCTTTCAGCCGCTTCCATCTGGTTCACCTACGAAGCGATGTCCGCCTTGGGCCGTCCGGAAGAGGAAGCCGACTGGCAACAATTCGAATCGATGAAACAGATTGCCTGGAAAACAGGGACCAGCTACGGAGGACGTGATGCCTGGGCCATCGGTACGACTCCCCGTTATGTGGTCGGGGTATGGGTAGGAAACGCATCGGGCGAAGGCCGCCCGGGACTGACCGGTGTAGGCAATGCCGCCCCTGTTTTGTTCGACCTGTTCTCCTTGCTTCCCGGCGGTAGCTGGTTCGACAAGCCGTACGATGAACTGGAAGAGGTAGCCATCTGCCGCAGCAGCGGCCATAAAGCATCACAGATATGCGACCGGGCGGATACCCTGTATATCCCCCGTTCCGGTATTAACACCCCGGTATGCCCTTACCATAAACTGATACATCTCTCGGCCGACGGACGTTTCCGCGTAAACAGCTCCTGCTATCCGGTCGACCGGATGATCGCCCGTCCCTGGTTCGTTCTCCCTCCGTCCCAGGAATATTATTACCGTAATTACCATATCGACTATGTTCCCCTCCCGCCCATCCAACCGGGATGCGAACAAACAAAAAGTTCCGGGCAAATCGAACTGATCTACCCGGAACATAATGCCGTCTTATACCTGCCGAAAGGCTTCTCCGGCAAACGTGAAAAGTTTATCTTCAAAGCCGCCCACGCCCGCGAAGAGGCAACCATCTACTGGCATCTCGACGACACCTACCTCGGCGAAACCACCGGACCTGACCACCAGATCGCCTGCCGGGTCCCGTCCGGCAAACATGTACTTACGCTGATCGATGGTTGGGGCAACCAGCGCAAGATACTGTTTACATGCACGATGTAATTCCCAACGAAGTACCAATAGCCGTCAGAATCGTGATAATGGTTTGAATGACGATTTTCCAAACCTCCTTGTTCTTGCTCATAAACTCAGTTTTTAAGGGTTAGTAATTATTTAATTTTCAATCCTATTCGATGACCGGACGATCATCTTCTTCTTCATCTTTCTTCGCATCGCCCTCGTAAGGCATCAATTCCATAAAATTAACCTTCTTACGAAGTTCCGCATTACTCCACGTTTTCGTGTTTCTTACAATCAGGCGAACGCCTTTGACCTGTGCGGCCGTCCAGTTCTCACGTGTGTCGGCCCCTTCCGACGACATGGAGAGCGAGAACAGCCCGAGGTCGCCGAAGCGCACGTTCCTCCCGTCCAACACCATCTCTTTCAAGCAATCCAACATATCCGTCAACACACCACGGATGACCCCACGCGAATAGGGACTGTTGTGCTCGCTCATGTGGGTAATGAAGTCTTCAAACTCAACCGTACGGTCTGGTGCGGTGCGCCCGTACCATTTGGTTTGTTCTACATAATTGCCTTCCGCGTTTTTAGCGCGGGTCTTCATGCTGACTTTTCTGAATTTTAAAACACCTGTTGCCATAATGCTATTGTTTTTAAAGGGTTAGTGAACTTTATCTACTGCAAATGTACCACCCTTTTCGCCTCTTGCCTAAAAAGAGACAGGGCTAAGGTGTGAAAATCTGTTAACCCATGTTTCCCGGACAAGAAAACTATATTTTGTGGGGAAAAAAACTGTATTTCACTATCTCCCCGCGATGCGCCACACCCCCGGATAGCGTTACGTTACAATTGTTACAATTAAAAATCCGCACCTACAAACAAGAGGAAATATTATTATATATATAATAATATTTTATATAAACAAATTCACAAAAACGTCACAAAAATAATTGTAACAATTGTAACGTAACGCTTTTTTTCATACATTTACCCGGAAACTCAAATCATGATAATTATGGGATCTCAAGTTACCGAACAAACACTATTTGAAAAGCTAGACCAAGTAGCCAGCTCTTTCACAAAAACGGAGAAAGCCCAAACCATAGATGCAATGGATCTGGTTAACAATGTACTAGGAAGCACAAAGGAAGAGGAACATACCTCCTACCTTGAAAAACGTGTGCAAGAGCTGGGAGTACAAAACGAACGTCAAAAAGAAGAAATTTACAGACAAGCGAAACAAATCAATAAACTGGAACAAGCCGTATTGGTGTTTGTGGAGGCAATCAAAAACTTGCGGGCAAATGCAGCTGAAAAAGAGAAAGAAATGACAAAGTTGCAAGAAGAAGTAAAAAATTTACGCAACGATTTCGATACCTGGAAACAGACCGAACGACATTCGCTGGCGGATTGCCTGCCGATATTGGCACGATATCCCGCAACGCAAAATAAGGAAGTCAATAACGTGAAGAATTTCCTTTTTACGCTTTATGAGTACCTGACGCCCGAAGAGCGTGAACAGTTGTCTGCCTTAGGGAGGAAAGAGACAGAAAGCGCGGTACAATTCAACGCTCCCGCGTATGAGGTGAAAGACAACGAAAGGGTCATCATCCACAAATAATCCATCGATATGAAAGAAGATACGCACAAAGGAATTCCCGGCATGTCGTTCAACGCACCGGTGACATTCAATGCCCCGATGTTTGACATACACGACAATACGAACGTGTATATCAATCCGGTTGACAAAGCTGTTGACAGCAGACACCCCGCAGCGGACAATTCCCCAAAGGACAATCCGGCGAAGCCTGATTGTCAGTTAAACACGCCCCAGGCACAGGCAGTTCTCTCCCGGTTGACAGACGCGGGGATCCTTGACGAAAGTTTTCAGCCTCTGAATCTGTCCAATACCGAAAAGGGCGTGTTGGCGGGTTTGCTTGCCACGAAGCTGGAGATCCGGAACCTTTGGCAAGTGTTCGGCACGTTATGGGGGATGAAAACCGAAGTCTTGCGCGTGGCCCACAACAAGGCGCAAGACCAGGCAAAGACAATCCGTTTTATTGAAAAAATCAAACTCGTAATCGACTGAAACATAACTAATACACCTACTCCATAGCAACTACGCCGTACCAGCTACGGAGTAGTTTTTTCTTTTTCTTCGATAGTAAATTTGCCCCTGTAAGAAAAAGAAAAAAATTAACGCTATGAGTTTTGGAATTTCGAATAATGTAAGAAGCCGGGTGGTATGCGAATGTACCCCCGAATTGTTCCGAAAAGCGGTCGATTCGCCTGTGGTTTCACAGGTATGTGCCGAGATAACGGATGCCCTGGAAGCCGCAAGGCGGGGTGAAATGTCGAAAGAAGATTTCGATACGTTGAAAGCCGAACGCAAGAAAATGCTTCCGGTCATTACACCGCACGCTACGTTCAGGAACGGGCGACGCTTGAATGCCGACGCCGTGCCGTCGGGCCTTTCCATGTACGACGTAGATCATATCGCCGACCCACAGGGATATTATGACGCACACGTAAAAGGGCGTGAAAAAGAATTGGGAGTAGTACTGGCACACGTCACGCCCAGCACCGAAGGGCTTCGGTTGGTCTTTGCAATTGAAAACGGAGAATTGAAAAATGAAAATTATTCGTTGGAAAAGGCGCAACGCCGGATGTCGGAACAGTTGGGCGACGGCAACTATGACGGGGCGGTGAAAGATCTCGCACGGTGCTCGTTCCTTGTACCTCGCGATTATATCCTTTATCTGGATGAAGCAGGCCTGTTTGCCGAACGCAAAGCGATTCTCATGGACAAAACTAATTTGCCTATGGACAAGAGTATGGACAGAAGTATGGACAGGAACATGGACAATGACATGGACAAAGGCATGGACAACTGTCCATTATTCAAAGGAGTTCCGTATCAAAACATCATCACCGAATGGCTTCTCCTTACGGGAGGCGATCCGCAAATAGGGGAACGCAACACCCGTTTGCATCGCCTGGCTTCGCATCTGCGCTATATAGCAGATAATGACGAAAATTTGATGCTCCGAATCATGCCCCGCTACGGACTGTCGGAAGAAGAGATGAAAGGGGTGATCCACTCCGCCTGCACCGCCAAGTTTTACTCCACACCGAAAGAGATGACCGAGGCCGTACGCCTGGCAATTGAAAATGCAAAATTGAAAATTGAAAATGAAGACGACACAAAACAATTTTCAATTCTCAATTCTCAATTTTCAATTAACAACCTCCCTCCCGCAATGCCCAAGAAGCTCCCCGCATTGATCAAGCTGCTTTTGAGCCGTACGCCCGAAGTCTATCAGCCGGCCGTGGCACACGCCGTATTCCCGGCATTGGCCGCCCATTTGCACCGGGTTTCTTTCCGCTATATAGACAATGTGGCGCACGAGGCAACCCTGATGAACGTCCTGATGGCAGGTACGGGAGCCGGTAAGGATTGCATCACCGAACCCATCAATCGCATCATGGCAGATATCCGCCGGCGCGATGAGGAAAACTTGCGCCGTGAACGGGAATGGAAAAACGAAATCAATACCAAAGGAGCCAACAAAGACAAGCGGTCGCGCCCAGAAGGATTGATTATCCAGGAAATCGACGCGGACATGACCAATCCGGCCTTTGTCATGCGTACTGCCGAAGCGGACGGCCATTTCCTCTATACCAAGATGAATGAAATCGACCAGTTCGATGCCTTGCGCGGCGGAGGGCGCGGAAACCAGCACTTCCAAATCATGTGCCTCGCTTTCGATCCCGGCAACCGTTACGGACAAACCCGCGTAGGCACCCAGTCGATCACGGAAAAAGTAACCATCCGTTTCAATTGGAATGCCACTACCACCATCGGGAAAGGCAAAAACTACTTCTCGCAGGTATTGACCGACGGCCCTATTTCGCGTATCAACTTTTGTACCATCCCCGAACGGGAAATCGGAGCGAACATGCCGGTGTACGGATTGTATGATGCGGCTTTTGATGAAGCGCTCCGCCCCTACATCGGAAACTTGTGTCGTGCCACAGGACGGATAGATTGTCCCGAAACGTTTCGTTTGGCCAGAAAATTAAGCGAAGCGTGTGCCGACCGGAGCCGACTTTCACAAAGCCGTGTCTACGAAAACCTTAGCTTCCGGGCTACGGTTATCGCATGGCTCAAGGCATGTGTACTCTATGTGGCAGGTGGGCAAAAATGGGACAAAACGATTGAAGAGTTCGCACGATGGAGCCTGGAATACGACCTCTGGTGCAAGATGGAGTTTTTCGGGGCAGACATCGAGCGGGCCATGAAAAAAGAGGAACCTCAGGAGAAAACGCGTTCGGGGCGCATGAACCTCTTGAAGTTGCTTCCCGACGAGTTCACCTTGACAGATGCCGTGCACATGCGCCAAAAGCTGGGAATGGATGCCGGTGGAACACATAATATGCTACGGCAATGGGCGTACCGCCATTACATCACCAAAAATACAACGAATGAAACGACAACATACAAAAAAGACGAAAAATGGAAATGACACTGAAACGCATCGAAAAACAGCCCGATTATACGGTAGGAGAACTTTTCATAAACGGAGTCTATCTATGCGATACACTCGAACCCACCTGGCGCGATATCGGCTGGGGACGTCCGGACCGGAAAGTAGCGGGGCATACTGCCATCCCCGACGGACGTTATCCGGTAGTGGTTACCCAAAGTCCGAAGTTCAAACGATGGCTGCCTCTGCTGCTCCATGTACCCCAGGCAGAAGGTATCCGCATCCATGCAGGAAATAGCGTAGCCGATACCACCGGATGTATCCTTCCGGGCATCTACCGGGGCGCCGGGCGCATCATCGATTCCCGTATTTGGGAACACCGAATCATACACCGGCTTACCGAACGCCCGGAAGGAGAAGCGGTGTGGATTAATATTGACTGACTATCATGCGGCCAGCAAGTCCTGAATACGACTTTCCGGTATAGACAGGATATTAGCTATTTCACAGATCGGCATGTTACGGGCAATAAGTTTTTTTATTGTCAAACGTAAAATCTCTTTCTGCTGCTCGATCTCTTGGGACTTCTGCTTGATTAATTTATCCTTTAACAGCATGGCCGTATCACGGGCTTCTATCTCGGAAAGGATCTCATCCTCAACGTCCATGTCACGGCGGATATCCGGAGTGGCACCCGCACGGAAAAGGCGGGTCAAGACGGGGAAATCCTCTGCGGAGAATAGCGTCTCATCGATGTCCAACAGATGGTCATTACCGGCCATACGGCTATCTTGATTGAAGATGTTGAGCAAACGTTCCAGGCGGTTACGGGTCCGCTCCTTACGCAAGAAGGGGACCTGAACGATAATACTGTCGTGCGTCAGGCTCTCAATGAATTTGTCCTTCCCCGCAATCACGTTATCATCGTAATCCAAGTAGCGGCGACGGACATAGATTACCGGCTCTTTCAAATCGCCCAGCGTATGCCCAAGGATATAAATAGAGATGATCGGGAGACCGAAACTCTCATCCGGTTTCATCCGGACATTCTCGCGGCTCAGGTAATGGACACCCAGATATTGGCGGAAACGAAACGTCTCGGAAGGAAGCCAGGTCTTCTGCAATTCGATCAAGACCAAATGTTCTTCCCCGTCCGTCTCGCGGATACGGGCGGAGAAGTCCATGCGAAACATCGAGATCGTACTCCGCTGCGTGTTCGCGTACTCGTGCGGGCGAACCTGCAACTCGATAATATCTT
The DNA here is from genome assembly GCF_015550595.1 of Parabacteroides goldsteinii. Taxonomy (GTDB): domain Bacteria; phylum Bacteroidota; class Bacteroidia; order Bacteroidales; family Tannerellaceae; genus Parabacteroides; species Parabacteroides leei. Next base: position 20,663 of record NZ_JADNBB010000042.1, read on the forward strand.
TCTTCAACAAGGCGGAAAGCAAGATCTTAGCGACTCTTTCGTCCTCCATCATATATTTAAATACGGAATCATAAATTGGATTTGCTATCAGTGTCATACGCCATAGGTTTTTGATTTGTGCCAAAGATAGGGAATTTTATCGGAACTTGCCATCTTTGATTCACATTCTTGCCTGTATCATAATCTTTTCGTAGATTTGATTTACTAATTTACGAAAAGAGTGTAATTTATTGGAAATAAGCGCAGGTTACTCGCTCTTGATAGTAATAAGTTACGATTTAGTTAGTTATCTACTGCATTATTCTTCTGTACATTGCGTAACCTTCAAAGAACTCTTCGCATGTAAACGTAGTTATTTAATTCGAGATTTTGATATAAACTCCCTGATTTTTATCCCCTCATTCATAATATTTTTCCGTAAAAACGATTTTATCCGGCGCTTTTACGGACTACCAAATGATATTTTTTTCGTTGTCCCCTTTTGCCGGAAGCGGAAAGTGAATGCAGAGTGCGTCAGCCTGCCCCATAAATGAAACAGGCAACCACACACAGAGGGCAAACCAAGAAGGGGGATTGTTGCCACCCGGCTGAACAAGAACACACAAAGGGACTTCATAGATTTCCTTCTAAACGAGGCGGAGCCGACCTATTGGAGAAAGATACTGAAACTGACAATCTAAAAACGACGGCGATATGAAAGGAACAGATCATTCCAAGAGAACGATACAGATGTATCTGGAACGGCGTGCGGAGGAAGATGCGCTTTTTGTGAAGAACTATCGATTACATGTATTCTCATATTCAGAAATTCGAAGAATTGACATAAATTGGTTAATTTTGCCATATCGAACTGAAGTGTATGGATATTTGGAGCAAGAAGAAGCGTTCCGCCGTCATGGCGAAAATCAAGGGCAAGGACACGAAGCCAGAATGGATTGTGCGTCGTTACCTCTTCTCCCGTGGCTACCGTTACCGCAAAAACGTAAAGGGGCTGCCTGGAACTCCGGACATCGTATTGCGTAAATACGGCATCGTGATTTTCATCCATGGATGTTTTTGGCACGGGCATGAGGTGGACGGTACCATGCCCAAGACTAACCGTGAGTTTTGGAAAAATAAGATTGAAGGGAACAAGCTGCGGGACGAACGTAACAAGGAGGAGTTACGTAAAATGGGTTGGTCGGTAATAACCGTGTGGGAGTGTCAGTTGAAACCTGCGGTGAGGCAGCAGACGTTGCTGGAGATAGAATATTACATCAACCATACGTATTTAGAACGATTCAGGCTGCGACCTTCCATGCTCTATGAAATACCGGAGGACAAAGAAGCCCCCAGCATAGTGGCCGAGGGCGAAGCTGGATATGGGAAGAGATGATTTATACTGAATAGATAGGGTTACTGCTTTGTTTTAATTTAACCATTTCGATGAATGAAGCCAATGTTTCAATTTCAGGTTGAAACTCTTTGTCAAATGATGTCCGGTAAGAGGTAGGGACAACAAGTTTAAGGTGTTCGTGCTTCATTTCCCGAAGCTGATTCTTGGAAATGCCTTGTTGCAGGGTGAACAAATACTTGGTTTCGATGCGGTCTGCCTCGTTCAGGACTTGTCGCCAACGGTCTTTGCAGGTTGTTTTTGCTCCAAGAAATACCAGTTTGTTAGCAGGAAACAGTATATTATGGTAAGCTTCTCCGTTGGGAAACAGGAAATCGGGCTTTTTATTGTCTTCCGTCACGGCTTGTTCTTCGTATTCCAATTGTGCCGCCGTGAATATGGTTGCAAGGTGATGTTCCAAGGATTTGCCTGCACGGGATTTGCGACGGTTGAGAATGATGTTTGAGAATTTGACTAATTCTTGACAGTTAGAAAAAGGCACACTGTAAATAGGTGCATAAACTTTCTCCTCGAAACTGCGGAATAGACTGTACTCCGTATCAATCCATTTTAATAATTGTTCATCGGGAGACTTGCAAATATGAGCGTCCGTGATATGATGAACTTTGTTATATATGTCTCTGGCGAATTGAGCCATTTGCCGGGTTTCTGGAAAATCGGAGTATAAGGCTATAAGTTCTTGGATGCCGATTTCCAATTGCTTTTCCGGTGTACTTACTTGTGTAACATCAATCAATTGATTTGTTTTCTCCGGAGAAAGGTTGAAATAGGCAAAGAAATCGTCAATGTCCTGATCTGTCTGCAAGACGAAACCATAATAATAATCCTCGCTCTGTTGGGCAATAATGAGCAAATCTCCTACATTGTCTTCCTCAAAAAAAGGAAAGCCTTTTCCAAAACGGGTTATTCGATATTCATTACGTGTTCCTTGCCCATAATAGATAAAACGGCTGTCGGTTGTAAAATCATCTTGCCATTTGACTTTTACCATCTTGTCTTTATTTTCGCCTTTCACCCCCGGAGTGTCGAATAAAAGTGCGGATGCGCATTTGGGTATGTAGAATCCAGCCTGATGAGAACCATTTTTCCCAGTATCGTTGGCTGTAATGAAGCGGCAAAATGCGTATTGGGCATTTTGCACTTTGTTTATTGCGCTATTCAATATTTCACTCATAATAATCAATCGTCTAACATGGTTTTTACTAATTGTTCTGAAACAGCTGTGATAAGAGGCACCACAACTGAATTCCCGCATTGCCTGTAAGCTTGTACATCAGAGACTTGGTCAAGGCGATATTCATCGGGATATCCCATTAGTCGGGCACATTCACGAGGAGACAATCTACGAGGATTCTTTCCTCCTGTTTGTGGAATAAGGATTTCGGAACCATCCTTATAGTAACGGGCACTTAACGTACGGGAAATGCCATTCAGATCCACCATTCCGAAACCAAACCCATTTCCTTTGGCGCGGTGCTTTTCTGCATAGTTTTGCAGATAGCTCCAAAGTTTGTCACTTAACGTGTATTTTTCGTCAATATCAGGGTCAAGTATTTCTTTGATACTCCGGGTTGATTGTTTCTGATCGGGAAAGGCGAATTGTTCTTTCCCATGAAAGAGATCTTGGTCAAAACCTACTATCATGATACGTTCCCGATGTTGTGGCACATAGGTTTGTCCGTCCATGACAAGGTAGTGGAGTGAATAACGCAATTCCTCTAATGTGCCTTTGATTACCTTAAACGTGTTGCCTTTGTCATGCGACATCAGGTTTTTCACATTCTCCAAGAAGAACGCTTTGGGACGGTGACGACTGATAATGTCTGCCACGTCAAAAAACAATGTCCCTTGCGTTTTATCCCTAAATCCCGTTTCCCGTCCGAGACTTTTTTTCTTCGAAACTCCGGCAATAGAAAATGGTTGACACGGAAAACCGGCACATAGCACATCAAAATTCCGAGGGATATAGCTTTTGGTCATTTCTTTCGTAATGTCGCCGAAAGGCATTTCTCCAAAGTTTGCCAAGTAAGTCTTTTGAGCGTACTTGTTCCATTCCGACGAGAATACACACTTGCCACCTTGCGCCTGCATGGCTAGGCGGAACCCTCCCATTCCGGCAAATAGATCGATGAAAGTAAATTTTGGTTCTTTAGGGTCGGGAAACGGCACATTGAAGAAATCCGAGAACAGACCGTATGCGGCAGGATCTTCTGCGACTTTGGTCACATATTCATCCGTTATTTCTTCTTCCTTGCTCTCTTCTTTCTGCTCTAAAAACTCACGGATGGCGTATATCATTTCCCGCTTACTTTCTTTGCTTTCGATGCAGTCGTTGTTATGCAGATAATGGCTGAGTACAGCCAATTGATTTTCCCAACTGGTCTCTCCGTACACTTTAATGTTGTTTTGCTCGTCAATTTCCTCGGGGAAGTCGGCGAGCTTAATATCTTGTATGACTGTCTTTTTTGCTATCATTCAATTTGTGAATTAATTAATGAGGACAAAAGTACTGATTTTTATCGAGAACAGCGAATAACAAGTTTTTAAAGATTCCGCATTCTATTCCTTTTGTAACGTTTGGTATCGTGGATAAAGGTTTTCATCAGTGACGTTTTTCAATCCATGGAGTACTATTGGGTTATCCCCTACAGTTGCCCGGTACAGAGGAAGCGGTTTCTTGCCCATGACGAGCAGGGCATGGTTACGAACAAGTAACGCAGCGGTGTCAGGATTTGGCTTCGACAGTGATTGTAATGGCTTCACGAATTATCGCTACTTCAACTAAAACTCTTGTAACTCAATTCTATCACTATATCTTTCCGCATTTCACTTTTTTGTAGTAATTTTGTACCTCTAAAGAACATCAAAAACAAAAAACTATGGAAAGATATTTGGATCCAAAAGCCGATTTGACTTTCAAGGTGCGACACGAAGTCGTATAAATAATTGTTTTACATTAGATAAAACCTGCTGTTCCGTCAGCAGTTGCCTATTGATATATGCATTGCGGGTAACTGCATTGTATAAAGCTATCGAGACAAAGTAATCCTTCCTTGATGGAATAAAGCCAATCGTGAGAGAAGTTTGATGGCTGTTAGTATCATACGGTCAGGATGCAAGGCAGGAAGGTATGGTTAACATACGTGAACTACTTATAGGTGTCGTTATCAAAGGAATAAGCCAAAGATACTGAAAGGCTTACCTAAAAAGGATAGTAGTCGGGTTATTCTTCCCTTTGAATAAGAATACACGGAACATGATGGCTACCGGCGCAGAGGTGGAACCTACCCCTTCCATTTGTTATTTATACGAAACGTGGTAAGCCCGTATTATTCTTCCTTTAAACGGGAAGAAAGCAGTTCGCAAGAAAAGCCGTTAATAATGCGGGTAAGAGATGGTGGAAAACGCGAAAGCCTTTCTGTAATGGAAAGGATAGAAGTTTTAACGTTACTTCGCACGAAAGTGTGCAGACTTCCACACAAGGTGACTCATTACAAGAAACTTACAGAACTTCAGAAAGGAGGAAAGCAAATGAACGAATCAACGTGTGCACCTTCTGACGCAGAAACAGCATGGTCCTTGATAGACTGGGATAAATGCACAACCTACGTTAAGAAGCTGCAAGCTCGTATTGTAAAGGCTCAACAGGCAGGTAGACATGGAAAGGTTCAATCCCTTGAGTGGCTATTAACCCACTCGTATTCAGCTAAAGCGTTAGCCGTAAAACGAGTTACTTCAAACACTGGCAAAAGAACATCCGGGGTGGACCATGAGATATGGACGACTCCTCTATCCAAGGGCAAAGCCATACTGAAATTAAAACGTCATGGCTATTGTCCACAATCCCTAAGACGGGTCCATATTAAAAAAAAAGTAACGGAAAACTACGTCCTTTAGGTATCCCGACCATGACCGACCGTGCCATGCAGGCACTTTATCTCATGGCGTTAGACCCTGTATCGGAGACAACTGCCGACACGGTATCCTATGGTTTTCGTAAAGAACGTAGCTGTTGGGATGCCATCGAACAATGTTTTATCAATTTATCTCGAAACAACTCAGCCGGTTGGATACAGGAAGGAGATATAGAAGGTTGTTTCGACCATATCAGTCACGAGTGGCTGATGAAGCATGTACCGATGGATAAAAACATCCTTGGAAAATGGCTTAAAAGCGGTTTTGTCTTTAAGAACCATCTTTATCCTACCGACGAAGGTACGCCACAAGGGGGTATCATTTCCCCCACACTGGCAAATCTGGCCCTTGACGGTTTGGAAAAAGAACTGGCACAAAAGTTTAAAATCCGATGGACCGGTGGTTATCATAACTTTAAAGTGAACCTGACGCGTTATGCGGACGACTTTATCATCACAGCCGAGAGTAAGGAGACAATCGAAGAGGAAGTCCTTCCTCTTGTACGGAATTTTCTGGCAGAAAGAGGTCTTACGCTTTCAGAAGAGAAAACCAAGATTACCCATATAAACGAGGGCTTTGATTTCTTAGGTTTCAATATACGAAAGTATAGTGGAAAACTATTGATAAAACCATCTAAAGAACGTGTCAAAAAGTCCCTTCTTAAAATCCGTAAGATAATCAAGGATAACTCCGATTGTCGACAGGAATATTTGATAAGACTACTAAATCCTGTTATACAAGGTTGGGCGAATTACTATCGGTATAGTGTCGCCTCTAAAATCTTTGATAACACAGACCATCAGATATTTATCAAACTGTGAAAATGGAGTACCCGTCGCCATCCAAAGAAAACCCGTTCGTGGATAGTTCGTAAATATTATCACCATATCGGTACCCGTCATTGGTGCTTCTCAAGTAAAAGGGAGAAGTGTGGCAAAGAGGGGCCTGCATATGATGTAATCCGGTTTCTGACAGACACAAAGATAGAGCGGTATATCAAAATAAGAAAGCAAGCCAACCCGTATGACCCGGCCTGGAATGCTTACTTTGACAAAAGATATACGTACAAAATGCTTCAGCATCTGAATGACCGTAAATATTTACTGTACTTGTGGAACAACCAGGATAAAAGATGTCCTTACTGCAATCAACCTATCGACAAAAAACAAGCTTGGAATGTACAGCGTCTTGAAAAGGACGGTAAGCCAATCCGGTTGTTAGTTCACGACAGTTGCCGCAGACGAAAAGACCAGTTAAAAGGTATTGAGCCGGTTCCATAGCAGGAGCTTTGAGTTGCTTGAGCCGTATGCGGTGAAAGTCGCACGTACGGTTCTTAGGGGAGGAAGCGGCAGTGATGCCGCCGACTTACCCGCTCGTATTTTGGCGAACATCCCGACCTGGTGATGAGTTTCCTGAATGCGCTCCTCCAGTTGGAAAAGGATGAGGAGATTGAACATATCGAGTACCTTCCCGCCGAGATGGTTCCCGAGACCCCGTTGCGCAAGAATAGCATTGTGGATGTGCGTTGCCGTGACAGCAAGGGGCGGCAGTTCATCGTGGAGATGCAAATGGCCTGGTCGCCGGAGTTTCGCCAGCGTGTTTTGTTCAATGCTGCGAAAGCGTATGTGCGTCAGTTGGATAAAGGAATTGATTACAGCTTGTTGGAGCCGGTCTATTCGCTGAATTTAGTAAATGACGTGATGTACCCATTGCTCCCGGGCTATTATCACAACTACCGTATCGTACATGAAGAGCACAGTGACCGGGTGATAGAGGGGTTGCATTTGGTATTTGTCGAACTTCCCAAATTTACGCCCCAGACGTTTGTCGAGAAACGTATGCATGTTCTTTAGTTGCGTTACTTGACTGAGATTAAAGATAATACAGAGGTTGTCTCTACTGATTTGCTGGAAAAATCCGGAAATTGGGAAAGCCTTGTATGAAATCCGTGAATCAGCCTTTTCGAATGCTGAATTGGCAGCCTACGACAAATTTTGGGACATCATCAGTGTTGAGATTACCCTCTATAATAGCTGGATACGCAGAGGAATGGTCAAAGGGATGGCCAAAGGACTTGCAAAGGGACGTGCCAAAGGACTTGCTGAAGGCATTGCCAAAGGACGTTCAGAAGGTCTTGCCGAAGGGCGTGCCGAAGGAGAAAAGTTGAAGCAAGAGGCGATAGCTCGTGGAATGAAAGCGGATGGATTATCCATTGAAATGATCGTTCGTTATACCGGCTTATCAGCTGAAGATATTGAAAACCTGTGATGTGCAGTATTGCTTTTAATACTTAAAAAAACAGCTACCTGTACACTTTGTTAAATAAAAACGGCTGTCTGAAACTTACATTCTTGTGAGATTTTCAGACAGCCGTTTTTTTGTATCAACCGTATCGGCGGGTTACTTCACCTCAACCTTTTCGCTGACGACTTGCGAACCGCTTTCGGCGCGGACAACGTAGAAGCCCGGTGCGAGGTGGTCGACAAAGGCGGTCGGCGTGTTCAGGTTGCGCAAGGTGCGCAGGGCACGGCCGGCAATGTCGTAGACCGTCACTTCGTTCAGTGGATCAACAGAAGATATATCGATCCGTCCGGGGGCACTGTTGTAGAAAATGATGCGGCCCTGGGCAATGATCTCGTTCGACGTGGCGATGGAGCCGTTCAGGAAGTAGCGTCCGGAGGTGTTGCCCGGAACGGTCAGCGTCAGGCCGTCGGTCACGTCATAGCGCTTGCCGGTTTGTTTGTCTACCAATTTCACGTTCTTCATGGCACCCGACAGTTTGAAGCTCAGCTCTACCGGGGTCGCGTCTTTGCCGTGGATGCCGACCGGTATTTCGTTCAGCTCCGGTGTCACGTTGATGGCCGTCATCTGGCTACCGGCAAGGGTATAAACCTGCGGTGCGGCGACTTCCTCGTTGATCAGCAAGGCGGCATCTTCCCCCTCCACATAGCTGTCCGAAGCGGTAACCAAACCGGCAACGACGGCGGTGTTGCGTACTCCGTCACGGGTGGCGGTGATGCGTAATTGCGGCAGGGGGTCTTCGGATGAGGCAGCGGTGGCGGAGCGCAAACCGAGATTAGTTCCATTTGCCGGGGCTTTCGCAATCATCTCGGTGTTGAAAGTGGCAGAAGGCAAATCCGGAACGATGAATGATTGGAGAGGGGCGACAAACTTCGGATCTGCGTCACTTGTCGAGATGCTATATTCATTACCCAGGATATGGGCAGTCGTACCTGTAGAGGTCATGATATAGTAAGTATTTTGTGACTTACCGTTTAAGAACTCCTCCATATCCAGATGCGACATGAAGGGGTTACCGAACATACCGCCTGTAGAGGAAACCTCACAAAACTTAACAGCGTTCCGTCCTTTTTCATCAGGGCTGATATGGAAGCGGCCGTTACCGGCGCGATTTGTCAATATTGTATCATTTCCGCTACCTGTCGTACTACCATAATAAGTATATTTATCATCAGCCTTCGGCAGACGGAACAACACTTTACTATTAGTTAATGCAGTTTTTTTATCCGTCTTCGTCCCAATCGAGAATCCAGTACCCGGCGTAAACGGAACATTTACATCATTATACAGGTTTGACCAACTACCTGTAATCCCGTAATTGACATTTGCAGAACCATTCGGACGAACAACCGTAGCCGTTGTCTTATCCCATCCACGCATATAGACGGCAGGTTGCCAACGGGTATAGTTTGTGTTATTATAGTTGATATTCTCAAACGCCGGTGTCTCCTGACGTGCATACTTACCTACAGAAGAAGTACCTGTCGGTAAATACATATCCCCCGACACCACGCCTTTCAAGGGTGAAGCGAGCATGTACCAGCGATTCGGAGCCATTTCGTAATCTACGTGTGCCTTGTTGTAAGTCAAGAACTCCGTATGCAGGATTTCCGATTCGGGCTTGATGTAGATCTCGTCGCAGGTGTTGCCGTAGAAGCGGACACAAGCGTAATCATGATCCTTTAATGCAAGTTCACCTGTTGGTTCTTCACCCCATAATTCTTTCTCATAATCCGGATCGGCAAGCAAGTCATATTCGATGTTCTTAGTGGCAGCACCGATTTCATTGGTCGTAGCCATCTGTAATATCGGATATTGCTCTTGCTTTTTTAATTCATATAAATGCGGATAGGCAGAATAAGGCTTATTTTCCTTATTGCCATAAATCGTCACCTTCGTGAAACGCATCGGGGTGTAGGCTTCGTTATGAGTACCATTTACTTGTGCACCTGTTTGTCCATCATCCGTTCCCATATAAAGCTCACTGTTCTTAGACCGTCTCCAATGGCTTGGTCCGTCGTTATTCCAGTTGTGCATATTCTCGGCACTACCTACCCACGTCACATATTCGGGGACGATTTTAAGGGTGAGTTGGAAAGAACCGGAATAAGCGGTCTTATCATCTTTGTCCTTTACAGCATAAGGTATATCCACCATATACCAAAAACCTTCTTTGAAGTTGTTAACAGCCTCTTCGGTGAATTTGATTTTGAAATAATTCGTAGCCCAGGCTGCTGTTGTAGCATTATCGACAAGTTCCTCCAGAGTAGCAACCGATTTTGAGTTATTATATTTCGTGTCAGAAGTCTTCAAAACCGTTATATCGGTCTTTGTATCCTTAGCAAATTTCTCACCCTCTGCCGACTTCCGGAAATGAACCGGAATACGCAATGTACCATCATTCTTCTGCATATCTTGTATCTGGACTAATCCGACACGGACAGACCGGACATGTTTACCTCCAAAATCATCCGGTTGGTTCGGATTATTCGGATCTTTGGGGTCCGGGTCTTCAGGGTCTTTGGGATCATCCGGGTCCTCTGGATCAGGCACGTCGGGATCACCCGGCTCGATAGTCGGAGGATTCGGACCTAATTGGATTACGACAGGGTCAGGGCAATACAAATGGTCATCAATCACATTACCATTACCATCTTTTTGTTGAGCTTGTGGCAAACCTATAATTGTTTGGTATTTGTTTGCCATTATGTATTCAAAGGATGATTGACTAAAGACAAATTTCCCGCTCGCATTGTCTCCACGATATTCTCCTCCATAAGTTGTTAAAGCATTTTTTATAACCTCACTCCCATCCGGATTCGTAGAAATCTCCCTTAGTGCCTGTGCTATTGTGTATGTTTGACTATTCACAGTCACTGTTGATGCATTAAACTCTACGACATCTCCTATAAACCAATCAAACTTGGCATTTTCTACTGTTTCCCATCCATTTTCACCCAAATAACGGAAATTACCGGCTATTTTATATGTTTTCCCCTGCTCCGCATTTTCCGGTGATGAGATTTCAGTATTCAAATCATCCCCTTCAAATATCTTAAAGCGATCTCCCGTAAGAGAAATACTAAACGGATCTCCGGTTAAAGCACAAGCATCGCACTTAGCAGGCACACTAGGGTGACCTATCGGTTGAGCGGAAATTCTGGCTATATATTTTTTACTGGGATCAAATGACTTACCAATATTAAGAGGAAGAGAATAGATTTTATCTTCCGATGTTTTTCCATCCGAACCAAAAGACGAATCCACCCATTTCATATCTTCCTTACGAGTGGAAAGATAAGACACACGACATGATTCCGGGATGCCGTCACCATCGTAGTCGATTTCAATAGGACTATTTAAATTATCCTCCACATAAACGGAATAATAAATTTTTGTAAAGTATTCTACTGCATCACTTTCGCCATTAGGATATGTTTTACTTATATAATCTTTCAACTCCTGAGGCAACTTGTCATCCCATTCAACATCTTTATTTATACCTTCCACTTTTGCGTTCGCAGTCAACCCCATTACACTCATTATATTACTATAACTTGTTACATATTTGACTGTTTTTAATTCCGTATCACACAAGTCACCGGCTTGGATAATTTCAACTTCCGGCTTTCTTTTGAAGATACGGATGTCGTCAATGGCATAGTCGGCTCCATCGGTGTGGGGCTCGTTGTTTTGGACTTCCAAATAGAATTCGGTACAGCCGGCGATCTCATCTTCCGAAACGGCAAATTTGTAATGGAATTGTTGCCATTTCATGAGGTTATAATTAAATTTATCTTTGGTCTCTGCTTTTACATTAGGAGCATTTGAATGACCAAGCTTATTATCTCTATAATCCGTCAATGCATCTCCTGTTGTAAAACGATGAAGAACAACTTCTTCTTGACCTTTTACTCCTTTTAATATTATATTCAAATTTGGAGCCAACGGAAGAGGATTGCCATCAGCCCATACGTCACATCCCGGACGCGTCATATCGGCTAACCATCCGGTTACGGTCAACTCCGTATTTCCACAAATAGAACCTTCTATTGGTACAGATACCAAAGTACCAGGTTCATCCGTTGCATCAATATAACAAAAATAACCGTATTTTGCCGCCCCTGCTTCCTTTGTTACTGTATAAGTTCGATCATACAATTCTCTGTTTTCATAAATTTTATTTCCATATTTGTATACATCTTCTATATAAGGTGTTACCCACTTATAGTATCTATTTACATCGCCAGTAGAACAAAGATCATCATGTTTAGACTTACCTTCAACATTCGCACTTCTAAACAAGCCATACATTCCAGGATATGAAGTATAACACTTTGAATTTTGGTCTAATAGGGACTTACCATTTATATATATAAATCCATAACTTGTTTCAGACTGGTTGAAAGAGCCCAAAGGACTATTTGACATATTATCACCTGCTTGAATCTCATTTACAATAGACTTTTGGTCAAAATCAACAATACCTATTTGTTCATATTTCTTAATATTCCCTCTGGGCCATCTATCACTATCCTTATTTATCTCATCTTCCAATATGAACTTGGCATTCTCAATGGGATGAAAATTGAAAGTGGCAATAACCCCACTTTGATGGGGAGTGTTTTCATTACAAATGGCTCGTATATCAACCTTAAAATCATTTTTAAGCGCATCGTTTATTTCTATTTTCTGCGTCTGTTGCAAATCCAAGTCTGCCTTTCTTGTTACAAGATGAAAATCTTTAAAATCGGCATCATTATCACTATTTATTCGATATTGAAATTTTGATCCTTGGTGAACCTTCCCATCGTTCCAAAAATAATTATCCGGTGTATAAGGCATAGATAAGTTTATAGATTCTGCATCTTTCGGAAAATCGATATAATAAATTGTTTTCTCCTGAATATAAGAAGGACACTCTTCCGCTTTTTTAATTACATACTTGTATCGTTTAAGCAAGGTGGGTTCTGCATATGTTCCTTTGATATCAGAAGAACTTGAAGGTGTCCAAATTCCATCCTGATAAACACTTACATCACAATACACAACATCACCATCTGCATAGTCGTTCGGCAATGTATAGGCAATAGTAGAGGCATCGATTCCTAGACCACGCTTATATTCACTCAAAATGCCGTTGGTTTGTTCCGGAATAACATTTGAATCTTTTAATCGATTCGACCAAATTAAGCCATCGGTTTCTTTGACTTTGACAAAATAATCATGTGTTATGTACAGATCCGCATTTCCTGTATTTCCTGCTGATTTTCCATTACATATACTCAAAGATCCACCTCTATTAGCAGACATGTTTTTAGTAACAGTTACTGAGTGATGTCCTATTCTTTCTTTGATAAATTTATCTCCATTTTTTACATACCAATGAACAAACCAGTTGTAAGATTTATCGTTATCGTTCCTCGTATTTACATTCAACACTGGTATCGACAATACACGTGGCTTAGCCGGATCAACATAAATAATCTCTTCTTTCACATGAACTTTATCATGATCTTCTGAAAACTTTAGGCTAATCACCGGTCTATTCGTCGTTTCCTGTCCCCAAGCCATCCCGACGCCTCCGCCTGTCAGCAGGGCGAACGACAAGAACAGCATCCGGAGCCATCTGTCATATATTATTTTATTTCGTTTCATCGTATTCTGAATTTAGTTTTTATCTGTTGTCAGTTCAAATAGATCTGCAAAGCGTAACTGGATTTGGAAAGTGGCCAAGACACTGCCGTTGCTCTTTGTCTTTGCTATCAGTTCGAAAGTCGCGCTCTGATCCTTAGTGGCTGCACCGACCATGCGACCGCCTGTTATTTGATAACGTAATGCACCATCTATTGTGGCTTGCTCTATTTTATTAGGAGCTTCCGCCAACAAATCGCCCTTATCTACCTTTCCGATACTCCAAGTTACCTGATCAGAAAGATCCGTTTCTCCACTTTCCTCCTGCGAAAACAACTTTTTAATTATAATCGTAAACGGACCGCCACCATATACCGTGCAAACCAAATCGGTTATACCATCGCTTGTAACCGAAGACTCCGGATACCCTCCGATCGGCGGATTCTCATTGCTTACGGCTAAAAGCGTCAATTTATAAGGCGTAAACTCGATATTCAGGTTCCAAAAATGGTTGCGGGGGATCTGGCGAAGAGCGGTGTACTTTGTTCCTTGATGGGGGTTATCATCATCTGTTGGATGTTTGTCACTACTCGTTTCCAACTCCACCTTAAAACCGTCGGCTGCTTCCGATTCGTTCACGTAATACCAATCGGATTCTATGGATTCGCTTGCTGCAAGTTGTTTGTTTTCTTCGAAAGGCTTGTCAATCGAATAACCGTCTCCCGTCAGAGCCAAAAACTTGTCCGCTTCAAAAAGATTTCCTGCCGTGTTGAACTTACCTAAAGCCAACTTTGTAACGGTAATCGGATGGCTCGTTCTGTTGAGCATCTTGACTTTCAAACGACTTACTAAACGAACCAAATAAATCGGTTTCACCCCTTTTGCCGGAACCCACTCTTCCAGCACGCTCATGGGGAGGAATTTTGATGTCTTAGAAATGTCATTAACACCGGATTCCCAAGAAACGGAAGCGGGAAGTGGCGGCATATCTAGTCCTTCCGGTGTATTTACAACATTTCCCAACGGATTGTTTTTTAGCGACTCCCAGTTGGCAAACGCATAAATCTTCTTTGGGCCGCCGGTAATCTCAAAAGAACCGGACTTCCAGCTTGTCAGTTCGCCTTTCTCCGCCTGTTCATCACCTGTCAAATCCGGTTGGAATTTCTTTTCAATCTCGCCGGAAGCGTTGACGATAAACACTACCAACGAGTTGATCTGTTCGCCGGGCAAGGCATTTACATCTGCGGCTTTCGTCTGCAACGACTTCGAAGCATCGGAGACGCCCACCTGCAAATCCACCTCCACCATTTCGGGAAGGTCGGGTTCGCCCCCCGCCCCCCGTTCGCCACTCACGCAACCGAACGCGATGAGAGCAAGCAGGCTGGCAAGCAGCGGCAGGTTCTTGTATTGATTCAGTCGGCTTTTCATAATCCCATCTCCTCATTACCAAGTGTCACGTCTTCGAGGCGGACGATCCAGTCGTCCACTACCACATAGAGGCAGTGCGCCCGTCCACCGGCAATATCCACGTAGGCGGTGAGCACATATTCGTCCTGACGGTCCAGGTATTCCTGCCCCGGCAACTTGTGCGAAGCGATCTGCGTCAGTTTCAACAGACCTGCCAGGTCGACGTTGATGAACGGCGTCTTTTCGCTTGCATAGCGGACACTCAGCGTACCGGTCGCATTGTCGATCAGGCGCAAAGTGTTCAGTTCGGTGCAGACGGCATCGTATGAAACGGTCGCATTATCAGCCGACTTGACCGTTTCCACCTGTTGCAGGTAGGGCTGCCAGGTGATGCGTGTGGCGGATTGCGGTTCGTTGTGCGCGTCAAGGTCGCTGTTCGTGGTGGTGACCACGAAGTCGAACGCGTCTTCCTCCAGTTTCGTGCCCCGGTTGGCATCCACCAGGATGAAACGGATTTTGTTGGTGTTCTTCACCAACGGAAACTCGGTGTCGGTCGCTCCGCCTACAGGGATCGTGTAGTCGAGTTCGCCCTGGAAGAGGCCCGACAACTCGCGGTCCACGCGGTTTTTAGCCGCCTTCACCGCCATGCGGAAATCATCGATGGAAGAGCCGGCGGCAGGTTCCGTCCAGGTATAATCCGTATCGTTCAGCCCCGCCCAGGCAAGCAGGTGGTAGTCGCCCGGAGCCAATTCGCTGAGGTCTACTTCGTTCTTTTTCAGTTCTTCACCCTCGATCAGCCGGGAAGAAAGGAACGCGCCCTTGTCGTCGTAGATGTAGAGGCGGACGTTCTTTTCGCGCTCCTGGTTCACCATTTCGTAGGCAAACGCGTCGGCGTGTTTGATGTTGTGCCGGTAGACGAAACGGAGCGTGTGCCGGCAAAGAGGCAGTTCGTTATGGATGTAATCACATGAAGAGAGTCCGGCAAGGCCGAGAACCGCCAGCACCGGGAATAAAAGGTATAGTATCTTATGGTATTTCATTGTTCTCCTGTTTTTATACATTAAAAATAAATCGTTTCGTCCGGTAGCGATCCCCAAGGTCTGACAATCACTTCGATCTCGATTTTTTCCGGTTCATCGGGTTTGTCCGGATCTTCGGGGTCTTTCGGATCATCCGGTTTATCCGGATCTATCGGCTCCTCGGGATCGAACGGCGGTTCGTAGGGAATGTCGTCCCCCAGGCCGTAGAAGTCGCGGATGCGCAGCTTGTAGACGTTGTTGCGCACAATGGCATACTCCATGATCCCCTTCGACGGGGCATTATTGTTGGAATGACGGATCCAGTGCGTGTAGAAACAAACACCGTCCACGTAGGTATGCAGACCATAGCGTGCCAACAGACGGCGAGTGTCTTTACCGCCCTGATTGACCTGCGGCGTGCCGTCCGTACGTGAGGCATATCCGAACGTCGTATACATATATTCCTTCCACGCCAATGCCGAAACTTCGGCAGCAGTCAGGGCAGCCGATGATTCCTTGTCTTTCAACTGCCTTGAAAGGAAACGGCGGTATCCGGTCGGGTCGCCCTCCTTCAAGCTCGATGCCAGCGAACGCACGTCACCCCAGGTCTTGCCCGTGAAGTCGTAAGTAGAGACGTCCAACGCCCCTTCGGTGAAAGCCAGCATCGCTGCTTCGGGCGAACCGTATATCGCGCCCCCGAAAGCGAAGAAGGTAAACGGCGAACCGTCCAGTCCTTTGCGGTAGTCGGTCGTGCCGGTGGCGGGATCGTAGAAGAGGCACTTTCTAGGTCCGTATAATGTCCTGAACACCACGCCTGTACAATAGTAAGGCGACTGGTCGGCACGCGCCACCGTATTTTCTTTCGTGTAGCCCACGCGGTACCATTCGCCCACGCGGTCGCCCATGCCGTTGGTGAAACGCCAGTTACCTGCCGAAGTACCGAAACTCATAAAGTAGTTTTCATAGAGGGCTTCGGCCGGTTTGCCGTCCGAAGCGGGACGCTCCGGCCAGTTGGGGTTGAACATCTCGCTGTTAACATTCGCCATCGTCTTGTATCGGCTCCACGGGTCGAGCACGTAGTTGGTCTGGTGGTCGCCCCATTCAGGCAGCTCCAGGCCTAAAAACTCAACTGCGCTTGCCGGTCCGAACGCATCGTCGGCCACCGCTCCGACCACTCGTTTGACCATGAACGAACCCGCATCCAGCTTATTGACGATCATGGCACCGGTAATCGACACACGGGCCGCTCCCGCCGTCTTGTCCATCACGTCGAAATAGTCATGTACCGGCAGATAGTCGATGCGTGCCGCATGACGTTCCACCTCGACCGTTGCGGAAGCGGGGTTATCGATCGTGTTGTCACCGCAGATGTAGACCTTCTCGTCCAGATGACCGTCCGACGCCATCACGAAATGTGAATACTCGCCGTTTCTTTCCATCCACGCACGCTTTTGCAGGAAGTCACGCACTTCTCCGAGCGTCAAGTCCTTGAGCTGCGGGCGGATGTTGCCGGTGTTGGTGATAACCAGCAGGTCGTACCATCCGGCGGGCAGTCCCACCAGCACCGGTTCGGTACGGTTGTCGCCCTGCATGGCGTCGCGGTCGAGATAGATGATCTTGTCGATCGGTGTCGAGGCGGGCGAGTTCACCCCCTCCGTCCCCCGGTAGAAGAGCAGCATCAGGTCGTCGATGCGCGTTTCGTAGTCCTGTCCCGGCTCGTAGCCGTCGCCGTTCTCGCCCCCTGTCGGGTTCGAACGGGTGAGTGGCGCCTTGGCATCCGGGCAATGGAGCGTCAGGCTGAGATAGTTCTCTTCGACCGACTTGTCGCCGCCATCGTCCCGTTCCGTACGAAACTCGTCTGAACAGCCGACCAACAAAAGGCCGCCGACTGCACAGGCATATACCAATAATTTATGTGTAATATTCATACCCTATCATTTTTTGAAAATTACTCATTCTGCACGCTTCGCCTTGATTTGTTCGAGGTTCGCACGAGCTGCTTCGCCTGCTACCGAGCTGTTTTGCAACGTTTTCAAGATGGTTTCCGCACCGTCCAGGTCGCCACGCAGCATCCGGACGGAGGCAAGCGCCAACTGTTTCTCGTCGCCTTCGGCAGCTTTCGCAAGGTAACTTTCCGCACGGTCCAACTGGCCCGTCCGAATGGCGGTGTTGGCGGCATTCAAATTAGACACCGGATCGTCGGGGAACATGCGGACGGCGATTTCGAATACTTCGTTATACTTCTCGCTGCCGGCTTCGAAAAGCTGTGCCACCATGAACATTTCGTTCAGGCTCAATTTCTTCGGGTCGGTATAGATCAGCGACTTCGCCTCTTCGGCAGTGAAGTTACGGATGTTGTATTTCACCACGTAATCCGAGTGACGCAAAGCGGGATAGATGTCACGCAACAGGATCTTGTAAGAGGTACCGCCGTTCAGCACCTTCAACTTCAGTTCCTTCTTGTCCATGTCGCGCGGTTCCGGATTGCGGATGATGGCGAGCAGTTCCGCCTTGTCGGGCAGGTTCATATCTTCCAGCCGCTTTTCCAGACCTTCCCAGTCTTCCGGCTCGAAGTCGACGCTGAACGTGGCATGTTCGAAGCGGTAGAGGCTTTTCACGTAGTCGCGCAGTGCCTTGGCACGGTTTTCTGCTAAATAGGTGTTGTTGGCGTAAGTTCCTTCGGGAGAGGCGAAACCTTTGATCCACACCTCCGTGATGGTGGCGTAGGGATCGTCCTTCACCGACTCGATCGTGGCACGGATGGCGGCCAGTTCGCGCGGGTTGTTGCGATAGTCGGGATAGATCGTAATCTTGTTGACCGGGAAGTCGAGAAACGCCTTGCCTTCGATCGAACGCGCCTTGACCGCTTCGGCTTCGGGCGTACGGTAGGCGAGCTGCGGTTTCAGGACAACCGGTTCGGCCATATTGATCGGGAAGAGCGGTGAGCGGTCGTTCTGCAATGCCTCCCAACCGCAACCGCATTCGTCGATAACAAGGGCGACTTCCGACTTCTTCATCCACGGAGCCATCGGCGTGCGGGTGGTGTATTCGAAGGTCTGCGGCTTGCCGTTCTCGCGGCGCAGTTCGTATTCGTCGTGTGTCGTATAGGTGCGGTCGGTCCGTTCATATAGGATGTGGCGGTCACGACCGCTGACGATGACCGGCGTCAGGGGACGGATACTGTCGCCCGCCGAGATGACCGGCGTGCAGACCAGGCTGCGGTCTGAAGGAACCTTGATTTCGCCGAAGTCGAGCGTCATGCCGATCACGAGAGTGCCATCCGACTTCTCTACAATCTTGTCCTTGATTTTGATTTCCTGTGCCTGCAAGGCGGCTGCCGCCAGCAGGCTTGTCACAATCAGTATATGTTTGTTCATTTTCATAAAGCGCTCCTATTTAGAATTGATAAATCAGGTTGATAGCGGCCTGCGTGGGACCGAAATAGTGCTTCTTGACATACTCCTGGCGGCGTCCGCAGTTGGTACAGGGGTACTTTTCCGATTCGAGGTAGAGATAGCCCACGCCAACAGTCGCTTCCAGGTTCCAGTGCTTGGAGAGCAACCAGGAATACCCGTAGCTGACACCTACACCCGCGCCCCAACCCTGGTGGCGTTCGTTTTCGGTACCGAGCAGCTTGATGTCCGATACATTATATAATATGTACGGGACATGTAGCCCGATGAAATGTTTGTAGAATGTTTCACAGAACCAATAGCGCATCTCCGGATGCAGCCTCCAATGTTTGAGAGATTTGCCATAGCTTCCGTCATCTTTCTTTCCGTCGAACGGATTGAGGCCGGTTTCTATGTCCAGGCTCCAGTGACGTGCCAGGCGGAACTCCGCACCGGCATTGAAAGTTGCCATTGCTCCCCAATATGGAATATTGGTCTTGATCCCGACGGTCGAACCTTTTTCTCCGGTCAACCTGTCCTGTGCGTAGAACGACAGAGGGATCACAAACAGGAACATCATCAAGATAAGTTTTCTCATCATACTAGTTATTGTTTTATTATAGTTATTTTATTCGCCGATTCAAAAATCGCGGAGTAAAGGTTCTAATACCAGGCGAACTCACCTTGCACAAGCCGAGAGTCTGTTTGTCGAAGGCGTTTGTTACAGGATATAAAGAATATAGTTGCTATATATGTTTCCGAGAGAAACATTTTCCTGTTTTTTTATGTTTTCATTCCTCATAATGAACCTAAACTTATTTATGAAATAAGAATAATATCATAAAGTCTTTTGAAAATCACGCATTATCATTCATCTCAAAATGATTACTGAATGCAAAGTTAAGATATTAGTTGTTAAAATGGAAACAATTTCTTACTATTTTATCTATATCTTTAGGTTTGTTTTCAGGCTAAATAAAGACTACTCGAAATTTATACTATATTTTATATAAATTCAACCGCTAAGTCTATACTAATATTAAATGGAAGAATGTTTAGACATAGCCGGTTAACCCCATCATGCTTTAACTTTTCTTTAGTAAAGATATCCTTACCTTTTTTTGTAGAATTAAACATGCTTGAGCTTCCATTGCTGGTTTTCTACTCTTCATAATAGCTGTCGTTTCTTTAGAATTTATACTCTAAAATGGACAAGCCTAACTTATTTCATAAATAAGTTCCTTCTATCCGATAAACTCCTCTTCCTTTTTGTTTGTTTATCAGTATTTTACTAATGG
>NZ_JADNBB010000043.1 GCF_015550595.1 Parabacteroides goldsteinii
ACGATAGTCAGACCGGCCGCAGCCACAGCCCCGGTCTTCAGGAAACTTCTTCTTGAAATGTTTTTCATAACTATTATTATTAAAGTAAACGATATGATTATAATGTAGTCAGGCGGAGGTTACGCCATAGGACCTTAATACCTCCTCCATCATGTATCTGAAGAGCGATGCGTCCTTGTCCGGCACCGATTTTCTCGTCCCGGATATTTATCATTTCTTTTCCATTGAGCCAGGTTTGTACGTTATCTCCTTGTATTCTGACCCGCAGGGTATTCCAATCTCCGTATTTCAGGATATCTTCTTTTTCATCCGAGATCTGTATCAACCATCCGCGGCCGTACGATTCATATACACCTCCGGTATCGAAGCCCGGAGGAGCTACTTCTACCTGCCATCCGTTCACTTTCACATCTTCTTCCACGAACGAACGGATGAAAACACCGGAGTTTCCGTCCGATTCCTGTTTGAATTCGACAGTAAGGTCGAAATCGTCATAATATTCTCTGGTGGCCAGGTAGCCGTATTGTTTATCAGGGCCGCTTTCACATATTAAAAGACCGTCTTTGACATACCATAACTCGGTACCGTATTTATCCCAGCCATCCAGGTTTTCTCCGTTGAATAAGCGGACTTCTTTTGTTTTGCGGGGAAGTTCCCTTATCTTAATGTTACGGAACCAGGCGGGATATCCATGATCTTGCAGGCAGATCAATCCTTTGTGAGCCAAACCGTATTCCGGAGCATGCGACCATTTTCCGCTGTTCTTCCGGTTGAACCAGTCGTCCGACCAGGCATCGAATTCGATTGTCTTTTCCCCGTTCATGAAATAGGTGACATGACCGTTGTCGAAAATGATTTTGGAGTTGTTCCATTCTCCTGCCGGATTGATTTTGATTGTGGAGAAATCCGGTGAATACATGGCATAGTCCACGCCGCAACGTTGCCAGTCTTCCAGAGGTTCTGCGAAATTTATATCGTCGATCAGCTGATATTCGGGTCCGGTTACATAAGGAACTGCAAATTGAGGGCGTTCTACGACATGGTATAATAGTCCGCTGTTTCCTCCTTTAGATATTTTCCAATCCCACGAGAGTTCAAAGTTCTCATATATTTTATCCGTCACTATATAGCCGTTAGCATCACTTCCGTGCCCGTTGGCTTGTATAGTTCCGTCTACCACCTCCCAGGGGCCTGTGAGAGCTGTTCCGTTATAGTCCCGCCAACCGTCGAGGCTCTTTCCATCGAAAAGGAGTTGCCACCCTTCTGCTTTTTCTTTTTCTGTCAGGCTGTTGTTTTCCTGTGTATTGCATGCGCTAAACACCGACATGATTACAGCGGCGAGAGATAAAAAGATTTCGTTTGAATATTTCCCTGTTACCATTGTTTGAGTTTATTAAATGTTCATGATGTAAACTTTACTAGAGTGACAAAATTTGAGTTAGGCCTACTTACAACATGAATACCTTTTTTGTTTATTTTAACCAAAGGATAATGGGAAATATCTGAACTGTGGCGGGAGAAGAAAAGTAATGGAAATGTGGTTCTTATAAACCGATAGAGTTAAGGGCGATATAAAAAAAGCCGCTCTTATTGTTTTTAGAGTCGGCTTTATAATCTGTGATTTATTTATCTTTCAGTAGGTCCGGTCGTAGGCGTGCAGTGCGTTCCTGTGCCTGTTGTAACCGCCATTCATCAATCTTCCGTTGATGGCCGGAGAGAAGGACGTCGGGTACTTTCCAACCTTTATATTCTGCCGGGCGGGTATATACCGGAGGTGCCAGCAAATCATCCTGGAAAGAATCGGAGAGGGCACTTTGTTCGTCACCGATCACTCCGGGGATTAAGCGTACCACTGCATCGGTAATAATAGCGGCAGCCAGTTCGCCTCCGGTCAGGACATAATCACCGACAGATATCTCTTTAGTGATCAGATGTTCGCGTATCCGGTAGTCGATGCCTTTATAATGGCCGCATAGAATAATCATATTATTCAGTAGCGACATGCTGTTTGCCATGGGCTGGTTGAGGGTTTCTCCATCCGGGGATGTATAGATGACTTCGTCATATTCCCGTTCACTTTTTAAAGCAGATATGGCCCGGTCGATCGGTTCGATCTGCATGACCATCCCGGCTTCTCCGCCGAAAGGATAATCATCCACACGCCGCCATTTGTCGGTCGTGTAGTCTCTTAGGTTGTGCAGGTGTATTTCTGCCAGGCCTTTGTCCTGTGCTCTTTTTACGATGGAGCAATTAATCATTCCATCGATCATTTCCGGTAATACGGTCAGTATATCAATACGCATAGAAGTTCATTTATTTACGGTGCAAAATACGGTATTATTTTATAGTTATCAAAATTCTGTTGGTTCATAATATCTTTTTCTTACTTTTGTAATCAGAATCAAACGGCTGATAAATCAACGGTTTTTGCAGGATTTAAGGTGGAATTCGGTATCAGCAAATAATTATATAATGAAAAACACACTAGGTATAGGGCATTTTATCGTATTACTGATTGCTGTCGCAATAGCCATTTTAATAGTGACTACCGCATATTCTTTTGTAAATGAAGGGGAAATAACATTTGTAGATGAAATAGATAATGCAGAGACGGGTGAAAGTTCTTCGTCGGATGAACTGTATTTGTCGAATTCCAACGAATATAAAAGTTGGAAGAACACAACCGATACTACTTTTAAAAGTTTATATAACGGGAATCAGGCGGAAGACATCCTGGCGATGCGTCCGGATATGGTTATCCTGTGGGCCGGCTATGCTTTTTCTAAAAGTTATTTATCCCCGAGAGGACATATGTATGCTATTGACGATCTTCGTTATAGTTTACGTACCGGAGCCCCGCGGAAAGCAGGTGAAGGTCCTCAACCGGCTGCATGCTGGTCATGTAAAAGCCTCGATGTTCCGCGGCTGATAGGGGAAGTCGGTTCGCAAGGCTTTTATAGAAAGAAGTGGTACGACTGGGGATCGGAGGTTGTCAACCCTGTCGGTTGTGCCGACTGTCACGATCCCGAAAGCATGGAGTTGAGAGTGCCGCGCCAGTTTTTGTCCGATGCTTTGAAACGGGCAGGCGATGCGATAGAGAATGCTTCCGAGCAGAAGATGCGTTCGCTGGTTTGTGCTCAATGCCATTCGGAATATTATCTGAAAGGAGAAGATAAAGAGATTGTTTTACCCTGGGACTCCGGCTATACGGTAGAAGCGATTGAAAACTACTATGACCGGATAGACTTTACGGATTATACCCATAAATTAAGCAGAACTCCCATGCTGAAAGCCCAGCACCCGGATTATGAACTGGCTCAAATGGGTATTCATGCCCGCCGTGGAGTCTCTTGCGGGGAATGTCATATGCCTTTTGTGGAAGAGGAGGAAAGAGGATATAATAATCATCATATCCAAAGTCCGTTGGCGATGATAAATAAAACGTGCCAGTCCTGCCATCGTGAAAGTGAGGAAGAACTCCGTCAGGACGTATATATCCGCCAGAATAAAGTGGTGGAATTACGGAATCATATGGAAAAAGAATTGGTAAAGGCACATATCGAAGCCAAATGTGCCTGGGATAGGGGTGCAACGGAAAGCCAGATGCAACCGGTTCTTAAACTGCTTCGTAGTGCCCAGTGGCGTTGGGACTTTGCTATTGCTTCGCACGGCGCTGCTTTCCATGCTCCGCAGGAAGTAGAACGCATATTGGGTGACGGCCTGTATAAAACGATGCAGGCACGTATGATAATCAGGGATATATTGGATAAACACGGTTACGACAGAGAGGTTCCTATACCAGATCTTTCTACTAAAGAGAAAGCACAGAAATACATCGGTCTGGATATCCGTTCGGAAATGGCAGCGAAAGATGAATTCCTGAAAACAGTCATACCGGAATGGATTGAAGAAGCCAAAGCCAATAAACGTTTTATTGAGGAGTATAGGGTAGCGAAATAGTAAATTTGCTGCCTTTCCCTTCTTCCGATTCGAGCAGGATCGTCCCGTTGAATGTTTTTATGATACTCAGGCTGATAGCCAATCCCAAGCCTGTTCCTTTGGCGAACTCATCCAGCTTCTGGAAGCGTTCGAACACCTGGTTTATTTTATCTTTAGGAATTCCCTTTCCGGTATCTTCTACAGAAAGTAAAATATGTTGATTGTCTGTGTCGTATTCATATTTGACTTTGATATATCCATGCGATGTAAACTTGGTTGCGTTGTTGATGAAATTGGTCACCACCTGCGTCAGTCTGAAACGGTCTGTGTAGATGATAGCCGGCTTTTCCGGAGTCTCTTTGATCAGTTCGACCCCCTCAGGCATCAGTAACTTATGTGTATTGAAGATTTCATCTACCAGCTGGCTCAGGTCGCAGTCCGCATAAGTAAAAGAGATTTGCCCGGATTCGATACGTGATAAATCCAGAATGTCGTTGATCAGTTTAAGCAGTAGCGTATTGTTCGTGTTTATCAGGCTGATGAACTCGTTCTTTTCTTCCTTGTCCAATTCCATATCCGAACCCAGCAATTGGGAAAAGCCGACGATTGCATTAAGCGGCGTACGTATCTCATGGCTCATATTGGCCAGGAATGCAGACTTCATCTTATCCGACTCTTCTGCCTTTTTCAGGGCATTCGTCAGGTCTAATTCCGTATCCTTGATTTGCTGGATATTGAGACAAAGACCGTTCACTTCAACCGAATATTCGTCATCCGGAGACGATTTAATATTTCTATTTTGCGCATATCTGAACTCCCACCATTCATGCCCTTTTTTATTGAAATCATATCTTCTTCTGGTTATTTGCCGGGAAGGGAAACCATGATCCAGCTTGTAACGGTTAAGCAGGAAATCGGCTTGTTCATCTGCATGGATGGCATTGCTGAATTCTTCCGCACTGATCGGTTTTTCGGGCATATCCAGGTAATGATAGAATTCTTTATCGAAATAAAAGACTCCGTTTTTATAACGGAACGTGAAGATATTACCGCTTTCCAGGGCAAAAGACATGAACTCTTTTTCACGTTTCAGGTTTTCCTGTATCTCTTTTTTACGTGTGTTTTCCCTTTTGTATAATATCCGTTGGTAGATAATGATTATCAGCAACACTATACCTAATATAATACCTATACATATAATATATGGCTGATACCGGACATAGAAAGGAATGTTTATGATCTCACTTCCGGCAGGAAGTTTACTGGGGCTGATATCCCACTGGTCGAGAATTTTATAGTCGAAGATATACTTTTTTGCTGTTTCCGTAATTTTGGGGAAATCGTTTACTTCTGCTCCCTTCAATATATCGGCTATGCGGTTGGCTGCCACGATCGTTTGCTCTTCCAGGGTGGTCACATATCCTCCGATTACCCCGTAGTTATGACCGATCATTTCGGAAATGACGGAAAAACCGGGAAAAGAACTGAATCGTCCCAGAGAAAGTGTCAGGTAATCTCTCTTAACAGCCAGATAAGCTTTGTTATAATAGTTCTCGCCCAGGCCTTTCAGTAATGACCGGGTCGATTTGCCGTTGATCGTACTGATATACATGGCATCCGGTATGATCTTTTTATCTTTGGGCAGTGAGATACCGCTTTTCCCCGACAGCCGTATTTTTTCGGAGGAGAAGATATTATTTGTCTTGCAGATATCTTTTATTTGCTGATCCATATCATCCAGCATGATTTTATCTGAATAGATATCGTCGGTGACCCGTACCACGATACATTTCCCGATAAGCTGTTCGATCAGTTCGATATTCGTTTTATAATCCGGCTTGTCATGAAAACCAGTGATGTTGGGATACTTCTGAATAAATGACTGGTTGGGATAATTGACACCGGTAAAGACTACCGGAGTTGTTTTGACGGAAGGATGATCGCAGGTCAGTAATGCGTCCAGTGCCTGGTCGTCGTAGGCCAGGATAATGTCGGGATGCAGCGATGACAACGTATTCAACTTCTCATAGAGGAACATTTTTTGTTTCTTCTCCGTCTTTTTTATACAATCCAGGTAGATGGAATGCACTTCTGCCTGAATCTCTCTTTTCTGTAACTGGTCGGCAAATATTTTCTTTATTTCTTTATAGGCAGGGAACCCGGCTTCGTATGACTGGATTATTACTATCTGTTTTGGGATGGTTGTTTGCTTGCAGGAACTATTCAGAAAGCAAAACAGGACAAGAGTGAATATAGATACATGGAGAAGTCTATTTGACATTAGAATGATGATTTAGTATATGTTTTTATCCCTAGTGTGTTATTGTTTATGACCTCGATCATTAATTTACGCCTCTAAATTAGACTGAATTTTTATATTGAACAAAGATTTAGGGAGTGAAATGTTATAATAACTGTTGATTTCTATGGTTTTTTAGAATCGTGCAAGAATAAAGTCGGCACACACGTTGAATAATTATTCTATTATTTGTACTTTTGCCAGTCAAATTGCCGCTGGCGGTGAAGGCCGCAGACGCATAGTAACTTGATTGAATAAATTTTAGAACAATGAATATATCTTACAACTGGCTGAAAGAGTATCTTGATTTCGATTTACAGCCTGAAGAAGTATCAGCAGCACTAACCTCTATCGGTTTGGAAACCGGCGGAGTGGAAGAAGTTCAAACTGTCAAAGGTGGACTGGAAGGACTGGTTATCGGTGAAGTTCTTACCTGTGTGGAACATCCGAACTCCGATCACTTGCATATTACAACAGTAAATGTCGGTGGTGAAGAACCTTTGCAGATCGTTTGTGGCGCACCTAATGTTGCAGCAGGCCAGAAAGTGGTTGTTGCTGTAAACGGTACGAAACTGTATGACGGTGACGAAGTCTTTACGATCAAACGTTCAAAGATACGTGGTGTCGAGTCAAACGGTATGATCTGTGCAGAAGACGAGATCGGTATCGGAACAGACCATGCCGGTATTATCGTCCTCCCGGCTGATGCGGTTGTAGGAACTCCTGCCAAGGAATATTATAATGTAAAGAGCGACTATGTGTTGGAAGTGGACATCACTCCGAACCGTGTGGACGGAACGTCTCATTTCGGTGTTGCCCGCGACCTGGCTGCTTACCTGAAACAAAACGGCAAGCCGGCGGAACTGAAACGTCCCTCTGTCGACGCTTTCAAAATAGATGATGAAACCCCGGCTATTGAAGTCGTGGTAGAAAATACAGAAGCCTGTCCCCGTTACTCCGGTGTGACAATCAAAGGCGTAACCGTAAAAGAAAGCCCGGAATGGTTGAAGAACCGCTTGGCTATCATCGGTCTGCGTCCTATCAATAATGTAGTGGACGTAACTAACTTTGTCCTTCACGAATTGGGACAACCTTTGCACTCGTTCGATGCCGGTAAGGTTAAAGGAAATAAAGTGATCGTGAAGACACAACCGGAAGGAACGAAGTTCGTTACTCTGGACGGTGTTGAACGTACGTTGACCGATCGCGACCTGATGATCTGCAACGCTGAGGAAGCAATGTGTATCGGTGGTGTATTCGGCGGTCTGGATTCAGGTGTAACGGAACAGACTACCGATGTATTTCTGGAATCAGCTTGCTTCCATCCGACATGGATTCGTAAGACAGCCCGTCGTTTCGGTCTGAATACGGATGCCTCTTTCCGTTTCGAACGTGGTCTGGATGCAAACAATACAATCTATGTATTGAAGCGTGCCGCATTGTTGATTCAAGAAGTTGCAGGTGGTAAGATTACCGGTTCGATCCAGGATGTATATCCGGTTCCAATGAAACCGTACACGGTTGAACTGACTTATAATAAGATAAATTCACTGATAGGTAAGGTAATTCCGGTAGAAACGGTTAAGAGCATTCTGGACAGTCTGGAAATGGAAATCGTTTCGGAAACAGCCGAGGGATTGACTATCCATGTACCCGTTTACCGTATCGACGTACAACGTGATGTAGACGTGATCGAAGATATCCTTCGTATCTACGGATATAATAATATCGAATTCAGCGACAGCGTGAAGTCGAACCTGAGCTACAAAACAGCAACAGACCGTAGTTACGACCTGCAGAATCTGATCTCGGAACAGCTTTGCGGTTCGGGTTTCAATGAGATCATGAATAACTCGCTGACCCGTTCGGCTTATTACGATGAGTTGACTACTTATCCGGTGTCTCACTGCGTCATGCTGATGAACCCGCTGAGTGCCGACCTGAACGGTATGCGTCAGACACTGTTGTTCGGTGGTTTGGAAAGTATCGAATACAATGCCAAACGTAAGAACGGCAATATCCGTTTCTTCGAGTTCGGAAACTGCTACGATTACAATGTAGAAAAGAAAAGAGAAGATGCCACACTGGCCGAATACTCGGAAGACTATCGTCTGGGAATATGGGTTTGTGGTAACCGGGTGGAAAACAGTTGGGCACATGCCGACGAAAAGTCTACCGTATATGAACTGAAAGCTTATGTAGAAAATATCCTTGCCCGCCTGGGAGTAAACCTGAAGAAAGTGATCTTCGGAAACCTGAGCAATGACATCTATTCGACAGGTGTTAGCATCACAACTGCTTCCGGTCGTCAGTTGGGTACTTTCGGTATCGTGAGCCGTAAGATATGTAAGGCGATGGATATCGACTTCGAAGTTTATTATGCAGAATTGTCATGGACGCTGCTGATGAAAGAAACGAAGAAGAACAAAGTTACTTTCTCCGAGATCTCCAAGTTCCCGGCAGTGAAACGCGACCTGGCTCTTTTATTGGATAAGTCGGTTCAGTTTGCTGAAATCCAAAAGATCGCAGAAGACAGCGAACGAAAGTTGCTGAAGGAAGTATCCCTGTTCGACGTTTACGAAGGCAAGAACCTGCCGGCAGGTAAGAAATCGTATGCCGTAAGTTTCTATCTGCAGGATGAGACAAAGACATTGAACGATAAACAAATCGATGCAATCATGCAGAAGATCCGGAAGAATCTGGAAGATAAGCTGGGTGCGTCATTGAGATAATGATTAATTCATAACAATAAAAACATTCATACAATATGGGAAGAGCGTTTGAGTTCCGTAAAGCAAGAAAATTTAAACGTTGGGGTAACATGGCCCGCGTATTCACAAAACTGGGTAAGGAAATCACTATTGCGGCGAAAGCCGGTGGTCCTGATCCGGAAAACAATCCCCACTTGCGTGCTTTGATGCAGAATGCAAAGAAGGAGAACATGCCGAAGGAAAATGTAGAACGTGCTATTAAACGTGCTGTAGAAAAAGACTTCACCGGTTATAAGGAAATGAACTATGAAGGATACGGCCCGTATGGTATCGCTATCTTCGTGGAAACAGCGACTGACAACACAACCCGTACGGTTGCCAACGTGCGTAGCTATTTCAACAAACACGGTGGTTCGCTGGGTACAAGCGGTAGCCTTGAATTCCTGTTCGACCATAAGTGCGTATTCCATATTGCGAAGAAGGAAGGCATTTCACTGGAAGACCTGGAACTCGAACTGATCGACTATGGTGTGGATGAAGTGGATGAGGACGAAGAAGAAGTGGTTATCTACGGCGAATTCTCCCAGAACTCCGCTATCCAGAAGTATCTGGAAGAAAACGGCTATGAGATCACAAGCAGCGAGTTCGTACGTATACCGAACGACCTGAAAGAAGTGACTGCCGAACAACGTGAAGCACTTGACAAGTTGATCGAAAAGCTGGAAGAAGACGACGACGTGCAGAATGTATTCCATAATATCAAGGAAGACGACAGCGAAGAAGAGTAATCTTCTGTCTTATATGTTAAAAGGAAGTGATATCGGAGTAATTCCGGTATCACTTTTTTTATGTCATTGGGTTTTTTTGTACTTTCGCGCCGGACTAGTATATAATTAAACTCTATCTGTATGAAAAAGGTAATTTTTCTGTGGGTTCTCGCATGCCTCGGTGTAATGTGTAATCAGGCTTCGGCGCAAAAGGAGCTGGGCATTTTCAATTCTCTTTCGGTAGGTGTAAGTGCCGGTACGACTGGTATCGGTGTCGATGTGGCAACTCCTGTTACACCTCATTTTGCAATTCGTGGTGGTGTTTCGTTTATGCCGGGAATAAAGATCAATACCGATGCGGATGTCGATCTGACAGATCCGGAATTGGGTGAGCGAACTTCAAGTATCGACCTGACGGGTAGTACGAAACGTGCTTCCGGCGAGTTGCTGGTCAATTATTATCCGTTCCTGAGTTCTTCTTTCTTCGTTACTGCCGGTGCTTATTTCGGTGGTTCCAAGATGGTGAAGATCGACGGGCATAGCGATGAACTGGCCGAATACATAAAGAATGGTGGTGATGCCAATATCGTTATCGGCGACCAGACGATTGCTGTGGATAAGAACGGTAACGTATCCGGCGGTCTTAAGGTATCGGGATTCCGTCCTTACCTGGGTGTCGGTTTCGGACGTGCTGTGCCTAAAAAGCGTGTCGGTGTACAGTTTGAACTGGGTGTACAGTTCCATGGATCTCCTAAACTTTATACAAGTTCCGGTGATCTGGGTAGCGCATTGGGTGACGGCGACGATACTTTCACGAAGATCATGGATAAACTGACGGTTTATCCGGTAATGAAAATACGCTTCTGCGGTAGATTATTCTAATCCCTTTAGGGATGTTGCCGGACATTTGCCTTCATCATTCATATTGTGAGGGCAAGTGTCTGGCTTTTAATTCTTTTATCTATGAATGCAGCCGGGTGAATATCCTTCATTATGCCTTCATCCGAACGATAAACAAGACCGGATTATCTTCCTCCGTACGATCCGGGAAAGCCCGTTTCAACTCTTCTCCTGAACGGCAGTAACAAAACGAATTATTATATACATCCAGGGCTTGCAGGTCGGGGACTTTTCCTGTTTGGTAGAAGTTGTCGTCAAACCCTCCCGCCACATTATAAGCATAATCTTCCCGGCGGTCGTAGCAGAAAGTGTAATTCTGTTCATCTTCGCTTGCATCACCGTAGGTGGAGACCAGGTAACGCCCGGCTATGCACAACGGAAGGATGGAGGAATATCCTTCGTGGATATCCAATTTGTTCCGGCTGATCAGATAAAGTGTATCCGCCAGTATCTCTTCCGGCTGTACGGAAGGGGTGTGGGCATATACATTGCCGTTGGAAACGGACAGTTCCGGTGAAAAGCAGGCTCCGAGATAGAAACGTCCCAGGTCGGCAGCCGTCAGTTTGCGGGCATCCTGCAGATGGAGTGTCGTATCGAATTTATAGAGCCAGCGATCGATATATTGTTTACCGGGTTTTTCTTTGCAGGGAGACAGGGATTGTGCCGTCATCCAGATATGGCGGTCATGATAGATCATCCGGGTAGGAGTGTTCAGCGGATTGATCCCTGCCAGGCTTTTCTGTTCCAGCAATACGCCTTCGTAATCGTAATAATAAACGTTTTCTTTATCATCCATCACGATCAGTTGTTTTTGCAGCGGATCGATCACATAGTCGGTCACCGGAAAGAGGGTGTTCGATGTCACCTGGTTTTCGAATTTACCGGAACAGTTGAAGCGGTAGAGCTGACGGTTGCTGACAAGGAACAAATCTTCCCTGTCGCGTTTAATCTGCGTGGCATATTTCAGTCGGCAGTCGGAATTGGTTTCCAACGGGATGGCGATTACCTCTTCGGCGATATCCGACAAGGAGCCTTTAACGGTGCTTTTCACCGGAGTATCGACACAGAAAAGTTGATATCCCTCTTTTATATAGATGATACTGACGAGCAGTAGCAGTAGTAAACAGGTCTTTTTCATTTCATGATTCGTTTAAAGAGAACGTAAATATAACGATCTTATCTCCGGTTTATTGAATGAAAGGTCGATTTCTTTTGTTCTTTTGAAGTATTTAGAGCAAAATCATTAAATTTGTACAGAAGGTAGTAAAAACACAGAAGTGATGGAGAATTTGATCGAATTGTCGAAGACGGAATTGACTCTTGCCTTTGCAGCTTCATGCATTGAAAGTGTAGCTCGCAGGTTGAGTGTGCCTTATCAGGAAGTATATGCCCGAATGAAACGGGTAGGATTGATAGAGCGCTACATACTTCCCTGTTACGACACATTGCATACAATGAGCCGGGAGAATGTAACGGATGATGTAATAGAATGTTTAACTCGGTGGGAGAATCAATAATGAAAATTAGAGTATATCATGGAGGAACGGAATGCGTAGAGACTCCTGTTTGTCGTTTGGGACGGGGAAATTTGGATTTTGGACAGGGCTTCTATGTGACTGATATGAAGGAACAGGCTCTCCAATGGGCTATTACAACAGCTATGAGACGCAAGGCCTCTCCAATTATCAATGTGTACCAATTGGATCGGGAGGCCATTTTGCTTGAAGCACGTTGTAAACTCTTTACGGCCTATGACATGGAATGGTTAGACTTTATTGTAGCCAGTCGTAACGGAAAGAACCCGTCAATTGCCTACGACTATGTGGAAGGCGGTATTGCCAACGACCGGGTAATTGACACTGTTAATCTATATATAGCCGGTCTGATGAGTGCAGAAGTCGCTTTGCAGCGCCTAGCTTTGCATCAGCCCAATAACCAGATATGTTTGCTTAATCAATGTCTTACCGATAAATATCTTGTATATGAAGGATTTGAACCAGTATAGTGATCCGGTGAAGTCTCCTGAAATTCAGGAAATCATCCTAAGCAACCGTATCGGCATGATTGCGGCAGAATTGTCAAAACGTCTGGATATCGCTCCGGGCAGAGCATTGCAATTATTTTATGAAAGCAAGAGTTGTGCAGATCTACATGATAAGGCTACCGGACTTTATCTTTATGGTAACCTCTATATTGTGGATGAAGTTATACGGGAGTATGAAAGGGGATAAAATCAGATCCCCTTTAGCTTTGCAGGAATACCCAGTTGTCGCCATCCGACATGCTTTCGTCGTACCTGAACCCTTCCCATGAGAAACTCTTTAATGCTTCCGGGTCGTTGATCCGGTTTTTTAGTATGTAACGGGTCATCTGTCCGCGGGCCATCTTGGTATAGATCACGATCGTCTGTGCCTTCCCGTTCTTCCAAACCTTGAACTCCGGTGTGATGATGCGTACCGCTTTTTCTACCTCTTTCCAGTTGTAAGCTCCTTGTATCTCCTGGCTGGCAAGGTTGATCAGGATATTGTCGTTCGCTTTCACATCGTCTATAAGCGTTTGTGTCTGCCGCGGGCGCCAGTAGTTGTACATATTTCCTTCGCCCAGTTCCGGCAGTTTCACTTCATATTCCATCCGGTAGGTCTTGATCAGGTCGAGCGGACGCAATAGGCCATAGCAGATGGAAGCAATCCGCAGATGATCGTTCATGTAACGAAAATCGTCGGGCGTAAAGTCCTTCGGTGCCAGGTTCTTGAAGACCACTCCGGTATAAGCCAGTATTGCCTGCAACGGATGGTTCTCTTCCGAATGGAACTCCTGGAACCGGTTATAATTCTCCAACGCCAGCTTGGGGTTGAGCTTCAATATCTTTTTCAGTTCATCGGCAGAGAACTGTGCCATATTCAGGGCTATTTCCTTCGCTTCCTGTACAAAACGGGGCGTGGTCCCTGCAGGCGCTTTTATCTTAGAGGTACCGGCCATTGTCTTGGCCGAGGTTAATATAATTAGCATATTTATATATTGTTTCTGGTTTATCGGGTAAATTTAGTGTTTTCTTCCCTATATCCTAACTCAAAACATACGAATAACTATTATTTTTCTCCTATGTTTTTTTACTTTTGAGCAAGCCCGAAATTAATTTTTAGCATGCTTGAATTTAATTTTTAGCTAGCTCAAAATTGATTTTATGCTTGCGCAAAAGAAAAATTATTGCTATCTTTCGAACTAAATAATAAGTACTTAAAACTTAAATCTACTGCATATGTGTGCTAAATATACGTTTTATAAGAATCCACCGAACCGGGAAACGGGAGAAACAGGTTCGCTGTATGCCAAAGTCGTTTCCGATGGTAAGATCACGACTGACTTGCTGGCGGATGAGATAGCCGGCATCTGTTCGTTCAGTTCCGGTGATGTAAAGGGGGTAATTCGCGCTTTATCGGATAGGTTGGCCTTTCATTTGAAATATGGCGAAACCGTTGACCTGGATGGGATAGGTAACTTTTCTGTTACCTTGAAGACACCGAAGGGCATCACCAGCCCGAAGCAAATTCGTGCCGAGTCGATCAGTTTTAACAATGTTGTCTACCGTTCCTCTCCCCAACTTAAGCAGCAACTGAAAGCAATGCCTCTTGAACGTGCCGTCCTTCCCAAACGCAAGGAACAGGCCGAAGAGGAACGCCTGCAACGCATCCTCACCAAACTGGAAGCCAAACACCTCATTTCCTCGTCCGACTGTATGTGTTTTAACCAATGCAGCCGCTATCAGGCTTTGAAAGATTTGAAAAAGCTTCACGAACAAGGCAAGTTGCTTCGTTTGGGAAGAGGAAAACAGAAATATTACGTGTTGAAAGAAAGCTGGCAGAAAGGGATGCGGAAAGAGGAAGAAAGCAAAGAGTAAGCTTTTCTGAACCGATCACGTTAAAGTATCGTTATTACTCAAAAAGAAAAATAAACAGCTCACAGGGCGTTTCTGTGTTAAACATTTTATATATTTGTTCCGGCAAAGGATTTATTTCCTGGGCTGACATAAATATTATAGAAGCGTTTAGCTTATTCCGAATCAAAGAAATCTGGACAATTTCTTACCTGAGTGGAGTAAATTGAAACGTTCATCCTTGTTGTATATGTATTTCATATATGATAAAGGTGTGAGCTGTTTTTTTATCTCTTTTGGTAGGGCAGTCCAGAGCCTCTTTGATTAGATAAACTAACAGGCTCACACTTCTTTTCATAAAAAACACTCCGAGCCTCAGTGTTACGAATACTAGTATTATGAAACACATGTTACACAAGTGGATTATTCCTATCGTTTTGTTTATCGGGTTTATTGTGGTGTCTATTAGTTGTCGGAAAGATCTGAGAGATGATGTAGATGATTTGTTAGATAGAGTCTCCAAGTTGGAAATGATGTGTGAACAAATCAACTCGGATATTGCAGGTTTGAAGCAAATCGTATCTGTATTGGAAGCAAATGACTACATTACAAGTGTAAATGAACTAGCTGATAAGAGCGGATATGCCATAAACTTTCTGAAAGGTAATACAATCGTTATCAAACATGGAACAGATGGTGAGTCTCCTGTAATCGGGGTAGAAGAGTTTGAAGATATTTTTTATTGGACACAGAAGATAGGAGATAATTCGCCGTCCTGGATATTAGATTCTGAAGGAAATAAAGTACAGGCAACCGGAGTGAACGGTACAACACCGGTTATAGGTGTCAATAAGAATGGTAATTGGACAGTCGATTATGGAGAGGGTGTCCAAGAAATAAAAGTAAATGGTAAGCCTGTTCCTGCCAGGGGAAAAGATGGGCTCGACGGATATTCTCCGTTTAGAAGTGTGACGGATCAAGGGGATTATGTCGAAATAAAATTAACCACCGGAACTGTATTAAAGTTGCAAAAGTGGGATGAAAAGAAGATGAGGATAGTGTTTGAGGTAAATGCGGAAAATCTTATATCTGATGTGATGTATTTAAACGAGGAGAATGTAGTTCCTTATTATGTAGAAAATCCTGATCCGCAAGCTTCTGTTTACTTTGAAGCAACTAATGGCTGGATTATCAATCATAACTCAGCCGATCAATCTATTACTATAAAACCTTATGCTGCATGGGATTGCGAGGGGCGTATAATTGCTTCTGTAATAAAAGGAGATAAATTAATATCACAATTCAGGTTCTTAGTAAAAACGAATATGCAACAACAACCACTAAAGGAAGATTACATCAAAGCCGAACCACAGCCTTTGGAGGCGATAGGTGGAAAAGTCCCTGTAACCATTAATGCAACTTTCCCGATGAGATGGTTTTGTAAGGAAGCTGTCATAACAGTGACGCCGGTACTTCGTTATGAAGGTGGTGAAGCTTGGGGGACTTCTTATACTTATCAGGGCGAAAAAGTCGGAGAAAATAATCAGGTAATTTCATACGAAGAAGGAGCAAATGTGACTATGAAATCAGCTTTTACTTACAAGCCGGAAATGAAAAAATCAGAGTTGTATTTAACCTTTGACATAATAATATGGGGTAAAAAATATACCTTACCGGATGTAAAGATTGGTGAAGGGGTTATAACTTAACTTACTGATTGAGTATTGTATTGGCGCTGCGTATATAATGCCAGGCTCTGATGTTTATGGATGGGCGTTTGTAAGGCTTATAAACAAAAAAGTTTTGTTTGGATAGAATAGTTTCGTGTTTTTTTGTTATATTTGGATGTGTAAAATTCACATTAGTATTAATGAAAAACACAATAATGTATGTTTACTGTAGCCATGACAAACGCAGAGCTTCAACATGAAGCTTATCTTGATTTCCTTGAGTTGAAGGGGCCTATAAGGATTGCTTTCGGTAATTTCCGTTGGCAAATGAATTCTTCCGGCAAAAAGAATCCTTATTGTATCCATAATATTGTTCAAACGAAAACTTATCGTACCAAACGAAATAATACATGGCAAATAGAATTCCACAGTAATTATTACACCCGGGAAAATGCAATGATAGGAGGTTATGTGATTTATATTCCTTTATATCGGGGAGAACTTACCGAATATCTGTTCCTGAGGAGTATTGATGATTTTTTTCCTGAAAAGATAACTTCCCATTTCGTACAACGTTATAAAGAACGTTATCTGCTGCCGAACAAGATCAATACGAAAGGGATGAATGCTGCCCTTTATTTCCAACGTCACTCTGACGATATGAGGCCAACGGATTTTTATCCGGAAAACTGGAGTGAAGAAGATAAGGAAAATAAAATGATCTGGCTCTCGGATCAAGGACTGTTCGTTACTCATATGGAAGATAAGATGCGCGTTTATATCACTTTCCTTGATCAGGAGAACTTGTCATGCTATAAAGCGATAATTTATGAAGAAGAGAATTTGATGCGATTGTACAATGAAGGGAAAAAGATCAAGGATCCTATTGAGCAGGCTAAACACATGGCTTATATTTACAAACAACCCAATGCCAGAAAGATACAGGAAAGATATCTGGAAAGAACAACTGACTATGATCTTCCTGATCGCGAAGAAATTATCAAGGATTGCCTTAAGGCATGGGATGCAATGGTGAAAGCGACTTTCCAACTGTTGGATAAAGTTAGAGAGCTTGAAGTGGATGCAGATAGGATATTCAGATAAAAGAGGCTATTGAATGGTCGAATTAATGAGTGATTTCCGTGGGTTGTAAAGGTATAGGTGAATATTCAACCTTAAACTCTGTCTCCATATAAACCTCAATCTGTAATCCTATTTTATATTTTCCGGGAGCTAGTATTCCTGCTTTGAAACTCTCTTTATCGTGGCGTGATTGTAAACCATTGGTGTCCCACGATATCGGAATACTGAATAGCATGGCTTCTCCACCTTTCAATAGAGCATGGCTTTTCATCCACTCGACTTCTCCGACCCATCCTGAACGGGCATACGGATGGACATTGTATAATTCGTCTGTTCCGACACTGGGGAGATATACGGGCTGTACTGGCAGATTGGTATGATTTTCAAACAGAATGCGGAGTGAATCGTTCTTTGAGTCCAATACACGGAAGGTAAACGCACCTTTCATTTCGCTGTTTTTTACAGATTGAATACTCTTGTCTGTTACGGTACAATAGGTGTAGATGTTAGCAAAGACATAGAAATGAATTTTGTATTTATTAGGTTCTAAAAGATATTTAAACTCTGACATATTGATAACTTCCGGTAACGTATCTCCTTTGGATAGATCTCTGCCTACTCCGGCAAAAGCCAGATTGTCAATGAATGGGAATTCAGTCCATTTCCCGTTTTCCCATTGCTCCATTCTGTGATATTCGGGTTCGGCAGAAGGCGCGTTGACATTGATCACATCTAATGTGATTTGGTTTGTTTTAGTCGTATAAACAGGTTTTTGGGTTCTTATCTTGTAAGCATCCGGGTGGGTGATCGTTACATTGGGGATACGTTTCAAAGTCACTCGTTTGTTATATTGTTCTATCTCTGACAGAGGAATAGGGGCATCTATGTCGTATTGTTGTGTGTCTGCATTGGCAATGACGATTTCAGTGGTACCATCTGCACCGCCAATGATTGTCGATTGCTTTTGTTTGTTTGTACATCCGGTAAAAAGAATGCAAAGCAGCAGGTTGTATAAAATGACGGATCTCATAGGTTCACGTTTTAAAATTCAGAATTCTTTCTTCCGTATCAGGAAGAATGACCGGAATGCCTTTCTTTGGCTATGTCCGTAAAAATATGAAATTAATCTGAGAACGGATAGAAAGTGTGATTTTTATTTCTCATCAATTGCTTAATGATTGTTGGTCTGGAATTTATCCTATATATTTGAATAGTCTATGATATAGTACTAAGGTTTCATCAGAGAAATTATTATTTATGCTCCAATACATTAAAAACGAACAACATTACTCTTCCCTTATCGAGGCTATCCGGCAGGCAAAGCGGACAGTATGGATCGGCACGGCTGATATAAAAGACCTTTATATCAAAGAAGGAAAAGACGCTGTCCCCCTCCTGAAGCTGTTGGAGCAAAAGGTGAAAGAAGGTGTTGAAGTACGTCTGATCCATGCTAAAGAACCGGGACAGAACTTCCGCGATGATTTTGACAAGTATCCTTTGCTTTGGAGTCGGATGGAGCGCGTACTTTGTCCGCGTGTCCATTTCAAGTTATTGATATTCGACCTGAAGCAGGTCTATATCGGATCGGCAAACTTGACGGGAGCCGCGTTAGGCATGAAAGGAAAAGACAACCGTAACTTCGAAGCGGGAATCTTCACCTCCATAGAAGAGCTGGTGACGGAAGCCGTCGAACAGTTCGATGAGCTTTGGATGGGAATTCCTTGCAAGACATGTAAGCGGAAGAAGTATTGTTCGGACAGGATTACATGATTGAAGATCAGCACTGCCTGTAAGACGGAATCCGTATTACAGACAGTGACTTTCTTTTACTTTTTTGTATATGTTCTGGTGTAACTGTCTTGGGTGAGCGTCAGTGAGTTTTCAGATATCTTGTCAATCTTTAGTGTGTCGGAGAATGAGAGTGTTTGTCCGTTGCCGATACTTTTTCCCTGAAGTACCAAGACATCTGCATTGTCCAGTTTTATAGTTTCCCACTTCTCATAAACCAGTGTTGCCATATTGATAGAAGAGGCAAGTCCATCGTCTTTCAGTTCGAAACCTTCCATCTGTTCGGGCATACCGTTGATAGGAGCGACCCAGGAACCTTTTAATTGGTTTGTAAGATTATTATTTCCGCTGCAAGCAATCAATGCCAGTGTGGCGATAGGTAATAAGAGGCCACACGTAATCGTCTTTTTCATATTAAATACTGTTTTGAATTTGAATAAGTACACAAATATATCTGAAGGATATAGGAATCCGATGATTTATATAGTTTTTTTAGTACAAGCGAGTAAGGTTTGAATATATTTATTATATTTATGCAACCGAAGAATATTAATTAACATACTATGATAGGTGCAATAGCAGGAGACATTATCGGCTCCGTTTATGAATTCGATAATATAAAGACAACGGACTTTCCGCTGTTTACAAGTGAAAGTGATTATACGGACGACACGATCATGACAGTTGCCGTTGCAGACTGGCTGCTTAATGGGGGAGATCTGACCCGTGTCATGCAGGGATACGGACGTAAATATCCATGTCCGATGGGAGGTTACGGCGGTCGTTTCAGCGGTTGGCTTCGGGAAAAGGATCCGCAACCGTATAACAGCTGGGGAAATGGTTCGGCGATGCGGGTAAGTGCTGTCGGATGGAAATTCGATTCGTTGGAAGAGACTTTGGATGTCGCCAGGGAAACAGCTCTTGTCTCTCATAACCATCCCGAAGGAATAAAAGGAGCCCAGGCTACCGCTGCTGCGATTTATTTGGCACGAACCGGAAAAAGCAGGCAAGAAATCAAACAATATATAGAAACTACTTTTTCCTACGATCTGAACCGTACCTGTGACGAGATACGTCCGACCTATCATTTCAATGAAAGTTGCCAGGGCACTGTTCCCGAAGCAATCATCGCCTTCCTGGATAGTACAGACTTCGAAAATGCCATCCGCCTGGCTGTCTCTTTGGGTGGCGATAGCGATACGCTAGCCTGTATCACCGGAGGGATAGCCGAGGCTTTTTATGGCGTACCGGACGGAATCCGGTCGGAAGTATTTAAACGGATACCACGGAAATTTCAGGAGATAGTGAAGCAATTAGTTGTTTATTAGGCAACTTCTTTTTGGTTTTGTACAATTTTAATAGTAAACATTATGGCACGACAAATTAAACCAACACCTGTCCTAAAGGACGAAGATGCTGTGAACTTTATACAGAAGCTAGAACAGCGTAAAAAGGCCAGTAAAAAAGAAC
This sequence comes from Parabacteroides goldsteinii, assembly GCF_015550595.1. Classification (GTDB taxonomy): domain Bacteria; phylum Bacteroidota; class Bacteroidia; order Bacteroidales; family Tannerellaceae; genus Parabacteroides; species Parabacteroides leei. The sequence continues at coordinate 20,502 of NZ_JADNBB010000043.1, forward strand.
TGGAGCGAATGAACGAAGGATTTCAGCGAATAAATGAAATGATGACATTTAAATTCTAAGCTATGAAATCCAATTTCCGAATTATTAGATTGTCGGAAAATTTTCAGCTGAAACCTTTTGACTGTGGAGATAATGATCTGAATAATAAAATCTCCATACCGGAGGGTGATAAAGCGATCTGATATACTTCGGTTTATTAAAAAAGATATTTATAACGGATAATAAGACGGGATGTGGTTTTATTACAATTGATGTATTATATGTAACTCTTCCTTTTTATTTGAAAAATGGATTTGAATATCTAAGGAAAGAAGATATGTTGGATGAAACAGATAGTACAATCTTATTATTCTATGACTTATATCCGTTGACATTTATAATGTTACAGGTGGTTACTATAATACGCCGACTAGTATCACCGGAGCAGTTATAGAAGTACTTCTTTATGTCTTTCTTTTGAAGAATTTGTCTTCATGAAAAAGAAAGAGTTAGTGAAATGTCTGACTCTAATGTGATCAAAGAATATACATTCTGTTTTTCTAAACTATATTTCTATAATATAATACCGTCTATCGCTGTTATCATATTTTTCCCAAGTAAAATTATATATTCCTTTAATAGTTATACATTCTTGTCCTTTTGTCTCACCTGTAGGTTTGAATATAGTTTTATAAATTTTATTTTCATCTCGGAAATACTTGTAAATGCCTTCAGATTTAATTGCTGTTGTATAAAATGTTTTATGAGATACTAGAACAACACAATATGTGTGATTAAAACCTAGGTTTTCTTTAATTTGTTCCATGAATTTAATATCCTTTACGAAGGAATACATTTGTTCGGGATATTGGCCATTTAAGGGACATTTTAACTCGATAGCGTATTTCTCACCATTCTTATTATAAATAGAGATGTCAATTTCTTTTTTTATAGAATTGAATTTTGTATTTGTAAAGAACGAAATATTTCGTTCAAATTGTACTTTGAAATCAGGTAAACATTCTCTTAGATAAATACCTAGTTCATGTTCTAGACTAAATTCGTTATAAATTTCTATATCTCTTTGTTGGATAATATTTTTGAAAAAGTCATGAATAATTAGTGGTATATTATTTCTATTATGTTGTAACTTTTTGTGTAATAAAATATTCTGCAATTCTTTTTTTATAGATGTCAAATTATCTTTCGGATCCAGAATACATACGAATAGTTGAATACTTTTAGCAGTTTCTGAAGCTATTATTGAATTAATATGACAAAAGGTAGATGTTCCATGAATGAGACATTTGCTTTCTGTTATTTTTCCAAAACCATTATTTATGACGTTTGCTATATCCGTATCTACTTTGCCAACGTGAATGATTTCGTTATTCACAACAAAATAATATAATCCTGCTGAATTATTGATATTTTGATTTTTAGATATGGAAAAATAACAAAAATCACAATCTCCATATCTATGTTTGGTTTGATTGAGTGAACGGAAATTATACAATTTGTCTTTATTAATATCTAACTTGATTTCTTTAAATACAAGAGGTGCGTGATTTGATATTGAAATAGTAGATGTATTCATAATATGACTTATAATTGATACTATAAAAATACTGTTTTTTACAAAAATATGAATTATCTCTGATATATTTAATAGTTTAATTAAATATTATGGTATGAAGAATTAAATCAATACCTGTTCTTTAGATACGAATAAGTGAAACGATGATATTAAACTCTAATTTATGAAATCTGATGTCTAAATTATTAGATTGTTATGCTCATCTTCGAGAGGGTATACCTGTTAATCGGGTATCTGACTCCATACTTTATTTTCTATATCTTCGATGGAAAATGTATCTTTCTCTTTGTCGTAAGATAAAGAGAACTTGTAGTATGTGTCGTTTTTTACGTGGCGGAGTGCGCCCAGGAACATTCCGTTATCATCATCGGAGAGGTTTATGGTAGGGATTAATTTGACGACGTAAGTCCTATCGTCTATCGCTATATGAACTTGTGAGTTATCTTCTCCCCAATAAGCAAATACGATTGCTTTGTAATGTTGTAGGTTCGCTTTATCCCTGAAGGGATGGATAAGTACCTGGTTCTCTACCAGGACGCTAGCCGATTCGGGAACATTTTTCAATTCGAAATCCAGAAGAGCATTGTAATGGATTAACATGTCGGAAAGAACAGTTGATGCTTTTCCTATATATTGGCAAGACAGGCAATCGGCGGCCAATAGCTTTTCTTCGGTTGTTTGGTCGAAGAATGTGGGTGGTGTATTATCCGTACTTCCGGATATGAATTCGGAATAATAGCCGGGTGACGCAAAAAGTATAAGCGGACCTGAGCCCAGACCGACCCAGGGGCTTCCGCTGTTGTCTTCCGTTATAAATGAACCGGGAATGTAGCAAGGCTCGTCTTTAGGAAAGGATTTGATTCTTTTACCGTCTATCGTATAATCATATATGTAGTAGTAATTCATTGTCAGTATCCAATTGTTCCGATTGGACAGGTCGACATTTGAAACACCTTCAAATGACTCGATAAAAATATTTTCCTTTTCTTCTTCTTTGTCTTTTTCGCTCAAGAGATATTTATTACATGAGATATTTCCTGATACACAGAAAATAGCAAAGAGCAAACCGAATACATTCTTTCTCGTCATACCTAAAACTTGCATATTGGTGGTTGACAAAGATAGTAAATATTGGATAGCCGGACAGGATTACACCTTTATTCTTCTTCCATTCTCCGAATCTCTTCCATCTCCTTATTCAACCGTTTGAACTGTGCCGGTAAGACATATTTCAGATTTATGAATATGGAGGCAGCCATGACAGCCATGATAAGTAACAACATGACAGCCCCTTCGGTTGTAGTAAACAGAGGTGCATTGATCATCAGGAAAATACCGGCTATTCCCACCGGGCTGCAATAGTAATTCCTTTTCGTCGCGTTCAGTTTATATAATTCCAGTTCCCGTATGGTCTTTTTATTTTCAAGATATGAATCAGTTATATCCAGCTTTCTCAGATTCAGATAATATTTTATCAATCCCCATGAAGCAAAGCAGGCAAAAGCCAGAAACAACACGGTTCCAATATAAAAATTAACCATGTTGTGTATATGAAGGTGTGAAAATAACGTGGCAAGGATAACTACCGGAAAAGGGATTCTGAACAACAAGAGTAACAGATTCTTTCTTTTCATACGGTTTGTTTCTGCCGAGATTTTTTTCATCAGGGCTGTTCTATTCAGATGTACATTCGCTGCAATTTGCCGGTTTTCCTGTTTCCAGCTGTTTTTTATATTATCGAGTTCCATAACGATTCATTTATTGGGGTTCATTTGTTTTCTTAATTGCTCTTTTATCCGGTTCAAACGTGTACTGACGTTCGTCCTGGACAGACCGAGGATTTGAGAGATCTCTTCGTACGATTTATCATCCAGATACAATAGGATAATAGCCTTGTTCTGTTCCGATAAACTTTCGATGCACTGATAGAGTTGGCCGATTTCAGAGGAGTTGTCGGTCGGGACTTCGAGGATATCACTGCCGTCCGCAACCTTCAACTCATCGAAAAACAATACTTTGTTGTTGTCCCGCTTTCGTTTGACATTCAACGCCACGTTGAGTGAGACGCGATAGATCCAGGTCGATATTTTGGAGTCGCCTTTAAACTTCGGGTACGACTTCCACAACTCGAGGATGATGTCATTGATCAGATCTTTCCTGTCGTGCGTGGTATAAGCATACACCCGGGCGATCTTGATCAGTATGCTTATGTTCGATTCCAGCGCAGACAGGAAGTCTGCTTCATCTTTTATCATATTCATTTCTCTTTTAGTTTGTATTGGATTAGTACCCCGGTGTGTGAAAAAGTCACACATCTTCGGCAAAAGTAAACCTTTTTTGCTTTCTTGTTGTTTTCTTACCGAAAGTACAAAATATGTCGTTAATCCCGACTGATCGGCATAACATCTTTCTCTTATAATTAAATAATGCTGACAAAATGACTTGTTTTCGGTATGGTATTTGTTTTGTAGAGTTATCAGTGGAAGTTTAAAATAAAGAAGATAACAAGAAAGTAATATAAGGTATGAATTTAAACAATTTTACAATTAAATCACAAGAGGCTGTTCAGCAGGCGGTGCAGTTGGTTCAGAAGAATAACCAACAGGTGATCGAACCTGTTCATTTGCTGAAGGCTGTCATTATGACGGGCGAAAGCATCACGAACTTCCTCTTCCAGAAACTGGGTGTGAATATTCAGAATCTGAATATGGTGCTGGATCGTCAGATAGAATCCTATCCGAAAGTATCCGGTGGCGAACCTTACCTGTCGAGCGAATCGAATGCCGTTTTGCAGAAAGCAATCGATTATTCCGGTAAGATGGGTGACCAGTATGTTTCTCTGGAACATATCATTCTCGCTTTGTTCACCGTAAAAAGTACGGCTTCGCAGATATTGAAAGATGCTGGAGTTACGGAAAAAGAACTGGAGAAAGCGATCGAGGAATTGCGTAAGGGAAATAAAGTAACGAGCCAGTCGGCGGAAGACACATACGACTCTCTGAATAAATACGCCATCAACCTGAACGAACGTGCCCGTAGCGGTAAGCTCGACCCGGTGATCGGCCGTGATGACGAGATCCGTCGTGTACTTCAGATCCTGAGCCGCCGTACAAAGAACAACCCGATCCTGATCGGTGAGCCGGGTGTCGGTAAAACAGCTATCGCTGAAGGCTTGGCACACCGTATCGTCCGTGGCGACGTTCCGGAGAATCTGAAATCAAAACAGATTTACTCTCTGGATATGGGGGCATTGATCGCCGGTGCCAAATATAAAGGTGAATTCGAGGAACGGTTGAAATCCGTAGTCAACGAGGTGACCAAGTCGGAAGGCGAGATCATCCTTTTCATCGATGAGATCCATACATTGGTAGGAGCCGGTAAGAGTGACGGGGCTATGGATGCCGCCAATATCCTGAAACCGGCGTTGGCACGTGGTGAATTGCGTTCTATCGGTGCAACGACACTGGACGAATATCAGAAATATTTTGAAAAAGATAAGGCGCTGGAACGTCGTTTCCAGGTTGTGATGGTCGAAGAACCGGATGAACTGGATACTATTTCTATCCTGCGTGGTCTGAAAGAGAAGTACGAAAATCATCACAAGGTACGTATCAAAGACGATGCCATCATCGCTGCCGTCCAGCTTTCGACACGGTATATTACCGACCGTTTCCTGCCGGATAAGGCGATCGACCTGATGGATGAGGCTGCAGCCCGTCTGCGTTTGCAGGTGGATTCGGTACCCGAATCATTGGATGAAGTTTCCCGTCGTATCAAACAGTTGGAGATCGAACGCGAAGCCATCAAACGTGAAAACGATAAGACGAAACTGGAACAGTTGAACAAGGAAATCGCCAACCTCAAGGAAGAAGAAAAGAAACAGAAAGCCCAGTGGGAAAGCGAAAAGGAACAGATCAACAAGATCCAGCAGAATAAGATCGACATCGAGAACCTGAAGTTTGAAGCCGATAAGGCAGAACGTGAAGGCGATTACGGCAAGGTTGCCGAGATCCGTTACGGTAAACTGCAGGCGAAAGAAGAAGAGATCAAAGAAATACAGGCCAAGCTACACACTATGCAGGGTGCTGCCGCCATGATCAAAGAGGAAGTCGACAGCGAAGACATTGCCGATGTGGTATCCCGTTGGACCGGTATTCCCGTCAACAAGATGATGCAGAGCGAACGCGACAAACTGCTCCGCTTGGAAGACGAATTGCACACCCGTGTGATCGGTCAGGAAGAGGCCATTACAGCCATAGCGGATGCCGTGCGTCGTAGCCGTGCCGGATTGCAGGATCCGAAACGCCCGATCGGTTCGTTCATCTTCCTCGGTACGACCGGTGTAGGTAAGACCGAGCTTGCCAAAGCGTTGGCAGAATACCTGTTTGACGATGAGAACAGCATGACCCGTATCGATATGAGCGAATATCAGGAGAAATTCAGTGCGACCCGTCTGATCGGTGCACCTCCGGGATACGTCGGTTACGATGAAGGTGGCCAGTTGACGGAAGCGATCCGCCGTAAACCTTATTCTGTCGTCCTGTTCGACGAGATCGAAAAGGCGCATCCGGACGTATTCAATATCCTGTTGCAGGTATTGGACGACGGTCGTCTGACGGACAACAAGGGACGTGTCGTGAACTTCAAGAACGCGATCATCATCATGACCAGCAATATGGGTTCATCCCTGATTCGTGAAAGCTTCGAGAAGATTACGCCCGACAATCGCGAAAAAGTGATCGATGAAACCCGTATCCAGGTACTGGAATTACTGAAGAAATCCATTCGTCCGGAATTCCTGAACCGTATCGACGAGATCATCATGTTCACCCCGCTGAATGAGGAAGAGATCCGTAAGATCGTTACCTTGCAGTTGAACAGCGTAAAGAAGATGCTGGCCAACAACGGTGTTGCCTTGAGCTTTACCGATGCGGCTATCGATTTTATTTCGGATGCAGGTTACGATTCCCAGTTCGGTGCCCGTCCGGTGAAACGTGCTATCCAGAAATATGTCCTAAACGAACTGTCGAAGGAGATACTGGGTATGAAGATCGATAAGAACCGTCCGATCATTATCGATCGGGAAGGGGATGGATTGATATTTAAGAATTAAAGATGATTGGATTGATATATTAAGTAAAAGGGTCTACTTCCAAAAGAGGTAGGCCTTTTTGATTTATCTGATATGAGCTAAATTTGATATTGTCGTATATAAGTTCTATTTTTGTTGATATAATTGATTTGAATGGATTATCAATCACACATAGAGACAGTGATTCATTATATAAATATGCAAATACGGCATAATTGGTCTTTAGAGTCTGATGATGCATTTAATGAATCGACTTGTATTAATACACTTTCTCAGGTAGCCTGCTTATCAAAGCGTAATTTTCAGCTCGTTTTCAAATCTATAATGAAAGAGTCACCGGGACAATATATTAATCGTGTTCGACTTGAATATGGATTGCAGTTGTTGAAAGAAGGACGTTATTCTCAAAAAGAGATTGCTGAACGTACCGGTTGGACAAATGATACGGCTTTTTATAATGCTTTTAAGAAGAGGTATTTGCAATCACCTGCAAAATATAAGTCAGAAAATTTTGTTTCGGATGTTATATCTGATACGATAGACTGTTCTCTTCTTGAATTATCAGAAATACCAATTATCTTTTTTATATATCAAGGCAGTTATACGAATTTTGTTTCCGGATGTTTTGAAGAAAGAAGTTGGGAACTGCTTTATGATTATGCTCAATCAAATAATTTACTTCCGGAAAAAGAGGAGTATTGGGGTATTTGTTATGATGACCGGGATATTACGGTTGATGAAAAATGTTGCTTTTATGCCGGGTTAACTGTTCGTCATATGCCTAATTTGAAAGTGGACAATGAAATAAAAGCTATGCTTTTGCCTAAAGCAGAGTATGCCGTTTATGTGCATAAAGGTATTTATGACAAACTTGATTCTTTTTACAATGCTATTTTGCAACAAATTCCGGAAGGTTATTGTTTAGGAGAAGGTTTGATTCTTGAACGATATTTGAACAGTGTAGCAGATACTTCAGAAGAGGATTTATTGACTGAAGTTCTGCTACCTGTTGTTAAAGCTAAATCAAATTTATTGTAGTCTATTTATTTTTTGACATAAAATTGATATTCAGCATCCAAAAAGTCAATGAATTTGGAATAGTCATTTTTAAATCTGTTCTTCGCTTTTTCCTTGTCTGCATCATTGTCTTTATTGAATGTGATTTTTCTCTTTCTTTTTAAGATGGTTTTCTCTGTTTTTTCTTTATGAACAATTAATGGATATTCATCAGATTTCATTTTGAATGCGTCAAATGCATCAAATAGTTCCCATGAACTTTTTAAAGGACCATTAATAATCTCATCACCATGTTTTATACTTTTAATCAGAATTCCACCATAGCTTTCGGCATCACTATGCAACGACAGGTCAACACCGCTTGGGTGGAAATACCATTTACCGGCATCTATGGTTCGTGGATAAGTTATGATGTCTTCATGTCCCTTTGTGTAGTAATAAAATTCTATTTCAATGAAATCGTATATATCATTTCCTTTTTTTATATGATATTCTTGAAATAACAACTGGGCAATATTTTTGAATCTATTTTCGAGCTCTCCAATATTGACATTTCTTAAGTCTAATAAATCTTGTAGTTCCATAATGATATTTGTTTATAATTAGGTATGTTTCTTTTTTATTTCATCTAGTATCTTTTTCTGGTTTTTTGAAATTTTACTTGTCCCATTTATCCAACGCTGTAACTTTACTCCGATCCAGAATAGGATAACAAAGATACTAATAATAATTATCAACTCTTTCATGATGCTTGTTTTTTTATGATGTGGGGTATTTTGAGAGTGGATCGCATAAGGGAATGCTTACTTTTTTATGTTCCATGTTATGCAATTAAGCACTCCTCCGTTTGTTGCTATCTCATTAGAATTAACAGGAATGACTTGATAATTAGGAAATAATTCTTTTGTACGTATAAAAGCAAGATCATCTGTATCAAGTCCAAACTGAGGAAGTAATATATAATTTTCAAATTGTAAAAAATTGATATATGTTCCTTTGGCTGTATAATCTCCATCCTGATTTCTCTCCTCTGTAGTTTTAGCAGGGTATTGGATAATGTTTAATCCGGTTTTATCCAGTGCCTTATCCATTCTTGTACGCCAGCTTTTACTTTCATTGGAATAGTCGGCAACCAGTAGGTCTGTGTTGCTTATAAATCTGACCATTCCGTCTGCATGTCCTGTTATATCATAAGGTAATTGAGGTATCAGATAGATATTGTCAAGATGAATCTCTTTTTTTAATAAAGTGATAATAGCCTCTTTACTGAGTCTATGGTTCTCTTTAAGAACTTTTTCTGTTAAGATAACATCAGATGTTGATTTAATAAAGTTACCTCCGTCAATGACTAAATTTATATATTTGAGATCCATTTTTTCATTGGTTCTAACTTCGGATGGTATTGTTAGTTTAGAAATATATTGGGGGGAAAGATAATAATCTGGGAAGAATTCAAATTGAACAAATTGGTTGACATTTAATTGAATGGGCATATAATCCCTACACCAAATGTCACGAGTATTTTCAATAAAACCATAATTGATTTTTTTCTCTGTCAATATAGTATTTAACCTTTTCCAAAATGGTGTATATTGGTCGAGTTCTTTTATTAAAGAACTGAAATAAACGAAATCGGTATCTTTATCTGTAATCATGTCTTTAAAGTTTATGAAGCAAAATTAGATGGAAAAGAAATGTGCGGGACTATTCAAAAGTGCAAAAGTTATTTTTTCTCAGGATGTCTTTTTTGATGTTCGGAAATATGTATTGGGAGTGGTCTTTAAGAATTATAAGGAATATCCGGATTTTACTGATCTTCTATTAATAAAATATAAAGAGCAGGGCTTCTTCTGTTTGTGAAAGACGCCTTGTCTTTTTTTTGTCGTATATTACGGCTGCTAAATTGTATACGTTATGAAACACACATCTCTTATTTTACTTTGCTGGTTTTTGATTGTTTGCGGATTATTTCCACTCTCTGCACAAGAGAAACTAATATTGGCTTTCCCTGATCCCGGGGAAAAGACTTTATTTGATTCCGGCTGGATGGCGCGGAGAGCCAGTGAGATAAAGACTGATGGAAATCTTTTAAGCTCTACGCCCTTGGAAACAACAGGCTGGATGCCTGCCCGTGTCCCTGGGACAATACTGACCACTTTACTGGAAAATGGACTGTACCCTGCACCTGAGTTCGGAATGAACAATAACCTGATCCCCGATATTTATGAAGCCGGCAATGATTTTTATACTTTCTGGTTCGTTTACCAGTTTGAAACGCCGACAGTACCGGACGATCGGATTGTCTGGCTGAACTTCCGGGGAATAAACTATAAAGCAGAACTGTTTCTGAACGGCAAGCGGCTTAATAATACCACCCATGAAGGAATGTTCCTGCGGAAATCGTTTAATATAACGGAACATCTCCGGAAGGAAGGCACAAATGTTTTGGCGGTCCTCGTTTATCCTCCCACATACCCCGGCGATCCGAATGGCGGACAAGGCGGTGACGGACAGATCGCCCGTAATAACACCATGCAATATACGCCCGGCTGGGACTGGGTTCAACCCATCAGGGATCGTAATACCGGTATCTGGGATGAGGTATCGGTTACTACTACCGGTGCTGTAACCGTTCAATCGCCATATATTGTAACGAAAGTGCCTGGTGTCCGCTCTCCGGAAAAGAAAACACAGGAGGATGCTTTTGTAAAGACCTCTGTTGAGGTGGAGAATATTACCGATACACCACGTAAAGGCCTGTTAGTCTGCGAAACAAACGGCATCCGTTTAACACAGCGTCTCACCTTGTCTCCATACGAAAAAAGGGAAGTTCGTTTCGACCCGATGAAAATAAAAAATCCGCAGTTGTGGTGGCCCAACGGAGTGGGGGAACAGCCTCTATACGATATGCATATTTACTTTGAAGCAGATAACCGGGTCAGTGACAGTCAACAACTCAAATATGGTATCCGTGAGATCACAACAGATAAATGTCCGGATAACGGAGGTCGTCGCTTCTATGTGAACGGCCAGAAGATTTATGTAACCGGAGGTAATTATATCTCTTCCGACTGGTTACTGCGTCTTTCCCCTGAACGTTACCGCGATGAAGTCCGTTTCCATGCCGAAATGAATTTGCGTATGATCCGCGTATGGGGAGGTGCCCTGCTCGAACGCCCGGAGTTTTATAATGCCTGTGATGAATACGGAATACTGGTCTTCCAGGATTTATGGGGCAGCGGCGATTGTAACGGTGCCTGGGAAGACCCGATGAAAATGGACTCCCGCGAACGTCGTTGGGAATATCCCGACAATCACGATCTCTTTATCGCCTCGGTAAAAGACCAGGTTAAAATGATACGTAACCATCCGAGCCTTTGTCTTTGGTGTGGAGCTAACGAATGGCCGTTGGCTAAAAACATCGACAAGCAACTGAAAGAAAAAGTCTTCCCCGAGCTTGATCCCGAACGTCTGTTCGTCAGCTATTCGACCGACTCCCTCTTTACCCGTAACCTGCTGGGCGATAACGGCGACGGTCCTTACGGTATTCAGGAGCCGGAATGGTTCTTTACTTTCCGTTCGCATCCGTTTAATCCGGAGGCAGGCTCCGTCGGTTCGCCGGAGGTGGAAAGTATGCGGGAAATGATGACGGAGAAAGACCTGGAAGGATTCCCGAGAAAAGGTTTTACCCGTAATGCCACCTGGCGTTATCATCGGGATCTGGGATATCAGGATCATTTGGAACGTTATGGCGAGGTAAAGGATATCGAAACCTATTGTAAATACGCTCAGGTCGTGAATTACGATCAATACCGTAGCTTTATGGAGGGTTGGGGTTCGCATCTTTGGGACTGGTACACCGGGATACTGATCTGGAAAACCCAGAACCCGTGGACTTCCCTGCGCGGGCAGATGTACGACTGGTTCCTTGATGTAAATGCTTCCCTGTACGGTACACGTAAAGGATGCGAACCCCTGCATCCGTTTTACAATCCCGTTACCCGGCAGGTAGAACTGTTGAATACATCCTTGTCCGATTACCCGGATCTGATCGTAAATGCACGTATCTACGATACCAGCGGTAAGATCCGTTGGGAAAAGGAAATAAAGTCGGATGCCAAAGCCAATACGGTAGCGCCCTTGTTTGATGTTCCCGTTCCGGAAGAGATAGAAGGAGTCTACTTCCTCCGCCTGTCTATGCAGCCGGCTGATCCAGCCCGGCCTTCCAACGTAGCTGTCGCATTACCGGATGCCCCGAATATCTATTGGCTGACCACGCTTCCGAAAGATTATTCCGGCTTATCCCGTTTGCCCGAAGCAAAGCCGGAGATGAAAGTATCGCTTCAACGGGAAGGAACAACCTATTCCGGTATGGTATCGCTCCACTCAGAAACGAATATTTCTTTTTTCAACCGTATCAAAGTACTGGATAAGGAAACCGGCAAGCGTATCCTTCCCGTACATTATTCGGATAATTATATCACGCTTATGCCGGGTGACTACTGTACTTTAACGATCAGTTTTACCTCTTCTTTACCCGCAGACCGGATACAGATAGTAGCTGATAGTTGGACGGCAGACCGGATCGTAGCTACAGCCGATTAATATCTGTCCGGCAGTTTCATTCGGCCGGACAGTGCAGATCCTCTTTTTTTGTTTACTTTTGTTGGAATTAATCTAAAAAGGAAAAGATATGAAAAGGTTTTTAATGATGATGTTTGCCGCTATTACGCTTTTAACATGTAATAGTTGCAGTGAAACGAAGGAATCGTATGTAAAGGACTTCACCAAGTTTATCGAAAAGGTGCAGAAAGAAAGTGAAAAATATACTTCTGCCGATTGGGAGAAGGTAGATAAGACATTTCAGGAATTTGCCGTTACCAAATATGATAAATATAGCCCGGAACTCACAACCGATGAAATGTTTGAACTTACCAAACTGAAGGCTGAATATATCACGATCCAGACAAAGCATGGCATCAACATCGGTATTAACAAAGCTATCAGGGAAGGGAAAAAGGCGATTGACGGATTAGTCAAGTGATACGGCGGAGGATTTTTTTTAATTCTCAATTAAAGCCATATCTTTGCATAAGTATGTAACCAATTAAACTGAAAAAGTTATGAGCGACAAAGACGATTTGATTTACGATGAAGACGAATCTGTAAAATTTATTCAGAATTATCTTCCCCAGGAGTTGAAAGGAAAATTCAGTAACGACGATATCAATTATATTGTAGACCTGATCTACGATTTCTACGAATCACGCGGTTATCTGAACGACGATGCAGACGATAATACCGATATCGAGATCGACGAAGATGAATTGATCGAATATGTTATCAAGAACGCTAAAAAGGATGGCGTAGGCAAATTCGATCCCGAAGCAATAAGCTTTATCGTGCAGGGAGAACTTGAATATTGCGATTCTATCAACATGTTCGATTGATAAACTGTTATATTCATATAAGGTTTATAAAAGAGTAAAAAATCATGAAGAGTTTTAAGTTATTATCTGTACTGCTATGTATGGCAGTAGTATTTACGAGTTGTGGAACATGGACGAATACAGGTAAAGGTACAGCCATCGGCGTAGGTGGTGGTGCTGCTGCCGGAGCCGGGATCGGTGCATTGGCTGGTAATACCGCTTTAGGTGCCGTTATCGGAGCCGCCGTAGGTGGTACAGCCGGAGCCCTGATCGGGAAAAAGATGGATAAACAGAAGAAAGAACTCGAAGCTACTTTACCGCCTGAAACTACTGTTGAAACGATCAACAATGGGGAAGCACTGAAAGTAACTTTCGACTCCGGTATTCTATTTGCCACTAACTCGAGCACATTGAGCGACGCTTCACGCAGCGCATTGCGTAAACTGGCTGTCAGCCTGAATGAGAACCCGGATACCGACATCAAGATAGTTGGTTATACCGATAATACCGGTAAGGTGGATTACAACCAGACATTGTCTGAGAAACGTGCTAAAAGCGTATATGATTATCTAATGGTAGATCAGGGTGTAAGCGGACGACGTATGGAATACGAAGGCAAAGGGGTTCACGATCCCGTTGCCAGCAACGATACTCCGGAAGGACGTGCCTTGAACCGTCGCGTGGAAATCTTGATCCTGGCAAATGATAAAATGATACAGGATGCACAGCAAGGCACATTGAAATAAATATTTATTTCTTAAGAATAATCCAAAAGCCTGAAATAGCGTAAGTTATTTCAGGCTTTTTTGCGTTTTAACTATCGTTTACGAGCGTTTTGAAGTCTTTCTGTAAGTTAATTAACACAGCCAAAATAACATCAAAGAGAACTTTTTTTAATTTCTTGTTGTTTCATGGATAACTTATATATAAGCACAAATAATAGTATAAACTGTTTTAAACGTTAAAATGAGATGAAAAAGATTATTCCTTTTTTCTTGTTGATCCTTTTACTGGCATCCTGTCAGAAAGATCCGGATATGTCAAAGCTGGATAATGATTTCGTGGTGTACACAAATCACGATAGCAAAACGGATTTTAAATCGTTCACCACATTCTATGTGCCTGATAGCGTGTTGGTAATCGGTAGTAATGAGAAACCTCAGTACTGGACAGCAACAGAAGCCGACAATATTATTTCTACAGTGATCGGCAATATGGAAAGTCGTGGTTATACACGCACAATGGATAAAGAAGACGCAGACCTGGGTCTGCAGGTTTCTTTTGTTGAAAATGTAAATTATTTTACAAACTGGTATAATGATTATAACAACAACTACTGGTGGTGGGGTTACCCAGGATATTGGACACCGAATTATTGGAGACCGGGATGGGGTCCGACATGGGGATATGACTGGCACGATTGGTATTATCCGTACCCGGTAGTTTACAGCTATAGCGTAGGTTCTCTGCTTGCTGAAATGGTTGATCTGAAAGCTCCGACTCCTAAAGCCGATGCTAAACTGCCGGTTGTCTGGACTGCTTACATGGCTGGATTATTGTCCGGTTCTGATAAGGTCGACACTCAGTTGTCAATCCGTGCAATCGATCAGGCATTTGTTCAATCACCATACCTCAGGAAATAATTAAACGCGAATCAGTAAAATTTGAGTCTTATGAAAAAGATAAATAAATCAATAAAATTAGTCGCTTTACTTATCGCCTGTTTAGCGATGCCCTCACTGGCTGGCGCCCAGGTTGTAAACAATATGTATTTCAATATCGACTGGGATATTAACACTCCGTTCGGCAATAGCTTTGCCGACAAGACAAGCGGTTGGGGCGCTCACGGTGAAGCCGGTTATTATGTAGTTCCTAATTTTGCAGTAGGTGCATTTATTTCTTATCACACGAATAATAAATATATCGACCGTCAGACACTTAATGTAGGCGAAACTTCTGCTATCACATCCGATCAGCAACATTCCTTATTCCAGTTGCCTTTTGGTGCAGCGTTCCGTTATAGCTTCACCCGTGAAGGTCAGTTCGAACCTTATATTTCAGCTAAATTAGGTACTGAATACAGCGAAATGTCGACTTATATGAATGTAATGAAAGTATACGACCGCCAGTGGGGTTTCTATGTAGCTCCTGAAGTCGGTATGAATATTTTCTTTACTCCGGAAAAGAAATTCGGTTTGCATGTAGCCGCTTATTACAACTATGCAACAAATAAAAGTAAAGTCCTGACTTATTCCATGGACGGAATAAATAACTGGGGCGTACGCTTCGGTGTTGCATTCTAAAATAGAAGTTTGTTCTTTTAAGTGTTTTATGTAGTTTATTAGAAAATGGGGAGCTGCAGCGGCAGCTTCTCATTTTTTATTTTTTATACTCATGCCTGTTATTCGATCAGGAAGTCGTCATTTTCCTCTTTCGGTTTAAAGAGGTCTTTGATGAATAAAT
This sequence comes from Parabacteroides goldsteinii, assembly GCF_015550595.1. Classification (GTDB taxonomy): domain Bacteria; phylum Bacteroidota; class Bacteroidia; order Bacteroidales; family Tannerellaceae; genus Parabacteroides; species Parabacteroides leei. The sequence goes on from NZ_JADNBB010000043.1 coordinate 36,079, forward strand.
AACCAATGCTACCGAATATTGCCAGGAATACGAAGCCTATCAGGATCAGCGGTTTCTTGGGGGATGCCGGTTTCAGAGGAACAGTGGCCGGTTGTATAACGGTATAAACCGGTGTCTGTTCCTGAACCCGCAATTTATCCTGTTCCAACTTCTGTGCCAATGTGTTGTAGACATTGAAGGTCAGTGTCATTTCATTCTTCAATCGTTCCTGTTCTGTCCGGTAACTGGCAGAAATAATATTCTTGTTGGCATCTTCAAAGGTTGCGTATGCACGTTGAGCTTTATAATAAGACTCACGGGCTTCGCCGAATACTTTTTCTGTGAATTCCAGGTCTTGCTTAGCCTTTTGGGTACGGTAATTAGTAATGTATTCTTGAAGTTTATCTACGACAACCTGGGTGATACTGGCTGAGATCAACGGGTCCTGCATCTGGACAGCTACGGTAATGACCGATGTCTTTTTGTCGACAGAGGCGGAGATGCGCTCCTGTAAATCCTTGATTACGTCAGCCTGTTCCTTTGTCAATCGGAAAGAAGTCAACTCCCCGTTACTTGCCGGCTCTTCTTTTGAGAACAATTCTTTCACCCCGCCTATTAATTTGAAAGGTGCCTGTATCACATAACTCCACCAGGCACTTTTCTGATTATCATCCATATAGTCGTATAAAGAGGCTGAATAGTTCCCTTTTTCTGTTGTTACCTGTACCGGAAACAACTCCAGCAAAAAAGGAACACTGCTGACTACGTCCGGATACAACTCCGGAGAGATAGCATCCGATCCGGAAGATGTATTCAGATTAATACCGGCCATGGCAGCAAGTCCTCCCAGGTTCCCCATCTTTTTGGTTGGATCGGAGGTTTCCGGTGCCAGTTTTACGCTGGTACTATATTCTTTAGGTATGCTGAAAGCAACGATAAGTCCGGCTACTACGGCTATTCCACAACATTTAAAGATGAATTTACGCTTACTCCACAACTGTTTGGCTAATTCGATCAGGTCGATTTCCTGTGTGTTGTTGTCCGTATCCGGAGAACTCATTTGAATCATATCCATATATTTTGTCGTATTATTTCATATTGTTAATAATAGAGGTAACCATTGCTGCCATTGAAGTCGTCGAGCTGGCTATACTCAATATCTCTGCCAAACCGGTCTTACGATCGCGTTGTGTCTTGGCCGGTACCACAATTTCACATCCCGGTTCGACTTTCGGATAATGTTTGAAGAAAATGAGTCTTTTCTTTGTGGTAGCGACTTTTCCGTTCATATAAATAACGATCGGGTATTTACGGGCAATATCGTTATATCCTCCGGCTTGTGACAAGCAATCACCCACTGACATCCCTTTCGTATACGTTACACTGTTCGGATAAGTGACGGCTCCGTTTATCTTTACTGTGCTCTGTAGTTGGGGAATGTAAAGAATATCTCCGTCACGTAATACCACATCGTGAGAACTTCCGGGATTAGCTAAAGCTTTTTCCAGATCGATACCAACGGAATAATCCTTAATGTTTGCTATCGATAATGAAATCGAGTCACGACTCTGTTTGTTGGAACTTAGCTCCATCAATGTTTCCAAACGACGCATTTCATCTTCCGTCAACTGTCGTTTCAGGCTGGCCCCTTTTACATAAGCATCCGGAGTTATTCCACCGGCTTTAGAAATAATGTCACTTAGGCGTGAATTCTTTTCGGCTAATACATAATCGCCCGCAAAAGTGATTTCTCCATTTATTTTTACCACCTGTTGTTCCTGATAGCCTGGAGAGAAGCGAACATATACTTCATCAAATGGTTCAAGGGTGAAGACTGTTTCAGCAGTTGTACCGGCTGCCGGTATCAGTCCCAAATCGTCATTCAGTGTGAAATTGAACACTTTTGCTGTGATGTTACTGTTTTGTTCGGCTTTTGAATCTTTAATACGGCGGGCAACTTCAACATTTACTGTAGCCGCAGATTCCTGCAGGCCTCCGGCCATAATGATAGCATCCTCTATGGTCAGACTATGGCGGTAAGGTAACACTGTGTCTTTGTAGTTGACTGCTCCACTTACTTTTATCGTATAAGGTTCGCGAAGGTCGAACAGGGAAGGAATTTCCAGTTTGTCTTCCGGTTTCAGTTCCATATCCGGAGACGTGCCGTTGAGTATGCCGCGTATGTCCACCGCAATAACCGTTGTTGTAAAATCGGGATTCAACCGCGTGATTTGTGCACGTCCGGCAAATTCATCTCCTTTCAGGCCGGCGGCTTGCTTGACCAACTCTTTGACTGTGCGTACCGTCGTACCTAATTCATATTCTCCCGGACGCCATACAGCTCCTGTTATCGTCAAGCGGTTTTCGTAGAAAGGAATTACCGAGTCCACCATCAGCGAATCCGCATCCATCATCGTGAAGGTCGGGTATTGGTCTTCCCTGACGGTGGCAATCTGATAGCGGCTGCCGGCTTTCCGTTTTACGCGGACATCTTTGGTATAAGCATCTCCGGTAAATCCTCCGGTCATATTCAATAATTGCTGTAACGTTTCCCCTTTCTTCATTTCAAAGATGCGGTTACGTTTCACTTTACCTCTTACCACAGCCAGTTGGTCGTATGGAGGGATTATGATCATATCGTTTTCTTCCAATCGGATATTGGTTCCGTATTTTCCGTTCAACAGATAATCGTACACATCCAGGTTAGCCACCTCTTTGCTGTTGCGATAGACTTTGATACCACGCAGCGAACCGATCTCGTTTACTCCTCCGGCTGCATACAATGCGTTGAACAAGGTGGCAAATGAGGGTAGGGTATAAGTTCCCGGAGCGATAACTTCCCCAACGATGTTTACTTTTATACTGCGTATCTGGCTCAGGCTGACTGAAACAAATGTATTGGCCCCGTCGGTAGTACCGGACAGGGTAGACATGATACGTCCCAGCTCTTGCCGGATACGACTTTCGGCTGCTTCAATACTAAGTCCGCTAATGGCTACCGGCCCCAGGTTGGGGATCAGGATGGTTCCTTCGGAAGAAACTTTCAGTTTCATATTCAGTTCCGAGTCTCCCCATACGTTGATCAATAACTCGTCGCCCGCCGACAGGATATAGTTCTTGGGAGTCGGTATGTTAAGATCCGGCTCAAACGACAGGTTCTTGTTTGAAAATATCTCCCGTCCGAAAACTGTTTCTTTCAGATCATTTTCCGGAAGGTTTCTCCGGCGTTGTTCTTCCAGTGTTGTTTCTTCTTTTCCTTCGGGGGGTGCAACAACCCGGTCGGAAACCGTTGCATCGGAAGCCTTTTGGCCCATTTGCTCTGTACCCGACTGTCCCATTCTTTTAGTGATCTCCTGCCGGATCTGCTCTTCCGTCATTCCGGCTGCTTTCGCCTTGTCGATCAAATCTTGGGAAACCTGTGCCGCCATCGGAACCGACAGCAACAGCAATCCCCCCATTAATACATTTCTGATTACGGTATTCATATTGTTGTTTGTTTTTGTTATTTCGATTTTAGAAAGTTTTGAACCTACTTTTGGCTTGATCCAAAAGTAGCCAAAAGATCAAGGCTGCACCTGGTTCGCTACTCCGCATCCTACGT
>NZ_JADNBB010000044.1 GCF_015550595.1 Parabacteroides goldsteinii
TTTCCTCTCTGAAAAATAAATGTTTTTATTGCTTATTATCCGCACCCAAAAAGTTGCATTTATAAGTTGAACTCAAGTCTATTTGCATTAATAACACATTATAATACAATGAGAAAGATATATTTATTGTGGGTCTTATGTGCCTACCTATTAATAGGCTGTAGCGGTGGAGCTACCAAGCAGGACGAACATGATCATGAAGCACATGAACATGAAGAAGGACACGATCACGAACACGAGGGACACGATCATGAAGGACACGATCATGGCAAGGAAGCTGCCTCAGGAGCACATGCCAATGAGATCATTTTCAAAGAAGAATTGGCTAAGGCTGTCGGTTTACAAACAAAGGTAGTGGAACCGGCTCCTTTCACGGATGTAATAAAGACCAGTGGAAGTGTATTGGCAGCACAAGGTGATGAGACGACTGTGGTTGCAACAGTACCCGGTATAGTTACTTTCGGTAGCCTGTCATTTGTAGACGGTGCGGCAGTACGTAAAGGTCAGGCTATCCTGAGCCTGGCGTCCAGTACGCTTTCGGATGGGAACGTGGCGGCCCGTGCCAAGTATGCATACGAGAATGCCAAGAAAGAATATGAGCGTATGGAACAATTGGTGGGCGATAAGATCGTTTCCGCTAAAGACTTCGAACAGGCCCGTTTGAACTATGAGAATGCGAAGGTCGCCTATGAAGCGATTGCCGGCAAACAAACGGCCAATGGCGTATCGGTAGTTTCTCCGATGAACGGTTACCTGAAGAATTTGCAGGTGAAAGAAGGTGATTATGTGGCGGTAGGGCAACCGTTGGCTACTATATCGCAGAACAGCCGCCTGGTACTTCGTGCAGAAGTTTCGGAAAAGTACTATAAATATCTTCCGGCCGTTCAGTCTGCCAACTTCCGTACGCCTTATGATGAGATAGTCTATAAGCTATCCGATCTTCACGGACGTATACTTTCTTATGGAAAGGCTTCGGATAGCAATTCATTCTATATTCCTGTCACTTTCGAGTTTGATAACAAGGGAGCGGTAATACCCGGTTCGTTTGTGGAAGTTTATCTGCTGACTTCTCCGATTGAGGATGTATTGAGTGTTCCTGTTTCCGCCCTGATAGAAGAACAGGGCATTTACTCCGTGTTTATCCGCCTGGATGAAGAAGGATATCAGAAACGGGAAGTGAAACCGGGTGCCAACAATGGTTCGGAAGTACAGATATTATCCGGGTTGAAGCCTGGTGAAACGGTAGTTACACAGGGTGCTTATCAGATCAAACTGGCATCTGCTTCCAATGCTATTCCTGCTCATACTCATAATCATTAATGGGAGGAGCACTATATGTTGAATAAAATTATATATTACTCGCTGCATAACAGGCTGGTAGTCCTGATCTGTGCTTTGCTATTGATGATAGCGGGAACCTATACGGCCTTTCACACGGATGTAGATGTGTTTCCTGATCTGAATGCTCCTACCGTAGTTATCATGACGGAAGCTAATGGTATGGCACCTGAGGAGGTGGAACGCTTGGTTACTTTTCCTGTGGAGACGGCGGTGAATGGTGCTATGGACGTACGCCGTGTACGTTCTTCTTCCACTACCGGTTTTTCTGTCGTATGGGTGGAATTCGATTGGGGAACGGATATCTATCGGGCCCGTCAGATCGTATCCGAGAAACTGGCCGTAGTGGGTGAGAGCCTTCCTGAGAATGTAGGTAAACCGACGCTGGGCCCGCAGTCTTCTATCCTGGGTGAAATGATGATCATCGGCTTGACGACTAAGGATAATGGAAATGCCTCCGTCAGTACGGGCGGTTCGCGAACTGCCCCTACGGAAACCGCCACCACCCAGATGGATCTGCGTACGATTGCCGACTGGACGATCCGTCCGCGCCTGCTGTCGACCGGCGGTGTGGCACAGGTTGCCGTGATCGGTGGCGATATTAAAGAATATCAGATATTGCTCGATCCTGCCCGCATGAAACATTACGGAGTGGGGCTTAATGAGGTTTTGACCGTTTGCCGTAATATGAATCGTAACGCAAATGGTGGTGTACTCTATGAATATGATAACGAGTACATTATCCGGGGCGTTCTTTCAACTTCCAAAGCGGATGAACTGGCTAAAGGGGTAATAAAAACAGTAGACGGTTTCCCTGTTCTGTTGGAGGATGTGGCAACCGTAAAGGTCGGAAGTAAAAGTCCCAAACTGGGTACGGCTTCCGAACGGGGGAAACATGCCGTACTGATCACTGTCACCAAGCAACCCAATACCAGTACGATCGACCTGACGAATAAGTTGGACGGTATTGTTGCCGACCTAAGGAAGAGTCTGCCTTCGGATGTGAATGTGTCTACCGATATTTTCCGTCAGAGCCGGTTTATCGATAGCTCTATTAATAATGTAAAGAACAGTCTGTTTGAAGGTAGTATCTTCGTTGTGATCGTGTTGTTCCTCTTCCTGATGAATATCCGGACGACGGTGATCTCTTTGGTTGCGTTGCCGTTATCGTTGCTGGTTTCTATTCTGGTGCTTCATTATATGGGAATGACAATCAATACGATGTCGCTGGGAGGTATGGCCATTGCGATCGGTTCGTTGGTGGATGATGCGATTGTCGATGTGGAGAATGTGTATAAGCGGATACGGGAAAACCGGATGCTGCCGCCCGACGACAGGCGTTCGATACTGGAGGTCGTGTATGATGCTTCCCGTGAAGTCCGTATGCCGATCCTGAACTCTACGCTGATCATTGTCGTAAGTTTCGTCCCGTTGTTTTTCCTGCATGGGATGGAAGGACGTATGTTGGTTCCGCTGGGTGTCGCATTTATCGTAGCGCTTTTTGCATCGACCGTCGTAGCGCTTACACTGACTCCGGTATTATGCAGTTATCTTCTGAACCGTAAGGCGACTGATCAGAAGATAGATAAAGAAGCGTGGGTAGCCCGTAAGTTGAAAGAATGGTATGGCGGTGCACTGAAAGTGGCGTTGGTGCACAAGAAAACGGTACTGGGTTGTACTATCGGCTTGTTTGTAGTGGCACTGGGTATCTTCTTTACGCTGGGGCGTAGCTTCCTGCCTCCCTTTAACGAGGGATCTTTCACGATCAACGTAAGCTCTTTGCCGGGTATCTCCCTGGATGAGTCGGACGAGATGGGACACCGTGCAGAACAACTGCTGATGCAGGTTCCCGAGATCCAGACTGTAGCCCGTAAGACCGGACGTGCCGAACTGGATGAACATGCTTTGGGTGTGAACGTATCGGAGATAGAGGCTCCTTTCGTATTGAAAGATCGTAGCCGGGAGACTGTTATGAACGATGTTCGTAAGAAATTGTCTACCATCAGCGGGGCCAATATCGAGATCGGCCAGCCTATCTCTCACCGTATCGATGCTATGCTTTCGGGGACGGAGGCCAATATTGCCATCAAGCTGTTCGGTACGGATTTGAACCGTCTCTTTACGATCGGTAATGATATAAAGAACTCCATTCAAAGTATCCCCGGCCTGGTAGACCTGAAAGTAGAGCAGCAGATCGAGCGTCCGCAGCTGACCATCACACCCAAACGTGAACTGATGGCTAAGTATGGAATATCGTTGCCGGAGTTTGAAGAGTATATTAATGTGATGCTGGGTGGCGAGGTAGTCAGCCAGGTATATGACGACGGTAAGACTTTCGACCTGACCGTTAAGACTTCGGACGAAAGCCGTGCCACGATGGAAGATATACGCAATCTGATGATCGATGCAGGAGGGAAGAAGATACCGTTGAGTTATGTAGCGGAAGTACGTTCGGTGACCGGCCCGAATACGATCAACCGGGAGAATGTGCAACGTAAACTGGTTATCAGTGCAAACGTGTCCGAACGCGACTTGCGTAGTGTGGTAAACGATATCCAGAATAAGATAGGCGGTTCGATCCGGTTACCCGAAGGCTATCATATCGAATACGGCGGCCAGTTCGAAAGTGAGCAGGCGGCCAGCCGTACCTTGCTACTCACCTCGTTGATGTCGTTGCTGGTAATCTTCCTGTTGCTTTACAACGAGTTCAAGAATGCCAAGGAAAGCGGTGTGATCCTCTTGAACTTGCCGCTGGCGCTGATCGGGGGGGTGTTTATCCTGTGGATGACTTCCGGTGAGATCAGTATACCGGCCATTATCGGTTTCATCTCGTTGTTTGGTATCGCTACCCGTAACGGTATGTTGCTGATAAGCCATTATGCGCAGTTGCGCAGTGAGGGTTTTTCAATACATGATGCGGTGATACACGGTTCGCTGGACCGTCTGAACCCGATCCTGATGACGGCATTGAGTTCGGCACTGGCTTTGATACCGCTTGCATTGAACGGTGATCTGCCGGGTAATGAGATCCAAAGCCCGATGGCAACCGTTATTCTGGGTGGTTTATTGACTTCTACCTTCCTCAACGGCTTTATCATTCCTATTGTTTATCTTTTAATGAATAAGGAAAAATGAAACAATTCATAATAATAGCGACATTGGCATCTGCCGTATTTTCGGTTAATGGACAGAACTCCATTGATGCGGTCTTACGCAGTGTTGAAGCCAATAACAAAGAATTACAGGCGAACAGCCAGCTGACTGTATCGAAGAAGCTGGAAGCCAAGCTCGATAATAACCTGCCTGATCCGTCCGTTTCGTATGTTCATCAGTATGGCAACCGGGAGGGGATGGGAATCCAGGGGGAACTGGTCGCTTCCCAGTCGTTCGACTTTCCTTCGGTGTATGTGCAGAAGAATAAACTGGCGAAATCGAAAGCTGCCAGTTACGATAATCAGGGAGCAGAGTTCCGCCAGCAGATCCTGTTACAGGCAAAAGTGCTTTGCCTGGATCTGGTCCTGTTGAACCAGCAGAAAGCGTTATTGGATCAGCGCCGGCACAATGCGCAGCAGCTGTCCGAACTGTATGCGATGCGTCTGCAGTCGGGGGATGCCAATATCCTGGAGACAAATAAGATAGACCTGGAGTTGTTGAACGCAAAGACCGAAGCCCGTATGAATGAAGCTGCCCGTATCGCCAAATTACAGGAACTGGCAACGTTGAACGGCGGAATTGCCATCGACTTCACGGATACGGCTTACAGGCAGACGGATGAAGTCCTGTCGTTTGAAGAACTGCGTTCGGAAGCGATCACTTCCAATCCTCAACTGTTGACTTTGAAGAGTGAGCAGGTAGCTGCCCAACGTCAGTTGAGTGTCAATAAAGCGAAAGGACTGCCGGGTTTTGAGCTTGGCTATCGTTTGAATACTGCGACAGGAGGCGAACGTTTCAATGGTTTCCTGGTGGGTGTAAGTATCCCGTTGTTCTCAAACCGGAACAATGTACGGCAGGCAAAAGCCCAGTCGCTTTATACCGACCTGCAACTGGAAAGTACTACCTCTGCCGTTGAGAGCGAATTACATCAATTGTATAATCAATCGCTGGCGTTGAAAACTTCTATGGACGAATATAATACCGTCCTGAAAAGTCAGAACAACCTGGCATTGCTGAATAAGGCGATCCAGACCGGGCAGATTAGTATGATCGAATACTTTGTGGATGTGACTACGCTTTATCAAAGCATGCAGAATTATATGCAGTTGCAGAATGAGTACCAGAAGGTAATGGCACAATTATATAAATACAAGTTGTAGACTAGTATTTGTTATTTTGCAAATTGTCAGGTTTGAAACAATATAGCAAACCTTGTAGGGGCAGGTTCTAAACCTGCCCTTTTTTGTATATAGATATATCGTTAGGTATTGTATTTGGAACAATATATCTATCTTTATTCCTTGAAATCAGAAAACAACGAATGAAGATGAAAAACACTACAATCTTATGTTATAGCCTTTCTGCCCTGCTGGCTACAGCTTCCTATGCCCAGGAAAAGAACAGCCTGGGAATGGAGTTCGTACGCATACCGGAAGGAACCTTCCACATGGGTGGCCACGGATTGGGAGAAGATTATGACGAAGCCCCGGTCCATCCGGTAACGATAACAACCTCTTTCCTGATGGGTACTACCGAAGTGACGAATGCCCAATATGAATCTTTCGATCCCACCCATAAAAAACTAAGAGGAAAATACGGTCTCTCAAAGGGAGATGATGAAGCCGTCGTCTTTGTAAACTATCTTGAAGCCCAGGCCTTCTGCGATTGGTTATCGAAGAAAGAAGGTAAAACTTACCGTCTGCCGACAGAAGCGGAATGGGAATATGCCTGCCGTGCCGGTACATACTGGAGTTTCTGGATGGACAACGGGCTTCATGGCGTATACCATAAGAACCAGCAAAATGTCTGGGGAACAGACTCAACGATCAACCTGACAGTAGGAAAGACCCCGGCTAATCCTTTCGGCTTGTATGATATGCACGGAAATGTGGAGGAATGGTGCAGCGACTGGTACGGTCCTTATGAACCATCAGCACAGACAGATCCTGTGGGGCGTGCCGACGGATTATACCGGGTGACACGTGGCGGAAGCCATAGCACCCCTGAAAAATTCCTGCGTTCAGCCAATCGTATGGCCATGTTGCCCGAAGATAAACATTGGCTTACCGGCTTCCGTGTAGTACAGGCCGACAGGGCTGCTACACAACCCCTTCCGGCTATCGAACCCGTTGCCGGACAAGTGATACAAAAGAAACATCACTGGGATGCTCCCCTGAAAACACCTTTCTTTAGTGAACCTCTGGTTTATGTAAAGACTCCTGACTGTTCGTCCGGTGTACCATTTTATAAACATAATCATTGTCCTGCTGTCAGTTGGTGTGATAATGGCGATTTACTTGCCATCTGGTTTACCTGTAATGAGGAATCGGGTCGTGAAATGGTTATTCTGGAAAGTCGCCTGGTAAATGGTAATACGGAATGGACCGAACCGCGTGAATTCTTTCAAGTGCCCGACCGGAACGTGACGGGCTCTTCCCTGCTGAATAACAATGGAACACTGATCCATATGAACGGGGTGGAGGCTGCCGGAACCTGGGAAACCTTGGCAATGGTCATGAGAACCAGTACCGACAACGGTGAAACATGGAGCCGCCCGCGTTTGGTCGCTCCCGAACATGCCCGCCGCCATCAGGTGATAGCCGGTTCATTCAAAACGAAAGAAGGTTGGCTGGTACAAGCCGCCGATGCAACTCCCCGTAGTAACGGAGGCACTGCTTTTCATCTCAGTAAAGATAACGGTCTGACCTGGGAAGATATGGGTAAGACTAATCCCGGCATTTTCGAGGCGGGAGCTTCTGGCGGAACCATTGCCGGTATCCATGCCGGAGTGGTTCAACTGGCAGACGGCCGCTTTATGGCCTTGGGGCGTGGGGACGGGATTGTGGGTAAAGACGGCCTGGAACGTATGCCCATGAGTATCTCGGAAGATAACGGACGTACCTGGACATATAGTGCATCCGAGTTCCCCCCGATCGACGGTGGCCAACGTCTCGTATTGATGCGCCTGAGAGAAGGGCCCATCCTTCTGGTCTCTTTCACCAACCATCCTTTCCGTTTGAAGAATGGTCTGAACGGGATGACTTTTAAAGATGGAAGCGGTAAAGAATATACAGGCTACGGAATGTATGCCGCCCTTTCTTTCGACGAAGGGAAAACATGGCCGGTGAAGAAGTTACTGACAGATGGCAAAAAACGTTTTATGGATGGAGGAGCATGGACCGGTTTCTTTGAAATGGATCAGACGCATGCCGAACCACTTGGTTATCTGGCGGCAACACAGTCGCCCGACGGGATCATCCATCTGTTAAGCAGTAAGAACCATTACCGGTTTAACCTGCCGTGGTTGCTTGAAAATACAGGCTTTCAAGGAAAAATAAAGTGATCCCTTCGGTTTTGCCTGAATAGGTTATCAGTCAGGGACTTGCAGTTTCCTTAATTTTTTCAATAAGGAAACTGTAGTTTCCTGCCCGGGGAACTGCAATTTCCTCGGCAGGGAACTAGCGTTTCCCAGGCAAGAAATTCCAGTTTCCTAACGAGGAAATTTTCAGGACACCGGATACTCGGTTAGAATAAGTTTGCTTCGTTGTTCAGTCCGGCAAGTGCTTTCCGATAATCGGCAATAAGTTCTTCCATCACTTCGCTGACTGTCTGTTCTTTTCTGAATAAGGCGGCTACCTGTCCGATCTCCAGTTCTCCCTCTTCCAGATTACCTTCGAATATACCTTTTTTGGCTCTGCCTTTGCCAAGTAAAGCGCGCATATCTTCTACGGATGCGCCTTGTGCTTCGGCTTCTTCCACTGCCGTTTTGAAATTACCTTTAGCCAACCGGGTAGGAGCGAGCTTCTTCAATAATAGCTTCGTGTCTCCCTCATTGAGACTGAGGCAAAGCTGTTTGAAATTTTCATGAGCGGAACTTTCTTCCGTCAGGGCAAAACGGGTACCGATCTGTACACCTTCCGCACCGAGGGCAAAAGTAGCCAACATAGCATCACCGGTGCCTATACCTCCGGCGGCTATCAGTGGGAGAGAGGTAGCCCGGCGCACGGCAGGGATCAGGCAGAGCGTCGTCGTTTCTTCGCGTCCGTTATGTCCCCCGGCTTCAAACCCTTCGGCAACAACTGCATCGACACCTGCCTCTTCACACTTGACGGCAAACAAGGAACTGCTTACCACATGGACCACTGTCATATCATGTTCTTTCAGGAAAGGAGTCCATTTCTTAGGACTTCCGGCAGAGGTGAAGACTATTTTTACTTCTTCTTCCACCAGAATATTCATCAGGTTCTCTATTTCCGGGTACATCAGCGGGACGTTCACACCGAAAGGCTTGTCGGTAGCCGCTTTACATTTGCGGATATGTTCGCGCAGCATGTCGGGATGCATAGAACCGGCGCCGAGCAATCCCAGTCCCCCGGCATTGCTGACAGCCGAAGCCAGTCTCCAACCGCTGCACCAAACCATCCCACCTTGTATGATGGGGTATTTTATACCGAATAAGTCACATATTCTATTCATGGTTACTCTATTTATATTGTTAGAAGAGCAAAGTAAAATAAAACTTCCCTATCTTTGCACTACCTATTATATAATTAATGTAGACATAAATTAATTCTTACAATATCATAGTTATGAATAAAACGCTTATGGCTGCCAGTCTGGCAGTAGTCTTAGGAGCCTGCAACTCCTCAAAGAAAAGCGATGTAGCCGAGTCTACACCCAATCCGTTTTTTACAGAGTACACGACACCGTTCGGTGTTCCTCCTTTCGATAAGATAGAAGTGGCACATTACAAGCCCGCTTGTGAAAAGGGAATGGAAGAACACAAAAAAGAGATCGATGCCATTGTCAATAATACCGAAAAGCCTACTTTCGAGAATACGATTGCGGCTCTCGACCGGGCTGGTGAGTTGTTAAATAAGGTCATGTATGCTTTTGGTGGACAGTCAAGTGTGAATACGACCGACGAAATACAGGCGCTTGAACAGGAGTTTTATCCGATCCTGTCTGCCCATTTTGACGATATCAATCTGAACCCAACTCTTTTCGCCCGTGTGAAAGCGGTTTACGACCAGAAAGCATCACTGAACCTGGATAAAGAACAGGCCAGATTGCTGGAAGAAACATACAAAGGTTTTGTGCGTGGCGGTGCAAACCTGGATGCAGACAAACAAGCGAAATTGCGTGAGCTGAATGAGAAGATTTCTGTGCTGGAACTTACTTTCGGACAGAATGTATTGAAAGAAACGAATGCTTTCAAATTGGTAGTCGATAAGAAAGAAGATCTTGCCGGCCTGCCTGAATCAGTGATTGCCGCTGCTGCTGAGACTGCCGCTGCCGATTCGATGGAAGGCAAATGGGTATTCACCCTTCATAACCCGAGTGTGATGCCTTTCCTGCAATACGCAGACAATCGTACGTTGCGCGAAAAGATGTTTAAGGCTTACATCAACCGTGGAAACAACAACAACGAAAATGACAATAAGAATGTCGTTAAAGAACTGGTCGCCGCGCGTCTGGATAAAGCGAAGTTGTTAGGGTACGAAGACTTTGCAGCTTTCGTGCTGGATGAGAATATGGCTAAGAATGAAAAGAACGTGTATAACCTGCTCGACCAGGTCTGGACACCGGCATTGAAAAAAGCGAAAGAGGAACTCGCGGATATTAATGCTGAAATCAAGAAAGAAGGAGGTAACTTCGATGCAGAAGGTTGGGACTGGCGTTATTATACCGACAAAGCGCGTCAGGCAAAATTCAATATGGATGAAAACGAAGTACGTCCGTATCTGGAATTGAACAATGTGCGCGAGGGTGCTTTCTATGTTGCTAATAAATTGTATGGAATAACCTTTACGGAAATTAAGGATATCCCGAAACCGGATCCGGATGCTTTCGCTTTCGAATGTAAGGACAAGGACGGTTCTTTACTGGGTGTCCTTTATATGGACTTCTATACTCGTCCGGGTAAAAGCGGCGGAGCCTGGTGCGGCAGTTACCGTTCGCAGACCTACAAAGATGGAAAGAAAGTTACCCCGGTCGTTACGACTGTGTTCAATTTCAGCAAACCGGTTGCCGGACAGCCTGCTTTGTTGAGCGCGGATGAAGCTGAAACTGTCTTCCATGAATTCGGTCATGCGTTGCACGGATTGTTCTGCGATGTTCATTATTATGGTGTTTCGGATGTTCCCCGTGATTTCGTCGAGCTTCCTTCACAGGTCAATGAACACTGGGCGTTCGAACCGGAAGTCTTGAAAGTATATGCCAAACATTATCAGACAGGCGAAGTGATCCCGCAGGAACTGGTGGATAAGATCGTAAAGAGTGGTAAATACGGACAGGGTTTTGCTACCATCGAATACCTGGCAGCTTCTTTGCTGGATATGGATTATCATATTCTGAAGGAACAACCGGTAAATATGGATGTAGAAGCCTTTGAAGCCGATGCGATGAATAAACGCGGATTGATCAGCCAGATTCCTCCCCGTTACCGTACTACTTATTTCAGTCATACAATGACAGGCGGATATACTGCCGGTTATTACAGTTATATCTGGGCGGAAGTGCTGGATGCCGATGCTTTTGAAGCTTATAAAGAAACGGGTGATATCTTCAACCAGGAAGTGGCTCAGAAATTCCGTCAGTACATTCTTACTCCCGGCGGTATCGACGAGGGAATGGATATGTATAAGAATTTCCGGGGCAAAGAACCCAATGTGGAACCGTTACTTAAAAACAGAGGTTTAAAATAAGAAACTTAAACAGAACAACATGAAGAAAATGATTATGGCAGCCGGTATTGCCGTTGCACTTAGTGCCTGCAATTCGTCCGAGAAGAAGTCGGAAAACACAGCTCCCGGGGATATTTTCCTGACGGAGTTCACTACCCCCTTTGGAGTACCTCCATTTGATAAAATCACACTGGAGGACTATATGCCTGCCTTTAAAGCAGGGATAGCCGAACAGCAAGCCGAAGTTGCGGCTATCACAAACCAGCCCGAAGCACCAGACTTTGAGAATACGATTGTTGCCCTCGACCAGAGCGGTGAGACATTGCGCCGGGTCAGTGCCGTCTTTTATGGTCAGAACAGTGCCAATACGAATGACGAAATGCAGGCTGTGAGCCGTGAATTGTCACCGCTGTTGTCGAAAAACAGCGACGATATCCGTATGAACGCAGACCTGTTCAAGCGTATCAAGACGGTTTATGATAACCAGGAAGCGATGAACCTCGACAAGGAACAGAAAAAACTGTTGGAGGAAACGTATAAGAGTTTCGTTCGTGGCGGTGCAAACCTCGATGCGGAAAAGCAGGCCCGCTTGCGTGAACTGAACAGCGAGATCTCCATGCTTCAGCTTACTTTCGGACAGAATATGCTGAAAGAAACCAACGCTTTCAAGCTGGTGATCGACAATAAGGCCGACCTGGCAGGCTTGCCCGAAAGCCTGGTATTAAATGCCGAAGCGGCTGCCCGTGGCGCCGGAATGGAAGGTAAGTGGCTTTTCACCCTGCATAATCCGAGCGTAATGCCTTTCCTGCAATATGCAGATAATCGTGCTTTGCGTGAAAAGATATTCAACGGTTACATCAACCGTGGCAATAACGGTAACGATGCCGATAATAAAGAAGTCGTACGTAAACTGATCTCTCTTCGTCTGGAAAAGGCCAAACTGATGGGATACGACGATTATGCTTCTTTCGTTCTGGAAGACCGGATGGCAAAGACATCCGATAAGGTGTATGCCCTTTTGGATGAGATCTGGACACCGGCTATAAATAAAGCAAAATCGGAATTGGCCGACATCAATGCCGAGATAAAGAAAGAAGGCGGTAACTTCCAGGCTGAAGGTTGGGACTGGCGTTATTATTTCGAGAAAGCAAAGAAGGCAAAATTTGACCTGGACGAGAACCAGGTGCGCCCGTATCTGAAACTCGAGAACGTGCGCGACGGTGCTTTCTATGTAGCCAACAAGCTGTATGGAATTACATTTACTCCGATAAAGAATGTCCCTCTTCCACATCCCGATGCAGAAGCATTCGAATGTAAAGATAAAGATGGTACACATCTGGGTGTATTGTATATGGACTATTTCCCGCGTGCCAGCAAAAGAGGTGGTGCGTGGTGCGGTACGTATCGTTCGCAAACCTACCAGGATGGCAAGCGTCAGGGACCTGTTGTTACGATTGTTTGTAACTTCTCGCAACCTTCTCCCGGCCAGCCTGCTTTGCTGAGTGCCGATGAAGCGGAAACACTGTTCCATGAGTTCGGACATGGTTTGCATAATCTTTTCAAAGATGTACATTATTATGGCGTATCGGGTGTTCCCCGCGACTTCGTGGAGTTGCCTTCACAGATCATGGAACATTGGGTATTCGAACCGGAAGTGTTGAAGGTTTATGCCAAGCATTACCAGACAGGTGAAGTGATCCCTGCCGAACTGATTGAAAAGTTGGATAAGAGTGGCAAATACGGACAAGGATTTGCAACAACCGAATACCTGGCAGCTTCCTTACTGGATATGGATTTCCATGTATTGAAAGAAGTACATGACGGTGCAGACGTAATGAAGTTTGAAGAGACTGTCCTCGGTGAACGTGGCTTATTGAAGCAGATCCCGTCCCGCTATCGTACGACGTATTTTAATCACACGATGGGCGGTGGCTACACAGCCGGTTATTACAGCTACATCTGGGCGGAAGTGCTCGACTCGGATGCTTACCAGGCCTTTAAGGAAAGTGGCGATATCTTCAATCCTGAAGTGGCTGCTAAATTCCGTACGTATGTCCTGACACCGGGCGGCATCGACGATGCGATGGATATGTATAAAAACTTCCGTGGTAAAGAACCTAATACAGATCCGCTTCTGAAGAACAGAGGACTGAAATAAAAATATTGAGTTTATATTGTAGGAAGCTGTATCAAAAGACATTTAGATACAGCTTCTTTCTTTTTGAAGGTTTCTTTACTTTTTCAAAGCATACCTTTTCGGATACCCGAAGAAGATTGCCAATAAGGCGCCGAATCCTAATAAGTAAGGATAATATAAATACTGCATGATTTCGATAGGAGAGACACCGCCAAGGCCGGCAGCCATCAATAGTTGAGCTCCATAAGGGATAATACCCTGCACGAAGCACGAGAATATATCGAGTAGGCTGGCACTACGGCGTGGATCTACATGGAAACGGTCGGCTACGTCTTTGGCGATCGGACCGGCCATTATCAGGGCGATCGTATTGTTTGCCGTACAAAGATTGGCGAAGCTGACCAGGGCGGCAATACTCAGTTCGGCTCCTTTGACGGAACGGATATGCGAAGTCAGTTTCAGGATAATCCAGTCGATACCTCCGTTATAGCGTATCATTTCCAGCATACCACCAGCAAGCAGAGTAACGATAATCAGTTCACCCATGTTGGTGATACCGAGTCCCATCGAAGCTGTCCATCCCCATACATCGAAGCCTCCGGTGAACAATCCTACAATACCTGACAACAGGATACCGATAAACAATACCAACATCACATTTACTCCGAAGATAGCCGTAACAAGTACCACCACATAAGGTATTACTTTTGCCCACTCGATGGTGCCGGCTACATAGTGGCTGTCCATTCCGCTTCCTATCAAAATGTATATTATACCTGTTATGATCGCTATCGGAAGGGCAATACGGATATTCACTTTAAACTTATCGTTCATGTTGCATCCTTGTGTACGGGTTGCAACAATGGTTGTGTCTGAAATAAACGACAGGTTATCGCCGAACATAGCGCCGCTGACCACTACACCGAGCATCAGGGCATCGGGCATCCCTGTCTTGGTGGCAATACCTACTGCCACGGGAGCCAGAGCGACAATCGTTCCGACGGAGGTGCCTACGGAGATGGAGATAAAACAGGCTGCCAGGAAGATACCCGCGGCCAGCAGGTTACCGGGTAGGATCGACATGGCCAGGTTGACGGTCGCATCTACGGCTCCCATCGACTTGGCTGTCTGTGCAAAAGCGCCGGCCAGAATGAAGATAAGCACCATCAATATGATGTTGGTGTTGGCTGCTCCGCGACAGAACTGTTCGATGCGGTTGGATAGTTTGCCTCCCTTGGATATAGCGATGGCAACTACCGACGAGATAACAAAAGCTACCGTGATAGGCATCTTGTAAAAGTCGCCGGCCAATATCGAAACAACCAGATAGGTAAGCAAAAATACCAATAGCGGTATAAGTGCCCATGCATTCGGTGCATGATTTAATGGAGAACTAGAAAGAGAATCGTAACGCAATACGCACCCCTCCTTTCTTTATATTAGGTTCATTCAGGTAGGTCAGACGACGGTAATAGTCGATACGCAGTATCTTGAAGATATTTTCAAGACCGACACTTGCTTCCATGTAAGGTGTATTACCCAGAGGACGCGTGCCGTCGGGCAATATGAACAGGCCGGGAGTCATTGTCGGGTTATTCTTGTCGGTCAGACCGCCATAGATCCCATTAAAAGAGATTACTTCGCGAAGGCGTAACCACTTGACGCCCGGTATACGGTTCAGTATCCATCCTTTCATATAGTAAGTGGCATTGAATGACACATACTGGTCGGTCACGAATTCCAATGCGTTCATCATGTGGAATGCTTCCGGCTGAATGGTGATCGACTGGTTGGTATTCGGCAGTATCAATAGAGGGAAAGGTACTTTGTTCCATACTTTTCCGGCTTTCAACTGTGTATCGATATGGCCGAATGAGGATAGCCAGATACGCTTTTCGGCACTGAGTTCCGTATGATTGTAGTTATATTCTCCGCCTAATACCCCTTTCAGACCCAGTTGATGGGACAGTTTGAATACAGGGGCATCTTTCGATAGGTTGAATACCGACTCTTTTCCGGAACGACCGTCATAAGAACGTTCTCCGGGGGCAAAACGAAGCTGTGTCCCGATTTCAGAGGTTGTGATACTTTTCTTATGGATCAGAGTACCATTTGCATCCTGTTCTATATATTTCAGTGTACCTGCCGCCTGGTTATTCTGGTTATATACCCACGATCTCCAGGTCAGGCCGTTCAGCCATTCCTTTTCATACTGGAACATCGACTTGCGGATATATTGCATCTTGGTCACAGGTTCACCCACTTTCCAGGCAACGAAGATGTTATCTTTACTGGTAAAGAGGAAGTCCTGTCCCGGAGTATATACATCATATTCCTGAATGAAGGAGAGATTGTTTACCGGGCTTTCTCCTTCATGGTAGAGTTTTTTATTGAAGCTGTGTGTCAGCTTGACATTATACTTCAGTTTACGGTCGTTCGTTCCGTAGGCCAGATAACCGCTGGCGAACCAATACGGGTTGAGGTTAGCTGTTGTCATACCTCCGACACGCAGGCGTACACCTTCCAGGCTGTTACCACTGATGGTCGTGTTCATCGGCCCGAAGTCGAACTTTGTCGATTTTTTGTCTCCTGCCGTAGGGATATACCCGGATATAAGTATCTCTGCCGTTTTGATGATTACGTTGAATGCCGGCACTTTGCGGAGTTGTGCCAACAGGTCGTCGAGTGCGTTCTCCTTTTCTTTCAGGGGAATATGACGGTTGTTGACCCAGAACGTATCGGGTTGTTCGATTGCTACGGGCAGGGTATGGAGCGGCCCCAACAAGTTAAAGACGGAGTCGGCCTTTTCGACGTTGAAGTTATATTTCTCGTAATTCCTTAATTGGTGTGCATAGAGTTGTTGTGCTCCTTTCACAATATAGAAATTAACGTAAGTGTTTTCGTTCTTGACAACCCAGGTACTGTCGGGCATGCGTTCGAACTCCTGTTCGATACGAAGTTTATCCACCCAGTTGAGGTTGATATTTACCGGTGTATTAAGCAGGAATTTCTTTACTGCATAGTTGCCGTCCAGTGTAATATATAATCTCCCGGTAAAACCGTAACTCTGGCTGTTGACCGGAACAAAGGCCAGGTCGACACATTTATCACCTCCTATATCCAGCGTATCCATGATGTAATACTTGTAATAACTGGTGGCCAGAGTAGAGGATAGCGGGCTGACAAAACGGTTCAGCAGGATATTGATGTTATTGTCGAAGATATTGATACCTTGGAATATTTCTTCCAGGTTAGAGGTGATGCCGCCACCATCGTCCAGCGTCTGGTCGACACCTTGCATACGTTTCCCTTTGACGATTGTCTTTTCGGTTTTCGGTTGCTTCCGGTAGTATTTATCCGCAATCGTTTCCCGTACGGAAAGGGTCAGGATCGGTTTTCCGTTGAACTCGGATGTGTCGAGATAGTTTCGGATGAACTTAAATTTCTTCATGAACTTGTTCTTCTCGAAGTCCGGGTTGAAGTCGTCCAGCGAGAGGGATAGTTTCTCGTAAACTTCCGTTTGGTATTCGTCTTTTGCTTCGATACGGTTATCGTTTTTATGCTCGATCACTTTCTTGATAAGTTCGACAGCCGGATTATCTTTGCGGGTATATTTTTCCCTTTTGGGCTTTACTACGACTTCCGAAATCTCGAAAGCGGTAGGACGTATCTTTATATCGAGACCATCGTTCTTCTGGTCTTTTTTCAGGTCGATCACTTTGGTGTCGTATCCCAGTGATGCAAAGGCCAGTTTATTATACCCTTTATCATTTTGCAGGGTAAACTTTCCGTTATCGTCGGTCATTGCACCGATCGTGGAACCGTCGAAATAGACGGATACGAAGGCCAAAGGCTCTCCGGTAATTGAATCTTTCACAATACCGGATGCAGAAGTAATGCTTTGAGCATATAAAACAGAGAGACCAGTCACTGCCTGCAATAGAACCAACAGCAATATAAAGCGAATTCTTTTTACCATGAAACTAACGTTATTCCTTCTCGGATAATGCAGTTGGCAAAGGTACTCTTTTTCTTTAGAGGGAAGGAGTATGCCTTATTAATAATATTTAATCAAGGGGGATGATAATGAAGAGGGAATTTATTGGAGGAGTTAATTAATTAGTTAACTTTGCGGATGTAATACTAAAATCGTAACTATGAAGTATAAGCGTGATCTTATCCTGTATAAGGATTATTTTAATGACTTCTATGGAGGTTTGTCACAGGAAGTCGAAAAAAAGGTAGATTATATTCTATGGGTAATAATGACGGAAGATATAATTCCGGCTAAGTATTTCAGACATATAGTAGGAGTGAAAGGCCTATATGAAATACGTATAGAATATGAGGGAAATATATATCGCATTTTTTGTTGTTTGGATGAAGGGCAAATAGTTGTTCTATTCAATGGCTTTCAAAAGAAAACGCAAAAGAGTCCGTTGCAACAGACCAGGCAAGCACGTAAAATCATGAATGAATATTTAAAGGAAAAGAAAGGAAAGTAATTATGGAAGAAATATATTTGTCAGAAGAGAAGAAGAAGCAGATTAAAGGTTGTCGTACTTTCGGAGAGTTGTTGGATGTCAAATATGGTCTGGAAGGAACTCCTGAACGTAATCAGTTCGAAGAAGAAGCACAGGCTTTTATCCTGGCCGAACGTCTGAAGGAAGAACGTCTTAAAGCCGGTCTTACTCAGGAACAATTAGCTGAAAAGATCGGAACAAAGAAAAGCTATATCTCACGTATTGAGAATGGCAAATGTGATGTGCAACTATCCACCTTATATAAGATATTCCGTGGATTAGGAAAGCAGATAAGCGTAACAGTTCTGTAAAGAAAAACAAGGGCTCTGATTGGAAGATCAGAGCCCTTGTCGTATCAACTAGTAAGCATCTACAATGCTTTGACTTTTCAGTTGCTTGTCGAATGCTGCTTTATCGAGCTGGGTGGTTACGTGGATCGTAACAGGTTCGTTCGGTAACAGGTCGAAATAATTGTCGGAGAAGAAATTGTCGATGCCGTCGATATTGAGGAATACGGCACGGGCAAAGACGTTGCTCTCGACAGTTACATCGTAGCCATCACCAGAGGGAACGGAAGTCATCTGTATATCCGCTTTCGGGAAGTCGATGTCTTTGAAGCGAGTAAAGAAATAGTTATTAGAGATAACTTCTGCCTCTTTACCGCTCTCGATGAAACGGGCATTAACTACGACTTCGTTCGGTTGCTTTCCGCCAAGTACGCTTTCAACCGGAGCAGAGAACTGTATTTTGCTGGTATTGGCAGGCAATGTTACATTACTTTTCTTTTCAAATAAAACATTGCCTTTCAGATCCATCACACGGATATCCAGTTTCCCTTTGACGGCTTTCAGGCGATCGGAAATTATCCAGATATTCAGTTGGCCGTCTTCTGCTATCGGAGAAACCAGGATATCCCGGAATGCCTTTTTGGTAAAGTAATGCTGGGCTTTCCAACGGCCGTAATAATCGCGGCTGGACCAGGAAGCCACAGGCCAGCAGTCGTTGTGCTGCCAGTAGAGCGATCCCATATTGTACGGCATCATGCGACGATGTGCTTCCATAGCAGTCTTCATGGCATCACCCTGCAACAGGATACTCATATAGAGTGTGGAGGGGAAGTCCTTCGGTTTGCGGTATTCCTCCAGAGTGATGTTTTCAATACGTGAGTTGGCAATCTGGCCTCCCCGTTGGTGTGCCATCATCACATCCGAATAAATATCGTGGTCGCGTTCCTCCGGTGCATATTTTAATACGGATTGGTATTCGGGGAATGACTGGAAACCATATTCGGAGAAGAAGCGGGCTCTTACTTTGTTGAAGTGAGACACAGAGTCGACGCCTTGCCATACACCCCAGTAATGCGCATCACCGTTCGGATTCCAGTTCGGTTTTCCGCTTTCGCACTTGGCATCCGGATCACCTCCGTAGGGAGAGGAAGGCCAGTAGAAGATATCGGGATCATACTCTTTTACAACATCAGCCAGGATATTATTAAAGAGCTTTTTAGTGTCGTTGCGTAACTGTTCCGTCACACCGTATCGATCGAACTTCTTCATCCATCCCCAATTGAACCAGGCCGTGTGTATTTCGTTATTACCACACCAGATAGCCAGGCTCGGATGATTACGCAAGCGGATCACATTGTCGATTGCTTCCTGACGGATATTCTCTTCCAGTTCAGGTGTCAACGGATAAACGCTGCAGGCGAACATAAAATCCTGCCATACGAGGATACCGTATTTGTCACACAGGTCATAGAAAATATCTTCCTCATAGATGCCGCCTCCCCATACACGAAGCATGTTCATATTTACATCGACAGCGTCCTTGATTGTCTTTTCATATTGTTCGGCTGTTACGCGCGGCAGGAAGTTATCCTGTGGAATATAGTTGGCCCCTTTCATAAAGACGGGGACACCGTTCAGTTCGAAATAGAAGGTATGGCCGTCCTTATCCGGCTGGTTGATTACACGGATGCTACGGAGTCCGAGGTTGGTCTTGTGGGTATCGACTACCTTGTTGTCCATACGGATCGTTGCCGTGAACGGATACAGATGCGCTTCCCCCAGTCCGTGCGACCACCAGAGTTTCGGGTTGTTTACTGTCAGGTTGGTTTCGATCAGGTTGATTCCTTTCTTCACCTGAGCTTTCTTTGTCCAGGTTGTCTTGATGCCATCCGCCTTGATGTCCAGGGTTACTTCCCCATCTTTGTCGGCAATTACCTGTACGCTGGTTTTGATGTCGGCACGTTTGGCCGTCACGCTGGTCTGGTCGTAGAAGATATTGTCGATGCGGGCATCATTCCAACCGATCAGGTAAGCCGGACGCCAGATGCCGCTGGTCACGATACGTGGACCCCAGTCCCAACCGTAATGGTAACCTGCTTTACGGGCGAATATGCTAACCTTTTTATCGAAGATACCACCGTTCTCGGACTGGTCGTTGCCGGCTTCTACCGGAAACTTCAGTGCTTCGAATTTCGGCAGGTCTACTTTGATAGGAGAGTGGAAGTAAACGCGCAACTCATTACCGTCTTTCTTCAACAATCCTTTGACGGGCACACTCCATTCACGGAACATATTGTCGGCTTTCAGGATGCAGGAGTCATTCAGATAAACATCTGCGTATGTATCCAGCCCCTTGAAGTCAAGCTCGATATTATCTTTGTCGAATACATCCGCAGACACGTTCAGTGTCGTTTTGTATTCCCAGTCTTCTTTGTCTACCCATTGTATGTTCCGTTCGTTGAGGCGGTAGAACGGATCATCGATAATCTTGTTATCCATCAGGTCGGTTTGCACCGTTCCCGGTACGGTAGCCGGATACCAGTTATTGCCGCGTACCTGCTTAAAGGTCCAGCCTTTATCGATGTTTTGTTTAGCTACACCGTCTGCCAGGGCCGGAGAGGTCGTTGCCAAAGCGGCCAGGGCGACAGCGGATACTACAGTTTTGTAACGCATGGTTGTTGTGTTTAGTAATTCTTTATAGCGACTTCAAATTCTCTGCATTTACCGGGTTCTTGCCTTCCGGTGTGTATAGATGGTCGATGCGGTCGGCATACATTTTTTCTACTTTACCGCGTACGATCTTCATGGTGCTGTTTACCAAACCGTTCTGTTCGGTAAAAGGTTCGGGAAGGACAGCGAATGTTGTCGGTAGCCAGCGGTCGGGGAATAGGGTAGACAAGTCGCCACCTTTACGGAAACGGTCTATCTGGCTTTGAAGGATACGGATGGCTTCTTCTTTGCCTTTTTCCGAGTTGAGATCCAGTTGGTGATGCGCCAGATGTTTCTTCAGACGATCCTTGTTGGGGACGAGCAAGGCAACGGTATAAGGATTCTGGTTATTATATAGCAGAAGCTGGTCGATACAGGATGAATGTTCGACCAATGCCTCCTCGATACCTTCCGGGCTGTATTTCTCACCGTCGCTACCGATCAATAAACTTTTGAAACGGCCTAATACATACAATAGCCCGTCTTTGCCCATATATCCCATATCGCCGGTATAAAGCCAACCGTCTTTGACGGTATCGGCTGTCGAAGACGGGTTCTTCCAGTATCCGGCCATTACGTTTTCTCCGCGGATAACGATTTCACCTTTCTCACCGAGCGGAAGTTCTTTGCCGTCCAGGTCGCATATTTTGAGATCGAGCGGCTGTACCAGTACCCCGCTGCTTCCGAACTTATGATGACGCGGCCCATTGGTAGAAATGACCGGAGTCGCTTCACTCAGTCCGTAGCCCTGATACATCGGCAGACCGATGGCATAGTAGAATTTCTGCAGGTCTTTATCCAGTAGTGCACCGCCGCCGATAAAGAACTTCAACTCTCCGCCGAAGTTCTCGCGAACCTTCGAGAAGATCACACTGTCGAACAGGCTGACAACCGGTTTCAATAGGAACCGCCAGCCGCGACCTTTATCATCCCCACCGTCTCCGTTGTAAGTATAGGCCACATCCAGTCCCATGTGAAACAGGCGGTTAACCATATTGCCCTGTGCACGGATGCCTTGCTCGATGTTTTTCTTGAAGTTCTTGGCCAGTGCCGGGACACTCAATATCAGGTAAGGTTTGAACTCTTTGATATTTATCGGGATATTCTTCAATGTCTCCATTCCCGTCTTTCCAACCTGTACCGTGGCAACGGAGGCTCCTTTATACATAAATATATAGAAACCGACCACATGCGCGAAACAATGGTCGAGCGGTAGAATAACCAGTGTACGCCAGGTGTCGTCGATATCCACGCAGGTAAGCGATTGTTCGACATTGGCTGTATAATTACGGTGCGTCAGGATCACCCCTTTCGGATCGGCAGTCGTGCCGGAGGTGTAGGTGATCGTAGCATAGTCGTCATTCGTAAGCGATCGGCCGATAGCCAGGAATTCTTCCAGGGGATGTGCCTGAAGATATTCCGTCCCCATTTTCATCACTTTTGAAAGCGGTATCTCTTTTTCTTTGTATTCCGGTTGGTCATCGAAAACAATTACCTGACGGAGCAGAGGCAACTTGTCCATAATGGCCCGTATCTTCTTCAACTGGTTGCCTGAAACCAGGATGTATTTCACATCGGCATGCGTCAGGCGAAATAATAGGTCGTTGGCCTCTTCCAGTTTAATGGAGAGGGGCACGTTGGTGGCTCCGGCGTAGAACATGGCCAGTTCGCCTATAATCCAGGCATTGCGGCCTTCGCTAAGCAAAGCCATATTGTCACCTTTATTTACTCCCAGGGCAACCAGTCCGGCTCCGAGAGTGTATACCTGATTCCTGACCTGTGTGTAGGTGGTAGGCTCAAATTTGTCCTTTGTCTTTTCCCATAGGAACGGGTTGTCGGGGAATTGTTTCACCGAACTCTCAAAAAGGTCTACCAATGTTTTTTTCATGACATCTTTGTTTTAGGATTTCTCAATTTCTTCAAGCAGTGCGCAGGCGGTTTCTACTGTACTGACATTCTTTACTACGATACTGCGCTTACCGTTCACATCCCGGATCATACATTCGCGGGGATGTTTCTGTATGAATGCCAGTAATTTATCGAATGCTTCGCTCTGGTAATACGGGCTGTCCTGGTTAGCAACCAGGAAGATACTCATCTGTCCTTTTTTCAGGACCAGTTTCTCCATACCCAGTTTCCTGGCTATACGGCGAAGGCGTACGATACGGATCAATTCTTTTCCTTCTTTCGGTATTTTACCGAAACGGTCTTTCAGGCGTTCGGTAAAGGCAAGGATATCACGTTCCTCTTCCATCTTATCCAGTTCGCGATAGAGCGAGATACGCTCCGAGTCGTTAGGGATATAGGTAGGAGGGAACATCAGTTCCAGATCACTTTCGATATATGTCTCGCGGATATATTCGCTGCCCGAATCCCGTTTGCCGTCGTCTGTGTCGGCATAGAGATCGGCGAACTCGTCGCTCTTCAGTTCGTCTACTGCTTCTTCCAGAATCTTCTGGTATGTCTCGTAACCGAGGTCGGCAATGAAACCGCTTTGTTCGGCTCCCAGCATATTTCCGGCACCGCGTATATCGAGGTCTTGCATGGCGATATGGATACCGCTTCCCAGCTCGGAAAAGTTCTCGATAGCTTGCAGGCGGCGACGTGCTTCCTGAGTCAGCGAAGAGAGAGGAGGGGAGAGCAGGTAACAGAAGGCTTTGCGGTTGCTTCGTCCCACACGTCCGCGCAACTGGTGCAGATCGGACAAACCGAACTGCTGTGCATTATTGATAATGATGGTGTTGGCATTCGGAACGTCGATGCCGCTTTCCACGATACTGGTGGCGATCAGTACATCGTATTCGTAGTTCACGAAGTCGAGGATGATCTTTTCCAGTTTATCCGGCTCCATCTGTCCGTGGCCGACAGCTATGCGGGCATCGGGGACTTCCCGGCGTACAAGCTGTTCTATTTCGTAAATGTTCTGAATGCGGTTGTTGATAAAGAACACCTGCCCGTTACGGCTCATTTCGAAATTGATCGCCTCGCGGATAATGTCCGGGTTGAAACGTTCCACTTCCGTTTGTACCGGATAACGGTTGGGCGGCGGAGTCGTAATGCTGCTCAGGTCGCGCGCACCCATCAGTGAGAACTGCAACGTTCGCGGAATAGGCGTAGCCGTCATGGTCAATGTGTCCACATTCACCTTCATCTGGCGAAGCTTTTCTTTGACGGAGACACCGAACTTCTGCTCTTCGTCGATAACCAGCAGTCCCAGGTCTTTGAACTTCACGTCTTTGCTGACGATACGGTGTGTGCCGATCAGTATATTCACTTTTCCATCAGCCACATCATTCAATGTCGCTTTGATTTGTGCCGATGTCCGGGCCCGGCTGATATAATCGATCCGGCAGGGGAAATCTTTCAGGCGTTCCGAGAAAGTCTGGAAATGCTGGAAAGCCAGTACCGTAGTCGGCACTAACACTGCTACCTGTTTATTGTCGGAAACCGCTTTGAAAGCAGCTCGGATAGCTACCTCGGTCTTTCCGAAGCCCACATCACCGCAGATCAGACGGTCCATCGGGCGTGAGTTTTCCATATCTTCCTTTACATCGGCCGTCGCTTTCATCTGATCGGGTGTATCTTCGTAGATGAAGCTTGCTTCCAGTTCGTGCTGCATGAAACTGTCGGGCGAGTAGGAGAAACCTTTTTCCTGTTTGCGCTGGGAGTAGAGGATGATAAGGTCGCGGGCAATATCTTTGACCTTTTTCTTCGTTTTCTCCTTCATCTTTTCCCAGGCTCCCGTTCCCAGTTTGTTCAGTTTGGGAGCTTCACCGCTGTCTTTCCCTTTATATTTGGAGAGTTTGTGAAGCGAATGGATGCTGACAAAGATAATATCGTTATTCTGGTAGATCAGTTTGATCGCTTCCTGTATCTTGCCGTTCACTTCGGTGCGCACCAGTCCGCCGAACTGTCCGACGCCGTGATCGATATGTACGATGTAATCGCCTGTGCTGAACTGGTTCAGTTCCTTGAGCGACAGTGTGAGCTTCCCGCTTCGTGCCTTTTCACTTTTCAGGTTGAATTTATGGAAACGGTCGAAGAGTTGGTGGTCGGTGAAAAGACAGATGCGCAGGGTCTCGTCGGCAAAACCTTCGTGTATGGTCTTGTTGACCGGCATGAAGGGGATATTCTCTCCCCGGTCTTCGAAGATGGCCCGGATGCGGGTAGCCTGCTTTTCTACGTCGCTTAATATATATAATGTATAGCCGTTCTCCAGATAACTCTGGAAAGAACTGCTTACCATATCGAAATTCTTATGATAGATAGGCTGTGCCTGTGTATTGAAAGACAGTGTTGCATCGGCAACGCCTGTGGATCGTACCCCGAAATGCATCCGGCGGAAGTTTAATGCTGCCCGAAGGAAATCCTTCCCTGTCACCAGTTTGGCACGCATCATATTGATGTCGGCAAACGACTCTTCGTCTCCTACCACCGGCTCTTCGTTCCAAAGGCTGTCGATCCGTTCCTTTGTCCAGGCCAGGTCTTTAGTCGCCAGGATCGTTTGGGCCGGCAGCGAGTCGAGTAGCAGGGTATTGGTACGGTTGCTCTTGTTCATTTCTGGGACGATATAGATACTTTCCAGTTTCTCTTTGGATAGCTGCGTTTCCACATCGAATGTACGGATCGTTTCCACCTCTTTTCCGAAGAAGTCGATACGGTAGGGAAACTCGTACGAGAAAGAGAACACGTCGAGGATACTCCCGCGGAGGGCGTATTGTCCGGGTTCGTATACATAATCGACCTGCTCGAAACCATACTCGTCGAGAACATCGGAAACAAACATGTTGTCCAGCTTCTCGCCGACGCTGATCTTTAGTGTGTTCTTTTTCAGTTCGTCGCGCGATATAACCTTTTCAGCCAGTGCGTCGGGGTAGGAGACGATAACGAACGGTGCTTCCGGGTCTTGCAGGACACTGAGCACTTCGGTGCGCAGGATCTCATTTGCCGGATCGACATGTCCGTATTTGATTGCCCGCCGGTAAGCGGAAGGGAAAAAGTAAATATCGTTGCTTCCGGTCAGCTGTACCAGGTCGTGATAAAAGTAGCCGGCTTCTTCCTGGTCGTTAAGTATGCACACATAGCTTCCCCTTCTTTTTAAAAAAAGAGAAGCGATTGTCATTGCTGCGCCCGATCCGTTTAACCCTTTGAGGAATATATTGTTTGACGTATTATCGTTCAAAAGGGCATCTAAAGCGGTTATCTGTGGGTGGGCGCCAAATATCTTAAGTAATTCTTGTACCTCCAATAGACTGATTGAAAATTGATAATTGATAATTGAAAATTATGTAAGCGCAAAAATACGGAAAATGTTGTAATCATATTCGTTAAATCAATGAAAATATCAACCTTCGCCTCTTAGTTGGGGATTGGAATAAATTGTAATTTTATTCTAGGCGGCTTTCAACAGCTCTTTCCCTTCTTCGATTATCCCGTCAAAAAATAGGTCTTGCCATGATTGTAATAAATTTATCAAAAGTGAATGTTTTAGTTATTGTCAGAATTGAATGTAGTGTCGTTGGTAGGGGCGGTTCGCGAACCGCCCTTACAGGCGCCGTCACAATGGAACAGGCAGGTTCGGCCGTAGGGGCGGGGTCTGCCCGCCCTTCTTCACCGGTTGTTATATTATTGTCGCAAAGGGTGGGCAAACCCCACCCCTACAAAACCTGTCATTTTGGTTCACCTTTTTCTACATTAGAATACCCTTTTATATATGTAACCGATCAAGGTATATCGATCAACTTATGGGTTTGTAAACTAAGTTGCCATTCCGGATGTTGCAAAATGTATTTTACTATCTCTGCCGTATTTCTACATGAACAAGGTTGTATGTAATGATGTTTTGCCGGCAGGTCGATGTAGGCCGATAGATCCTGGTCCAGATAGACTACCTTTACTTCATCCATCTTGTCAATGCAGATTGGTGCTCCTTCTTTGGGTGAACAGGTTACCCAGTCGATATTTTCTGGTAGTTTCCGGGTTCCGTTGGTCTCTATACATACGTATTTACCTGCTTGGTGGAGCAGGTCGATGAACTCTTCATCGATCCATAAAGAAGGTTCTCCACCGGTCAGAACGACCAGGTTGGACGGATAGACAGAGATAGCCTTGATGATTTCTTCATCAGACATCAATGTCCCTTCCTCATGTTCTGTATCGCAAAAACTACACTTTAGGTTACATCCTGAAAAACGGATAAAGATTGCCGCCTTTCCTGTGTGATAACCTTCGCCTTGCAGGCTGTAAAAAATCTCATTAATCTTTCTCATAGATCGCTGTGTTTGATTCTGATTCTTTTACTTCTACTTTGTAGCAGGTGGGTAACTGGTCACAGATCCACCGTGCAATGTTCTCTGCCGTCGGGTTAAAGGGGAGAACTTCGTTTAGATTTTGATGATCGAGCTTGCTCTTGATAATTTCTTTGATATGGCTGAAATCGATTACCATACCATCGGCGTTCAATTCTTTCGAGCGACAATAAACTGTGATGATCCAGTTGTGACCATGCAGGTTCTCACATTTGCTGGAATAGGAAAGTTTCAGGCTATGTGCTGCTGATACCTCCATTCGCTTAATTACGGTATACATGGGAAAAAGATAATTTAAACGTTTATACTCTGTACCTGATGTCACCTTGATACGGGTACAAAAATACACAAAATACAGATGCAACCATCAGCTCCCTACCTATAGTATTTATTAAAAAAACATTTGTATATTTGCAAGTATTAGAATGTTAACTCCCTTTCTTTGCGAGAAGGAAAATAGATATAAAGTAGCAATAAGTAAAAATACTTGCGTTATTTTGCTTGCTATTCGATAAAATATGTGTGCATTTGTGCTGGTAAACCAATATTTAAGCGACGGGAGAAAATGTTAAAAAATAGAAGAAGCTGCAAATAAGTTTCGATAATCTTAAAAATATGTTTTATAATATCTTTTTTAATTTGCCCAGTAATATAAAATCCCGCATCTTTGCATGCAGATAACCTAAACAATCTTTTTGCCTTAAAGACTAATACCTATTAAAAACCTATAAAGAGGGCCTTTGAGAAAAGGCCCTCTTTATGATTTTTAAGCCCTTAGTAACCTGTTTCTTCTATCTTCGACGATATTTTACCTATTGCTTCATTCAGTTTTTCTTCCGGTGGAATGACATTAAAGTTTCCCCAAAAACCTTCATCATAGCTAAATTTTGTTTCAGAAAAGACGGTTCGGGTCGATAATGTTTCTTTTCGTGTAAAACGGTTAACATTAACAGTGTCTGTTTTACATATAACCATTTCGAACCAGACGTGTAGGGGCGTGCTACCGAAGATCTGCTTCTTTCGTTTTATTTTGAAATGCAGGTCGCCCCTTACATGATTAATATAATAAGTTCCGTTCCAGGGTTTGTAAGTAACGGTGTAAATAACCTTTTGTGGTATGATTTTCAAGTTTCGGCTCTTCTTTTCAACCAGCATGCCGGCAGCCTCTTTCACGTATTTGGGATGCAGTTCGAATTCGGCACGAAGTAGTGCACTGTTCTCTGCATCGATATATAAGTTTCCTTTGTAGAGCGGCAAAGTGATAAAGTCGCGTTGTTCGAAAGAGATCACGTTGGCCATCCGGTTGTCTATGACCGTTATATCTGAATGGGCAAAGACATAAGGATAGTTTATCTCGCTTTCAGGCATCAGGAAATCAGGCATATCCTTCATTACATCCAGCATAAGACTGGCATTGAGTCCTGATTTCATTTTAGCAATTACCGTGTCTTTATCCTGGTTGCTGGAGATACGCCGCATCTTTAAAAGTTTTAACTGATCGGTCCCGGGACGGTTCGTATAAGCCGTTTTATAAATTTTAAAAATGCCTTCTGTCAGGCTGACGAACTTATTTTTCCGTTCGATCCCTTCCCGGTAGAACGAGGTCATATAGACCGGTTGTTGCGAATAGTTTTCCTCCTTTTTATCCTGCATTTCGCGTAATAATCGTAGAGGGTTCGCGATGCGGACCACTACTTCCTGCAGTGAAATGACTTTGGGCTCCAGGGTAAGCATACTGTAACGCTCTGCCAGCAACGATGCTGACATTTCGAGCGGCTGATAACCTAAATGAGAAAAAGAGATTTGGGATTGGCGTAAAGAGTCCGGCAGACGGAGCCTGAATTCTCCTCCCTGGTTGGTGATGCTTCCGATTGCCTCCTCACTGATACCGACAGTGGCGAAGGGGATAGGCTCGTTCGTATATTTGTCGCGCAGCAGACCTTCCAGTGTGAAATAACGAATACTGTCCGGAAGAACCGGTTCTGCTTCTGTCGGAGTCGTTTTTATGGGGGGGGAGATCAGTATGTGATTTCCTATCACCCGGAGCCCTAGTTCTTTATTGCCTGTGATCAGGTAGATAGCTTCCCTGACGGAATATTTCCCGCCTGGTATTTTGACTATCTGTTCATTGTTGATAATTTTACTGTCGTAGATGAAAAGGTAACCGGATTGTTCGGATACTTCTCCCAACAGATGGTAAATCGTTTCCTTGTTTTTGGAAAGGTGAATGACACGATCGAGAATATCGTTATCGTCCGCCTGCAAAGGAACTGCTACGACTAATAGCAGTCCGATGAGGAAGTAGAGGTTAGTTCTCATGCAGCGTAAATACATTCTTATCACGTGTATATTTCAGGTTCAAGGCTGCGCAGATCAGTTCCGCTATGCTCTCCGGCGAATTGTTGGAGAAAGTAACGGTGAGTGTCCGGCTTTCTAAAGCAGGTATGGCCTGCAAACGTATATCCCCCGTGTTGAGGTTGATAATACGGAGGATGTCGGCCAGTCGTTCGTCTTTGAAACGTATTTGCTGTGTTATCTCGGAGAATTGTTCCGGGTTTTTCGTTTGGCTTACCTGAAGCTTACGTGAAGAGAGGGTTGCCGTTTCACCGGTTTTTACATATACATCCTGCCCGCTCTTTTTCAGCGTCACCTTCACCATTCCCCGCTGTACGGAGAGTTCGAAAGGTTGCGAGCCGTCGCTTTTCACATTAAAAGCTGTTCCGAGTACTTCGATACGTGTATCTTCCGTTTCGATCAGGAAAGGCCGGGTACGGTTTCCTGCTATATCGAAAAGAGCATTCCCTTGCAGGGATATTTCTCTTTTATCCGGCTGGAAATGTTCCGGGTAATGGATCGCTGCGTTCCCTGCCAGATATACGATGGAACCATCTTCAAGTGTGGTGGCCAGCGTTATTGTTTCTTTATTTTGCCGGGTAAGCAGGTTACGGTCGATAACCTTTTCTGTCTGATTGAAATAGTTTATTGATAAATATGTGCAAAATAATATGACAGCCGCTGCTGTCCATTTGAATGCAGTCAGACGAAGCGACGGACGAGGTGTCTCCGCTTGGGTGATCAGACCGTCCTTCTCCAGGCGATTGTAAAGTGTTGTCCATGCCTGGTCCGTTTTTCTGTTGTTCTTTTCTTTCCGAGTCATACTGTTTGTGTATAATTCTCAATTTCTTTTCTGAGCATCTGAAGTGCCTTTGTCATTTCGGCTTCCACTGTTTTGACCGACAGGGAGAGGGTAGAGGCTATCTCTGCATATTTCTTTCCCTCGAAGCGGTGCATCCGGAAGATGCGAAGCCGACGTTCCGGCAGCCTCTTGAGTGTGTTGTTTATCAGCGTTTCCAACTCTTTGTATTCCAGCTGATCCTGTGGGTCGGAAGATTTACTTTCCTGATCTCCCGAAAGTACGTTATCGCGGTATCGGTTGCGTACTTCCAGATGTTCACAGTATTGGAGAGCCTGGTTGCGTACTGCCCCGTACAGGTAACTTTTGATGGAGCGGAACACTTGCAGTTTCTCTTTTTCTTTCCAGAAAACATAAAACAACTCTTGAACAATTTCTTCGGCCACGTCCCTGTTACCCGTGATACCTGCGGCATACAGGCAAAGGGGAGAGTAATAGAGCCGGAAGATACCTTCAAAAGCTTTGACATCCCCCTCTTTAATCTTAGTAAGTACGAATAAATCGTTCAGCATGCCGTGGATCTTAATAATTAGAGTCCTTCAAATGTACGAAAAGATATTGAAATTTATTTCTGTTGCTTTTTTAATTTGTTTACAGCACTGTCCAGCGATTCCGTAGGTTCGATGATATTGTAAGCACCCCAGAAATCTTCGTCCATAAAGTTTTCCACTTTGTCGGACAGCGACTGTGATTCTTTAAATGCCATCTTGAACGGGATACCGCCTACGTTGTCCTCTCTACCGTCTGTCACGACCATTTCCGAAATGATGGTGTAGTTGGTTGAGAACAGTTTACGTTTCCAGTCACATTTAAATCGTACCCCGTTGCGTACATAGTTCAGATAAGTTACACCATTCCTTTCTTTATAAGTAACCAGGTAGGCCACTTCAAGCGGGCGGAAACGTAATCCAAACGGTTTCTTTTTGAGGATGGCCTGGGTCGCTTTGTTGCGGTCGTCCATACTCAGGTTGAATTCTGCACGGGTAAATGAGAGTCGTTCCTTGTCGATGTAGAGTTTTCCGTAATACAGGGCATACGGCATGATGACCTGGGGCTGGAAACTGATTACATACTGCGGACGGTTATCGATATTGGTTGATTCTTCCATTTTGAAAGTATAATAAGGCAGGCATTCCAGGTCGAGCATTACATCCGGATTCTTCACAATATCGACATAGATCGACATGTTTGGACCACCGAGCAACTTAACGGCCAGTGTGTCGCTTTTTTTCTGGCTCAACAGCTTACGACCTTTATATATCTGTACCCGGTCGCGGTCTGCCGACTCGTTATACGGGGTTTTGTAGACATCGATCACTGCTTCCGATATGTTGATGTATCTTTTTCCCTTTTGGGCCGTTTCACGATAGAAACCGGTCAGCATATTCGTTTTTTTGCTGTAATTTGCCGGGATCTTCCGGATCGCTTGCTCTACGATGAGACGAGGGTCGCTGGCATGGATAATAATCTCGTCGAGCATGTTCTCGTAAGGAGTCATCCAGACGGTCAGGTCGGAGATATTGTTGCCGTTGACTTCTACTTTATTATTATAGTATCCGATATGCGATACTTCTACCGCCTTTACATGAGAAGCATCTTTGATCTTGAAAGAGAATTCCCCTTCCTCGTTGGTGATGGTACCTGAGTTACTGCCCGGGATGGAGATATTTACATATTCCAGCCGTTTCTTGTTTTGCTTGTCTTTAACGACTCCGCTTACGGTGATGTATTCGGCGTTGGCATCGTCGCGTTCCAACTCTTGTGCCTGTAGCGGACTCATCCCTGCCACTAATAATATGATCAGCAAAAACCGGACGGATTGTCTATACTGCGTTTTCATTTCTGTATTGTTTTAAAGGTGAATATTACTCGTTTGTATTACTAAGATCGTTCAGGAAGTAAATACCCTATGGAAAAAACGAATTATTTTGATAAATCTTTCTATATTTGTGAGGCACAGGCGGATAAATACACACACATAATTATATATCCTATGAAAACCAAACGTGTTAATCGAAGAGATTTTTTCAGGCTTTCAGCCACTGCGGGTGTTAGTGCCATAGTTGTTCCGGGTGCTGCGGCCGCTGCCCGTACCGGTCTGTTATCCGGTAATGAGAGTGAAATCCCTGTCCGTACGCTTGGCAGGACGGGGGTAAAACTTCCTATCCTGAGTATGGGAGTGATGCGTGCCGATAATCCGAATGTGGTAAGGGCGGCCTACAATTCCGGCATATTCCATTTCGATACGGCTCATGGCTACCAGAATGGAAAGAATGAAGAGATGCTGGGGAAGTTCTTTACCGGCAAAGCTCGCGACAGTTTCTTTATTGCAACAAAAGGGAAGTTCGATTATCCCCTGAAAGAAGATTTCGAAGAAACGTATGGAAAACTGATGGATCTCAGTCTGCAACGCCTGAACATGGATCATGTAGACCTGTTCTACACACATGCACTGGATAAGGTGGAAGAGGTGAAAGACGAACGTGTGATTGCCGTCCTGAAGAAATTTAAGGAAGAAGGAAAAACCCGTTTCATCGGATTTTCTGCACATGCCGGTAAGCCGGAACTGCTGGATGCCGCTGTCGAAACCGGAGTGTATGATGTGATCCTGCTGAGTTATAATTTCAAGCTCTCTAACCTGAAAGAAACGGAAGACGCGATAGCCCGTGCCGCCAAAGCCGGGATCGGACTTGTTGCGATGAAGACCATGACCGGAGGAACCGAAGATGCCGCAGGTAAAAAGAAGATTAATGCCGAGGCCTGTCTGAAATGGGCCTGGAAGAATGAACATATAACGACTGCCATCCCCGGTTTTTCCAATTACGACGAACTGGAGGAATGTCTGGCGGCCGCCCGCAATCCCGAACTGACTTCCGGCGAACAGGAATATCTGGCTTCCCTCTGCGGACAGGAAATGTTGTATTGTCAGCAATGCGGAAAGTGCCGAACGCAATGTCCCGAACATCTTCCTATTCCTGATATTATGCGGGCTTATATGTATGCCTATGGCTATAAATATTCAAGAATGTCGAAAGAGACACTGGCGGAGTTGGAGCTTTCACCGGATATCTGTTCCAACTGTGAGACCTGTCAGGTGACTTGTCCGTCCGGTTTCGATGTATCGGCAAAGATTGCCGCTATCACACCGGTTATGCAGGTGCCGAATGAATTTCTGACTTAATAATACCGACATATGAGATACATTAATTATTTATTGCTCTTGTTTCTTTTACCTTTTTATCCGTTAAATGCCCAGACATCTGACGAGTTGAAATCGTGGTTGCCGGCAGTGGATGGCTGGACCATATCGGAAGAGGTGGAAGTCTTCAATCCCGATAATTTGTTTGACCGGATCAATGGGGCAGCTCCGCTTTTTATCGAGAATAATTTCAGGGAAATGACTTCGATGGAGTATAAGAAGGGGGCTGATTATATTACTATACAGGCCTACCGGCATGCAACACCGGAAGATGCATTCGGCATGTATTCTTCGGAGCGTTCGTCCGATCTCGCATACCTTCCGATAGGAGGAGAAGCGCAAGGGGATAAGACCAATCTGTATTTCTTTGCCGGAAATATGTATTTAAAGATATGGAGTAATTCCGCCGGGGATGTATCCGGAGAATTGCAGACGATAGGAAAGGGATTGGCTGAAAAGATAGATCCGAATGCCGCTTATCCGTTGGCAGTCCGTTTGTTTCCGAAAGAAGGTAAAGTGCCTTATTCAGACAGTTATATAACTTCCAATTTTATCGGTCATGAGTTTCTGCGTGCCGTTTACACTGCAAAATACGAATGTAACGGACAAAGTTTCCAGTTATTTATACTGGATGGAGGTAGTGCGGAAGGAGTAAAAGAGGTATTGACGCAATATATGGCTTTCACCAAGCAGTCACAGGAATTGAAAGAGGGTGAACTGCTTATAAAAGACCGGTATAACGGAGATATCCCGTCTATCTGGAAAGGACGTTACCTGATCGGTCTCTTCAATGAGAATGGAGATACGATAACCGGCGGGGATAAACTATTGAATGAAGTGGCGGGAAAACTTTAATGATTTTGTAAATGTCAAACTTTGATAAGGCAGACTTTATACAGGCTGTCTACCAGATGGTAAAAACGGTTCCGTACGGGCGTGCCACCAGTTATGGGGCAATAGCCCGTTCCATCGGTTATCCGAATATGTCGCGGATGGTCGGGACTGTGTTAGGTAATTGCAATAGTGAGGAAACGGGTATCCCTGCTTACCGGGTAGTAAACAGCCAGGGGATTTTATCCGGCAAAGATGCTTTCGGCACTCCGACTGAGATGCAAGAGAAGCTGGCAGAAGAAGGTGTTATGGTGGAGAATAATCGTATCAAGGATTGGAAGCATGTGTTCTGGGATCCGATGAAGGAGATTACCTCCTGTTTCAGTTGACAAGTGACAGTTAGGCTTCGCGATCGAATATAGGAGGAATTGAACTTCTACATGAACGAATATTGTCCAATAGAACTGTCATACTATCATTTTTGACTTTTTGCGTATTGAAATCCAATGCTTACAGACTATGATGGTTCGTGTGATAGTTCCATTTTTAACCATCATACTATCATAAAACAGCCTGACAAAGCCGACTGGGTATGTGACTTATTTTCAGTAAAGTAGGGACTTTTCTTTTCTGAGACCCGGGTGTGAAGGGTACTGGGATCCGGGTCTCAGCATCGTTCAAACCCGGGTGTAAAAAGGCCTGAAAAGGGGATCTCAAGTAGAAAGATAAGTAGTTTTCCTGAAAATAAGAGCCATATTTGAGCAAAAGATGTAGTGTACTATCGGAAAACAGCAGGCATCTGATCGTTTTTAATCCCTTTTTTTGCGATGCATTATCTCAAACAGGTCGATAGTTTATGATAGCGCCTTCATCCTGTTTTTATGAAGCTGATATTTAGTGTTTTAAACTATGAACCCACCTTTCTGATTACCTTCAGTATATGAATGCAATCTGAAAGGTGGGTTCATTTGTAACTATTTGAATATTAGTGGATAAATGCCAATATGAATGATCTGAATGCAAATTCCTGAAAAACTTACTTAACAGTTACTTGCAACGGTTGCTTAACCTTCTGGGCAAATTCCTGCACATACTTAAACCATTCGGCAGAGTTCCGGAAACCCCATTTACTCCATCCGGCTCCGGTGTAATATGTATATTCGCTTCCCGGTGCATAAGTCGTATATGCCAGTACGTGGCCGTCTGCTCCGCGTTGTTTCTTTTCAGCATCGGAGAAGTTGACCGCTTTTGCATCACTGAGCTTTTCCGGGAATACAGCGCCAACGAAGATTTGTCCGTTTGTAGCATCTTCCGGGTCTGCATAAGCGATATAACCATTGGCTGCGTCAGCCTGATAATCTGTGCTCGGTTCATGTAGAACGATACCGGTTACCAACGGGGTCGGTTCGTTCAGGTTGGCAAACGAAAGTGCTATTTTATTCATCTGTGAACCGGCATCCAGGGAAAGTATGCGCGTTTCGATAACATTGTCATTCCCTTTTACAGTCAGCGGATTATAAACCAGCTTAACAGTGAAGCGCAATGGGCCGTTATCCAGGATCTCATACTCTTTATAGCAGTACGGATACACAATAGAGTCGTTAGCCAAAAGGGCGGAAGTACCTGCACCCAATGTCGGGCCTACCTTGTAGTAATCCAGTCCGTTGCCATGATCGATGTGATAAGAGATGGAGTTTGCCAATTCCTGCGCCGCCTTCTTGTCTGTCTTTCGCAACTCAGCGATTTTGGCTCTCGACTCCGGATTCAACTCTGTCTTGTAACGCATGTCGACTACTGGCTCCGATACACATTTTACCCAGATATCATATCCGAAAGCCTGTTCGCCGGTAGCCTGTAAAGCCGGACCATAGGTACGGAAAGCGATACGGTCGTTTTCCCAGGCAATATCATCCACACGTTCCGGATAGAACTTACCGCAAGCTACAATGGCCGGCTTGTCTGGTGTGCCCGGTTTGATTTGATAAGTAACGTTGCTGTTTGCGTTCACATCAACGGGGAAAATAATTTTATTGTCATAGGTGATCTGGTAAGGGATCTGCGTACCGTTGTTGTCGGAGATGATGAAAGACTCACCATTCAACTTAGCTACTGCATCCATTGAAATCTCTGTGATTTCGTTTGAACGGGCAATGGAAGAGGGGTTTGTAACTGTGATGTCCACGCTCTTTTCCTGTGTACAGGCAAAAGCGCTGGCAGCCAGAAATAGGGAAATAATCTTTTTCATACAATATTATAGTGTTAGTTCATAAATATTTCGTTACAGGTAATCTTAGAATGAAACCGGCAGTAAAAGTAGGAATATTCGGCAAGTTTACAAAGCTGATTTATGGTAAACAAAATAATTTCTGTTCGATGATGCTTCCGGTCATGCAGTATACTGTTCTTTTTATCGTTTCTATTATATGATGTTGAAGCAATGTTTACTTATTCTGATGTTGATGGGAGCCCCCTATGTCCGGTTGTATGCGCAGGAGTGGAGTGAAGAGGACTCAGTGTGGTTGTCGGGTATTCTGTCAGGAAAAGATACGATCCGTATCAATCCGGAATTTCAGAAAGCGATCCGTAGCGGTACGTTCATTCATCTGGAAGATGAACCCGGGCAGCAAATACTGGAAGCACCGGCGGAGTTGCCTATCCTGAAGGACTTTTCCGAATATCTGCGGGCGGATACGGACAGCATACATAAAAATCTGGATTATAAATCGATGCCTCCGAGCGTTTTTCGCCTGTATGTAATAGAGTTGGATACCGGTATGAAAATAAACAAAGAAGCCTATACACCGCCTCCCGCACGTTTTATTGATAAAAAAGAAATACAGATCGGAAAGCTTCCGGTGACGGCAGCGGCAGGAGGGAGGAATCTCTATTCATCGGATGTGGTGAAAGATGGGCAGAAACGTGGTACGGTAGGCGGATCGGTGAAACTTTATTTCTCCCTGGACGACATACTGAAATGGGTTTTCTCTAAAAAGGAAAGAAACAAGCGTCGGAATCGTAAACGGGATGATACATGGCGTTATTATAATTCGATGCCCTGACAGCCGTGTTTTTTTTCAGATAATAAAAAACTCCCGCCGGTATGTAAACAAATTCGGCGGGAGTCTGAAATTAAGTTATTGCTATTCTTTTTTATTAAGCCTGTAACTAAGTGCTCCCGACGGACATTTGTTGATCTGTGCGATCAGTTCCTCCGTAGTTGCATTTTCAATTTTTATCCAGGGTCTTTCCTTGGGGTTGTATACCTGTGGTAATGTTTTTACACAAATACCTGCATGCTTACACAATTCGGGCTGCCAGATAATGGTCAGCTCGCCATTTGAATATTCAATTTTCTTTCCCATACTCTATATCGCTTTATCCTACATTAATACCTTTCATAACTATATGTCGCCAGTCCGGATGCTTTTTAATATATCCTGCTACAAAAGGACATAGTGGCACCAGGCGTAACTCCTGCTTTTCGATATCCTTCAGTACTTTTTCGACCAGTTGGCTCCCAACACCTTTTCCTTCCAGTTGGACCGGAACCTCCGTATGTGTGAGATAGATTTCTCCCGTTTTGTTTTTGATATACTCGATCTTTGGAATCAGTTTGCCAATATGAAACTCGTATTGATGATCCTCCCTGTTATCAATTAATTCGTAATCGTCCATTTTATACTCTTTTATTAATGTTCTGTTGTACTAATTTCCGCATAGCGTAAAAGCTAAAGGCCTTTATCAACCATGAGGATTTTTTGTTAATCATTCATTT
>NZ_JADNBB010000045.1 GCF_015550595.1 Parabacteroides goldsteinii
TTTCCTCTCTGAAAAATAAATGTTTTTATTGCTTATTATCCGCACCCAAAAAGTTGCATTTATAAGTTGAACTCAAGTTTTTCTTTGTTTTATGCTATTATGTTCAATAATTTATGTATTTTTGCATATTCAAAACATTTCTCTTATGGAGAAAACCGTCATTTATTCAATCTTTTTCAAGCAAGAATTTTGTACTTTCACGGGGCTTTTTCCTTTCTGAATCCATCTTGTCATACAACTGAAAGTATAGGGTATATACTTGTTCATTATATTCCTATGGCATTCGTATAGGAAATTTCTCCTATTTTCGGTGTTTCTCTTTCTGAGAGAAATGGGGTGATTGGTATTTTGATGTATATCAAATATTTATAAGATTGGTATAATCAATTTGCTCAACAAATAATCAGTTTTTTCTAATCATACCTCTTATTTTTTATGGTATGACTAATATTTTTCTTCTGATTTTTAGTGTTTTTTGTGTTATCTTTTGTACTTTTGCATTTACAAATCTTTCTCTCAGAAAGAAAACTTCAATTTGTATAACATAATTCCAACTTATTTTTTGTCAGATAAATAAAAATAATAATTGCCATAGAATAACAGCGGGCCGATTGGGCACGTATGCTGAAACCTATGGCGTAAACTGTTTTATAATGTGAATTAAAGTGTATTTAAAATAATACTGTTCGCTTTATCCACTACGGAGGTGTCTAACGATGCAAGATAAATCCGTGTAGTGCTTTCTGAATCATGTCCCATAGCTTCGCTGATGGTAGCCAACGGAATGTTTTTGCTTCTGGCGATAGAAGCCCAGGCGTGACGTGCCACATAACTCGTCAGCGGAATAGGAAGGCCGATTTGTTTTCCCAATTTCTTTAGTTTTGAATTCACCAGCTGGGCTGCATTCTTGTATTGTTTCCGTTCATCCGTTTTTGCG
Organism: Parabacteroides goldsteinii; assembly: GCF_015550595.1. Taxonomy (GTDB): domain Bacteria; phylum Bacteroidota; class Bacteroidia; order Bacteroidales; family Tannerellaceae; genus Parabacteroides; species Parabacteroides leei. Next base: position 938 of record NZ_JADNBB010000045.1, read on the forward strand.
TCGAGAATGATCGGCAATAGATAAGAAGAACCTATGGTATCGTATTTATCTATGATTTCTTGCATGGGCTTTTCCCATTTGATTACTAGCTGTTGGTTGGTCTTTTTTCTGCGATATGATAAAAAACCGTTTTGCAAATTACTTTTCTTTAGATAAGCCATGTCTATAAATGACATCCCTCGGGTATAAAAACTGAACATAAATAGGTCTCTTGCATATTCCAAAGAGGAGTCGTGACTTAAATCCATATCGCGTATCTGTCGGATAATTTTGGCCGGAACTGCCCGTTTTACAGTTTTATCTATGCCCGTATATACATGTTTAAACGGATATCGCTGTATAACCAATTCTTTTTCTACGGCACGATTATACATGGCTCTGAGGTTTCTCATGTAATAGGAAGTACTGTTCGGACAAATGTCATTAGATTTTAGATATTGTTCATATTCCATCATCAGGTTGGAGTCTATATTGTCGAAAGGGATGTCTCTGCCTTTCTTTCTGAAATTCATGAATCGCTTGAAGCTATTGAGCGTAGTGGTATAAGTTTCTGTGGTGCGTATTTTACCTATTTGTCTCAATTCTTCAATGAGATTCTCACAAAATGACACAAAGTACTCGTTCACAGGAGGAGCGGAATAATATTCAATGATTTCGTCTGCCGTATATTTGTATCCAAGATTCTCAAATCTTATCATAATATCTTTTAGACGTGAGGTGTCTTCCTCAATACATTTTTTTAAAGAAACCAAATACCGATGCCGGTTTTCTCCTGTCTTTGCTGGTATGATTATTTGGGAATTGAAAATATCCCACTCGTCAGGATAAATCTTGTATCCTGAATTTATCTGCCTTGCTACACGATTATGAATTACTTGATAGAACAATGTTCCCGCTTTTCCTTCTATAGAGGAATGTCGATACTTTATTTTTAATGATGCCATTTTTTTGTTTAATTAATATTATATTCTCCAAAATAAATGTTTTGGCGTATTATATGTTTAATAACCAATAAATTAGATAACTGTTTGATTTTGATTATAGTTGGATTTATATTGATATGGCGAAATACTTGGCTATTATATATCAATGTGAATAATGTTGGATTTTATTCTTCTTTTATTTCCGTACTGCCCTTTTCCTTGTTTTCTGCCTCCCCTAATGTACGTTTTTTCATAGCCCCGTCTGAGAGCCTTTGTTTTTGAACGGCAAATTTATTTCGGTGGATGGATACGAAAGAGTTCCGGTCTTCGCCCTTTGTACCGAAAAAAATAACGCCGGACGGCTTCGCTGTCCCCAACATTTTTTGTCGTCCAAAACTTTTCTCAATCCCTCCTTCCTTCTTGTTGTGTGCCGTAAAAAAAAGGCTTATAAACTCAGATGGGGCATGAAAGCTCAAAAAAAAAGTCGGCAGAAAGAAAAGGTCATCCCGGAAAGGGGTTTTAAAAAAAGGTCTTTAAATCTAGCTGAAGCATAAAATTAGAAGTTTAACCCTTTAAAAATGTGACATATGATTACAGTGACGGAACAACTAAAGAATGTGTTTGAAGCCAACCCTTTGTACTCAAAAGAGGGGCAGGGGCTTAATGCGGAAGTCATCGCAAGGTTTTTCCTTCCTTTTTCTTCGGTGGTATGGTTGGTAACGGAAGCCGAACAGCAGGAAGACGGTGACTGGCTTTTTTTCGGTTATTGCCATATTCAAGAATGGGAATGGGGTTATGTGCTTCTTTCTCAAATTCAAGAGGTGAATGTTCGTGGGTTGACCGTGCAGCTGGATAAAGGACTGAAAACCGGTATAACGGTAAAAGCTTGCCTGAATTGATTAGAGAATAAACGGAGAGGGAACAACCCCTTTCCGCTTTCCAACCGGAATATTGAACTTAAAAACGGAAGTTATGGTTTACGAGACGAATTGCACGGAAATAACACAGGACAAATGGCGTGAGCTGATGAAGTACGGTAGAAAATGCTCCTATCGGCTGCTTACGGCGAGAATCAAGCGGGAATTGCCGGAATTATACCATGCGCTGGCTCTCCAGTTCTATAATCCTTATGCGGAACAGTGCAGGCAGACACCCACACATTATATATTGGTTCATTCGGCCATTGAATATTTTATCAGAAAACAATAAAGGACAAATGGTTATGAAAACAAAAAAGGTTGATAAAAAGAAAACGCTGGCTTATGCGGTGGCATTTTACTTTACGGATGTTTCCGTAAAGTTCATGATGGGGAATGCGATGTATGAGTATGTACATACCGTTTATGACAGGCGGTATGATAACGGTGGCTTTAATACGCTTGCCGTAGTCTATAATTACAAGAGGATGAAGTACGAGGTATTGGTCGTATCGGACGAGAAGGTAGGTGATAAGGAGATTCATATATTATAAGTTTCACAAACAGGGCTTTTGCCATATAAAAACGGCTTTTGAGATGAAAAAGTTATCGGCTTATACGGTTGCATCCAACTGCACCGACTTGACGGATATACGTGACGGCATCGCTGAAATACATGAAGCGATGAAGACTTGCGTTGAATCCGGGAAACATATCCCTTCATTCTATGTTTCCCGGTTGGCCAAACTGGAAACTAAAAAGAAGAAACTGGAGAAACGGACGCAGGTACACATGACCGTCACCATCCGTTTCTTTATAGATGATGATACCCTTACAATGGCAGTCAGGCATTGCCTTTTCTTCAAGCTGGAACCGACTCGGCAGAATGTGATGAAAGCCATCCGTGATGCGGTTCTTAATAACGGACGTTCCATTCTTGACTTTCCGGAAGCATGGGGAGAAGATCTTATGGATGTGTCTTTCTTTGATGTGGAGAATGCCATGAAGAAGCTGCGTTCCTCATTCGGCCTATAAACTTCATTGCATATTTTTCCGAAAGTAAAGTAACCGTTGGATTTTTGGCCAGCGGTTCTTTTTTCAAAAAAGAACCAAAAACTTTGAATACAATCTTTTTTCATCTTCTAACTTATGTATTCGGAAAAAATTCCATGGCATTCAGAAAAGGGATGATAGCGGTTTGGGGATTATAGGGTAGATTTGTGGGGTAAGCTTACAGAGACAGTTTTTATAGGCAGGTTCCGAAAAGCCTTTGAGAGAGTAGGAGAACATGAGTTATAATATATGGCTATAAGTATAAATGATAGACAATTGATTACACAATTTATTACTAATACTCAGAATTTGAATGTTAATTTACCTACAAATGGTGGAGGGTGTGCTAATTTAGTTAGAGGAATTATAGAACAGGCAACAGGAAAAAGAATTTCAGTTAATCCTTTTGGAGCTTCTTTAGAAAGTATGATACAAAAAATAAATACCTATCATGATTTAGCTAAATGTAATAATGGAGATATATTATATTTTGTGCATCTTCCTAATGCTGCTGTAAATTTACATCAAACTATTCATTATGCAATTTTTTGTAATGTTAATAATGCTGGTGTACAGAAAAATGTTATTGGGATAAATGGATTAGCAGATCTTTCTTTTTCTCCCACAGCTTATCATGGTGTTGTAGCATCTGTAATATCTCCGGGTAATTTTAATGGAGTAGGGCAGGTGATATATGATACTGTAGCATTCCCTAATATTCTTGGTGAATTGTATGTTATTGATTATGAATTGATATAGGAATAAGTTTCTTCGTTATTTTATGGCGTACAGTAGTATAGAAATAGAAAAAAACTGAAAATTGAATAGTAAATTTGTTTGCTCCATGTTACGTTTATTACCGCTTGTAATCGGGCTTTGCGCAGACTTTATGTCCTGAAGGCTTTTTAGTACCCCTTCCATTTGGAAGATTTTGACAGCAGCGATGAAGGTGGTGGAGGATATATCCGGCTGGAGGCTTTTCAGTGTGTTCTCCGATGGCTGATATCCTCTCATCTTCAGTTCCAGAATGGTATTGAAAAGTCATCATTTCGCATAGCCTTCATGAAAGCCTCCTCTTGTTCGTTGGCAATGTCCGGATTTGGATCGTATGCAGTTGCTTGCCGAACAAGAACAGACTTTTTATTAATGTAATAGTGTCGCTATTCGTCTGTTTTTATCTTCTAGCTAAAGGCAGTAACAACCGTTCCACAAGTTCTTTCTTGTTCTCAACGGGCATCTTGTTTCTGCCTTTGGCAATGACTTCAGCAGCCAAATCGCTTTTACGCCCGGCAATGTATTTCTGTCGCTTTCCGTTTATGAAGGCCTCGATACGGAAATCATGCCGGGTGTTTTCGATGATGTTGATTTCTGATACCAAAAAGCCATCCTCTGTCTCGTAGGGTTCGACAATGGTGGGCAGGTAGTGTTTCATGGTTTTCCCTATGATCGGAGATACCAAACCGGAAAGATGCTCTTCGATGCGGTCTTTCCAATAGTCATCGATTTGATGATTGGTGGCATAATCGTAAAAATGGCTGATGGCAAGGCTGACTTCTTCGATTATCCTTTTCGCATTCTTTATTCCGTTCTGTTTGGCAAATTGCATCAGGTCATCTTCCGTGATGTCGTTATCTTTTCCTGCAATGCTCATGGAGTGTGCGTTTTCGTATGCCGCACCGTCCAAATTGGTGGTGAATGTCATGTCGTAGGCTGGGGTGATGTGCCATGTGCCGTTTCTTTCCATCAGGAAAGAGAAATTCTTGATGTGGTCATCCACATTGCCGCCCATGATATTGAATACCGTCCTACGGTAGAGTTCGGACTGTTCGCTTGCCGGGATGTTCAGTTTTCGGCAGACTTCAAACAAATCCTCATAGCTCGTTGCATCCGGATTCATGGCAGCAAGTGTCTGTGTATGTATCTTCTCTCCGTTTATCCTATCGTAACGCTCCGTCAGGAAGTGATGTTTTCCCTCAATTTGAATGAGTCGGGAAGGCATCATCGTAATCCCGGCTTCCTTTGCCATCTCATAATATACCATTTCCATTTGCGTGAACGGAAAATCGTCCCCTTCTGCAAACTTCAATATGTAGTAGGTATAGCCCTCCGGTAAAGGGACTTGGCCGGAACGTATATCATGTGTCGTTTCATTGATGGCGATGATGGCTTTCGGGTGCTGCCCTCCGGCTGATGTACCTATCTCATAGATACTTTGCAGTTGCAGTGCTTCGTCATCTTGCACGGATATTTCCTCCCGTTCCTCAAAGATACGGCGTGCCAGTTGGTATAAACTCTCTATCTGGAGAGTGGAAGAGGATTCCAATCCAGGAGTGGCCGGGATGAACTCAAAGGCTCCCATTCCCCGTTTCCCGATGAAAGACAGTTTATCTACCGGTGTGAGTTTGCGCTTGGGGATATGGTTTTGTGCCGCCCATTGGTCGAAGACCATGTTACCCCACCGATCAGGCAATGAATCTGCCAAAAACGGTGGGAGACCTTGATAAGTCTTTTCTTTGTTTCCGAGTATGGGCATACCCTTTGCCGCCGGTCCTTTGACAGAAGCGGTCAGTGGGGCGATTTCCACTCCTTTCTTGATGAAATCCGGATGATAGTTGAAGACGGCTCTTTTGTTTCTTTCGTCCCAATAGAGCTTTCCGACTTCTTCTCCCCATAACATAACACTCACAACATTATTTTCCATGTCTTATCCTTTTCGGCTTTTTATTCATTATTCGTTCCATTGTATAGGCTGAAACAGGTATTTCCGGCATCAGATCATCCATCTGTTCCAGACAGTCCACTACTCGTAACAGGGCAAGAAAGTTGCCCATATTGATGTTATAGGCCTTCCCGTTCTCAAACTGGCGTAAGGTGATAAGGCTGACACCGGCTTTCTCGGCAGCCTCTTTTTGGGTGAGCCTATAGGTTAGCCTGTATTCCTTAAATCGTCTGCCCAGTTCCACTATGATTTCCGGATTGGCCATGGCTTGGGTGATGTGATTCGTTGTCATTTTACAAAGGTAAATATATTAATTGTTAAATCAAAATATGATATATAACAATTAATATATTTACTGTTATATTGAATTGTGCGCGATGTAGTTTGTGTGCTAATCCCCCAATTCCATGCTACGTTTATTGCCGCCTGTAATCGGGCTTTGCGCGGGTTTTATGTCCTGAAGGCTTTTTAGCATCCCTTCCATTTGGAAGATTTTGGCGGCAGCGATGAAGGTGGTGGCGGATACATCCGGCTGGAGGCTTTTCAGTGTGTTCTCCGATGGCTGATATCCTCTCATCTTCAGTTTCAGAATGGTATTGAAGTCATCATTTCGCATAGCCTTCATGAAAGCCTGCTCTTGTTCGTTGGCAATGTCCGGCATATGGATCGTATGCAGTTGCTTGCCGAACAAGAGCAGGTTTTCTCCGATAAAATCGGCGTGTTCCGGCTTGACCCCGCAATCCTTGGCAGTCTCATGCCAATGCGATACGGTTTCCTGTATCTCTTCGATAATCTGTTTGTGTTTCCGGATACCCATGTTCTCACCTACCTTTTGCAGATCTTCCATCGTGAAATTGTCTTGTTTGCCGTTGAGTGACAGCTGGTGGCGGTTCGTCCATTTGCCGCCCGGTGTGTATGAGTAGCAGAGGTCGTATGCTGGGGCCAGTTTCCACTTCCCTTGTCTATCCATCAGGAAAGATAAGTTCTTGCTATGGTCGTCATGGTTCCGGCTCATGACGTTGAACACCATTCTTCGGTATAGTTCCTCCTGCTCTGGATAAGGGAGGTTCATCTGCCGCATGATACGGAATATCTCTTCGTATGAATGGCGTTGGTCACGGTCATAGTGGGCAAGCCCGGCCAATGTCTGTACATGGATCTTCTCTCCGTCTTCCATACGGTCAAAACGTCGTGTCATAAAGTGATATGACTCTTTTTCCTGAAGTAACCGGCATTCCATCATATCGATACCGCAGGCTTTTGCCATCCGGTGATAGGCATATTCGATATTTCCTATTCCTTGTGGATTGTCCGTTATCTGCGTGTGTTCGCTGTATTTGCCGCCATCAAATTTCAACAGCCAATACCCGAATCCTTCAGGAGCTTTTACCTGTCCGGAGCGTACCTCTCCGGTAATATCGTTGTAGGCGATGATGGCCTTGGGCTTGGCACCTCCGGCAGATGTTCCCACTTTCAGTATATCCAGAATGTTTCTTCCTTCCTGGCGCAGTTGGACCTGAAAAGCCATTCTGTCCGTGAATACGGATTTGGCAAGCTCAGTCAGTTCCTCGATATGGAGCACTGATGATTCGTTCATGCCGTTGATTGGCGAGGACGGCTCAAACTCCAGTGCGCCCATGCCACGTTTGCCTACATAGCAAAGCCTGTCTAAAGGGGTAATCTCTTCTCCGGACAATCCCTTGCTGGCAAACCATTCATTGATGATCTGGTTTCCGAAAGTGTCCGGCAGTGAATCGGCAAACAGGCCGGGCAACCCCTTGAAACAGTCGGTACGGTTTTCAAGGAACCGGTAGGGGGTGTTCCTGTACTGGCTGATGGGCATGATGATGGGAGAAATGTCAAGACCGGAGCGGATGAACTTCCGTTCATAGTCGAACAAGGCGGCATTGCTTTCCTTTTCCCAATAGAGAGAGCCTACGCTTTCTCCCCATAGCTTTACATCTACTATCAAATCATTCATGGTTATCTTGTTTTAAATGGCGTACACGGTAGCGTTTCTTTCCTTGCAGTTTTTTGAGCTCTATCGGGCTGACCCGGATTTCCGGTACCAGTTGCTCCAGGTTCTCCAGCAGGCCGAGCGAGCGGAGTACGCTGATGAACAACAGCAGCGATACCGATTTGCCCTTCTCGATGTTCGCAACGGTCAAGGGGCTTACACCGGAAGCCGTTGCCAGTTCTTCCTGCGTGATATGCTGCCTGATACGTGTCTCTTTGATGCGCTGGCCGATTCTCATCAGCACAGCTGGATTGCTCATTTCATTCCACATGGTTGTTCCTTTTTTGCAAATATACAAATAATCCATGTAAATATATAGATTAACTTGAATATATGATGTTAATCTATATGAATACAATGATTATAGTTGCTTTATCGGCTGTTTTTTTCTTTGAACTAGGATGAAAACTGACTAAAATCACAATGTGTTGTGAATATGAAAGAGCTAGGAAAGATGATTAAAGAGTGCAGGAAGAGTTTGAAGGTCAATCAGCTGGAACTTCTCCGAACTGGCGGGCGTGGGCATCAATACGCTGGTGGCCATCGAGCGTGGAGAAGGCAATCCTAAATTGGCTACTGCTTTCCATTGGAGTTGATTAAAGTGCGGAAAAATGTATAAGATTGCTTCTATTATCTGTTTATTTTAGTATATTTGTGCTTTAAATAAGTGCGGATAAATGTATTATACGCTGTTTTTACATGTATAAAAATGCTGTTTGTAGATGAAAAGATTTGTTTTGCAACAACTTATAGAATGGAAAAACCGTGAGGATAGAAAACCTCTGATTTTAAATGGTGCCCGACAAGTTGGGAAAACATGGCTGCTCCATGAGTTTGCCAAACTTGAATACAAAAAAGAGGCTTATGTGGTATGCCGTAAGAATAACCTTGCACGCCAGCTTTTTTCTCAGGATTTCAATGTTGACAGAATTTTACGGGGGCTGCGTGCGATGACTTCCGTTGACATTACTCCGGGTGATACGCTTATTATCCTTGATGAGATACAAGATATCCCGGAAGCACTGGAATCTTTGAAGTATTTTAAAGAGGAGGTTCCGGAGTATCATATAGCTGTGGCAGGTTCACTTTTGGGGATATCCCTTCATCAGGATGTGTCTTATCCCGTAGGGAAGGTAAATGTCATCAATATATTTCCTATGAACTTTGAAGAGTTTCTTGTCGCCAAGGGAGAAGAAGAAGCTTGTAAATTGCTTATGAGTGGGGATTTTGAAACGATAAGCCTCCTGCATGACAAATATACGGATCTCCTTCGGCAATATTATTATGTAGGTGGTATGCCGGAAGTTGTACTCAAATATGTAGAAACGGATTCCTTGCTGGAAGTCAGAAGAATACAGTCGGAGATTTTGCAAGGCTATGATCTTGACTTCTCAAAACATGCGCCCAAAGAACAGGTTCCGCGTGTCCGAATGGTATGGAACAGCATTCCTTCCCAATTATTTAAAGAAAACAAGAAATTCATTTACGGAGCTTTGCGAAAAGGTGCCAGAGCCAATGATTTTGAGATGGCCATTCAATGGCTTGTAAATGCCGGGTTGTTGTATAAAGTGCCTCGATGTACCAAACCGGAGCTTCCGCTTGATATTTATGAAGACCTGTCGGCTTTCAAACTCTATATGGTTGATTTGGGGCTTATGGGTGCTATGGTCAAGACAGATCCGGCCCAAGTCTTGATTAAAAACGACATATTTAAGGAATACAAGGGAGGAATGACTGAACAGTATGTATTGCAGCAGATGAAAAGTAAGGGCGTGTCACCGATTTATTACCATAACACAGACAATTCGCGTCTTGAGTTGGATTTTGTTATTCAACGTAATGCCCAAATGGTGCCGATAGAAGTGAAGGCCGAAGGGAATGTCCGGGCCAATTCGTTGACAGCATTACTGGGAAAAAGACCGGAATTGCATGCGGAGAGATTTTCTATGTTGCCTTATAAAGTACAGGGTAATCTTACAAATTTTCCGCTATATGCAATATAGGTGTATCCTTTTCCCATGCCGGTCATACCGTTAGAACTGATTGATAAGTATGATGCGTATGTTGGCCGGTATGTCTATCTTTGTGGCAATGAAAACAGAGAGAGGATTGATTTACGCCTTGTTTTCCGGGACGGAAAGGAGATTGGCACGGATGATCTGAATCTGTATTATAATTGATGTGACGGCTTGGATGTCCCCCGGATGAATGTTCGGGGGATTCTTTTTCTTTTGGGCGTTCCTGTGGGACGGTCGGGCTTTACGTTTCAAGTCCTCGCCTAAAGGCTGTGGGCTTTACTCTGCAATCCCTAACGCATGGCTGAAAACTCTTCTTGCCGGTGTTCTTCTTCTTCATACAGCCTCATGCGTTCTTGTAATGCTTCTTTTAAATTGTCGCTTTTTTTCAGTCCGAGTTTGGCACGTATGTTCGCTCGTTGGCTGGTTATGTTTCCGCTACTCCGATGTAATAATTCGCATATTTGGCTGACGGTCTTGTCTTGCAGTATTAAACGGCAGATGTTTAATTCGGACGGGGATAAATTGGGATATATTCTCCTGATTGTATCAAGTTTACTTTTTTCCTTTTTCTGGTATGCGGCAAGGGCTGTAAAAAGATTTTCTTTGGATTGTTCCCCTATTATGTTTAACAGGGAGCTTGTCTTTTCTTCCGGGTTATTCTCGCTTAACAACTCGGCGAACGCGAATAGTTCTTCCTTTTTCATTTGGAGACGTTTCAAAAGCATTTCCTCTTCCTCTTTTAGCAAGTTGCTACTTTTTAGCAAGCTGCTGATATTACTGTGTAAGGATCTTCCTAATAAGGGGATCATGGTGTATATGATGATGATCAAAGGCAGATAACTGTATAGGAACGGTTCGTCGGTGATAAGTGTGCAGATTGTATAGGAAGCTATGGTAAGGGAGGACAATAGGATGGAGATATTACTCATATAGGCACAGATGGAAAGCATGGTAAATAAGAGAGAGATAGTAATGTTACTCATTATCAATGCTCTTTGATAACTATATTCATATCCGCTACATATTGAGCAATAAATTATTTCGATAAAAATCTCGATATGTATGGCTATCAGTATAATGGAAAAGGTCGTGGTCAGATTTACTCTCTTTTTAAAATAAGCGAGAGTGCACATAATGATAAACAGGAATAATACGCTGTTAATATAATAAAACTGTTCATTGGGAAATGGAACTGAATATATGTATATGGGTGCGCATAAGACCAGCATGAGCAGGGATAGATGAAAGACTCGTTTTTGTTGATACGTTATTATCATTTCTCTTTCTTTTTTGTCGTAAGTTTGAGTTTTTATTGAACTTAGAAAAGAGGCGGCTTTTGTGCTGATTTTCATGTGTTTTATTGTTTTAAGTGTTATTAAGTATAATGTTTCCTGCAAAAATAACTGTTTTTTTTTTTTTTTTTTTTTTTGTTTAAGTACTTTTCTTTATGATGTTAAGTGTTTTTAATTGTTGTGTAAGCGTGATTGGCTGCTGTGGTAAGTGTTGTAGCTGTTGTGTGGTTGTCTTTTTAAGTATTTATAAGTTTAAAATACTTGTTTTTTGCTTTGGAGGTTGGTTTATAAGTGCATATCTTTAGCGGTTGAAATTCAGGGGGTGTAAAAGCCTGGGTTTGGATTGTCATATTAACAAATGATTAAATGACGAAAAGATGTTTTTTTTATATTAAATGTGTATTGTTCGTGCTCGTGTTGAGTATAAGCGGAGAAATATCCGCTCAGGAGAAGCGTGATTCGGTAAGGATCTATTTTCATCAAGGAAAGGTAAATATAGATACATGTTTACTTGACAATGGGAACGAGATGGAGCGGTTTGCTAAAATCTGTTCCGCATTGAACGACTCCGTCCGTCTTATCAGGAAAATTCAAATAATAGGAGGAGCTTCCCCGGAAGGAGGGGGGCTGTTGAATGGAAGGCTGTCTGAAAAACGAGCAGAGGTTTTGTGGCGGTATATATCACCTTATATAAAGATTCCGGTATTGGAGAAGGATTTTCATTTTTCGGGAAGCGACTGGAACGGACTTATAACGATGGTGAGAGCGGATGTGAATGTTCCGGAGAGGGAGGATGTCCTTCGTTTGTTGGAGAAGATCGTCCGTTTGGAAAACCAGGACAGCCCTTATTTGGGGGGAGAACTGAAAAGACTGAAAGGGGGGAGGCCATACTCATATTTGTATAAATTCCATTTTCCGAAACTTCGTTCGTCGATGGTGAAAATATGCTATGATAGTGATCCGATAAATCCCGTCAGAGATACGGTATATATACATACACGTGATACGTTGTGCATCCGTGATACCGTTACCGTCATAGCTCCGGTAAAGAAACGGCCGTTTTGCATGGCGGTGAAAACAAACTTGCTTTATGACGCTGTTTTGATACCTGACATCGGGGTTGAGTTCTGTTTGGGGAAGAACTGGTCTGTGGCCGGGAATTGGATGTATGCCTGGTGGAAAAGTGATCGGAAGCATAATTATTGGCGTATCTATGGGGGAGATGTGGAGTTGCGCCGCTGGTTCGGTCGGAGAGCGGTGGAAAAACCGTTTTCCGGGCATCATGTCGGATTGTACGGGCAGATCGTCACCTATGATTTCGAATTGGGTGGGAAAGGTTACTTGGGGGATAAATGGAGTTACGGGGGAGGCGTGGCTTACGGCTACTCGTTACCTGTGGGACATCGGTTCAATGTGGATTTCACGTTGGGAATCGGCTACCTTGGAGGATCGTACAAGGAGTACATCCCTTTGGACGGTCACTATGTATGGCAGACCACTAAAAACCGCCGCTGGTTCGGCCCGACCAAGGCGGGTATCTCTTTGGTGTGGTTGATCGGGCGGGGGAATTATAGCCGGAAGAAAGGAGGCAGGCAGTGATACGGATACGCTTTAGTCTGGTGTTCATATTTTTATGGATAGGACTGACGGCTTGTGAGCATAAGGATTTATGTTACGATCATCCGCACTTTGCCACGGTGCGGGTAATATTCGACTGGACCAAGATTTCCAATCATGACAAGCCTGAAGGCATGAGGGTCGTATTTTATCCGACCGACGATGAAAGCAACACGTGGATATTTGATTTCCCCGGAGGAGAGGATGGGGAAGTGGAGCTTCCCGAGAATGATTACCGGGTAATTTGCTTCAACTACGATACCGACGGGATGGTTTGGAAAGAAAACGGCAGTTACACGCTTTTTACTGCCGATACGCGTGATGTGCAGTCGCCGGATAACCGGACAATGGCTGTCACCCCACCTTGGCTGTGTGGCGACCATATAGACGAAGTTATCCTCAAGGACATTCCGGGAGGAAGCGCGGAGATAGTACGGCTGACTCCCGTAAACATGGTATGTCACTACACGTATGAGGTGAACGGTCTTCGGGGACTGGATAGGGTGGCGGATTTGCGGGCCGCTCTTTCCGGCATGTCCGGCTCGCTTAACATGTCCGCCGACAGTTTGCCCGCCGGTCTTTCGGAGAGCCTGCTCTTTGATGGAATGGTTTCACGGAATCAGATTATAGGCGGATTCTATACGTTTGGACATTCCGCACTTGAAGGAGAGCCCAATGTTTTCCGGTTGTATCTCAAGAACCGTTCAGGCAGCATGTCTGTATTGGAACAGGACGTGAGCGGCCAAGTGCATGATGTCCCGGTAGTGGGGCATGTCGGTGATGTGCATCTGGTGTTGAATTTTGATTATGAGGTTCCATCCGAGCCGGGAAGTGACGGTGCGGGATTTGATGTGGACGTTGATGATTGGGATGATGTGAATATGGATATAGTGTTGTAATATGAGTTTATTAATTATATGTATCAATTTGATTTATTTTTATTTATGAAAAAAAGTACAGTAATGCTTTGGGCAATCTTTGGAGCTCTACTCATGGGTTGCTCAGACGAGGAGATTGCGAATGTGGAAACCTCCTCACGGAATGCGATTGGTTTTAACGTGTTAAGTAATGCGGCGGAAACGAGGGCTACCCCTACTACCAACACCAACTTGAAGAACACCGATTTCGACGTGTTCGCTTTTACGGCGGATGGTACTGCCTTCATGGGAAAGGTAGACACGGATTTTGGACATGACGGAGTGAATATCGTGTACAATAATGGTAAGTGGGATTATAAAAATGCGAGCGACCTTCGTTATTGGCCTACCGAGGCTTTGGACTTTTACGCATTCAATCCCGGAACGGTTGATGAAGCCATGCAGTGGAGTTATATGTGGGAAGCCACCAAGGATACTCAAAAGATAACTTATTCCTGCTCCGATGAGTATGGATCTGGTATCAATGCTCATGAAAACTACGACGTGATGTATGCCATAGCCAAAGGCCAGACAAAAGACAAGAACAACGGAGTAGTGAAATTTAACTTCAAGCATATTCTGTCACAGGTCGTATTCAAAGCAAAGACCGAATACGATAACATGCAGGTGAATATAAAGGACATCAAGATTTTTAATGTAAAAATGGGCGGCGTCTACACATTGCCTGCGACAGCCGATGGAACGGGAAGTTGGGCTGTGGGTGATTGGCCTGAAAGCTCTACAGGAGGAGGTTTTATTACCGTAGTGCAAGGCAAATTCATCGAGGTCAATAGTAATACCACAGCTACCGATATTTCCGAAAAAACTCCTATGCTGAATATACCACAGAAGCTGACAGCATGGAAAGTTTCCGAAGAAGCCACCAATACCAAGATAAAAGCCGACGGTGCGCATCAATGTTACCTGTCGATCACCTGCAAAATCCAGCAGTCCGGAGGTTATCTGTTGGGTTCAGCAGATAGTTACGGAACAATTTATGTTCCGTTCGGAGATACATGGGTAGCGGGCAAGCGTCATATCTACACGTTGATTTTCGGTGGTGGTTATACTGATCAGGGAGAGGCTGTGTTGAATCCGATCCAGTTTGATGCAGAGACAACAGGCTGGGTTGATGCAAATAGCAACGTAAACGTTAAACCTTAAACAAAAAGTTTATCAATATCGTACCCGTTGGCAGGTTAAACATACGCAAGATTAATCCCGCCAACGGGTTCTTTATAGGGAATCGCATTTTCAATATACTTTTTGATGTGTAGGGGTGCTTTTTGCGTACCTTTTTCCTGGAGAATTTCTTTTGTGGAGTGTTTGCCCTGTATATTCCCGATACGCTGTTATAGCAGGGAACTGTTTTTATCCAAGTAGTCAGATATAGCCTCTTGCAATACCGATTTTAGCGAATCGCCTTTGCGGATCGCGATCAGCTTTAAGTTCTGGTGATAGGTTTCGTCCATGACAAAATTACAATGCACGGTTTTCGCTTTCTTCGGCTTTTGAGCCTCTTTTTGCCCGGCCGTGGATTGGATCAGGCTGTCTAATCCCCCGGTCAGCCCGGCCGACATACTGTTTTTTAAATCGTTCTTCTTTGCCATATGGTTACTTTATTTCTGTTAGCAGTTCGTTACATACCTTTTCGTAGTCCTCTGCCCCGGCAGATTTGGGGGCATAGTGAAAAATATCCTGCCCTTGTGTCGGGGCTTCGGCCAGCGTAATGGCGTTGCGTATATGGGTGCTGAACACTTTGCCCTGGAATGTTTCCTGTACCAGTTCCGAAACGCTCTTGTTCAGGTTCTTTCTTCCGTCGTACTGGGTTATCAGAACCCCGGCTATCGAAAGATCCGAGTTCAAACGTTGCTGCACCTTGTGGACGACCTGCATAAGTTTGGCCATTCCACGCATTGCCAGGAATTGAGCCTGAACCGGGATAATCAACCGATCCGAGGCCGTCAGTGCGTTAAGCGTGAGCAGCGACAGCGAGGGGGGACAGTCGATCAGGATATAATCGAATTTCTCCTTTTGGCCCTTGATAAGGTGGGCTAAGATAAGCTCCCGTCCGGCCTCGTTGATTAACTCCGTTTCAACGGCCGAGAGATCCAGGCAGGAGGGAACGACGCTAAGGCCGTCCTTATGCTCGTAGATCGGCAGGTCGTATTCGCCTTTCATCGCACCGTAGATCGTTTGGGGAAGCTCCGCAGAGAAGCCCAGCGATTCGGTCAGGTTGGCCTGCCCGTCAAGGTCGATCAAAAGAACCTTGTACCCTTTTTGACGTAACGCACCGCCCAGGTTGATCGTGGTTGTGGTCTTTCCTACTCCCCCCTTGTGATTCAATACGGAGATTACTTTTGCTTTGCTCATAAATTCAGTTTTTTAAATGGTTGTCATGTCCGCAACATATAGTCAAAATACTAATATACTAAAAGACTAAAAGTAGTATTTTCGTTTTTTGCGTGTTTTTTGTACCGATCGGGGAAGCGTACCGAAATAAATCCTGTTTCCGTCTTTCGGTACGTTTTGTTTCTGTACCGGAATTAATCAAAGATTAGAATAACCATAAATGTTTTTATACGTTAATCATACGTATGTATATATGTATATATTTGTTTTGAGTATCTTTGTGTGCTATGAATAAAAAATAAAAGACATGAGCACTTATTCGTATAAAAATCCGAAGTTTATAAATTCCCCTAAAGGGGTGGTTGAAGTTGTAGAAGTGATTTATGACGGCAAAGATGATCCGGCCTATTCACTGGCTATTATTAAATGGGAAAATACCTATAAATTAGGTATTCGTTGGAACATCGCTTATAGTGAATGGGACGATTACCGCAAACAGAACGGGCAAGATGAATGTATAGGTAATCCACAGTCGAGAGGTATTCCCACCTGGTTTGTTTTGCCCGATGATATGATGTTTAGTGAGAAGTTCAGCGGTGCGATGCAGAGGCTTGATGAATTAAGAAAAGGTAAATAAGTAATGGAACAGGGAGAAATCATATTATACCAGCCGGATGAAGCGGTCAGGTTGGAAGTGAGGCTGGAAGATGAAACCGTTTGGCTGACACAGGCGCAAATTGTGGATCTTTTTCAATCCAGCAAAGCAAATATAAGCGAGCATATAAAAAACATATATGATCAGAAAGAATTAGAGGAAAGTTCAACTGTTCGGGATTTCCGAACAGTTCGACAGGAAGGCAAACGGCAAGTGATGCGCAATCTGACTTATTACAATTTGGATGCGATCATATCCATTGGGTTTCGTGTCAATAGTAAAAGAGGTATTTTATTTAGGCAATGGGCGAATAAGGTTTTAAAGGACTATCTTTTAAAAGGGTATTCCATTAATAAACGTTTGTCAGAACTTGAAAGGACTGTCGCTCAACATACCGAGAAGATAGATTTTTTTGTGCGTACTGCCTTGCCCCCGGTCGAAGGCATTTTTTATAACGGCCAGATTTTCGATGCGTACAAGTTCGCTACCGATCTGGTAAAGTCGGCCAGGCGTTCGATCGTGCTTATCGACAACTATGTGGACGAAACGGTCTTGCTCATGTTGAGTAAACGCAGCGTCGGTGTCTCGGCCACCATTTACACCCAGCGTATCACGCAGCAACTCCAACTTGATCTTGACAGGCATAACAGCCAGTACCCACCTATCGACATCAGGACGTACCGGGACAGTCACGACCGTTTCCTGATCGTTGATGAAACGGACGTGTACCATATCGGAGCCTCGTTAAAGGATCTGGGGAAAAAGATGTTCGCTTTCTCAAAGCTGGATATTCCGGCGGCTGTGATTACTGACCTGTTATAATATCCTTTGTCTTATGAATGGGCTGTCGCAAAAGAAAAACCCGTTCTTGATGAACGGGTATATCCTTGACTTGGTTACGTGTTTTGATAACAGAGGCTTTACCAAGCATTACAATGCAAAGATAGTAATTATAGGTTAATTAGCGAATTTCTTTTTTGGATAGATCCGGAAATAATGCCTCCTTGAAAGAGGTGGATAAGGTGATTAAAACAATAGATAAGGAAGAACAAAAGCAAAAGGGATGAATGTGGTTATTTATTCACGTGTAAGCTCGCAGTCGGCCAGGCAATCGACCGAACGGCAGGTTGTCGATCTGGAGAGGTTCGCAGCCGGACGGGGGTACGAGGTGACGGCGGTCTTTGAGGAAAAGATAAGCGGACGAAAGGCCAATATCGAACGCCCGGTTTTAAGCCGTTGCCTGGAATACTGCACAGATCCGCAGAACCGGGTGGATATGTTGTTGCTGACCGAGATCTCACGCCTGGGGCGTTCAACCCTGGAGATCCTAAAGTCACTCGATACGCTGCACACGCATAAAATATGCGTGTATATTCAAAACCTGAACCTGGAAACGTTACGGCCGGACAAGACGGTAAACCCCTTGTCCTCTCTGATCACTACCCTGTTGGGGGAACTGGCCGCGATCGAACGCCAGGGGATCATCGACCGCCTTAATAGCGGACGGGAGTTGTACATCCAGAAAGGGGGCAGGCTGGGACGGAAGCCGGGAAGCCGGAAAACGGCCGAACAGAGGAAAGAGGAATACCGGGAGGCGATCGCCTTGTTAAAGAAAGGCTACTCGATCCGGAACGTGGCGAAGCTCACGGGAAAGGCCGTTTCGACGATACAACAAGTAAAAAAAGACTTCATTAGTAGCTGATTATCGGAACAAATATTGTATTTTTGCAACAAATACGAGTAAATGCACATAATTAAAAACGAGTATTTACACGTGTCTAAAAACGAGTATTTGCACGAAAATAATCAGAATCTAAATAAAAACGGTTATGGCAACAATGGCGGAGAAAATGGCGGCTTCACTGGAGGAATTAAGAAAGCTCCAGGAGAAAGACCGCTGTGTCGTCCTGCAAGGGACGGCCGAGATAGGGAGGACGCATTTAACCCGGCTGTTGGATAACGGCTGGTTGCAGGAAGCCTAATCCGAAGCCGTCTTTTGCGGCGGCATTTGAAAGACGTTCAAATGCACCGAATACTCGTTGTTGCTCATCTTCGGTCATGCCCGTACCGGTATCTTCAACGATAAGTTTCAGCAAACCGTTATCATAATCCGCTGCCAATGATACACTACCGTTATCCGTGAACTTGATGGCGTTTGACAACAAGTTGTTGCCGATTTGCAGGATACGTTCCTTGTCGGTCAAAACCACCGCATCGGTGTGGCTCTCCACTATCAAAGTCAGCCCCTTGTTCATGGCAATGGGCATGAACTCCGTTTCAAGAATATGCGTGATTGCGGAAATCCTGCAAGGGGAAAGGTTGGGTTGCTCCTTGCCGTTGTCCAGACGGAAGAAATCCAGCAGCGTGTTGAGCATCTCCCGCATACGCTCGGAAGATTGCCGGATATTATCCACATACATGGTGCTTTTATCCGCGCTACAACTTTTCTGCATCAGTCCGGCATAGCCTCATTTTGTCAATCGTATTTTTTCGTGGTAGAAGTAGTTTACGATGACAGGTTTGCCTTTTTCCGAGCGTCCGTATGGCAGATCGTTTATACGATACGGGAAGCCCTGCTCCTTGGCGTAATTTGAAATGTCCTGCTCCAATGCCTGCCAGTATTCAAGCCTTTTTTTATTGTAAATTTCCTCGTAAAGCGGTATGAGGTCAGGATACTTCTCACGGATATACGTCATTATCCCGCCTTTGAACTGCCCGCGTAAATTCAGGTTTTCAAGCCAGATTAAATCAGCATAATCTTTTACCTCCTCTATTATTGCCTTTACGTCTGTTATTCTGGGGAATATGGGCGAGACGAAGCATACGGTGCGGATACCTGCCTCGTATGTCTGACGCATCGCTTTCAGACGGCGTTCAATGCTTACGGCGTTGTCCATATCTGCGCAGAACTGCTCGTCGAGCGTATTGACAGACCATGACACAGTCACTTTGGGAAAACTCTTCAACAGGTCGAGATCGCGAAGGACAAGATCGGACTTTGTGCATATCATAATCTCGGCATCGCTTCCTCGCAGCTCTTCGAGCAGCCTTCGGGTACGGTGGAATTCTTCTTCATACGGATTGTAACCGTCCGTCACAGACCCTATTACAACACGTTCACCGTCGTATTTATGAGGATTCGTTATCGGCTTCCAGTTTTTTACATCTAAAAACGTACCCCACGGCTCGGTGTGCCCGGTGAACCGTTTCATGAACGATGCGTAGCAATACCTGCAGGCGTGGGGACACCCTACATAAGGGTTGACCGAATATCCTCCCACCGGCAGAGAGGATTTGGTCATTACACTCTTTACATCTATTTCCTTTATTGTATCCATATTCATTGTATTCGTCTGGTAAATTGTTCCGGCAATTCCTGAATCATTCTTTCGTCGCCCATAATCGGCAGCAAATCCTCTTTCATGAACACCGGTATGCCATGAGCCTTTGCCTGTTCTGCAATGCTAAGCACCCATTCGGGGCGCGAATATGACTTTCCTTTTCGGTTTCCGGTCTCTGTGCCTATGACAATCCAGTCAATTCCCTCGAAATCAATCTCGCCGATATCATCGAAGAGAGGTTCAAACGTGACATGGTAGTGTCGTGCTTTGATATTCTTTTTCAAATCATCAATCCTCCTTTTCTCGGAACTGCGCGTAACGGTCACGCCCATCCATACGTTCTCGTCGTCAGAGGAGAAACTGATTTTGTCAGGGCGCTTCGTCAGAAAGATATAGGCGTGCTGGGGATTGCTGCTGATCCGCTCGAAAATTTCTGCGTTCCATTCAGGCTTCCAATCGGAGAAATCGCTCATTCCTGTCATGAGCCACACATGAGGACGGGACGTATCGATGATGCGCAGTTTTCGTTCCATGTATTCAGGCACGGAAAAGTCGTCGGTAATGTGGAAACGGCGGCAGTTGTTACGGGCATAGCAGTAAGGGCATCCTATAGTGCACCCTACCACTATGTTCATGTTTTTTATCAGGGATTTAATGCAGACACTCATAACACAACTGTTTCTCCGTCCTCCGGGATAATCAGCCGGCTCATGTCGGCTTCGTGATGCGTTGCCTCATTGCGCAGAATTGCACGGGTGGTCTGGCAATGGTCGATGGCATCCATGTGTACGGCTATCAGCTTGATATGCGAAGGCAATTCGTCAAGTATCTGCATCACTTCGTTCTCGTCGGGGATGATAGGACCGTCCGTTTTGGAAAATTCGGGAAAGATTGCACCTCCGGAGTTTACCACGATATAGTCAGGATTGAACCGTTCCACGGTGTCTCGGATACATGCTTCCCATCGGCAGTCACCCATTATATAAACGGTCGGGAAGCCCTCGGCTTTTAGCACATAACCTGATACAGGTCCCATCATCTGCCCGATCTGCCCGAAACCATGATGTCCGGTCGTGCGGTAAATGGATATGCCGTCTATTGTTTTTATTTCTTCGATGGGTATCACATTTGTAAATCCGTCGTTTCTGATGGCGTCCGCGTCCTGGGGCTGAACGTAGAAAGGAATTTCTTTGGGCAAATGTGTGGGGACACTCGGCTCGTAATGGTCGATGTGATTGTGGGTCAGGAGCACCATGTCCACGCCTCCGATAATATCCTGAATAGGAATGGTGAGGTGTACCCTCGGTGTTTTATTCACACCGAGGGCCGATATCAAAGTGCCTTTGTCGGCTAAAACGGGGTCAATTAGCATGGTGTGTCCCGCATACCTGATTTTCAAGGTGGCATTGCGCACCAATTGTACTGTAGATGTCTTTTTCATGACTATATGTCTTGTTATTGATTACGGGTGCAAAGTTCGGAAGAATCCGGCGAAACATCTATGCCTGAAAAAACGGTAATTATGCCATTTTGATAAATGAAATTATTATCTTTGCAAAAACGACAAGGATATGGACGAGATAATCAACCCTGATCGACTGGTCAGCGTACCGTTCAACAAGACACGCTGCGGCGTGGATTTTTACATCAATACTGCCATAAACAAGGACATCGGACTTGTGCTGACAGAAAACAAGCGGTTTAAGACAGACTTCTTCAGCTTCTACTTTTTCCGTAAGGCAAACGGATATTTGCTACTGAACTTCCGCAAGATTGAACTGCGCGACGGCATGGTTCTCCTGCTTTCACCCCATCAGCAACAAGAGTGGCATGTAGATGAGACGGCGTTGGATTACACGTTCCTTATATTCCGCGAAGATTTCATGCGTACTTTTATCGCCGACAAGTTCTTCGTTTTTCGCCTTTTGTATTGTTACCAGACAGATACGCCGCCTTACATCAATGCCACACATGACGAAATGAAGGAATATATGCGGCTGCTCGGAAAGATTAAGTATGAGCTGATGAATCCAGTGTCCGATACGTACAATATCATTGTTTCCTTACTATATTATCTTTTGCTGATTATCAATCGTACATACGCTGCCGCCTATTGCTTGCCCGCTGAAATTGCTAAAAACAATTTCGCTTTTCGGTTCAAGGACTTGTTGGAACAGAATATCCGCACCCACCAGCGGGTGCAGGAATATGCAGACATGCTTCATGTCAGTCGCATCACACTCAATAACTCAGTAAAAGCCCAATTCGGAGTATCAGCTACCCATTTGATAAAACAACGTCTGCTTGAGGAACTGAAGAACGAATTGCTATTCTCCAACCGCACTGTCAGTGAAATGGCGGATGATTTCAATTTCTCTGATCCGAGCCATCTCATGCGCTTCTTCAAACAGCAAACAGGCAAAACATTTACTCAGTACATGACGGATTACAATAAAGGCATATACGAATAACTTCTTAATATAGTCGATAGCGGCTATCGAAATATGGTTGTTGATGTTCAGGCGTTTTTGTACTGCATGAACCATTTTACGATTTCTGGATCTTCGTGCGAGCCGAGTAAGAAAGGCTTGTCGGTATCCAGCGTCTTTATCCGTGCCATGTCGTCGGCCGACAGGGTGAAGTCTAATATGTCGAGATTCTGCTTCATGCGTTCCGGTTTCACAGACTTAGGAATAATTATGCACACTGATATTTATCGCGCCCGGACAGGTGTTCGGTGCGGAAGATGACGGCATGCAGTTCCAACCAGATGGCTACCTGCTTATGTTCCATCCCGACCTGCTGCGGAATACACCTCTCGGGCGGATAATGCGTGAATATTCGTTCTTTTCCTACGAGACAAACGAGGCATTGCACCTTAGTGTGGAAGAACGGCAAATCATCATGGATTGCTTCCACAAGATTCAATATGAATTGAACCATCCGATACACCGTCACAGCAAGAACCTCATCACAGACAGCATCAAGACGTTCCTTGATTACTGCACACGTTTCTATGACCGTCAGTTCATCACACGCGACAACCAAAACCGAGACATCCTCGCAAGATTTGAGCGGTTGCTTGACGAATACTTCCATGATGGGGCTGCTAAACGGATAGGCTTGCCCACTGTACAGTATTGTGCAGACAAGCTCTGCCTCTCGCCCAACTATTTCAGTGATTTATTGAAAAAAGAAACAGGTTCAACCGCCCTGCATTTCATTCATGACAAGTCTATTGAAATAGCCAAGACGGAACTTGCATCTACAGACGACACCGTTAATGAAATCGCCTATAATCTCGGTTTTCAGTACCCGCAACATTTTACCCGACTGTTCAAGAAAGAGGTAGGTTACACTCCGAATGAATATAGAGCGCAAGTGTCGTGAGAATTGGATTAGTACAGAATATTAGAACCCAACACCTCTCTTGCGCTTAACTTTCTTCCTTCTGCGAAGTATATCCACCATTTCCTGATTGGCTTCCGCATCAGCAGTGTTATAAGATGAGCCACTGCTTTTTAGCAATCCCCAAGAGCCGTTGAACAACTCGCTTTGTGCCGTGCCGGACGGTGCGCTTGGTGTAGCCGTTTCATATATTCCGGCTGTTATTCCCATACGTTCCCTGCATCTGTTGTGCTGCAAAGCCGCGTCAATCTTGGAATAACTGAAACGCCTGTCCACTTTGGAGCCGTTGAAATGGTAGCCATTCATGGAGAATACAACACCCTGCACCTCGCTGGTCTGCCCCTTATGCTTGAAATGTACTTCCACTCCCTGCCGTTTCAGGTTGGCGATAAGCACGTTCCAGTTGCCGCATCTGCCGACTTCCATTTTGATGATGTCGTAAAGCGCATATTTCGTCCTGTCTGGCTCTTTCAGGCGGTTGCGTTTGACATTGTCCTTTCCGCCAGCCATATGCAAGCCGTATTTCAAGGTCAATTCCTTGCAGATGCGGGTACTGCGCAGACGCTCGTGCCTGTCCGATATGGTATTGCCGTTGTTGTCTATGCGGTTGAAAGCAATATGCACGTGCGGATGCTCCTTGTCGAAATGCTGGGCGATGAAGAACTGCGTATTCTTGATTCCCATCCGTTCCATATATTCAAGCGCGATGCCTGCCATGATACGGTTCGTCAGCCGTAACTCATCCTCTTTGGAAAAACTCAACGCGATATGTCCGACAGGTTTTGTCACCTTATCGTTCATCCGTGACTGGGCATTGAAACTCATGGCGATAGTTTCCAGATTTTCCATAAACAAGCCTTCGCTTGCTACTATCTGCGTATCCTTCTTCTTGTCGATGATGTAATCCACCGCACCCTTGAAGTCGCTTCCTTTTACGATTTTCGCCATCATATCCCTATCTTGGTTATAAGTTCATGAATCCTTGCCACTGCCACCTTGCAGTCCCACCGTTCATCGTGGAAGCCTCCGGCGTTTGCCTTACGCGCAAGCTGGTTGAGATTGTTAGCCATGCCGCAGAGTTGGCGGATGTATCCGGCATGTTCC
The DNA here is from genome assembly GCF_015550595.1 of Parabacteroides goldsteinii. Classification (GTDB taxonomy): domain Bacteria; phylum Bacteroidota; class Bacteroidia; order Bacteroidales; family Tannerellaceae; genus Parabacteroides; species Parabacteroides leei. The sequence goes on from NZ_JADNBB010000045.1 coordinate 25,271, forward strand.
TCCGACAGCCGTTCTTTCACATGACCGTTACGGAAACATTCCCTCATGTACTCGCTTGGTGATACGCCCGCCTCATGCGATCGTGTCAGCAGGCGGAAGTAGTCGGCTGCCGTCATTTTCACTGCGATACGGTATTTCAGTTTCTCGGTTGCTGTTAATTCTTTGTATTTTCTTACCTGCCTCAAATCCGCAACTAAGCCCTTCAACGTCCTTCTTGCGTGTACACGTCCTCTCATTACTGAATTATCAGATAAATTGAGGCAGAAACACCCACTTCTGCCTACAACATCCCCTTACCCCACAATGCGACTTGAGACAATACGCAGTATCATACCCATAAGTTGTAGGCGTTATCCAAAATCAGTCTGAAAAATATCTGCGTAAGCATTGTTACAGGTATAGATATTCAGCACATACCGCCTTGATGTCCTGATCCACTTGGCTGGTACAGAGATAAACCTGAAGACAAACGCTTTTATGCGACTTGTTGCATTGAGTCCGAACCTCTTTACGTCAAGTCTTTGGATAATGGCCTTGTAGAAGTTACGGATAAGTGCTGTAAGAAGAAGGAACACAGTGTTCTCGGCCATGAAGGATTTGGGCAATCTGTCCCACCCGAAACCATTGTTCATATCATCAAAGATACGTTCCTTTCCTCCACGAAGGTTATAGAACTCGACAATTTCTCTTACGGAAGATTCATAGTCGTTAGTCAGGATACAACGGTATGTGTATTCTCCTTCCCAAAGATCCTGCACACCATCCATCCGTTTCTGTCTTTGAATCACAAGTCGGTATGCTTTACCCTTCCACTTCTCAACAAGGATAGAGTTCAATTCAAACTCAATGCCATTGATTTCCTCAGTCTTCCAGCCTCTGAGAGCAAATATGTCATTGTAGAGCGAACTGCAGCGGTTAGTGCGGATATAGAAGGACTTGCAGTGTTTCTCTATTTCCTCCACGATTTCCTCGGAACATGATCCGCAATCAGCTCTGAAACGATTGATAGTGAGCCTGTTCTGTTCAAATCTCTCAAAGAACCTCTTCAGCGTGTCCTTCTGATGAAAACGAAGGTTTTCGTTAAGCCAGATGAGCAGAGCTAAGTTTACTTAAGCTCTGCCATGGCGAGAAAACGTGCCATGAAATGGAACTTTTGTGTTACCATCGCTATTCTCAATGCCAACAATCAAGTCACCAATAACCGCCACGCCAGGGCGATAACCAGAGAACTTCTTGTATGTAGGCTTTGCATCATACTTCTCACCCTCTTTCAGTTGGTCAGATGCAAACATACAATTGAGCAGTAAAGTATTGAGAGTGTCAGCCGTGTTGAAATCGTAGTTCTTACCCGTATCTGATGTGTATGAGATGTTTTCTTGCGTCAGTTCCTTTATCGCTCTGAGGATAGTATCAGAACTACAAGTATGAAGTGTCGGATGAAGCGAGAGATGGTTCATCAAATGAGTAGTGACATCCTCAATACATGAGCCACCACAGAAGTAGATACTCATGAGAGAACGGATGATTTCGCTGTACTGATAACCTAACGATCTACACCTTAGACCGAGGGTTGAGTCGATTACAGATGACAATGTGGAGTCAAATTGCTCATCAGGTAGGGCGGAAGGATTTCGAGGAATTTGGACGACGCATAGGGTTGGGCAATAAATTGATAAAGCGTGAGCTTGATGAGTTTGTCAAAGAGAAACCATTGGTGCAAGTATTGATAGACCGTTCCTTTTTATCGGAAGAACTGAAAAAGTAATATAGGATGTCTATGGGGTACAGGTGTAAGATGCTTTCTTTCTGATGAAGGGCGGATAAAGCATTCTTCAGGAAAGTACTTCTCCTTTTCCCATACCGGTCATACCGTTAAAACTGATTGATAATTATGACGCGTATGTTGGCCGGTATGCCTATCTTTGTGGCAATGAAAACAGAGAAAGGATTGATTTTGTAAGTATTATCATGGCAAAAGAACTGATTCGTGTCCCTAGGGTGCTTGGGGAAAGCTATAATTCCGTGCTGATTGAACGGTTGTATGAGGCAGGTGGAAATGTCATGCTCGATCTGATCATATACCTGGGCAGCTATCACCTCAAAGACTTGTTCGGGACTTCCTGGTTCTCCGTAGAAGACTTCTGCCGTAAGATGGGGTATGACCGTACCAACTTGCAGCGCAAGCTGGATAGCCGGCAGCTCGCGGCCATGTTCGGAAAGAATATGCAGCCGGAATATGTATGTACCGACACGGCAGGACAGAGAATCAGCCATCCTATCGAGACGGTTTTTGAGGCGGCTCTCTATAAACTGGGATTGGAGAACCTCTGCTATCCGACCATTGGCGAGGATGGCCGTACATCCTATAATTTCGTGCAGATCTTGAAACGTTTCGACATAATGACCGATTTCAAGACGAAGAAGTCAACGAAAAGGCTGTACTCGGCAGTGGTAAGCCCGGAGATAAAGAATTTCATGTTCTCGCTCTATAACCTCTTGGAACTTCAGGATTACCGTAGCCTGCCCAGCCGTTACCGCTATTTCTATCTGGAACTTTCCAAGATGGTTTACCTGATCAAGTATAAGACCACCAAGAATGAGGCTCCTTTTTATGTGCTGACAGTCGATCAGCTGGCTAAAAAGCTCGGCATAGAGATTGCCGAACCCAAAGACCGGAAAAAGAAGGTCGCCTCGATACTGAAAAAGATGAATACTTACCTGAAATATACCAATTTCAATTTCTCTTTTGTGAAAGGCGATCATGAGAGATGGGCATATACCGTGTTGTTCTCGTTTCCTAGGCATACGCTGCACTATTTTGATGAAGGACAATATGCTGTCGTGGTGAAGAAATTCTATAAGAACCTGCTTGGGCTGTATGTCGAGATTGCCTACCCGGACACGGATATGGCTGTCAGGAGGAAGAAGATCAAAGAGGTGGAGGAAGATGCCGGACTGTATAAAGAGTTCCTTTTATGGGCAAACTCCCCGGAAAGCGTAGAAAAGAAGAAACAGATATATATCAGTGATTTCGTGGCTGTATTCGGCAGGTTTCCGGAAGGATGGGCACAGGAAGAGTTGGAGAGTGCCAATGGAACGGAAGTTGCTCCTGCTCCTGAAGAGTTCATATCTCCGGAGACGGACGGGGCGGTGAACATGGACGATCCAGCTGTGTAGAACCGTCCACGTTTCACGGTTTTTTATAGAATTAGTTGTGTAGAAGTGTCCCTATTGGGGTGATTAGATGTGTGGAGTCATCCGCTTTGCCTGTTTTAGTTGTGTAGAAGTGTCCCGTTTGTTGCTTCTAGTTGTGTAGAACCGTCCACTCCTTTTGCTTTAGTTGTGTAAAAGCGTCCGGTTTCACTTGTCAGCTGTGTAAAACCGTCCACCCGTTAATGAAGGGAATAGGTAATCCCTGTTTTTTTTATATGTCGGTATATCAGTGAAATAAAAGAGAGAAATTTTTAAATAAAAGGTATCGGCTGTGTAAAACCATCCACCAAAATACATAATAAAGACCTAAACTCCTAACCCCTTTAAATATCCCCAAAGCGATAACATAGAAATGACTGGGAAAATAAATTTTCCCTTCACATGCCCTATACGTACTTTCGGAAAAAGATTTTTCGGAAGTATGTGTTGATTTTCACGCTTTTTTATATGATTGGAAGGCGGTTCTGTTCATCTTCTGTATCCGAATTAGTTTTTCAGGGCGTTCCCTTCTGACCGGGCTATTCGTTGCAAGTCCTCGTTACCCTCCAGGCTTTTCCCTGCTATCCCTAACGCTCTACGCTCCGGCTATGCCGGAAGAGAGGTATGATGATTTTTTCCTGAACTGATAGGAACATTGCGAAGGTAGGCGTGGCCGGAACGCCCGATATTGAAAAGCCAAATCTCCATCCTCCCATTCCGGGAGGTAGTATTTACCAGTTCAATCCCGTTCTGATCCGTCTTTCCCGCTTTCTCTTCAATGCACTGTTCCCAATCAGTTGAGGAAAAATTTATGGTTGGGGCGACAAGCGATGTTTGCGAGTATTAATCTTTTAATTTTTGGCAGTATGAAAACGAAGAGAACCGTATTTGAAGTGAATGACGTTTATCGGGTGATGGAAAACAGCGAGTTGATTTATACCTTGACGAACAGTGAGAAACTGAAACGTGAAGAATATAAGTATGAACAGATGGAAATAGAAGGATTGTGCTTGTCTGATGTACTGGAAACACTAACACCCAGCCGTAAAAAAGTCGCTTATGCGGCGATTGAGCTATATAAACGGCTGAAAGAAGGGCAAGTTGAAAGTCCTGCGCTTTTATCCAGCAATAATGTTTATAAAATGATGCATCCTGTTTTGTGCGATATAGCTACTGAAGAGATGTGGGTGCTGTTGCTGAACAGTTCGTCCAAACTCATCCGTAAAGTCCGTATCTCATGCGGCGGGATAAATACCGCCCCTGTGGATATACGGGTTATCATGAAGCAGGCATTGTATTATAACGCCGTATCTTTTATCATGGTACATAACCACCCATCAGGAGCACGCAAGCCCAGCAGTGCGGATGACCGCTTGACGGAAGCAGTTAAAAAAGCCGCTGAAACATTAGACATCCGTTTGGTTGACCATGTGATTGTGGCAGGCAATAACTATTATAGCTATGCGGACGAGGGAAGATTGCAAAATAGGTAAGGTGGACGGGAGAAATCCCGTCTGCCCGGGATTTCGGCTTCGGGGTTCTTTTTTGGCAGTCACCCCAAAAAAGAACCAAAAAAATGCTTCCCGGACTATCGGATGCGACATCGTAAAATACGCAAAGACGTGGCTTTTCAGAATAAATACATATCTTCGCGCCAAAGGTGATCGGAATGAATGTATTTTCTACTTTTGATACAGGCGTTATGGTGGCTCTCTTACTGGGCATTGAGTTTCTTAGAAGTGATATCCGAACGATTCTCTATTGTAAAAGGAATGATCCCAGGATTCTTAAGAGTTGCTTATATACGCTGCTTATATTATTGACCAGCCTTTATTCTATTGTGGCCGGAGCCATGCTTCATCCGGAACCCGTACCTGTTTATGAGTTGATACCCGGTTTTCAATATGGGGTTTATGGCTTTTCTTTTTCGTTTATATTGCTCGCTGTTGCATGTCTTTATCGTAAAACATTACCTTTTGTCCTTTTGGGCTACGCTATGATATATGTGATCGGTGTATTGATACCACTACTTAGGTATGTAGTGTCTATGATGGATTATTTCACTCGCACAAGGGTATAGCAGGTTAATTTCTTGATTGTATCGGATTGCCCTTTCTGTGGGCTGCCTCCCCCGGCTTCTTTCCTCCGATCCGAGTCCGGCTTTTTGCTCGGCAAAGGTTTCGGGATTCCGCAAATGGCAAGTTACGGCCATGCGCCTTTACTGTATGGAAAATAACGATGAAGAAGTGTCTTCCCGACATTTTCCATAAGTGAAACTTGGCTTATTGCTTGCAATCCAGACCTTGATATGCCGAAAAAAGGCTCAGAACTCAGATGGGGAATGACATCAAAAAAAAGGTCGGCTGACCAAAGACCTTCCCGATACAAAAAATGAAAAGGTCTTGAATCTAGCTGAAGAATAAATCAGATGTTCAACTTAAATAATGCTAATATGGAAAATTTGATTACACAAATCAACAAAGAGAGATTGGTTAATAGCGACACAGCTCTTATGATGAAGGAATTATACTATTACGTGCCTTGTGAGTATTGGTATGACAAACAGGATAGGCTACGCACCGATATTGAGGGAAGGAATACCCCGATGTATATGTGCGAGTGCCCGACACTGGCAGCATGTATCCAATGGATGATACAGACTCGTGAATATACGTTTCAAACAGAACAAAACGTGGCGGTCTGGCATGTGGTTGTGAGGGCTGGAGATTATGTGTTGTATGACTCCGAAAGTAATGCGGACGCTTTTTGTTGTTTGGAAGAAGCATTGGAAAAAGCGGTACAGGAGTGCATGGAGTTATTGTATTAAAATTAAAAAAAATCAGTCCCCGTGAAGGGGACTTTCCTATAATCTTGCTGAGAGGTGGAATTGCAGACGATCTTTGAGAATCATCTTTGAAGGATGGGCAGAGGTTTATTCGTTATTTGTTATTTTTGTTCTCGGATTTCAGCGCAATTCCATTCCTTCTTAATAGGCGATATACTGTTCCGCTACTGCCTATGTTTAATATTTTCTGTATCTCCCTTACCGGCGTTCCGGATTCATAGAGTTGGATGCAGCTTTTCTGCTTGGCGATGTTGTTTTTGTTGATAAGTGTCTTTCTGCCGAATTTGACACCTTTTTCCTTGGCGATTCTTCTGCCTTCTTGGGTTCTCTCATAGATAAGGTCTCTTTCAAACTGAGCGAAAGCACCGAGAATGTTGTTCATCAGTTGGCCGATTGCGCCTTCCGTACTGATGTTGTCTTGCAGTGAGGTGAATTGGATGCCCCTATTCTTGAAATCTTCCAATAGCGTAAGGATATTCTTCAGCGAACGGCCAAGCCGGTCCAGCTTATATACGACAAGTGTGTCGCCTTCCCGGAGAAAGCTCAGGCAGGCATCCAGTTCCGGGCGGTTTTGTTGACGTCCGGTCATTTTCTCAGAGAAGATTTTCTCGCATCCGGCAGCCTTCAACGCTTCCAGTTGCATATCCAGATGTTGTTCCTTGGTGGAAACACGGGCATATCCTATTTTCATCCTGTTTTCGTATTTAAATGTGTAATGAAGGTTTTAATTCTTCACTTTTTCAAATATGAAGACATTAATTCTTCATATTCCTCACGGCTGTATTGGTTGAACCCCTTTTGCTTCATTGCCAAAAGAAGCCTTTCCAGTTCTCCGATAGTCACTACCTGTTTGCCGATAACGGTAAATTGTTCCCATTCTCCCTTTTCGTTGAGCAGGTATTCCCGGTGTGCAAAACAGTAAAGAGAACCATCGATGTCATTCCGTTTCTGCCATTGACGCAGGTGCTTCAAACTGGTGAAATCACGGGTGACAGTACGTGGAATGGGAACCAATACGTCAATTTCCATCTTGAATTTTATATTCTCTTCCGCTTCTCGCATGGGTGATTAGCTTATTTCATAATACATCAATTATCGTATGGGCAGGAAGTTCCAGTTTGGAGAAAGCAAACATTTTCTTGCCCAAATCCTTTAGCGATGCCCCAATATGATATACTTCCGTATTATCAATGATTAAGAAGCGGTCATGACTACTTTTGTAGGTTCTAGCTTCAATGGGAGGATATTGGTCATTGTGTTTGTTTAAATCAAGTTGGAGCTGTGCGTTTATTTTGTGTATAAATAGTAGCTGATACTCCACTGTTTCGTTTGCTCAACATGAGTAACACGGATTCATCTACATAGTTGTCGATAAGCACAAGTGAGCATTTGGCAGACTTTATTAAATCTGTAGCAAACTTATACGCATCGAATATCTGACCGTCAAAGAATATACCTTCCACCGGAGGCAATGAGGTGCGTACAAAGAAGTCTATCTTTGCATCATGTTCAGCAATGGTTTTCTCTATTTGGAAGAATCTATTGTTCATTCTATATTCCATGTCATTGAGCCGTTGGTTTATAGAATAACCTTTCAATAAATATTCTTTTAAAATTTTATTTGCCCATTGCCTGAATTGCGTACCTCTTACGCTTTTAACTCTGTATCCAACTGAAATTATTACGTCTAGACTAAAGAACTTGACAGGCTTATCGGAATTAGCAATGTGCAAAAAATGCACATTGCTTTTCTCTTCCAATTCCTTTTCCTTAAAAACATTATTTATATGTTTGGTAATAACGGTTCTGTCACGTTGAAAAAGTTCTGCTATCTGCGCTTGTGTGAGCCAAACGGTTTCATCTTCTAAACGTACTTCCAACCTTACAGCTTCATCCGGTTGGTATAGTATGATTTCTCCTTGCTTCTCCATTATATGTTTCGCTTTTATTATATTGTTGCAAATGTACGAAAAAGAAACGTTATAAAGTCTGTTTTTTCCGTAAGTATTACCTTAAAAATTTGTTCCCTTTTTATTTTAATAAAACAGAAACATTCTGCTGTTTTAAAAATCAGTTATCTGTTTGCTATTCATAGTTAGGGTATCAAATAACTAAAATTCAAATGGAAACGCAAATCTATATTTTATGCAGATTTGTTTGTTAGAAGCGGAGAAAAGGACACAAGACATGATAAGAATCATAGGTCGGGGAGCGCCGCACGGCAAGGGGGGCACTAGCCTCCCGACGAGTGCAGCCGTTGGCCGGGTTATCGGTGAAAATGGAAAAAAGTTGGCTTTTCTTTTGGTATTGTTATAACTTTGTCTATATTTGTGTTGTGATAATCAATTTTAAAGTTATAACATTATGGTAACAAACATTATTCAGATTGGAAACAGCAAGGGGATAATACTTCCTTCCGAGATATTGAAACAGTTGCGTTTGTCCTTGAAATCGGCTGTGAGCATTTCTTTGGACGGGAACAATATTGTGATAAAGGCACAACCACGGCAGGGATGGGCGGAAGCTGCCAAACGTGCCCATGAGAATGGGGATGATGAGTTGCTTATCCCTGATGTGTTTGAGGATGAAAAGTTTGAGGATTGGACATGGTAGAACAGTATGGAGTGTATTGGGTAGAGTTAGACCCTACCCGTGGGGGTGAAATGGCAAAGACACGGCCATGTGTTGTTGTAACTCCTTCAGATTTGAATATGTACCTTACAATAGTAGTCATTGCTCCGATAACCTCCACCATAAGGAACTATCCTTACCGGGTTCTGTGTTCTGTAGCCGGGCGTGATGGGGAGATAGCCACGGATCAGATTCGCACGGTGGACAAAAGCCGGCTGAAAAGAAAGATTGGAGATTTGAATTTCAGTGAGATAAAAAGACTGAAGGAAGTGTTTCATCAAATGTTCTGTGAATAATGGAAAGTGTGCAAATAACAGGTTATGTAGCGTATTCAAAAAAGATATTATGAAGCCAACTACTTATATTAATTGGGACGGTCTGAAAGACATTCCATTCTTCTACTGCGATACAAAGGAAGATGAAGAAAACAAGGATTTCGACATCTATTACCAGGGCAAGCTGGTGTTGCATGACTACAACCATTGCGGACACTACCTTTACACTGCTGCGCTGCTGTTCAGTAAAATCAGAAACATTACAGCCGACTGGGTGAACCTGCATAACCTTTGGATTCTGCGTGATTGCGTGCGCGAGAATTACAATCACGGCATAGGAGTGGACGACCTTATTTTCGGAGAGAATTTCGATGGCAAGAACCTCGATACACTCACACCGCTTACCAAGAAACGCTTTGATTATTTGTGTAAGCGGATTAAGGAACTTGACCCATACGCAACAATTTAACACTTCATTGGGCGAAGGCAGGGCTTGCTGCGGATGCCAGACTTTAAATAATCCATTGGATTAATTATCTTTGCACGCTAATTTTCAAATTATAAAGAAATGACTAAATCGGAAATCGTAAAGGAAATATCTGCCAGAACCGGCATCGACGGCAAAGCGGTGCTTGCTGTTTTGGAAGGATTCATGAACGAGGTAAAGACTTCGTTGGGTAAGGAGGAAAATGTCTATCTTCGTGGATTCGGTAGTTTCATAGTGAAGAAGAGAGCGCAAAAGACAGCTCGGAATATCTCTAAGAATACTACTATGATTATTCCGGCTCATAACATACCGGCATTTAAACCGTCTGACGAATTTTTGAAAATGGTAAAACAACAGAACGCATAATAGGTAAACACAATGAAAGATCAGTTACGATTATTGAGAGACTGTATCAATAATGATCGTCCGGCAGTTGTCTTTCAGGGAGACGATTTTTGCGCTCCTGAGATTTTGGAAGCAGCAAAAGAAATTTATCGTAAACATGGTTGTTCCGAAGAATTTCTTTTTGACTGGCAGCTGCTTATCAATGAGGTGAAGGCTTACCAGTTAGAAAGTCCGGCAACTGTCAAATTGCCGAAACTCTCCCCGACAGAAACGGAACTGGTGCGGGAAGAGATGACTAAACGCTAAAAAATATTCTCGTTTAATACGCACCTTTTATTCTTCAGGCAGCGTATTGAACGGGATGGGATTAAAATGTTGGCGAACCTGCTTTTTTCGAAAGTTCCTGCCAATAGTTGAAGTCACTCGGTGAAAGATGCTCTTGCATCCAGTCACGCATACCAATATCGTTTCTTTCGTTCACATATCTCGTAAACGGAATCATTGTCTTACATGCTTCAAATCCAAGCATTCTCATATGGCGTGAAATGTTGGGAGGAAGACCTTCCAACCACTCTTTATAATACATTATCAATCTGTTTTCTTGGATTGGAACCGCTTGTTGGTGGTAAATATAGCTGGCGTTTCCGATTCTAATATCTCTGGCCTTATTTTCCCGTTCTTCTTCAGGTAGCCGACTTAAATATTCAGCTTGTGCTATTCTGCATTTGGAGTTTGGATGTTCCATGGTATTTTATATAATTAAGACTCTTCAATGATACGGTTCATCAAATCACATATTTTTTGGCAGCTATGACGGTCTGCGCAAGCAGGATAGGGGCATTTCTCAAAGGATGCCTGATTATCCGTAACTATGAAACCTCCGGAACGACGTACATAACTTACCGGATGAAAATAAATATCTTCCTTTTTCGGCCTATAAGTACATAGTCTTATAAGGCTGTTCAGCTCTTTGCAAATTTGCTCACATTTTTCTTTGGGATAATGTGGCAAATCACTGAATGCTTCGTAGGGGACAAAGGCAAATGCTTTGTCATCCCACATGACAGGTGTGTAATTCTGTACCATTTGTTATTTGGAATAAGGATGGCTGGCAGATTCCGTATTTCTGTATCAGTTAGGTAATCCGTCACTATTTAAGTGCGCCTGGGCAAACTCCCGGAGGTTCGTTTCGGCAATGCACTTTTCATAAATCTCATCCAATACTTCTTGCATATTTTCTACTTTATTGAATTTTAAGGGGCTGCCGTTTGTTGCGGCTTGCCTTTCCAGTTGTTCGATGATACTGGGAAATATCCCACGCAATAAACCGACGGTAGCTACGGCTGTAGCTGGTTCTACCTCTATTGTAATCTTTTTCTTTTCCATATCGTTGTATTATGTTATCAAAAGTAATAATTATTAGGATATTGGTAAGCATTTCTTCTGAAAAACTTTTTAAAGATATTGTTTTAAGATGACATACTGTGTTTTTGCGTTCACGCAGTATTCTTTCCCACCCTCCCCTTCATCGGAATGACTGTTCTCATTTCCGGTTTACCCGTAGTCATCCGCTATGCGGCTGATTATGGGCAAACCAGAAAAGAGAAGTTCCAAACGTGGGCGGGATTGCAATGGTCATCATCCGGAGCTTCGGCATTGCCGAAACAACCTCCT
>NZ_JADNBB010000046.1 GCF_015550595.1 Parabacteroides goldsteinii
CCCAACCACGTCGATGGTACTGCGTAAAAGTGGGAGAGTAGATAACCGCCGTTTTTGTCAGGTCGAAAGACTGAATGGTAGAAAGGAGTTAGTTCGTAAGAACTGACTCCTTTTCTGGTTTTAGATAAATCCTTTATCTTTGTTCAAAAATCAATGCTTTATGATCAAGTTTTATATTTTATTCGTTTCCCTTTTTATATCTTCCATTCTTTCTGCTCAGAAAGATATTAGTTATACCGTAGAAAAAGATATTCCTTATCGGACCACGGGTGATCCTTATGGCCTTGAACGTTGTAAACTGGATCTTTATTATCCGGAAAATGTGAAGAACTTCGGTACAGTCGTTTGGTTTCATGGAGGCGGTTTGTCGGGTGGTAGTAAATTTATTCCGGAAGAGTTGAAGAATTGTGGTTTGGCTGTCGTAGCTGTTAACTACCGGTTGTTGCCTAAATGTAATATTAAGGATTGTATCGACGATGCAGCTGCTGCGGTAGCCTGGACTTTTAAAACGATAGAGAAATATGGTGGTAGTCGTGGCCGGATTTTTGTTTCCGGACATTCTGCGGGTGGTTATCTGACAAATATGATCGGTCTGGATGAAAAATGGTTACAGGTTTATGGTGTGGATGCTGACTCTATTGCTGCATTAATCCCTTTCAGTGGACATGCTATCAGTCATTTTGCTTATCGGGAATCTTTAGGAATGAAGGAGACGCAGCCTAGTATCGACGAATATGCACCGCTTTACTATGTTCGTCCGGATGCACCTCCTTTAATCATCGTCTCAGGTGATCGTGAAATGGAAATGTTAGGACGCTATGAAGAGAATGCTTATTTCTGGAGAATGATGAAAGTAGCCGGACATAAAGAGACATATATTTATGAGTTGGATGGCTATGATCACGGATCGATGGCTACACCGGCTTTTCATATACTAAAGAATCATGTGAAAAGGATTTTGGAAAAACATTGAAAAGGAAAGAAACCTTGTTCCCGTGTGAAGCACGGGAACAAGGTTTTATCATTCGAAACGAACTGCGGTTCCGGCAGCCGTAACCATCAGCATACTTCCGCTTCCTCCTACTGTTTCATAGTCGAGATCGACAGCAATAACGGCATTGGCTCCCATGCGTGCTGCCTGTTGGCTCATTTCTTCCAGGGCTGTATCTTTTGCTTCACGTAATACACTCTCATAGGAACCTGCGCGTCCACCTACTATATCGCGTATTCCGGCAAAGAAATCTTTGAATACGTTTGCTCCTATGATTGTTTCACCGGAAACTATCCCATAGTATTGAGCGATCTTTTTCCCTTCGATGTTGTTTGTTGTTGTTAATAACATAGCTTTCTTTTTTATTGTTGACAACAAATATATTTATTCCATTGGATATCTTGTCCGGTTTGGGATAAATAAAACGGGCAGAGCCTCTATTTTCTATGGAAGCTCTGCCCGTTGTTAATCGGATGCTTATCCGTATCTTTGTCGATACCTGCCGGTTCGTATCCGGCAGGCATTGTTTTTTATGGATGTGCATTGTTCATTTCGAATACCAGCTTACCACCTTTCGCCATATCGGTATGTGAGAAGAACGGGGTATCGAGAACCTTACCGTTTAATGTCACTTCTTTGATATATTTATTCTCCGGACTGTTATTTTTAACCTGGATCTCAAATATGCCACCTTTTACGTGAATTAAGGCACGATCTACCATCGGACGGCCCAATGTGTAAACCGGAATACCCGGGGCAACCTGATAGAAGCCCAAAGCACTCATTACGTACCATGCCGACATCTGTCCGCAATCTTCGTTTCCAATGATACCGTCAGGTTTATTTGTATAGAATTCGCGCATGATATAATCCAGACGTTCCTGTCCTTTCCAGGGAGAGTCTGTCCAGTTATATAGATAAGCCATGTGGTGGCTCGGTTCGTTACCATGCGCATACTGACCGATCAATCCGGTGATATCGCCGGAAGCATGTTCGCCGTCAACTTGGGAGGAAGTAGTAAATAATGTATCCAGACGTGTTTCCAGTTCATTTTTACCACCGATCGTAGCGATGAAATTATCCATATCATGCGGTGCGAAGAAACTCCACTGGAAGGCATTTCCTTCTGTATAATCACTTCTCATGTGAGCGGAGTAACGTGGGTTGAATGGAGTACGGAAAGTTCCGTCACCCATGATCGGACGCATCATCTTTGTTTCCGGATCCAGATAACGTTTGTAGTATTCTCCTTTGGCTGCATATGCTTTAGCCAGTGAGTCAAGTCCTGCTTTAGCAGCGATCTGTGAAATACACCAATCTTCGTAAGCCATTTCCAATCCCCATGAAACAGATTCGGGAATGGAGTCAGCCGGAACGAATCCATATTTTTCTTTATAATACGGATGGCGGGTGATCAGATCGAGTTCGCGTGTACCCTTGAACTTTTCTGCCAGATCTTCACGGTAAACGGATGAACGTGCACCGGCTTCCGCCCATGTTTTCAGATCACCGTCAGCCAGATTTTTGCTAACCAGGTCAGCCAGAACGGATACGGCAGGATAGCCTACCATACAACCTGTATAACTGGAAGCCAGCGGCCATTTCGGTAGAATACCACCTTCTTTATATCCCTGTACCAATACTTTTCCCCAGTCGGCAGCCAGATCCGGATTGATGATCGTCATCAACGGATGTAAAGCACGGAAGGTATCCCATAAAGAAAATACGGAATAGTTCGTATAACCCGGTTCTGCTTTATGTACCTTTTTATCCATACCCAGATAACGGCCGTCTACATCCTGATAAGCGAACGGAGCGATCATAGTATGATATAGAGCTGTGTAGAAATTTACCATTACGGTAGGATCAGCCTGAATTTCGATCGCATTCAGTGCATCGTTCCATATTTCAGCCGATTTAATGCGGGTTGCTTCGAAATCCCAGCCGGGAAGTTCTGCTTCGAGGTTCTTTTCAGCCCCTTCCGTATCTACCATAGAAAGTGCAACCTTTACGTATAAAGGTTCAGCCTTTTCTGGGAATTTATAATGGAATTTCAAATCCTCAGCAGTATTAATACGCAGGAATAAAGAGTCCTGACGAAGCTTGCCACCAATATACTGGTAGATTGTTTCGATCGGTTCGGAGAAGGTGATCCGGTATGAAACCGAATGGAAATGTGCCCAGCCCTGGGTGCGGACCGTTCCTTCTACGGTTGAATCGTTTACGAACAGATAGTTGTTATCGACAAGTTTATGTCCCCAGTTCGGTTGCAGGATATGTCCCAGATCCAGCATGACACGACGGTCTTTGGGGTTATCGTAAGTATATTTATGGAAACCAACCTTGTCTGTACTTGTCAACTCTACATTCACACCGAAATTATCCAGACGTACGGTATAGAATCCGGGAGTCGCTTTTTCTGTGTCTTTATTGAAAAGGCCGACCGGTTTGATCGAGTCGCTACCCGAGAAAGGCAGTAGAGCTACATCTCCCAGATCACCGATACCTGTTCCTGAGAGGTGTGTGTGGCTGAAGCCATAGATTTCCCTGTCGTCGTAATGATAACCGCTACTGGCGTCCCAGCCCATGATATGCGTATCCGGACTTACCTGTACCATCGCGAAGGGGCGGGTGGCACCGGGGAAGGTATGTCCGTGGAATCCGGTTCCGATGAACGGGTCTACATACTTGATTTCATCGCTTAGTAAGCCACTGTCGGGAGCAGGTTTACACCCTGCCAGCAGGCAAAGAACAGCAGCCTGAAAGAATAAGATTGTCTTTTTCACTGTTTATTTATTGATTTAGTTTGAATATATGCGGATTTACTGTTTTTATTTTGAACTGCTACAAATATAATGAAAAAGAACCATATAGAGGCCTTTTTCTATAATCTGATAAAAAAGTGACAAAAAATTGCAACCTTTTGTGGTGGGTACTCGTCTAATATAAAAGAGATGAGAACAGACGAATTCATAACAAGGATATTGCCTTTAAAAGACAACCTGTTGCGGGTTGCTTTCAGGATCACCGGAAATGCTGAGCGTTCCGAGCAGATCGTTCAGGATGTAATGCTGAAGGTCTGGGGAGAGCGGGCGGCTTGGATTGTAATAGAAGATATTCCTTCTTACTGCCTGATGGTAACCCGTAACCTGGCACTGGAAGCGATCAATTTGCAGAAGATGCGGACGGAAAGTTTCACTGTCAGATAAACTACATGTACGACAAATATGGATTACAACCGTATTAAAATATTGTTGGATAAATATTGGGAATGTGCCACCACTATTGAAGAAGAACGCGAACTACGACACTTTTTCTCGGCAGAAACGTTGCCGCCCGAGTTGCGTCCTTACAAAGCGTGGTTTCTGACTCCGGAAGCAGAGACACTTCCCCCGTTAGGAAAAGAGTTCGACCTGAAGGTACTGCAGCGGATATCCAGGGAAAAAAGACAACGTCACCTTCGTCTTTTTTATTCTTTTTCGGCCCTGATCACCTTCATTTTTGTCCTTTTGTTTATTCTGATACTGACCTCTTCGTTTATGATTGAAAATTGCTGTGTTTAGTATATTCAGGTTTCGTATATCGTCTGAAGTAGTAAAAATGTAGATCATATATGACACCGGTAGAGCCTTGCAGACTTGTACTGCAAGGCTCTTTCTGTTACCTTTGCCGAAAAATTATAATTATGTTCACGGTAATCGGAATTATGTTCGGCGGTATAGCTATAGGATACCTGTTGCGTAAAGTGGAGTTTTTACAAAAAATAGGTAGACCTATTTCCTATACGATTTTGCTTCTGTTGTTCCTGTTGGGAATTTCGGTGGGGGCCAATGAGGCTATAATAAATAATCTTACAACACTGGGAGGGCAGGCTTTCCTGATCGCTCTGGCAGGAACAGGCGGAAGTGTATTGGCTGCCTGGGGCGTGTATCATTTCTTTTTTAAGGAAAGGGGAAGAGAATGAAAGGGAGTCTGATCGTTGTCGCTTTTTTTGCACTCGGGTGTATCCTGGGATGTAGCGGTTATCTGCCGGAGGTCATTGTAAAAAATGATATCACTATATACGTGCTTTATTTATTGATGTTTCAGGTTGGGTTAAGCATTGGAAGTGATAAAAAACTGAAAGAGATATTATGTAGTATCCGTCCGAAGTTATTGTTGGTGCCTTTGGCTACTATTATCGGGACGCTGACGGCTTCCGCTTTAATCAGTCTGGTGATCACCAAATGGAGTGTGTTCGACTGTCTGGCTGTCGGTAGCGGATTTGCTTATTACTCGTTGTCGTCTATCCTGATAACGGAGTTGAAAGAAGCTTCACTGGGTGTACAGATGGCTACGGAATTAGGGACGATTGCGTTGATGGCTAATATTATCCGTGAGATTATGGCTTTGCTGGGTGCACCTTTGTTTGTCAAGTATTTCGGAAGACTGGCCCCTATCTGTGCCGGAGGAGCGACGACGATGGATACAACATTACCGATTATTACCCGTTATTCTGGAAAGGATCTGGTATTCGTTTCTATTTTCCACGGTATTCTGGTCGATTTTACGGTACCGTTCTTTGTCTCTTTTTTCTGTTCAATGTGAATAGGATAGTCAATAAAAGATAGCATAATAACCTGTATGAGAAACTTACTGATCGCTATATTGCTGTTCGTTTCGTTCTGTGCTGCCGGACAGCCGGGACGAAGACTGGATAAGCTGGGGGATAACGAAACGATCCCAGCCGGGCAGGCTGCATTTTACGGTGATTTCATCCAACGCCTGAAAAAGTTTAAAAGCGGCGGTTATCCCCAGGATATCCGGATAATCAACATTGAGACGAACGAAGTATTTATCTTTAGGGTAAAGTCTACTTTTAAGACCTCTAAGGAAAATCCGTTCTGTTTCCTGATCGAGCCGGGAACGTATGCGATCCTGAATTATTGGTGGACGGAAAGTAAATGGTATGGTGGAAAATCCTATATGGAACCCATCTATAAAGGAGAAGACTCTATCCTGGAGACGGAACGGAAGATAAAGAACAAGGAACAACGTCCGGACGAACTGGTCTTGTTTAAATTTACCGTTGCCCCGAATATGCTGAATTATGTCGGCACCTGGCATTTCGAGCAATCCCCCGTTTATTTTACCAACGATAAGGAACAGGCCGACGATCGAATGAAAGATAAATATAAAAAGCTGGACTTTCTCTCTTCCGAGATAAACATACCGGATTAGTTTTAAGATAATTTGTTCCTAATATATAAAAGAGCGGATCAAATCAGAGCCATAAAACAGGCTACTGACTTGATCCGCTTTTTTTATATGTCAGGTATTTATTTCTTTACCGTCTGCAACATCACTTTCACTGCTTCTTCCAGCTGATGGTCTTCACCCTTCAACTGAGATTCCGGTGTGTTGTAGATCTCGATATCCGGTTCCAATTCATGGTTTTCCAGGTAATTACCTTGCATATCCTGAACACCAACTTGCGGAATACCGAATACGATAGACGGGTCGATCTGCGACTCCCACCAAACAGCTGTCATAGTTCCCGGTACCGGAGCACCGATCAACTTACCGATCCCCAACGTTTTGTAAACCCAGGGGAAGCCATGCGCATTCGAATAGTTATCTTCGCAAACCAGTACACACGACGGTTTCAACCATTTGTTGAACGGATCGCTACCGATATACTGTCCGCGTGGCATGAAACGCTGGTATTCTTTACCGCTCAACAATGTAGCCAGGTCGTCATGCAACCAGCCGCCACCGTTGTGACGGGTATCGACGATCACCGCTTCCTTGTTGCGGCAACGTCCCAGCAATTCAGAGTAAACTTCACGGAAACTTTCGCTGTTCATGCCTTTGACATGTACGTAGCCGATTTTTCCGCCAGAGAGTTCGTCCACTTTCTTACGACAGTTCTCTACCCAGCGTTTGTACAGCAGGTTGGATTGTTCACCGTAAGAGATCGGTTTAACCTGTTCTTCAAAACGTTCTTTCGTAGCCGGATTGTAAACTGACAATAAGATTTTCTTTCCGGCTTTACCATTTAACAACGGATAATAATCTTCCCCATTCTTGATCGGTTTCTCATTGATCTTCTCGATGATGCAACCCGGTTTGATCTTGGTGTCGGCCAGTGTCAACGGACCTTTGGCAATGATCTCGGCAATTTTCAAACCGTCGCCGTTGTAGCTATTGTCATAGAATGCACCCAGGCAAGCTGTTGCCGGAGCAGAGGAAGACGGACGGAAACGGGCACCCGTATGCGAACCGTTCAATTCTCCCAATAGTTCGGATAACATTTCCTGGAAGTCGTAATTATTGTTGATATGCGGCAGATAGCGGGCGTATGCTTTCTTGTATCCATCCCAGTCGATGCCATGAAGCGTCGGATCGTAGAACTTGTCTTCTACCTGACGCCATACATGGTTGAATATATATTCGCGTTCCTGCGGTGGACGATAAGAGAATTCAGCCTTGAACGGGATATTCTTGGTCTTGCTGTCTTTGATCTCTACCTTTTTCAGCTGGCCACCCGATACGAGGAAGAGGTTTTCACCCTTCTTATCGGTAAACATTCTGCCTCCGCCGACTTCTTTGATCAATAACTTGGTCGTATTCTCCTTGAAGTTACGTTCCCACAGGTCATAACCCTTTTCAAAAGAAGCACAATAATAAAGTTTATCGCCTTTCGGTGTCAATACGGCATCACCCAGGTTCGATGAGTTGATTGTCAGACGGATGACACGGTCTTTACGGTTCTCCAGGTCGAACTTCAACGGTTCTACCGGTTTGTCCTTGTCGTCTTTCTTGTCTTTATCCTCTTTCTTTTTGTCATCTTTTTTCGCTTTGGACTCTTTTTTATCATCCTTTTTGTCCTCGTCCTTCTCTTTGTCTTCGTCGTCGATCAGTGCGAGTTCTTCTTTGCTCAGGCGGAATTTATCGTAGGCTTCGGCATCAAAGAACATGATATAAGTATCATCCTGTGCCCCCCAACTGCCATGACTGCGGTAACCTGCCCGGTCGGACGACCAGATCATAGCTTTTCCATCGAGTACCCATTTGGGGTTTCCGTCCGAATAACCGCTTTCCGTCAGGTTGGTAATATCTCCGCTACCGTCTGCTTTTACCAACGCGATGTCTTTGTTGTTCCATCCGCCGATTGCGATATATTCCACCAGGAACCATTTACTGTCGGGCGACCATTGATAAGTCTGATCTCCGTCGCTGTATGAATAATTGTATTTGCCATCCAATACCGTGCGTACCTGTTTGCTTTTCAGGTTGATCACACGTAATGTCGTACGGTCTTCCAGGAAAGCCACCTCTTTACCATCAGGCGAATAAGCCGGTTGGAAAGAAGTCTTGTCCGTTACTACGAGCGGTTCTTCTTTTATTTCCTGTGCATAAGTGAAATATTTGTCGTCTTTACGAGCCAGGCTGCTCTGATAGATACCCCATGTTTCCCCCCGTTCAGCCGAGTAAACCAGCGAACGACCGTCGGGACTGAAATCAATATTACGTTCCTGCTGTGGTGTATCGGTGATCTGGCGGGTTGTTTCGTATTCAACGGAAGTGACATATACATCGCCTCTTACGATAAAGGCAACTTCTTTTCCATTCGGAGAAACGGCAATGCTGGTTGCTCCGTTCGACATCAAGCGATGGATCAGATCGTTCTCTGTCTGGTCGGAGATGATATTTACTTTTACTTTTGACGGTTGTCCACCTTCCTTAATTGTATATATTTCACCGTCATATCCGTAGCAGAGCATTCCGTTGTTGTCGGAAGTAAGGAAACGGACAGGGTGTGTCGTATGATTGGTTATCTGCTTGCCGTTTTTACCGGTCAGGTCGTTTTTGAAGATATTGAAACTACCTTTTTCTTCGCTTAGATAGTAGAATGCTTTTCCGTCGGCTGTCCATACCGGGTTACGGTCTTCACCGCGGAAAGTGGTGATCTTCTTGAAAGAGCGGTCATTACCTGACGAACATAACCAGATATCACGCGTGATGGAAGACTGGTGATGTTTACGCCAAGGATCTTCATACCCTTTGAAGTCATTATACAATAGCTGACTTCCGTCTTTGCTGAGCGCTATATTTTCCATCGCCAATGACGAATATAACGTCGGTCGTCCTCCGGTAGTATTGACCTGGTAGACCTGCGCAAACAGTGACGAAGGGAACTGGCTGTCCTTTACATCCTGTTGGATAGAGGCAGTATAAAGAACATGCTCGTTGTCGCTGAATGTATCCGGATATTCGTTGGCCGAATGGGTGGTTAGTTGAGTCGGTGCGCCTCCTTCTTTATTCATAATGAAGACATCGAAGTTGCCGTTACGGTCGGAAGCGAAAGCGATCCGTTTTCCGTCGGGCGACCAGACGGGGCGTGTGTCGTGGGCCTGGTGGGTTGTCAACTGGGTGGCTTTACCACCTGTAGCCGGTACGGTATAGATATCGCCTTTATAGGTGAATGCTATTGTTCCTCCGTCCGGGGAAATTGCCGGGTAACGCATCCATAACGGATCATTGTCGGCAAAAACGGACCCTGTCAACAAAAGGGCCGATGTTAAGATCAGTAATTTTTTCATGCGTTTATTAATTTCCGTAAAAGTACAAGATTATTTTTATACGAAACTAAAAAAGTCAAAACAAAGCGAGATAAGTGTCTGTTTTATTAAACGAAGTATAGTCAATAAGGCGAGATAGTTAACAATTTATTCCTATACAAATACTATTCTTTATATACTGGCAAAGGACTCCGGTTCTACTACCACGCTTACCGGAGCCAACGGGTATCATGATCTCGTTCAGGCTTTCGTTGCCGAAACAGTATTTACATTTATCTTCCTGCTTGTTGTTTTAGGTTCCACATCCAAAGGAGCCAATACCAAGTTTGCCGGTATCGCTATCGGTCTGGCCCTGGTGTTGATCCATATTGTTTGTATCCCTATTACCGGAACATCGGTGAACCCGGCACGTAGTATCGGTCCGGCTTTGTTCCAGGGTGGTGAAGCTCTCTCACAATTATGGTTGTTCATCGTTGCACCTTTCCTGGGAGCCGCAATAGCTGCTTTGGTATGGAAAGGAATGGATACGGAAGAAGCATAATCCTTTGTTTACAAATTATATAATTAAATCCCGGAAGCTATACTCTCGGGATTTTTTTGTTATATTTGAGCAGTTTAATTCGCTGTTTACTTAATTCTGATCCGGATTATGGGAAAAAAAGGTGTTGATCGAAGAAACTTCCTGAAGCTCTCCACGGTAGCGGGAGCCGGTTTATTATTTGCTCCGGACGCTTTGGCGTCGACTCCGGGAGCCGGAAAAGAAACTAAAATTCCTATGCGTCCTTTAGGTAAAACGGGAGTGGAGTTACCTATCCTTAGTATGGGCGTGGACCGGCCTGACAGCAATAATGTACTTCGCGCCGCCTTTAATTCGGGTATCATCCATTTCGATACAGCCCACCGGTACCAGAACGGACGGAATGAAGAGATGATCGGTAACTTCTTTGATGGTAAACCGCGTAGTTCCTGCTTTATCGCAACTAAAGTCATGTTCGATTATCCGTTGCGGGACAATTTTGAACAAGACCTGCTCGATAAACTGGCTGTCAGCCTGAAGCGTCTTAAAATGGATCATGTCGATCTCTTCTATACCCATTCCGTCAGTACAGCAGAAAAGATACAAGACAAACGCATCCTCGCTGTTTTACAAAAGATCAAGGCCGAAGGTAAAACGCGCTTTGTCGGTTTCTCTTCCCACGACCAGAAACCGGAACTGATCGATGCCGCCATCGAAACCGGTATTTACGATGTTGCCCTGATCAGTTATAACTTCAAAATGAAGAATATAAAGGAGACGGACGAAGCAATCGAGCGGGGTGTAAAGGCAGGAATGGGCTTTATTGCCATGAAGACGATGGCAGGAGGCACCGAAGATGCCGACGGAAAGAAAAAGATAAACGGCCGCGCCTGTCTGAAATGGATCTGGCGGAATAAGAATATCACGACAGTTATCCCGGGCCTGACCAATTATGACCATCTGGATGAATGTCTGGCTGCCGCCCATGATATGGCGTTGACACAGGAGGAACAGGATTACCTGTTGGCTTTATGCGATCAGGAGTCTTTGTATTGCCAGCAATGCGGTGAATGCCGTGAACAGTGTCCCGAACAATTGCCTATACCCGATATTATGCGTGCTTATATGTATGCCTACGGTTATAAGCATGCCCAACAATCGAAAGAAACCTTACTCGGCCTTGGGTTGAAGCAGGATATATGTACCGATTGCGATGTTTGCCAGGTGAATTGCCCTTCCGGCTTTGACGTCTCTAAGAAAATTGCATCTATTATCCCGGTTGTACAGGTACCGAATGAATTCCTGACCTGATTTCTGTTTGACAAAATGATACTACTATACCGGCTATTTCGGATTACTATACCAAGTATTTTGAATTAGTATACCGGGTAATATATTTTAACGTATCAGAAAGATAACGGATATCTCTTGTATTCATGCAATTTGTCATTCTCTTTTTTTACCTTTGCCCGTAGACTAAACTAATATTAACATGAACAAGAAACTTATTCTTTCCTTGCTCGCTTTAGCCGGAGTTCCTGCCCTGATGATGGCAGCGGACGATGCACGTCTGTTGCGTTTCCCGGCTACCAATGGTAGCGAAATCGTTTTTTCGTATGCCGGCGATTTGTATAAGGTACCCGCAAAGGGTGGAGAAGCCCAACGACTGACCTCACATGTCGGTTATGAAATGTTTCCTCGTTTTTCGCCGGATGGTAAAACGATTGCGTTTACCGGTCAATATGATGGAAATACGGAAGTGTTTACTATTCCTTCTACCGGAGGCGAACCTTTGCGCGTGACCTACACCGCAACCAACAAACGTGATGACCTGGGCGACCGTATGGGCCCGAACAACATCGTAATGACCTGGACGCCCGATGGCAGCCGTATTGTCTACCGTAACCGTATCAGCGACGGTTTTTCCGGTAAACTTTATACTGTGGACAAGGAAGGTGGCCTGTCTGATGTGATCCCGCTGCCCGAGGGTGGTTTTTGCAGCTACTCACCGGATGGGAAGCGGCTGGCATACAATCGCGTGATGCGTGAGTTTCGTACCTGGAAATACTATAAAGGTGGTATGGCGGACGATATCTGGATTTATGATCCTGAAAAGAAATCTGTTGAAAATATTACGGATAACGTAGCACAGGATATTATCCCCATGTGGATCGGTGATGAAATATTCTATCTCTCCGATCGTGACCGGACAATGAATATTTTTGTTTATAACACAAAAACGAAGCAGACCAGCAAAGTAACTGACTTCACTGAATATGATGTAAAATTCCCCAGTGCGCACGGAAATACGATCGTATTTGAAAATGGTGGTTATATCTACAAAATGGATGCTATTTCAAAAAAGCCCGAAAAGATAAATATCGAACTGACATCGGATAATATATACGCCCGCAGTGAGATAAAAGACGGTTCCGGGTACATTACGGAAGCCAGCATTTCTCCCGACGGCGAACGTATCGTAATTACCTCCCGTGGCGAAGTTTTCAACTTACCTGTCGATAAAGGGGTAACGAAGAATATCACCCGCTCACCGGGACAGCATGATCGTGAAGCCCAGTGGTCGCCCGATGGAAAGCAAATCGCTTACATTTCCGATGGAACCGGTGAGACGGAACTGTATTTGCAGGAAGCAACAGGCAGCGAACCTGTTCAACTGACAAAGAACAACGATACCTATATCCGCTCTTTCGAATGGAGTCCGGATTCGAAGACAATTGTCTATACAGATCGTAAGAATCGTATCAACCTATTGGATGTAGCAACGAAACAGGTAACTGTAGCCGTGCAAGACCCGATGGCAGAAATAAGGGATGTTACTTTCTCTCCGGATAGTAAATGGCTGACTTATTCCCGTCCGGCTAATAATGAACATAGCATTATTTATGTTTACGATATTGCCGGTAAGAAAGAATATCCGGTAACAGATAAGTGGTACGACTCCGGATCACCAGTCTTCAGTAACGACGGCAAATACCTGATATTCTCTTCTGCACGCGATTTCAACCCGACTTATGGTTCATTGGAATGGAACCATGTCTATAATAATATGGGAGGAGTTTATCTGGCCCTGTTATCTAAAGAAACTCCTTCTCCTTTCCTGGAAAAGGATGCGCAGGTTGCAGTCAAAGAGGATAAAGTAAAGAAAGAAGAACCGAAGAAAGAGGCAAAGAGAGAAACTGCTTCTGAAACACCTGTTGTAAAGATCGACGTGGAAGGTATTTCCGAACGTATTGTTCAGCTTCCGCTGGCAGGTTCGCGTTATGGTAATTTCTATGGCGATGGAAACAAGGTGTATTATTTCGGCCGGGGCGGCACGAAGGTATACGATCTGGATAAACAGAAAGAAGATGTCGTAGCCGATGGTGCATCGATGTCAGTAACGCCCGGAAGTAAAAAGGCTCTTTTCTATAAAGGAGGAGAACTTTACGTAACCGATATTCCTTCGGGAAAGGCGGATCTTAGTGAAGCTGTCAACCTGTCGAATATGAAGATCACAACCGATTATCCGAAGGAATGGGCCCAGATCTTCGATGAAGCCTGGCGTGCCTATCGGGATGGTTTCTATGTAGAGAATATGCATGGAGTAGACTGGAAAGCAATCAAAGAAAAATATGCAGTCCTATTACCGTATGTAAAGACCCGTCTGGATCTGAACTATGTGATCGGTGAAATGATCGGCGAACTGAATTGCGGTCATGCCTATGTAAATCCGGGTGAACTGGATCGTCCGGAACGTATACAGACCGGTTTGTTAGGAGCTGAAATATCCCGTGACAAGAGCGGTTTCTTCCGTTTGGAAAAGATCCTGCCGGGTGCTTCCTGGAGCAAAGATCTGCGTTCTCCGCTTACGGAGCCGGGTATCGAAGCTAAAGCCGGCGAATTTATCGTAGCCATCGATGGTGTTCCGACGAACAGTGTAAAAGATATGTACAGCTTATTGGTGGGTAAAGCCGGTGTGCCAACTGAACTTTCCCTGAACAGCAAACCGCAGTTGGCCGGAGCCCGTAAGATTGTGATCAGCCCGCTTGCCGAAGAATATTCTTTGTATCATTATAACTGGGTACAGGACAATATCAAAAAGGTGGATAAGGCAACGAATGGCCGTGTCGGATATATCTATATCCCGGACATGGGTGTAGAAGGATTGAACGAATTTTCCCGCTATTTCTATCCACAGTTGGATAAAGATGGCCTGATTATCGATGACCGTGCCAACGGTGGTGGTAATGTTTCCCCGATGATCCTCGAACGCTTGTCACGTGAACCGTACCGTTTGACAATGCGTCGCGGCTCCAATCATATCGGAACTGTTCCCGATGCAGTACAGGTGGGCCCGAAAGTTTGTCTTATCAACAAATATTCTGCTTCGGACGGTGACTTGTTCCCGTGGGGCTTCCGTGCCCTGGGCTTAGGAAAACTGATCGGAACCCGTACCTGGGGTGGTATCGTCGGTATCAGTGGTCCGCTGCCTTACATGGACGGAACCGATATCCGTGTACCGTTTTTCACCAGCTATGATCCGAAAACCGGCCAGTGGATCATCGAAAACCACGGTGTCGACCCGGATATCCTGATCGATAACGATCCGATCAAGGAGTGGAACGGCGAAGACCAGCAGTTGAACAAGGCGATCGAAGAAGTGATGAAAGATCTTCAGAACCGTAAGCCGTTGGCTCCGGTTCCGGCACCGAGGGACTTCAGCAAATAAGTAAAAGTATATATGCTTTTCTATCAAAGGTTGCATGCTATTGTCAAAAAGCGTGCAACCTTTTTTATTTTTTGTGCTATCGTTTAATAATTCTTTTACCTTTGCAAAGTAACTACATACGTTATGGATAAGGAATCACATCACATCTGTAATCTTAAAAGGGGAGATATCGCATCTTTTGAATACTTGTATAATTGTTGGAGTGGCAAGCTATACAATTTTGTAATGCGTATATCCCAGGGTGATACTTACCTGGCCGAAGAGATCGTTCAGTCCGTATTTATTAAGGTGTGGGAAGGCAGAGATCAAGTCGATGCCGACAAGTCGTTCGGTGCTTACATCTGCACTATCGCCAAAAATCAACTGGTCAATATCTATCAACACCGGATGCTCGAACAGGTTTATCAGGCAAAAATAAAAACATCCGAACCCATAGAGAATACAACAGAGAAAGAGGTCGACTATCATTTATTGGAAGAATATATCGGATCTTTGATAGAACAACTACCTCCTGCCCGTAAAGAAATATTTGTGTTGAGTCGTCGCAAATTGCTGACAAATAAGGAAATTGCAGCAAAACTCAATTTATCTGAAAATACTGTCGAGTCGCAGTTGACCAAAGCGATCGCTTTCCTCCGTAGCAAGATAGATCGTCATTATAATGTCTCTATCCCCTTGCTCCTTTTTTTATTTATTGATTAATAAAAGTTAAAACCATACATGTGGGTAACGGATTTTATTTCGTCGCCTGTATACCTAATAGACACGATAAAATGGAAAAGACAGATTACATACAATTATTCGATAAGTTCCTGCAGAAGCAGGCTACTCAGGAAGAGGTGCAGACACTTATCCAATGGCTGAAAAGCGAAGGTTCGTTTCAGGATTGGGCGGAAGAAGAGTGGGACATGGCTTCTTCTACGATGGATGCCCGCTTGCAACAAAAATTGTTGGGACAGATAAAGGAGAAGATCGGCTTGGAAACGCAACAGGCACCATTGAAAAGGAATAAATATCGTACACTTTATCTATGGACTGCCCGTATAGCTTCTGTTGTAATACTTTTATTATTGACCGGAATCTCAGTCTATCATTATGCTATGGAACAGCAGAAGATGCAAGATATGATTGTCTCGGTCGAAAAAGGGCAAAAAGCAAATGTTGTACTTCCTGACGGTTCTAAAGTATGGGTTAATTCCGATTCAAGATTGATTTATGGAAGTCGTTTTACATCTAAAGAGAGAATCCTGGAACTGGAAGGTGAAGCCTATTTTGAAGTGGCTCCCGATAAGGATCGCCCCTTTATTGTGGAGACGAATGATTTGGCTGTCCGGGCATTGGGTACTAGCTTCAATGTGAAATCTTATGAAGAAGAAAAGGATATATCCACTGTTTTAATGACTGGAAAAGTTGAAGTATCAAGCAGTTATGATCGCCTAGTATTAAATCCGAATGAAAGAATAGTCTTTGATAAGCAAACCGGGCATATGGAAAAGAGTAGTGTGGAAAATGCTGAAGAGTATATTAATTGGAAATTCAATGAATTGACATTTAAAGGGGAAACTTTTGAAAATATAGTTCACACTCTGGAACGCTATTATAATACTCGCATTGTTTTTGAATCGGAATCATTAAAAAAATATCGTTTTACAGGAACGCCCGGAAATACCAGTTTGGAAAGTATTTTGCAGATACTGTCCCTGACTTCTCCTTTATCGTATGAAGTGAAGGATAGCTTGATTATCTTACGGGAGAATGTGAAGCAGAAAGCATATTATGAAAAAGCATTGAAATAAATATATTGTTGTTTAACTTTTAAATTAATGGGATATGAGAAACACAGAATGAGAGGAGTAATAAAGGGACAGTGCCTGGCACCATCCCCTATCGTGATTTATAACCGCACTTAAGTATCTCGCAAATAGTAAGTGCAATTAGTAAATACCTTTAATCTCTACAAATTTATGAATTATTTAATTAACAGGACTATTTATGTCCTTAAAAAACGGCAATTTAGCCGGGTTAAATTAGTATTATTTATATTGTTGATATCGCCTTCCCTCTTAGGTCAGATATCGGTAAGTATTCAAAAGCAGACTTTACGACAAGCCTTGAAGGCAATAGAACGTTCGGGAAATTATCAGTTTTTTTATAATGAAGATTTATCCAGCTTGGATAAGATCGTATCTCTGACGGTAAAAGATGCTCCGGTGGAAGAAGTGCTGGATAGGTTATTATACGGTACGGATATCACTTATAAAAAAGAGAAGGAAAACTTGATCGTGTTGACATTGAAAGCGACATCAGTTGCTCTGCAACAAGAGAATCGAACGGTGAAAGGTACGGTTGTCGATGCAACGGGTGAACCGGTTATCGGGGCAAATGTAGTGGAAAAAGGAACTACGAACGGTACAGTTACTGATATGGATGGTAAATTTGCATTGGAAGTATCTGTTGGTGCTACGTTAAGTATTTCTTATATCGGTTATACAGAGCAATTGGTTCCGGTTAAAAATCAATCTACTTTCGAGATTAAATTGATGGAGGATACACAGAAACTGGAGGAGATCGTTGTGGTGGGATATGGAGCTCAGAAGAAAGTGAATCTGACAGGGTCTGTTGCTTCTATTTCCAGCCAGGAATTGGTACAACGTCCTATTACTTCTGTTGCTTCCGGTATTCAGGGACTTGTGCCGGGTTTGACGATTACTGCAGGCCAGGGACGTCCTGGTTCCAGCGATAATACCAGTATACGTGTGCGTGGTACGGGAACCCTCAATAATTCAGATCCTTATATTTTGATCGACGGAATAGAATCAGGATCTATGAATCAGATCGATCCGAATGATATTGAGTCTATTTCTGTTCTGAAAGATGCTGCATCTGCTGCTATTTATGGTTCGAAAGCAGCCAATGGTGTCATCTTGATTACTACAAAGCGCGGTAGTTCCGGTCGTCCTGTCGTTGCTTATAATGCCACTTTCGGTTGGCAGACTGCCACTGGTTTTGTAGAAAGAATGAACTCTGCTGATGCTGCGACTTATTATAACAAAGCATTGGAATCGAGTGGTAAAGCCCCCCGTTTTACAGAGGATGACATCCGTTTGTTCCGTGACGGAACTGATCCTTACGGACATCCGGATACAGACTGGAATGATTTGGGCTTTGCCGGAAATGGTTTTATGCACCAACATAATATAAATTTATCCGGTGGGTCTGAGAGTATAAAATACATGGCTTCGGTAGGCTACTTGAACCAGAATGGTATTATGAAGCATAGTAACCGTGAACAGTTCAACATGCGAACGAATCTGGATGCCAAATTATCGGATCATGTCAATGTCCGTGCAAATATGTCGTTCATTCATAATGATTATGCAGACCCGACGAACTCTTATGTAGGAGGAGGATCCGATCAGATTATCCGTCAGTTGAACCGTATCGCTCCCTGGATACCGTATAAAAATGAAGACGGTACCTATGGAACTATCGGTGATGGTAACCCTGTTGCCTGGTTGGATCTGGATCAGACATTGAATCGTAACAATCAGAACTTTTCAGGTATTCTGGCCGTTGATTATAATGTGATGAAAGGTCTGAAATTTACTGCACAGGGGGCATATGTATCCGATGTTCAGGACAGAAAAGAATTTGTTAAGGATATTCAATATAATTCGATTAAATATCATGGTCCTAATTCTCTGGATGAACGGACTTATTTATGGAACCGTACATCTTTGGATTTGTTGATGAATTATGACAAGAGTTTTGGTAACCATAATCTGAAAGCAATGGCCGGTTATCGTATTGAAAAGTATAATTATAAATATACCAAGGCTTATCGTAAGGGTTTTCCGAATAATGATATGACGGATATTAATGCCGGTACACAGTCGACACAAACCAATGAGGGATATTCCCGCGAACTGGCTATGATGTCTTATTTTGGGCGTGTGAATTATGATTATGCCGGAAAATACTTGTTTGAAGCGAACTTTAGAGCGGATGCTTCTTCCCGTTTCAGCCCCGATAACCGTTGGGGATATTTCCCTTCTCTTTCTGCCGGATGGCGTATGTCTGAAGAAGGTTTTATGGAAGGAGCACGTGATTGGATGCAATCTCTGAAACTGCGTGCATCCTGGGGACAGCTGGGAAACCAGGAGGCTTTAGACGATTATTATCCTTGGTTGATCACTTATGCGATCGGTTCAAGTAGCGGCGGTAATTATCCTTTTGACGGAAATGTAAATACAGGTATAATGCAGAAAGCACAGAAACTGTCTTCTATCTCCTGGGAAAAATCATCGAACTGGGGTATCGGTTTTGATTTAAGCGTACTTTCCTGTCTGGACTTGACTTTGGATTATTACAATCGTAAAACAACCGGTATCATTATGGATGTTCCTGTTCCCGGTAGTTTCGGACTCGATCCATATAAGGATAATGTAGGTGCCATGCGTAACTCGGGTTTTGAAGTAACAGCTTCTTTCCATAAACAGTGGAATGATTGGACATTTGGAGCGACCGGCAATATGGCAGTGAATAAGAATGAGATACTGAATCTGGGCGGTGTAAATGAAATGGTGGATAAAGACAATGCCTATTTTATCAATCGGGTAGGTGCAGCCTATAAGTCTTTTTATGGATATGTAGCTGACGGACTGTTCAGAAGCCAGGAAGAAGCTGATGCTTATACGGAAAAATACGGAAATCCTTTCGGTAATGCATTTAAAGCAGGCGATATTAAATATAAAGATGTGAATGGGGATGGAAAGCTGACTTCGGCCGATCGTGATGTTGCCGGATCCGAACAGCCGAATGTGACTTTTGGTTTAAACCTGTCTGCTTCCTGGAAGAATTTCGATCTGTCTGTCTTTATGCAGGGAGCTTGTGGTGTATCACGTTATTTCAATAATGAAGTATTCGGTGAATTTACCGGAGACAGTTCTCATCCTTCCACTGCCTGGTTTGATGCTTGGTCTCCGGAAAATCCGGATGGGACATTTCCTCGTGTTGCAGAGTCTGACCGTACTAACAGTACTCCTTCGAATTATTCGACCTTCTGGATATTCAAAACAAACTATCTGCGGATCAAAAATATTCAGTTCGGATATAATTTACCTGACAGTTGGTTGAAGGGAATAGGTATTTCACGTGCCAAGATTTATTATTCAGGAGAAAACCTGTTCAAGTTTGATAACCTGCCGGTTAATATCGATCCGGAAGCACCCTCGGGGCGTGGTTCTCATTATCCGCAGGTATGTACAAATTCAATCGGAGTTAATATAACCTTCTAATATTCACGAATTATGAAATCATTAAAATATTTATCTCTCTCTTTAGTTGTGTGCGGAGCGACATTAAGTTCCTGTGATGACTTTTTCGATACTAAACCATACGATCAGTTATCTCCGTCTACTTTCTGGCAGACAGAGGAAGACGTACAGAGTGCCGTTACTGCCTGCTATGATAAATGGAATGAGGCAAAAAATGGTTCGACAGATATTCTTTATGCCGACTGTCTTTCGGATATTGGTTTTAATTATAGTAATACAAGTTCATTAAAAGTAACCGGTAACGGTTCGATGACACAAGCAGCAACGGTGAATTATTATAGTTATGTAACCATCCGCCGTTGTAATACATTCCTGGAGAATGCAGAAAGTGTAACTTTTGCAGATGAGGCTGAAAAGAAAGATTTATTTGCTCAGGTGCGTACTATCAGAGCATATCGTTATTTTCATATGAATTTCTGGTATGGCGGCGTTCCTCTGATAACCGATCAGCCGGAAACGTCTGCAGAAGCACAAGTTGAACGGGCTTCGGAAGAGACGGTGAAAAAGTTTGTTTATGACGAACTGGATGCCGCTATTCCTGACCTGAATGATAAACCGTCACAACGTGGTCGCATTGCCAAGGGTACAGCTTTGGCTATTAAGATGCGTGCTGCTCTGTATTGGGGGGATCTCGACCTGGCGATGAGTGCCGCCCGTGCTATTCAGAATCTGAACCAGTATGAATTGGATCCGAATTTTCAGGAGATGTTCAGCATAAAAGGACAAGGCTCGAAAGAGATCATATACGCTATGCAACATGTAAGCAATACGTATGAATTTTCTAATATGATTCGTATGTTCAATAATCAGGACGGAGGCTGGGCTTCCATGGTACCGACGCAGAATCTGGTGGATATGTATGAAATGAAGTCCGGATTACGCCCGGAAGAGGAGGGATCAGGTTATGATCCAGTACATCCTTTTGCCAACCGAGACCCTCGGTTGGCTCTGACAATCCTCTATCCGGGAATGGATTGGGTTGGTTCTGACGGAAAACAGCGTGTGATAAATACATTGGATAAATCGATCGACGGCAGCTCGAATGCCGATTATATGGATGCTGCCGATAATTCTTCTCGGACCGGTATGATCTGGGCTAAATACACAGTTCCTTTATCCCAGTATTCAGCCTCGCTGGATAATGAAAATACCTGTCCGATTTTGTTCCGTTATGCAGAAGTATTACTGACGATTGCTGAAATCGATATTGAAAAGAATGAAAATCTGGAGGAAGCGTATAGTATATTGGACCAGCTCAGGGCACGCTGCGGTCATGTCGCTGTAGACAGGGCAAAGTATAACACACAGGAAAAACTTCGTGAACTGGTTCGCCGCGAACGTTGTATCGAAATGGCTGGGGAAGGTTTACGCCGTGCAGACTTGTTACGTTGGAAAGATCAAAATGGAAAAATGCTGGCAGAAACCCTGTTGAACGGTACATTGTATCGTATGATAGGCACTGTCAATGTGAATGATCCGGATCGTGATTTACGGGCAACTGTTGATACTCCAACGGCATCCAATGAATCACTGCGGAAGATTGAAGACCGTGTATTCCGTACGCATAACCGATATTTACCGTTCCCGCAGGCCGAACTCGATAAAAATCCAAATTTAAAACAGAATGAAGGATATGAATAATAGCAGAAATATGAAAAGATTGTTGTTAAGTTTACTTTGTATATGTTTTTCCGTATTGGGTTTTGCTCAGGATCGTATTTCGATCAAACATGGTCCTTATCTTCAGAACCTCAAAGAAACGGAAGTTACGATCGTCTGGATGGCTAGTAAGCCATCCGTCGGGTGGGTGGAATTGGCTCCTGACGACGGTAGCGATTATTACCAGGAAGCCCGTCCGAAGTATTTCGACTCAACCAACGGGGTAAAAAATACTTCCTTGCTTCATGCGGTGAAAATAACCGGACTGACCCCGGGTACAAACTATCGTTATCGTGTCTATGCAGAGGAAGTTCTCGATCACCAAGGTGTTGAAATTATGTACGGGAAGGTGGCAGCAACAGATGTATACGGAGCCGATCCCCTCGTTTTTAAAACGAATGACCGGAATAAACCGGAGACATCATTCATTATGATCAATGATATTCACGGTCGTACGAGTGATATTCCCCAACTGTTGAAAATTGCAGACTATAAGAATACCGATATGGTTATTTTTAATGGCGATATGTTGAGCCAGCTAAAGAATGAAGAAGAGCTTTTCACTGGCTTTATGGATGTTTCCATTGATATGTTTGCCAAAGAAACTCCGATGTATTATGCCCGTGGAAATCATGAGACTCGTGGTATATTTGCTGCTTCGTTCCAGCATTATTTCTCACCGAAGGAACCTCATCTGTATTTTCTTCTTCGTCAGGGACCGATCTGTTATATCTTCCTGGATACGGGAGAGGATAAGCCGGATTCAGATATTGAATATAGTGGCATAACTGATTATGACAACTATCGGACAGAACAGGCGAAATGGTTGGCTGAGGCTGTGAAATCAAAGGATTTTACAGAGGCAAAATACAGAGTGATCATTGCTCACATGCCTCCGTTGCCGGATAAAAGATTATGGCATGGACAAAAAGAAGTGTTGGAAAAATTTGTCCCGATTTTAAATGAGGCGAATGTCGATGTTATGTTATCCGGGCATTTACATCGTTATTTCAATAACAAACCTACTTCTTCGGTTAAATTTCCTGTCATAGATAATGCCCATAAAACGGTTGTAAAAGGTGTCACTAAGGACAATAAACTGGAATTAAAAGTAATGGATCTGGAAGGGAAAACGGTAGATCAGATCGTGTTGAATGCTAAATAAGGCGATCCTTTAAAAGAAAACTACCTGTTTATTGTAAATGTGGTAGAATGAAATCCCGGGCAATAGTAAGTTTATTATATATCCTACTATGCCTGGGTATTTTTATTTCATATATTTGTGATTCAAAAAGGAAACGGGAAGTATGTTGGAGGAAAGTAGATTATTGAAAGCGTTAACCGAAGGATCAGAGTCTAGCTTTAATGCTCTGTACAATCTTTGGGCCTCCAGACTTTATCATTTTGCATTCTCTTATTTGAAATCGGACAGTGCTGCAAAAGATGTGGTACAGGAAACATTTGTAAAAATTTGGACAAACCGAGCCAGCATAAATCCAGAGACGTCGTTCAAAGCTTACTTGTTTACAATTTCCTATCATTTTCTGTTGAAAGAACTTCGTCGTCAATTGAAACATCCACAAATGGAGAATTATCTGGAGATTAAAAAGGCACTTGTTGCAGTGGAAGATGTAGAAGCTAAATATGATTTTGATCTTTTTTTAAAGGAATTGGAAATCGCCAAACAAAAGTTGACACCCCGGCAAAAAGAAATATTCATTTTGAATAAGGAATACAATCTTTCTATTGCAGAGATAGCCTCTCGATTATCCATTTCGGAACAAGTTGTACGTAACCAACTATCTATAGCGTTGAAGGTTTTGCGAAAGGAGTTATCAAATTATTCTTGGTTATTTATACTCTTCACAATTTATTTCTGATAAATATGTTCTATAGCATGTAAAATTGCATGTTATAAATCCGGCCTTCCGAGATATAACTCATAAACAAACGAAATTTCCGGTTTATGGGTACATCAGTATATAGAAATTTGAAAGATTGGTTAATGAAATACCAGACAGAGAAAATAAGTAGGGAAGAATTTCATAAACTCAGACAAGAGATCGATAATTACTCGGATGAAGAGCTCTTCCCCGTATTATTCGATAGTTGGAATAGTTGGGATAATAATGAAAATCTTTCTCCGGAAGAAGCCCAAAATCTATTACACAGTATTCGACAAGAGATACATGCGAAATCTGTACACAGCATAAGAAAATTAAATTGGCGACATGTTGCTGCTGTTATAATATTCCTTATTATGGGAAGTTTATCGACCTATTTATATATTGATAACCGGGAAATCAATTTTCTGGTGGACCGTATCATGGAGGTAAAAGTAGGAAAAGGAGAACGGGTTTCAATTACTTTACCGGATGGAACGACTGTAAAACTCAACTCCGAGTCCGTTCTTTCCTATAAGCAGGATTTTGGGAAAAAAGATCGGCGTGTCTCTCTTTCCGGCGAAGGATATTTTGATGTACAAAAAGATGCACAAAAGAAATTCATGGTAAATACTGAGTTTTTAGATATTGAAGTGACAGGAACTGCATTTAATGTGTATGCCTATTCTAATAAAGATATACTGGAAATGGCATTGGTTCGGGGAAGTGTGACTGTCTCTTCTCGTTGTTCACCTCTCGAGAGAATCAATGTTGTTCCTAATGAGAAAATCATTTATGATAAGAAAACGGGAAGAATGAAAAAATTGAAAACTAGTAATTTACTAGAAACAGCTTGGGTAAGTAAAGAGTTGGTGTTCAGGTCGGAACCTATGGATGCCGTATTGAAAAGAATTGGACGAAAATATGGTGTGTCTTTTGAAGTTATGGATTCATCGATCGTCGAGGGTACTTATACTGGTGTATTTGACAAAGAAGAGATAGAAGAAGTCATGGAGATATTGAAAATTCACTATGGATTTGATTATAGAATAAAAGGAAATGAGATTCAAATTTTTGCGATAAATAAATAGAATATTAACTTAAAAAAGAAGCATGATGAAAACATAGGAAGAAGAAATAAATATCCGGAAAGCGGGCAGGCTCTCCGGATAAATCGTCGAGTTCAGTTCGCGAAGCTATGTGATAGCATAGCAATAAAAAAACTAAAAGTCAACTTTAAATTTCTTATTATGAATGTTATAAAAAACGTAATTAAGACAGAGCGTAAAAATACAAAATTTTATGCAACGAACTTATTACTTGCATTAAGTTTTATCTTTTTAACTACCTTGTCTGCGAATGCCCAAACAGGAACAGTTAACTTGAAATTAGACAATGTGACATTATCCCGTCTTTTTCAGGAAGTAGAAAAGCAATCAACTTATCGTTTTTCTTACAGAGATGCAGATTTGACAGGTAAGGATCCTGTTACAGTATCAGTAAAAGATCAATCTTTAAAAAAGCTATTGAATGATATTTTATCAAAGCGTGGTTTACATTATCAGGTATCTGGTGATAAGATATTAGTAACTATTCTTCCCGCAGGAACGAAAAAGTCGACTGCAAAGAAAAATGTAAGCGGTGTTGTTGTTGATGAGAAAGGTGAACCTATTATTGGTGCGAATGTTTCGGAAAAAGGGACGACTAATGGAACAATAACTAATATGGATGGTCAATTCTTTTTGGAAGTAGGGGATAACAGTGATTTATTAATCTCGTATATCGGTTATAATGGACAGGTGTTGCAGGTGGAAGGAAAAGATATCTTTCATGTAACGTTGAAAGAAGACACTCAAACGTTGGACGAAGTGGTGGTAGTCGGCTATGGCACAATGAAGAAAAGTG
Source organism: Parabacteroides goldsteinii (assembly GCF_015550595.1). GTDB lineage: Bacteria > Bacteroidota > Bacteroidia > Bacteroidales > Tannerellaceae > Parabacteroides > Parabacteroides leei. Next base: position 25,585 of record NZ_JADNBB010000046.1, read on the forward strand.
ATTTGACAGGTTCTGTATCTTCGGTAAAAGTAGATGAGTTAAAAGAAGGCATAGGAACATCTGTGGATCAGTTACTTTTTGGAAAAAGTGCAGGTGTGAGTGTTATACAAAACAGCGGTGAACCGGGTGGTGGATTTTCGATCAATATTCGTGGAGCTAGTTCTATCAATGCCGGGGTTGAGCCATTGTATGTAATTGATGGTGTTCCTATCGATAACTCCCGTGCAGTAGAGTCCGGTTCTATTGTGGGGTTTAATAGTAACCGTACTCCCCGTAATCCGATGTCTTCCATTAATCCGGCAGATATTGAATCGTTAGAAATTTTGAAAGATGCTTCTGCCACAGCAATATATGGTTCAAGAGGAGCCAATGGTGTTGTTTTGATAACAACAAAATCGGGAAAAACAGGAAAACAGCAGATTAGTTATTCCGGTTCAGTCAGTATTTCCAGTCCTGCTAAAAAACTGGATTTGTTGAATGCTACTGATTATAAAAGAGTATTGAATGCTATTATTGATGAAGGTGGAGAAAGCGATATTTATCGTGTTGGTGATATTCAAAACAACGGTTTAGGCACAGACTGGCAAGACGAAGTTACGAAACAGAATGCAATCAGCCATGAACATCAACTGTCGTTTACCGGAGGTAACGAAAAAACCTTTTATTATGCCTCGTTGAACTATGCCAATCAGGATGGTATCGTTAAGAATACGAGTTTTGAACGTTGGGGCGCTCGTTTGAATTTGAAGTCGAATATCAACAGCCGTTTGACAATCAATTTTAATGTGACTGGTAGCTATGTGAAGGATCGTTTTACTGCTAACGGCTATGGGGTAAATGCTGAAGCTGGTGTTTTGTATGCTGCTTACAACTACGACCCGACTCTTGCCGTAAAGGATGAAGAAGGTAATTATGTTCGCTCTACGATTCTTTCTGTTGATAATCCTGTAGCTATTCAGGAAGGAATGACGTCCCATTCAGATACTTATCGTGTATTGGCTTCTGCTTACGGTGAATATCGTATCATTGATGGATTGACAGCCAAACTTAGCTTAGGTTCGGATTTTGTAAATGAGAATAGAAAGAATTTTATTTCGAGTTTGACACAGTATGGAGAAGATTATGGAGGTATTGGTTCTAACCAAAATTCAGAAAAAAGTAACTACATCATTGAGGGGACATTGAACTATAACAGGACAATTAATGATAAACATTCTGTAGGCGGTTTGTTCGGTATGAGTTATCAACGATTTGTTAATGCAAGTATGAATAGTCGTGCTGCTGGTTATCCTGATGAATCGTTAGGTGCAGATAATTTAGGCTTAGGTAACCAGGAGACTTTTAGAATTACAAATTCGGTAACAGGGAATCGGTTAGCATCTTATATTAGCCGTTTAAATTATGGATTTGATGATAGATATTTGGCTACCGTTACTTTCCGTGCTGATGGTTCTTCTCGTTTTGGAGCAAATCACCGTTTCGGATATTTCCCTTCAGCAGCATTAGCATGGAAATTATCAAATGAGTCCTTCTTAAAGTCTATTAATGCTATCTCGTTACTGAAAATGAGATTGAGTTGGGGACGCACAGGAAATCAGGAAATAGGTAATTATCCGGCTCTCAGTACATATAGTTCAGGTAATTCTGCTATATGGAACGATCAGATTGTTACAGGTACTAAACCGTCGAAGATTCCTAATCCCGATTTAAAATGGGAAACAACAGATCAGTATAATGTCGGAATCGATTATGGCTTCTTCAATAATCGGGTAAATGGTAGTCTGGATTATTTCTGGAAGAAGACGACGGATATGCTGTTGGAACTTCCGATTCCTGAGTCAACGGGTTATAGTAATCAACTAACGAATATCGGTCGTATAGATAATCGTGGTTTTGAACTCGCCTTAAATACGATTAACATTGATAGTCCGGATTTTGGTTGGAATTCAAATTTTACGTTTTCTATAATGAAAAATAAAGTAAAGGATTTGGGAGGAATAGATGAAATTGTGATTGGTGCAGGTTATACCCATGTCGATCAAGTCGCTATTCGTCGTCCGGGAGTCCCTTTGAATTCCTATTATGGATATGAAGTGGCTGGTGTATGGCAGGTCAATAATGATTACAGTAAAATGAAAGAGGACTATGTCCCTGGTGATTTAAAATATGTGGATCAGAATGGCGATGGAGTAATTGATGATAAAGACCGTGTGGTTTTAGGAGATTCATTCCCTGATTTTTCATGGTCTTTCGGTAATACCTTTACTTATAAGAATTTTGGTCTTTATGTTTTCTTTGAAGGTGTTCAGGGTGTTGATATGCTGAATGGAAATTTAATTGATAATTATTTTCCGATTAGTTATAGACGCAATAAGTTCTCTGAACTGTATTTAAACAGATGGACTTCGGATAATCCCACAAATCAATATCCATCGTTCGTTAATCCGCTGAAGTTTGGGCGTAAAGTATGTAATTCGAATACGATATCGGATGCATCCTACGTACGTCTTAAGACAATCCGTTTAAGTTATACATTCCCTAATGTATCAAAAGTTATCGGGACATTGCAAGTTTATGCAACGGCTGAAAATCTCTTTACATGGACTGATTATATTGGACTTGATCCAACCTTAAATTCGAATAATAACTCGAATTTCCGCATGGATTTCAACTCTTATCCAAGTGCAAGAACATATATGTTTGGAGTAAAATTAGATTTTTAATATGATTAATATAATATCTTATGAAACGATTATCAATATATCTGCTCACAATATCTGCTTTATCTCTATTTTCGGGATGTGAGGCTCTATTGGAAGAACCTGTAAAATCAGAATATACAGAAAGTACGTTATTATCATCCAAATCCGGACTCGAATCTCTTTTAGCTGATGCGTATAGTAGAGGCAATGATATTCGAAATATAGTGAAACGTTCGGATATGACAACTGACATTTTAACTCAAAGTGGTGGTGGTGAAAATGGAAATTGTGTTCCATTGATTAACTTTCGTTGGGATCCGTCTAACACTTTGGAGGCTTTTAGTTGGATGCAATATTGGGAAATGGTACGTAATGCAAACATCGTATTGGATAATATACCTAACGCTTCAGGCTTTACAAATGAAGATGAAAAAGTTTATATGGAGGCTGAGGCACGCTTTCTTCGGATTGATGCCTACTATTATTTATGGGATCAATACGGCCCAATGCCTATTCGTCGAAGTGTAGATGATCCACTGGAACTATCCAGAGCTTCTGATGAAGAATTCTCAGAATTTATGGAAACTGAGTTGATTGATATTATAAATAACATTTACCCGGCTGATAGTGAACCTGCTTATGGAAGAGCGAACAAAGGGGCTGCATTGGGTTTCTTATGTTTGTGGTACCTGAACACACATCAATGGCAAAAATGTTTAGACACAGCTCAAGAAATCATAGATGGTAAAGCTGGTAAGATGTATGAGCTGTTTAGTGACTATAATATGCTGTTTGCCTTGGAAAATGAAAGAAATAATGAATTTATATGGACAATGACTTGCTTGGCTAATAGTGGATCGACAAATATTCTATTAGCAACAGACTTACCTTTAGGTTTTAAAGAGGGTATAGATGGCTATTTGGAAGGTGTTGTAAATACTAAGTGGTCGAATTTTGCTTCTAATTATAGACTTTACGATGATTTCTACTATAGCTTTGATGAGAATGACTTGCGAAAAGGACGAATAGTAACAAAGTACAAAGACTCGAATGGAAAAACAGTGGATTTATTGGACGCTTCTCATAAAGATGATACGAGAGCTATTAAGTTTCCACCTGATCCGGCTGCATCCGGCAATGCTCATGGCAATGATTTCCCACTTATTCGCTATGCCGAAATATTATTGGCAAAGGCTGAAGCTTTATTAGAGCTGAAAGGTGTAAATCAAACTAGTATTGATTTGGTTAATCAGATACGAAATAGAGCGGGACTTTCGAATTTTTCCTTAAGTGATTTTTCGACCAAAGAGGCTTTGTTAGAACAAATATTGAATGAGCGTAAATGGGAGTTTTGGCATGAAGGGAAACGTCGTCGTGACTTAATTAGGACGAATAAATATATTCAATGTGCACATGATCGTGGAATTCCTAACGCTAAAGAGTCCCATGTTTGGTTCCCGATAAAACAGTCGGCCATAGATGCCAATCCTTTGCTGAAACAAAATGATGGATATTGATTTATAATCAAGATTGTGTAAAATGGGAATGGGGTTATTTGATTATATCAGCACTCCATTCCTGTCTTATATGAACTATAAATAGAGACAAAATGAAACATTATTTATATACATCTTTAATTCTGGCGGGCTGGGCTACTACAAGTATAGTTGCTCAATCAACTAAACCGAATATTGTATTGATTATTACAGATCAACAGCGAGCAGATCTTTGCGGACGTGAAGGTTTTCCTCTGCCGGTTACTCCTTATGCCGATTCGTTAGCTACTCAATCTGTATGGTTTAATAAAGCATATACATCTGCTCCTGCAAGTGCTCCTGCCCGTTGTTCCTTACTGTCAGGAAGATACCCAAGTGCGACTCATGTGCGAACGAATCATAATATTCCTGATGTGTATTATGAGAAAGATATGTTGGATATGTTGAAAGAGAATGGGTATCATACGGCTTTGATCGGTAAAAACCATACATATCGGAAAGCAAATACGGCATTTGATTATTTCGTTGGATACGGACATCGTGGTAAAGATAAACCGGAAACAAGCGATGAAAAAGCATTTGCCCAATTCTTAAATAAAGAAGTACCGGGGCATTATTTGAAACCTGCACCATTCTCGGTGGAACAACAACAACCTTATCAGATTGTGAGTCATGCATTAGAATGGATACAGCAACAAAAAGATTTTCCTTTTTTTATTCAAGTGTCTATTCCTGAACCTCATACCCCCTCTCAGGTATGCGATCCTTATTTCTCTATGTTTCCACCGGAAGATTTGCCTCTACTTCTGACTTCCCGTAAAGACCTGGAAAAGAAAGGTGAGAAATATATGGCATTGGCAGCATTGGAAGATAAGGCATGTCCGAATCTGCAACAAGAAATATCCCAGTTAAGAAGTATCTATTTAGGTATGGTTCGTATGATTGATGATCAAATGAAACGTTTGGTGGAGGGAATAAAATCATATGGACTGGATGATAATACGCTGTTTATTATCCTTTCCGATCATGGAGATTATTGTGGAGAATACGGAATTATCCGTAAAGGAGCGGGTGTAGCCGAGTCTCTTACCCGTATACCAATGATTTGGGCAGGATACGGAATTAAACCTCAGAAACAGCCAATGGATGCACATGTGTCGATAGTCGATATATTCCCAACGCTTTGTAGTGTCGTTGGTGCTGAAATACCCATAGGTGTCCAGGGACGTAGCCTTTGGCCTATGCTGAAAGGTGAGGATTATCCTCGTGAAGAGTTTTCTAGTATTATGGTGGAACAAGGATATGGAGGAGAAGATTTTACATTGGATGAACCTCTGACTTTTGAAGAGGCAGGTAGTTGTAAAACTGGTGTAGAAGGGAGTTTTGACGGTTTGAATGCTTGGACACAAAGCGGTTCTTTGCGGATGGTTCGTAAAGGAGACTGGAAACTAGCTATGGACAATAACGGACGGGGGGAACTATATAATCTGAAAGCGGACCCTTCCGAAATAAATAATCTGTTCGGCGATAAAAAATATATATCCGAACAACTTGATCTGCTGAAAGAATTACTAACTTGGAACATTCGTTTGCAGGATCCTTTGCCTATACCTCGTGGACAATACCCATTCAAACGAAATCCATATAATTATCATAGAAGTATACCATGAATAAAACAGTTTTACTAGTAGCAGCAAGCTGTGGTTTAGTCTATACGATGGATGCGACAGGCCAGCAGCAAAAGCCCAATATAATCATTGTTTATACCGATGATATGGGAATAGGCGATTTATCATGTTATAACAGCGGCTGGGTAGCCACCCCTAACATCGATAAACTAGCCTCGCAAGGCTTGAAGTTTAATCATTATTACACTTCGTCGCCGGTGAGTTCTCCGTCCCGTGTGGGGCTGACCACCGGGATGTTCCCTACGGAGTGGGGTATTAATACTTTCCTGCATGAACGGAAAGGGAATGCCGATTGTGAACAATGCGATTATCTGGATAGCAATGCCCCTACGATGGCCAAATCACTGAAAGCGGCCGGCTATGCAACCGCGCATATCGGGAAATGGCATATGGGAGGGGGCCGCGATGTAGACGATGCACCACAAATCCCCCAATATGGTTTCGATGAATATGTGACAACTTACGAAGGACCGGATCCCGATCCCCTGATCACAGCATCCAATTGGATCTGGAGTGAAAAAGACAGCATCCAGCGTTGGGACCGTACGGCCTATTTTGTAGACAAGACTCTGGATTATCTGGCCCGTCATAAAGATAAACCCTGTTTCGTCAACCTTTGGCCGGACGATATGCACGATCCGTGGATTCCTTCATCCGGTTTTTATCCGATATCGGAGTCCTGGGCAACGCGTAATAACTTCGTAGCCGTCTTAACCCAATACGATAAACAGATCGGGCGTTTGATGGAAGGACTGGAACGATTGGGAATCAGTGAAAATACCTTGGTAATCTTCACCAGTGACAATGGGGCGCTGCCTACTTTCGATAACGCACGTACCAACGGCCTGCGTGGTTCCAAGAACAGTATCTACGAAGGAGGTGTCAATATGCCTTTTATAGTTTGTTGGCCCGGAACAATCAAAGGTGGAGCAACAGACAACGAGAGTGTGATCAACGCAGTAGACCTTTATCCCTCTTTGTGCCGTATCGGAGGAGCGAGGTTGATCGACGGTTTTGAATACAGCGGTGAAGATATGAGTCAGGCTCTGTTAGGAATAAAACCTCAGAAGCGAAGCAAAGATATGATGTGGGATTTCGGACGTAACAAATATTTCAATAAACCTCAGAAGAAACAGCGTAGTCCGCATCTTGGTATCCGTCGGGACAACTGGAAGTTATTGGTAGACTCGGACGGAAAGAATATCGAACTTTACGATATAGTACTGGACCCGCACGAAACTACGGATCTTTCAGCTAAACATCCGGAGCTTTGTTCAGAGTTAAGCCGGAAGGTAATCGACTGGTACTTTACGAAAAGGAAGGTGCGTACGAAAGAGAACAGCAAGAATTAATAAATAACAGTCGTATGAATAAAATTAGGTAATTATATACGTTCTAACCCTATCAAAATTATTTAGACTCATTACAAATTTCAATACACCTTAATTTATTTGTAATAAGATTGTTGGCGGATTTTTTAGAACTTTTTAGCTCTAAAATTCGCCAATTTTTCTATTTGCCCAAAACTTCCCAAAGTTACTAACCCCAAATACTAAAAATTTTGGGTATGAAAACTAGTGACTTTAAATCGTTGGCTGATCTCTTCCTTGCATTCCCTACAGAGGAATCATGCATAGATTATCTTGAGAAAACCCGTTGGACAAATGGAGTTATTTCTCCTTTTGATTCAACATCTAAAGTCTATAACTATGGTAATGGAAAATATCGTTGCAAGAATACTGGAAAGAACTTCAATGTCAAAACAGGAACTCTATTTGAAGCAACAAAACTTCCATTAAAGAAATGGTTTATCGCAATATGGCTTGAATCGTCCCATAAGAAAGGTATATCTTCCATTCAATTATCCAAAGATATAGGTGTTACCCAAAAGACTGCATGGTTTATGCTTCAACGTATTCGTGAATGCTTCTTCAGCGAAAACCAAAGTAAGTTAGACGGAGACGTAGAACTGGATGAAACTTTCGTTGGTGGTAAGAACAAAAATCGTCACCGTAACAAAAAAGTAAAGAACTCCCAGGGGCGTAGTTTCAAAGATAAAACTCCAGTGCTAGGAATGCTGCAAAGGGGGGGAAACGTGGTGTGCCGTGTAGTAAAGAGTACGTCTAAGAAACATTTAACAGCTCCTATACTTAGAACTGTAAAAAGAACCTCAACGTTATATACAGATGAATGGTGTGGTTATGATACTGTAGGTAAAGTTTATACGCGCAATATTGTAGACCACGGTCATGGACAGTATGTAAACGGAGACGCTTACACAAATAACATTGAAGGTTTTTGGGGTATAGTAAAAAGAAGCATTATTGGCATTTACCATAAAACTAGCCGGAAACACCTTCATCGATATATGAATGAGTACGTATTCCGTTATAATACTCGTAAAATTAGTGAGGTTGAACGATTTAATTTGTTACTTTGTAACTTAGAATATCGTATAACCTATAAACAATTGATAAAATGAAAAATAAATTTTGGGTAAACATGAAAGACGCAAAGAAGGTTATTCCAATAGAATTTCGTTCAGAGGAAGTCAAAGCGGAAATTCCGGTGGACTTTGATATAGTTATCAAAAAGACATTGTCATATACCCCCAAAAAGAAAGAAAAGGGTATCAAATAGTTTCTGATACCCTTCTTATTTCTTATTCACAAATCAATTACACTTTGTCATTATCCCAAACTTTACGCCTGATACGTTCCTCTTCCTCTATCCGTTTCCGGCGGTGAGAGTCCGTTTCAGAAAGAAAAGCTACGAATAGCATTCCCAATAAAGGACTAAGAAGGAAGGCAAAGAAGAACCAAAACATTCCATCCCTTCCCTTTTTCTCAGCAGTTCTTCCGACGATATAACACCAAGCAACGTATGCTATACCAATTGTTGCTAATACGATAAATGTCAATACCTCCATAGTTTGAGCTTATTTTAAATAGTCCGGTTGAATTCTTTGCATTTGCATCGTTGCAGTGCATGAGGTAGGAGAATTAGCAAATTCTAAATTTACTACGTATAGATATTTACCAACAACTTTCCTATACATGTAATTTCCTCCTTTACTCCATTCTTCATCAAACGTATAGCCTTCCTTTGTATATTCATTCATCATAGAACGAATATCCGTATATTGTGCGGTAACATAAACTTTCTTTATATTGGAATTTTCGTCCGTCTCTATTTTGCAGATAATACCATAATCTCCCATTCCAACGATAGTTCGTTTAATTTCTTCGGTGGTATAACCGAACGTACGCATGTCATCAGTAGATAGCAGCTTAAAGCCTCTACCAGCAATATCATTTTTGGCAGATACCTTTTTCATAGAGATTAGTTTCTCTCCGAATTTAGGAATGGTTTCATCAATAATCTGAGCCGATAGAGATACGGTCAGAATAGAAAACAAGAAAATACTTAATAATTTTCTCATGGCGACTTTTGTTTGTTTCTCCGTAGCCCCAAAGAGAAGTTTATTATATAAAAGAAGTGGGCTGCCGTCCACTTCCTGTCAGGTAGTCGCCAAACCCCTATATACATACGCAGACAAGCAACCCACTATGACATGTGAGCTACTTGTACCTTGTATGTAGTTAAAAAATTGGCGACTTTAACAGGAAAAGGTACTTCTTATAGTTTTTCAATAAATATCCCGCTGGATGTTGCAAAGGTAGAAAATAATCTGTATTTTTGTAAAAATAAAAATGAATATTATGATAGCATCGAATCAATTGATACAAAAGGTGTGGAAATATATCAACGCTTTACCAAAAGATCCATTGGATGGAACTTTAGATATTGCATATGAGGATCATTGTAAAAAACTGAATATATCAGAGTTAGACTTTTCAAAAGCATTAGATTCTCTTGAACATGGTGGATATATAGTCAAAAATGGGCATTGGTCTGGAGCTATAATTCAGTTTAAAGGCTAATGAGCCAACGTTCAAATCTGTTAAACTCACTTTCTTTTTTATGTAAATCTAAGGGAGAGAGTGAGTCTTCATATATAACTTTTTCAGTATTTTTTCGTTGAAGTTTTATACTCCTTTTTAAAATAGTCTTATTATTTGTATCTTTTGATACAGTCTCTTCTATTGTAATAATTGTCTTTTCCATATCATCAAATTTTATTTCGTCAGTTCTCTTTTCCTTTCTCTATAGTTGGATAAGTAATCAACTGTACTATCCGATAAAACTAATAACATCGTCAGAAGACAACGAGTAGATATGTCAATATAATTCTTATCATTATTTTGAGCTTTTATTAATAGCTCTTTCATAAACTTCTCTTTTTCAAGATGCATCATGAGTGGAAGGTCTTTTCCATTATATGAAAATTCCTCTTCAAAAAGAATCATTCCATTTCGTTCTCCAGTAACAACGAATTTAGCTTCGCATCCTCCGCAATCCGTTTGTACGATTGTTAATACAGTTTTGTTCATATCTTTAATATGTGTTATATTATATTAAACTTTGGGGATATAATAACTGTATATTAACTACATTTTAATGACAATCTACACGCTCAAAGTTTTTAGGGTTAGAACGTATATAATTACCTAAAATTATATTGAAATTGGGCTATCTGGGAGCAATAGCGACATTGGCTCCCAGTCTGTCTGCCCGACAGGACACCCGTCCGAATATCCTTGTTATCCTGGCGGATGATATGGGATTCTCCGACCTGGGATGTTATGGTGGTGAAATCCATACTCCCAACCTGGATAAGTT
>NZ_JADNBB010000047.1 GCF_015550595.1 Parabacteroides goldsteinii
CTCTTCGTTGTATAAATTGTTTTGTCTTGCTCAGAATCCGTTATTTATTCTCAAGTTTTTGACGGTATTAATTTTTTAATACTTGTACTACTTGTTGATATGTAAATCTTTCAAAGAACTTTCGCTTTCTTTTCGATTGCGGCTGCAAAGGTAAGGACTTTTTTTTAAACCGCCAAATTTTTTAGAAGAAAATTTGAAAAGTTTTTTTTGAGCCTCTGTGGCGGTTGGAATTTTGCTTAGAATCTCTAACCTCATCCCCTCTCCTACAGCTTACCTCTTTCATCATTTTTCATGCGCCGTTCTCTCTCGAATGCGGGTGCAAAAGTAGACCTTTTATTATTACAATCCAAATCTTTTAGCTATTATTTTTTAATTATTTTTCCCACAAAGGCTTTGTAATATAATGTACGAGCGTAATAGAGAATACTGTCAAAAAGGAAAAACAACGGATACAACCTACATGTCCCGATTCTGACATAAGTTTACTTTGGGGGGTTGTCAACTTATTTTAGGACAGAACATCTCTTACTTTCTTTCTTTTGACAATTATCAAACGAATAATATACAATCATCAAACGAAAGGAACACATATGTCATTTATTCATTTGATATATATCAAACGAATAAGTCGGCAGGAAAAAATGAGATACTATTATAATTGTCTCAATCAATCCTTTCCGTCTAATTCTAAAAACATATCATCAAAATTAATTATAACCCGCTGAAATAAATTAATAAAATCCATTCCTAACGAACCATCTTCACCATTCTGAAAAGACTTCTCCGTGGGTGGTTCATATTCCACCTGAATATCTTTCATTTCAAAAGAGGTAGATCCTATACGCATCGGTATTGATGACAAACGGAGAACTTCCAGACTTCGCACACCACCGAACCCACCACCGGTAATTGTTTCATTTACTCCTTCTTTATCAATCCATTCCTTATGTTTTTGATAATACGGATAAAACATATCTGCTCTTACATTTCCTGTATCAAAAACAAAACGCAACCGCTCTTCTCCTGAAAACACTTTCAAGCGCAAACCACCATCATACATCCACATATTCCTTCCGGTTTCCGGAAGCGAATGCCGATTAACCGGAAAGCAAATCTTTTTTTCTTGTGGAAATATATTTACTTCTCCAACCAATCGCATAAAATCAGTACCCAATACAGCATCTACCTGATAGACGGTATCTACTGCCGGATTGGGATCCGCAATCGTTATGATCGCATTTTTAAATGCAATATCACCGATCATCATACTATCTAAAATTCCAGACTTGCCGGTACCCGTAGCAAAAGCCCCTGTAATATTAATCGAATCACGGATAACACAAATGCCTATTTCATCCGCATACATTTTGGAAACAAAAGTACTTCCCGCCCCTGTATCAAAAATAAATTTATACGTTTTTCCGTGTATCTGTACAGGAACAAACATTAAAACACCACGGCCGGCTTCTTCGATTGCCATGGGTATTTCCGTCTCTTTATTCGGCCTGTCAACAACAGGAGCGGCTTCATTGCGCAAAGTATTATAATAATCTGCCAATTGCTGATGAGAAGGGAAATCCTCTCTCTTAGCAAAAGCTTCTATTTGACGTAAAAAATCATATAAACGATCTGCGCTCTCTTTATACTGTCCTATTTCACCCAGCATTTTTGAACGAAGAGCAACCAAACTACTGACGTTCGGGAAACCCAAATCCTCCTGGTGATGTTCCAATAACGAATCGATCAGATCTATCGTCTCAACCGGCTTATTAAAATAAGTACCGATCATCACTTCCGACAAAGCTTTTATCGCAACAGACTGAAGTTGTCCGGACACTTTCGGATATTCTTCTTCCAGCCTGAACCAGTCGGATTGATTGATTAAATCCCCAATTTGCCAATCGGCTTCCTGAGCTTTAACCGATTGAAAAAATGACACGGAGAAAAACAATAAGGCTACAAATGTCTTCATATTCTTTCTTTGATTAATAAGATATGACAAATATAAGCCAAATAGCAGACGACAATAGTTAGCACTTTGCAATCTACTGTTATTTAGTGTTACCACCAGAATGAGCGGAGATAAAATCAGATTATATTTGTAATATGAAATTACAAATGCGCCTCATATTGATTTTCGTTTCTTTATCAGTTCTGGGAATATTCTTTTTCCAGGGTTATTGGTTGTGGAACAGTTACAAGATTGAAAAACAACATTTCCAAAGAACAATCAACGAGACATTACAGCAGGCCATAAATGAGGATCTTACATTTCGCATGGATGCGCTAAAAAAAGATACGGCAACCAATGCGCCTCACGGAGAAATAGAATTCGGTTTCTCTCTGGACAGTACTTCACATGCAGCTTCCAAACAAAAACCACGACAAGTTTATTCGCGCACAAAACTTCAAACACAAAACCAGAATGACAGTGTGGTATTTCAAGCATTCAAGCCGGAAAATACACCTATAATGAGAACTGCATTTAAAGGTATATGGCAAGCGATCAACCGCCTTTCACCTGTCGATGTCGTACAGGTCGATAGTATATGGTCATCGCTTCTCGAAACCGGAGGTATATACAATTCACATTTCATCGATTTTACATTAGGAACAGATACGCTTCTGGCCTCGTCTTTGCCGGACGACCAAAACCCGACCGATCTGCTGCCTACCCATAAAGCCGGATTAAATATAGACGACAGTATTGGCTTACAAGGTTTTATAATTGCTCCATCACAAGCCGTACTCAAACAAATGGGACCTATGTTTCTCGCATCCTTTCTGTTGATCATCATAACGACTGCTTGCTATATCTACCTGATCCGCACCATTTTGAGACAGAAAACGATCGCGGAGATCAAAAACGACTTCGTCAATAATATGACACACGAACTGAAGACTCCGATTACGATCACCTACTCAGCTATCGACGCCTTACAGACATTCAACTTCGTGGAACAAAAGGAAACGCGGGAAGAATATTTCACACTTTGCCGTCAACAACTAAAGCATTTATCCGGACTGGTGGAAAAAATACTTAGTATGGCCGTAGACGAACGGAAGAATTTCCGCTTACAAAAAGAGAGTTTCCAACCTCTGTCTGTCATAGAAAGTCTGATACAACAATTCAAACTGAAGGCTGATAAACCTGTAAGATTCAGTATGGAGATAATTCCCAAAGATATACAAGTCTATGCCGATAAGCTACATTTCACAAACGTAATCAGTAACCTGCTGGATAACGCGATCAAATATTCCGGAACGACTGTCGAAATCAGTGTTCGGGTCCGTGAAACAGCTGGCCAACTTGAAGTCTGCATCACCGACAACGGCATTGGAATCTCTCCGACGCAGCAGACTCGTATATTTGAACGTTTCTATCGTGTATCGAAAGGAAACATCCACGATGTGAAAGGTTTTGGCCTTGGCCTTAGCTATGTGAAAGATATCGTAGAACGACACGACGGCTCTATAACCGTCGAAAGCAGAGAAAAGGAAGGAAGCACATTTACTATTATAATACCCGGCAAAAAATGATACATATACTATTGGCAGAAGATGAAATTGCACTGGCAAAAATCATAAAAGACAGCCTCGAAAGCCGTCACGAATTCCGTATCACGCTGGCTTCCCACGGAAACGAAGCGTTAAAGCTCTATCAGAAACAAAAACCGGATATCCTGGTACTGGATGTCATGATGCCCCAAATGGATGGCTTCACGCTCACCAAAATGATCCGCCAAATCGACACCCGGACACCGATACTCTTCCTCACAGCCCGTTCATCGGTGGATGATCTGGTTACCGGTTTTCATCTGGGAGGAAACGATTATCTGAAAAAACCGTTCGATATGGAAGAGTTGATCGTACGCATCCAGGCTTTATTAAACCGTCCTATATCCATTTCCGACCCCAAAAGCCAGGAAGTGTTTACAATCGGGCAATATACCTTCCATTACCCACATCAAACCTTACAGATCAGCGACCAAACCGAAACATTATCTCACCGGGAGGCAGAAATATTACGCTTATTATGCCTACATGCCAATGATGTACTACACCGTAAACCCGTCCTGATGGGACTATGGGGTGATGACTCTTTTTTCAATGCCCGCAGTATGGATGTATTCATTACCAAGCTTCGTAAAAAACTAAAAGCCGACCCCTCGGTTCAGATTGTAAATCTCCGGGGGATCGGCTATAAGCTGATTATTTAAAATGATCAAACGAACAATTCCGGTTCGCGGCGTGCACTAAAGTTCTTATGCAGCATAGCCGTATAAGGAGTATCAAAAGTACGTGCCCCTTCAGGACATTCCTTTACGCAAGCACAACACTTGATGCAAAGAGCAGGATCACTGAACATCCGGTCGTCTACGATTGAGATAGCAGCCACCGGACATACGTCGATACAATATTCACATTGCGTACACAACTCTTCGTCTGTAACAGGAGCCTGTGGCGTAGAAGGTCCTTTCACCTTATATGGGAAGTTTCCTTTTATTTCCAATGATGGTAATCCCGATAAAGTTGATACAACATCCAGTTTTATCAATGTTTCATGACCGAATTTAGAGGCCTTCACCAAGTCTTCCTTATCCGGGCGATCGGCAGCAATAGGCATATCTTTCCGGCTGAAAGAATGCTCACCGACAAAAGCCCCCGCACTGACAGGTACGAAGCCTTGAGCAACCAATGCATCACTCAACTCCTTCAAAGCATCTTCGTAGTCGCGGTTACCATATACGACAACCGGAATAACCGGGGTCTTTTCTCCCTGAAACATACGAATACGCTCCATGGCCGTTTCTGCAACACGTCCGCCATAAACAGGGACAGCCACAATAACCAGTTCGTTATCTTCTATATGAAGTGTTTCTTTCAACGCTTCATGCGTGATATCCGACTCTGACAATGTATCTCCTCCCAGCCCTTCGGCAATAGCGTATGCTATCTTTGCCGAAGTATGTGTCGGAGAAAAATAAATCAAATGTATATTCTGATATTGCATACTATTTATTTTACAGCAGTCTCGATCTTTTCCATCAATTCAGCAAACTCCTCTTCCGTGTATCCTTTGCCGGCATAGATTACTTTACCATCTTTCCCTATCAAATAACTACGCGGAATCAGATTTTTTGCAAATGCTCCGAAGATTGCACGGTTCTTATCCGGATACAACGGGAAAGAAAATCCTTTCTTTTCATTGTATTTTTCCAATTCAGCATCCGTGTGTTCACGACCGATCACCAACAGCTGAAAGTTCTTATTGTCCTTATACTTCGGCCAGAGTTTCTGCTGCACGTCTGCCAGTTCTTTCTGACAAGGCGGACACCAGGTTGCAAAGAAGTTGACCAGAACAACTTTTCCTTTCAATGTTGCTGACGACATTTTCGCTCCGTTATCGGAAACGATGGTAAATACCGGCATTTGATCTCCTACCTTTATGATATCGCCGTCACTTTGTGCACGGGCTATAAAAGCAAAGATAGTTAGAATGGCGGTTAAGAAGTACTTGTTCATACGCTTTATTTTAAACTTTGGGCAACATCATAGCCGGCTTTCAGTGCTTTCAGGTTCATTTCAACCACTTCTTCACCTTTACGGCCAAAAATACGACGAATACCGTCTTCTATCTTATTATATTCTATCCCGATAAAAGGAGCTGCAGCTCCCAGCATCACTATATTGGCAGCACGCACGGTAGCTACCTCTTTCGCAATTGCTTCCACGTCCAGGATCACCTTGTAAGGCAACTTATTCAGTTCTTCGTTCACCTTGTCGATGTCCGGATAGTTAGGGATATTTACAAACGGTTGAGAGTTAGTAACCAGCCATCCTTCTTTTTTCAGATAAGGAAGATAACGAAGGCTTTCCATCGGTTCCAATGAAATGATCAGGTCGGCGTGTCCTTTGGGGATCAGGTCGGAAGCGATCGGCTGGTCAGATAAACGCAGGTTCGACTGCACATCGCCTCCACGTTGACTCATTCCGTGTACTTCAGCCTGCTTCATATACAGACCTTCTTTCAATGCGGCTTCTCCAATAACGGCGGCAATAGAGAGGATACCTTGTCCTCCTACACCTGACAATATAATATCTGCTCTCATTTCTTACTTGCTTTTTTCTTTCTTGTTAATGTCTGAATACATTCACGACGCGGGATCAGAACGGATACCCCCTTGTATTCGATCTCTTCACGGATAATCGTTTTCATTTCTTCGTAATTCTTCTTCAACGGAATCATCACACGGATATGAGCCGGATCAACACCGATACCGGCACAAATAGCTTCCAGGCGTCCTGTTCCGGCCGAATCTTGTCCGCCGGTCATTGCCGTTGTTTCATTATCGGAAATCACGATCGTGATATTTGTTTCTTCGTTTACACAATCCAACAATCCTGTCATGCCGGAATGAGTGAAAGTAGAGTCACCTATTACAGACACAGCCGGGAATACACCTGCGTCGGCAGCACCCTTCGCCATCGTAATGGAAGCTCCCATATCAATACAAGTGTCGATTGCACGGAACGGAGGCAAAGCTCCCAACGTATAACAACCGATATCACCGAATACTTTCGGTTCGTTATATTCAGCCAATACTTCATTCAGAGCTTCATACATATCACGGTGACCGCACCCCTGGCACAATGCAGGCGGACGTTGTTCCACCACTTCAGGAATAGCATAATAGCTGGTAATATCTTTACCCAGAGCTTTGCCTACGGCATCCGGAGTCAATTCGCCATCCCGTTGCAAAGTTCCGTCCAGACGGCCGTGCACCTTAATGCCTGTTCCCATATATCCTTTCAGTTGTTCTTCTACTACCGGATAGCCTTCTTCCAATACCAGGATTTCCTTGCATTCGTTTACTAGTTTCTCCATCTGTTTGCGGGGAAGAGGGTACTGACTGATCTTCAAGACCGGATGTTCGAATCCGTCCGGATAGTTTTCAGACAGATAGTTGAAGGCAATACCAGTCGTAATAATACCGAGATCCTTATTAGGACCATCGAAATACTGGTTGTATTTTGATGTTTCAGATGAATCGACAAACTGTTTCTGAGCTTCCAATAAGACTTTGAAACGTTTACGAGCCAAAGCCGGAAGGAGAATAAAACGCTGACGTCCGTCTGCCGGACAGTTCTTGGGGTTTTCATCCTTCATCGGACGGGTAACTACACCAGCACGAGAGTGAGCCATACGGGTAGTGATACGCATCAGGATCGGATATCCCAGTTTTTCAGAAAGTTCGAAACCTTCATAAACCATATCGTATGCTTCCTGCTGACTGGAAGGTTCCAACATCGGGATCATAGCAAAGTTACCATATACGCGATTATCTTGTTCGTTCTGTGAAGAGTGCATAGATGGGTCGTCAGCAGTAATAATGATCATACCCCCGTTAATACCGCTCATTCCTGCATTCATGAAACAGTCGGCAGCGACATTCAAACCTACGTGTTTCATACAGCAAAGTGAACGCTTTCCGGCATAACTCATACCTAATGCTGCTTCCATTGCTGTTTTTTCATTTACACTCCAACGGCTGTGTATCCCACGCTCTTTCGCAACAGCTGATCCTTGTATATACTCGGTAATTTCAGTTGAGGGAGTACCCGGATAGGCATAAACACCGGATATACCGGCATCAATCGCAGCCTGTGCAATGGCCTCATCCCCTAAGAATAGTTGTTTTTCCATGTATATTTGTTTCTTAAATTGATTTTTATGTAATACCAACTGCCAAAGATACAGCTTTTACCACAAAGAAAAAGTAAAAAACTTATCTAATCTTTCTCCTGTTAAGTTCAGCTCTGTACCGGTTTGCGTTACGGTTATGTTCTGCCAATGTCGCCGCAAAATTATGACGCCCCGAAAAATCTTCTTTGGCACACATATAAAGATAATTATGCTTCATATAATTCAATACGCTGTCCATTCCTTTAATAGTCGGGATGCGCAAAGGACCGGGAGGCAATCCGGCATATTTGTATGTATTATACGGAGAATCGATTCCTAGGTGTTCGAACAGGATACGCTGTAAGCTAAAATCGCCGATAGCAAACTTCACTGTCGGATCGGCCTGTAAAGGTATCCCCCGATGAAGTCTGTTCAGATAAAGACCTGCAACAATCGGATATTCATCAGACGCTGCTGTCTCTTCTTCCACGATAGAAGCCAGTGTAGCCACTTCTACGGGAGTCAGGCCAATCGCCTTCGCTTTTTCCAGGCGGGCATCCGTCCAGAAGGCCTTATATTCCCGCTTCATGCGTTGCATCAATTTATCTGCCGGAATATTCCAATAGACCTCATACGTATTAGGAATGAAAAGAGAGATGATCGTTTTCGTTGTAAATCCTAAAGAATCACAATAAGCAGAGTCCTTGAGTAAGGATAACAACTCTTCCTTATCGAGCATTAACTGTTCATCCATTCGCTCAGCAAGGTCTTCCTTAAAACGAATATTATTAAAAATCAAACGGATAGCCACCTGATGCCCACGCCGCAAATCATTCAGCAGCTCCAGATTACTCATCCCGGGTGATACGGCATACCGTCCGGTTTTCATATTTGCCTGGTATTTCAGCATACCAGCCAGTTGCTTGAAACTGCCTATCCGGTGACAACCAGCAGAGTCCTGCAGTTGCCGGCATAAATCGGTAAAGCTTTTATCCTTCCCTACATAAACATACACCGTTTCCTTTGGCACAAAGTTCGGAGCCCAGGCCAGGCGATAGCCCCAAATCCCCACACCTACCATCAAAAGGACAAAAAAGAGGACTATTCCCGCTATTATATTTCGTTTCGACTGTTTTTTCTTATTCATTTTTTATCAAATAAAATCCTGAGTATCAGAATCGGCAACAAAAGTAGCATCTTTTTCTTAGAAAATAGATGCAAAAAGCTTTGTTTATTTAAAAACATACCTCTATCTTTGCAGCGCAATTCTAAGGAAGAAGCACAGAACACATGGAAGTGTGGGTGAGTGGCTGAAACCACCAGTTTGCTAAACTGACGTACTCGTAAGGGTACCGGGGGTTCGAATCCCCCCGCTTCCGCTCCAAAGGCTGTTAATTGAAAAATTGACAGCCTTTGTTGTTTTTAAACCATTCATTCTTTACTTTTAGTAAATCTAAAAACATATCTTGTTCTGGATAAAACCTTTTGCCATCGCATTGGCAAAACTTTTTATCAGGAAGAATATATGTAAAACAGCTTCAGAAAAGACAAAAAAGAGGTAAACCATTATCTGATTTACCTCATCTGTAGTCGGGATGAGAAGACTCGAACTTCCGACCTCCACGTCCCGAACGTGGCGCGCTACCAACTGTGCTACATCCCGTTTTTGATTACGGCTGCAAAGGTACAACTAATTTTGAACTTGCAAACATTTCTGGCATTTTTTTTACAGAAAACAGTAAAAAAAACAACAGAGCACTTACTTTCTAAAATTTCTTGATATTTTTCTCTCAAAAGATTTGGAGTATTCAAAACTTTCCCTACCTTTGCACCCGTTAAACAAAACAACGGTGCCATAGCTCAGTTGGTAGAGCAAAGGACTGAAAATCCTTGTGTCCCCGGTTCGATTCCTGGTGGCACCACTTTTAAAAGACTTCAAAATTGGTAAATCCCTGAAAACAAAGCGTTTCAGGGATTTCTTTTTTCCAAGAAATCCTCCACTTTTAGCAAAATTAGGCAGTTCCCTCGGGCTAAATCGTGGTCATTTTTTGAGCCACGAAAAATTGACCACGAATGGCATTGTAAGTCGCTGATTGTCTTATCGTTCAATACTCTCTATTAAGCATGGTTCAAGTATCTTTAAACCATTAATTTATAGAGTATGAAACAGACTTTTAATGTGCTTTTCTTTATTAGAAAAACAAAGTTGAAGAAATCGGGTGATACGCCAATCATGTTGCGTATTACTATTGAAGGGCAGTTGGTAGAAATGCAACTTAAACGTGACGTAAAGCCCAACTTTTGGAATCAGCACAAGGAACGTTGTACAGGCAAGGATTCCGCATCATTAGAAATTAACCGTTACCTTGAATCAGTGAAACTTCGCCTATTTGAAATCCACCGGAAGATGGAGGAAGAAGGGAAGTATATCAGTTCAATGGAAATAAAACGGAAATTTCTTGGACTGGATGAGGAACATAAAATGTTCTTTCAGGTATTTCAGGAGCATAATGACAAGTGCAGGGAGTTGGTTGGGAAGGATTACGCCAAAGTGACTATCTCCCGTTTTGATACCTGTTTAAAGTATATGAAAGAAATGGCTTTGAAGCAATACAATTTAAAGGATATTCCACTCAAAGAGGTTAACCATGCATTTATTCAGGACTATATCCACTTCCTGAAAGTGGAAAAGAGCCTCTCTGAAAACACACTGATACGCTATATGAAAGTGATTAAGAAGATCACCAATATGGCGTTGGCTAATGAGTGGATGACCAAAAATCCATTTGTTAATATCAAGTTCCATGAACAGGAAGTACATAAAGAGTTTCTGACTAAAGAAGAGCTGGAAACGCTTCGCACCAAAGAGTTTGATATTCCTCGATTGGACTTAGTTCGTGATGTTTTCCTTTTCCAATGCTGGACTGGGCTTGCCTTTATAGACGTGTCAGAGTTGACAGAAGAACATATTGTCCCTGATAATAATGGTAATCTATGGATACGGAAAGCAAGGGAGAAAACGAAAATCATGTGCAATATCCCTTTGTTGGATATTCCGTTACAGCTATTGGAAAAATACAAAGAGCATCCACTTTGCCAAAAGAAAGGTATTTTGCTTCCGGTAATGGTGAATCAAAAAATGAATAGTTACTTGAAGGAAATCGCTATTTGCTGCGGAATCAAGAAGAATCTCTCGACGCACACAGGCCGGCACACGTTCTCGACGACGGTAGCCCTCGCCAATAATGTTTCGTTGGAAAATGTAGCTAAAATGCTTGGTCATACCAATACGAAAATGACACAGCGGTATGCAAAAGTATTAGACCAGAGTATTCTTCGGGATATGCAAGGAGTGAAAAAGAGTTTTGCCAAATAATATGCATACAGAAAAACGGCTGATTCATTCTCTGAATGTTCAGCCGTTTAGATAACCTAAAAAAACGACCTTATAAAGAATCACTATAAGCTGGACGGAGCTGTTCTTCTAACACCTTTTTAATATCAGATTCACGAAACAGAACCTTACCGGGAAGTTGGATAAATGGCAAAACTCCGTTATCCCGATAATCTTGTAAAGTGCGCCTGGATATTTTAAGGATAGAACAAAGTTCTTCGCTTGTCAGATAGCGTTCACCCTCAAACAATGGTTTGTGCGTTTTCAATACGTGTTCGATATAAGGCAGCGCATTATTTAATGCTTGCAATAGTTCTTGGCTATCTTGGTTGGTATATAGTTGCATGGAAAAGTTATTTAGGATTGGTTCTACTTTGTTCCAATAGAAGTTTTACTTCGGATATGCGATAGTATATTTTCTTCCCGATAGTGGAAAAAGATAATTTACCACTTTCTCGAAGATGTTGCAAACGACGAGATGGAAGATTCAGAGAGGTAGCAAGTTCTTTGCCTTCTATCCACTCCTGTTCTATAAACAGAGTATTGTTAGATGGCTGTTTCGGAACGAGTGAAGCTATCTGTTCCAGTTTCTTTTTGAAAGAATCAAAGGATTCTTTTTCTATTGCGACTATATCCATATTTACTCGGCTTTATTCGTTCTGCCGACAAATATAGATAAGAGATTGAAGGGTTTTGGAAAAAGGGTAGTAGAGGCTTTATATAGTACTTATTGGCTTATGAACTATCTGTTTTTATACTAGAAATATAGCAAAAATATGCCATTCTCACATATGTTACCAATTTTAATAACAATATCTCTGTGAATAATATCCATTATTTATATGCCTATCCAGCCGATATTTATATTTTTGTGAAAGTTGATTTGTAGAAGTTATGGTTGGCAATATTGCTTTAAAACGAAGAATAAAATTAAAATGCAGAATAACAGATACAACATTATAACCCAAATACTTAAAGAGGAACTGAATCTATCAGATGCGATATGCAATAAGTTTATGGAATTGAGCGATATACAAATCCTGAAGAAAAAAGATATGTTTGCAGAAAAAGGTAAGGTCTGCAAACATCTTGGCATAATCGAAAGCGGAGTGCTGCGTTCATATATAGAAAAAGATGACAGTGAGTTTATTAAAGATTTCTACTTCCCGGGCTCAATAGTTGTTTCATATGGCAGCTTTCTTACTAGAGATCCCAGCATCGGATATATACAAGCTCTGGAGGATACCAATCTTATAACCCTGTCCCGTTCAGCATACGATCAACTGATGAAAGAATCGAATGAGTGGCTCAAATTTGGAAAATATATCTCTGACAATCTACTAATCCGCAAATGTCGTAGAGAAACCTCTTTCTTGATGGAGGATGCTTACGAAAGATATAAATTATTACTGAAAACTTATCCTGGTGTCGAACAGTATGTATCACAGTATCATATCGCCGCCTATCTTGGAATTAAGCCCGAATCATTAAGCAGGCTCAAATCTCTTAACATAGGTCAATAATATTCTCCTTCCTGTAGTTTACTTTTGTAAATGCAATATCATTCAGCCTGTTAAGCTATTACAAGGATTAAAGCTACTCATGTTTAATTAAACGAATTTATATGAAAGCATCAACCATTTATATCTATTTCAACGGCGAATGCGAAAACGCATTCAATCTGTATAAAGAGATATTTAAAACAGACCTGCTAAGTATAATCAGATATAGGGATGTTCCATGGCAAGAGAATATCCCAATCGTATCTAAAGAATATCTGGATAAAATCGAGAATGCCAGCCTTCGGATTAGTGAGAATATGCTATTGATGGGTTCCGATACAATAACACCTGAAAGTGGAAATCAAAAAATGGAATATCACTTTTCAATATACTTGGAGGCGGAGACAAAAGAAGAAGCTGAGAGGGTATTTAACGGTTTGTCCGAACAAGGTACAATCACAATGCCGCTTTCAGTTGCCCACTGGGGCGATCTATTCGGCATGTGTACTGATATGTTCGGAATGAAGTGGATGATAAATTACAAAGAAATTAAAAGGAAATAATAACATATATGAAAATAAAATCTTTGGGGAACACAAGCTTCGACGAACTATATGAAGCATTTGGGCAAGCATTTGCCGATTATGAGATGCAGCTTAATAAAGCGGAGTATTTAGCTATGTTGAAAAGGCGGGGATTTAATCCTAAACTTTCTTTTGCCGCTTTCGATGAAGACAAAATAGTGTCATTTACCTGCAACGGCATCGGGGATTTCTATGGCGTACCGACCGCATACGACACCGGAACCGGAACACTCAAAGATTACCGGGGACAAGGATTAGCTACAAAAGTATTTGAACACTCCATACCTTATTTAAAGCAAGCTGGCATCATTGAATATTTGCTGGAAGTTTTACAACACAATACGGGTGCGGTATCCGTTTACCGTAAGATAGGCTTTGAAGTCAGCCGTGAATTTTATTATTTCAGACCGGAAACCAATCAAATCAGAAATGAAGTTAAATGTATCAGTTTTCCCTGCGTCATACAGCCCATTGATCTAAACAAGTACGAATCTATTCCTTCCTTCTGGGATTTCAAGCCTTCTTGGCAGAATAGCATGGAGTCAATTAATAGATCACCGGAAGGCTTTAGTAGCTTGGGAGTGTTCACAGACAACAAGCTTATAGGTTACGGAGTGCTCGAGCTTGCGACTGGAGATATTACCCAGATGGCGGTCGACAGGCTATACCGTCGCAAAGGTATTGGATCTTTATTATTTGCCAAGTTATTAGAAGCGAGCAAATTAGATTCCATCAAAATAGTAAACACCGACATTGAATGTCATTCAATTACCGCTTTTCTCCTGTCAAAGAATATCAAACCAGCGGGAAAGCAGTTCGAGATGATAAAGAAATTATAATCATTATGCTTCCAACCTTAAAAACTACCCGCCTGATGCTCAAACCCCGCACGATGAATAACTTCGGAAGCTGTCTGGAAATGGATAAAGATACCGAAGTAACAGAATATATTCCGGGTGTATGGAACGGCTCCGAAAAGCATATCGCTTTTCTACGTGAAAGGATCAGCAAATCATACCCCCTGGGGTTAGGATACTGGTCTATATTTTCAAAAGACGATCCGACAGACTTTTTAGGATGGGTACATCTGTTGCCGTCGCCGGACGACGAAGGCGCTACAGAAATAGGCTGGCGGCTTAAGCGTTCGGCATGGAGTAACGGGTATGCAACCGAAGCAGCACAGGTTCGCAGTAACCCATGCTGATAATGTACGTTCTAAAAAGGTAATGGAAAGATTGGGAATGAAATATGCCTCTAATTTCATGTATGATAACAAGATTCCATCCTCATCTTTCCAAATCAAAAGAGATGGAATTATAGGTGTAACCTTGCATGAAGTGTATGGCTCACTGCTCCCAAACGCAAATATACGTGAAAAGGGATTTGTTATAATCACATCACTATGCTGCAATACAAATCAGAACTCAAAGTGATATCAAAGAAGATTTTAATGAACTAATAAATATAACTCTATTGAAAATATGGAAAAGAAAGTTGTAATCGCAAAAATCCAAATAATCAAAGGAAAAGAGAAAGAATTTCAATACTTAGTATCGCCGTTGATCGAAATGTCCGTTGCAGAATCCGGTAACTTAGCCTATCAGCTATATCAGGATATTCAAACACCCTTCGAATTTATGGCTTATGAAGAATACATCAACGAGGAAGCCTTTAACAGCCATTGCAATTCGGAGCATTTTAAAATCTTTGCAGAACAGGTGAAGCCCTTGCTTGCAACAGAGTTAGATATTCAAATCTTTTAAGTAACTGTAATTGTATGAATACAAACGAACTACGAACATATTGCCTCACGCCCAAAGGTGCAGCAGACGTCTCTCCTGAAGGAGAAAATAATTTCATTATCAAAGTGGTGGGCAAAATATTTGCCTACACGGAAGAAAAGTTGTTGGACAATCAACCATTCGGGATAATGCTCAAATCTCGGAACGAGCCGCCGAACTCCGCACCCAGTACAAAGGTGTCACTGCTGGCAGGGGCAACTTAAGTAAAGCATGGAACAAAGTGGAATTGGAAAGCGATGTACCCGATGAGGTGATAAAAGAGCTTGTCGACCACTCGGTAAATGAAATCATCAGTAGCCTGCCCAAATCAAAAAGAGAAGAATATCTCAATTTATGAAATAATAAATAAAAGATAAAAGTCTAAATTCAAATAAAATGAAGTTCAAAGACCTTTCGATTACATTTCATACAGATAAAATGAAAGAGTGTATTGATTTTTACTGCACCCATTTTCAGGCTACTATAACTTTTGATGATGGGGAGTGGTATGTTGTAATACGCCTCCAAAGTGACAACAACACACAACCCTTGTTTCTCTCATTTCAGGGACCTAACAATATCTATGAAAGAGAAGATTTTACAGGAGGCGTTAGCCTGAATCTTAAAACCGAAAATGTCGAAGAATGCTATCGGCAGATCAAACGAGCCGGAATTCCTTTTGTGGAAGAGATCACTGACCACGAATGGGGTGACAGGGCTTTTAGCATCAAAGACCCAATAGGCAACCTGCTTTATATCTATTCGGACAGACCCATTGCTGATAAATACAGAGATGCAGTAAAAGATTAATCTGTGACACTTTATATAATGGAACAGGCGATAAAAAATCTATCTAAAATTGTCGTGTTTTGATTGAAACAAACAGGAGATTCATTATGAAAAAAGAAATTTCTATTACTGAAAGGCCAGAGAGATTTAATGAGCAATACTTGAAAGCCTGTGGCAATATGTCATGGTATGATTTTGTGATAGCTATGCCATCGCTGGTATTCATTGTTACAGGTTGGAAATCGAATGGCAAGGAAAATGCCAGTCTGCAGTCTTGGTCTTCCTTTGTGGGAAGCGGAGCTGATAACTATATCTGTATCATGGGAAAAGTCGATAAGGGTGGGCATATGTATCAATCACTTAAAGAAACGAGAGTATGCGTGTTAAATTTTCCTTCAAACAATATTTATGACCGTTGTATTAAAACGATTGGTAATAATCAGTTTGAAACAGATGAAATCACTGCCTCCGGCTTAACGGTGGAGAAAGCCTCAAAGGTCAACGCTCCACGAATCAAAGAGTGTTTTTTGAATATTGAATGTGAATTTTTATGGGAACATGAGCTTTTCGAGGGAAGCCAAGAAGTAGCGGTTGCATTGAAGGCTGTTAACATTTGCATGGATAGTGAACACTATGACCAAAGCAAACTTGGTAGATATGGGAAGAACGGTTTTTTGTTTCAAATAGACCAACCAACCAATCCGGAAACGGGAAAAACAACGGATTTCGGACCCGGAATATTGGAGCAAGGCATCCCAATTCCTTGGATTACAAAATAAGACTAAAGCATATATAGCCATGAAAATACTGGCAATCGAAAAAGAACTTCCCGGAACGGATTGGAATATAGTTGAAAAAGAGGTAATGGAGCAAGAAGCCCATGATGTATATAAGCTGTATTTGTCAGGACAGCTTCGTGAACATTATTTCAACGAAAAAAGGAGCGCAGTTTTAATCTTAGAATGCGACAATAAAGTACAAGCGCAGGAGATACTGGCTAAATTACCTATGGTGCAAAACAAGCTAATTGCTTTTGAAATCATGGAGTTGCTTCCTTACTCGGGCTATGACCGTATTTTCAATAAATAAGATAATTTAAGCAGATAGAACTCAATTAAAATGAAAGTAGCAGCAGTAAATTTTAAAGCCTCTTTTGCAGATGTTGCCAGCAACCTCGAGTTTGTTTCGGAGTATGTAAAACAGGCTGCATCGAAGAAAAGCGAGCTGATATTATTCCCTGAATTTTTCACTTCATCAATGGGATTTTTGCCTGTGATGCTCAATGTTCCCATTATGGGAATTCAGGTCGAAAAATTTCTAACTGAGCTGTCGAAGCAGTACAATATCATAATCGGCGGCTCTTATCTCGTTTTCGAGGGAACCGACTCTTATAATCTTTTCCAATTGGTTTTTCCTGACGGAAAACTATTCAGCCATAAAAAAGATATACCGACTATTACCGAGAATTGTTATTCGATTAATGGAGATTGTAACCATATAATCGAAACCCCGATAGGTACAGTCAGCATCGCATTGTGTTGGGAAATGGTACGCTACGATACGATTAAAAGGCTAGCAGGGCAAGTTGATTTGGTTTTAGCCGGAACTTGCTGGGCGGACTTACCTGAAGGTGCACCCTTGAAACAATATAATAGGGATTTTGCTTATAGAACACCACTAACCTTTTCAAAACTGTTAGGAATACCAATAATACATTCTAATCATTGCGGAACAGTAACTTCATACGATTTTCCTGATGATAAAGTTTGCCATGACCTGCAAATGATTGGAGCAACCCAGATAATTGATGCGAAAGGGAACATTATAACCGAAAGGAAGTTTAATGAGGGAGCAGGAATAATATATGCAGATATAGCTATTGGAAAATCTGAAAGGAATGATGTTATTATTCCTCCAGATAAATATTGGATTGAAGATCTACCGGAACCTTATCTGTATGCCTGGAATTGTCATTTGTGAACGGACAACCTCTAAAGCCAATGATTCTATATCAGTTTTGCTATATGGAAGAACAGGGGGCGTAGCGGTTCCAAATATTTTCTTTGAACATTGGGAATGAAAGTCTGTCTGTCCTTCTTCAAGCGGCTGATAACAATATAAACATCTTCGCATAATACACATGATTAAAGAGGTTGAACACTAACTGCACCAATACAATCTTTGCAACAGGCGAGCAGCAAAGACATTCTATCCCGATTATTTATTTTCCAGTTCTTTTCGGCAATATCCAATAGCCACCCTTCGGGTATCAGCCCGTCAAAGAATGGATGTAGAACATTACTGATGTAGGCTTTATCCGTTAGAGGTAAAGTTAAACTGATTGATTCTGCTTTTTCATTGGCTAAATAATCAGAATCATACTCAAATTTGTATCCGTTCTCATCTTCGGTGAGAATCCCGGTAAAGCTATTATACATATAAATCTTGGCTTGCTTCATGGCTCTATGAGATTAGTTCTGTCCATAGGCACAGCACCGAGCTGCATCCCGAACAGTTTTAATACTTGGTTTACCTTATCCATTTTTAGGGTTTCTTTTCCTTGTTCTAATTCACGCAAGAAGCGAAGCCCTACACCTGCTTTTTGTGCAAATTCTTCTCGTGATAATCCCAATGCTTTACGCTTGGTTTTCACATATTCATGTAGTGGCATATTATTCATATTCGATACCTCTTCGGGTACAAATATAAGAATATTATTTGATAAATACCCGAAAGGGTGCTGAAAAACGCAACAAGGGAAAACGGTACCCAAAAAGGTATTACAAGAAAGAATGCATAGGTATATTTTCTTTCTCACAAGTAATCTATATAGTATAATAGCAGTTCAAAAAAAAGTGCCCATATTGACTAAGGGACATTGGCTTGTGTTTAAGTATACAGCTTCGTAGTACTGAAGCAGATTATTTTTTTCCATATCACAAAAATACATTTTTTAGGTAAATAAATACAGTTTCACTAATTGATTAATGCATATCTTTGACAAAGATGTTTGTTAATATAGCAATGGAGAATAATCTTGCAGAAACAGCATTTTATGTTAAGTAGGATATCAGTATTATACCAATGGGTTAAGTCCGAAAAAAAGAGATTACAGAAAACAAATATACTAACTTAAAACAAGAGAATTATGAAGTTCAGTTGTGTAAGACTATTGGTTAAAGATTATCGTAAATGTTTTGATTTTTACACCCAAAAGCTTGGTTTTGAAGCAGCTTGGGATATTGAAGATTGTTACGGCAGCTTTAAGGTTGCCGACGGAATTGAAGGCTTAGCCATATTCACGTCCGACTTTATGGCTCCTGCCATTGGCAATGCAGACAAAGCGCAACCTATAGGTTTTCGTGAAAAATCAATGATTTGTTTTCAGGTAGAAAATGTGGATGAAACTTATCAATCACTTTTGGTAAAGGGACTTCAATTTATTAACGAACCGGTTGATATGCCTGATTGGGGAATGCGTATGGTTCATTTGTACGATCCGGAGGAGAATTTGATCGAGCTATATACACCTCTTGCTCAATAATGAATCAATTAATTGCCTGTTGTGGATTAGATTGCGGAAGTTGCGATGTCCGCAACGTCAGCCGAATGCTGAGGCATGCCAACATCAAGACTACTCAAATTTACGCTAAGATAACCAAAGAAAAGACCAGACAGGTTTATGGAAGCTCTCACCCATAAACTGGAAGGATTGGAAAAACAGA
Organism: Parabacteroides goldsteinii; assembly: GCF_015550595.1. GTDB lineage: Bacteria > Bacteroidota > Bacteroidia > Bacteroidales > Tannerellaceae > Parabacteroides > Parabacteroides leei. The sequence continues at coordinate 19,463 of NZ_JADNBB010000047.1, forward strand.
TTGTTGAGCAAATCTAGAAATAGAGCAGGCAATTGTCTGCTTTATTTCTACTACTTATTAATACCTCTTTTTCTGAAATCAGACGGACTGCAACCCCGGTATTTCTTGAATAGTTTGTTCAGATGACTTTCATCGGTAAATCCCAATTCCATTACAATTTCATTTATCCTCATTTCGCTATGCAATAATCTGTTTTCAACCATTTTTAGCTTATAGTTCAGAATATATTGTTGCATTGTTTCGTTTGTGTGCTTTTTAAAATAACGCCCTAAATAACTTGCCGAAATTCCAAAATGCTGACTGATAGCCTTTGCCTGAATTTTATGAGGGTGGTAGATGTGTGTTTGAATGTACTGCAAAATATCGAGTGATTTTTCTTCTGAACGTTCATCAAGTTGTTCAGGCAAAAATAAAGCGACATTGCGTGCTACAACAATTATTATCGTATTGATTAATTGCGTGATAATTTCTTTGCTGTATAGACTTCTGTTGACATATTCCCGGATGATGGCTTCAATCATGGGTTTTACCAATAGTTTATCCGTCTTATTTCTTAATATACACCCCGGTTGATGGTTCGCATGCTGTAAAATAAACTCCAGTCTTTGTATGTTTTCAGCACCAAAAATCGCTGAATGGATATAAATGTCGTTAAATTTAATATTAATAAATTTAGTTGTGGTTTGAATTTCAAAAGAGTGCGAATCCCCCGGTGTGATCATAAATAAATGACCGTCATGATAGGCGAATTTGCTGTTGTTAATCCATTGAATACCTGTTCCGGATAAGATATATACCAGTTCAAAAAAGGTATGATCATGTTCTTTCAGAAGAGATTCGTCAAGTTCACTAATACTAATTTCAAACGGCTGATGTAAATTTTCCCTTTTCATGGTGCAAATATAAGTATAAAGGAGAAAATATACATATAGAACGAAAGATAATACCTTTAAATATGACAGAATAAGGTATATCTTTGCTATGGATATTAAAATAAATACTGAATTTCAATATACATAGCTTATGAAAACAGAAATAGAAAAATGTTTGGCAGGTGAATGGTATGATTGCCATGATAAGTTTTTTCTTGAATTAAAGAGTAAAACCAGCAATTTACTGATGAAGTATAACTCATTGCCCTATGATAGCAAAGAGGAGAAACGAAAAATCCTGCAAGAAATGTTCGGTAATGTCGGTACAAACGTGTCTGTCGGTCATTCGTTTATTTGCGACTACGGCTGTAATATCCATATCGGAAATAATGTAACCGTGAATACCAGCTGTACGTTTGTGGATTGCAACAAAATTACCATTGGAAGTAATGTGCTGATAGCTCCTAACGTACAAATTTATACGGCAACACATCCAGTAGAGCTGAATGAACGCCTTACTCCGGTTGAAACTCCGCAAGGAACCAAATATATCCGCCGTACATACGCACTTCCGGTAACGATTGAAAACGGATGCTGGATTGGTGGCGGAGTAATTATCTTGCCAGGAATAACAATTGGCAAAGGGAGTGTTGTAGGTGCGGGAAGCGTTGTTACAAAGGATATTCCCGCTAATAGTTTGGCTGTTGGAAACCCTTGTAAGGTTATCCGTAAAATAAATGGAGATAAGAGCGGTGATTAAGTTAGTTGCTTTTGATTTGGATGGTACGATCGGAGATACAATTCCGTTGTGTATAAGGACTTTTAAAATGGCAGTAGAACCATATACAGGGCATGAGTTATCAGAAGAAGATATTATACAGACTTTCGGATTGAGCGAAGAAGGTATGATAAAACAAGTAATTGCCAATGAGAATTGGAAAGTGGCATTAAATAGTTTTTATGCGATTTACAAAGAAAATCACACACAATGCCCACGTCCATTTGAGGGCATAATGGAATTAATTAAGGAGTTGAAAAACAAATCTATTCCTACCATTCTCATCACAGGCAAAGGAAAGGTTAGTTGTGATATAACATTACAGCAGTTTGCTATGGAAAGGTGTTTTGATAGAGTTGAAACAGGTTCCTCCGAAAAAAACAGGAAATCGGAAGCCATTAGACATATACTTGATAGTTATAATTTACATCCTTACGAAATGGTTTATATCGGTGATGCGGTTTCCGACATCACAGCATGCGATAAAGTAGGGGTCAGGTGCTTATCTGCTGCGTGGGCAGTTACTCCTGTAACAGCTCGGCAATTAAAAAAATATAATGAGGGAAACGTATTTGAATCGGTTGAATCATTACGAAAATTTGTGATAAATAATCTTTTTTCAATTCGGGAGGTTTAATCCTCAAAATTATCATTCAGCATAAAACAAGATTTTGGTCTAATTATAATATTCACTATTAAAATTTATGCTTATGAATGAATTGTCTAACACGAAGCTAATTGGATTATTATCTGATGCTTCACTAGTTACAAATGAAGAAATGCACAATGCCTATGAAGATTTTATAGGCCAAGTGTCAGCCATCAATCAGCCTGAAACAGACTATCCGAAGATCTTTCGGATATTGAATTTTACTCGTATCGAGTTTGATTCTCTGGGATCGTCCTCTCTTTACGGGCAGGGGGAAAAATGCCTTAAAATTCATTTATCTTAGAAAATCTATTTTATTCCTTGAATCTGAAATTGATTTGCTGAAACTAACATTCCCGCAAGTAAGCCGACTTCCTAACAACATACAATCTGATAACTCCAAAGTGTATTTTATCCCCAACTCGAAAGGTTTGGGGATTGACAGTGTGGGAGAACTAGCCATATCGTTTGAGCTTTCCGGGCAATTTTTAGACGAGAACGGAAGCCCCGCTCCATATATCCATATCGCCAAAGCCTTAGAAATTGCTTTCAACTTTACTTTCGGAAATGCTTATAAATCCAAAGCGAGGGTCTTTTCCCGAAAGCCGTTCAATCTTACCAAAGCATTGGACTACCTGAAAAATCTACTAATTCGTGAAAATCGGAATAGGAATAAAACAAAATGAAAAACAACCGTTTTGTAACGGATTAAATATAAGGATGTTGCAAACAATTTATAGGGGAATCCATAGGGATTCCCCTATTTTTATTGCTTTGTTCTTCCGTCCTTTGCTTCGTCAATGCATTGAAAGTAAGTAGTATTAATCTGAAAAACGAAGTAAATCATGTATATCAATAACGAAGATTTTGAAAAATGGATGGAGAAACTATCCAAGAAACTAACGGAAATCGGTCAGGACATAAAATCTCTCATTAACACAAGTGAAGTATTTAGCGATGATGAAAAATTGCTTGACAATCAGGATTTGGCCTTTCTTCTGAAAGTGTCTTACCGCACCCTGCAACGATATCGAAGCAGTAAAAAACTCCCTTTCTTCATGGTCGGTCATAAAACCTACTATCGTACTTCCGATGTACGGGAGTTTGTGCGTTCCCATATGGATCACCAGACGTATCAGGAGTTTGAGAAACAACAGGTAGAATCCAAGAAAAGCATCTAACATTGTTTCCGACTCTCTTCCAATAAATATTTTTCTTTTCGAACGTCCCCTCACCAACCCCTTGGGGGACTTTGAAAAGAGAAATATTTCTTTAATTATAGATAATGATAACTTCTGAAACTATTCCAATGCAGGATTGTTTAATGTAAATAAGTATCTCACATTAAACGATATGGATCATAAGAAAACAGTAATGCCTGTTCTGTTTATTGGACATGGAACCCCAATGAATGCTATTGAGAATAATAAGTTCTCTTTAGAATGGAAGAAATTAGGAGCAACATTACCTCGTCCTAAAGCCATTCTTTGCATTTCGGCACATTGGGAAACGGAAGGTACACAAACATCGGCTACAAATACTCCCAAGACGATTCATGACTTTGGTGGCTTCCCCCGCGAATTATATAATCAACAATATCCGGCACCGGGATCGTCCGAATTGGCTGACACTATCTCTAATAAATTAGACAAGTATTTTATTGAGAGAGATTATATCCGGGGGCTGGATCATGGCGCATGGTCATTCCTGAAACATATGTATCCGGAGGCCAACATTCCGGTTGTACAATTGAGCATTGATTACACACAGGATATGCAGTTTCACTACAACCTCGGCAAAGAATTGTTATTCCTCCGTGAAGCGGGAGTACTGATAATAGGAAGCGGAAATATGGTACATAACCTGATGCTGGCACGTCAAGGCGAAAACGGATTCAATACCGAATTTGCATACGATTGGGCAACGGATATGAATGAACAACTTAAAGAGAAAATCCTTTTAGGCGACCACCATTCACTGATCCATTATGAACGAATACCGAATGCCCGCTTAGGAATTCCATCAGAGGAACATTATATCCCTCTGATATACGCACTTGCCCTGCAAACGGAAGAAGATAAAATCAGCATATTCAATGATAAAGTAGTCGGAGGCTCTATTGCAATGACTTCGCTGGTTATTGGGCGTTGAGAATATCAGATTTGCCTTCCCGGCTTCCGTCTTTTTGCTTTCCGTTGTCGCTGCTTTTCTTCGTATTCCTTTTCTTTGGCGAAAGCGATATCTTCATAATTATCACCCTGCGGTTCTATATCAAAGATGCTGAACAGACTTGAAGCGGCATCAGTAATACCTGATAGATTAAGCGAAGGAGAAGAAGGCTTTTCCTGTTGAGGTTTATGGCTGACTTGCCGCTCCGGTCTTTCTTCTTTCACCGGAAAATCATTGAATAAGTTCTGGAACTGATTGGCAGAAAACTCTTTTCCCAGACGGGAACCGTTTAGAATAGTCTGATTCTGATAGTCGATAAATGTAACTCCATAAATACGTCCTTGCTCATTCTGCCGGAAAATGGCTCCAATACCTTCTTTTTTTAATAGTAGCTTAAAATCGTTTATACTTTTCGCTTCGTTCATGGCTTTGGCTACAAGCGGACGAAGATTTTCCCTTATCTTATTTTTCTCTATCGCCGATTTTGAACTTTCAAAATGTTTCTGCATCGCATCGTAACCAACCGATTTACCAAACTTGGAAGACTTAATTGGTACACCGACTTTCTCTCCCTTATCATCTATTACCGAATAGATTAATCCTTGATAAGGTTTGCCTTTATACTCGCCTTTCACTTCCTCAACTGTAACATTAAACTGTTCCAACAGTGTTCGGTATTCCCCAAATGATTGGAAATGGAAATGACTCATTACCGATTTGGCGATATTACCCACCTGATGTTTTATATCCCCGGCCTTGTAGTCTATCTTCTTGGTTGGAGCTTCGCTCTCACGCTGTCCTTTCTTTAAGGGGACGAGATTAAACTCTTGCTCCAGTTCCTTACAAATCTTCATGGAACGGGCGACTTCATAACTATCGTTTATCTTTTTACCGGTCTCATCAATCCGTAAAGAAACAATATGTGCATGAGTCCGGTCTATATCTGAATGCTTGAATACAATATAGGGTTGATTCCCATAACCGAGTTTCTCCATATAGCATTGAGCAAGTTCAGATAATCGTTCATCCGATAGTTTGTCTTTGGGATCAGGATTGAGCGAAGCATGAAATACTGTCTTTTCAGTCCTATTATTCATAGCCAAATAAGGGGCAAATGAATCCATGCAATCACGAATGGAGAATTTACCATCAGGAGAATCAAACATCTTCTGACTATAAAGTACATCAGCCTGCTTATCTTCCACCTTGATTTTGTTATAGGCTAATACACCAAAGACTGATTTACCCGAACTTATTTTGGCAAGCATCTTTCCCTGATTTGAGTGTATAAATCTTCTATTTGGGTTTTCTGTAGGATGAAATCCAATGTTGGTTTCTCGATTATTTTCATCATCGAACGTGCTTTTTCTTCTCCTAAATTCCGAACCAAGACTTGAAAAGTCTGATTATAATTTGTCTTTATTGCCCGGAACTGTGCAAAGAATTGGGATAATGACATTGCAAAATCCATAACAGATTTGTCTACTCGGACAATTTTTACCGGATTATCCAATACACAATTTGCTATAAACCGGGATTTACTTTTGATTCCTGACTGCTGAAACAAGGATAGAAAGCATTCATTATCCTTATTATTCAGGCGTATCATATGGCGGTAAGTCTGTTTATCCGCTTTAGGCTTCCGCCCCCTTTTCTTTTTGAGCCGTCCGGCTCCATTATTAACATGTTCCATGTTCATTAATCTTTAATTTATTCTTTAAAAGGTTCGACTTGGGAGAACCGCCCCCAAACTTACGAGTTTGGGCAAGAAATGTTTTTGGAGGTGGAAAATGGAATTTTTCGCTGACAAAAACACTTCTTGCTATTGTCTGACGACAATAAAATCCGCCACTTGGGGCGGACGTTAGCAGTAAGCGGAACGGTTACTCATTAATCGGGAGTTTTAAATCTGAAACAACTCCCGACTTTTCATTCCCGTTAAGCAAAGATAAGGGATGAATTCCGCTTATATATAATAAGATAAGCGGGCATAAACAGACAAACTGTGCCACTTATACCCGGTTCAAAGAACCACTTTCTTTTATCATTTTCTTTGTGTTAGAAAACAAACAGGCAGGGATTTATGCAACTCTGTTTACAGGTTTGATTTATGCCTGTAACGATATACTGCCTATCTGTTAGTATGTCACCATGTAGGCAGGAATACAATATTGAAACCAAGTAAATAGCATAATATGAAGGAAAATAGTAAAACAGACAAGAAACAAAATGCGGGGATAGACACGAGTGCTTTCATCCGTCAAGTCTCGGTTGCAGGCACGAAGGATAACATATTGCCAACCACACAACCGGTATCGAATGAATATGAACAAACTGACGAACCGGAAGCCGTAGCATCACCCAATGAGATAGACAAACAGCCAGTCAGACGAAAGAAGAATCTAAATAATATCGACTATCCGTCAGTATTCCTGTCACGGTACGAATTAAAATCCCGGCAAGGAATTTATATCGAAAAAGAGACAAATGAAACGATCAAACGCATAGTTCACAACATAGGAGGTGAACGTCTGACTGTCAGTGGATTTATTGAGAATGTTTTGAAACATCACTTCGAATTATATAAAGAAGAGATCAACAACCTGTATGAATCAAAATTTAGCAAACCAATTAAATAACAAGAGTATGAGCAATTCAGAGAATCAAAAACAAACAAGACCTGTGTATATCTCATTTTGTACACAAAAGGGAGGAGCAGGCAAATCTGTATTTACAACTTTAGCTGCTAGCTACCTGCATTATTTGAAAAACTATAATGTTGCTGTCATTGATTGCGACTTCCCGCAGTGGAGTATCCAGAAGATGCGGAAACGGGAAGCAGAGCAATTACAAACCAATGCTTTCTACCAGAAGAAAGCGGAAACCTTATTTACGAAATTGGGTAAACCGACTTACCCTATTGTCCCAACCGAACCGGAACAAACTCTTAAAAGAGCTAAAGAATTTCTGGAAAATGAATCGGAAAAATACGATGTAGTATTATTCGATTTGCCAGGAACAGTAAATAATGAGAATGTAGTTGAGATATTTTTTCAGATGGATTATCTGTTTGTTCCGATAACAACCTCACGGATCAATATGGAAAGTACGCTGCCTTTTATTATTTCTATAAATGAGATGATAACCATGAATCCGCAAGTTAGGTTGAAAGGTATCTATCCGTTCTGGAACCGGGTAACCAATCGAGAAAAACGGGAACTATTCAATTACTATGAAGAAGCTATTTTAGGACTGGGTATTTCCATTATGGAGACCCGTATTCCGCAAAGTGTTCGTTATGACAGGGAACAATCCATAGAAGGGAATGACTACTTGTTCCTCTCTACAATCTTTCCTCCTGATAAACCGCTCCTGAAAGACAGCAATTTGGATTTGTTAGTTGAAGAGATCATCAAAACAATCAACCTGTAGTATGGAAACGGAAAAGATAAAAGTAATTCTATTGGCGACGGCATGCTTCTTTATGGCATGCCTGAACCTTTGGAATATCTTCAAAGATTGGTTTGACAATAAATACCAATCCAGACAAAAAGATAAGGATAGCAAGGAACGTTCGCCAACCAAAGAACCGATACCGGATATTATCGGGAAAACGAAGTTCAAACTAAAAGAGGAAAATATCACTAAGCAGGCAGAACCGGAACCGCTAGAACCTGAAGACCCACTAAAAAGGGAAATAGCTGAGTTGAAAGAATTAGTACTGCAACAATCCAAGATGATAGAAGAGAACAAACCTTTTATGTCTATCCCTTTGGAAACATTAGTATCGGATGAGGAGATAGATTATGACGAAGAGACTCTTCCTATCCTGACTGAAAAGGAACGTTTGCAATTCAGTACGGGAACGACCCTTGATGAATTTGAATTGGTAGTCAGAACGCTTCAAGGTAAAGCGATTACAAAAGAAGAGGAAACACAGGTAGAACAGATTATTCCGAAAATTGAAGGTACTGATATTTATAGTCAATTCACCAAACAGATTCATGGTGCAGAGGAACGGGCTATGGCAATTCTGAATAGGATTGAGGATGACAAACAATCCTATCCAGACAGTGGGTCTGACGATTTTGATTACAGGAAATTTATCAGAGAGTAAGAACTTCAACAAAGGGCTATCAGCAGAGAATAGCAAGTTTTGCGGCAGCATATTACTTACTCCTGTAGAGCTTTAAGCTCACTAAAGTATTTTCACTTTCCCATTGCATACCTTCTACGCATTTAGTCCCTCTAATTTTTCTCAATCCCTGTAGCAGGATGTCGTTCCGGATGCTGCCACTTTCCTGTTTGTTCATAAAGCCGTTGAAAAACTATCCATTGCTGACACCATGGAACAAAAGTATTGTATATATTCTTTTCAGAACTCCATTCATCAGTCTTGGGATCATACAAACAGAGGCTCTTATCGTCTGAATAGATATGCTGTGGGTCTTCTATTTTAGGAGAGACAATCCATGCCCTGGGATGTAATCTACCATCATAAACTATGCGAAAATGTATGTTTTCATCCATAAGCATATAATAGACATGACACACCAGTTTATGAGTGTTTTCTTTTGAGACAAGTGTACAACGGACAAAAGAGTGTTCATAATTCATTTCCAATAATCTCTTTTCATGCATTATACGAAGTAAGGCTGCTTGATTCTGCATCTTTTTAATGCCATTATTGAGGTATTTTATCATTCTCCAAAGTTTGTATGTGTTAAATGCCCTACGCCATTAGATGTTTGAATCTCACCAGCACGCGATGTTTTCGCTGCACCACTTAAAATCGTCGAAGCTATTGCAGATAAGCCTTTTAATGATTTATCATCTTTATCCTCACCTAAGGGGAAGCGATCTCCTAAGTGTTTACGCCATAATCTACTTGCTTTAAATTGATTAGGTTCATCAATTGCTTTATCTGCATCATCAATGAAATTTTGCAGATACTCTAAGAAACTATTTTTCTTATCTTCATCATATCCTTCAAACATATCATCAAAGGGTTCAGCGGGCACAATACATTTGAAATCCTTATCCAATGCTGACTTTATAGCCTTCAATGTATCACGTAAAGCGATATCGTCCCTATCATTCTTTTTTTGATTGTTGGTGGTCAGAATACTCATTGATAAACCCGGAGGCATTTTACCGCGCACTTTATCACACCATGCTTTCAGGTATTTAACCAACTGCACCAATTGTGGATTGTTTTTCTTTTTGGCGTTAAACCAATTGACAACGCCACGAGGGTCACTATCCTGGTAATCGCCACAACGTACAGCCAAATGCGGGCTTTCCTCTTTATCACCAATATCATTCTTATAATATACAGGCAAATCTATATGATACTTTGCTTTGTATTCAACTCTTACGCATTTGTTTTTTCGTATAGGGGTAGCGTCTGTTGTACCATTAACCGCATCATAAATCCAGTTTTGTAGTGTTGCACAAGAAACTTCCGGATCAGGAGAGATATAAACGCCATCATCTAAGTCGCATTCATCATCTTTCGTGCGGATGGTTGTTCCCATTTTGTATGAGCCTTGTATATAAAAATACGGGGTATAACCTGGATGTTTATCCTTGAAATTATTCTCTATACGAGTGCGCAGATTCTCGCGTGATGTCATCATACCAGATTGCTTACTTGAAGTAATTGCTAATTCTTTTCTAAAATCAACAAATAGATTGTGACAGTTTGCCATACTACAATGTTTTTAGTGGTTGAAAATCATTTTTTTTTATCTTGAAGGAATCTCTTTTCTATCTCAGCTCCATGTATTCTAAATAATTGCTGTGCAATAGAATTCATGGTTGTTAGTGCATGATTGCTGGTATCATCTAAATCAATAGCTTCTCCCTTATTGAAAACATGTTGAACACGGAGGTATTCAAAACTCTCTTGGTGACAACCAGCAACACCTCTTTTTACCAGAGACAGTTTATTGTCTATATCTTCCGACTGAGCTGATGCCATGGCATTGTAAAGATGGATTCCATTTTTATTCAGTGGATTGGTCCAGAACTTTGAACCCATTTTCTTAGGATGATTGCGAGTCGTAAAATTGTCTAACCCTGTACCAAGTGACAATAGCGAAACCTCTTGTAAAGAGACTTGAAGTGCCTCTGTGGCCTCAATTAAACCGATATATGCAGGATTGTTAGCAACTAATCCGCCATCTACCAGATTATTAAAGGTTTGTTTGTCACTTGTACCTTTATTTGTATAAGTAAAGCTATATGGCTCAAAATACGCTGGAGCCGCTGCTGTAGATAACGCTGCATCAACGGCTGGAATTTGATAATCCCGGAATATCCCTTCTGCATGGGCAGTTTTAAAAACATGGATCTTTCCATGCTCCGCATTATAGGTCGGTATCACAAGTCTTGTTTTTGCATGACCTAAACGAGTATCGCCATCACGAGTACATTTATTGTATGTTTGCTGTAAGAGTTCTTTTAACCGATTTCGGCTATAGAATGGTTTATTAGTTAAGAAACAGTGCAATTTATTTGCTATAGTCCTTCGCCTGCCCGGAAATATTTCGTTGCCATTTCCTTCATAAAGTTCTAAAATCTCTTTAGCCGTTAAACCCAAAGCAAGGCCAATCGCAATTATACCGCCTGTAGATGTACCGCAAATTAAATCAAAATAATCCACCAACCTGGCATTTTCTCCATCACGCTTCATTAGTTCAGATTCTAAGTCTGTCAGCAGCTTACATGGAATGATACCGCGTATACCTCCTCCGTCAATACTTAGGATTTTGAACTTCTTTCTGCTGCTTAAAGCCCCTTGTCGTTGTTCTCCGCTCATTCACTATAATTTTAACGTCAGTCCTTTTCTGACTTTTAAATGATTTATTTGCAAAGCTATCGTCTTCCTATGCAGTCTTTCTGCGTAGAAAGAAAAAAAACAAAAAAAGTGGGCAAATTTTTCAATCTGCCCACTCTCGAAAATACCTTGATAAGTCTTTTCTATTTTTTCTTCTTCGGAATATTCTCTTCCACAATTTTCTTAAATGCCTCTGCGCAATGTTTGATGTCTTCAAACTCTTGGAGCTTGCGCCCGGTAAGTCCTTCACTCGTCCATTCATCGTAATACTGAGCATAGATACCAGTATTTGCCTTGTCAAGAAACTCATAGGTAAGAACTACAGGCAAGTTCTTCAATTGCATTTTGTCTATAATATTTTTGAAATAGGTATAATCCCCATCAATAACAAAGCCAAAGTCTGCTGCAATACGGTAGATGGATTCCCAGTGGCGTTGCTTTGAGAATACTGATTTCCTGGGGTTATAACCCAAAAGCTCAACGATGCTTTTTTTTAAGATTTCTATGCGCTTTTCTTCCGGCAAATCGTTTATATTTACAGGATCTGCTGCCATGTTACTATACTCTTCATCGTTATTGATCGTGTATAATCTGGGAGCATAATTAGTTGAGATTGGCTCCGAAGAATTCGCGTTATCAAGGGGTGTCTCGTTTACATCATGTCCAGCCATTTCCAATTCTGTAATTGACGAACCTGTCGCATAAAAATACATCGATACGATAACGCTGATAGCTGCTTCCACTTCTTGTTCTGAGGCTGTGGGCGAGATATGCGATTCGGTGTTACGCCATCCTTTCACTAATGTTAGGTATTGGTACAGCTGTTGTTTTGCAGTATCGCTGCTATACTTCAACTTCCAAAGACATTTATGAGCATAAATTACATCTTTCCATGTCACATCGGCACCTGCGTTTTGTGGTTGTATTTCACGACCATACATCAGGAAATAAAGCTTTTTCAGATAGGCCTCAAACTTCGTTACAAGCAGGTTGAATGCTACAAACTTATCTACGATGGTGGCTTTCTTTCCATAAAGATTGGCGAAAGCGCGCGTGATAAATATTCCTACACTGTCAAGCGAATCAATTGAGGCTTTTTCAATTACATAGAATACACTATTAAGCACTTCATCTTGGGAACGCATCGTATGAGCTACCCCCGACAGAGTGGTAGATAGAATCCCGCCAACTATGTTCTTTACTTTTTCTGTATCAAGAGGTTGCTCGCTTTCTGCAGGTTGCGTCTGATCCGTAGTTTGGTCGGATTGTTCAGCCGACGATGTTTGTTCATCTGATGCCGTATTAACTTTTTCGCCACCATTGAGATAAGCTGTTAAAATTCGTTCCCTGCTGCTTCCATCAAGAATAAACTCCCTGAGGATTTGATCTGCCTTAGGCATGACGAGACGTGCGGGAATCTCTTTTCCTTCCACCTTTGCTATGAACTCGCGGGTTTTTACCAGGTCTAATGTCAGTTTCAGATTCTCAAACTGGTTGAACTCGTTCAAATTTTGATCGTTTACACCTCTGTTGAGTATGTGTTCAAATTGGCTTACGTTTACACCTGTAGCTTCAGCCAGAATCATAATTTGCTTGTGGAGTTCGCGGAGTTGATACTCGGTAATATAATCATATATGGTCTTGCCTGGGGCAAGGTGTAAGTCGCCCGACTGTATATCGTGAAGTATGATCATAGCCGTGCGCTGGTCTTTTTGCGAAAGCGTTGCAAAAGTCTTGTGCAACTCTTTCAAAGCCTCCTTGGTGAGTTCACCTCCCGGTCCGGAGAGGTAGAGGTTTTTAATGAACTTCACAAATTTCGAGTTGATGTACTCCGCATCGATGGTACCTGTACCGGTTTCGGTGATATAGGTGTCAATCGGATAGTCGAAATCATCGCGCTCGCCACCTCCTCCGCCTCTGCCTTCAAACAGTTCACGATAGCGTTGCAGCAGCGTGAGATAGGTCTGTTCGTCGAGTTCCATCTTCACGCGGGTATAGGTATCACCATGCTGAAACTCATACTCGCTCTTTTCCCACACAAATCCCTGCAATTTGGCTGCTTCGAGCAGGTGGGTCATTTGGCTGAAGTCCTTTGCAAACATATTTCTATCTTCCCGTGTGTCGGGCAGACGTTCGAAGTTGGCTATCTCGTGCGAGCGGAAGATATCGCATATGTGCAGGAACCGCTGGTTGATATTACTCAGATTGCTTTCCAGTTTATCAACAAATACTCCGAGGGGACGGTCCACATACACATCAAGCGCATCGTTGATGTTTTGCTCCATCGTGTAGGGGAAGGAGTAATAGCGAATGATGCCGAAAGGTTTGTCCGGCCCGAACAACCGGTTGGTGCGCGAGAAGGATTGGATGATATCTACATATCTCATCACCTTGTCCACATAAAGTGTATTCACCCATTTCGAGTCATATCCTGTGAGCATCTGTGTAACCACAATAAGCAGGTCAATCTGCTGGTTGTGATCATGTTCTATGCCGATGTAAGGCTTTTTGTGAGCCAATCGTCTGGCTACATCTTTCTTATATTTCCCGTAGGTGGCGAGCTGAAAAGTCGTTTCATATTTGCGGTTGTAGTCTTCAAGCATTTCCAATAAGGTGTCTTCTTTAACAATGCCTCCGTCGGAATTATCGATGTTGCTGTCGAACACGGCAACCACATTCAGGGAGGGGTACCGCTCTTTGAACAGTTTATAATAGGCAATGGCTTCGGGTATGTTTTTCGTAGCTAAAATCCCATGAAATTTTCCGTTTTTGCTCAACCGGTCACGGGTGCTCACCATATCTTCTGCTACTTTCAAATGATGAATATCCTGCTGGTAGATGTCATTGGGTAAATAATACTCAATCCCACGTTTTGTTTCACCTCCTTCGGTGTATGTTTTTGGCATTTGCAACTCGTTGATGAACTTATTGTAAATGGCCATTTTATCCTCATCACCTTCTATTTCTTCGATGTGTTTCACCTTCAATTGGGCAAAGGCTGCTTTTTCGCGCAGTTCATCGTCGTTGTAGGTAGTGATACGATATACATCGAAGCCCAACACGTTATGGTCGGGTATACCATTGGCGATGGTGTATTTGTGTAGCATGTCGCCAAAGAGCGTTTCGGTCATGATTTCGTGGCGGGCATTCTCTTCGAACACGGGTGTACCGGTGAAACCGAAGAGTAGCGCACGGGGAAAATTGTTTTTGATTCCAATTAGCATATCACCAAATACGCTACGGTGGCATTCATCGATGATGAACACTAAGCGTTTGCGTCCAATACTGTCAATCTCAGCTTGTGAAATGCCGTTTTTGGAATTGATGTTAGCCATCTTTTGGATAGAAGTTACGATAAGGCGGTCGTCATTGTCGGTGCTTTTCAGTTTGCTGAGCAGGATGGCTGTGTTTTGCGTATCCTGCACTGCCTCATCCTCACCTGCGAAGCCTCGGTATTCGTCAAGTGACTGTGTGCTCAACTCGATACGGTCCATCAGGAATACTACCTTGTCGGCATCGCCCGAATTGGCTATCAGTTGTGCCGACTTAAAGCTGGTCATGGTCTTACCCGAACCTGTGGTGTGCCAGATGAAGCCGCCGCGATGTTGATGGGTGTCCCAGTTGGTTTTGTGTGTCACATCGCTTATTTTGTTGACGGCAAAATACTGGTAGCTGCGTAGCACTTTCAGCATCTTGTCTTTGTCGTCGGCAATGGTGTAGAAACCCACCAACTGGTGTGCCATGGGAATGCTCAGCAAGTCAGTAGCCACACGGCGCCAATCACTCACTACAGTATTGTTGAAGTCTGCCCAGTGAAAATAATATTCGGGTTTGAAGTTTTCTTCTGTACCGGGGTTGGCAAAATAGAGGGTTTCCTCGGGGGTCATGGCTACGAATATTTGTATCATCTTAAAGATGCCACTGCCGAACACGCCCTCGTGGGTATAACGTTTGATTTGGAAGGTGGCTTGGCTCACATCCACCCGCGAACGTTTCAACTCCACATGGATGACGGGCATACCATTAATCAAGAGCATCACGTCGCCTCGCCGGTCACCTCCTAACGGATGGGAGGATTTGAATCGTGGCTGACGTGCTATTTGGTAGCGGGTCTGTCCGGCACTGATTTCGCGGGCATCGAATATTTTGAGATATACTTCTTTTCCGCAGTTGTTGGTATCGGCGGGGTTGTCTCGTTTGATGCATACTTGTCCACCATTAATCAGCTTATTTACGGCATACGGGCTATCGCAACGATTCACCTGATCGATGACCTGGCGCATCTCACTATCGGTCAACGGAGCATTACCCAGTTTGGAAATGTCACGATTGTTGCCGTAGATGATAGCGGCCCAATTTTTCACAAGGTCGTTTTCGGTAGGTTGCATGATAACGTTGCTCTCCCAACCATAATGTGGTAGATGGTCGACAAGAGCTTGTTCAAAAGTGCTTTCCTTTACGAAGAATTGTGTGTTTGCTGTATCGTTGGGCATATCTTTATTTTTATGGGTTATACAAACATTTTATTTAAGCAGGCGGATTTTATTTGCTTTAGTTTCTCAAGGCGTTGGGTTTCTAAGGAGATTTGGGTGTCGAGGGAACGGAAGAAATTGGCGATTTGGCGCTGTTCGTCGTATAAAGGATAAACAAAGTCCATATCAACAAATTCCTTAAAACTAATAGAACGTCCATCTCTGATTCCATATGTAATAGTCTTCAGCCTTTCGATAAAGTTTTTAGACATAAAAACATACTTCCAATAATAGTCATAATGACGTGAATTGTCTTTAAAACCAAAAGCGGGAGTGTAATTTAAACTCTGTCTGGTTCATATTCTAGGAAAATCACTACAAATATAATTTTTCTTTTTGGATTTAC
>NZ_JADNBB010000048.1 GCF_015550595.1 Parabacteroides goldsteinii
TTGGAAATGCTGGAAGTTGTCCCTGAAAAATTTCATCCTTCGTAGTTCAAAGTCGGGTGGTTGTCAAGATGATTTTTTTGGTTTGGTGTCGTCTTTTTTTAAGCTGCCGCATAACGATTACAAAATTACACAAAAAATATATCTAACAAAAGTGGGAGGATTTTTTAACTTTTTACCATAGACATTTTATTAGGGAAGCGTAGGTTCAACTGGTAAGTACAAATAAGTAGAAATGTTTGAACAACAACGTTTTAGGAAGTTGAAAAAAATCAAGTTTCTCTCTCGGTATAACGTTTATTTTGGCCAATATCTTCTTTAGTTTGGCATTTGAGTATTTCCCATTCGTGTTCTATTTAGCTCCTTATTATGAGTATGTAGCAAGTTGCTTATCAAATTCAGCCTCTTTGAGGGTCAAATATGGTTTTGCAAAGTTACTACAAAAAAGTGAAATGCGGAAAGATATAGTGATAGAATTGAGTTACAAGCCAATAGTGTCCTAAACGTTTTTGGCGGGCGAAGGGTGTGAGATCGCTGTCAAGCGGGTCAATCGCCCCTTGACATTTGCGGTAAAAACGTTTAGGACACTATTGGTCTAAAATCGTTCACTTCTTTGTCGACAAAATGAAGGAAAAGAGTGGCAAAAGGCTGATCACTCAGTTTCGTACCAACGCCTCCCTGAAACCATCAGAGCTACTATCTATGAAGCTATGAACCCATTCCCCAAAAACGTCAGCCTTGACAACACGGCTAATTCCTACTGATTTTCATAAGAGAATCATTATCTTTGCAACATAGAACAGCGTGATCTTTGAAGCACTGCAGAATGAAGAGAGGTAAAGAAACTTGCTCGTTTCCAACTCGTAACCCTTTTACCCCACACTCTTTCCTACTCTATTGAGTATCTGAAAGATACAAGCTTGTTGAATCTTTTTCGCGCGTAATCGGTAGCGATAAGCATTTTTGCTTTTTCTTCGCTTTCCGATAATGGCGCACGTCCTAATATTTCACCTTTACCTGTTTTGGCGAACTCTACCAACTTTTGTATAAACTCCTGTTGGTCGGGTGTTGGTGGAATATTATGCAGAATTTCATTCTTTACAGGGCGGTCGATACCAATATCCTCCGCAGAACGATAGTCTGTTATTTCGGCATAAAAAGCTGCCAATTCGGGTACTTTGATAAAATACCGAAAGCGTTCTTTTTGCACAATTTCATTCGTTACCGAAAATTCGTAGTCTATCGACTTTTTGGCGAAGATTGCCGCCCACGCATCGAATGTATTAATACCCTGTCGTTCCAGTTCGTTCGGCCGGAGATACTTGAAAAGCAAGTATAACTCTGTCAAACTGTTGGAAATGGTTGTGCCTGAAAGAAAAGTGGCTCCCAAATCTTTTCCCGTCCTGTCCTGAATGGTACGCAGGGCAAAAAGCATATTCAAGGCACGTTGTGAGCCTTCGGCATTACCCAGACCTGCAACCCTGTCGTGTCGGGTTGTAAAGGTCAGGTTCTTGAATCGGTGGCTCTCATCAACATACAAGTGGTCGATACCCATAAGACGGAAATCTACGGTGTCATCCTTGCGGTTCTCAATCTGGTAGGTTATATTTTCCAATTTGGCTTCAAGGTTTAATTGTCTTTTAACTAAACCTTTTTCCATAGCACGGGAAATCTCCTTTCCTTGTGCCCGTAACACTTCCAGATTTTCTTCTACGCTATCGAGTTCCGCCTGTAATATCCGTTGCTGAATTTCGGGTGACTGGGGTATCATACCAAACTGTTCGTGTGTTAAAATGATTGCATCCCAGTTGTTATTCTTCATTTCGTTGAAAATCTTCGCCCGTTTAGCAGGGGTGAAATCTTCTTTACCCGGATACAACACTTTTGCATTGGGGTAAGCCGTACAGAAAGTTTGGGCTATTTCATGAACATTGGCTTTGAGCGCCATAATGAGCGGTTTATTTACCAATCCCAAACGTTTTTTCTCGTAGGCGCTTACACACATTATCAGGGTTTTACCGCCCCCGACTTCGTGGTCGATAATACCCCCGCCATTGAGTTTATCCATCCAAATTGCATCCTTTTGGCTATTGTATAGGTCGGGAATACCCAAGCCTTTCAGATCCAGTCCCGGAAACTCTTGGTGGCTTCCGTCATACTCCGGACGGACGAAACAATTAAATGTACGGTTGTATTTATCTGCCAGTCGGTCTTTGAACTCCGGTGATTGTTCGTTAAGCCATTCAACGAAACCGTTCCGTATCTCGTCAATCTTGGAATTGGCGAGTTGAATAGATTCGGAATCACGTACCTTGACCTCTTTTATTTCCCCGTCAATCAACTTATTGACTTTCTTTGTTATATCAGGAGAGGTATTATGCAAGGCGTGTTTCATCAGGGCGATACCGTCGAAAGTCCGGCTTGTTGCCTTAACAGCGTACTGATCCCATATCTTGATATTTTTGCTGTCGGCTTTGAGCGTGTATTCATCACGGCTTTGAGCATAATGCACCGATACATTCGTATCAAACAAATGTGAAGCGTATTTGCTGTAAATGCCCGACGGTATCCACCGTTCTCCGAAATTAAAATCCAAATCTTCGAATGCTATCGGACGGGGTATTGCTTCTTTCAGAGCCTTTAATGATTCTTTTGCCGCTTCATTGTCGGGGTGGTTTTCTATATACCGCTCTACGTGTTCCGCTTTGGAGATAACATTACCACTTATGAACTTGTCTTTAATTTCATAAGAGCCTATCATTGGATTGAAAAATACCTGCCCTTTGAGTTCCTCCAGTATTTCATCCGAAGTCCCCCCTGTAAGCCCTGCCATATATTCAAGGTTTACCGTTGCATGTTTATTGAGCGAAGCGGTCAGGGCTTCCCGTGCATTATCGGCATGGGTAATCTCATTGGGATTAAAGGCAACCGGTTGTTGAAATATATCTGCTTTGACGGCTTTACCGTCGATATACCGTTCCAGAGAAAGAATTTCCGTTCCTCCGGCATCCATTTTTATAAGACTAAGATTTTTCGCATCGTTTATATTTCCGAAACGGCGGGTAAAATCATCATACAGTCGGTTAAGCATTTCCCTTAATGCAGGATTGGCTTCCAACCTTGTTGCTTCGTTGCTGTACAGGTGGTGATAAGTGTCCCGTATTTCAATATAAAGGGATGCTTTCGCCTGCTGTGTTCCGGTGAGCTGAAGCGGATGGAACATCGGCTGAAATCCATTCAAATCACGCAAATAACCGATACGATTATTTTCGTCGGTAACAAGTGAGCCATCACGGTAATGGGACGGTATATCTTCCAATAGGAAAGGAACAGGTTTCATGCGTTCCTGCTGTTCCCGTTCGGCTTCCTCTTTCAGCCGTTCCAACTGTTCTTCCCGACGGGCATCGAATACGGGATAGGCCTCGGCGCTTTCCTGTTGTAGCTTTTCCCGTTGCTGCGCTGCATTATGCGCCATTTCTTCCCGCCAGTCCATAAACGGCAGTTCCTTTGACTTGCTTGCCTGTAATTTGAATTTTCTACCTCTCTTTTTGGGTTTGTTTACCTGACTGCGTTCCTCTTGGGTAAAGCCGAAAAGGTCATAGAGCGTTATTAATGGTTCCTGCGTTACGGACTGGGGTTTCGCCTCCGTAGTCGGCGCTTTTTTAATGGCAGGATCATCCATATCGAAAAGAGTACCTCTAAAAGTATTTGGAGCAGCCGGTTGTCTTTCTTCTGTTTCATTCTGCTTTTTTTCTTTAATTCCAAAATCTTCGGGTTGTGGCGGACGTTCGGCATACAGTTTTCTGTCCATTTCAGAAGCGTAATCACTTAATTCCTGAATATCCTGTTCGGTTATCTGATTGCTGTTATCCAATTTTGCAGATTGAGATTGTTGTGTTACCGACTGTGCCGGGTTTTCCTGTGCATAGTTTTGGTAACGCTGCAAATCCAAATGTTTTGAAAAATCATCTTTCAGCATTTGCCGCAAATCTGTGGCTATTCCCTCAATACCGCCTTCATGGGTAAAAACAATAGCAGGTTTGCCGTATGGATCGGTGTCGATTTTGGAACGGGTTTGTACTACTCTGTTGAAATCACGGAACAGGTTATTAATAGATATGCCGTTAGATAATTTGCGGGATTCGATAAAATCCTGCTGTCGTTGGCTTGGAACTATATTTTTATTATTCCGTTGTAATACAATCAGGTCGCTGCCGACATCAGTTCCGGCATGGTCGGAAAAGAGGTTGTTCGGCAAACGGATAGCTGAAACAACATCGCAAGAGTTCATCAGGTATTCCCGTATCGGTTTGTTTTGTTCCGAATTGAGTACGCCCTGACTGGTAATAAAGGCGATTAACCCGCCTTCTCTGGCCGACATGACACTTTTTACAAAAAAGTAGTTGTGTATCGCCTGTGTCGATTGTTTGACGGCGGGTATTTCATGGTTGGACAGTAGCGGATCGAATACCGAAACATCTCCAAAAGGGATATTAGATGCAATCACATCAAAATGCTGTGAATAGCGTCCTTCCATTTTTTCGTAACCTTCAATCCGTACCTTATCATCAGGATAAAGGTGCGATAGAATTTTACCTGTTAGCAGGTCTTTTTCAAAACTGGTTACGTTAGCTTCAGGTGCAATATCTTTGAAAGAAGAAATAAACGCACCTGTTCCGGCACTGGGTTCTAAAAAGCGTGTCGGAGTTATACCGCTATCCTTTAGTGCATCCGCTAACACATCAATAACAGGCTTCGGCGTATAAAATGCCGTAAGGATAGAACTTTTCAGGGAACTGACATAGCGTTTGTAAACTTCCGGTGTGGGAGAACTTTCACGGAGTACCTCGTGGAGTTCTTGCACCAACGGGAAAAGCTCGACTTCGGATTTAGACCACCGCTCAATATCTTCGGGTTTGTCGGCAGGGTTAAGGATTGCCTTAATCCCTCCAAAGCCTGAATATTTTGCGAGTATTTCCCGTTCTTCGGGTGTTGCCTTTTTTTGTTCCTTGTCGAGCCTTAACGCTAACTTTATTGCGTCAATATTCTGACGCAAATGAGTTCGCTTATTGTAACTCATTTTCGAGCAGTATCAGGATCGTGCCGACAAGCTCTGTATAAAGCGACTGGTACTCTGTCGTTTCGGCATAATCATCACTAAGGTTGTATTTAGCAAATACCGCCTGACATTCGGGCATTAGTTCTTTTGCCTTTGCCTGGGCACCACCCGGAGAAACTTCGTCGAAAAACTCGTTCCAAAGTATTTCAACTACTATATTATAAGGTGAAAAGTGTAAGCCTTTGAATAAGGCTTCGTTTGCAATTTCGGCAGCTTGAATATGGTCTAAACCGCTTTTTACGGCTTCGCTGTACGCTTCGGCTGCCATATCCCCACGTCCGGCAATAAATGAAAGGTCATTTGCTTTGTCGGGGTGGGAATCACGTAAATAAGAAAGTAGATTGAGCCGGAAGTATGACATTTCCGCAGGCTCTAAATTTGAATTGTATTTCATAACTATGAATTTTTTAGTGGAAAACTATTGATACGGATAAGCAAAAGGCACCGGGGTATCCCTCCCCAGTGCCACCACTAAAAAATTCAATAGGATAGATTTAATAATTTCTCATTAAAACCTGTGCCATATGAACTTCTTAGTGGCAAAGATAGCTGTTTTATTCCAATTTATACAAGTCAGAACAGTACAGGACTGAGCGATTTACATTGTGAATAACATTGATGACCTTAATTTCCTTACCGATACACGTAGTTAGCGAATTAATATTATCAAGCATATTTAATTCGCAGTCATCAAGCGATTTCGCCCATTCTATAAAGAACTCTTCCAATGAAATAAATTCTCCGATTCTTGGAATAGTAGGATATGGAAAATCATGACTTTTACAATAATCAATAAAAGAATATAGCATTTTAGTCGGCTTATCCAGATTTGCATTTCTCGTCAATGCCTGTCCTAAATTTAATAACAAACTTATTTTCATTACTTTTTCCTCTTTTTGGAATTATCAAATTGGAATATCGTTTTATACTCTGCATCAAAAGCTACGGCAGCATCAAAAGGCTTATTTTCTTTACTCTTAAAGCCTTTGATAGTACCTGTCTTGCCTTTGGTAAGCAGGTCTTTCAGTTGTCCGTCCGTCAGGTCTTTTCCTGATTTATTCCGGAATACTGTCAGTCCGCAAGCCTCATTGTTACATTTTGCAACCTTTTGGAATATTACTACCTGACCGTTTTTACATTTCGGACATGGACAGCTCTCTCTTGTATTGCCGCCTTCGATTTTCTTCTCCAGTAATTCGGTGGTAATCTGTGCGGCATATACTTCGATACTTCTATGAAAGGTATCGGCATCCATTTCTCCCGTTGCTATTTTATTCAATGCGCTTTCCCATGCTCCGGTCATAGCTACGTCCGCTATTTTTTTATCACGGATAGCCAGATAGACTACCAATCCTTTATTGGTAGGAACAAGGGATTTTTTTTCACGCTGAATATATTCACGGGAGAAAAGCGTTTCGATAATAGCGGCACGGGTGGCAGGTGTTCCGATACCCGATTCTTTGAGCGCTTCCCGTTCCGTTTCGTCGGTAAGGTCTTTACCACAGGTTTCCATAGAAGATAATAAACTACTTTCCGTATGTAATGGGCGGGGCTTGGTTTGTTTCTCCAGTAAGTCCGTTCCGTTAATGGGAAGTACATCCCCATCGGACAGGGATGGAAGTGCCGGAGCATCGTCTTCGCCTTTTTCTTCATCAGGTGCGTTCAATACGGCACGCCAACCGGGAATAAGGATAATGCTACCTTTGACTGAAAAAGCAATGCCCGAAGCATCCAAAGAAACGCTTGTGTTTTCTTTGGTGCATTTGCCGGAAAAGGCTTCCAACATTCGGGCAGCAATCATATCGTATATGATACGTTGGTCGGCTGAAATATCTTTCGGCATATTTTCGGTGATAATCAGAGCATGGTGGTCTGTTACTTTCTTATCATTTACAGAACGCCTGTTCAGGCTTGCCCCTGACATTATTTTTGCATAGTTGCCGAATGGAGCGTAACCGGATAACTGACCTATAAGGGCGGGTATCTCGGCAAAAACATCATCGGAAATATAACGGCTGCCCGTTCTTGGATAGGAAATAAGTTTCGCTTCGTAAAGCGACTGGGCTACCGACAGGGTTTTATCTGCTGAAAAACTATGGCGGCTGTTCGCTTCTTTCTGCAAAGTAGTCAAATCGTAGAGCAATGGCGGTTCCTGATTGGCTTCTTTCTTTTCTACGCTTATCACGTTTACGGATTCGGCGGATCGGACACGGTTTAAGATGTCGTCTGCCTCCTGCTTTGTGTTGTACCGTTCTGTGGAAATAGCGGCGAACTGGGTTGCATCTTTTGCCGTATGCAATTTTACCTGAAAATAGGTTTGCGGTTTGAAATCTTTGTTTTCCAGATAACGGCTGCATATCATGGCGAGTGTAGGTGTTTGCACCCGTCCCAATGACCATACGCCGTGCCCGGCTGATATTGACAGGGCTTGTGAAGCGTTTATCCCGACAACCCAATCGGCTTGGCTCCGGGCTTTTGCCGAACGATACAGGTTGTCGTACTCTTTTCCCGGACGTAGGTTCTCCAATCCTTTGCGGATAGCCTGATCCGTGAGAGAGCTTATCCAAAGACGGTCGAAAGGGCGGGAACACTCCAGATAATTATATATATATCTGAAAATTAACTCCCCTTCACGTCCTGCATCGGTCGCAACCACTATACGCTCACATTTATTAAATAACTCTTTGATAACTTTAAGTTGTTTCATTGTGCCCGGATCAGGTTTGTATTCTTTACCGTCCTTTACCTGACGAGGCAATAACTTAAATTCGGCAGGAAGTATCGGTAGGTTTTCAGCCTGAAATCCTGTAATACCATAGTCCTGCGGCATTGCCAGTCCTATGAGGTGGCCAAATGCCCACGTTACACAATATCCGTTCCCTTCTAAATAACCGTCCTTGCGGTTATCCGCACCAACGATAGCCGCTATATCACGGGCTACGCTTGGCTTTTCTGCAATTATTACTTTCATTTACTATTGGATTTTTTAGTGGTTGGTATTACATTTTATGTCCTGTGGACTTTTTCACAGGTTTCCTAATCTGCTTCTGCTCTTGCTGCTTTTCGGTCGGGTTTTGCTGACCTTGTTTCAGGGGTTCATTTGAATGTTTGGTTGCTTCATTGGTTTTACCCTGTGAATTGACTGCTACCTGTGTCTTATTGCCTTCGGCAACTTTCACATCCGCACCTTGCTTTTTGGCTCTGTCCGGGTTCCACTTAAAGAAATCCAGTTTGCCTTTTTCCTGATTGACCTTTACATAGGCATTGAAAGGCTCGCCCTTTCCGTCTTTCATCATACCCTGAACATAGACGGCTTTTCCTTCCCGGAGAGAACTTTGTTGTTTATCGTCCAAATCAACGCCTAAAAGTTTTTTAGGAATACGGACTTGGTTCTGCTGTTCTCCGTTCTGGCTTTGTTCCTGTCTATTGTTCTGCTGATACTTATTGCGGTCTAATCCGTCATAATTGAAATCGTAACCGCCTTTGGCTGCATTAAACTGAACATAAGCATCGAATTTTTTAGGATTATCGGTACCTATTGTCTTTTTGGAGGTCATACCCTCTACGAGTACCTTTTTCCCTTCTTTTAATGCCTGTTGTTGTTCAGGAGATAACTCAACACCTTTCAGGTTTTGAGATACTGTGAGCTTATCAAGGGGTACGGCTTCCAAACGGTTAGTCTGCTTGTCGATAGAAATAAGCGACGGTACTTTTTCGCCCGGTCTTGGCTCCAGTTCTACCACCCTACCACTGTTACCCGTTGCTAACAGGTTTTCTTTTACGTCATTGGGGAGCATAATGCCCTGAAACGGTTTTTCCAAATCAACCTGCTGTTGGTATGGATGCGGGGTAAATTTCAGGCTGCCATCCGGCTGTTCCTCCAGTGAAAGACGGGCTTTCATGGGATATTCTACTCCCTCTATTTTGGGGTTGATATCTACAAGGTGCGGAGATTTATACCCGTAACTCATGGCTTTGAGTTCGCCCTCCAGATTTTCGGGCTTGATACCGTATTTCTGATATTCACTTTCAGGGATACGGCTTGTGTCGAATTGCTTAAATTCGGTCTTCTGTTCGGTTGCTGGTGTTGCTTCCATTTTTTCTTCTTTTTTTTCGGTTTGAACTTGCTTTTCACTCTCTTTGGTGGATTGTTCCTGCTGATTCATATAATCTTTCGGATTGATACGATACTTCTCCAAATCTTCATCACTTAGTTTTAATACTTTATCAAGCATATCGACGGTAACCGCATAGAATCCTGTATGCGACGGGTTTTTAGCTTGATTAAAGAAGTTTTTGAAAAAGTTTTCAAGGGGATCGGCGTGTTTGTCAATTTTGATAAAATCGGTTTGCTTCGCCTTCATGGGATCAATGGCATCAATTTTACCTTTTTTGTCGATGCCTTTCACGACTTTGAGTTTGTTGCCTTCTCCTTCATCTCGCATCAGGAGAACTTTGTCTTTCGGATTTAATTTTTCATCCATAATAAAAACTGTTTTTGTTCTGCATCACTATTAATGCAGAATAAAAGTAGCGGTAATCAAGAGGTTAGCTGTTGATTTTTCGGCAGGTGGTCGCTTGTGGCTTCGATTTGGCAGTGAGTGGCGTTATAGGAAAAACAAAGAGCCGGAAATCCGGCTCTCCTACATTATATATATATGTATATTTATTCTTGTTGCTGTAATAAATGAGCCAATGAAGGATCATCCTTAATGCGTTGTAGTTCTTCTGCAACAATTTGTTTGGTTTCCTCTTTGATACGGTTATAGTTGAGCTGTATCTGCTCTTTCATCTTATCTACTCCGTTTTCGTCTTTAAAGTCGGTAATAATAGGAATAGATTGATAAGCCTTAGTTTCGGCAGCTACCTTTGCATTATCTACAACTATTTCACAATGGAAAATTTTCTGCTCGATACGTTCATCAAAGTTGTCGGCAATCGCTCCGACAAACATCCCTTGTGTCAAGTTACTGATTTTGGACGGTGGTATCAAGCTATCCATCTGGGTACTTATAGAGGTCGATTTATCATTGCGGTTAATAGTCATAGACTGGCGTTTCTGTAAGACTTTACCAAATCTATCGGATAATGTTTTTGCAGTTTCTCCCACAACCTGACCGCTAAAAACATTTCCTACGGTGTTCATCACAACTTTTGCTTCCTTATCCCCGTAGTCCCTTATTAGCTGCGAAAAATCCTGAAAGCCCAAAAGCACAGCAACCTTATTACTACGGGCTGTTGCGATCAAATTGTCAAGACCTTTGAAATAAATTGTCGGTAATTCGTCGATTACGACCGAACTCTTTAATTGCCCTTTTTTGTTTATCAATTTAACTATTCTGGAATTGTAAAGTCCCAAAGCTGCGCCGTATATATTTTGCCTATCGGGGTTATTGCCTACGACTAATACCTTCGGATCATCAGGGTTGTTTATATCAAGCGTGAACTCATCACCGCTCATTACCCAGTATAATTGCGGGCTAATCATTCTTGAAAGCGGTATTTTAGCACTTGCTATCTGTCCCTGCAACTGTTCCATTGCGCCCCCAAGCCACGCGTCCATAAAGGGACTTAGGTAGTTTTCCAGTTCGGGATAACTTGTCAAAATAGGGAAAATATCTTCATACCTTTTATTCAGGAACTCTATCGCATGAGGGAATGTGCAATATTTTCCGTCTTTATAAATTCGGAGATACCATATAATAGCAGCAAACAGAATTATCGGAGATTCCACAAAGAAGTCGCCTTGTTTTTGCACCCATGTTTTATTAAGGTTAAGCATAATTGTATAACTCGATTCGTAAGCATCGCTAATATCTTCCATGAAAGAAGGGTTGATTGGATTACATCGGTGTGAACGGCTCGGATCGTCGAAGTTTATCACGTAAAACGTGGGGACTTTTTTGTAGCCTAATTGATTGTTCAGTAAATGATTATAAGCGATTGTAGAAAGGTCAGGAAACTTAAAATCATACACGTACATTGAAAATCCTTTCTCAATTTGTTGCTTAATGTATTGATTAACAACAGCGTATGACTTCCCACTGCCCGGAGTTCCTAACACAATACTTGCACGAAAAGGATTTACAACGTTTATCCAACCCCGCCATTCTTTTTTCTTATACCAGAATTTCGTAGGCAGGTTCACGGAATATTCACTCTGTAATAGCCGTGTTTCCTGCATAAAACTCTCGTTCTCCGTGTTGAATACGTCGTCGAACATATTGTTTTTGAGTAAACGGCTCATCCATAATCCACCGACCAAAAGGAACAGATAACCTGCTGCCATTGTCAGGATGTAAAAACCTGTTGTAGCCGATGCAGGTAATGGCAATTCAAGTATCCACCAATTCATAAAGAACAGGATAAAACCTATTGTCAGAAAAACATAGATTTTCGGCCAAGTGATTTTTTCCTCTTTAACTCCCTTAGTTCCCAGACACGAAAGGGCAAGGAAAACAACGGCAAATAATTTGGTATAAAGAATACTACCGAATAGTCCGGCAGTCCGGTCAAAGTTCAGTAGTATCTTATCAACTACCGAAATATTGATTCCCCATTCACG
Organism: Parabacteroides goldsteinii; assembly: GCF_015550595.1. Taxonomy (GTDB): domain Bacteria; phylum Bacteroidota; class Bacteroidia; order Bacteroidales; family Tannerellaceae; genus Parabacteroides; species Parabacteroides leei. The sequence continues at coordinate 11,682 of NZ_JADNBB010000048.1, forward strand.
CAAAGCGTAATAGCAAAACCAATAAATGTTTATCACTACAAAAATAATACTGATTGCCCTCATGAACTCCATCACTTTGGCAAGTCCTCTTAAATCATCTTCTTGTTGCATAATCTTTAAAAATTAAAAGTTTGAGAAGCGAAATTAGAGAGGTTGTTCTTGTAAATGATTGATTTTCTGTCATGTGGTCGCTTGTGGCTTCGATTTGGCAGCGAGTGGCGCTAAAATGGAATAAGAGGTACCTTATAAGTAAATACCTTAAAATAGTGATTTACTATTTTAAGGAATATTGCTAAATTTGAGGCGTGAAATTTTTGACCATCATAGTCGTTACTTTACTGTCCCTGCAAATAGGATTCACTAATACTGTTTTGCAGGAAATATATCGCTTGCCTTTTTTAATCCAACATTATTGCGAACACACTGAAGAAACATCCATTGACTTAAAAGATTTTTTTAAACTGCATTATTCCGAAAATGAGCATAAAACGAAAAAAAAGGCAAATCACAATCACGCATCTTTGCCTTTTCATAACTCACTTAATACAGTACATATTAATCCTTTTATATTTGCGGAACATTCTTTCGACAATCCTGAAAAACCATTTGCCATAAAATCCGATATTAAAATACCGGATCACACATATTATATTCCTCAAAATCTTATTAACTCAATCTGGCATCCACCCAAGAATAATATTTTATAAATAACTTCTTAGCTAAATAATAAGACGATTATCCAAATAAAATATTAATCATCATGGGAGATAAACATAATCATGCGGAGAATAATCATCCGCATACTAAAAATCATACACATATCAACGAACAGAAAACCAAATGGGTTGTTTTGCTGACAGCCGCAACAATGGTAGTAGAAATTAGCTTCGGGTACTGGACTAACTCAATGGCATTATTAGCTGACGGCTGGCACATGGCTTCCCATGTACTTGCTTTAGGTCTGACATGGGTTGCTTACTATGCAGCCCGTAAGTATTCACAAACAGAAAATCACTCATTCAATAAAGGGAAACTATTGGCTTTATCCGGCTATACGAGTGCCGTAGCATTGCTGATTGTAGCTGTATTGATGGCAGTTGAATCCGTACAAAGGTTAATGAATCCAGTAGATATATTTTTCAAGGAAGCTATTATCGTTGCCATTGTTGGATTGATTGTAAATGCTCTAAGTGCAGTATTCCTGCATCACGATCATGAGCATCGTGACCATAATATCCACTCGGCATACCTACATGTATTGGCTGACGGATTAACAAGTATAACCGCTATTATTGCCCTAACTATCGGAATGTTTTGGCAGATATATTGGTTAGATTGTTTGAGTGGTATAATAAGCTCGGTAGTAATAACAAAATGGGCTATTGATCTGATGAAAGGTTCGGGTAAAGATTTAATTGACTATAAAAAAAAGCAACACACGGCAGATCCAGAATAAATATAGTTAATTACAGACAATAACTTTGTTGATTCAACATCCTAATGGGCAAGTTATTAATTATAAAAGACGAAATCAATAACCTGATTCCGTCTTTTATCGTATAGGTGAAATGACAAACAAAACCTATATTTTATTACATCTGCCTGCCATACCTGCGCTTCTTTTTTTTCTTACGACGTGGTAATGGCATTTCTTCTTTAGGATGGTTCTCCGGCTCCGGATTAAGAATTGAGAAAAGCCCACCGGTTACACTATCCGAAGTGTAACTGTTATCATGGTGCGTGCCTGGCTGAATATTATTGTAAACATCAGAAAGGCGTGTGTCTTTGACTGGCTCTTGTGCTTGTTCCTGTTTTCCACCGTACAGGTCATTGAAAACATTAGCGGAATACTCTTTACCCAATCGGGAACCGTTCAGTATGGTGCGGGTAGTATGGTCTATGAATGTAGCGCCATATATCCGTCCTTCATCATTCCGCCTAAACAGAACATCAATACCCTGCTGCCTTAGCTTCGCTCGGAACTCGCTCTCACTTTGGCTGCCCTGCTTGGCTTCCGATACCGCTTTTAATGTATGTGTCTTCAGGTTTTTAGTTTTGATGCGTTCGGCAGATTTCTCCATACGCTTTTCCAGTCCATCGTAACCGACTGACTTCCCGAATATGGAAGACTTTAGCGGATTGCCGACCTTGTTGCCCTCACTATCCAAAGCGGAATAAAGCAATCCCCGATAAGGCTTTCCTTTTGCCTCGCCTTTCAGTTCCTCAACATTTATATTATATAAGGAAAGGACGGCTTTATATTCTCCCATGCTTTGAAAGTGATACATAGAAGCCAGCGGTTTGATAACGGATGCAATCTGCTTTTTAAGGTTTCCCTTTGAAAAATCGACAGGGGTTAGTTCCCATTGTTCACCCTGCTTTTGTCCTTCTGCCGGATGCAAGTTATATTCCCGTTCCAAATCTTCTGTTATAGCCTTACTTCGTTCATGTTCTTTTCCATCATAAACCTTTTTTCCGTCGCTTTTTACCCGAAGCGATACAATGTGCATATGCTCCCGCTCAATGTCCTCATGCTTGAATATCAGATAAGGTTGATCGCCATACCCCAATCGTTTCATGTATTCCCTTCCGATATCTACCAGTTGGTCATCTGTCAAAACATCATCCTCATGTGGATTCAGGGATACATGGAAAACGTGTTGTTCGGTACGGAAGTGCGACGGGATAAACTGCATGAAGTCCTCAATACAATCAATAACGTTGAAGTGTCCATCGGCAGGTTCAAACACAAGATTCGCACCTAATATCTTTCCCAGACCTTTATCAACCTTTTCCTGATTGTACGTCAATGCACCGTACAGGTTACTACCGATGTTTATTTTTGCAACCATTGTTCCTTAAATTCTTCCGATAATTCCAGAATTTTTTTCCCCGTTTCTGCCAGTTCTACCGTTGCCTTTTCCAATTTATAGAGCAAAGCAAGTGCTTTCTTTTCTGAAAAATTGGTATGCAATTCCTTTACAACCTGATTGTAATTCGTCCCAACGGAACGGAATTGTGCGTAAAAAGATGTGAGTTTAGTAACGTATTCCATAGCGGAACGGTCGATTTTTACCACTCGAAACTCGTCCCCGAAAACACGGGCAGCGATAAAACGAGCCTTCGATTGTAGCCCTGATTGCTCAAACATGGTGAGGAACCGGGCATGTTCTACTGCGGTGAAGTTTACCGAATAACGGTAATTCGCCGGATCATTCTTGGGGTTTCTACCCCCTTTTCCCCTTTTGGGGAGATTCTTTGCTTTTTCATTCATACGTCGGATTTTTTAGTGGTATAATCCGTCGTTAGGCACCCTTGCCGCCTTAACAATCATCGCCCGAATGATTCATTATAAGCAACCGACTTCGGAGGTTGCGCCCCCCCGGAGGGGCAAGCGTTTTTTGCAGCAGAACTTGTTTCGTGCAGCAAAAAACACAGCTTGCTATTTGCCATGACGCAAATAAAATCTGTCCTGAACAGGGACAGATATGAATGCGAGTAAACGAGCGAAAATGGCGGTCGGATATCTCCCGACATTTCATGCAGCAAAGTTATAGGCTAAAGTAACGTGCTGTATTCCAAGCAGCGAAGCCACTCGCTGCCAAATCGACGCCACTCACTGCCACCTCGTGAAAAAGTGATGATTCTGCTAATAAATAGGTTTTTATTTGCAGAGAAAATGACTGTATGAACAGACAGCCGGATAGCTAAATGAATAGCTGTACGGATATAAAAACATACAGTCGGCTATATGGAGATACAGCCGGATTAATAGCTAAACAAATGGCTGAACAAACAAATGACTGGCTAAACGGCTAAACGTTCCAACGGCTAAACAGACGGACAGACAAACAGCCAAATGGCTAAACGGTCAAACGGACGGACAGATGAACGGATAACTAATCAAACGTATGGCTGAACAGACAGACGGTTGTTCAACCGGACAGAGATACAAACGATGTATAATAATTAAAAATTTCAGACAATGGAAAAGAAAACTTTGAACGTGGCTTTCAGTACCCAAAAGGGGGGAGCCGGAAAAACAACTCTTACGGTGTTGGTTGCTTCTTACTTGCACTATGTGAAAGGCTATAACGTAGCCGTGATTGATTGCGACTTTCCACAACACTCGATTGCGGAAATGCGTGAGCGTGATATAAAAATGTCGATGGATGATGACCATTACAAGCTCATGGCTTACGAACAGTTTTCTGCATTGGGTAAAAAGGCTTATGAAGTTATCGAAAGCAGCCCAGAAAATGCTATGGAAGATGCACAGGAAGTTATTGAAGTATTGCAGCCTGACTTCGTATTTTTCGACCTGCCCGGAACAATCAACAATCCGGCAGTTGTACACACGCTTTCACTCATGGATTACATTATTGCTCCGATCAGTGCTGACAGGTTGGTACTGGAAAGCACCCTGCAATATGTGATTACGGTCAATGATGCCCTGATTACGCCCGGCAAAGCAAAAATCAAAGGGCTGTACCTGCTTTGGAATCTCGTTGATGGTCGGGAGAAAACCGAACTCTACGAAGTGTATGAAGATGTGATTGATAAACTGGGTTTCCCGCTTTTCAAAACATTCCTGCCCGACAGTAAGCGGTTCCGCCGGGAGCAGTCGGTAAACCACAAAGCCCTGTTCCGCTCTACACTGTTCCCTGCGGACAAAGCATTGGTAAGAGGCAGTAACCTCGATGCCCTGATAGATGAAATGTTGGAAACTTTAAAATAACCGATTATGGCGAAAAAGAAAGAAGAAGTAAACCTGAATGAGATTGATGCCAGTTTTGTCATATCCTCATTCAAGAATAAGGAACGCCGGAATAATCCGAGTTCCATACCCAGAGCATTAGTTCCTGAACACGAAAAGAAACAGGAACAGGAAGCGGAAAGCGTGGAACCTGAAAAAACGGAAGTTATTCAGGAAGAATCCCCCCGTGAGGAAACCAAACGGAAACGCAGTAAATCTCCTGATTACGAAAGCCTGTTTATTCAGGAAGTCGGCATTACGGCACGTACCGGAAAATCTGTTTACATACGCAAAGACCACCATGAAAAGATTATGAAGATCGTTCAGGTCATCGGTAAAAATCAGGTGTCTTTATTCAGCTATATAGATAATGTACTGTCCCAACATTTTGCTGCTTATCAGGATGAGATAACGGAATTGTACAATAAAAACAACGAAGGAATTTTCTAACAATAAAACAATCAAATTATGATAGTCAGTCCATTTTTAATAGATAGCGGAGATAAGGCAATAATAGGAATTGTCCTCTGGGGATTGGTGATACTGGCGGCAATTATTCTGCCGAAAGCTATTCGCTATAAGAAACGTATGCGGAAAGAATACGAAGAAAAAACGGCTCCTGAAATAGAAATGATAGTCGTTCCGGGTGATAAAACGAAACCCGAATCTTCCGGCTATAAGAAACAGTTTCTTGTCAATGCAGGTATCCCGACAAGAAACGGAAAATTAGTAAGTATCCGTAAGGAATACCATAACCGGATTTCAAAGATTGTAGGGGTTATAGGAAAAAATGAAGTAACCATATTCAGTTACATAGACAATGTCCTGAAGCATCATTTTGAAACCTTTCAGGATGAGATTTCAGAACAGTATAAGAAGAATAACAATGATGATTACCTAAACCCTAAAAAGTAAGGATGGAAAAGATATTTATAACCGTAGTTATCCTGTATGCCCTTTTTGTCGGAATTTATTTCTTGTGGGCAAGAGCAGGAAAAAGACGAAAAAAGAACATTATCGGTCAGGGTAGCTCCATTCATGAAGCAGGTCGTTTGAAGGAAAATATTGTCGGGAAAAGCACATTTGATTTAAGCGCATCGACGCCACTCGCTGCCAAATCGGAGCCACTCACTGCCACCTCGCTAAAATCTGAAAATCAGGCTGAAAATCCCGATATATTTGCTTCGCCTAACGAGGTAAAGCCATCAGCGGAAGTGCCGCCGGAGGAATTGGAAGAAGCGTTTTCCGACACTCCACCGGATGAAGAAAACGAGCCTATGGATATAGATTATCCGCTCGAATATGAAATGACGGACGAAAACGAAGATGCGCCGGAAGACGAAGAAGAAACGGAAGAAGTGGAAGGAACGGCACAAGCCGTACTCGCTTCAGGTATTCAGTTCGATGATCTGGGTAATGCAGTCCGCACTGTAAACCGGACGAATGAAGCAACGCCGGAGCAAAAACGAAAAGCGGGCGATACTTTACTGGAGATACGGCAGACTGATATGTTTGAACAGGTGGTTTCTGGTAAGCCCGATGCAAAGCGAATCGTTACCGACCTTATGGCTGAAAGCCTTTCGGCTTTTTATGAGCGGAAAGACAAGGAAGCCGGAACTGCCGGAAACGGCAAAAAGGCTCCCGACAATTTTAATATCAGAGATTTCGCATAGTGCGAAAAGTATTAATAATAATGTAAAACAAAGAAAGATGAAAGAAAGAGATTACGGATAGCTTTCGCGCTATCAACCACTAAAAAATTCAATAGTAACAAGATTTATCAACCCGGTATCGGGACTATCCACCCCGATACCATTTTTTAAACAATTTCTCATTATGACAAAGAAAAAATTTCTAATGTCGGCAGCTTTTATTCTGGCTGCTGTTTCAAGTGCATTCGCACAAGGTAACGGAATTGGCGGCATTACCGAGGCCACGAACATGGTAACGAGCTATTTCGATCCGGGGGTGTGACACGTAAAAGCTGTGTGAGTGATTGTGTGACTGTAGTTTACAATAACTATTGATTGCACCTGCAATTCCGTTTGCAGTAGTCTGAGAGTACATGCATTGGGAGTAATTCCTTTGTGTGAAGCTGCTCTGACAAAGTACCCTCTCCGAAAGGAATAGACCGAAGCGTGAGTGGAGGTTAAGGCAGATAGCATCATTCTGTCGAGGGGCGAGACTTAATGGTATGGTCAACTGAATGTGAATGTCTGATAAACATCGTTACGAAGAACAAGCCAAATGATGTTGAGGGCCACGCTTGAAAGAGCAAGGCTGTAGGCTTGAACCAAAAGGTGTGCAGTCGGTCAACTCCCTTGTCCAGGTGGGGTTGCACGGACATAATGACTGCCGGTGGATAGGACAGACCTAACCCATTATTGTCACTTACACGGAACGTGGTAAGTCCGTATTTCTCCCTCTCTTCATGAGGGGGTAAGCGAGCCGCAAGGTAAGCCTATATGGGGTGCGGATATAGGAACGTGGAAAAAGCGAATGTCGCTCTGTAATGGAGCGGATACGGATTGACCTCATTGCTACGGGTTGGCAGAGAGCCACATCATCCGACACGAAAGTGTGCCCACTTCCACAAGGTAACACTTTACAATCAACTTTTAGAACTTTCAAAGAATGGAAAGCAAATGAACGAAATTAAAACATCGTGTGCGCCTGAAAATATGGCAATCTCCGACACCGAACGCTGGCGAAACATCGACCGACGCGAGGCGGAGAACTATGTTCGGAAGCTGCAAGCGCGTATTGTAAAGGCTCAAAGGGAAGGCAGACATGGTAAAGTCAAATCTTTGCAATGGCTGTTGACCCACTCGTTTTACGGTCGCTATCTGGCTGTACTGCGAGTTACTACTAATAAAGGTAAGGACACCGCAGGTGTTGACCATGTAAGGTGGTCAACCGATGCAGCAAAAGTCAAAGCAATCGACACGCTTAAACGCCGTGGCTATCAACCGATGCCACTGCGTCGCGTAGAGATACCGAAGAAGAATGGAAAGAAACGCCCCTTGGGCATTCCTACAATGAAAGACAGAGCGATGCAGGCTCTCTATCTCATGGCACTCGACCCCATTGCAGAAACTACAGGAGACCAACACTCCTACGGATTCCGCAAATATCGCAGTTGTCAGGATGCAATAGCCGCGTGTCACAATGTACTTTCAAAGGAAATCGCTCCCGAATGGGTGCTGGAGGGTGACATCAAAGGATGCTTTGACCACATTAGTCACGAGTGGCTTCTCGCCAATATCCCTATGGATAAGGAGATGCTCCGCAAATGGCTCAAAAGTGGTTATGTATTCAATGGCGAACTCTTCCCCACCGAAGAAGGAACTCCACAAGGTGGCATAATTTCTCCCACTCTTGCCAATATGACCCTTGACGGGCTTCAATCACTTGTGAAAAAGGCGGTGAAAGCTTATTGGAAGCCTGACCCGAACGGACGCAAAAGGATTAAGCCCAAAATCAACCTCGTGCGTTATGCGGACGACTTTATCGTCACAGCAAAAGACAAGGAAACAATCGAACAGATTATCCTACCGCTTGTACGGCAATTCATGGAAGAACGTGGTCTGATGCTCTCGGAAGAAAAGACCAAAATCACTCATATCAGTGAAGGTTTCGATTTCCTCGGCTTCAATATCCGCAAATATTCCAATGGAAAACTGCTTACCAAGCCGTCCAAAGATGCGATGAAGAGTTTCTGTGAGAAAGTACGGTTGAAAATCAAAGGGAATAAATCGGCAAGGGCATCGTCTATGGTAAGAATGCTTAACCACATGATACCCGGTTGGGGTAACTATTACCGATACGGGGCATCATCAAAGGCATTCTCACGAGTGGACTTCGAAATTTATAAATCGCTTTGGCAATGGGCTAAGCGCAGACATCCCAAGAAAGGGAAACATTGGATTAAGGATAAGTATTTCAAGCACCTGCATGGTCGCGATTGGACATTTGCAGCCACTATAAAGAGCAATAAGACTAAAAAGGAGACAAATCTCTCGCTCAAAAGACTGGCGAACATAGCAATCCAAAAGTACGTGCGTGTGAAAACGAACGCCAATCCATACGACCCTGCTGATGCTACATACTATCTGCGACGCAAGTTAAAGAACACGGAGCAAGAGCTACGTGAGATTGACAATCTGCTCGCTATGATATGGATACATCAGAAAATGCGCTGCCCAATTTGTGGAGAGATAATAGACAACACCCGCCGATGGACTACCATAACGGAGGACACGGGCGGAAAACCGTTCAAAACTCTCATTCACAGTTCATGTAAACAAAAGAAGTTCAAACCCAATAAAATTAGTAGGAAATGAGGCAAAACTATTTCTTCAGCAAGAATAGCAATGCGTTGCTTGAGCCGTATGAGGGGAAACTCTCACGTACGGTTCTTAGAGGGGAAAGCCCCAGTAATGGGGCTGACCTACTCGACACAAAATTGATATACGCCATAGGTGCGGTCGTCGGTTTGATTGGGGGTGTAAAGGTGTACGGAAAATTCAGTTCCGGCGATCCCGATACATCGAAAACGGCCGCGTCGTGGTTCGGTGCCTGTATATTTCTTATAGTTGCCGCTACCATCCTGCGCTCCTTCTTCCTTTAATCAGCTTCATACAGATAAGAGTTATGGAGTTTAATATTAACAAAGGGATAGGCAAAAGCGTGGAGTTCAAAGGTTTAAAATCACAATACCTTTTCATATTTGCCGCAGGCTTGCTTGCCGTATTCATTGTCTTTGTCATTATGTATATGGCAGGCGTGGATCAGTGGGTGTGTATCGGCTTCGGTGTAATCGCTGCATCGGTATTGGTATGGATGACCTTTAACCTGAATACAAAATACGGGGAACATGGCTTAATGAAAGTCATGGCTGTAAAACAGCATCCCCGCTATTTGATAAACAGGAAAACTCCGCACCGCCTGTTCAAACGGAAAAGAAAGGAGGTAGGATATGCGTAATATAATGAAGGCATCTACCATTGAAAACAAGTTCCCGTTACTGGCTGTCGAACATGACTGCATCATTTCAAAGGATGCGGATATTACGGTCGCTTATTATGTGGAGCTGCCGGAATTGTTTACAGTAACCAATACGGAATATGAAGCGATACACTCGTCCTGGACGAAAGCAGTAAAAGTCCTTCCTGAATACAGTGTGGTGCATAAACAAGATTGGTTTGTGCGTGAAACCTACAAACCACAGACTGATAAGGATGATATGAGTTTCTTATCCCGCAGTTTTGAAAAGCACTTCAACGAACGTCCTTTCCTGAATCACTCATGTTTCCTGTTCCTGACTAAAACAACGAAAGAGCGAATGAGAATGCAAAGCAACTTCTCATCGCTTTGTCGTGGGAACATTATTCCTAAAGAAGTCAATAAGGATACGAGTGTGAAGTTTCTGGAAGCTGTCGGGCAATTTGAACGGATAATGAATGATAGCGGATTTATTACGCTTACCCGTATCAGTTCGGATGAGATTACAGGAACGGATGAAAAGGCAGGGCTTATTGAAAAGTATTTCGCCTTGTCGCTCGATGATACCACCTGCTTGCAGGATATGGAACTGGGTGCCGACGGACTTCGGGTAGGTAGTAAACATATTTGCCTGCATACGCTTTCGGATGCAGAAGATCTGCCCGGACGTATTGGAACGGATATGCGGTATGAAAAACTATCGACCGATAGAAGTGATTGCCGTTTGTCGTTCGCTTCTCCGGTAGGATTACTTCTCTCATGCGACCATATCTACAACCAGTATTTATTTATTGAGGATAGTGCGGAGAATCTTCGGAAGTTTGAAAAGAGTGCAAGGAATATGCAGTCGCTTTCAAAGTACAGTCGTGGAAATCAAATAAATAAGGAGTGGATCGACCAGTATCTAAACGAAGCGCATAGCTTCGGGCTGACTTCCATCAGGGCGCATTTCAACGTGATAGCGTGGAGTGATGATGTGGAAGAACTAAAACATATCCGCAATGACGTAGGTAGCCAGTTGGCTCTTATGGAATGTAAGCCCAGACACAATACTGTGGATGCCGCTACTTTGTACTGGGCAGGAATGCCGGGTAATAGTGGGGATTTTCCTGCGGAAGAAGCGTTCTATACATTTATCGAACCTGCCTTGTGCTTTTTCACGGAAGAAACAAACTACCGGAGTTCACCCAGTCCGTTCGGTATCAAAATGGCGGACAGGGTTTCAGGTAAGCCACTCCATGTGGATATTTCCGACTTGCCCATGAAAAAAGGAATTATTACAAATAGGAATAAATTCATTCTTGGGCCGTCGGGAAGTGGCAAATCTTTCTTTACAAATCACATGGTGCGCCAATACTACGAACAGGGTACGCATATCGTTTTGGTGGACACAGGAAACTCTTATCAGGGATTATGCAACCTAATCAACAAGCGCACAGGTGGTCAGGATGGAGTATATTTTACTTACACGGAACAAAATCCGATTGCTTTCAATCCTTTTTACACGGATGATAATGTTTTCGATATTGAAAAGCGTGAGAGTATAAAAACGCTGATCCTTACCCTGTGGAAAAGGGATAATGAGCCGCCTTCACGGGCGGAAGAAGTTGCCCTCTCCAATGCAGTCAGCCAGTATATAGAAAAGTTGAAAACCGATAAAAAACTGATACCGTCTTTCAACACATTCTATGAGTTTGTCCGTGATGACTACAAAAAGGTACTGGAAGAAAAGAAAGTACGTGAAAAGGACTTCGATATAGCGAATTTCCTGAATGTACTGGAGCCGTACTATCGCGGGGGTGAATACGACTTCCTGTTGAACTCGGATAAGCAACTGGATTTATTATCTAAACGCTTCATTGTCTTTGAGATAGATGCGATAAAAGACCATAAAATCCTATTTCCCGTCGTAACGATCATAATCATGGAAGTGTTCATCAACAAAATGCGCCGTTTGCAGGGCATCCGTAAGATGATATTGATTGAAGAAGCATGGAAGGCAATCGCTAAAGAGGGTATGGCAGAGTACATTAAGTATCTTTTTAAGACTGTGAGGAAATTCTTCGGAGAGGCGATTGTCGTTACACAGGAGGTCGATGATATTATCGCTTCTCCTATTGTGAAAGAGAGTATTATCAACAATAGCGACTGTAAAATTTTGCTCGACCAAAGAAAATACATGAACAAATTTGACAGTATTCAGGCGTTGTTGGGATTGACCGAAAAGGAAAAATCGCAGGTACTCTCTATCAATATGTCCAATGTACCCAGTCGTAAATACAAGGAAGTCTGGTTTGGGTTAGGAGGTGTACAAAGTGCCGTATATGCCACAGAAGTAAGTCTGGAAGAATATTACACCTATACAACCGAAGAATCGGAGAAAATGGAAGTGATGCAACTGGCTGAAAAACTGGATGGAAATATGGAACTGGCGATTAAGCAGATTGCTGAAAGCAAGCGACAGGAGTACGGAGGATAGATGCCATGAAAAGAAAAAACAGTAAGCCGTTTGCGGCACCGCAACTTCATACCCATTTCCCGATGAGAGAGATATGCGGGACATGGGAAAGCCTTTGCGGTTCCCCCGGACTTAAAATATTCCATGACGGTAGTCGGTTCCGGTTGAAGTTTATTTACAAACAAAACACGGCGTTTACCGTCCCTTTGTGCCAGAGCTGGGGGATTACCTTTTTCTATTTCTACGGTATGATTCGCATTGCCTACGATGATGAGCGGGATATGCTTCTGCTTACTACCGAAGGCGAATACAAAAGGGTGTACGATTAAGGTACACAAAATCAATAATCATTAAAAAATAAAAAGTATGAAACGAATATTTATGTGCCTGATAGTGGCACTTTCTATGTTCTCATTTCAGGCGAAAGCGCAGTGGGTTGTAACCGATCCGACCAATCTTGTGCAAAATATCACAAGTGCGATACAAGGTACATCCACGGCAGGTAATATGATAAAAAACCTGCAAGAAAGTATCAAAATCTACAATCAGGGAAAGGAATACTACGACGCTTTGAAGTCTGTCCACAATCTGATTAAAGATGCCCGTAAGGTACAAAAGACGATTTCAATGGTCAGCGAAATTACGGACATCTACGTGAACGGATTTAATAAAATGGTGGGTGATCCCAATTTTACCCCGAATGAACTGGCGGCAATCTCAACAGGCTATGCCAAACTACTGGAGGAAGGGGGAGCGTTGGTAACGGATTTGAAAAACGTAGTTACCGGAAGCAACGGGCTTTCCCTGTCCGATAAAGAACGGATGGATGCGATAGATGACATTTATACTAAGATGTTGGACTATCGTAACCTGACTAAGTATTATACCCAAAAGAGTATATCGGTTTCGTATATCCGTGCCAAAGAAAAAGGCGATACGGACAGGGTATTATCTCTTTACGGTAGTCCTGCCGAAAGATATTGGTAATCAAACAAATGTAGTCAGTTATGAATTTTGACAACTTACATCAGATTCTTGCGAATCTGTACCAAGACATGATACCTCTTTGCAGCAACATGATTGGGGTTGCAAAGGGGTTGGCAGGATTGGGCGCACTCTTTTATGTAGCATACAGGGTATGGCAGGCGTTAAGCCGTGCGGAGCCTATTGATGTGTTTCCGCTTCTCCGTCCTTTTGCGATAGGGCTTTGTATAATGTTTTTCCCTACACTGGTTTTGGGAACTATCAATGCGGTTATGAGTCCCATTGTTACAGGTACTCATAGCATTTTGGAATCGCAGACAATGGATATGAAAGCCTATCAGCAACAGAAAGATAATCTGGAGTACGAAGCCCGTGTCCGTGAGGGTAAAGCGTGGCTTGTCGATGATAAAGTGTACGATCAAAAAATGAAAGACCTCGGTATTACCGATACGCCTGAAATTATCAGTATGTGGGGAGAACGCCTTTGGTATGATATCAAGGCATGGTTCCGGCAGGTAATCAGGGATTTCTTTGAACTGCTGTTCAATGCTTCCGCATTGGTCATTGATACGATACGCACATTTTTCCTTGTCGTGTTAGCCATACTGGGGCCTATTGCGTTTGCCTTTTCCATTTATGACGGGTTTCAGGCAACGCTCACCCAGTGGCTTACACGCTATATAAGCGTATATCTGTGGCTTCCTATTTCTGACATTTTTTCTTCCGTACTGGCACGCATACAGACTTTGATGCTTGAACAGGATATAGCCTTGTTGCAAGATCCGAACTATATTCCCGACGGCTCGAATGGTGTGTATATCGTATTCTTGATTATCGGAATTATCGGATACTTCACTATCCCGACCGTAGCCGGATGGATTATTCAATCAGGTGGAGCGGGTGCATACGGAAGCGCAGTAAACAAAACAGCAAGTAAAGCAGGTGGAATTGCCGGAGGCGTTGCGGGATCAGTAGCCGGAAACGTTGGCGGTCGTTTGCTTGGTAAATAACCAATAAATGTAATTAAAAACATGGAGTTCAAAAGTTTAAAAAATATTGAAACAAGTTTCAAGCAAATAAGGATTATCGCCATTGTGTTTGTGGTGCTGTGTGCAGGAATTACCGGATATGCAGTCTGGAACTCATTCAGCTTTGCGGAAGCACAACGGCAGAAAATCTATGTATTGGATGAAGGAAAATCGCTTATGTTGGCTCTTTCACAGGACTTATCTCAAAACCGTCCTGTTGAAGCAAGGGAGCATATCAAGCGATTTCACGAACTGTTCTTTACCTTATCACCGGATAAAAGCGCCATTGAATCAAACATCAACAGGGCACTCTTTCTGGTGGACAAAAGTGCTTTCCGCTATTATCAGGATATGTCGGAAAAAGGTTACTACAACCGCATTGTGTCGGGTAATATCAATCAGATTATTCAGATTGATTCTGTGGCATGTAATCTCGATGTTTATCCCTATAAGGTAATGACCTACGCCCGGCAAATGATTATCAGGGCAAGTAATGTAACGGAGCGAAGCCTTGTTACACGCTGCGACCTGATAAACTCTGTCAGAAGCGACAATAATCCTCATGGGTTCACTATGGAACGCTTTGAGATAATAGAAAACAGGGATTTAAGAACAATAGACCGATAAGCCATGATAAAGAAAAAACTTACAGCCGTAAGGGACTGGATGGAAGACGGTCTGCGGTCATTGTTAGGGCAGATAACGCCCGACGGACGGATTATTATAATCCTTGTAATGCTTTTCGTGTTTGGCGCAGGTTCCATCTACATGACGGTTTCTTCCATATATAATATGGGAAAGAAAAGCGGTCAGGAAATGCAGATAGACCATATCAAGCAACTGGAACTGGAGTATCAGCAGAAAGCAGATAGTATCAACCAAATAAACAGATTTGATTATGAGTAAGGAAAACGAAGGTAACGAACCGAAACCGGAAGTTACTGAAAAAAAGAAAGAGAGTAAGCCTAAAAAAGAGCTTACGCCGCAGGAGATTCAGAAGCGGAAAAAGATGCTTGTCTATCCCTTGTTTGTCTTGCTGTTCATCGGGGCTATGTGGCTCATCTTTGCGCCCTCCGGCGGAAAGGATGAAAAGCAACCCGACGGGTTTAACCCTGAACTACCCATCCCTAAAGACGAAGGTATTGTAGGGGATAAGCGGACAGCTTACGAACAGGAAGCCATGCGTAACAAAGAAGAAAATAAAAGGCGTAGTTTACAAGACTTTGCATTTTCGCTCGGTGAAGATGAAGACCGCAAAACGCAGGAAGATTACGAAAAACAGGTGCGCACGGCTCCTGTTACTCCCGATTCTCCCGATAACTCCCGTAGTGCGGCTTCTCCTATCCAATCTTCAGCCCATGCTTATCAGGATGTAAACCGCCAGTTAAACAGTTGGTATGAACAACCCGCAAGCGGAGCCGATGAACAGCAGCTTGCTTTGGATCGGCGTATGCAGGAATTGGAGCGTAAACTGGAAGAAGCCGAAGCTGCGAAAAGTGCGGAGGATAAACAACTGGAACTGATAGAAAAATCTTATCAGATTGCAGCCAAATACACGCCCAATGCACAGGGACAGGTAACGCCTGACGGACAGCAGCAACAAAATGGGGATAACACAATCAACCTGCGTGAGAAAGTAACCCCGAAGCCTGTGTCACAGGTACATCACAGTGTTGTTTCGCTTTTGGCAGCTCCAATGGATAATGACGAGTTTCTGGAGCAATACAGCAAGCCCCGTAACATGGGATTTATCACGGCTGCCGGACAGGAAGGCGTAAGGGAGAAAAACGGTATCAAGGCTTGTGTGTGCCAGACTATAAAACTTTCCGATGGGAAAGAAATGCAACTGCGTTTACTGGAGCCTATGAGAGCCGGAAATATTCTGATTCCTGCTAATACTATTCTGACAGGAAGTGCGAAGATTAGCGGGGAGCGGCTTCAGGTAACAATCATTTCTATACAGTATGCAGATAATGTGATACCTGTTGAAATGGATGTTTACGATTTAGACGGATTGCGGGGATTTTCGGCTCCGGGTTCGGATGAAATGAACGCAGCTAAAGAAATTGCAGCCAACATGGGTACGTCGATGGGCAGTAGCATTACCATAACAGACGACGCAGGTTCACAGCTTGCCGCCGATTTGGGGCGAAGCGCCATTCAGGGATTGTCGCAATACGTCAGTAAAAAAATGCGTAAAGTGGAAGTAACATTGAAAGCTAATCATCAGGTATTACTTCTTCCAAAGGTATAAAACAGGGCGTAAGCCTACCACTAAAAAAATCCAATAGTATTTAGTAATTAACAATTAAAACAATTTTTCGTATGAAACAAATTCTTTTTGCACTCGCTATTATCGGGTGCGTATTCACAGCGAACGCTCAGGATGTTGAAAAACAGAGCGTAGAAAAACAGCAAACAGCAAATATTTCTCCCTCTACCGGAGATTATTTTGACGGTCTGACCAGACCGCTAACCTTTAACCGGATGATACCACCGTACGCACTGGAGGTTACATTCTCAAAGACAGTGCATATCATTTTCCCGTCTGCTATAAGATATGTCGATTTGGGTTCTGCCGACCTGTTGGCAGCCAAAGCTGCTGGAGCGGAAAACGTATTGCGTGTAAAAGCTGCTCTCCGGGACTTCTCTCGTGAAAGCAATTTGGCGGTCATTACCGACGATGGCGCATACTATACCTTTAATGTTAAATATGCCGATGAACCGGTGAAATTGAGTGTCGAAATGACCGACTTTATCCATGATGGAGAAGCCGTGAACAGACCAAATAACGCTATGGAGATTTACATGAGGGAATTGGGTAGCGAATCGCCGTTACTGGTTAAACTGATAATGAAATCTATCTATAAAAATGATGACAGGGAAATAAAGCACATCGGTTCCAAACGTTTCGGTATTCAGTACACACTCAAAGGAATTTACACGCATAACGGATTGCTTTATTTCCACATGCAACTCAAAAACTCATCCAATGTGCCGTTTGATGTAGATTTTATCACTTTCAAGATTGTAGATAAAAAACTGGCGAAACGTACAGCCATTCAGGAACAGGTAATTGTACCACTCCGGGCGCATAATAACCTGACATTGATAGGTGGAAAACGGACAGAACGTGTGATTTTCACTTTGCCGAAGTTTACGATACCGGATGATAAGCACCTTATCATCGAACTGAACGAAAAAGAGGGCGGACGGCATCAAAGTTTTGTTGTCGAAAATGCCGACCTGATAAGGGCGAAAGTTATCAACGAATTGAAAGTTAAATAACCATGAAACGGCTATTACTTATACTAACGTTTGTGCTGTGCCTGGTCTTTGCAGACCAAGCACACGCACAGCGTTGTTTGCCCGGTATGCAAGGCATACAGGTAACTGGTGGAATGGTAGATGGATTCCATTTGTCAGACAAAAAGAATGAACTGGGCTATTATTTCGGGTTGTCGATGGCCACCTATACCAAACATGCAAATAAGTGGGTATTCGGTGCCGAGTTCCTGAATAAATATTACCCTTATAAAGATGACAGAATACCTGTCAGCCAGTTCACTGGAGAGGGTGGTTATTACCTGAAATTTCTTTCCGACCATAATAAAGTAGTCCTTTTTTCTTTGGGCGGATCTGCTCTTGCCGGATATGAAACAAGCAACTGGGGAGAAAAAACACTTTTTGACGGTTCCACACTCCGGAATAAAGACCGGTTCATTTATGGGGGTGCTATTACGTTGGAAATGGAAACCTATTTATCAGACCGTGTTGTATTGCTCCTGACTGCCCGTGAACGGATATTGTGGGGAACATCAACAGGGCATTTTCATTTCCAGTACGGATTAGGGTTAAAATTTATAATAAACTAAACTTTGAGAAGAAATGATAGCAACAACATCAGATAACCTCTTAGAATTTTTAAGATTCTGGAATAATGAACATTTATCGCAGGATGATACTGTCCCTGTGAATATGTATAATATGTCTGCTTTGTCAGCGGGGGTTGGTTTCACATTAAAATGGTTTATTTCAAAAGACGATTTTGAAAAAATAGCGAAGGAAGTAAACTACGTTTTTAATGACAGTGATAAAACTCGTATGCTCCTTAATATTGGAGAAGATAGAATAGAACTGGAAATAGACAAGTATAATATTATTGCTGATTTCAAGGAAGAGGTTAGAGGTATTGATGCTGTCTTTGATAAAATGACAAAACAATAAATATTTTAAAATAAAAAAACATGAAAAAGTTTTTAGCATATTTTTTATACACGCTATTGCTATCGGCAATAGTCTGTGCCTGTAGTGACGATTTGGATATTCAGCAGGCTTATTCATTTGATCTTGTTACTATGCCCGTCCAGAAAAAAATCGTTCAGGGCGAGAGTGCGGAGATTCGATGCCAACTGGTAAAGGAAGGTGACTATGATAACGCCCGGTTCTTTATCAGGTATTTTCAAAGTGATGGAAAAGGAGAACTGCGGATGGATGACGGAACGGTATTTCTACCGAATGACCTATATCCGTTGAATAAAACGACATTCCGGCTCTATTATACATCACACAGTACGGATCAGCAGGTTATCGACGTATATATCGAAGATTCATTCGGTCAGGTCGTGCAAAAAACATTTAGTTGGCAGAATGACAAGGGGGATGATGAAGAAGATGATGATTTACTAAAAGTATCAGTCCATGATTATATGCAGCTATATCGTGTTAAACGTCCTCTGCTGGCTATGGATAGCCCATTCGTTGAATAATGCACCGACAGACGTAGATCTGTGGGGTGAGGAAGTTGAATAAGTAAAGTACCCGGATTATTTCGGGTACTTACTGTTTTTACAGATTGATTATGAAATACCTACTAATATTCGTCACCGTTTTGCTGCATTTGCCTTTATGGGGGCAGCCGTTTGATTCTCTAAACAGAAAATCGGAAATAGAAGACTGTACGAAATCTGCCTATTCTATAAATGAGTTCCAACAGATAGCGGATTCTTTGCAAATGTCTATTGATGAGTTATCCGACTATCCTGTGATTTTTCCAATAAAAAAACCGCTATATATTTCATCGGGCTTTGGTAGGCGTTATCATCCTGTTTATAAAATACAAAAATTTCATACCGGGATTGATATTCCTAAAATCAAAGGTACCCCAGTCTATGCCACTGGTAACGGGATAGTAGTTCGCAAGGGTTTTTGTTCGGGATATGGGAACTACATTGAGATTGAACACGCAGGCGGTTTCCATTCATTTTATGCCCATTTGAGTAAGACGATGGTAAATGCAGGGGATTCGGTAAGTATAACCCAACAGATTGCCTGTGTAGGCAATACAGGAGTATCGACAGGTAGCCATCTGCATTACGAAGTAAGAAAAGGTAAGCGCTATCTGAATCCCCAAAAATGGTGTTATTGCCTTTTTGAAATTATAACAACGAAAAATAAATAAAAATGAATCCACAAGAAAAACAAGATGCTGAATTTGTCAGTAAGGATAAAGACAGATTTATGACACTACCCGGAGATAGACGAACTGAAAGTGTTTCTCTGGCTGCCATTGAAGTTGATCCCGATAATATAAGGTATGTGCCTGAAAATATTCTGAATGAAAAACTTATGAAAAAGGCACTTCAAGGTGATGGTTTAACATTGGAGTACATACCTGATAATATGAAAACATCCGATCTATGTAATGTTGCTGTGGAGAATAGCGGCTGGGCATTACAGTTTGTTCCTGAAGAAATGAAAACAGAACAAATGTGCCGAAGAGCCCTTCATTCCGCTTATGATATTACGGGAGAGGGTATCGAAGTGTTAGCTTTCATCCCTTATCCAGACGTTTGTATGCATGGGATAAAGCTATATGAAAATTCTATGGTTAATATGATGGATATATACGGCTTCATCAATCCGCAAATTATGACTGCGGAGATGGCCATGTATGGTGTTAAGGATGAACCGGGAGTATTAGGCTTTATTCCGGAACATCTTCATTCTTATGAGTTAAGAATGGAGGCTGTTAAAGGTGATGGTATGCGGCTATATAATATTCCTGACAAAGATAAAACGATGGAATTATGCGAGGCTGCAATTAATTCGACCTTTCATAGCCTGAGATATGTTCCCGATGAAATGAAAACTACGGAACTATGTAATCAGGCTTTAAAGAAAGACGCTTTTGCAATACAGTATTTCCCTGCGGATAAACTAACACATGAAGTTTGTCTGGAAGCGGTAAATACAGCCAGTCATCCCCGTATATTGTCATTTATACCGTTTGAGGATATTCATCTAAAGGTTTTCAATGAACAATGCAAAGATTACTCCACTACGAAAGAATTTTTGGAGAATATGAAGCCTGATTATATAAAACAGGATTTGGCATATAAAATTTTTGAGAAACAACCAGAGTTGTTTTACAATATCCCCATCCAATTTAAGGATAAACAATTATGCGAAGCTGCTGTAAAACGTGACGGATCATACTTGGCACATATTCCAGAAAGCCAAAAAACAAAAGAATTATGTGAGTTAGCTATAAAAAGCAGTCCTTATGCCATTCCGTATATTTTGGATGAAATGAAAGGGGAAGAACAATATCGAAAAATGGTAAAAGATAATCCGAAAAACTTAATAGGTATTCCTTATGAAGACCGAACCGATGAATTGTGTCGGATTGCTTTGGACAATACTTTCGGGAAAGATAAAAACGATTTCTCTGTTGTTAATTCTGTTACATCATCTCAAATGTTGCTGGAAGTATTTAAAGCTCATACTAATCCCGAAAAAGTGGATTTGTTGTTACATATTGTTAGTCATGATTTAATCACACCGGAAATAGCAAAAGATGCTTTACAAAAGAGCGGTAGAAGTTTTCACGTTATACCGCAAAAGGCTTGGACACCCGAAGTTGCTGAAACAGCCGTTAAGAGTGATCCCAGTTCATTAGGTTGGGTTCCTTCTAATATGAGGACTGCTGATATGATTTTATTTACTAAAAAAGCTATTGAGGGATATAACATCAATATTCCAGAAGAGATTAGCAAGGGCGATAACATTTATACATTCCACAAAAGAGTGGAAAATATAATAAATAAGCCCTTATCATACGATCAGCATAAGCAGCTATATAATGGAGAATCTATTAGAGTTAAGGATATACAAACATCTAATGGTTTTGTGAAAATTGGAGAATTAAGGTATGATGCAAAGAGCAAAAACCTAAATGTCAAATCTGTGGAACAAACTACCGCAGAAAAACAAAAAAACTCTATCCAAATCAATAAAAAGCCAGACCGAAAAGGGAAAGGGCGGAAAATCTAAAAAACAAAAATATGAACTTTTTATCTACATATTTACAGCCCGGAGAAGAAATAAAATACAGGGCAAAAATACATATATTTCTTTTTCTCCAACCCGCTATATTGTTGGGTATTGGCTATATGTGTTATCTTGATGATGCCCGGATGACACGCTATTTAGGTGTAACATTGCTGTTCTTGGGGTTGGTTTCCCTTGTACAGCGTGTTTTGATAAAGGTTGGTTCGATTTATGCCGTTACTAATAAACGAGTAATTTTGAAAACGGGTGTAATAAGCCGCAGAACGGTCGAACTTGTCCTGGCTAAATGCGAAGGATTGCATGTAAGCCAGAACGTGTTGGGACGTATATTTAATTTTGGAACTATTACAGTAACGACTGGCGGTGCTATCAGTAGCTATCCTTTTATCGCTCGTCCGTTTACATTCAAGCGAGAAATCAACAAGCAAATAGGATAGTTTACAGTGGCGTGCTATTGATTTATGTTTTCAAAATCAGTAATATTCCATTGTTTTTGTGTATTTTTGCACACAGGATCATTTATAACGATGCCAGTCATCGGATGGTTCTTACATAGGAAATAGCAGCATTATAGTGAGGTTTTGAAAACCGCCAAATATTTTAGAACTCACTCACATGGTAATGGATGTTAGCTTCCGTCAGTCTGTATATATGTTACTCGCATATACCGGCAAGGGCGTGAGGTTATTATCTATTGAGTGAGTGGGTGCTTGGCGGTACCTCAAAGCCGATATTTAGTAATTCTTGCGCCTGTTTTTTGGTACTAACATAATATTACAGAGAGATCATGAATTTTGCACAAAAAGCCATTTCTAAACTTTACCTTAAAAGGCAATCACCTGTAAATAAGTTTACTGTTTGTGATAAAATCCGTCCTATACTGGTATTACACAGAATTTCGATTAAAGAATCACTATTTATTTTTCCTGACTATGAGTATGTCTATGAAGCAATGAAAGGGAAAAAAGAATTAGTCAGTACACGGGATTGTATTCGATTTGAAGACATAGTACATCTGGACGAAACAGAGGTTTATGTGGAGATTGTAACCCGCACGGGCTTTGTTCATTTGTTATCTAAGGAAAAGCCGGAGAGAACCTATTTTAATATGTTTTCAGTTACCCATAATAAACCCCGTTTATGGAAATAAAGACAATCTATACTAAAGTAAAAGACTATATTGAGTATAAGAAATTTGTGTTTGAGGATTTGCGGGCTATGGGCTACATTTCAAAAGGGGAGATACTTTTCGTTTCTGTATTTATCCTGTTCGTGGTAGGCTTTACAACTTGGTGGATAATTGATAGTCGGCAAATGGAAAAGGAATACCAAAGGAAGGTGCAGGAATTAGACAGACATTACAGAGAGAAACAAAAGGAACTGAAGATTGACAGGCATTCATTGGACAAGATGCCTCACGAATTTGATTCTCTGGAGGATTGGATCAGGTGGGAAATGGAAAATGATTTTGACAGACCTCGATAAAACAAAAGAAGCATTAAATTTAACTTTAATGCTTCTTTTGTTTTTTATTTCACGGTATATTTTAGAGTTGATTTCTTCATCATTTGCTCTGTTGAAAGTTGTTCCGTTATCTGATCTATTGCTTGTTCTACATTTATGTCCTCCTGTAACTGCTTTTCCGATATATCCCTAATTTTTTCTGCAAAATTGGGGGGAATACTTATTGTTCTTATTCCCTGCATGATTCCGGTTCCGGCATCCACAAGAAACATTGTTATTATATTTGCTTCTGAATTTAACCAATCGTCTTGTTTTTCCTCTGGAATTTTAGTTACATCAATACTCACTTCAAAAGAAAAACCCATGTCAAAAATCAGAAATGGAATGTTAGAGTTTTCATATAAGTAAACATCTAATTTCCCCTTTCGGAATAGTCTTATTTCTTCTGTCGTTGGTTCATGGAAACTGCAAAAAACATCAAAAAATGCTGTATTAATAATAGCAGCAGTTGTTTCTATTTGATTCAAATATCTTTCATCAGGGAATCTCTTACCCACCTCGTATTTTATTTTTTCTTTTGATGTAGTGTCAGCAGAATGTGTGTTATTTGTTGTACTAATTTCCGCATAGCGTAAAAGCTAAAGGCCTTTATCAACCATGAGGATTTTTTGTTAATCATTCATTT
>NZ_JADNBB010000049.1 GCF_015550595.1 Parabacteroides goldsteinii
GTTGATTTGCAAAAGGATCTGGATAAGCGTCCTGCTGCCCGCCAGTTCCGTCAAAGCATTTTACAGTATATGGCATCCGATCGTTTCAATCCGTCTATCTCGATCGATCCGGAAAAGGTCAGAGCTTTGTATAAAAAGTGAATAACATTTTATGGGAAGTGGTCTCGCCTGTGCAGGAAACAATGGTAAACTTAAAATGTTCTATTGGCATTCTTAAAAAGATGGGAAGCAACGGAGCCGAGACAGCCGGCAAGGTGAATGCTTGTAATCTCTGTTGAAATGATTATCCATCTATAAACTAAAAATATCCATTGTCATAGTAAGCTAAAATCCGTTTTTTTGCATAAATTCTAATATCATCAATCAATGAAAAACCTAATTGTAAATCATTGTTAGCTGTTTGAAGGATTGGCTGAACAAGGAGGAGACCTTAAAACATAAAGTAATCAGTCCAATGAAAGTGACCATAAAATAGTAGACGTTATATAAAAAAATAATAACGAAGAGATTGATTTATAATTAGTTTTGATAATAAATATTTACTCATGAAAAATAGTAGAAGTCTTATATATTCAATTTTATTGATGCAATTGGTAATTGTATCGAATGCTCAGGAAAGAAAACTGGATTGGGAAGAACTACGCAAACATTTTGAATGTCCGGCATGGTTTGCAAAGGCTCGTTTCGGAATATGGGCTCATTGGGGTGCCCAATCTCAGCCGGAAGAAGGTGGTGGTTGGTATGCACGCCACATGTATATGCCGGATGTGAAGAATGAAACCTGGGGAAAGAATGCTTATCCTTATCATTGTAAAACGTATGGGCATCCGTCGGAAAAAGGATTTAAGGATGTGATTCATGCCTGGAAAGCAGATAAACTGAATGCGGATTCTTTGATGCGGTATTTTAAAAGTTTAGGTGCTAAATATTTTGTGATCATGGCAAATCATCATGATCATTTCGACAACTTCAATTCAACTTATCATCCTTGGAACTCTGTTAATGTTGGTCCGAAACGTGATATTGTAGGTGAATTTGAAAAAGCTGCAAAGATGTATGAGATACCATTTGGTGTATCCTCTCATGATGATCGTTTTATGGATTGGTGGCTTCCTGCTTTCGGGCATGATAAGACAGGTGCGTATGCAAATGTCCCTTATGATGGGAATATGACCAAAGAAGATGGTACGGGTAAATGGTGGGAAGGATTGGATCCGGCAGATTTATATGGTTTGCCTCCGGCAAAACGAACACCGGAATGGGTAGAGAGTGTAAAACGAAATTGGGTACAGCGTCATACTGAATTAATTACGAAGTATGATGTAGATATGTTGTGGTTTGACGGGTATGGATTTCCTTATAATGAATATGGGAAAGAGCTTTGTACGACCTACTATAATCATCGTATGCAAAAAGATGGGAAGATCAAAGCTCTAGTTGCCGGTAAGTTTACTAATGAACCGTCAACGATAAAAGATATAGAATGTGGTGGTGCCAATGAGATCCTTCCACAGGTTTGGCAGGGGACACTAACTCCAAATAGCTGGTTTTATAAAACCGAGAGACCTTTGCGTCACAATGCGCGTACCATAATCGAGATGTTGATTGACATGAACAGTAAAAACGGAAATCTACTTCTGAATGTTGAATTGCGTCCGGATGGTACTATTCCGGAAGAGCATAAAGTTATTTTGGATGAAGTGGGAGCATGGGTAAATCTGAATAGTGAAGCGATTTATGGTAGTAAACCGTGGAAAGTTTATGGTGATAACCTGAATTCGATTGTTCAAAGACTGAAAAATGAGAAGAATCCTTCGGAAACAGATTTGGAGGCACTAAAAAAAATGGAAGGGGGAAATGAGCAGTTTAATGAACGTACCATCAGTAGTCCGATATATGGTAGCAATGAAGTACGTTTTACGACAAAAGGAGACGTTCTCTATATATTTGTGTTAAATCCGGAAGAAGGTCTCATTAAGCTATCGACACTGGGCTTGCAATCGAAATATAATCCCGGGAAAATAAAAACGATACAAATGATAGGTGGAGACGGCATATCGAAATTTACTCAGAATGCAGAAGCTCTACTCTTGTATGTACCTTCCCAACGACCCAATAAACAGGCTGTTGTTTTTAAAACTGTTTTTGAAAAAGATTGAATATGAAGAAAGTAATTTTGACAGGAGTTTTGGTAGGCCTTGTTCTTACGGTTGGATGTAATATACAGAAAGAGGTAAAGTCTGTTCCGGATGCTATTTCCGGTATTTATCCCCGTTTAGCTTATTATAACAATGAAGGAGAGTGTGGAACAGGTGCGATAGTCCCTTGGGCGGATCGGTTGTGGGTGATCACATACGGACCACATTTGCCCAACGGTTCTTCCGATAAATTATACGAGGTGACACCTGATTATCGGCAGATAGTACGTGATGAAAGCATTGGTGGAACTCCGGCCAACCGGCTGATACATAAAGAAAGCAGCCAACTATTTATCGGTCCTTATGCCATTGATACTACGGGTAATGTGCGGGTCATTCCTTGTTCTGTCATGCCGGGACGCCATACAGGTAATGCCCGTCATTTAACAGACCCGGCCAACAAAATCTATTATGGAACCATGGAGGAAGGTTTCTATGAAGTGGATGTCAATACTCTTGAAGTGAAAGAGTTGTATCAGGATGGTAATAGCAAGAAGGGGATAAAGGATGACACCAATGACGTGCTGCCCGGTGTACATGGAAAAGGCTTGTATTCCGGTCAGGGCGTACTCCTTTTTACCAACAATGGAGAGGGAACGCAAGAGGCACTGAAGAAATTTGATGTGGAAGCGGGTGTTTTAGCCGAATGGGATGGTAAAGACTGGAAAGTGATCCGACGAAATCAGTTCACGGAAGTGACAGGCCCCGGCGGTATTGATGGAAATGCGAACCCGGATACCGATCCGTTATGGGCTACCGGGTGGGATCATAAATCTGTTTTATTGGGAGTGCGTGATGCTAAAAAAGGCTGGTCTTTTTATCGTCTTCCGAAAGCAAGCCATAGTTATGACGGTGCACATGGGTGGAATACCGAATGGCCGCGTATCCGTAATGTCGGAACAGCCTCTCATCCGGATTATTTAATGACAATGCATGGTATGTTCTGGCGTTTTCCTGGTCAGCTAACAGTGGACAACAGCGCAGGCATTCGTCCGCGATCTGCTTATCTGAAAGTAGTAGGCGACTTTACCCGCTGGAATGATCAACTTGTCTTTGGTTGCGACGATTCTGCTCAAAAAGAGTTCCTGAATAAACGTAAGGTCAAAGGGAATATGGAGGGACCCGGACAATCCAATTCCAATCTGTGGTTTACCTCTTTTACGAAACCGGATGAATTAGGCCCGGCAACAGCCGAAGGAGCTGTTTGGACAAAGGAAAGCGTGAAAGCAAACGAAGTTTCCGAACCTTTCTTGTTTGCCGGTTGGCCAAATCGTATCGGCTGGATCAAGAATCAGGGAAAACAACCAGTCACTTTTTCTTATGAAGTAGATGAAAGAGGAACTAACGAATGGAAAACATTGAAAGCTGTTACACTGAATCCCGGAAAGGCCGCAAGTGTGCAGTTCTCATCAGAAGATAAAGGAGAATGGATCCGTGTGAAAGCAGATAAAGCCACATCGGCAACAGCCAGCTTTTCCTATACCTCATCCGATGACCGTCCGTTACAGCCTTCGGATATGTATAAAGGACTAGCCTCTGCTACCGATGTAAATGTAACCGGAGGTCTGCTGTATGGGCTTGGCGACAACCGCCGTGCGTTAGGCTTGCTGGCTAATACGGTTGAAAATGGTCAAATTACTGAAACCGGCTACTATGAAATGGGAGATAAACTGGAGTTGATTCGTAAAGAAGATGCTCAAACCGCTGATTTTATCCGGTCTGAATTTGCCATTCCTCAACAGGTTGTATCAATAGAGAATAGCTCGGTGTTGATTGTTGATGATTTAGAACGCAGATGGCGTTTACCTTTAGGGAATGAAGCCTATACAGAGTTGACAAATCAGGGAGCACTCCGTGTTTGTCGCGAAGTCGCAACAGAGCGTGACTTGTTCTCTTCTATGGGAACATTTTATGAACTTCCGGCTGAAAATGCAGACGGTTATGCCAAGATTCGTCCGATCGCTACCCATAATTATCGTATTAACGATTATGCCTCTTACCG
This sequence comes from Parabacteroides goldsteinii, assembly GCF_015550595.1. Taxonomy (GTDB): domain Bacteria; phylum Bacteroidota; class Bacteroidia; order Bacteroidales; family Tannerellaceae; genus Parabacteroides; species Parabacteroides leei. The sequence goes on from NZ_JADNBB010000049.1 coordinate 4,201, forward strand.
GGGAATGCTTGTCCTGAGCGGAGTGAATCCGGAAGAGGGAGCAGGTAATGAACATATAATTATATCCAATGATGGTAAAGCGGCTGTTTGGGTAGGTGTTATCGATGATTTGTGGCTATTGGGAAAACCGGTAGGTAAAGGTGGCCCGTGGAAAGACACAGAAGCGAAAGCCGGCATTCCGTCTGATCCTTATTTGATCGGATTTTATGACAAGAAAGAGTTGATGTTGTCGCATCAGTCTGCCGAAGATATCACCTTCACTATTGAAGTAGATCCGACAGGAAATGGCGATTGGATGGAATATCTGGTGCAACGGGTAAAATCCGGAGAGAAGTGGACGCATAAATTCCCTAAAGAATTTCAGGCTCGCTGGATTCGTTGCTCTGTGGATACTGACACAAAAGCGACAGCATGGCTAGAGTATAGATAAGTTGATCGTAAATATTTGCCATGATAAAATATCAAAAAATGAAGAAAAGAATTATTATATCTGGATTATCGGCAGTAGCTCCGTTGTTATTGTCTGCACAAACGGCACAGCCGAATATAGTCTTGTTTCTGGTAGACGATATGGGATGGCAGGACACCTCCGTCCCCTTCTGGAATCAGGAAACCCCTTTCAACCGTATGTTTCATACTCCCAATATGGAACGCCTCGCTGAGCAGGGGGTAAAGTTTACATCCGCATATGCTTGCAGTGTAAGTTCTCCTACCCGGATTAGTTTGTTTACAGGAATGAATGCTGCCCGTCATCGTGTTACAAATTGGACATTACATCGTAATCAGAATGTCGACAGCAAACATAAAGTACTGGATTTCCCGGAATGGAATGTGAATGGACTTTGCCCGGATGCCAGTATCGAACGAACTTGCCAGGCATTGCCTTTAGCACAGGCTTTGAAAGATGGAGGATATTATACCATACATTGCGGGAAAGCCCATTTCGGAGCAATTGGTACTCCGGGTGAGAATCCCTTGAATTTGGGCTTTGATGTGAATATTGCCGGACATGCCTGTGGTGGTCCAGGTTCTTATCTGGGAGAAGAAAATTATGGGGCTCCAAAAGACGGAACGAAGGATATCTGGGCAGTTCCCGGATTGGAGAAATATCACGGAACAGATGTGTTTCTGACGGAAGCAATTACCCGTGAAGCGATTGACCGTTTAAACCGGCGCGACAAAGCGAAACCATTCTTTCTTTATATGGCGCATTATGCAGTACATGTTCCCGTCAAACCCGATAAACGTTTCTATCAGAAATACATCGATCGTGGCTTGGACGAACGTGATGCTGCTTATGCCACATTGGTTGAAGGAATGGATAAAAGCTTAGGTGATCTGATGGATTATCTGGAGCAGAATAATTTGTCGGATAATACGATTATCATTTTTATGTCGGACAATGGAGGTCTGAGTGTTGAAGCCAGTGTGAGAAGCGGAGAACTCAATGTTCATAATCGTCCGTTGAACAGTGGAAAAGGCTCCGCCTATGAAGGGGGAATCCGTGAGCCGATGATTGTTTCATGGCCGGGGGTAACAAAAGCGGGTACCATCTGTGATGATTACCTGATTATTGAAGATTTTTATCCGACATTGTTGGAAATGGGAGGTGTAAAAATGCCGGATACACCTCAAACGATTGATGGAGAAAGCTTTATTCCTCTGCTCACCGGCAAAGGAAAGAATCCGTCCAAAGGGCGTTCGCTTTACTGGAATTATCCGAATAATTGGGGACCGGTCGGTCCTGGCATTGGAGCAACCTGTTCTATTCGCAAAGACGATTGGAAACTGATTTATTATTATGCTACAGGGCAGAAGGAACTTTTTAATTTGCGAGATGATATTGGAGAAAATCACGATTTATCAGCAAAAGAGCCTAAACGGGTAGAGAAACTATCCAAAGAGTTGGGCAAGCATTTACGGAAAGTGGGAGGCCAGCGTCCTGTATTTAAAGAAACGGGTATGCCAGTGCCTTGGCCGGATGAAGTTCACAAATAGCAACTTAACAAATTGATAAGATGAATAATATTCGAATTTTAGGAATGGTAGCAGGTTTATTATTGCTAATAGCCAATTTGAATGCACAAATCAGTCTGCCGTCCATTTTTACGGATCACATGGTTTTGCAACAGAGAAGCGAAGTTCCGGTATGGGGATGGGGGAATTCCACAAGTATAGTGAAGGTTGTTGGTAGTTGGGCTCCGCAGGATACATCAATCGCTGTTGTCGGACCGGATGGAAGCTGGAAAACAAAACTAAAAACAGTGGCTGCCGGAGGACCCTATACGTTGCATATAATAGGAAACGGTGATCGTGTATTGCAGGATGTTATGCTGGGAGAAGTCTGGCTTTGTAGTGGACAATCTAATATGGAATGGACACCTATGCACAATATTGATAATCGGGATAAAGAAATAGCTGCGGCGAATTATCCGAATATACGTTTTTTTCATATACCCAGGCGTGGTGCTGCGACTCCACAGAATCATGTGGATGCACTTTGGGCTACGTGTACACCTGAAGTAATGAAAGGGACGAGTGCTGTGGCCTATTTTTTCGGTCGTGATTTACAGAAAGAACTGGGTGTACCGGTGGGACTGATTGTTTCGGCTTGGGGAGGTACTCCTGCAGAAATATGGGCTCCTGAAAAACCGATAATGGATAATCCGCAAATATATAAAACGCTTCCAACAAAAGCGAATCCCTGGCATCCCAAAGAACCGGGAGCATTGTATAATCAAATGATACATCCGATTACTCCGTATGGTTTGGCAGGAGCAATTTGGTATCAGGGAGAATCAAACCGTGACTATCCGGAGTCTTATGGTCTTATATTAAAAACACTGATTGAAAGTTGGCGGGAGAAGTTTGAAAAAGAACTTCCGTTCTATTTGGTACAGATAGCTCCTTTTGCTTATGGTTCTGATGATAATGGACCGGCTTTGGTCCGTGAACATCAGGAGTGGGTTTCACGTAATGTCCCCGGAACGGGAATGGTTGTTGTTGCGGATTGTGTTGCAAATGTGAAAGATATTCATCCAACAGATAAGCAAAGCGTTGGTCTGCGTTTAGCGAATATGGCTTTAGGTAAAACATATGGCCGGCTTGCATCCGGTTATGAGAGTCCGTTGTTTAAGGAGATGACAGTCAAGAAAAATAAGGCTATTATTTCATTCTTACATGCTGAAAGTGGATTGATAGCTAAGGGAAAACAAATTGTCGGTTTTCGAATTGCCGGAGAGGATGGGGTGTTTGAACAAGCGGAAGCTAAGATTAAGAATAATACAGTTGAAGTCAGTTCTTCGCGGGTAAAGAATCCGGTCAGTGTTCAGTATTGTTTTGATGATGCAACTATTGGTAATTTGTTCAGTAAAGAAGGATTGCCTGTTGCTCCTTTTCGTACTGCCAGGGATTGTTCTTCTCATGCTCAGGTGTCTGATGAGAATCCGGCCGACAAACCCTGGGCGACCGGCGGAGGCATTAAAAATGCAGAGTGGCATGGTTTTAGGGTGTATGAATCCAAAATAGATGAATTTACCATCTGGATAGCCGAACCCAAAACTCCGGCCAAAGGTAAGCCGTGGGTCATGCGGATACAAGATTTCGGTGATGGTTTCCATTGGCAAATCAATGAAAAATTATTGAATTCGGGAGCTTATGTGGTTGCTATCAATTCGTATAATGTGTATGGTGCCGATTATGGGTTGAACCTGATGGATAGTTTGTATGATGTAGCGCGTCATCATTTTGGCCTGCCCGAAAAATGTGCTTTGGCCGGTGTCTCCCGGGCAGGCCTTTCAGCCTATCGTTGGAGCATACGACATCCCGAACGTGTGGCATGCATCTATTGCGAAGGTCCGGTGTTGGACTTTAAAACGTGGCCGATGTCTTGGTCTCCATCTGCTAATAACTGGGTTGAACTGAAACGTTATTATGGTTTCACCGGCGATGCGGAGGCGATTGCATATAAAGGAAATCCAATCGATAACCTGAAGCCTATTGCAAAGGCCAAAATACCTATCAGGCATGTGATTAGTCTGACGGATGAGCATGATACGAAGATCGTTCCGAATGATAAAAATACCTTGAAAGCTCAACAGTATTTGCGGCAGATGGGACACGATATGGAAGTTGTGGTTACTCCCGAAGGAATGAATGTGCCCTACGCCTTTGATGATGAATCAGTTGAATTTATGATTTCAAATGCTGTTTATAATAAATAATAATACAATGAATTACATCAAAACTCTTGCCGCTTTGTTAGTCGGCTGTTCGTTTAGCGCAAAGGCGCAAACATATACTCCGATCTCTTTGCCCGCATTGTTCTCGGACCATATGGTCTTGCAACAGGAAGATTCCGTGCCGGTTTGGGGATGGGGAAACGCTAGTTCGACACTGAAAATCGTAGGCAGTTGGGCTCCTGAAGATACGGCCTCGGTAATGGTTGATGATAACGGTCGTTGGATGGGGAAGATCAAAACAACCCGTTACGGAGGGCCTTATAACTTGCAGGTCTTTACGCCTAATAAAGGGGATGAAGTGCTGTTGAAAGATGTCATGTTGGGTGAAGTGTGGGTGTGCAGCGGACAGTCCAATATGGAATGGTCTTCTGGCAATGGCATAAATAACCAGCAGGAGGAGATCGGAGCGGCCAACTATCCGAATATCCGCTTCTTTAGTTTGGCGAAGCAGGCTAGCAGGTCGCCGCAGGAGGATTGCCGGGCCGTGTGGGAAACTTGTACACCGACGGTCATGCAAAAGCGAAGTGCCGTGGCTTACTTTTTCGGCAGGCACCTGCACCAGCAGTTGAAAGTGCCGGTCGGACTGATTGTTTCGGCTTGGGGTGGGTCCAATGTGGAATCTTGGATACCGGAGGAATTGATACCTGACACACCGGAACAGCGGAAACTCACGCAGAGCCGGAAGAACCCCTGGTGGCCGGTCGAATCGGGAGTGCTTTACAACAGTATGGTCAACCCGCTTCTCCCTTACCGGATTGCCGGGGCTATCTGGTACCAGGGAGAGTCCAACCGAGATGATGTCCAGCCGTATGCCACCTATATGAAACAGCTGATTCAAACCTGGCGTAAAGGGTTTGACAAGGAATTTCCTTTCTATCAAGTGCAGATAGCTCCCTATAATTATAAATCGACCGACAACGGCCCGGCCCTGATTCGTGAAGCACAAGAGCAGGTGGCACGTACTGTTCCGCGCACGGAAGTGGTCGTCACCAACGACTTGGGTGAATTTGGCAATATACATCCTGCCCGTAAACAGGAAGTCGGTATCCGGCTAGGTAATATTGCGTTGAAAGAGAACTATGGGATGCTGGAAAGCGAAGAGGTTCGGAGTCCTTTCTTGACCCATGCGGAGGTGGAAAAGAACCGGGTGATCCTTACTTTCAACCATGCGGTGGATGGATTGGTTTGTAAAGGCAAGGAGGTGAAAGGTTTGCAAATAGCCGGTGAAGATGGCGTTTTCAAGGAGGCCAAAGTGCGTATGGAAGAAAGCCGTTTGGTTGTCTATGCATCGGGTATCAAATCTCCTGCCTTTGTCCGTTATTGTTTTGATGACGCAACGGAGGGAAACCTGTTTAATAAACAAGGATTGCCGGTGGCTCCTTTTCAAAAGAAGTTATAGGTGGAATAATTATTAGTAATCTATAAACCAATAAAATAATAATTTAAACGATGAGTTATTTAAAATCAGTGTATTTTTGTTTGGCCGTAACAGTACTGTGTATGGTTACGACTTCTTGTGTAAAAAAAGAAACTCCGGTAAGATTTGCTATCGCATCAGACTTTCATGCTCCGGATGTGCCGGGAGGGAAAGAACGTGTTGAGGCATTTATTAAAGCGGCTAATGACGAGAATGTGGATTTTATCATAGAACTGGGAGATTTCTGCCGACTAGACAGCGCTAGCCAAATATATAGAGAGGTATGGCATAATTTTAAAGGAGAAAAATACCACGCCATAGGAAATCATGATCTTGACCGTTACAATGTAGATGAATATGTACAAGGAATGGGGATGCCGAATCGTTATTATTCGTTTGACAAAGAAGGTTTCCATTTTGTGGTACTTGATGGTAATAATTATTTTGATGGTGAAAAAATCCATCATTATGACCATGCTAATTATGGAGCTTTCCCTTATACAAATCATTCTTATTTGGATAAGGAACAGATGGAGTGGCTGGTTAAGGATTTGGCATCAACAGATTTGAAAGTTGTTCTATTTTCTCACCAAAGCCTTGATAGCGAACTGAAGAATGGTGCGGAGGTACGAGCTATATTGGAAAAAGAAAATGAGCGTGCCGGGTTTAAAAAAGTCGTATTGGCATTCAGTGGACATAACCATAGTAATTATACGAAAGAAATCAATGGCATTTCTTACATGCAGATTAATAGTGCTTCCTATGTTTGGATTGGTGAACCAACCCAGACGGAAAAGAGATTTCCGAAAGAAATTAATGAGAAATATTCTTTGATGGCATATTCGATGATGTATGACAAACCATTATATGCTATTGTTACGTTGGCGGAAGATGGAGCTGATGTCAAAGGGGTAAAAGCCCAATTTATGCCACCTGCACCTAAAGAAATCGGTTTGGGGGATTCAATAGGAGTCTATCCGTTGGTATCGGTTATAGAGGATGCTTATGTTGAATTTGCAGACTGAAAAAGAGGAAGAGTATGAGATATTTACTTATAACCATTACCCTTTTTCTGTCAATATTTTGTTTCGGACAAAAGATTAAAGTTGCGTGTGTAGGGAATAGTATTACCTATGGAGCCGGAATTGTGAATCGTGAAAAAAATAGTTACCCGGCACAATTGCAAGTTTATCTGGGAGATAAATACGAGGTTCGTAATTTCGGCAGTAATGGGGCTACTACGCTTCATAAAGGTGATTATCCCTATATGCAGACAGAAGCATATAAACAAGCGATAGCCTACTGTCCGGATATTGTTTTCATTAAATTAGGTACGAATGATTCCAAACCTCAAAATCTTTGTTATCAACAAGATTTTGAGTCTAATTATAGGGCGCTTATCCGAAGTTTTGCCCGACTTTCTTCGCGACCACGAATTATTCTGTTATCACCTCTTCGTTGTTTTTTAACAGAAACAGCATCGATAAAAGATCGTGTAATTCAGAAATCTTTTGTTCCGGTTATAAAGGAAATTGCCCAGGATGAAAAACTCGAATATATAGATCTTTATGATTTAATGGGAGATGAATATGATCAGTCATTGATGCCGGACCGCCTTCATCCGTCTTCTATCGGAGCCGGTCGGATTGCTCAGAGGTTATATGAATATTTAAATCCCGAGCAATATGATTCTAATCCTTGCACGCATCCGATATGTGGAAATGAATACCGGAGTGGGGCTGGATGGAAAGAAGGGGCTGACTGGCATGCGGTGTCAGAGGAAATCACACAAATAGTCTCTTCCAAAAAGCTGGATATTTTGTTTTTGGGGAATTCAATAACACAAGGATTCGGAGGTAGTCGTAGTCTTGTTACTTATAAACCGGGAAAAGCGGTAGCCGACAGTTGTTTTACGAATCTTTGTTGGGAATCTGCCGGTATTTCGGGAGATAGAACAGAAACGTTACTTTGGCGTATTTTGAATGGACGTTATGAAAAATCTGTCCCTTCTTATGTGGTAATAACGATCGGTGTGAATAATATTGTAGCCGGACATCGTGCTGAAGATATAGCAGATGGTATACAGAAGGTTGCCAAAATTAGTAGAAAACAATTTCCCGATTCAAAGATTTTGCTCTTGGGGTTACTGCCTGTCGGGTTGGAGAAAACATCAGAGAGAAGAATACAATATGACTCTATTCATGCAAAATTGGAACAACAAGACTGGGGAAGTATTAAGTATGTGAATCCTACCCCCTGGTTCACGGATGAAGAAGGGCGGTTAAAAGAAGAATTGTATGGTGGTGATCATTTACATCTCACCCCAAAAGGGTATGAAGTGTGGTGTGAACATATGAAAGAAGTCCTTTTTCAATAGCGAATTAACCGGGCATGTAGATTAAGATAACTCTGCAAACCATTGCGTAATTATTTTGTATCGTTAATTTGTTGAATTAGAGAATTAAACTGTATTTTTGATATCTAAATACATTTATCATATTAAACACACATGAAAAAAATCTATTCTTTTTTGCTTGGAACAGTGCTTTTGTCTGCCTGTTCGCAAACACAAGACACGGGTCTGCCTTTTCAAAATACGATTGAAATTAATGAGGAAGATAGTAAAGAACTCATCATACAGAAGGCGGCTCATGTTGTGCCAACCCCAAATCAGTTGGCTGCATTACAAAATGAGTTTATAGCCTTTATCCATTTCGGACCGAACTCTTTTACTCGTATGGAATGGGGGAATGGTATGGAAGATCCGAAAATATTCGATCTGAAGGAACTCGATACCGACCAGTGGTGCGAAGCCATGAAAGCTGCCGGGATGAAAATGGTTATTATTACCGTGAAGCATCATGACGGATTTGTTTTGTGGCAGAGCCGCTATACGAAACATGGAATTATGTCGACCGGCTTCAGAGATGGGAAAGGAGATGTTTTGAAAGATTTGTCTGCTTCCTGTCAGAAATATGGATTGAAATTGGGAGTGTATTTATCTCCGGCCGATTTATATCAGATAGAAAACCCGGAAGGACTCTATGGAAATCTGAGTAAATATACCAAACGGACAATTCCGCGTGAAGTACCCGGAAGACCGTTCGCCAATCAAACGAAATTTGAATTTGTAGTAGACGATTATAACGAATATTTCCTGAATCAGTTGTTTGAGGTACTGACTGAATACGGGCCTATTCACGAAGTCTGGTTCGATGGCGCCCATCCGAAACGGAAAGGCGGACAAACGTATAATTATCCTGCCTGGAAAGAATTGATTCATAAATTAGCTCCGAACGCAGTAATCTTTGGTCGTGAGGATGTACGTTGGTGTGGTAATGAAGCCGGTGGAACCCGGCCGACGGAATGGAATGTGGTCCCTTATCCCGAGAACCCGGATACAACCTCTCATTTCCCGGATATGACAGACCCGGTATTGGCTGATAGGGATAAACTGTATCAGGGGAAATTCCTGCATTATCAACAGGCCGAAACCAATACTTCCATCCGGGAAGGCTGGTTCTACCGTGACGACACACACCAGAAGGTCAGAAGTGCCGACGATGTATTTGATATATACGAACGTGCAGTAGGTGGAAACTCGACTTTCCTGTTGAATATTCCCCCCAACCGTGACGGGAAATTCTCTCCGAGAGATGTCGAGTCGTTGAAGGAAACAGGTAAACGTATCCGTGAAACGTATTCTACGGATCTGTTGGCCGGAGCGAAGGGGCCGCAGGAAATTCTGGATGGTAAGGACGATACTTATTTACTGATGGAGGGTAATAAGAAAGAGTTTGTGATTACAACCCCTTCTCCGGTTACGGTAAACCGTATCATGCTTCAGGAAGCGATCGCGACGAATGGAGAACGCGTGGAGAAACATGCCGTAGATGCCTGGATAGACGGTGCATGGAAAGAGATAGCCATCTCCACTAACATCGGTTACAAACGTATTTTGCGTTTCCCGGAAGTAACGACCGATAAACTTCGTTTCCGGCTGTTGGAATCACGTCTGACACCGGCTATCAGTCATATATCTGCTCATTATTATAAATCTCGTCCGCCTCAGTTGAGTTTCAGTCAGGATGTGAACGGATTAGTAACGATCGAACCACAATTGCAGGATTTTGGATGGAAGTCTCATGGAGAGAATGCCGCAAGTAATCTGAATGCCGGTTATAAGATCTATTATACCATTGACGGAACAGAGCCGACTGAAGAATCCACAGAATATAAAGAACCTGTTAAACTGGATCGCTGTGAACTGAAAGCTGTAGCAGTTTTGCATGGTGAGAAAGGAACTATGTCTGCTGAACGACTGGGATTGATCAAGAAAGACTGGAAGTTGTTGGAGACTAAAGGTAATAGTAATCTGCCTTATCTTGCTATAGATTTAGGAAGTAATCTCGAATTGAACGGATTTGCCTACAAACCGCAGTCTGGTAAGGGCTTTAAAAGGGGAGTGGCAAAAGGCGTTGTTAAAGTGAGTGATGATGGACAAAATTGGAAAACGTTGGAAAACTTTGAATTCGGAAATTTAGTGAATGATCCGAGTAAACGGTATCATTATTTCAAGAAAGCGACCTCTGCCCGTTATGTACGTATCGACATAACCGAAATGGCACAGGAAGGTGAGCTTACGATAGCCGAATTTGATCTGCTCTGATTGAAAATACTTTAAAAACTTTTGCTGTCTCCGGAAAACAGCTACTTTTGTCTTCCGGAGATATTTTTTTAATCTAATTCTAAATCCATGATTATGCGAGTACTATCTTATTTTATGTGTTTGTTTCTACTTTTGGCGTGCGCGAAAACACCAGAGGAGAAACCCTTAACTTTATGGTATGACAAACCTGCCGGAAACTGGAATGAAGCACTGCCTATCGGGAATGGACATGCCGGGGCAATGGTGTTCGGGGGAGTCGACTCCGAACAACTTCAGTTGAACGAAAATACTCTTTACAGCGGTGAACCTTCGGTGATCTTTAAAGACATAAAGGTCACTCCCGAAATGTTTGACAAGGTGGTCGGGCTGATGAGGAAAGAAAGATATAAAGAAGCAACCGATTTGGTTTGTAAAAACTGGCTCGGACGTTTACACCAATATTACCAGCCGTTTGCCGATCTTCATATTCAAAATAATAAAACCGGAGAAGTCAGTGAATATAAACGTGACCTGAATATCTCGGATGCAATAGCAAGTACAAGATATGTGCAGAACGGCATTCGTTATGAACGGGAAGTTTTTGCTTCAAACCCGGAAAATGTGATTGTCGTTTGCTTGAGAAGTGATAGTCCGGAAGGAATCGATATTACTCTTGATTTTACATCGGAACATCCTGCTGCCGTGCAGAAAAGTAAAGACGACCGTCTCGTAGTGCAGGGGAAAGCCTCCGGCTATGTGGAACGCCGTACGTTTGAACAGATGGAAAGCTGGGGTGACCAGCATAAACACCCCGAATTGTATGATGAAAAAGGTAACCGTAAATTCGACAAGCGCGTACTGTACGGAGATGAGATAGATAATAAGGGAATGTTGTTTGAAGCACAACTCAAACCGGTCTTACCTTCGGGTGGTAACTGTGAAATTACCGATTCTGGTATACATATCAGCCAAACGGATGAGGTTTATTTCGTAATGAGCTTGGCGACCAGCTATAACGGATACGATAAAAGCCCCAGCTTGGAGGGGGTAGACCCGGCCGGAAAAGCAGCCGGCATACTTGATAAAGCTACTGCATACAATTACAAGGAACTGAAGAAAAGACATCTTGACGATTACCGCAATCTGTTCAGTCGTGTCAAACTGGATCTGAAATCCGATGAGGAGCAATTAGCTTTGCCGACAGACGAACGGATTATCCGTTTTGATGAGAAGGCCGATCCGGCTTTGTCTGCCCTCTTGTTTCAGTACGGACGCTATCTGATGATCAGCGGTTCGCGTCCCGGGGGACAGCCGCTGAACCTGCAGGGTATCTGGAATAAAGAGATCGTTCCACCTTGGAACTGTGGCTATACGCAGAATATCAATCTCGAGATGAACTACTGGATGGCGGAAACTGCAAACTTGTCGGAATGCCAGGAACCATTGTTCACTCTGATAAAGGAGTTATCGGAGACTGGTGCCGAAACAGCCCGTAACATGTATGGCCGGCGTGGTTGGGTGGCTCATCACAACACTTCTCTCTGGCGCGAGTCGTTGCCGAACGATAATGTCCCAACTGCCTCTTTCTGGCCAATGGTACAAGGATGGCTTTGTAGCCATTTGTGGGAACACTACCTTTATTCGGGCGATAAAGAGTTTCTGAAAAATACAGCTTATCCGCTGACAAAAGGAGCTGCAGAGTTCTATGCCGACTGGCTGGTCGATGATGGCGAAGGCCATCTGGTTACTCCTGTCGGTGTCTCTCCCGAAAACTGGTTCGTAACACCTCAGGGGGAAAATACTGCTTTGAGTATGGGCCCGACAATGGATATGGCTATCATACGTGAAACATTTGAACGTACAATTAAAATGTCTGAAATGTTCGGTCTGGATCCTGAATTGCGAACCGAGTTGGAAGGCAAGTTAGCCAAGCTGCTGCCTTACCGCATCGGTAGCCGCGGACAGTTGCAGGAATGGATGTACGACTTTAAGGAGCAAGATCCCAAACACCGCCATCTGTCCCACCTGTACGGGTTCTATCCGGGTGATCAAATCACTCCCGATGCTACTCCCGACTTATTCAAAGCTGTCGAACAAAGCTTAAATCTGCGTGGCGATGCTGCCACCGGCTGGTCGATGGGCTGGAAGATCAACTGCTGGGCACGTTTGCTGGATGGTAATCATGCGTATGCGATCATCAAGAACTTATTCAATCCCGTTCAGTTTGGCCCGAAGAATAGAAATGGCGGTGGTTTGTATAGCAATATGCTTGATGCTTGTCCGCCTTTCCAGATCGACGGAAACTTCGGCTATACCGCGGGTGTTGCCGAAATGCTGCTGCAAAGTCATGCCGGATTTATCCAATTGCTGCCAGCTCTTCCAGATGTATGGAGCGAAGGAGCTGTCTCCGGCCTGAAGGCGCGTGGCAACTTTGAAGTCGCAATGAAATGGCAACAAGGCAGTCTGTCTGAAGCTACCATCCTTTCCGGAAGCGGGAAGGAGTGCCGGTTGAGAACATCCCTTCCTATTGCGGTGAAACAGGGTGGTAAAGCGATAGCAACTTCTTCTCCGGTTACTTCCAACGGGAAAGAATACTATGAAACGGTCTTTGCTACTGTAGCCGGGAAGAGCTACCAGGTAAGTCGGATTACTCCCTGAGGAAATCTCTAATACATGGGAAGTATTTATATTTGTCTGCCGATATAATCTGTTGTCGACGCCCTCGGCAATATAAACGACGTCCTCGACAATATTGTTGACGTCCTCGACAATTCTGCCGACGCCCTCGGCAACAGATTCCATCAGCAGGTAATCAGGATAACCTTCTGTCTGACATAAACTTACTTCCTGATAATTATGACAAACAAGCGCATAACAAAAAACAGATATCTTATGAATAAAAAATTGACCTTGTTAAGTACTGCCATGCTGTCTGCAACGAGTTTGTTGGCCGTAGACAAAAAGCCGAACATCATCCTGATTCTTGCTGACGACATGCGGGGAACTGCCATGAATTTTCTGGGGGTGGAAGACGTCCATACTCCGAACTTAGATAAATTAGCTGCCGAAAGCACGGTCTTTTCCAATGCCCATATTATGGGAGGAACTTCCGGGGCCGTCAGTATGCCGAGCCGTGCCATGCTGATGACGGGGAAATATCTTTATACGCTGGAAAAGCAGGGATCGACTGTTCCCGAAGATCATATACTGATCGGGGAAGCCTTGCAACAGGCCGGGTATAACTCCTTCCATACCGGTAAATGGCATAATGGATACCAGGCAATGAACCGTTGCTTCAACGATGCGGAAGGAATTTATTTCGGTGGAATGTATGACCACTGGAACGTGCCGCTCTACAACTATAATGCAGATGGCAACTATGGAAAAAAGCGTCCGGTAGTCAAAGACTGGGCGAAGAGCAACGAGGTAACCTACGAAGTGGGCGAATATATGTATTCCGGCAAACATTCGGTGGATATCTTCACGGATGATGCTGTCAGATACATTGAAAAACAGAAAGGAGCCGGTAAACCGTTCTTCCTTTCCGTGGCTTACATGTCACCTCACGATCCGCGTACGATGCCCGACGAATATATGCGCCAGTACGACCGCGATAATATCCAGTTGCCTCCTAATTACATGGATAAACATCCTTTCGACAACGGAGAACTGGTGATCCGTGATGAGGTATTGGCAGCCATTCCCCGTGTACCGGATGAGATAAAGAAACATATCATGGAATATTATGCCATGGTGACACATGTAGACCGCCGCGTGGGCGATATCATCCAAGCCCTGAAAGAAACCGGAGAGTATGAAAATACGATTATCGTCTTTGCCGGTGATAACGGGTTGGCTGTCGGACAACACGGACTGATGGGAAAACAGAACGTTTACGAACATAGTGTGCGTGTCCCCCTGATGATTAAAGGTGCAGGCAGTAACGCCCAGGGACAGAAGAGTGATAAATTATGCTACTTGATCGATGTATTCCCTACCTTGTGCGATATGGTCGGAACGGATATCCCGTCATCGGTGGACGGCGTGAGCCTTATCCCGGCCATAGAGGAAGACAAGACGGTGAGAGATTACCTGTATTACTGCTACATGGATAACCAGCGTGCCATATCCGACGGGGAATGGAAGCTCTGCGAATATCATGTGAAAGGTGTACGCACCACCCAATTGTTCAACCTGAAGAACGATCCCTGGGAGTTGAATAACCTGGCTGGTGATAAAAAACAGGCAAAGCTAATCAAGAAGCTGCGTAAACAAATGACGCTGGAACGGGAGCAGACGAAAGACAATTCGACTTTCTGGGACGGATTTGTATTCTAAAATTACTATCTTTGCGGCTGTTTGAATAAAATAAAGAATTTAGAAATGGAAACAGTAGTAAGTGGCATCAGGCCAACAGGTAATTTGCATCTGGGGAATTACTTCGGAGCAGTAAAGAGTTTTCTGCAAATGCAGAATGAGTATAATTGCTTTTTCTTTATTGCAGACTGGCACTCCCTGACTACACATCCGCGTCCGGCAAATATCCGTGAAAGTGCAAAGACGATCCTGGCCGAATACCTGGCTTGCGGTATCGATCCGGAGAAGGCTACCATCTATATACAGAGCGATGTTCGCGAAGTGGCAGAGTTGTATCTCTACCTCAATATGAATGCCGGTATCGGTGAGTTGATGCGTACGACTTCGTTCAAGGATAAAGCGCGTCAGCAACTGCATATCGACCGTGTAAATACCGAAGAGGGTGATGTCGAGAGAGAGATCTTTAACGAAGGAAACAAGCATAGTGTAAATGCCGGTCTGTTGACTTATCCGACTTTGATGGCTGCCGATATCATTATCCACAAAGCTTTGAAAGTGCCGGTAGGGAAAGACCAGGAACAGAATATGGAGATGGCGCGTCGTTTCGCCCGTCGTTTCAATTCTACCTATGAGGTTGAATTCTTCCCCGAACCTGCCTCTTTCCACCTGACAGAGAAGGCCGTAAAAGTGCCGGGTCTGGATGGTTCCGGTAAGATGGGTAAGAGCGAAGGCAACGCAATCTATCTGATCGATGACGAGAAGGCTATCAAGAAAAAGGTAATGAAAGCTGTTACCGATGCAGGTCCTACGGAACCGAACAGTGTGAAACCCGAACCGATCGCCAACCTGTTCGCTATGATGGATATCGTATCAACAAAAGATACGTACGATTTCTTCAATGAGAAATACAATAACTGTGAGATCCGTTACGGCGATATGAAGAAGCAGTTAGCCGAAGATATCAACAACTTCTGTGCTCCTATCCGTGAACGTATCATCGATATCCGTTCCAATGAGGAATATATGGAAAAAGTAGCCCGCATGGGAGCTGAAAAGGCTTCAGCCAGCGCTGCAAAAACTCTGGCAGAGGTTCGTGAGATTATCGGTTTCCGTCCGTATTGATGATAAGATCATTATAAATAAAAAGGCACGCAAAAAGTAATGTTTTGTGTGCCTTCTTTATTTATGGTATAGTGAAGCCTCCTAATCTTGTATCATCCTATCAAATTGGGTAGTGGATTAACTATCCTTTAGCTCATTATTTCTTAAATATGTGATAAAGAAGCTGAAATTCTACCTGATTATCAGGAAAACTCTTTTACTTTGTAGCGAATAGTTACAGATAACAAACGTATGGCAACCATTTCCAGTGGAGAGTTTGAGCGGTATTTCAAGGATTTGTATAAACCCTTGTGTCTTTTTGCGCTCCGATTTACTGAACGGTTAGATGATGCGGAGGATATTGTCCAACAGGCTTTTGCCGATGTATGGGATAAAAATATCAATAATATACTGATTGATAATCTGAAGTCGTATATGTATCAGGCTGTACGTAACCGTTCCCTTTCGCTTGTAACACAGCCTGCCGATCTGCAGACTACCGACCAGCTTCCGGATATGGAAGACTCATCGGAGGAAGAGCAGATCTACAATGCAGAACGCGACGCCCGCCTGTGGAATGCGATAAACGGCTTACCTCCCGAACGCAAAAAAATCTTTTTACTTTCAAAGCGCGACGGTCTGAAGTACCAGGAGATCGCCGAAGAACTGAATATCTCAATAAAAACGGTTGAGAATCAGATGGGGAAAGCATTGAAGGCATTGCGTGAGACGGCGGTACGTATCTATAACTTTCTCTTTGGTCTGGCGTGATCAAATAAAAAAGTGCTGATCGGAATAGGGGTTTTTTCAGGCTTCTTTGTCTTAGAGACAAATGGTATTACAAATTTTGTTTCACTAAGAAAGAGAATGATGATGAAAAAGATGATTTTTGGAGTGATGTTGACGATGATGTTGATGTGTGTAACGAGTGTCAGTGCACAGTGGTCTGTAACTCCGGAGGCAGGAATAACTGCTATTAAACGGAATAGCTTTACCAATGACAGCTGGCGTGCCGGATGGAAAGTCGGGGTAGGTTTGGAATATCAATTTACACCCCGGTTCTTTTCAATGAAGACCGGGTTGTATTATACACAGCGAGGGTATTCGGAGCAATATTTTTATTACAGAAATAACATGACCTCTCCTGGCGTTCCTTCGCAGACAACAACCGAGTGGTATTCAGGTTCTGTTAACAGACATTTCTTGCAGGTGCCCATTCTGGCGAATTTCTCGTTCGATCTAGGTAAGGATATCCGCCTGAATGTTGGAGTAGGACCTTATTTTGCGGTAAGTCTGGCCGACAGAACGGAGAGCTATATAATGGATTCCAACTATGGAATGTATCCGTACTACGGTGGTTATTACGGCAATGGTTATTATGGCGGTTACTATGGTAATTATTATGGCGGATATTATAATTCCGGATACAATAGGAGAGATCTTCGTCCATTCGACTGGGGAGTGAATGCCAATATAGGCCTTGAAGTAAAACAATGGGTTGTAAATCTGGGATACGAAGTTTCACTCGGACAGGAATATACCGGAGAAACGATACAGGCAAACTATCATAGCTTGAGCTTATCATTAGGATATAAGTTTAAATTAGGAAAATAATAAATGAACAACGAGCAGGGAAATAAATTGGAGCAACGCATTCGTTTCGTAGCGAAACACTACGAGGAAGGACGTTTGGATACTGATAAGGCCTGGCAACAGTTTGCCGGGAAGCATCAGGTACGCCGTACGGTTTCTTTCCGTCGCTACTGGATGGCTGCAGCATCGGTATTTTTACTGCTCATTGGTTTCGGAACTTATTTTATAACAGAACGTAAATCCCCGGAATGGGTGGCTGTAACAACCGGACCGGGACAAATAAAAGAAGTCTACCTGCCTGACAGTACACTGATCTCGATGGCAGGAAGTTCTTCCATACGATATGATGTGAAGACGTACGGAAAGGAAAGGCGTGTAGTGGAGATGAAAGGAAAAGCCTTTTTCCAGGTGACGCGGAACGAAGCACGCCCTTTTTCTGTGTATACTGAACGGACGGAAGTGACCGTATTGGGTACCAGTTTCCAGATAAACGAGCAACCCGGCGGAACAGACGTGAATGTGATGACCGGTAAAGTAAGCTTTGGTGCTACCGGAAGTGAAACGAACAAGGTTATATTAACAGCCGGTATGTCGGCTTCGTACTCTATGGAAAGCAACGGAATAACAATACTTGAAGAAGAAGACCTTAATAGCCTGTCATGGAAAACCAGACAGTTGCGTTTCAATGATACTCCGCTGGAAAAGGTTATCGATGATTTGAATAAATACTATCAGGTAAAAGTAATCAATAAAACAGAAACCCCGAATCTGAAACTGACGGCTACTTTCAATGATCTTCCGTTGGAAGATGTTTTACTGGTTATCAACCAGACGCTGGATACCCGCCTGGCTCCTGATCCCAATAAATAAGTTTACCTATGGGACGTATATGGATATTACTGACAGGAATTCTTATGCTTTTTCCGCAGGTAAAAGCCGGGGAACTGGCTACTGTGGTTAAACTTCCGGTTGAGCCTACGCCTACGGTAACAATGGATATGCGTCAGGTTTCCTTGTTGGAGATATTGCAGGAACTGGAAAAGCAGACCGGGATCTTTTTCTCTTACGAATCATCTATGCTCGATGATTTCCCGAAGATGTCGTTTAAGGCCCAGGACGAATCACTGTCTTATTGTCTCAGAAGATTATTTTACTCTTTGCCTGTTACTTACCGGATGACTGGGCAGATCGTGATTTTGAAACGAAAGCCCCGGCTGTATACCATAAGCGGTTTCGTGCGTGACTCGGTATCCTACGAAAGTCTTATTAATGCTTCGGTATTCGAACGCAATACCAGGAGTGGAACAACAACAAATAATTACGGCTTTTACAGTATTACTCTGCCTCCCGGGAAGGTCACCTTACGAGCCTCCTTTGTCGGTTATGATGCGAAAGAGGTCACCTTTGAGTTATCTCGTGATACGCTGGTCGATATACCTTTACATGCTATCGGGACATTGGGGGAGATTGTCGTGGAGGGCTTGAATCCCCGGTCGGAAGTATTAAATACACGTACGGGGGTAGTGGAGGTACCCTCCTGGCGCATCAAGTCGATGCCGGCCTTGCTGGGGGAGACGGATGTGGTGAAAACCCTGCAACGACTGCCCGGCGTTGCAGTAGGGGTGGAAGGGATGACCGGTCTCCATGTGAGGGGAGGCAATGCCGACGGAAACCTTTACTTGCTTGACGGTAACCCGGTTTATCACACCAATCATCTGCTTGGTTTCTTTTCAGCCTTTAATCCTGATGCCGTCAAGAATACGACATTTTATAAAGGGAGCTTTCCTGCCGAATATGGAGGAAGGCTCTCGTCGGTTGTAGATGTGAGGACAAATGATGGCGACCGTTACGAATATCATGGAAACTTCTCTATCGGTTTGCTCGCTATGCGGGGGAACCTGGAAGGGCCTATTATAAAAGGGAAATCTTCATTCAACGTTTCCGTCAGACGTACCTGGATGGAACTTTTCACCTGGCCGATACTAAAAGCTGTAAATAAAGACAGGAGCGATAAACTGAAAGGCGGGTATCACTTCTTCGATATGAATGCCAAAGTAAACCACTCTTTTAGCGACCGCACCCGCCTTTATATGAGTTTTTATATGGGTAGCGACAGTTATCTCAATGGAGAAGAGTTTAGTTATGGAGATCGTCTTGGTAAGGATTTTCGTTGGCGGTGGGGAAATCTGATCGGTTCAGTGGGAGTGAATCATGTATTCAATAATAAACTGTTTGCCAGTTTTACGGCGGGATATACACGTTACCGTTCGCATATCATACAAGATAAGGCAGATTATGCACAGTCTTCCAATGTTAATGAAGAAAGGGTATACAACCAGGAAAGCCACTACCGTTCGGCTATGGAAGATATGAGCCTGCGTGCATCATTCGATTACCGTATACATGAGAAACATCGCCTCCGTTTTGGTGGTGATTATCTGTTTCATAATTTCCGCCCTGAACAGAATACGATGAAGAGCTGGTATAAGGATTCGGTAAAATCGCAAGAGACAAATACGATATATGCCAATTCGCTGATTCACGGGCATGAAGTCTCTTTGTTTGCCGAAGAAGAGATGCATGTGATGGAACGCCTTAAGACGAGTGTAGGTTTGCGATATACATTATTTACTGTACAGGGGGAGACTTATCAGTCTTTTCAACCGCGTTTGTCGATACGTTATCTGTTGGCCCGTAACTTCTCTGCCAAACTGTCATATTCGAAAATGAATCAGTATATCCACCTTCTTTCCAACAGCTATATCAGCCAGCCGACAGATATCTGGGTGCCCGTAACCCGTAATATCCGTCCGATGAATGCGCATCAGTATACCGCCGGGCTTTACTATACGCTTAACAGGCTGTATAATTTCTCTATCGAAGGATATTATAAACGGATGAACAACCTGATCGAATACAAAGATCGCTTTCCGGTAGGGATCGATTATTCCAATTGGGAAGAACGGGTAGGGGAAGGCTATGGCCGTGCCTACGGAATGGAACTTATGGCGCAGAAGAAGACAGGGCGTTTGTCGGGCTGGATCGGTTACACATTATCCTGGTCGGATCGTCTCTTTCCGGATGGAAGTGTAAATAAAGGCCGGCGTTTTCCTTCCAAATATGATAACCGTCATAAGGTAGACGTCGTGGCTACTTACAAATTGTCTCGCAAGGTGGAATTGACTGCCGCCTGGATGTTTGCTTCCGGTAATTATATCACGATCAAGGATCAGGTGTATCATGGAGGTACGGGACAGACGAATAACGGCTATTTACATGGTAGTGGCATCATTTCAGGGGGAGACGGTTACGATTATGCATCCAGTTCCCGAAACAATTACCAGTTGGCTCCTTATCACCGTCTTGACCTGGGGCTTAACTTTTACCGTTATAAAAAGAAGGGGCGCATGGGAATTTGGAATCTTAGCCTTTGTAATGCTTATTGCCACCCGAACCCGTTTAGTGTTGAGACAAAATACGACACTGATTCCGTTACCGGAAAACGAGAGATCTATCTGGAGCAATCGATCTTGTTTCTGTTCCTGCCTTCCGTATCATATACCTATAAATTCTAATACGATGAAGAAGATATTATCCATATTACTGCCACTTTTGCTTTTATGCATTTCTTGTATACGTGATGTCGTGCTGAAACTCGATCCGGTGCCTCCGGTATTGGTGTTGAATGCGTCTATCACACCTGAACGCGAGGTGGCTGCATTTCTTTCGAAAAGCTGGTTTTTACTGGATAGTGTTCCTGAATGCGATCTTCCTGATAAGGGAGTGAAGATAGATGTGTATGTAAATGATACTTTCCGTGGCAGTATGCAACGTTCGGATAATCCGGCTGACAGTACCGAATACAAAGGACAGTTTAAGTTGTCCGGTTGCCATGTAAAGGCTGGTGATAAAGTGAGGTTGGAAGCCGGGGCATCCGGTTTCGATCCGGTAGCGGCAGAGACGGTGATCCCTCAGAAGACGGATATTATTTTACTCGACACAGTGGGATTTCTCAAACCGAATTCTTTTAGCTCTCATCTTTTAAGGATGTATATTACGTTGCACGATAAACCTGCTGAACGTAATTACTATCGTCTGGTTGTGGAACAATTGGTTGAATTTCATAAAGGTGACAGTGTGATGTGGGTGAGTACGTTTTGTGATGAAACATGGAGAAATACCATTACCGGTGATGATCTGGTGGATACTTTTGATAATTTCTCTTTTTACGGTTTTCGGTTGACTTATGACGATCCGGTATTCCAACCCGATATTCCTTCACTAGCTTATTATGACGGCCCTTATTGCCGAGGTATTTTCCCGGATGACTTGTTTAATGGAAAGGATTATACGGTGACAGCTTCGTTCACTCCCAATTATTCATTTGTCACCGACACCTTGTCGGCCACCGTACATTACGATGTCCATCTTTTGTCGATTTCGGAGGCTTATTATAACTATCTGAAAGTGATCCGTAACTTCTTCATCCCGTTAGGGGATGCTAACATGGATGCTTTGCTGGAACCCACTTCCACCTATTCAAACGTAACCGACGGCTTCGGTGTTGTGACTGGCTATCAGAAATCGACACGTCGCATCACCATGCCCATCGGCAGTGTGCCCCCTTATTACGAATGGTAAGTACTTATACCATCGAGGGGTGCAGTTTTTTATAGTTTTCTATGCGAATCGCTCTTTCTTCGGGGGAAAGATGGGCAGGAAGTTCAATCGTCGTCCTTGGGCTGATAGCTATAAGAACCACTTCGCCTACGCTTTTTTTATACTCTTTCAGTGAATTCTCTATTAGCTGGTTTGTTAAACTTCTTTCTGATCGCATATTCTTTTCTTATTAAATGATTGTTTATTAATCTTCTGATGCCTCTTCTACGGCGGGTAATTCGTTTTCCAGGCGAATGTTGATCGCATTCATGCCTTTCATGCCGCGTTCGAGGTCGAATGTAACGATATCCCCTTCGGTAATTGCCGAAGACAAGATATTGTTTACATGGAAAAAATATCTTTCCCCATTTGATAGTTCTTTGATAAAACCGAATCCTTTAGAGGTATTGAAGAAGTCTACTTTTCCTTTTAGGATAACCGGTTCCTCTTTCTCTTTTTTAGGTACCGATATCAGTATCTCTTCCTGTTTAATCTCTTCTTTTTTGACATTTTCTTCCGGTGGAGTCGAGGTAATCACCCCATTCTCATCAACATAAGCAATCATGTCTTCGAAGCTGTTCGCTTTAGGAGATAGTTTTCTTTCTTCTTTCTTTTTTTGTTTTTCTGCTCGTTTTGCGAGTCTCTTTTTTTCATTTTCACGTTTGTCTACGGTAACGGATCTTGCCATGTAGCTAATAATTTTATTATAAGATAAATACTAATTCGGAGTAAGGTGTAGAATTAAAGGAGAGGCCTGCTTAATATAATGTGTAAATAAGGAGAACTGTGCAATAATGATTCGTAACTCTAACTCTTTCACAAAGATAAGAAAATAAATCGAAGAATCCTTTTTTCTGTATAGATTTAAAAATAAGATACAATAGTTGGCATATATTAGTGGGACGGGGATTCTCGATTTATTCTGTTATTTTTGTCCTGCCCGATAGGGGTATTTCCGGAAATCCAGTCTAAAGGATAGATATCAACAATGAGTAAGATGAAAAAAGTATCCCCTGCAAAATTATTTGCCCGTGTTACAATGGTTGTGATGATGATGATGATTGCTTTGTCCGCCCTCCAGGCGCAGACAAGAGGTGCGGATGAAACACGGAAGGTTACGTTGAATATGCAGAAGGCTTCCATGCGGGAAATTCTCGACGAGATCCAGAAGCAGACCGGGGTAACCTTTTCCTATGAATCATCTTTGTTGAAAGAGCTTCCGAAAACCAGCTTCAAAGCAGAGAGTGAGGCATTACCGGATTGTCTGGAGCGTTTATTCGCAAATCTGCCGGTAGTGTATAAGTTGACAGGAAACGTGGTGATCCTGAAGCGTAAACCAAAGCAGGTAACGGTCAGTGGTTTTGTGCGTGATGCGAAATCCGCCGAATCCCTGATCGGGGCCTCGGTTTATGAAGCTAATACCCGGATGGGGACGGCTTCTAATAATTTCGGCTTTTTCAGTTTGACGCTGCCGGCTGGAGATGTAACGGTCTTGGCATCATATATAGGATATGGCAGCCGTCAGTTTAATTTGGGGAAACTCGATAAGGATACTGTGCTGACTATAGAACTGACTCCCACTGCGGCTTTGGAGGAAGTTGTTATTTTAGGGACCAGTACCAGTAAGCAATCGGTATTGAGTACCCAGATGGGAGCTTTGGAGATAAACCAGCAAACGATCCGTTCGACACCAACCATGTTCGGAGAGGCGGATATCATAAAAACATTGCAACTTACGCCCGGTGTGTCATCGGGGACGGAAGGTACAGCCGGAATGTATGTTCGCGGTGGTAATGTAGATGAGAATTTGTTCCTGATAGACGGTAATCCGGTGTATCAGATCAATCATATCGGAGGAATCTTTTCCGCCTTTAACCCGGAGGCGGTTAGCGGAATGGACTTTTTCAAATCGGGCTTCCCCTCGCGTTATGGTGGGCGGCTTTCGTCGGTAGTGGATGTGCATATGAAAGAAGGAAATATGAAGGAATATCATGGAAGTGCAACACTAGGTTTGATTTCTGGTAATTTGAATTTTGAAGGGCCGATCATCAAAGACCGTACTTCGTTCAATATTGCGTTGCGACGTACCTGGCTCGATGTGCTTTCTGCTCCAGCTCTTGCCATAGTTAATAAGGTCACGAAGAAGGAAGGTATTAAAACACGGGCACGCTATGCTTTCCATGATTTGAACTTGAAAGTGAATCACATCTTCAATGACCGTAGCCGTATGTATTTCACGCTGTATAACGGAAATGACGTGTTGAAAGGCGGAAGTACGGATTTCCCTTCGAAGGATAGCGAGGATAACTACAATTATGATACTGATCTCTCTATGCGTTGGGG
This sequence comes from Parabacteroides goldsteinii, assembly GCF_015550595.1. GTDB lineage: Bacteria > Bacteroidota > Bacteroidia > Bacteroidales > Tannerellaceae > Parabacteroides > Parabacteroides leei. The sequence continues at coordinate 28,520 of NZ_JADNBB010000049.1, forward strand.
GAATATCATGGCGACAGCCGGTTGGACGTATGTGTTTAATAACCGTTTGTTTGGTAAGGTTTCAGGTGTTTTTACTCGCTATCATTCAAAGTTGAGAAGTACTACACATGATGTGTCGGGGATTGAAGGAGAGGAGGATTATTACGATTCGTTTAGCGAGAACACGACGAATACGGGTATTATGGACTTGGGATTGCGTACTTCATTTGACTATTTGCCGACTTCTTCACATCATGTTCGTTTTGGGGGAGATTATCTGGTACATCGTTTCAGACCTGAATATAATCATTCGGTGGCTTATGACAAGAGTGAAGGAACATTGACAGAGATCAATAAAGAATATGCCAACGACCTGTTATGGGGACACGAAGCTGGTGTGTTTGCAGAAGACGACTGGTCGCTGTCGGAAGCTGTGCGTGTGAATGCCGGTCTGCGTTTCAGTTTGTTCAATGTGCAGGGAAAGACGTATACGGGGCTTGAACCTCGCGTGTCTTTTCGTTGGTTGATGGATAAAAACCTAAGTTTCAAAGCTTCTTATTCACGTATGAATCAGTATGTACACCTGATAAGCAATAGCTTTATCAGTCTGCCTACCGATGCCTGGATGCCAGTCACACGGAAGCTGAAGCCGCTGATCAGTGATCAGGTTTCTGCCGGTTTCTACTATGATCTCAATAAAACATACAACTTTTCGGTAGAAGGATATTATAAGACGTTGGATAACCTGCTGGAATATAACGACGGACACACCTTCACACCTTCTTATCTGGATTGGGAGAATAAGCTGACTGCTGGTGAAGGACGCTCGTATGGAGCCGAATTTATGGTACGCAAAGAAACTGGACGTACGACGGGATGGATCGGTTATGGTCTTTCCTGGGCAGATCGTCAGTTTGACGAATTGAATCAAGGCAAACGTTTCCCCGCTCGTTTTGACAACCGGCATAAATTGAATATCGTTGTAATGCATAAGATCTCACCCAAAGTAGAAATATCTGCTGCCTGGTCGTATGCGTCGGGCAATCATGTGACGCTGTCGCTGGAAGAATACGAGGAAAGCGGAGGTCTTAATCCACGTCCGGGAGATAATTACTATGGGTACGATTATCCTTACTCACATGAACCGATCAATTACTATGAAGGACGTAACAATTACCAGTTACCGGCTTATCATCGTCTGGACTTGGGGATCAAGATTTACCGTCCCAAGAAGAAAGGACGGATGGGGATATGGACAATCAGCGTCTATAATGTTTATTCGAGGATGAATCCGTTTATGGTTTACAAGAGTGACAAAAAAGTGGCGGATCCTGATAGCCAATATGGCTATAAGTATGTGCCGGCATTCAAAACAATAGGATTTATGCCTATTATTCCTTCCATCTCTTACACGTATAAATTCTGATGATTATGATAGTAAATATGAAACCTGTTTTATTCCTGTGTATTCTGTTGCTGGCCTCTTCCTGTATGAAAGAGATCGATCTCGAGCATATGCGACCGGCTCCTAAACTTGTACTTAACAGTGTGGCTTCCAACGGAGAGATACTGAAAGCTTCTTTGTCGCGTACTTGGTTTTATACGGATGGAAAGCCGAATCAACTTTTAGAAGCCCGGATAGGGCTGTATGTAAACGATCAGTTTAAGGAGGAAATGAGCTTGAATATGGATGCAAACGATTACTATTCCTTCGGCAATTATGTAGCGTCTTACATTCCTGTATCGGGCGATAAGGTGAGGATAGAAGTCGAGAAGGGCGGGTTTAATAGTCTGCTTGCCGAAACAACGGTGCCTTACAAACCTGAATTGATCTCTTTGAAGGCGGAAAGTTTCATTAGAGATGACTACTATGGTTCTACACAAAGTCGTTTTAAAATAACATTTCGGGATGAACCGACTGTCGGCAACTGTTATCTTATCATGGTTTACAGGGGAGAACCTCATTATGAGTATGACGATTATGAAGCACCTCCTATCTACCAAGACGAGTATTATTGGCATAAAGAATATGTGGATTATAGCTCTGATCCGGTGTTCGAGAATAAGATATCTATCTTGGATAAAGTGATGGGGAATGATTGGCTGTCGGGGGGTGGTGGGCGACCTTTCTCTGACGAATTATTCAATGGTAAAGAATACACTATGACATTGAAGGGTAACTCTTCATATGGTTATAACCCAGGCTATCCCTATCTAGAAGAGCGCTTGCCCGACTCGGTTAGGGTGTATCTGTATACGATTACCGAGCCTTATTATAAATACCTGTCCGCACTGACATCTTTATATGACGGTTCACTAAATAATGATCTGGCCGATATCGGTTTGGCAGAACCTGTCCGTGTATTTTGTAATATCGATGGTGGATTAGGTATCTTAGGAGCAGCTTGTGTGGATAGCCTTACCGTTGTTGTTCCAAAAGCAAACTAACCGGATAATGATCCGAAATCCCTTCCAGTTCCTCTCCGTTGTGAACTGCAGCACCGATGCATTTGGGAGCCAAAGCCGGTGAAACCAGGATATAGTCCAATCGTTCGCCAAGCATTTTCAGGCGTGGATCGCCCCATTGCCATTCATATAAGGTGGCGGCGGGATACGACATCCGTTTTTCTGCCGGGACGAACATCTTGACGGGATCGGCAAAACCGATGGAGAGGAATTGGGACAATACCGAGTAGTCGAACTGTTCACCACGCATATTGCCATATTCGGGATGACTCTTGTCCCATCCCTGCATATTCTGTCTGAGTTGGGTATGTGTTTCGACTTCGTCGGCATCGAAAGGGGAGTAGGCGTTGAAGTCGCCCATGACCATACAGGATTCGAGTTTGTTTTCGCGGATATATTGTGTGATCGCTTCAGCCTCTTTCAAGCGGTATTTCCATTCGAACGGGCTGAGGTGCGTAACGATAATATCCAATCCGTAAGTTTGCGCATGCAACATACCATGCCAAAATCCTTCCACCTGCTTCTTGACTACATCGATGGGTTTACGGGAAGTAAGCCCTACCGGATAACCCTCTTCTTTCACGATGGCAACATACGGATGACCATAAGAAGCGGCCAGTGCCGAGAGGTCTTTCTCATTGATGCCGACAAGTTCCTCCAAGGCTACGATATCCGGCTTTTGCCGGTTCATCCATTCGGTGAAACGGGTCTGACGTGCCGCATCCTTTTCAAAACCGTTCCAGATATTGTATGAGATAACTTTTATACTATTTGGTGCCTTTTCCTGACTGATGCCTTTGAGTGCGAATAAAGAGAATAGAAGAAGCAAACCTAGTGTTTTCAATGTTTTCATGATAATTGTTCCCTAGTTTTATTGATCCGGTAAAGATAATAACTCTTTTTTTATTCTTACTCTAGACAGAGGGATAATTATCCCCCTTCATATTGTTTGTTCCGGTCTATCAATTCATTGATCTTAGCCACCGAGGCAGCAGACCGCAGGCCGTCTTCCGGCGTATTCATACAGTAGTCGACGAGTAGTTCCACGGTCGAAACCGCTACATGCATCCGTGTATCGCAGGAGGCATAATAAATGAATACCGTTCCATCCTCATCGGCTATCCATCCGTTGGAGAACAAAACGTTGGATACGTCACCTATACGTTCTTCCCCTTTCGGAGCCAAAAAATAGCCGCCGGGCTGTGCGATAACCTTTGTGGGGTCGTCCAGAGCCGTCATGTACAGATATAGTACATAACGAAGCCCGGCGGCACATGCCCTGACTCCGTGGGCCAGATGTAGCCAGCCTTCGGGAGTCTTGATGGGATGCGGACCTTCCCCGTTTTTTACTTCTTTGATTGTATGATAGTAGCGTTTATCGATAATTAATTCGGAGAGAACATTCGCATTTGCCATGTCATCTATTAATGCCCATCCGATACCGCCCCCGCTGCCGGCTGCAATAAAGCCATCTTGCGGACGGGTGTATAAAGCATATTTGCCGTATACAAACTCGGGATGCAGGACAACATTGCGCTGCTGGCTTCTGGTTACCAGATCCGGTAATCTTTCCCAATCGACCAGGTCTTTCGTACGGACAATTCCCGCTTTAGCCACGGCGGCCGACAGATCTCCCGGCGGTGCATCCGGATCATGCCGTTCACTGCAAAAGATACCATAAATCCAGCCGTCCTCGTGTGCCGTCAGGCGCATGTCGTATACGTTGGTTTCCTCCGGATCGATATCCGGCAAGTTTACCGGACGTTCCCAAAACCGGAAATTATCCACTCCGTTCGGACTTTCGGCAATGGCAAAGAATGATTTCCGGTCGCACCCTTCCACACGAACCATCAGCAGGTATTTCCCTTTCCATTTGATAGCCCCTGAGTTCATACAGGCGTTAACCCCGATCCGTTCGAGACAGAACGGATTGGTTGCCGGATTCATATCATACCGCCATTCCAGCGGGATATGGTCTTTGGTAACAACCGGGAATGTATATCGGCGAACGATGCCGTTCGTGTTTTCCGTTAGCGTATTGGGGCGTTGCAACAGGGCTTCCTGCTGCTGTTGCAACGCATGTAGTTTTTGTTTAAAGACTTGAGTTCAACTTATAAATGCAACTTTTTGGGTGCGGATAATAAGCAATAAAAACATTTATTTTTCAGAGAGGAAA
>NZ_JADNBB010000004.1 GCF_015550595.1 Parabacteroides goldsteinii
GGGTTTGTCTTATTTATGACTGATAGCTGATGGACAGACAGGGGCATTTTCCTATATTATTGACTCAGTTATTTCTATATTCGATCGCGAAGCCCAACTGTCACTTGTCAACTGTCAACTGAAAAAGGTTTATCCTTTTTTCTCCTGCTGCCTGAACTGCGAAGGGGTAATACCTTTGATCTGTTTGAACAAGGTACTGAAATGACGGGGATATTCAAAGCCGACGGTTTCGGATATCTCTGTTATATTCATGGTGGAGCCTATCAGCAGCTGAGAAGCCTTCTCGATACGGATCATATTGATGTAATCGTTTACCCCCATATTGGTTAGTGCCTTCAACTTGGCGTAAAGCGGCGTACGGCTCATTCCCAGCTGGGTAGTCAGGAACTTGACGTCGAGTTCGCGGGACGATAGATTATCATAGATCAGCTTGTTTAACTTCAGCATGAATTCTTCATCCAGGTTGTTTGTCGGGGCGGTGGGGATCGCTTCTGTCAGATGCAGATGGCTTTCCTTGTATTTCTGTTTGACAGCTTCCCGGTTCTTCAACTGGTTGCTGATGACCGTCATTAATAGTTCCATATCGAAAGGTTTAGCCAGATAAGCATCTGCTCCGAGCTTGTAACCCATTGTAGTACTATCGAGATCGCCCCTGGCTGTAAGAAGGATCACCGGAATATGGCTTGTCGCGATATCTTCTTTGATCTTCTTGCATAATTCATATCCGTTCATCTTTGGCATCATGATGTCGCTGACGATGATGTCGGGGTGCTTCTGCCGGATGATCTGCACGGCTTCCTCCCCGTTAGCCGCCAGATATACATTCTTAAAGGACTCCTGTAATGCTTCTTTCAGGAAAGAACTCAATTCTTTCTTGTCTTCGACGATAATCACAGAATAGTTATTGGTGGAGAAAGCTTCCGGTTCGGACGGCGTCTCGACAGGCTGCCAAGTGTCGTATCGGCTTTCTTCATTTTCCGGGTTATCGCTCTCGGTATCGAGTGGCAGTTCGAAGAAGAAAGTGGCCCCACCATCGGTATTGTTCATTGCCCCGATCGTTCCTCCATGCCGTTCGATCAGGACTTTGGCGAACGATAGTCCGATACCACTTCCCGATTGCTCATGGTTCCCCTGATAGTAACGGGTAAAGAGTTTATCTATATCCAGGTTACCCAGACCGATCCCCTGGTCGGCAACGCTGACATATACTTTGCTATCCATCAGCTGACTGGATACAGTAATGGTCGTATCCGGCGAACTGAACTTCAGAGCATTCATTAATAGATTCGAGAGGACCGTCGTACATTTCTGTCCATCGAAACTAACCTGTCCGATCCTGTCGTCCAACCGGTAATCTATGCGGATATGCCGGGCTTCGAGCTCACTTTCAAAATCCTTCGCAATCGAACTGATCCATTCATTGAGCGGATGAGGTGTTTTATGCAGGGAACTCTTCGTTTCTTTCAGGCTGTTCATATCCAGTACCATATTGATAATGTTACGCATATCGAGTACCTGTTTATAGATACCACCCAGTTGTCCTTTCAGTTTCTCCGGATCGTTCCAGCTGTTTTTGTCGAGTATCCTTTTCAACGGGGCATAGATCAGCGTCAGTGGAGTACGCAACTCATGGCTGATATTGATTAGGAAATGTACTTTCTCTTCATTAATCTTATTGGTATGTTCCTTTATCTTCCATTGCATTTTCCTGTCTCTGCGTCGGCGGGATACATAATCTATCCATAGCAATATCAGAATAAACAGAATAATAAAGATCGCGAAGACATAAGGGCGCTGATACCAGGGCGGTGTCACCGTGATATGAAGCACATCGGCCGGTTCGCTCCATTCGCCGCTCTTTGAATTACAGGACACCAGGATCGAATAACTACTGGGAGCCAGCATGCGAAGGGAGAGGATGTGACTGTATGTTTCGGTATACTGCTTGTCGAGTCCGGTGATCGTGTAGCGGTACAACTTGTTTCTGAATACATCTTTCTCCATTGCGATCACTTTTATTTCCACCGAGCTATGGGTATGGGGAATGGTGATATTATTATTCCCCGGTTGTAGCTTGTCGATGCAAGAGTTTCCGTCGAGTAATACGTCCATCAGCCTGATTTCGGGCAGGTCTTCTTCCTTGGTAGATATATTTTTATTGATACGCAATAAGCCGGAAGCTCCTCCCAGATAAATATAATCCGAGATGGAAGATACCTGGTACTTATAAATGAACTCGTTAGTGGTATATCCATCCGACTCTCCCCATGAGGCAAAGCGTTTCTTTTTCAGGTCGTAAGAGAATAACATATTGCGTGCACCGATCCAAAGCCGCTCCTGTTCGTCAAGAAGAAGGGTGGATACGCTGTTGAATAGCTTGGTCTCTATTTTGGTAAACTCTTTTGTGTTCGAATTGAAGTAACCGAAACCATACTCTGTTCCGATCCAGAAGATGCCGTTCTTATCGCGGGCAACGGCTTTGATCGTTTCGTGTTCCCCGATACTGAGCAGGACATGTATTGTGTCGTTGCCATGATGTACTTCATAAAGCTTATTACTCTGAATGATATAAGCGGACCGGTCGTCGGTGCATACCATCTTCATCGGACCGACGGCTAATTCTTTTCCATCGACTTTCAGGAATGAGAATTTCCCGGTCTTAAGATTATGGCTGAGAGCATTTTTGCCCAGGAAGTAAGACCACTCATCCGTGATCCTGTAAGCCATAGACGCATTACCACCGTGAAACTGGTCGATTGTCGTCGCTTCATCGATCACATAGAAAGGGCGGCTGTAACGTCCTATCTCCTTATTGAACAGGTAAAGACCTTTCGTATATAGGGATACAAGCAGTTCCGAGTCTGAATAATCGGTAATAGATACGACCTTGTCCCCGTATGTGGAAGGGTAATGCTTGAATGTATCGGTATAGGGATTGTATTGGTTGATCCCTCCTCCGTCCGTCCCCAGCCATAAGCGTCCTCGTTTATCTTCATGGATGCTGATGACTGATATGTCGCTTAATCCGTTTGTATTGTTGAGAGGTACATCCTTATATGTTTTCATAAAGACCTCCTTTATACCGATCATGCCGCCTCTAACTGTTCCGCCCCAGATATTATCCTGTTTATCCTTGTAAAGACATTTGACGGAATTAACAGGAAGGGAACTCATGTCTCCCGGTGTATGCATAATGGCAGTGATATCCGAAGGGTTATCCAGATCCATGATATTGATACCTCCGCCATCAGTGGTTATCCAGAGTTTATTATCTATCTCCATAAAGTCGAGAACCAGGTTGTTATTCAGTTTTGAATTTCCTGTATGGATATGATAGAGTTTCTCACCGTTAGGGGCATAGCAAACGAATCCTTTATTATAGGAAGACAGATAAAGTCTTTTTTTACTATCCAGATAGGCGGCGTTCAGATTAGTCTGCACCGGATAATCTGTGGGGGAGATCTGACCGGAAACCGGATTATATCTGAGAATGCCGTTCCAGTGGGAGATAAGCAAAAGCTCTCCATTCTCCCAGGGTTTTATGTAATACGGCCTGAAGTTGGATGAGTCCTTTTGGATGATCGATCTTTTACTGAATGCCTGCTTTTTATAATCATATATGTACAGGCCATCGTTTGCTGAGAAGAGGATGGCGCCGGGGCAGGTATAAAAAGAGTTTGTCAGGATCGCTTTATCTTCGAACAGGATCGGATGGAATGAGTCGCTGCTCTTGTCGTACAGGGTCAAGCCGTTATTGGTCGATATCCAGATATTGTTCAGGGAGTCTTCTGCCAGGAAGTAGATCGTATTTCCCGGTAAAGAAAAGGGATTATCTTTTTCATGGAAATAGCTTTTCATATCGTAACGGTCGAAACAGTTCAGTCCCGAAGCAGTCCCGATCCAGATCAGTCCTTTGTTGTCGGCCAGGATACAATTAACTGTTGTTTGCGAGAGTCCTTTGTCAAGACTCAGTTGCTGGAAATAATAACTGGGATTGTTCCCCTTTATAAATCCGTTGCAGGAAAACAGCAGGATCAAAAAATATAAAATTCGTGTAACAGAGCTTCTTACCATCATATCTCATTCTAATTACCGCAAATTTAATAAAACCAATCTGAAGTTGAAAATAGCTGACTTAATTAGAACTTCGGGATGAATTTTGACATGAAAAGTACGCAGGTTGACATCCGTTTGTGGCGGAAAATGCAACTTTGCGTTGTGAATAGTTAACTAATTATAAACGCTTATGGTATAGTTAAGAGTTGATTTTTTACATGAGGTAGTGAACCACTGGGTAGTTACCCGTCTTGAGAACTTTATTTTATTATCATTTAAAATTCGATTTTATGAAAAAATCTCTTGTAACATTGTTACTGATGTTATTCTGTTGTGCTGTTTTTGCACAGCAAAATGTGAATGGCGTTGTCATAGAAGAGGCTACGTTGGAACCCTTGGCCGGAGCAGCCGTTCAGGTGAAAAACTCACAGAGCGGAACGATTGCCGATGCGGATGGAAAGTTTTCCATTAGCGTATCGCCCGGACAAACTTTATTGATTTCTTATATTGGCATGATCCCTCAGGAGATACTCGTGAAGGAAGGCATGACTAATCTAACTATTAAAATGCTTAGTGACGCAGTGGATATAAACGAAGTAGTAGTGGTAGGCTATGGTGTACAGAAGAAAGTGAATCTGACCGGTTCGGTTTCTTCGGTGAAAGGCGAGGCGCTGGAGCTTCGTCCGGTAGCTGATGCCGTGCAGAGTCTGCAGGGGATGGTGCCGGGGTTGCTGGTTAGCAACTCCAGTGGCGGTCGTCCCGGAGGTACCGGTACTTTGACATTGCGTGGACAAGGAAACCTTGACAATAACGCTGCACCTTATATCCTGGTGGACGGTGTGGAAATGAGCCTTTCGGATGTAAATCCCAGCGATATTGAAAACATATCGGTATTGAAGGATGCGGCGGCCTGTGCTATCTACGGTGCGCGTGCTGCTTATGGTGTGATCCTGGTGACTACCAAGAAAGGGGAAGAAGGTAAAATGCGTATCAATTACCAGGGAACGGTAGGTTGGAGTTCGCCGACTGTATTGCCGGATATGGTTAATTCGTACGACTTTGCTCAATACTGGAATGCGGGTGTTACGAATGCCGGCTCACCGCGTTTGTACAGTGACGAAAAGCTGGCTTTGCTGCAACAGTATATTAATGATCCGAGCAGCGTAAATCCGTGGTTCGAACTGCCTGCCAATGCCAATATGAACCCGGCTTTCGAAAACTCGGAGTCTGGAGTAGGTAATGTGAACTATTTTGATTTGCATTATAAGAACTGGGCTTTTAAGCAGAACCATAACATCAGCCTGAGCGGTGGCGGTAAAGCGGCACAATATTATATCTCAGGAGGATATTATTCAGAAGACGGTATCCTTCGTTATGCCGACATGGATTATAAACGTTATAATTTTGCGGCAAATATCACTTCACAGCTGACCAGCTGGATGAAGTTGAAAGTGAATTCCAAATTCATGCACTCTGATCAGAATACCCCATTCGGTGACGGTGGTATCAGCGAAGGTTTCTATCATTCGCTGGCACGTTTCCGCCCGACGGTTTCGCCGATCGACCCGAACGGAAACTTTACGGAGTTAACAATGATCCCGTACCTGCAGAGCGGTACTTATACGAATACACAGCGTGATAATATGAACCTTACCGCCGGTTTGGAAATCCAGCCGATGAAGAACTGGTTCATCTTTTTCGACTATACGTATAAAATGGGTAACAAGGAATATGAAGCCTTGAACGTCAGCCCGCTTATTTATGGAGCCGACGGTGTAAGTACTTCCAAAGGGGTACGCTCGGAGTTGGGCATGTCGCCTGATGGTAAATTTACCCGTAGCTATGACCGCTCACGTTATCAGTCGATCAATTTGTATACAAATTACCTTTTCAGTATTGCTGAAAAGCATAACTTTACAGTAATGGCTGGTTTTCAGGAAGAAGATTATAACTACAGCCTGATGAAGAACTCCATTACAGGATTATATTCAACCAGCAATCCGAACGTGGGAATGGGTACAGGAGACAAGACCGTTGTCGATACCCGTAACGGCTGGGCTACCCGCGGCTTCTTCGGACGTATCAATTATGATTACGATGGTCGTTATCTGGTTGAAGTGAACGGGCGTTACGACGGTTCTTCCCGTTTCGCTTCCGGCAACCGCTGGGGGTTCTTCCCTTCCGTATCACTGGGATGGAATATCACCCGTGAAGAGTTTATGAGCTCTGTGACAGACGTACTCTCAAACCTTAAGCTCCGTGGTTCTTATGGATTGTTGGGTAACCAGGCAGGTGCTGCCCTGTATACTTTTGCTGCAACGATGGAGTTGAACAACGGTTTAGGTAACTATATCTTCTCCGACGGACGTCATATCTTTACAAAAGCGCCGGGTGTAGTAAATCCGAATACGACCTGGGAAAAAGTGGAAAGTAAGAATATCGGTATCGATTTCGGTTTCCTAGGAAACTCTTTGACCGGTACGTTCGACATCTTCCAGCGCGATACGAAAGATATGTTAGGCCCTGGTGTCGATTTCCCTGATTTTTTCGGAGCCGATGCACCTAAAACAAATAATGCACGTATGCGTAACCGGGGATGGGAGTTGGCTTTGAATTATCGCGGACAAATCAACGGTGATATTCAATATACGATCGGTGGTTCAATCTCCGATGCCACTTCAGAAGTAACTGAGTATGCCAACCCGACCGGAACGAACCCGAATGACAATTGGTATACAGGTAAGAAAGTGGGTGAAATCTGGGGCTATCGTGCCGATGGTCTGATACAGACACAGGAAGAAGCGGATGCTTATAATGAAAAATATGATATGTCGTTTATCAGCGGACGTCCCTGGACACCGGGCGATGTGAAGTACCGCGACCTGAATGGCGACAATAAAGTTAATAACGGAACCAATACATTGGATGATATGGGTGATATGACGGTGATCGGTAATACGACCCCGCGTTATCAATATACAGTGAACGGTTCCATCAGTTGGAAGGGCATAAGCCTGAGCATGATGTTCCAAGGTGTAGGCAAACGTGACTGGAATCCGGGAACAGGTGCTTATTTCTGGGGAAGCGGTCCGTATGCACAGGTGACTGTGTTCAAGGAACATCTGGATTACTGGAGTGAATCGAATCCGGGTGCTTACTATCCGAAACCCTATATCCATACGGCAGGTGGCGTTGTCCCGTTCCGTGATAAAACGATGACGACCAGCGACCGGTATATTCAGAGCGGTGCGTATTGCCGTTTGAAAAACCTGACAGTAAGCTATGACCTTCCTACAATCTGGACAAACAAAGTCGGTTTGCAGAAGGCACAGGTATTCTTCTCCGGTGAGAACTTATTGACTTTTACAAAGTTAAAAGGTATGTATGACCCGGAAGCGATCTATACAAAGAATGATTATACCAGTGAAGGTGGTAAGAACTATCCGATGAACCGGGTGATATCTGTGGGTTTAGTAGTTAACTTATAATTTAGAGATCTTATGAAAAAAAGAAATATATTTTTAGGCTTGATCCTGGCTTTCTGCCTTACATCTTGCTTTGATTTAGATAAAATGCCGGAAGGTGTGCTTTCTACTGCACAGCCTTTCAACAGTACCGGCGAAATGAGAAACTACCTGGACCAGTTCTATCAGACAGGTGCAGCTTATGGTAGCGGCCTGCGTGCACAGGATTTCGGTGCCGGTGGAGGTGGTAATATTGCCGGGTATGATACACACAGTGATAATATGTCGTCCAGCTCGGTGAGTTCTCGTCTGGCTGGAGAGACCACATTGAGTGGAGCTTCCAAACTGTCGAACTATACAGGTATCCGCAATCTGAATTTTTTACTTAATAACTTAGGTAACTGCGCAGAAGAGGGAAGTTCGGATTATAACCAGTATGTAGGTGAAGCCTACTATTTCCGTGCCTGGTATTATTATCAGATGTTTGTGAATTATGGTCCCCTGACATGGGTCAGTACGCCGCTCGATCCGGACGAAGGTGCCATGCAACTTCCCCGCGACAGTCGTACGGTCGTAGCCGACAGTATCCTGGCGGATCTGGATAAGGCGATCTTTTATTTGAACGAACAGAATAATAGTGGCTCTATGCGTGTGCACAGAGACGTTGCCCGTGCCCTGAAGAGCGAAGTCGCCCTGTTTGAAGGAACCTGGGAGAAATATCACAAGGCAAAAGGTGATAAGTTTTATGATCCTTCGGTGACAGACGAAAAGATAAAAAGTTATTTCACACAGGCTATTGCTGCTGCCAAAGAGGTGATGGACCGTGGTGTATGGAAGATTTATACAACCGGAAATACAACGAACGATTACCGTCAGATGTTCCAGACAACAGATTTATCCGGAAACTCAGAAGTCCTCTGGTTTAAGATGTATGACGGCGACCAGATCGGAAACAACGTGAACCGTTACCTGAACCAGGGTGGCGGAGGTGTCGGCGTGACAGCTTCATTGGTAGACGATTACCTGACTATCGACGGAAAGCCTTTTGTAGGCAATGCACTGATAGAAGCCAAGAAGGTATTCGGAAATGAACTATTGCCAACAGTTCGCGACCCGCGTCTGGTACAAACCATTTGTGCACCGGGACAGCAACTCCGTCCGGACGATGCACCTCCTTATTACGTGGTTCCGCCGCTGATAGGTTCCTCTGCCTATAACCAGAACATGACCGGTTATTCTTTATTGAAGCATGTACAGATCGATTATACCGGTAGTCTGGATGCAGAATTCAAGGGAGCAACGCCTGCTATTCAGTTCCGTTATGCCGATATCCTGTTAAATTACGCAGAAGCAATGGCTGAATTGGATGGAGCTGCTAATTCTCAAAATATTATCGTAGCTTTGCAACCGTTGCGTGATCGTGTCGGTATGCCTGCCGTTGACTTTGATCGGGAGTATAATCAGGAATCCGATTATCCTTTCCGTCATCTGGATAAGTATATTCAGGTCGTACGCCGTGAACGCCGTATTGAAAAAGCTTGTGAAGGCCGTCGTCTGGAAGATATCCTGCGTTGGGCTGCTGCCGATGAACTGATTGTCGGTAAGTGGGCGAAAGGTGCTCTTTTTGTAGGAAGCAACTTGCAGGATCATCCGGAGTTTGGCGGTAAGCTGGTGTATGACCAGCCTTCCGGAAATAATCTTTATCTGACAGGAAAGCCGGGAGATGCCTTGCGCTATATAGTGCCCAGCAATCCGGCCGGTTACGAACAAGGATGGAAGTTTAATGTCGGTCGCGACTATCTGTCGCCTATTCAACCTCGTATGCTGTCGCTGACAGGAGGTAAATGGGAGCAGAACCCAGGGTGGTAAACTCATTTATATAAGCAAGATATATGAAAAACGTTAGATCTACAGTATTATTTTCTTTAACAGGAGCAGCGATGTTGGCATCGCTGCCCTCCTGCAAGGAGAAAAAAGTGGCAGAGGAGGCAAAGAAGCCGATGAATATCCTCTACATCATGTGTGATGACCATTCGTACCAGACAATCAGTGCGTACGATAACCGGTTCATTGAGACACCTAATATTGACCGTATCGCCAAAGAAGGAGTCCGTTTTACAAACAGTTTTGTCGCCAACTCGTTAAGCGGCCCGAGCCGTGCTTGTTTGCTGACCGGTAAGCATAGCCATAAAAATGGCTTTACCGACAACACACATACTTTTGACGGTGCACAGCAGACGTTCCCTAAACTGTTGAGGCAGGCTGGCTACCAGACTGCTATCGTAGGTAAATGGCACCTTACTTCCGATCCGACCGGATTTGACTACTGGAATATCCTGACCGGACAGGGAGACTATTACAATCCGTATTTTATCGACAACGGTGAGAAGAAACAAATTGAAGGATACGCCACCAATATAACGACCGATCTGGCAATCGACTGGCTGGATCAAAAGAGGGATAAGGAGAAACCGTTCTGCCTGCTCCTGCATCACAAGGCTCCGCACCGTACTTGGATGCCCGATACTTGCGATCTGGAGTTGTACAAGGACGTTGTTTTCCCTATTCCGGAAACATTCTATGACAAGTATGAAGGCAGAATCGCTGCTTCTCAACAGGAAATGAGCATCATCAAGGATATGGATCTCGTCTATGACTTGAAGCTGGCCGATAAAGAGAACGAGATCCATTCCAATCCGGGACTGGAAAAGGCCGGCCGTGCAATGTACAACAAGCTCAATGCTGAACAAAAGGCTGCCTGGGATAAACATTACGATCCTATCATCAAGGAGTTCAAGGAAAAGAAACTTTCCGGTAAAGCGTTGGCAGAGTGGAAATACCAGCAATATATGCTCGATTATATCCGTGTGATCCATTCTGTAGACCGCAATGTGGGTCGTGTACTGGATTATCTGGAAAAGAACGACATGCTGGATAATACGATCATTGTTTATACTTCAGATCAGGGCTTCTATATGGGTGAACATGGCTGGTTCGACAAACGTTTCATGTATGAAGAATCTTTCCGTACACCGATGCTGGTTCGCTATCCGGGTGGTATAAAGGGTGATATCCCTGAAATGGTTCAGAATATCGACCATGCTGCGACATTCCTGGAACTGGCCGGTGCACCGATACCGGAAGATATCCAGGGAGATTCTTATTTGCCGCTGTTGAAAGGAGAACATCCGAAGGACTGGCGTACTTCTTTGTATTACCATTATTACGAATTCCCTGCCGAACATATGGTAAAACGTCATTATGGAGTACGTACGGATCGTTATAAATTAATGCATTTCTACGACGATATCGATGTATGGGAATTGTATGATCTGCAAAACGACCCGATGGAGATGAATAACCTCTATAATAAACCGGGTACGGAAGAAGTGACCAAGCAGTTAATGGACGAACTTCACAAGCTGCAGAAACAGTACGACGACCCGATCGAATCGGAACTGGCAAAGAAGAGCTGATTTTATAACTGTAAAATAGATGTGAGAGGATGTCCTTAGTCGGGCATCCTCTTTTTACTTTCTTATCTATTACTAGGATTAAATACAAAAAAAGGTTCACTTTATCAGTGAACCTTTGCGTGTGTGCTTTTCCGTGGAGCATATCGGACTCGAACCGATCACCTTCAGACTGCCAGTCTGACGCTCTAGCCAGATGAGCTAATGCCCCGGGTTTGGTTTTCGAGTGCAAATATAGAGGTTTTCCTGATATATTCGCTATCTTTGTGTAAGAAATTTGGAGAAAAAGAATATGATTATTTATAATACAACATTCAATATAGAGAATGATATCCTTACCGAGTGCATAGAATATCTGAAAAAGAGTTATATACCCCGTGCAGCAGCCAGCGGATTTTTAAGAACACCTTACTTACGCCGTATCTTACAGGATGAGTCGGAAGATGCGAGCAGTTACTCTGTGCAGTTCCATGTAAAGAATCCGGAGACACTGGAATACTGGATGCAATCGGAAGGCCGTGCCCTGCAGCAAGAGTTGATTACACGTTTCGGAACCAAGATCGTAGGTTTCAGTACCTTACTGGAAGAAATAGACTGGGAGAATGACTAAGGACCGTATCATATTGGGTATAGACCCCGGAACGATCGTGATGGGATACGGTGTCCTGAAGATCGAAGGGAATAAACCGAAACTTGAGGCTATGGGCGTACTGCAGCTGAACAAGTACGAAGATCATTACCTGCGCTTAAAGAAGATATTTGAACGTGTACTGGCGCTTATCGACCAGTATCATCCTGACGAATTGGCAATCGAGGCGCCGTTCTTTGGAAAGAATGTGCAGAGTATGCTGAAGCTGGGAAGAGCCCAGGGCGTTGCCATGGCGGCAGCTTTGGAACGGGAAATCCCGATCTTCGAATACGCACCTTTGAAGATCAAAATGTCTATTACCGGTAACGGGAATGCTGCGAAGGAACAGGTGGCAGGAATGCTACAACGTTTCCTGCATATTCCCGAAGAGTCGATGTTGCCCCAATTGGATGCGACCGACGGATTGGCAGCCGCTGTATGTCATTATTTTCAGACGAATAATCCGATTTCGGAGAAGAAGTATTCCGGCTGGAAAGACTTTATGGCAAAGAATCCCGGTAAGGTGAGGAAATAAAAAAACTCCGGTCCCTGTTAAACCAAGGATCGGAGTTTCTTAATTATGGAAAGAAATTATCTTTTGCCAAGCTTGTGATCCAGAAGAATTGCATGATGTTCTCCATACATTTTCAGTTGGTCTACAATAGCCTTTGCCGATGATTCTTCTTCTACCTGTTCGCGAACGAAACCATATAAAAAGTCTTTGGCAGCATGATCGTTGTCGGCTTCGGCGATGTCAACCATCTTGTCGATCAACTCTGATACATGTACTTCGTGTTTGTAGACATGTTCGAATACTTCCAGCGGAGTACCCCATGCAGTCGGAACGACATTAATCTGATTTATAGTGATGTCACCCCCGCGGTCGATAGCAAAATCGATCATTTTGTGGGCATGTTCCATTTCTTCTTCTGCCTGTTTTCTCATCCAGTGTGCACAGCCGTTCAGGCCTGCTTTCTGGAAATAGATTGACATTGACAGGTACAGGTTTGAAGACCACATTTCAGCTTCTACCTGTTCATTGAAAGCTTTTGATAAGTTCTTACTTAAGATCATAATGTTTACTTTTATTGAGTTGTATTTGTATAAAAGTAATTACAAAAAGTGTGCCATACTTTATTATACAATACCTTGTGCCATCATAGCTTTGGCTACTTTCATGAAGCCGGCAATGTTGGCACCTTTCACATAGTTCACATAATTGCCCTCCTTACCGTGAGCAAGGCATTGCTCGTGGATGGCACCCATGATCTGATGCAGTCTGGCATCCACTTCTTCAGCAGTCCAGGAGATATGCATGGCATTCTGCGTCATTTCAAGTCCCGAAGTTGCTACACCACCCGCGTTAACGGCTTTACCCGGAGCAAACAACTGTTTGTGTTCGATGAACAGATCGACAGCTTCCGCCGTACATCCCATGTTGGAGACTTCGGCAACGCATAAGGTCTTGTTCTCGATCAGCTTGCGGGCATCGTCGGCATCCAGCTCGTTCTGAGTAGCACAAGGCAGGGCAATATCCACTTTCTGTTCCCAAGGCTTCTTGCCAGGATAGAAAGTAGCGTTAGGATATTCGTCGGCATAAGGTGCCACGATATCGTTGCCGCTGTTACGCAATTCCAGCATGTACTCGATCTTATCGCCCGAGATACCGTCCGGATCATACACATATCCGTCCGGACCGGAGATCGTTACGACTTTAGCACCCAGTTCGGTAGCTTTCTTTGTCGCTCCCCAAGCCACATTTCCGAAACCGGAAACGGCGACTGTTTTTCCTTTTATATCGATTCCATGTGTTTCGAGCATCTGGTGTACAAAATAAAGTGCACCGTAGCCGGTTGCTTCCGGACGAAGGATAGAACCTCCGAACTCCATGCCTTTACCGGTGAAAGTCCCCGTGTTTTCACGAGCCAGTTTCTTATACATTCCATACATATAACCTACTTCGCGTCCACCTACGCCGATATCACCTGCCGGAACATCCCGGTCCGGACCCAGGTTACGCCATAATTCCAGTATGAAAGCCTGGCAGAAACGCATGATTTCCGCATCACTCTTTCCACGGGGTGCAAAGTCTGAACCGCCTTTACCGCCACCCATTGGCAATGTTGTCAGTGCATTTTTGAATGTTTGTTCAAATCCGAGGAACTTAAGGATAGAAAGGTTTACAGACGGATGGAAACGGATTCCTCCTTTATACGGGCCGATCGCATTATTAAATTGTACGCGGTATCCTAAATTGACTTGTACTTCACCTTTGTCGTCTACCCAGGGTACACGGAAAGTAAAGATACGTTCCGGTTCTACCAGCCGTTCGATGATCTTGGCTTTCTCGAACTCCGGATGTTGGTTATAAACCTCTTCTATTGATAAAAGAACTTCTTTCACGGCTTGCAAGTACTCTTTTTCACCCGGGTGCTTTGCTTCCAGTGCAGATAAAATAACTTCTGTCTTCATAGCGTTTCTTGCTTTTTTAGGAATAACAATGTGTAGGCAAATGTAGCGAATCCTATGGATTGACCAAGTATTTTGCTTTCTTTTTGATAGTAAATTATATGTTTTTGATGCATATCTTTGGACTGATTCTTCTTACTTGCCGTCCTTCTATCTTCAATATACCTAATATTTAGTGTACAGATAAGCGTCTTTTAATATTCAGGTCATGACTTCTTTTTTCTTTTTTTTCCTTACATTTGGGCGCATATAATTCTATGAAATCGTTATGAGCGGAATACCGGATTTTAAGAACCTTGTGTTTAAAGACACATCATTCGCCAATCTAATGAATAAGCGTATATATAATGTATTGCTTATTGCTACAAAATATGATGCCTTTATGTTGGAAGACGACGGGCGGGTCGATGAACAGATATTTAACGAATATACTTCGCTGAGCCTTCGTTATCCTCCCCGTTTTACCCAGGTGACTACGGAAGAAGAAGCACTGGCTGAACTGGAAGACCGTAATTTTGAATTGATCATCTGTATGCCTAATATGGACGACCGTGATATTTTTGCGGCGGCAAAGGAGATCAAGGTGCATTATCCTAATATTCCTATCGTGGTGTTGACGCCTTTCTCCAAAGAAGTTTCCAAACGTATTGCAAATGAAGACCTGAGTGCGATCGACTATGTGTTCAGTTGGCTGGGGAATGCCGAACTGTTGCTGGCTATTATTAAACTTATTGAAGATAAGTGGAATGCGCCCGACGATACGAAAAGTGTAGGCGTGCAGATCATTCTGTTGGTGGAAGATTCGATCCGTTTCTACTCTTCCGCTTTGCCGCATTTGTATAAGTTTGTATTGGAACAGAGCCAGATGTTTGCTAAGGAGGCGCTTAACGGTCACCAGCAGACGCTTCGTATGCGTGGCCGTCCTAAAATCAAATTGGCACGAACCTATGAGGAGGCTGTCCGTATTTTCGACCAGTACCGGGATAATATGCTCGGTATCGTTTCGGATATGAGTTTTATGCATAATGGAGTGAAAGATCCTTATGCCGGTTATAAGTTCGGGCAGTATGTTCGTAAGACGGGATTGATTATTCCTTTTGTCCTGGAGTCGTCGGAGTCGTGCAATAAAGTATATGCGAAAGAGTTGGGTGCGTCGTTCATCGATAAGAATTCGAAGAGTTATCCGCAGGATCTCCGTAAGAAGATTATGCAGCGTTTCGGGTTTGGCGATTTCGTGATCCTGAATCCGCAGACCAAAGAAGAGATCATGCGTATCAAGGATTTGAAGGACTTGCAGAAGAAAGTCTTTCAGATCCCGGACGACTCGCTGGTTTATCATCTTTCGCGCAATCATTTCTCACGCTTCTTCTACTCGCGTGCCATGTTTCCGCCGGCTGAGGTCCTGAAGCGGGTGGACGTGAGCGATTATAAAGATATGGACGAGGCTCGTAAACTGATATTCGACCTGATTGTACAATACCGCCGGATGAAGAACTCCGGGGTGGTGGCTATTTATCAGAAAGATCGTTTCGACGAGTACAGTAACTTTGCCCGTATCGGCGACGGTTCGCTGGGAGGAAAGGGGAGAGGCCTTGCTTTTATGGGAGCGATGGTGAAACGTTATCCAAAATTGGAGACGGAAAACTTCAATACCAACATACCGAAGACGGTAGTAATATGTACCGATATCTTCGACGAATTTATGGAGACGAATGAGTTGTTACCTATCGCTTTGGGGGATGCCGACGATGAGACGATCCTTAAATATTTCCTTCGTGCCAGTCTGCCAGCCAGCCTGATCGATGACTTGATGGCTTTCTTCGATGTAGTGAAGAGTCCGATAGCCGTCCGCTCGTCCAGTTTGCTTGAAGATTCGCATTATCAACCTTTCGCCGGTATTTATTCTACTTATATGATTCCCCGGATGGAGGATAAATATGAGATGTTGCGTATTTTGAGCGATGCGATCAAGGCGGTGTATGCTTCCGTGTTCTATCGTGACAGTAAGGCATATATGACGGCAACTTCCAACCTGATCGATCAGGAGAAGATGGCGATCGTATTGCAGGAAGTGGTCGGCAACCGTTACAACGATCATTTCTACCCGACCATCTCCGGGGTGGCCCGATCACTGAATTTCTACCCGATCGGTAACGAGAAGGCGGAAGACGGTATAGCCAATATTGCCCTCGGACTGGGAAAATATATCGTTGACGGCGGTCAAACTTTGCGTTTCTCCCCGCGCCATCCGCATAATATTTTGCAGATGAGTACGATGGATTTCGCCCTTCGTGAGACGCAGACCCGTTTCTATGCGCTCGACTTGGAGAACCTGGCGCAGCAGTTCTCTATCGACGACTCTTTCAATCTGTTGCGCCTGAACCTTAAGGATGCCGATGCCGACGGCTCTTTGAAATATATCGTTTCTACTTACGACCCGTACGATCAGATCATTCGTGACGGTTATTATTCCGGAGGGCGGAAAATCCTCTCTTTCGTCAATATCCTGCAACATGATGTATTCCCGTTGGCAAAGACCTTGGATGAATTGCTTCGTATCGGGCAGGAGGAAATGGGGCGTCCGGTTGAGATCGAGTTTGCTGTAAATGTCGACCCCAACAATCATGATAAGGCGACTTTCTATCTGCTTCAGATCCGTCCGATCGTCGATAACAAGGAGATTATGGATGAAGACTTGACCCTGGTTAAGAATGAAGAGACAATCCTTTCTTCAACCAGTGTACTGGGGCATGGTATCGTAACGGACGTACAGGATATTATCTATGTAAAGAGCGGTGCTTTCAATTCTTCAAACAACCAGTTGATCGCTTACGAGATAGAAAAGCTGAACCGCCGCTTCACGGAAGAGGAAAAGAACTATGTATTGGTCGGCCCCGGACGTTGGGGTAGCAGTGACCACTGGTTAGGTATCCCGGTGAAGTGGCCGCATATCAGTAATGCCCGTGTGATTGTGGAATGTGGTCTGGAGAACTATCGTGTCGACCCGAGCCAGGGAACGCATTTCTTCCAGAACCTGACCTCTTTCGGTGTAGGTTACTTCACAATCAATCCTTTCAAAGGCGACGGCTGGTTCGATGAAGCGTATCTGAATACTTTACCGGCTGTCGAGGATACGGAATATCTTCGACATGTCCATTTCGACAAGCCGATAGTTATAAAGATGGACGGAAAGAAGAGTCTGGGGGTAGTGCTTAAGCCGGACAATCTTTCGTGATTTATACCCTTTAATTCTTTTCTGTATTAATTTTTGTTTTACATTTGCAAATGGGTGGTAACGCATGAAAACTAAACGTTGTATAGATTATCCCCGTTTTTGGGTGTTTCTAGTATTTGAACGACAAGAATAAGAGATGGATGGAAGAGAATGAAGTAGATTCGAAAGACAATGATAATGACTCTCTAGAAGAGGAAATATCCAGATTGATAAAAGAGCAATACCTGTTTACGAAAAGTATTTATGCTTACCTGCCTGTGGGTATTGAAATTTATGATGCAAACGGTGTGTTGCGCAGTATAAATGATCATGCACTGCGCATGTACGGTGTTAAGGACCAGGCTATGGTCGTTGGCATTGTCAACCTCTTCAATAGTCCTTATGTCGACGATTTGCTTGAAGCGAGAATAAGATCAGGGAAGGAGAAGATCGACTTGGAGTTTGAATATGACTTCGACCGGATAAATAGTGATGAATACTTTTCTTCCAGCAATAAAAATACAATAATTTACGATGCTCAGATTGTAGCAATAAAAAGTAAAAAGGGGAACATTATCGGACATATATTGCTGACAAACGATGTAACAGCAGTAAAAGAAGAAGAATTTCGTACGGAAGAGACCAAGAAGAACCTGGAAATGGCTATGGATGCCGCCAATATGTCGTCCTGGGTGTATGATGTGCATAAGAAAACCTATAGTCCGTTATATGGAAATGCCATTGCAAAAGTAAATATGACGGCGGATGAGGTAATGAAGATGTTGCATCCACTGGATCATGCTCCATTGGATCAGCTTTTTTCCCGATTGATAAATAAAGAAATCGAAACCGGACAAATAACATTGCGTTTTTACAATGATCAGGAGAAGCAGTATCATTTTTATGAGAGTAGAATGCGGCTATCATCCGAGCATTTTGGTAAATTGCTGATTATCGGAACGCAACTGGATGTAACGGAAAAGATTCAGATGGCGAAGAAGACACAGGACCTGATAGCCAAGCGTGAACTTGCGATGAAGGTCAGCAACATCGTTCATTGGGATTTTGATGTGCAGACGGGGAAATTTGAATCCTATAATGATCCCGTCAATGATTACGAGAGTAGCAGGTTGCTGGGAGTAAACGAATATCTGGAGGTTATTCATCCGGACGATCGCTCTTCTTTTTATGATGCCATGCAGTCTATGTTGGCAGGCGAAAACAGTACGATCAACTTTACCTGCCGGATACAAACGAAGTATGATGAGGAATGGCAGTATTGTGACTTTATGGGGGTTCCTTTCGAAATGGATGAAAATAATAATATCATACGTTTTACTGGGTTCAGGCAGAATATTCCTAAGTTGCAGAAACTGAATAGGGAACTCAGGGAAAGGAATAGCAGGATAGAGCTTTCTTTTAAGACGGTAGGTATGTCTTACTGGGATTTTGATGTGAAGAGCAACCTGTTCAGGGCTTTCAATGATCCGGTAAACGATTATCATTCGGGGAAGACAATTATGCCTGAAGAATATCTGAAAGCGGCCTGTCCGGATGATCTCGATTTTGTCCGTGGGTTTATCAGTCATATGCAACAGGGGATTGACAAAGATTTCAGCCTGAAGTATCGCTCCAAGACTAAGTGGGATGATGAGTGGCAGACCTTGCTCATTACCGGTATCCAGGTCGACAGAAGCCCGGATGGGCATGTCACCCGTTACACCGGGATAACGATCAACAATACGAAATGGGAGAAGATGATCCGGGAACTAAAGGAAATGAAAGAGAAGGCGGAACTTTCCGATCGGCTCAAATCTGCTTTTCTTGCCAATATGAGTCATGAGATACGCACGCCCTTAAATGCGATTGTTGGCTTCTCCGAACTATTAACGACTTGCGATGATCCGGAGGAGAAGGAAGAATATGTAAGTATCATTCAATCTAATAATGAGTTATTGCTCCGGTTAATTAACGATATTCTGGATCTATCCAAAATTGAATCGGGTATAATTGAACGTAGAGAAGAACAGTTTAATCTGGTAAAAGTTTACGATGAATTATATACAACTATCCTACCGAAGGTGGCTGACAACTCTGCTGTTGAATTGCGGCAGGATGATTCCGTTCCGAATTGTTCGGTCGTTCTGGATAGAAGCCGGCTTAAGCAGGTATGGATGAATTTCCTAACCAATGCCGTGAAATGTACTAAAACCGGATATATAAAAATGGGATACTCGATTGAAGGCGAAGGTCTCCGGATATATGTAGAAGATACAGGAGTCGGTATTCCGGAAGAAAAGCACGATAAGGTTTTTGCCCGGTTCGAGAAACTGAATGAGTTTGCGCAAGGTACAGGGTTAGGGTTAACTATTTCCAAAGCGATTGTAGAATCGGCTGGAGGAGAGGTCGGATTTACTTCGACTCCTGGTGTTGGATCTACATTCTGGGCCTGGTTCCCTTGTTCCTCAGAATTGGTTGAACAATAAAAAAATAGAGCCCTCTTCGTTTTAAGCGGAGAGGGCTTTATTTTTATGTAAGAATAGAATCAGTCTTTTTTCTTAATAAAGTCTGAAGGGTAGTTCACCTTGTTAATGATTTCGTTGTTTTTCAGACGTATCCAAGTTTTGAAGCCCTTTTCACCTTCTGTCATTTCGATCACACGGGCACCGTTGGTCAGGTTGTTATAAACAGTGTCGCCACCGGTATAACGACCGTAAGCCAATAAGATGCCTTTCCAGTAAACGGCATAATCGTCATCATGGTCGTGACCGACAAATATGCCTTCAATGTCTCCCATCTCTTTCATGGAAGCAAACAGACCGGAGTTCAGTTGCGGTGCACAAGCCTTTTCCTTACGTGTTCCTACCATTATAGCAGTTTCGTCTGAAGCAGCCTGATTGTATTCCGGTAAAGCGATATGGAAGAAAGCCAATGAAGGAACTGGTGTTCCACCGTTCTGCTTTGTGAATTTGGTACTGTTGTCGCGATACCATTGAACCTGGTCGAACTTGATGTAATCGTATCCGCCGATCCCTTCGATCTGTGAATACGAATGAGAGTCCATACAATAAAGCACGACTGCATCTTTATTTCCATTCGACGATTTGATCGGCAGGATGTAGTTGCTGGCTCCGGATACCCCTTTCACTGAGTCTGTCAGGTTGTACGGGATTGTTCGGATAATATCAAACAACTGTGTACGCGTCAGTCCCTGTTCGTTGTCATGGTTGCCGAATGTCATACCGAAAGGTATTTTGCGCTTGGCTGCCAGGTTGAGTATAGTGCGCATACCTTCTTCGGCAGGTTTTCCGTAGATAACGTCACCGGTGAAGAGTACCAGATCCGGCTTCTCCGCATCCAATACTTCGTTGATCCTCTCAATAGAGATTGCCGATTTCGGATTGTTGTGGATATAATGTACGTCCGTAAACTGTACGATCTTGAATTTTCCGTCTTTATTGAATTTCAGTGACGGTTGTTGGGCGTTACCGTTCAGTAAGCCGCCCAACAGGAATAACATGCTAAATAATATCTGTTTCATCATCTATTTATTTAAATACCGGCATCGGACGTCCGATCCAAACTTGCGGTTGTTTCAGGTTGAAAATTTCAGCAACGGTAGAAGCGCAGTCGAACTGCATCATGCTGATGTCATCGAAGCAATATCCTTTTTTGATATTTTTACCGGCGATGATAAAAGGAGTCTCCATTTCCTGCATAGTCTTACCGCCATGTCCTTTGTTGATGCCACCGTGATCGGCTGTGATGATGAAAATCGTATCGTCGTACATACCGGCTTTTTTCACGGCATCGACGATCCGGCCGATATAAGTGTCCAGTTCTTTTATATTTGCATAATAAGCAGGAGTGTCGTGTCCGTCTGCATGTCCTACATGGTCGGGATTGTCAAAAACGATCAAGGCAAGAGTCGGTTTTTTCTCGGTGATGTATTTAACGGCCATTTCGCATAATGCGGTCGGTTGTTTGTTATAGTCAGGGCCTTGTGCATGATAGCTCATAGACAGGGTATCGACGAGATATTTAATACCGTCCCAGTCGTAAAGGCAACCGATCTCCGCATCCGGCTGGGCATCACGAAGCAATTGGAAAACCGTCGGGAAAATACCATGTTTATTCAGTTCGCGTGAAGGTAGTTCAGGTGTTTTTGATCCCCATTCTGTGTATCCGTGGATCTCCGGGCCCGCACCCATGAACATGGAAGCCCAGTTCACTGCACTGGAAGATGGCAGTACAGAACGTTTCTTCAATGTATAAGAACCGTCTTTCATAAATTGTTTGGTGACAGGCATCTCCGCCTTTTCTACACTGTAAGCTCCCCAGCCGTCAAGGCCGATCCAGACTACATGTTTTGCTTTGGGTTTGGCGGCAAAAGCCGAGCTGACGGTGAAAATGGTTAAAACCAGAATAAGCAATAAGTTTCTTTTTTTCATGATATGTGTTTATTTTTGTATTAGTACATCAAAGGTATGTAAAATAGGGACGAATACCCAATTCCCATAGCTTCTTTTATCATTATTTTATAGTAATATCGAATTGATCGTACGACTCGGTTCTCCAGGATTTATCGGCTGTTGTCGGCGAAATTGCGAAAAGCGGGGAGAACGTTTTTATCTTGATTGTCTGACCGTCAGGCATAAATTCCATGATACGCAACCAGCCGTCGCCACCGTTGCCATGCCAGAAGCCGTCAGCTGTCTGTGCGTTGAACATCATCTGTGGTATCTCTTTGCCGTCAGCATTCTTATCTATACGGAAAGCGACGTTATCCTTGAAAGGAGCTATCTCGCATTCGTGACCGCAGATCACCATGCAGATGTTGGAAGAGGGATACACGAGTTTCTGCCAGATGGCTTCCCCGTAATTTGCCGGAGATACTTTGTAGTTCTCTTTTATGTGGCGTTTACCGTTCCATGCCAGGAATGAGTGGGTCAGGAGAATAACCTTATGATCTTTGTACTTAGGTTTTTCAGTGACTGTCTTTGCCCATTCGATGGCTTCATCGCGTGGTGCGAATTCCAGGGAGATGACAAGTATTTTGCCCCAGGTCTTCGTGTCGAATTCGTATGCTGCATTTTCAAGCGTAGGGATATCCTGATAGTTGTTTCCTACTTCTACCAGTGATTTTCTCCAACAGGAGTTTCTTTCCGATGGGAAATAGGTCGGGAAGCGGCATAAACGGTTTTCAGACTTTTCGTATCCGTAGTCATGATTCCCGGTACAGATAACGTATGGTAATTTATTGTCCAAGCGGGCAAAGGCCTGCGAGGCTGCTTTCCATTGTTCTTCGCTGGTCTGGTTGCCGTTCACTCCGTCCGGAATACGGATCTCGTTCTGTTCAACCAGGTCGCCGGTACATAACACGGCTTCGATATTCAGTCTTTCTTTGTTGTTGGCTGTCCATGCCGTCATCAGTTCGAACAACGGCTGGTTGACATCGAACTTGGTGTAGCTCTGGGGATCGGGCAACAAAATCATGGAGAACGACTGCCCGTTCGTTAATTTAGGTTGTACAGGTTGTACCTGTGCATTCATTGTCATCAGATTCAGTAAGGCGATGACTGATAAGAATAATCCTTTTTTCATTTGTATTTCGTTTAATGTATTATTTGTCGGAAGGAGGCGTCAGTTCAAATGTAGTCAGGACTGCTGCATGGTCGGAAGCCCATACGTCGTCTATCTCCGGTGTTGTTTTAATGATTTTGGAAGCGACAGCCTTTATGCCTTTTCCTTTGTAGAAAAGAAAATCGATCCGGCTGACTTGCAGTTGTCCGTAGATAACGGCAAAGGTACCTTCCGGGCGGCGTATTTCATCCGGATTGATCTCGCGGAAACTGTCCTTATAACCTTCTTCCTGCATATAAATTGTAGTGGGGAAGGGGACAGGGCCGTATCCGTAGTGGATGGGTGCTGCGGCAGCAGTCCAGTCCAGATGGCTGCAGGAATTGAAATCACCTCCGATAATAACGGGGGTGTCATCGTCTGTCAGATAGGGTTTCGTGTCTTTTTCGAGGATATGTTTCATGTCGATCAATGCAAGGATAGAGTCTTCTGCTACCCAGATACGCGGATCATGTCCGCTGTTCGGGTAGTTACAGGAGTATTCCGGCCGGTAGGCATATCGTAGCCAACAGGCATTTACCAGTAGTTGACGTCCGTTGGGTAATGTGATCTTCGCCGGATTGGAATTGAAAGTCTTCTCTGTCGGAATGCTGGTTAGCGGATACCGGCTGAAGAGTACAAGGTTATCTTTCAAAGAGGGTGTCTGCATGTTATAGCCGAGCGAGTCTTTAAAACGTTGTTGTCCGCCATAGCCTTCCTGCATGGTAATGATATCTGCATTGGATGCCTTTAACAGGTCGATGATCCGGCTCCGTCCGTCATTTCCTACATGCTGGCCTCCGTGCCAGATATTCCATTGCAGGACTTTGACGATATTGGGATTGCTGCTGTTGCAGGTTATTCTTTTTTCTATTTGTCCTTCACTTGTCTCAGGGATATAGTTCGTTTTATCCAGTTTAAAGGAGGGGACATTGATTTTAATCTTATTGCCAAAGGTCGCTTTGTCGGATATATCGGCGGTAACGAGCAGATAATTGATACCGGGTGTCAGCTCAATCGCCCCTTTAGATGCTTTGAATGTCATCTTTCCTTTGGGAGCTTTCCCATTTCCGAATAATTCCGTGCGTGTGTCTGAACGGGCGTTTTTGCCGGTATAATATATATGTACGCGAGAAATATCAGCAAAAGAAGTCATCTCAGACAGATCTAACGACAGTTCTGTCAATGATAGAGGGGATTGAGTACCTGTGACAGCTATCCTCAGTTTCAGTATCTGATCGTCCTGTGTTCCCTGGTCGGCATCCCATTCGCTGTCTATGACGACGGCATTAAATAATTCCTGCGGCTTATCGGGTGTATGAATAAATTTAGGATTGTCATTGACAACGGTATAAGCCATAGGGATTGTCCCTTTGTAATCGACCCGTCCGTTTCGTATGTGATAGGCCTGATCTCCTTTTCCAACCCAGTTAACGGAAACATCGTCTATCCCGTCATCAAAGTTGTAATAAGCAATTAATGTTTTGAACTGCGGATGGGTCGGGGCAAGAGGCTTATTCATCCATGCCTGTATCGTTTCGGTCGGCAAGGCTGAATTCCAAACACGGACTTCATCCATAAGGCCTCCGAAAGAGGTGGAGTCACTTTCATTGATACCCAAAGCTCCCGGTAAAACGGAAACGGCAACAGGCTTGCTGTCTATCACTTCACCATCCAGATACAGTTTGGTGGCAGTGCCATCACAACTAAGGGCTATATGATGCCATTGATCATCCAATACATTTTCCGACCATAGGTCTGCCTGAGTACTGTGAAGTTTTCCTTTTTCAATAACAAGAGGAAGATAATCGGTTATATTCAGTTGGCTGTATTCTCCGCCTCCGAAAATGATTTCCTGATCTTTCCAGGATTTGTCATCTCCTTTTATCCAGGTTTCAAGTGTCCAGGGGGCGTTGAGTATTCGGATGCCGGTTCGTACGTTATTGTCTTTCCCGTCGAGATGCAAGGCGAGGTTGAGGGTGGGGGATTGAGCTACTGATGTGATAACAACAGAATAGAGAAAGAAAAAGATAAATAAATGTCTCATCCTAAAGAATGATTCCTTTTGCTTCAGATATTTCATGATATTAGCGTAATGTGTTTTTATGTTTCCAAAGGTAATTGTTTTATATGGAAAAGGGATAGGATTTCTCCTATCCCTCATAATTATTCATGACATAAAACAAAGACTGTTAGTATTTATATTCTAAGTAGAATATAACATTCTCCGTTTTATTTCAATATCCACATTACATCATTGATATTATCATTTCCACTAAACTGACGACTCAGTGCTTCTTCCAGATTTTCACGATTGTAGTTATATTCTCTTTCAGGGTACATATAACGAACCGGTATACGATCCGGGGCTGTTACATTTTTACTTGATTCTGGATTGATTGGTAATACAGGGTAACCGGTTCTTCTATAATCGTAATAAGCCTCATAAGTGTGTTGCAGATAATATGAAATATATTTCTGGGTGATGATCTTTTCCAGATCCTTTTCAAAAGAACCTGTCAGTTGTATTTTGTCATTAGCCAGGTAAGATGTGATATAATCATTAGTTATAACACGCCCGTGTGCATATTCGTCTGGAGTATAATCTCTGACAAATTTCATATGAGCTTCAATACCTTTTTTATAGTAATCACTAGCGTTACCACTGATCCAGCCGCGCAGGCAAGCTTCTGCCAGCAGGAATTGCTGTTCACTGTATCCCAAGCGTATCAGCGGTTCACCTTCTACATGACTTTCAGAGATGTAACGGAGGTTTGGCCTGCAAAATAAATTGGCACCATGTGCTTTCGATACCTCTCCATAAGGAAGAGACGGGTCAACACCAACATAAGCTTCAAAATCGCTTTCCTCTTTGCCTTCGTTTATTTTGGCAATGGAAGGTTCTCCATAGTAAAACAAACGATAATCTCCATATTCAGTCATTTGGTCAACCAATACAGATGACATCATTGCATATTTTGTCTGGTTAGAAGTCAAATCGTTGAAAGGATATTTCATTCCTTGCTGATCTTTGTAAACCAATTGAAAGTTATCAGCATTGGATGTCATTAAGGAGCCATTCTGAATGATTCCGGCAAAACGTGATTTTAAGTTCAAATCAGATTCATTTTCCTTTTTTGAAAGATTCATTAATACTTTCAATTGGAACGCAGTGACTGTTTTTTTCCAGTTGTCTTTATTCCCATTGAAAATAATATCTCCTTCGAAAGCCATATCATCAGCATCGGAGAAGCATTGATAAGCTTTTTCCAGATCGTTGAGAATGCCTTGCATGACTTCTTTCTGAGTTTCGTATTTCGGACGGGGATTACCTTCTTCTCCTTGGCCGGCATTGCTATATGGTATATCTCCTATATTTAATGAAATATAATAAAGCAAATATGCTTTTGAGAAAAGGGCTAATCCTTCGTAACCTTTTTGTCCGGGTGACTTAGTTACCATATCGTTGCAGTTGACCACTTGTAGGAAACCATCGAAATCGCCACGTCCGATATTGTTATATTGCAAGTCAGAAACACCTTCGTTCCATACGATTTGTTTAGCTAATACACCGTCGTTTACATATTCCTTCACGGTACGGTCTTTACGAACAACTTCATAAATAACTTTGGTTGCCAGCATGGAAGATGGAACTGTCGTTGCGGTGTCCGGATCTGTATTTAGTTTTTCAAAATTATCACAACCTGTAAATATAGATAGCGATGTGAATAATAACAGTAATTTATTTATATGTTTCATAATAACTCAGTTTTTAAAAATCAAGTTTAATATTCAAACCAACATAGCGCATAGAAGGAGCGTTTAGTAACTCAGCGTGATCTTCCGTGATAGCATCCGGATCCGAATATTTGAAATCTTTGCTCCAGATGAACAGGTTTTGTCCTACTAAAGAGAGGTGGATATTATCGAAACCGATCTTTTGAGCTGCTTCTCCCGGCAATTTGTATCCGATAGACAATTCGCGCAGTTTAAGAAATGTCAGGTCATGAATGTTCTGAATTCTTTTACTACCATTCCATGGCTGGTAATTTTTGGTATAGGCTTCGTAAGATGTGGCGACGTCGTTTGGAGCGAATACACGTGTGTCTTCCAGAATATTTCCGTAAGAGTCATATTTTACAGAACCGGAAACGACTTTTACACCCTGGCCTACATAATTTGTTTTTCCGTTTACAACTTCGTCGTAACGCCATTGATTATCGCTGTCAATATGTGTTCCGGAATTCCACATAGCTTGTTCCAGACGATTGTAAGCTTTACCTCCGACACGTCCGTCAAAAGATACATCAAGAGTAAAGTTTTTATAGCTCAGATGATTGGTGAACCCCCATACCCAGTTAGGGCGTTCGAAACCGGCTTTTGTTGGATAGTCGCTTAATACAGGCATACCTCCACTATGTACAATGTTGCCTTGTGGATCTCTTTCCCAATCATACACTTCGAACCAGTCCCAGCGTTCGCCAGCTTTAACCCAGGGTCTGTCGGTTGAATAAGTCTCATCTATCTTATGATAATAGTAACGGTCGCGTCCCCAGTTGAAGGAAGAGGTCCAGTTCCAATCTTTCGTTTTGATAATATCACCGGATACGGTAATTTCCCATCCTTTTTTGATACGCTCTTCATCATAATTATTTAAAGTTTTCTCAAAACCGGAAGTATAGCTTAAAGGTGATTCGTGCTGGATATCAGTCATTAACTTTGTATAGTAAGCTACATCGAAACGTAAACGATTGCTTAAGAAATGAGCGGCAGCACCCACTTCAAATGATGTTGATTTTTGAGGAACCAGTGTGGCGTCACGGAGCATAGCCGGGTATGCGGCAGTAGATTTGCTGTCCCATACATTTTGTGTGATTTTGTATACTTTATTGATATCATATATATCGGCAGCCGTTTTAGTTATGGTCCATGAACTTCTTAATTTCAAAAAGCTCAGGTAGTCAGACATGTCGACCAATTCTGAAAGGATAATACTACCGGATACGGATGGATAGAAGTATGACTGTTCTGATTTAGCCAGTGTTGAAACCCAGTCGTTACGGCCTGTGGCTTCGATGAAAATTGCATTTTTCCAGGATAAGTCGATTTTACCATAAACACTGTTTGTCTGTTTCGTTTTTACAGTGGTTGATACAGATGGAAGATCCTTCGATGCTTTTAACGAATAAAATCCGGGAACGGTCAGTCCTCCGTTTGTATTGGCATCAAACTCGTCTTTTTGGTAATAGTTTAATCCCATACCTAACATTCCGCCAACATTGAAGTCGCCAACTTTTTTATCTGCAATCAACAGAACGTCGCCTATGATACCATATCCTCTACGTTCATATTTCTCAAATTTACCAGTCTGGCTGTTACGGGCGCTCAGAGGTATCTTGTATTCAAATTTTCTAGAGTAAGTATCAGAACCTACACGTGCCGTTGCTTTCAACCAATCCAAAATTTCGTAGTTGAGCGTAGCTTGTGCATTGGCACGGTTTTCCAATTGCGATTTTGTCGCTTCGTTTGCCAGGAAATAAGGATTGTTATAATCGTATTTGTATAACCAGTTTTGTTCGATATCTTCTTTGCCTTCTTTCCAATAGTTTTTGAATTCGCGAATATCGAATTCGGTACCTGTCCATACGATCATATTGTAGAGGTATCCGTCCCAACCATATCCTTCTCCTCTGAATTGCGGGCTGTAGCTACCATTGTAAGTGATAGAGGCATCCAGGGAAAACTTGCCGAACTTCATATCTCCGGCAACGGTATAAGTGAAATCGTTTAATTTATTTCCAGGAAATTGCCCTTTGTTGTATACATGTGTCAGTGAGGTTCTGAAACTACCGTTTTTACCTTTATACGTGACATTCACGTTGTTGTTGGTAACAAAAGATGTTTCCAGTAAATTGTTGAAATTATCCTTCCCTTTTGATACCAAAGGCATTTCTCTCCATTCATATGTTTTGGGGTCGTATTGGACAGCAGTTCTTCCTATATCCAGTTTGTCACCCCAAATATATTCACTCAACTCTTGCAGGTACTTGCCTCCTGAACCGCTACTATAGGATGATTGTACTTCGGGCAATACCAGATAGCCGGCGTTGAACATCGTATTACTGTTCACACTGACTGCCAGACCTTCTTTTGTTCCACGCTTTGTTGTTATCATAATAGCTCCTGAAGCTCCTTTTTCGCCGTAAAGGGCAGAAGCTGTCGCACCTTTCAATACACTCATCGATTCGATATCGTCGGCGGCCACATCGCTTAATCCTGTGTTTTCAAACGGAATACCATCAATTACGATAAGAGGTTTTTCTCCACGCAACAAGATTGTTGAACTTTCATTAAATGCGTTTGTGTTGATGACAGAAACACCGGCTATTTTTCCGGAAAGGGAAGTTGCTATGTCGGCTCCTTTTACTGTTGTGAATTCATCTCCTCCGACTTTCTGAACCGAATAACCCAATGCTTTTTCCGAACGTTTGATACCTAACGCTGTTACTACTACTTCTTCCAGTAGTTCTGTATCTTCCGATAATGTGATTTTTATCATCGATTGTTCGCCTACTGGAATTTCCTTGCTGGCATATCCGATGTAGGAAATAATCAATATGGCTTTGTTGGGTACAGACAAATTAAATTTTCCATCTATATCTGTAATGGTTCCGTTGGTAGAACCTTTCTCTACCACATTAGCTCCAATAATCGGCTCACCTTTGGCATCAGTAATCGTTCCGGAGATATTTTTAATGGACTGTTGCACTATTGCTTCGCTTAGAACTTCTTTCGGAGAAAGAATGATGCTCTTATCCAGTACTTTGTAGCTGATATCTGTTCCGTTGAACAATTGCTCCAATACATTGAATACATTTTTCCGGTTGCTTTTTATGGAAACGACACGGTTTGTATTTACCTGTTTGTTGTTGTAGAAGAAATGGAATTCCGATTGTTTTTCTATTTCGTCTAAAACATCCTGAACTGTTTTATTATTAACGTTCAGGGTTAATGTTGCCGATTGACTGTAACTTTCGGATGCGTATGCCAATCCTATGCATACAAATAGCATTATTGCAGTGAGTCTCATACATAATGGTATTTTTTTCAGGACAATAAACGATGGATTCACCATCCTGAAATGTTGGATGCTAAAATAATTTGTCATAGATTTGTAAGTGATTTTAGAGTTAAAAAATTCATTTGCTTATGCTTGTCGCCAAACAAGCCTGCAGTTGGTTTTCATACGGGAAAATACGCCAATATTTTTCCGTATGTTTTGTTTTAAGGAGGTACTGTCTCTTTCATACTGTATTTACTTAGGTTACACAAAAAATTAATATAGTTCAACAATTGTTTTTTCTGAAATTTTTCCTTTGTCCTGATTGACTTCCGGATCTATAAACTTATATTGAATGCCGGATGATAACCGGAAGTGCTCGAGAATAAGCGTAAGATGCTGTCCACTGAAAGTTCCGGTGAAAGAGTTTTCATACAACAGGTCGTTCTTCACGATAAATTCGGTATTGAAACGTTTGCTTAGTACCTTTAGAGCCTCTTCAAAAGAGGTGTTTCTGAAAATAACCAGACCGTCTTTCCAAGCTATTTGGGTAGGTAAATAAGACGTATTAGTTTTAATCCCCTTGGTCTTTATATTATAGGATATTTCATCATCCGGTTTCATGATAAACGATTCTTCCTTATTCTCCCTGTTACGGAAAGATAGCCTGACCGAGCCCGAAATCAGAGAAGTGGTAACTTGGTTGCTTTCTCTATATGCTTCCATATTAAATTCTGTTCCCAGAACTTCTGCTTTCAGGTCGAAAGGCGTATTCACGATAAATCTCTTTGATTTATCTTTCTGTACGGAGAAATATGCTTCCCCATTCAGTTCGACTTCTCGAATGTCGCCAGTGAAATGTTTAGGATGCTTTAGATAAGATCCGGAGTTCAGCCAAACCTTACTTCCGTCGGGAAGGTCGAGGGCCGCAACCATGCCGGGATTTGTTTTTACTTCAATGTATTCGACCGGTTCTTTTTTCGTTGCAAAGTAAATCATACTGATCAATAATGGAAGAATAAGTATGGCTGCCACTCTTTGGAACCAGATGAGGAAATTCGTTTTATTTGATTTGTGAAATCTTTTCTTTACCTGTTCCAATGCTTCCGCCGAATTTACTTTTTTAATCGTATAAAGTGTGTCGCTAGCAGCATAGATATACTGAATGTCCCGTCCAATTTTTCGGTTTTCTTCGGATTCTTGCAGCCATTGTTCCACTTCCTGCTTTTGATCAGCGGGTAACGCCCCTGTATAATAGTTCAGAAGTATATGTTCGTCTATATGTTTTTGCTTGTCCATTTTCTCTCTTTTATATTAAAGACTAATGAACGCAAGAACCTCCTAAATGGAAAGATGTATTTTTTTTGATTTGTGAAAGAGTTCTAGTAAGACTAATTCGATTATCTCTGCAAAAATAACATTTTTCAACACATTGGCTATTACAATGCGATTAAGTTTATCGAATATTAAACAAATGCAAGCCTTCGAATGGCTAAACAAGCCAAATAAGCAATCATTTTCACCATAGTCTTACTAGAACTTAATCCATAATTTGCTATATGCTTTCTAAAATCACAGATAAAACAATAGACGAGGTTCTTTTTGAAAAGATCCAGTCTGGTGATGTGAAAGCATTTGATGTCTTGTTTATGCGTTATTATCCTTTATTATGTGCCTACGCAAAACAATTTGTAGATTTTGACGATGGTCAGGAGATTGTACAGGATGTCATGGTCTGGTTCTGGGAGAATAGTTCTATGCAGGTGATCGAGTCCTCTCCGAAGAATTATCTGTTTAGAGCTGTGAAAAACAGATGTCTTACCCTGATAAATAGGAATGAATTAAAACAGCGGATTGTGGATTCTATGTCTGTCAATATGCAATCGCAGTATGAAGATCCTGATTTTTATGTGGTGGAAGAATTAACCCGGAATATAGAAGCAGCCTTGGCTCGCCTGCCGGAAACGTATCGAGAGGCCTTTGAGATGAACCGTTTCCAAAATATGACTTACCATGAGATCGCCGAAAAATTGAATGTCTCGTCTAAAACGGTCGATTATCGTATTCAGCAGGCATTAAAACTATTGCGTGTGGAACTAAAAGACTATTTACCCTTGTTAATGGCCTTAGTCAGAATTGTCTGAAACACTTCCGGCTAAAGCCATCTTATTTTATTACAAACTTTTTACCCATTCTTCCGCTTTTGCCAAAGCTTCCGGTTTGCCAATATCGAGCAGTCGCAGATTTTCGGCTGCATAAGCATGAATATTGGCCTTTGCGCAGATCGACAGGTAGAAATTGATAATCGGGAATTTACCTGTCCACTCTTCCATCCAGTCAAATATCTGCGGAGATAATACATGAACACCACTGAAGGCGTATTCATTATATAATTTGGGATCGAAATCGGGATAATAAGATTTTACTTCTCCTGTCTCATGGTTTCTCCATCCGCACAGACGGTTCTCGTTGTTGAAAAGAAGGTAACGCGATGTGTTCCGTTTGCTAACCAGTAAGGTGGCTAACGGTTTTGTTTCCAGGTGACAGTCGTATAACTTTTTCAGGTCGACATTCGACATGATGTCGACGTTGTGCACCAGGAAAGGTTCGTTTCCCTGAAGGAATTTAGCCGCATTTTTTATGCCGCCTCCGGTGTCGAGAAGATATCCACGTTCGTCGGATATATGGATCTGGATGCCGAAATTGTTATTAGCTGCCAGGAAATCAATGATCTGGTCTCCCAGGTGGTGAATGTTAATAACGATCTGGTGAAACCCTGCATCCTTCAGTTTAAGGATCACATGTTCCAACATTGGTCTTCCATTGATTGGTATCAATGCTTTTGGGGTATTGTCGGTCATCGGTTTGAGGCGAGTCCCCATACCGGCTGCGAAAATCATAGCTTTCATAATATTGCGTCAAAGATTTGTTCTATATTTTGTTCCCTGTGGGTCAAGTCTACTTTTACTCCGAATTTGGCATGCAGATGCTCTGCCAGATGCTGTGCCGAATAAACGGAACGATGTTGTCCGCCGGTACAACCGAAGGAAACCATCAGATTCGTAAAGCCACGATCCAGGTATCGTTTCACTGAAGCATCTACAATATTATATACATGCTCGAGGAATTGCGTAATTTCACCGTCTTCTTCCAGAAAACGGATAACCGGCTCGTCAAGCCCTGTAAAGTGATTGTATCGCTCATATTTACCGGGGTTATTAATAGCACGGCAGTCGAAAACAAAGCCTCCGCCGTTTCCGCTCGGATCGTTGGGGATGCCCTTTTTATAAGAGAAACTGACGATTTTAACTTCCAGCATCCGCTTTTTTATATCGTCCCTGAACTGTGTCAGTCCGGTCAACTCCCTTAATACGGAACAGAGATAGGGATATTCGGAATAATCGTTCTTCAATAGCTGGCGCAGGTTATTGATCGCAAAAGGAACACTTTGGATGAAATGTGGTTTCTTTTCAAAATACCCCCGGAAACCGTAGGCGCCCAATACCTGTAAAGTCCTGAACAGGACGAAATGACGTAGCTGACTGAAGAAATGTTCTTCATCTACATCTGTATATTTTCGTAGTGCCTGCAAATAATCGGCAAGCAGTTCGTTTCTTAAATCTTCCGGATAATTGGCTTTGGCCTGCCAGAGGAAAGAGGCGACATCGTAATAAACCGGCCCTTTCCGTCCACCCTGAAAATCAATGAACCAGGGTTCGCCATCCTTCACCATCACATTTCGCGACTGGAAATCCCTGTACAGGAAAGTAGGAGTAGTGTCGCGCAATAAGACATCGCTCATCTTCTGGAAGTCATCTTCCAGGCGGTCTTCCTGAAATTCCATGCCTGTTGCTTTCAGAAAACAGTATTTGAAGTAATTCAGGTCCCAGAGGATTGAACGCTGGTTGAATTCCGGCTGTGGATAACATTCGTTGTAATTAAACCCATCGGCTCCTGCATACTGGATGGAAGGAAGCATGGTAATTGTTTTATGTAATAACTCACGTTCCTGTTCATCGAATACACAACTTTTACGTCCTTTTTCAATGGCGTTGAAAAGCATTGTGTCTCCCAGGTCTTCCTGTAGGTAGAAAGAATAGTCTTCAGAATGAAAACGTACTTCCGGGACGGAAATACCTTTCTCTCTGAAAAAACCGGACATATAAATAAAAGCCTTGTTTTCTTCCTGTGAAGATCCGCTGACTCCGATCAACGTTTCAGGTCCCGATATTCTGAAATACCTGCGGTTTGATCCGGATGAGGGTAGTTCTGTGATGTCTTCGGCCTGTGAACCGGTATATTCGTAGTAGAGTCTTTTTAATTCTTCTGTTACCATACTTTGTTTAATTACGGCACTAAGGTAATAGTTTTTTGTCAGGAGAGGAAACTTAATCAAAAACATTCACTTTCGTATTTGGATTTAGTGCTTTTGTAGTTCAAGTATCAAAATGTTATTTATACTGGTATATAGGAGAGCTATACGGGCAAAAGGACAGCGTGGGTGGATTCTGTGAGATTCTCCGGGAGGATATTGTTGTTAAATAGTGCGGTTTTAATATGGAAATATGATAAATAGATGTTGTTTGTTGGCTTGTTGTGCTTGTTTTGTTTTGTGAAATTGATATTTAAGATGTTTATGATATTTTGTTTCTGATGTGTTTTAAAGGCGCTCTGTGATAAAAAACTGCCGAAAAACATGCCGTTTGAGTGGGAAAAAGCCTTTGTTAATCCTTCTTGCAACACTTTTTAACTGTATTCCCGTTTTAAATGAACCTCCATTTTGTTTAAAACAAAAAAAATCTCGTTTTAAACGAACTTGTAATTCCTTTAAAACGAGGTTTTGAAAATGATTCTGGGGGGATATTTGTTAATTATTGTAATGGTAAGTCTTCTATAAACGTTCTTAGGAAAGATTACTGTGTTTTTGTTTCTTTGAAATGTGTGTCATATTGTTGTTTTAGGGTGATTATTCGAATCGTTTTGTTATAAATAGCTTCCGTTTGTGATTGCCAATATAGTGAAAGCTTCATTCATTATTACTATGTTTTTCTTTGAAAAGGCAATCTTTAATAACGCATGTAACATCTTGGCATTAAAAAGACTAGTTTTGTACAATATGCATGATTATAAGTATCTTTAGCGTTTCTTATTGCATCTGCGAATTTAAAAAATCATATCTTTGTAGTTAGTATTAATAATATGTATAAACCAAAAGGGAAAATATATGAATAAAAAATCTACTTTAATAGCCGCTGCTTTGATGGCGGTAAGTTCGTTGACGGTTAGTGCAGAGGACGCTAAGCCGGTTCCTTCGACGGAATGGGCAGGGAACAATTATTATCATCTGCAGATTGGAACAAAATCTTATCTGGCTATATCTCCGGAGAACCGAGATTCGGTTGTGCTGGAAGAAAAGCTGGGTACAACCAAAGAGGCTATTGATTTGACTCTTTGGAAAATTGTTTATGCTGGAACGGAAACATCGTCTAATGTATATCAGTTTGTTAATAAAAAGACTAAACAAGTGTTGTCTTTTGCAAAAGATTTGGATGGTGATCCTATTTTAGCAGAAGGTATTGATAAATGGTCTTTTTCAGAGGATGGAAAAGGGTTTATTTCTGCAAAGGTGAATAGTTCGGAGACGATGACGCTGAGTAGAGATGATAAAGAGAAAATCGTATTTAAAGGTGGTACGCAAATGACTTTTTCTGTTGTGGCTCCTGAGGTATCTTATTCGGTAAAACCATCTGAATTAGGAGACGGCTTTACTACATTCCAACTTTCTTTCGGCGAAGAGTTTGAAGGTGATATTTTCAGTGGAAAGGATTTGATTGCCGTAACGAAGTATGACGGTAACATTGACGATGACTACTTCATGTTGCAGGAAAAAGGAGATGAAGCGTATGCCGATGGGGTAAAGAAATTCTTAGGTGTAGACACATTGACAGTAGAAGGAGCCGGGAATAGTTTTTCATTAGATTCCATACGCACGACAATTAAGCCGAACAAAGATGCTAAACTATTTAAGTTTACGGCAGATTTGAAGAATGATTCGTTGACAATGATCGTTAAGAGTGTTCCTGCAATGGAGAATGCGAAGGAAGCAGAAGCTGCAAAGCATGTTGTTTATGCTCAGCTGGGGACAAAGAAAGTGTTGACAATTGGAGGCGTAGATGATATTCACCCATTCATTACGGCTAGCCGGGGTGTTCCGGCAGAAATTTCCGGTGGTACGGGTGTCTATTTTCTGAAGAGCGCCAGTAAGGGAGCTATGGGTGGAAAATATATATCGTCTTATGATGAAAGCGAACGGAAAATAAAGGTAATGGCCGGTACTCCTTCTGTCAATCAGCTTGAAGGACAGTGGTATATAAAAGAAGATAATGGAATGTATAGCATTGTAGATCGTAAAAGTAATACATCTATATTGCTGAAAGGTGAAGTTTTCGCTGTTCAGGGAATAGCTAATACTTTTACATTCGGTGGCAGTGCAGATTCTATTACCGTTGAACCTCAGAAAGTAAATTTAGATGATAAGTATTTGGGTTCTCTTCATTTTTCAAAAGAAGATTTAGCAAATAATGGTTATGTTTTGAATTTGCTTCCTGCAGGTGCAGAAACAAGTAATTCATATACTTTTACTTCTGATTCTTTACTGAAGGTTACAACAGGTGATGCTAAAGATGCTGTTCTCTTTAAATTAGATTCTGTAGGAGTTAGTTTGAAGGAAGGAGCACAAAAATTAAATGATACTGTTTCTGTAGTTACTTACAAATTGAAATCTCAGTTTAGCAATAAATATGTAGCATATGATAAAGATAAAAAATGCTTGAAGATTTCTACAGAGCCTAAGGATGCCATTGTGTTCCGTTTTAATACAAGTACGGATGGTGGTAAATATGATATGAAAGTTGTATCTGGTGAAAATGTTACAGCAAATAAATATATTTCAGCTGATTTAGCTTCATCAAACATGGTGCTGTCAGAAACTCCGGCGTATTTCAATTTCGTTGAAATGGAAGCTCCTGAATACGGCACATTTGATTCTGGTAACAAACGATTTACTTCAGATCTGAAGTCGTTAACAATGAATCCGTTCAGCCGTTTTGCAGAAGCAAAGCAGGAAGGACAGGATATCTTGAAATCAACTTATGAAAAGGACAACTTTAGCTTGTGGTTGAGTAAATCAAAGGCTTCTACTGCTGAGAAACCGTTGTATTTTATTATGACTTCATTGGCTGTTGATGGTGATCCGAATGCTAGTAGACATTATTTTTATATGGTTTCTGGCCGCGATTCTTCATTAGTTGATACATCTGCAGATAAGAATTATCGTGTTCACTTTATTAAAAACGATACAATTGAAACAATGAAGGATAATGCTAACAATCCTGCTTTGTTTGCATTAAAAGTGACAGAAAGCGGTAACTATCTGCTAGAAAATCAGAAGGAGTTAAATAGTACTGAAAAAAGTGCACCATATGTAGGTATCATAAATAACGTTGTAGTTATGACAAAAGACGGTGTTGAGTTCTCTGTTGAAACTGCTCCTGCTCCTGTTGCCAACGAAGAAATCGAAGCTCCTAATACAGTTAAAGTAATAGGTGGCGTTGGTGAATTCAGTATCCGTAATGCACATGGAAAGAAGATCACAGTGTCGAACATCCTGGGCCAGACAATCGCTACACGTGTTGTTTCATCTGACTATGTTACAGTTCCGACAACAAGAGGTGTCGTGATTGTATCTGTCGATGGCGATCAGGCTTATAAAGTAATTGTTAAGTAAGAATTACCTGATAAATAAAAAAATAGCGGATGATTTTTCATCCGCTATTTTTTTATTTATTCGTTTTTGATATTCTCTTTATATTGTGTAGGTGTACTGCCTGTGTACTGCTTGAAAGCCGTACTGAAATAACGGGCTGTAGAGAATCCAACCTCTGTTGTTATCTCTGTTATATTCATCTCCGTTGTAGCCAGCAAGTTGATTGCCTTTTCCATCCTTAGTTTATTGATATAATCCGCTATGCCCATATTGGTTATCGCTTTCATTTTATTGTACAGCGAAGAACGGCTCATACCGATTTCTTTGCAAAGCAAAGGCACGTCAAGGGAAGGATTCGTCAGGTTGTCGGTGATCACCCTATTGAGTTTAAGCAGGAACTGTTCATCCGTATTACTGAAAGTCGTTTCTTGCGGTTGAGGAATAAATCCGGCTTTCAGATACCTGTTCTTTATGTGTTCCCGATTAATCAACAAACTGCGGATGCGTTCCTGAAGCGTATCCATGTCGAAAGGTTTGACTAAATAACCGTCGGCTCCATTCTTATAACCCAGCGAACGGCTTTTCTCATCGTCACGAGCTGTAAGAAGTATAACCGGAATATGGCTGATCTCTATATCTTCTTTGATCGCTTTACACAACTCATAACCATCCATCTGGGGCATCATAATGTCGCTGACCAGGATATCCGGTTGCTTGTCTTTGACGATCTGAAGAGCATCCTTCCCGTTCGTTGCACTATAGATCTGTTTGAATTGGTCGCGTAAAGTCTCTTTCAGGAAATTGATTAGTTCCGTGTTGTCCTCTGCCAGAAGCAGCGTGTAATTGTCCGTCGTCCGGATGCTCACCGGTTTTTCGCTGTTATCATTCTCTTCATAACCGGCGATAAGCTCGTTTAGGTACGGTTTGGGTTGGTAGGTTTCGCTTATGACATCCTGCTCTACCGGCAGTTCGAAGAAAAAGATAGCTCCGCTCTGGTCGTCTCTGTCTTTCGCTTCTAGGCGGCCACCATGAAGTTCCGCCAGGATTCTGGAATAAGACAGTCCGATACCGGAACCTCCTTGCTCGTTGTTCACCTGGTAGAAGCGGGTGAATAATTTGGTCATATCCACATTTTTCAGTCCGCATCCCTGGTCGGTTACAGTGATCCTCACTTTCCTGTTATCGTCACATCGCCCGGACGAAATGATAATTTCCGTATTATCTGGACTATATTTTACGGCATTTATTAATAAATTGGTGAGGATGATCTCACATTTATGTTCGTCGAAAGGCACTTCCCCGACTTCTTCATCCAGCAGATAAACCAATCGGATCTGTTTTTCATTACATTCTGTAATAAAGTCTTCTGAAACAGAATGTATCCATTTATTAAGCGGATGCTTTTTTATCTGTAATTTATTTTCCCCGACCTCCATTTTCCGGACATCTAGTACGGTATTGATCAGGTTCTTCATTCGTTGCGCCTGGTGATAAACACTTTTCAGCGGCAGGAAATGAACGTCGGTTTCGGGTAATGCCTGCAAGATACGTTTCAGCGGCGCATGTATCAAAGTCAGCGGCGTACGTAGTTCGTGACTGATATTGATAAGGAAACGGACTTTTTCTTCATACACTTTTTGCTCGTGTTCCTTCATCGCCCATTTCAGTTCGTATTCCTTCTTTCGGATTGCTGAAAAGAAAAGCCACGCCAGAAGGCCGGATATTGCGATCAGGCAGGATAGGATGAACCACCAGGTTTTATACCAGGGAGGCATTACCCTGATGGAAAGCAGGCTTTGGGGAGAAGTCCAGTCCCCGTCTTTCTTACTGCACGAAGCGGATAGATTGTAGTTGCCGGGAGGTAAAGAGCGTATGATCAGTTCCGGTTTGTATGAGTCTATCTGTTGGTCGTTCGCTCCTTTGATTGTATAACGGTATATCTTCTTACGGAAAATATCTTTTTCCTGCGATTGAACCTTTATCACGATCGATTTATTATTCCAGGGGACGGAGATTCTTGCTTGTCGCTCATTAATCTCTGCGTTAGCCGGTTCCCCATTGATAATGATATCTTTTAGACGTAATTCCGGTATTTCGTCCGTACCGAGAGGAATGTCTTTGTCAATCGCCAGCAACCCTTTGATCCCGCCCATATAAACCGAACCGTCTTGTCCGATTAACCGGGGTTTGTTCAGGTATTCATTGGGTTGTATGCCATCCGATTCTCCGAAAAGGATAAATTTCTGTTCCTTAATCAAATAAGTGAATACCATTCCGTCGGCCCCTATCCATACTTTGTCCTGCTGGTCGCAGATGATGGAGTTGATACCGCTGAACAGGCTTGTTTTTATATTTTGTGATTGTTGGATGATCGGGTTGTGGCTGATCAGTCCGTAGTTGGTGCCGATCCAGAAAGTACCGTACTGGTCGCGCGAAACGACATTGATATGATTATCCTCCGGGCATT
Organism: Parabacteroides goldsteinii; assembly: GCF_015550595.1. Classification (GTDB taxonomy): domain Bacteria; phylum Bacteroidota; class Bacteroidia; order Bacteroidales; family Tannerellaceae; genus Parabacteroides; species Parabacteroides leei. Next base: position 40,216 of record NZ_JADNBB010000004.1, read on the forward strand.
TGTAAATCCGGGAGAGCTTGTTGGTCCGGTGGTTGAACTCATAAATGCTGTAGAAGTCATTCATATAAGTTAGATAAGGATTATGGTGGATGGGGAGGAGCGCCCCGGTAATTTGTTCATCAAACTCTTTTTCTACCTCTTCGAAATGGCCGGATGAGACCGTATAGGTATAGATATTGGGATTTCCCAGAAACAGGATGGTTTCAGGTGTGTTCCGGTATACGTTGACCGCCTTTCCGGTATGGCACAGTGAATGATCGATGCTGTCGTTGACGATCAAGACCCGATTAAGGGCGGATGTTTGTTTGTTGAAGCGGAATACTCCCCGGTTGAATATGGTAATTAATAGTTCGCTGTCTGAAAAACCGGTAATAGAGGCTATTTTATCTCCCCATGTATTGGAGAAATGTTTGAACTTCTCGGTGGATGGATTGAATTTATTAATTCCTCCGCCATCTGTTCCTACCCAAACGATGCCTGAAGGTTCCTGATGGAGACTCAGTACCGTATTGTCACTTATCCCGTTCTCATTTCCCAAAAGGGAGTGTGTATAGGTTTTCATATACACTTCGCGGATATTGATCAGACCGTCGCGGATAGTTCCAGCCCACATATTATTATAGTTGTCTTTGTAAAGGCTAAGAACCGAATTGACTGGCAATGAATAATTATCTCCGGAAATATGCTCCAGGATATGGATCTCTTTTTTTTCGGGATCGATGATGTTGATACCTCCTCCGTCTGTTCCGGCCCATATTTGCGAATCTCTTTCACTCATGCATAAGATGACATTGTTGTTCAGACCGGAATTGGCAGTTGTATATTCTTCTAGTAGCTTGCCGCTGCGGTCGAAGCAGCGTATCCCCTGATTATAAGGGGATATCCATATTCTTTCCCGGGAGTCGATGAGCATGGATATAATCTCGTCTCCGCAATTGAAAGGGGTGGGAGAGGTTTTGCCGGTGTGTCTGTCTACCAAGACAAGTCCTTTCCATCGATTGGAGCATAGATATGTGTTTTTATCCCATACATAGAGCGACAATATAGGATAGCCATCCCGGTAGTTGAAATTCAGCGATAAGGACAATTCCCGGGTTTGATAATCATATTTATATATTTGGTTGCGGCAACCAAATAGCATTCCGTCTGGTTGTTCGCAGACGGAATGCGCAATAATATTGCTTCCGTTTTTGTCTTTCATTGTGACGAAATTGTCTGTGTCCGGCATATAAAGCGCCATCCCTTTTTCGGTGAGTATCCAGATATTATACAGTTTATCTTCGACGATACGTACGATAGGGTCGTCAGGAAGTGATAGCGGGTTGTTTTGTTCGTGCCGGTATTTTTGCAGTTCATATCCGTCGAATCTGGCCAACCCGTTTTTTGTCCCTATCCACACAATCCCGTTAGAGTCTGTGAAAATGTTTTTAACAGTGGAAGGAAGTCCCTCTTTCAACGAGATCTGTTTGAAATAATAATGGCTGGCCTTTACCGGCAGGCAAAAAATAAAAGAGAGCAGAAGTATATTTACTAGTGTGAAAGACAATGGTGTTTTCATTTGTTAGATTTTTTCTGATCAGATACAAATTTAGTTTCTTATACAATAATAAGCAAGCAATAAGACCGTTAAAATCGGTTGTTAACATTCGCTGTAATCATGAAATCTTAACCGGTTTGTTAATAAACAGGATATATTACGAATCCAATATTGTCCATAAAAGGTCTGAAAATGTCCAATATATGCTGATTGTATACGAAATGGAAATTTTTGGATGAATCAAAAGAATTATCGAACGTGGATAATATCCTTTGTTCCATACATTTGTGACCATACTTTGAAAACAAAAAGAATAATTAATTTTTAGTATCAATTTAAATTTAGTTTTATGAAAAACCTATGGAAAGTTTTTCTCGCATGCTTTCTTTTCTTTTTCTCATTATCTGCAATGGGGCAGGAAAAGAATATAAGCGGTAAAGTTCTGGATGACTTTAACGAAAGTGTTCCCGGAGTAAATGTGCAAATCAAAGGTACTATGTCGGGAACCGTGACGGATGCAGATGGTAATTTTAATATTACTGTTCCGAATGCAAAATCAATACTGATTTTTTCTTTTATCGGTTATGCAACACAGGAAGTCCCTGTGGGCAATCAGACTAAACTTACTGTAAAACTGAAAGACGACACTCAAAATCTGGACGAAGTTGTAGTCGTAGCTTACGGTAGTACACGTAAAAGTGATTTAACAGGTGCGTTGACTACTTTACGTCCGGATGCCAACGATGCTGCCAAGGCCAGTTCGCTTGACAATTTGTTACAAGGCAAGGTGGCAGGTTTGAATGTGACTTCGTCTGTTTCTGCTCCGGGAGCGGCAGCTTCTGTAACGATCCGTGGTGCAAACTCTCTGCGTGGAGATAACCAGCCGTTGTATGTGATAGACAATGTGCCGCAAGCTTCTACCGGTGATTTTGCATCTTCTGCTGTAGGTGGTGATTTTCAGATTGCACAAGATCCGTTGTCTTCTTTGAATCCGGCCGATATCGAAAACATCACTGTTTTAAAAGATGCTTCGGCAACGGCAATCTACGGTTCACGTGGTGCCAATGGTGTTATTCTTATTACAACGAAGAAAGGTTCGATGGGAAAACCGAAGGTAAATGTGACGGCAAACTTTACGGTAGCGAATGCCCGCAACTTGTATGATATGATGTCATTAGAGCAAAACGCGTTGTATCAAAACTCCAAGAAAGATGAAAAATCACGTCAGTTCTATCTGGTAGACGGACAGGTACGGTATGTGTTCGGGGATAATGTAAGTACTTATCTGGCAGATCCTAACAATCCTGAGAACTACCGGGTGCTGGAGTATCGTAACTGGCAGAAGGAAATTTACCAGTCTGCTTTCTCCCAGAATTATTCCGCATCGGTGAGTGGTGGTTCCGATAAGATTCAATATTATGTTTCTGCCAGTTTTAAGGATATTAATGGTATCACAGTCGGAACCGGAGTCAAACAAGGTGACTTGCGCACGAACCTGACAGCCGACCTTTCGAAAACGGTTAAGCTGAATCTGACGTTGAACGGTTCTTTGCGGCAGAATGACATGATGGCCGGCGGTAACACGATCGGTGGTGCGACCAGTTCTATTTCACGTACTGCATTAGACTATTCTCCTTATCAGGTACCGGATGACGATCCGAATATGTTGACTAGCCCTGACCTGAAAACAACGGTATTCAGTTGGAGAGACGATTATGATGATATCACAAACGATAAGACCTTTAAGATGGGATTGGATCTATCCTGGAATATTATCGAACATTTGAGTTATAATCTTCGCTTAGGAGGTAACCTGAATATGAATGACCGTTCACGTTGGTGGGGTACTCAATTGACGTTGGGTGCAAACGACAATGGTATCTTGTCTTTGAGCAATACGGATAAAAATAACTATTCGATCGAAAACCTGTTAAACTGGAATTCGAATATAGGTAAAGATATAACTTTCGGGGCTACAGTCGGTATTACATACGATGATTACGGGAACGTAGTTAAGAATACAAAAGCAACAGACTTCGAAATTAAAAGTTTACGTACAAAAGGATTGCAACTGGCTTCGAAAGTGGATAATCAGCAGCCTATTCAAAATGACTTTCAGTTATTGTCTTATCTAGGGCGTGTGAACTTCAATTTCTACGAAAAATATTTGTTGACGGCATCTATCCGTGCGGATGGCTCTAGTAAATTCCGTGAAGGCAAACGTTGGTCCTATTTCCCTTCTGCATCATTAGCCTGGAGAATGGAACAGGAAGATTTTTTGAAAAATTCGGAATGGCTGGATCAAATGAAGCTTCGTGTTGGTTACGGACAAACCGGTAACCAAAGTATCGATCCTTATTCTACTTTCTCGGATTATGGACGTCTGATTGAATATGCGACAGCAAAAGGCGACCGCCTGTTGGCCTTGGGGGTAGACAAGCTGCAAAATGACGGTTTACAATGGGAGCGGACTACTTCATGGAATGCCGGTATTGATTTCGGTTTCTTCCGTTCACGCCTGACCGGTACGGTTGACTTGTATCATAAGAAAACAAGCGATTTGTTGATTTCCAGAACTTTGCCGGCTTCCAGCGGTTTTGGCAGCGTGATGTTGAATCAGGGGTCATTATCGAATAAGGGGCTTGAAGTTTCTTTGAATGGTGAAATTATCCATATGAAAGACTGGAGTTGGAATATCGGTGCAAATATTGGATTCAACAAGTCGACCATCGGTGATTTAGGTTTCGATCCTGCTGATTTTGGTGACCTGAAACAGGTTAGAGGATATTTAGGAAATACGATTGGCGACCATTTCGGTGTTGCAAACATCTTCCTGGTCGATCGGGCTCCCGGACTTTTCTTTGGATATAAAACAGATGGTATCGTACAAGAAGCAGATCTGGCTGATGGTAAAGGGGTGAAATATACGGCTACTGACGGAAGTGCAAAATATTACACTAAAGATCCCAGTTCAGGAAGTACATTCCCTCATGCCGGCGCTGTAAAATATGTGGATATGAATGGCGATGGCGTGATCGATGAAAACGATAAGACAATTATCGGTGATCCGAATCCTGATTTTACTTATGGTTTCCAGACACGTGTTACCTGGAAAAGTCTTTCTTTCTCTGCTTCATTTAATGGGGTATATGGCGCTGATCGTTTGAATACGAATATTCGTTATAATATGACACCGTCCACAAATTCAGGAAATATTACAAAGGAGGCTTTCCTGAATGCCTGGACTGCTGAGAATCATTCAAATCTTTACCCGAGCTCCACTTATCTGATGCCGAATGGTGTAGTAATGGACCGTTATGTAGAAGATGCCAGCTATTTGCGTTGCTCTGACATTACGGTAAACTATATCCTTCCGAAACTCTGGACCAATAAGATCGGTTTTGAAAATATCAGTGTATTCGCTTCTTTAAAGAATGCATTTGTAATTACAAGTTATAGCGGATACGATCCCGAAGTGAATAGCTTTGCTTTCGACGGTTTGCGTCCGGGTATCGATATGAGCCCGTATCCCAATGCCCGCTCTTATGTATTCGGTTTAAATGTCACATTCTAATTTTAATAATCTGCTATAAAATGAAAACGTTAAAATATATATTGTTATGTGCGGGTACTCTTTCTTTTTCAGCATGTAATTCCTGGCTGGATGAAGATCCTCAATACAGTATCAACACAAAGACTGCTTTTGAAACAAAGGAAAGCGCACAAATGGCCTTGCAAGGATGTTATGGCTATATGGCGAATGACAATGGATACGGACAAGCCTGGCAGGAGTTGATGGTGTCGGCTTCCGGCTTTGGATGGTTCCAGACAAACGGTAACGACCAGGATGATTATACCTCTTTGCGTGCTATTCCGGCCTCGACCCTTATCAATATGGCTTGGTCGGGTATGTACAAGGTGATCGGTGAAGCGAATGCTTTTATTGCCAATATCGAAGGGAGCCCTTTGGAGGAGAGCGTCAAACAGACGATGGTTGCAGAAGCTAAATTTCTGCGTGCATTGGCTTATTTCAATGTCGTAACTATCTGGGGAGATGCGCCTTTTAAAACAACTCCTTCTGCATCCGACGCGGTAGCATTGCCGCGTGTGGAAAAAGCGACTATCCTGGCACAGGTGGAACAGGATTGGGTGGATGCTTTTAACGATCTGCCGGAGAAAGCCAATGATGGGTTTGCTTCCAAATGGGCAGCCAAAGCTTTTTTAGGTAAATTGTATTATACGCAGGCTTGCCAGGGCGACCAAGCCGGTTGGGAAAAGGCGAAGGCTTGTTTCGACGAGGTATATAATAAAGGTGTGTATGGTTTGCAACCTAAATTCGCTGATTTATTCGTTAACAATGTAACGGGTTCGAAAGAGTCTATTTTTCAGTTGAATTATTCAAGTGCGGGGGCAACCAGTCGTAATCGTGGTAGCTGGCTTTTTGCGCCGACCAACTCGACTGCCGGTAAGTCATGGAGCCGTATACGTGCTTCGAAGGTTTTATACGATTATTTCAGAGGTACTTATCCCGGTGATCCCCGTTTAGATGCTACTTTCCAGTCAAAGTGGAGAAATTATACGGCTAACGGACAGGTGGCGACCCAGGTAGAACCTGTTTCTTCTGCTCGCGACACAACTTATGCTTATCCGTTGGTAACGTACGATTCAAAAGAAACTCCGGAAGGATGGAATAAATCGAAGTTGTTGGTTGCTGAAATTCCTTACGACCAATTGCCTGATCCGACGAACCCGAGCGCATCCGTATTAGGCTCCGGCAAGTATGCGGGAATGGATGAACTGATCAAAAAATATATGGAGAATACGGCTGATAATCAGGGATGGCCTTATTTCAAAAAGCCTATCGACCTGGTTGTTTCAGCTCAAAACAGCCATAAAAATATTTTTGTATATCGTTATGCCGATATGCTGCTGATGATGGCTGATGTCTATAATGAACTGGGAGATAAAAATAAAGCGATCGACCTGGCAGATGAAGTATTGGCACGTGCACGTCAGTCGGGTAGTGAGCCTTCCGATCAACCGGCACGTTGGAGTGCTTCTCTGACGAAAGAACAGGTTAAGGAAAAAATCTATTTTGAACGTATTATGGAGTTTGCCGGCGAACCGGGGATGTATCAGATCGTACGAGCACGCGGAACGGAAATGCTTAAAAAGGCATTGGAACTGAATAATCACCATGAATTGGTATTATTGCATGTCTCAAATACATCGACAGGAGTGAATAATTTCAGGGATCGTATTTTCAACAATGGTGATTTGAGTGAAGATTTCCTGAAAAAGAATCTATTGTTGCCTATACCAAAAAATGAGATCGACACAAACTCTGCTATAAATTTCTCAGATAACAATTTCGGGTATTAAATAACGCATAGGTATTAGTCCGTTTACCAGGAATTGTATTAAAAAAGTGAGGCGCAGTAAGTCTGTGCCTCGCTTTGCTTATTCGAATTATTAATTTTTCAAACGTCAGCGATATGAAATCAGGTTTACTCTATTCATTAACGGGTACTGCGGCTTTGCTATCTGTGACTTCCTGTTCCCAGAAAAAAGAAAAGGAAGATGTAAAAAAGCCTTATAATATTGTCTATATTATGACGGATGATCATACGGCACAGATGATGAGTTGCTATGATACCCGTTATATCCGCACACCGAACCTGGACAGGATCGCTCAGGATGGCGTAAGGTTTACCAACAGTTTTGTCACCAATTCGTTAAGCGGTCCGAGCCGTGCATGTATGGTGACAGGAAAATTCAGTCATAAAAATGGTTTTACCGATAATACGAATTGTGTTTTTGACAGTTCGCAGCAGACTATGCCCAAACTGCTGCAGAAAGCCGGCTATCAGACGGCGATCGTAGGAAAGTGGCACCTGGAAAGCCTGCCGACCGGATTTGATTTTTGGGAAATTCTGCCGGGACAGGGGGATTATTATAATCCGGATTTTATAACCTCTGATAACGATACGATTCGTAAACAGGGATATGTGACGAATATCATCACGGATATGAGCATCGACTGGATGCAGAACAAACGGGATACGGGCAAACCATTCTGCCTGTTTATTCATCATAAGGCGATCCATCGTAACTGGATGGCTGATACCTGCAACTTGGGTCTGTATGAGGACAAGACTTTCCAGTTGCCTGATAATTATTACGATACCTATGAAGGGCGTCTGGCTGCGGCTACACAGGAAATGAGCGTAATCAAGGATATGGATCTTATCTACGATCTGAAAATGCTGCGTACGGATAAGGATAGCCGCCTGAAAAGCTTATATGAAAAGTTTTACGGACGTATGGATGCGGAACAGAAAGCCGTTTGGGATAATTTCTACGATCCGATCATAAAAGACTTTTATGCCAGGAATCTGAAAGGCAAGGAGCTGGCTGAATGGAAATATCAGCGGTATATGCGTGATTATGCCAAGACCGTTAAGTCGTTGGATGATAACGTTGGCCGCGTACTGGATTATCTGAAAGAAAATAACCTGTTGGAGAATACGCTGGTGGTCTATACTTCCGATCAGGGGTTCTATATGGGCGAACATGGTTGGTTCGATAAACGTTTTATGTACGAGGAGTCTATGCATACCCCTCTGATAATGTGTTTACCTGCCGGTTTTGATAAGCGGGGAGATATTTCGCAAATGGTTCAGAATATCGATTATGCTCCTACATTCCTGGAATTGGCCGGTGCTGAAATTCCTGCTGACATACAGGGCGAATCGCTGTTGCCTTTGCTGAAAGGGGAGAATCCGGAGGATTGGCGGACTTCCATGTATTATCATTTCTATGAATATCCGGCGGAACATATGGTTAAACGGCATTATGGTGTGCGTACCGACCGTTATAAGCTGATCCATTTCTATAATGATATCGATAGCTGGGAGTTGTTCGATTTACAGAATGATCCTCATGAAATGAATAATGTGTATAGTCAAAAGGAATATGAACAGGTTGTAAAGGATATGAAACAGGAATTGCTCCGATTGCAGGAGAAATATGACGATCCGATCCGATTGACGCAAAATCGATAATGACGAGATTAAGCTAAAGGGGTTGTCTAAAAAGTCACTCATTCGTCCTGGAGAAGAGTCAAAAATACTTTTTAGACAGCCCCTTTTTATGGGATTATGATAAATCTTTAATTTTCCGTGTTACTCTCCAGTTTATTCTTCAGATAAGCGATTCTGTTTGTCGATTTATCCTTTTCTTTTATCAGATTTTCCAGATCGCTTAATACTATTGCCAGATCATAAGTTGCTGCGATCGCTTTTTTGTCGCCATCTGCAATATATAATGTATAAGGTTTACCACCTGTATATTCTGCTTTGATACGTTCTTTTACGTTTGTGGCGATAAACTTGGCAGCATCAAGACCTTTTTCACCTTTATAAGTAACAACCTCGGTTGTCTTTCCCAGATCCTTGAAACGGTAATTTACTCCACCGTCGTAAGCAATCGAAGCAGTTTCGGCAAACTGACCGTCCGGCGTACTGACTTTTAATCCTGTATGATTGATCGGTGCACCGCCATAGAAAACGCTGGCAAGATAGATTTCGCCTTTTTCATTAACTCCGCTACGGATATAACAACGTTGAACGTTCCGTTCTATCGTCTGTTGTTTCCAGATATAATTCCCGATTTCTTCGTAGACACTATCTTTTTCGAAAGCGAATCCTTTTTTCAAAGTCTCGGCTTCTTCTATTTTAATAGGGAGCAAGCTGTCACAAAATGCAATAGTCCGTTCCGCCTCTTTTAATTCAACCTGGCGCATCAGGGCCAGACCTTCTTTCAAAACCTTGTATTCTTTTGGGTAGAGAGCACGCAGACTGTCTATTTCGCTTTTTGCAGCGAAGAATTCATTTCTTTCGTACATGCTTCTCGCATTATCCAGTCGGGCTTGTGCCTCTTTCTCCGTTTGGTTGCATCCAGCCAGGGTAATGGCGGCAAATGCGATACATATTGCTGACTTCTTCATGTTGTTTAGCTTATTCGTTCTGTCTGCAAAGATATATTTTTTATCTTTGCAGTCTCAATCAGTGAGATAAATAAAGCGAATGTATATAGATCAGGAAGATATTTTAAATCATATATCGGCTAAGCCGTTCCACATAATATCAGAGGCTGCAGACGAGTTAGGTGTTGAAGCTTACGTGATTGGTGGTTACGTCAGGGATATTTTTTTATACCGTCCTTCAAAAGATATAGATGTAGTTGCAGTAGGCAGCGGAATAGAATTAGCAAAAGCAGTAGCTAATAAGTTGGGTAAAAAGACACATTTATCCGTGTTCAAAAACTTTGGAACGGCACAGGTAAAATCCGGTGACCTGGAGATTGAGTTTGTCGGTGCCCGGAAAGAATCTTACAGCCATGACAGTCGGAAACCAATCGTGGAAGACGGTACGCTTGAAGACGACCAGAACCGGCGCGATTTTACGATCAATGCGTTGGCTTTGTGCCTGAATAAAGACCGTTATGGAGAACTGGTGGATCCTTTCGGAGGTTTGGATGATATGGATAATCTGATTATCCGTACGCCGCTCGATCCGGATATAACCTTCAGCGATGATCCGCTGCGTATGATGCGTGCTGTCCGTTTTGCATCTCAACTAGGCTTCTTTATCCATCCCGACACGTTCGATGCGATCGAGCGTAACAAGGAACGAATCTCCATTATATCTAAGGAACGGATTGTGGATGAGTTGAATAAGATTGTACTTTCCCCCAAGCCTTCTGTCGGTTTTGAACTTTTGGATAAAAGCGGATTACTACAACTGATATTCCCTGAATTATGTGCACTGAAAGGCGCAGAAACGAAAGAAGGGATCGGACATAAGGATAATTTTGCTCATACATTAATGGTATTAGACCGTCTGAGCAAAACAACAGATAATTTGTGGCTTCGTTGGAGTGCAATCTTTCATGATATAGGGAAGCCGGCCACCAAACGTTTTGATCCTCGTTTGGGCTGGACATTCCATAACCATAATTTTATCGGTGAGCGTATGCTGCCGGGAATTTTCCGTCGTATGAAGCTACCGATGAACGAAAAGATGAAATATGTCCAGAAAATGGTGACTCTGCATATGCGTCCCATTGCGTTGGCAGATGACGAGGTGACGGACTCGGCTATCCGCCGTCTTCTTTTCGATGCCGGAGACGACATAGACGATTTGATGAAGCTATGCGAAGCAGATATAACCAGTAAGAACCCGGAGAAAGTGCGTCGTTTTCTCAATAACTTCCGTTTGGTTCGTGAAAAGCTGGCTGAAATAGAAGAAAAAGACCGGGTGCGGAATTTTCAGCCTCCTGTTTCCGGTGAGGAGATTATGGAAACATTTGCCCTTCCTCCTTCTCAACCTGTAGGAGTGTTAAAAGAAGCCATCAAAAATGCAATCCTGGATGGTGTAATACCCAATGAATACGAGGCAGCCAAACAGTTTATGTTGGAACGGGCGGCAAAGATGGGATTAACTCCGGTAAAATAATTAATATCCGTAACTTAATTGTTCTACTTTTATATAAAGGATTACGAAATGTGATCTATAAATAGTCAGAGTCGGCTTTCTTATTCGAGAGGTCGATTCTGACTATTTTTATTTTCCGGAAGAATAAAGACTACTTTCCTTTTAATAACTCTGTCGCTTGATCTCCGAAGACGATTTTTAATACTTGCTCTTTTTTGTCGTTGTCTAACTTGATTTGTAAGACAGTTTCTGCTGATATATTATTGTCTCTACTCAAGACGTATTTTTCAGGATATGCAATAATATCTATTACTGATTCTTGCAAAGCATTTGCAATTTGTAATAATGTATTATACTTTAACTCCCGTTCACCGGACATGATAAGACTGAAGCCAGCCTGTTTTATTCCAATCTGACTGGCTAGATATTCTTGGAAATACCCTTTATTCCTGCGAATTGCGTCTATATTTCTTAATATATCGTTCATGTGGGCAATTTAACATTTGTGGTTTGAATAAATAAGCGATCTCTGTAATAAAAAATTGCACTTTTATTTGCTAATATAACAAAATGCAATATCTTTGCCGTTGTGATATTCTTAATTCTCTTAATAGACTGTTTGTTCCCTTTTTGAAACATTTCGCTATTAAGTCTAATTGTTAACCAAATTTATTTGAATATGATATTGATATATAATGTGTTGTGATTATCGGAAAAATAGATTTTCCGATATTGGAATGAACGGGCCAATTATCTTTGATTGTATAGCTTGTTAAAATTGTTCTTGTGGTATCTCCGTAATAAAGATTGCACTTTGTTAAGTTATGGGGAAGACAAAATCTAAGTTTTTATAATTCACTACTATTCATTTTAATATTGATTGCCTATGATTATGAATTTTTAAATCCAATGTTTAGAATCGGATATGTAATAGTATCCATTGTGTTTTTTAACCTTATATTCATTTAATAACAGACAAAAATGAAAGAATCTATTTTAGATGTACATTTAGAAAAATGTCGTGCTAAAAGCAATTTACTCAGAATGTTAACCTTATTGCTTTTTGCATTATGTACGACGACAGTATTTGCTCAACAGAAAAATATCAGGGGAACTGTTATCGACGCCTCAGGTGATCCCCTTATTGGTGTAAATGTTTCTGTAAAAGGAACTACGATCGGTATTATAACCGATATGGATGGTAAATATCAACTGGAAGTACCGGCTAATGCTACACTTGTCTTTTCTTATATCGGCTACCAGACGCAGGAGATTGCGGTAGGTACTCAATCATCGATCAATGTAACATTAAAAGAGGACACTCAGAAACTGGACGAGGTTGTAGTAGTAGGTTATGGAGTACAGAAAAAGGTAACGGTTACAGGTGCTGTCGCCAGTGTATCGGGGGAGGAGCTGAAAGCGTCTCCGACGACCAACTTGTCAAACGGTATGGTCGGTCGTATGCCTGGGGTCATCGGCTTTCAAACAGCAGATGAACCGGGCGGTGGTGGAACAACAATCCGTATACGTGGTACTAACTCTCTTGGTAGTAATGATCCGTTAGTTGTAATCGATGGTGTGCCTGATCGTGATGGAGGTATGAACCGTTTGAATCCGACTGAAATCGAATCTATTTCAGTTTTGAAAGATGCCGCTGCCGCTATTTATGGTGCTCGTGCTGCTATGGGGTCGTTTTGATTACGACAAAGCGTGGAAAGGAAGGTAAGCCGGTTGTTTCATTCAATGCAAGTGCCGGTTTCTCGAAACCGACTCGCTTACCAAAGATGACGAACTCCTATGAATATGCTACAATGCTGAATGAAGTGCTTCCGGGTTCTTTCTCTGATGAACAAATCGAAGGCTTCCGTACACACGCTGATCCATGGAAATATCCGGATACAGATTGGTTTGGTGAAATTGTTAAACCTGCTTCTCCTCTGTATCGGGCTGATATAGGTGTATCCGGAGGTACGGATAAAGTTAAGTATTATGTCAACTTTGGAGCCAATGGCGAAGACGGTCTGTATAAAAACTCCGCTAACCGTTATGACCAGTATAGCTTGCGTACAAACCTGGATGTTAAAACCAGTCAGTATGTTGATTTCCAGATTGGAGCTACTGCCCGTTTGGAAGATACCAAATATCCGGCCAAGGGAGCCGGTGATATCTTCGGTAGTGCACGTCGTACCCGCCCGGATCAACCGGCCTGGTGGCCGACAGGCGAGCCCGGTCCGGCTATCGAACGTGGTGATAATCCTGCCGTAACAAGTACGGATCTGGCAGGTTTCGACCATTATAAAAACCAGTATATCCAGAACAACTTGGCTGTAAATGTCAAAGTACCTTGGGTTGAAGGCTTGACGTTACGTGGTAATGCTTCTTATGATATCCATTTTATGAATCGTAGAAAAATGCAAAAACCGGTTTACCTGTATTCTTGGGACGGAGTGAACGAAAGCAGTGAAGGATTGAATGCTTCCAAGCAGTGGATCGATGCACCGACATTAGAGCGTAAGCATACCGAGCAACTGGGTTGGATGCTAAACGGTTTGATCGACTACAATCGCACATTTGGACAGCATACTCTCGGTGTAACGTTCGGTATGGAAGGGCAAAAAAAACAATATGAGGAGACTTTAGCTTATCGCCAGGGTTTTATCTCTGATAGTAAACCTGAACTGAATCTTGGCGGTGAAGAAGGGCAAATGGCAAACGGTTACTCCTGGAAAGAAACTCGTTTGAACTATTTCGGTCGTGTGTCTTACAACTATTTGGAACGTTATTTATTTGAGTTCGTTTGGCGTGTCGACGGTTCTTACCGTTTCCCTAAAGATGAACGTTACGGTTTCTTTCCTGGAGTATCGTTGGCATGGCGTGCTTCTGAAGAGGGATGGTGGAAGGAGAATATTCGTTTCATAGACTACTTCAAGTTACGTGGTTCTGTTTCGCAGACCGGTAATGACGCTCTTGTGGACTCAGATGGTAATTATGATCATTCTATTCAATATTTGACGACATATGCATTCAACAATGCCGGTACGACATTTGGGGGAATTGAGAATAAACGTCTATATCCAAGCCGTACTCCAAACCCGAATATCACATGGGAGGTAGGAACAACTTACAACGTTGGGCTGGATCTTAAATTCTTGCAGAATCGTTTAAGTTGGGAAACGGATATCTTCTATCACAAACGTACAAATATGTTGATATCACGTAATGCATCCCTGTCGGAAATCACTGGTATTACTCTACCTCGTGAAAACTTGGGTGAAATGAAGAATCGTGGTTTCGAATCTTTAGTCAGCTGGCAGGATAAGATCGGTCAGGTAGAATATGGGGTTGCTTTGAATATGACTTATGCAAAAAACAAGATCACTTTCTGGGATGAAGTACAGAACGTGCCTGAATATCAGTTCTCGACGGGTAGACCCGTAGGTAGTCGTAATTTGCTGTACTATGTAGCGGATGGCATTTTCCGCAACCAGGCTGAAATAGATGAGGCGAGGGCTAAGGGACTATTATACTCTGATAATACAGTTCCGGGTGATATTCGTTTTAAAGATATGAACGGGGATGGTAAAATCGACGGTTTGGATCGTGTTCGTCCGGACAAGAACCAGGAGCCGCGATTCGTAGCCGGTCTGACGCTGACGGCTAAATGGAAAGGTTGGGATGTGATGTTGTTGTTCCAAGGGGCAACAGGTGCTCAGGTTTATATCGAAACCTGGTCTGGTCTGGTCGGAAACTATCTAAAGAGTGATTACGAAAAGCGTTGGACACCGGAGAATCCGAACTCGGAAGGTCCGCGTGCATGGGATCGTGAAAACCAATACTGGATTAACAATGATAATACATATTTCCTGAGAAACGCTGATTATTTGCGCCTGAAAAATGCTGAACTCGGTTATACTTTCCGTTTCGAAGGATTGAAGAAAGCGGGTATTTCAAATTTACGCCTCTATGCGAATGGTAGTAACTTGTTTACTATTGATGGTGTAAAGGACGCCGACCCGGAACAACGTGATGGTAGTATCGGTGGCTATCCCTTAAGAAAAATTATCAACTTCGGAGTTCAAGCAACATTTTAAAACGTAATTATTATGAAGACGAAACTAAAATATATTTGTCTTTCGGCAGTAGCCGGACTGACATTTTCACTCACTTCATGTTCGGACTTTATGGAACTGACACCGGAAGACCAATATGACGAAACAGCCGTTTGGGCGGATGCGGATTTGACTAAAAGCGTTGTGAATGATGTCTACTCGTATGTATGTGACATCGCACAAGAAGTGAATACTTCTGCCTGGTCGGATGATGCTTTCTTTACGCATGTATATGGATGTCGTGATATAAACGAAGCTACCGTTTCCCCCAGTAATCTGGCTGCTTATGATCGTGATGACTGTCCATTCAAATGGAGTAAACAATACAAAGGTATCTATCGGGCCAATCTGGTACTGGAGAATATCGACAATGTGCCTGAAAAAACAGGTGTAGACCTAAATGTTTTGAAAGGGGAAACTTATTTTCTCCGGGCATATATTTATACGGAGCTTCTCCGTGGCTTCGGTGGGGTACCTATTGTAGATAAGGTGTACTCTATCGAAGAAGCTGCCGATCTGAGCTTGTCGCGTGCGAATGTCGCTGAGGTTATGGATTTTATCCTAAAGGATATAGAGCTGGCTGTTAGTTTGCTTCCGGAAGAACAAACCGGTGCAAACTTGGGGCGTGCAACGAAGGGGGCTGCCAAAGCTTTAAAGGCTCGTGTATTGTTGCACGTCGCCAGCCCGTTGTTTGCGGACCGCTCTGTCAATACGTTGGAATGCAACCAGTATAAAGGCGATCGCCAAGCTTTGTATCAACAGGCTCTGGATGCGGCAAAAGAAGTGATCAATAATGGCACTTATTCGTTGATTGACTGTAATGCAGGTACAATCAAGGAAATTGCAGACAATTTCCACAAAATCATTATCACAAACAATGATGAAACGATCTGGGCAAAACAGTATGTAAATAAAGATCAGAATGCTGACAACTGGGTTCGCAACCGTGTTGCCTTATTACATGGTCCGAACGGTTACCACAACTGGGCTGGAACTGCTCCTACACATGATTTGGTCATGGCGTTTGAAACAGAAGACGGAACATTTCCAAACACTTTGCTAAAAGAAGGAGATGAAACGACTGTAAATCCGTATACAAACCGTGAACCTCGTTTTTATGCGACAATCGGTTATGACGGAGCAGAATGGGGGCGTCCCAGAGCTGCCGATGGTGCTGTGTTTGATGCCACTCCGCTGGGTAATTTGCAGTTCGGTTATTATGAATTAAGTAGCGGTGGTTCAAAAGTCGATGCCATACAATCTGTGGATGACGAGAATAGTCCGATCAAAACACAGTCATTTAACGGAATGGTTGGTGTAGATACCCGTATGTCGCAGATAGAAAACTGGAACGGTACGTATACGGGCTATTTGGAAAAGAAATTGATTGATGGTACTGTTTCTGCGACTGAACATAATTTCCAGACCAATCCGATGCCGTATATTCGTTTGGCCGAAATGTACTTGGTTGCAGCTGAAGCCTGCATTGAACTGAATAAGCTGGATGAAGCGTCTACTTATCTGGATGCACTCCGTGGACGTATCGGACGTCCGGATACAAAGGCTACTTTATCCGTTCGTGGACAGACTTTCAATCAGAACGACTTACGTGAGTTTTTACGTCGGGAACGTCGTGTCGAACTGGCTTATGAAGAATCCCGTTATTATGATGTGCGTCGTTGGATGATCGCTCCGGAAGCAGGCAGTAAAAAATTGACAGGTGTCACTATTGTAGGCCGTCTGAAACCAGGCAAGACTGCAACGTTACCTTATGTACACGATGAAGACGTTTATAACTATACCTGGACTGTTCTCAATCTGAACTACATCGAGAAACGTAAATGGGATAACAAAATGTATTTTGCTCCTATCAAATTGGAGGAGACATTACGAAATCCGGCATTGGAGCAGAATCCGGGTTTCAAATAAGGGTATAGAGGTGTATTGAATTATTATGGCACGTTGATCGCGCAGGTTCTCTGTGGTATCAGCGTGCCATGTATTATACAATTGAATAGGTAAAGGATGTGGGGGTATAGCTGTTTATAGATCAATATCAAATATTAATATTACGAAATTTATTGTACATATTACAGCATTTTGTAACTTTGGGCAATCTCTCAATTCGTAATTTGTAAAATAGTATTATCATGAAAAACAGAAAGCTAAGAATGGGTATGGTAGGTGGTGGAAGCGATGCTTTTATTGGAGCTATCCATCGTCGTGCGGCCTTTATGGACAATCAGATTGAATTAGTTTGCGGATGTTTCAGCGTAGACCCTGAAATTTCTAAAAGTTCCGGACTCTCTTATTTCCTCCCGGAAGATCGTATTTACAGTACTTATCAGGAAATGTTCGAACACGAAATGACTTTGCCGGAAGGCGAACGGATGGATTTTGTTACGATCGTAACGCCTAACCGCTGGCATTTCGAACCGGCTATGATGGCTCTGGAAAGAGGCTTCCATGTTGTGGTGGACAAGCCGATGACCTTCTCATTGGAAGAAGCGAAGCAACTACAGAAAAAAGTAGAAGAAACCGGGCTGGTGCTGGCTCTTACCCATGTGTATTCCGCTTATCCTGCCGTGAAAGAAGCGAAAGCCCGTATCGCCAGAGGTGACCTGGGTAAACTACGCCGTGTGTATGTGGAATACCTGCAAGGATGGCTTTCCGACCGGATCGAACTGCAGGGGGGGAACAATGCCGGATGGCGTACGGACCCTAAACGCTCGGGCAAAGCCGGCTGTATCGGGGATATCGGTACACATGCCTGGCATTTGAGTGAATATATAACCGGTCTTAAGGTACAGGAAGTCTGTGCCGACCTGAATGCTTTTGTGCCCGGACGTCCGATCGATGATGATGGTGCCGCTTTCATGCGCTATGAGAACGGGGTAGTAGGTACGCTGACCGCTTCACAGGTTGCAGCCGGAGAAGAAAATAATATCCGTTCCGTATCTATGGAGACAAAGGTGGTCTGGAGTGGCAGCAACAGGAACCGAACACCTTGTTTGCCAAATGGACCGACAAGCCGACCGAAGTGATCCGAATGGGAAACAACGGATTTATAAGCGATACGGCCAAGATGAATACCCGTACACCGGGCGGTCATCCGGAAGGTTTCATCGAAGCATTTGCCAATATATACAGAAACTTCGCCCATACTGTAATGAGTATTAAGAAAGGAGAACAGCCTTGTGAAGAATGCCTGGATTTCCCGACTGTATACGATGGCGTAAGAGGTATGCAATTCATTGAAACAATGGTAGAAGCCGGTTACAATGACAATCAAAAATGGCAGAAGTGGGTCGATTGATCAGACACATATATTGAAAACCTAATATCAAATGAAATTAAAAATGCTAGCTTGCTGTTGTTCCTTAATCGGAATGACAGCATTCGCTCAGAAGAATGAGTGGAAGGATCCAAACGTTAATGAGGTAAACCGTGTTCCGATGCATACCAATTATTTTGCGTATGAAACAGAGGATGCCGCGTTGAAGGGATGCAAAGAATCATCAGGGAATTTTATGACCTTGAACGGAACCTGGAAATTTAACTGGGTACAGAATGCAGATGCCCGTCCGACTGATTTCTACCAGGTGAACTTTAACGACAAAGGTTGGGCGAATATGCCCGTTCCGGGGGTATGGGAACTGAACGGTTTCGGTGATCCGATCTATGTAAATGTAGGATATCCATGGAGAAACCAGTTTAAGAACAACCCTCCCGAAGTTCCTGTAGAAAATAACCATGTCGGTTCATACCGGAAGGAAATAATTATTCCGGCAGACTGGAAAGGAAAAGAAATCTTCGCTCACTTCGGTTCTGTGACCTCCAATATGTATCTGTGGGTGAACGGACAATATGTAGGATATAGTGAAGACAGCAAACTGGAAGCCGAATTCGATCTGACCAAATACTTGAAACCCGGAAAGAACCTGATCGCATTTCAGGTTTTTCGCTGGTGCGACGGGACTTACCTGGAAGACCAGGACTTCCTGCGTCTGTCGGGAGTAGGACGCGATTGTTATCTATATACCCGTAATCCGAAGTATATCCAGGATATCCGTGTAACTCCGGATCTGGATGCACAGTATAAAGATGCTACATTGAATATTGCATTGAATCTGAAAGGTAGCGGCGTTGTCGATGTGAAACTGTTGGATAAACAAGGTAATTCGGTTGCAACAACTACACTGAAAGGGTCTGGTAAAGTTTCTGCCGATATGGCTGTTGCCAATCCGTTGAAGTGGACGGCTGAGACACCGAACCTGTACACTTTGGTTGCTACATTAAAAGATGGTAGTAAAGAACTGGAAACAATACCTGTAAAAGTCGGTTTCCGTAAAATCGAACTGAAAGGTGGTCAGATCCTGGTAAACGGACAACCTGTCTTGTTTAAGGGAGCAGACCGTCACGAAATGGATCCGGACGGCGGTTATGTGGTATCACGCGAACGCATGTTGCAGGATATCAAAATAATGAAAGAATATAATCTGAATGCCGTTCGTACTTGTCACTATCCGGATGCAAACCTGTGGTATGACTTGTGTGATGAATACGGTATCTATGTAGTGGCTGAAGCCAATGTGGAATCTCACGGTATGGGATATGGTGAAGAAACACTGGCTAAGAATCCGCTGTATGCCAAAGCACATATGGAGCGTAACCAGCGTAATGTACAGCGTGGGTTCAACCATCCGGCTATCATCTTCTGGTCGTTGGGTAATGAAGCCGGTTTCGGACCGAACTTCGAAGCTTGTTATACCTGGATCAAGAACGAAGACAAGAGCCGTGCCGTTCAGTACGAACAAGCCCGTACGAATGAGTTTACAGATATCTATTGCCCGATGTACCTGGGATATGACAGATGCGAAGAATATTGCAAAGGTAATATCGACAAGCCGCTTATCCAATGTGAATATGCACATGCGATGGGTAACTCGCAAGGCGGATTTAAAGAGTATTGGGATCTTGTACGCAAGTATCCGAAATACCAGGGTGGTTTCATCTGGGACTTCGTAGATCAGTCATTGCGTATGAAGAATAAGGATGGCGTAGAGTTTTATGGTTATGGCGGTGACTTCAACCGTTATGATGCAACAGACAACAACTTCCTCGATAATGGTTTGATCAGCCCTGATCGTAAACCGAATCCACATATGCATGAAGTAGGCCATATCTATCAGTCAATCTGGGTTACACCTTCTGATCTGGCCAACGGCGTAGTGAATGTGTATAATGAAAACTTCTTCCGTGATTTGAGCGGTTACTATGCAGAATGGGAATTGCTGGCAAACGGTGAAGTTGTCCAGACCGGAATGATCAAAGACCTGGAAGTTGCTCCGCAACAAACCAAGTCAGTCAAATTGAATTACAATACAGAAGGTATTTGTAAATGCAAGGAATTGCTGTTGAATGTAGCGTTCAAACTGAAAAAGGCTGAAACAATGCTTCCCGCCGGGTATACAGTAGCTAAGAATCAATTGGTGATCCGTCCGTATGAAGCTCAGGAATTGAAGCTGGCTAATGTTGAAAAGGTAAATATCGCAACAGTTATTCCTGTTATCAAAGAAAACGATTATAATTACCTGATCGTTTCAGGCGAAAACTTCCGTATCGAATTCAATAAACACGACGGTTTCCTTTGTAAATATGATGTGAAAGGACAAGCTATGATCGATGAAGGCGGCAAATTGACACCGAATTTCTGGCGTGCTCCGACCGACAACGACATGGGTGCCGGTCTGCAGAATAAATATGCAGCCTGGAAACAACCCGGTCTAAAACTGACTTCTATGACCAATAAGATTGAAAATGGTCAGGCTGTCGTAAATGCGGAATATACAATGGAGGCAGTTTCTGCCAAACTGTATATCACCTATACGATCAACAACGAAGGTGCAGTGAAGGTTTCGCAGAAGATGGTTGCCGATAAGTCTGCAAAAGTATCGGATATGTTCCGTTTCGGTATGCAGATGCAGATGCCGGAAGAGATGGCACGCATTAAATACTACGGACGCGGCCCGTGGGAAAATTATTCGGATCGTAATAATGTAACCGACCTGGGTCAGTTCTGTCAGACAGTGGACGAGCAGTTCTATTCTTATATCCGTCCGCAGGAAACCGGGACAAAGACTGATATTCGTTGGTGGAAACAAACGAACAAGGGTGGCAATGGTTTGATGTTTGTAGCTGAGGCTCCGTTCTCTGCTTCTGCATTGAATTATTCGATCGAATCGCTTGACGACGGTGTACAGAAAGACCAGAGACATTCGGAACTGGTTCAGAAGGTAGACTATACTAATTTGTGTATCGATAAGGCGCAGATGGGATTAGGCTGTGTGAATAGCTGGGGAGCACTTCCTCTGGAAAAATATCGCCTGCCTTATGGAGATTATGAGTTTACTTTTATTATGACTCCGGTTCAGTCGAATTTATAAACTGAAAATTATTAAAAAAAGCATAATCGGCTTACGATTAACGTTAAATAGGCCGGTTGTGCTTTCTTTATATTAAGGAAAATACTACTTTTATTGCCGATTTTTAAATCTAATTCTCAGACTAAGTGTAAAATATTGAATACCATAAAAACAGATGGCTACTAACAAAAATTCTAACCGATATTCATCAGATCCAAAGAAGTCTTTCTTCAGAGGAAAGACTTTTATGCTCCTTCTTGGAGTAGTCTTCGGTGCCGGGGTTATGATCCTGGCCTATAATACTTCAGTCTATTTTTCTTCCGACGAATCTTGTATGATGTGCCATGTGCACCCGCATGTGGAGAATAGCTGGAAACTATCCAAACATGTAAATAACGGAAGTGGAGTGAAAGTACATTGTGTGGACTGTCACCTCCCGCCTAAAAACGATACATGGAACCATTATACGGCAAAAGCGAAACTGGGCTTGAAAGATGTCTGGTCTTTTATGACGAAAGACAGTGCCGATTTCGACTGGAATGCAAAGTCTGAACTGGAGCATGCCGTAAAATATATCCCTAACGAATCATGTAAAGAGTGTCACCAGAATCTATTCCCCGAAGGGATTACGAACGATGGTATCACAGCGCATCTTTATTATGATGAGAATGAAAAGAAACTGGACTTGCAATGTATCAGCTGCCACCTGGATGCGGGACACTATAACCCGAACTATAACCATTCGAAGATGGCGGGTGTACCGGGTATGGCTTCCGGTGCCGGTGTAATCGATACAAGTCTCTATTTTAAAGAACCGGCAGCGGTAACAGCCTTTGCCGATTTCAAGGAACAGATCCCCGGCACTCCGGTGTCGTTTAATATGGTGGCTGTCCCCGGCGGAACATTCAAGATGGGTAGTACCCCGAAAGAACCGTTCCACAAACCGGATGAAGCTCCTGTACGTGAGGTAACTGTCAGCCCGTTCTTTATGGCTGAACTGGAAGTAACCTGGGATCAGTACTGGGCATTCTACGGTAGCACGATGAGTGAAGGGCGTACACCTCCCGAAACTGTATATGCAAACAACAGTAACCCGGATGTAGATGCTATTTCCGGTCCGACTCCTCCGTTCGGTTTCCCGGATCAGGGATGGGGTGGCGGCGATCGTCCGGCTATCACGATGACACATTATGCAGCTGAAACATTCTGCCAGTGGTTGTCAAAGAAGACAGGCAAGAAATACCGCCTGCCGACCGAAGCCGAATGGGAATATGCAGCCCGTGGCGGTACGGAAACTCCTTACTTCTTCTCCGGTAGCCCGAAAGATTTCTCGGATCAGGGTTTCTGGCGTAAGTTCTTCGATGCAAAGACCGACAGCATCAGTTCGTTCGTTATTTACGGTAAGAACAGTAAGAATAAGACACAAGAACCGGATCTGGTGAAAGCCAATCCGTTCGGATTAAAGAATATGTTGGGTAATGTCATGGAATATTGTGCAGACAAGTACGATCCCGAAGCTTACAGCAAGGGAGGTAACGCTGTAACAAATCCGTTGGTGACTGAAGGAACAGAATGGGTTGTACGCGGAGGTAATTATACTTCGGACGCTGCAGATGTTCGTTCGGCAGCCCGCGACTATACCAAACATGATGCGTGGTTGAAGACAGACCCGCAGCAACCTAAGAGTATCTGGTGGTACTCAGATATACGCGGTATTGGTTTCCGTGTAGTATGTGAGCCGGATGCCTCAATTAAGTAGTAGACTAGTGTAAAAATTATATCAATTCTTTAAATTTGCTATATCATGAAAAAGGAAAACTGTATCAGTAGAAGATCGTTTTTAAAAAGCTCGGCTATGGCTGGTGCACTGGGTGCAATCGGTACAGGTAGTGCGGCTAGTGTTTTAACATCTTGTGACGGTGGAAGCAAAGCGAATGCTTTGAAGCCGTTGAAAGAACCCGGAACATATTACATACCCGAATTGCCTGACCTGGCAACAGATGGACAGGAACTGAAAGCCGGTGTTATCGGTTGTGGCGGACGCGGTTCCGGTGCAGCTTTCAACTTCCTGAATGCCGCTAATGGTGTAACAATCGTTGCATTGGGTGACACTTTCCAGGAAAGAGTAGATGATCTGGCTGGAAAGCTGAAAAAAGATAAGAATATCGACATACCGGCCGACAAGCGCTTCGTAGGTCTGGATGCTTATAAGCAAGTAATAGACAGTGGAGTAGATGTAGTTATTATTGCAACTCCTCCTGTATTCCGTCCGGTACATTTCCAATATGCAACAGAAAAAGGAAAACATTCATTCCTTGAAAAACCGATCTGTGTAGACCCGGTAGGTTATCGTACGATAATGGCTACAGCTAAACAGGCTGATGCTAAGAACTTACGCGTGATCACAGGTACACAACGCCATCACCAGCGTCCTTATGTAGAATCTTATAAGAAGATTATGGAAGGCATGATCGGTGAGATTACAGGCGGTACCGTTTACTGGAACCAGAGTATGTTGTGGTTCCGTGAACGTCAGAAAGAATGGAACGATTGCGAATATATGATCAAGGACTGGGTGAACTGGAAATGGTTATCCGGTGACCATATCGTTGAACAGCATGTACATAATATCGACGTATTCACTTGGTTCAGTGGTCTGAAACCGGTAAAAGCAGTAGGTTTCGGTTCTCGTCATCGTCGTGTTACAGGTGACCAGTATGATAACTTCAGTATCGACTTCACTATGGAGAACGGTATCCATATGCATAGTATGTGTCGTCAGATTGACGGTTGCGTAAGCAATGTAAGTGAATTTATCCAGGGAACAAAAGGTTCATGGGATAGCTCTACTATGGAGATCAAAGATCTTGCCGGTAATGTAGTATGGAAATACGATTATGAAGCAGAGAAAGCGAACTTCAAACAGACTGACCCGTATACATTGGAACATGTGAACTGGATCAACAGTATCCGTGGTAACAAACCGCTTCAGCAGGCATCCGAAACAGCCGTTGCCAATATGGCTGCCATCATGGGACGCGAATCGGCTTATACCGGTGCTGAAACAACCTGGGATGCAATGACTGCTTCTCCGCTGGATTATACTCCGAAAGACCTGAATCTGGGTAAGATGGATATGAGTACGTTTACTGTTCCGGTTCCGGGTAAACCTCTTGAACAAAAGAAATAAGATATGACTCTGAATAGAAGAAACTTTTTAAGAACAACATTGTCCGGTGCCGCAGTAGCTGCTGTAAGCACCGGTGCATTGGCCTCCTGTGCCGGCAAGGCTTCTTCTCCGGAAACATGTCCGGAAACTAAATCCTGCTGCAACAGTAAGGCGAAGTTGAACCTTTCTTTCCAGGAAGGGACTCCTCCGGGTGAAAGCCTGAACGAGAAGTTCGATTACATGGAGAAGATGGGTATCGTCGGTTTTGAGCCGGGCGGACGCGGGTTGAAAGACCGTGTGGGTGAGATCAAACAAGCCCTGAACGGACGTAACATCAAAGTCAGTGCCATCTGTGCAGGCTTCGAAGGTTTTATCCTCTCTACCGATCCGGCTATCCGTAAGCAATGTATGGATACGATGAAAGAGATCATCACGGCAGCCGGTGAGCTGGGTTCGACGGGTGTTATCATCGTTCCGGCGTTCAACGGACAGGTGCCGGCACTTCCTCATAACCAGGAAACCCGCGACTTCCTTTGCGAACAGTTCAATGAAATGGGTAACCATGCGGCTCAGAACGGAACCACCGTTATTTTTGAACCATTGAACCGCAAAGAATGTTTCTATATGCGTCAGGTAGCCGATGCGGCTTCCGTATGCAGGGATATCAACAATCCGGGCGTTCGTTGCATGGGCGACTTCTGGCATATGACCTGGGAAGAAACTTCCGATATGGGAGCGTTCCTCTCGGCGGGTGACTATCTGCAACACGTACACGTGGCAAGCCGTAAACGACGCAGCATGCCGGGTGAGGATGGTGATGCAGATAACTATGTGAATGGCTTCAAAGGCCTGAAGATGTTGGGTTATGATAAATATGTAAGTTTCGAATGCGGATGTCAGGGTGATCGTAACACGGTTCTTCCTGCCGCAGTGGAATTATTACGCAAACAATGGGAAGAAGCATAAATTATGCCTTTAGTATATCCTAATATGCAAATGAGCGAGGTGGTGGAGGAACATCCCTCGCTCATTCCTGTAATCAACCGGTTTGGTATCCGTCTTGGATTAGGCGACAAATCGGTGAAAGAGATCTGTGACGAATATCAGTTGGATACCGACTTTCTACTGATAGTGATCAACACGTTCCTGAATGAAGAGTACTTTCCGGAAAGGAAACTGCAAACATTCCATACTTCGCAGATCATCGATTACCTGACCAAGACCAACCAGTATTATTTACGTTATCAACTGCCGAATATAGAGCGGCATCTTACCTCTTTTATCTCTATGAGTACACCGGGCAACAATACGTTGAACCTGATCGGCAAGTTCTTCTCTTCTTTTAAGGAGGAGTTGACATCACGCATAGAGAAAGACGATCAGCTATGGTTTCCCTATTGCCTGTCTTTAAGTGAAAAGATTAACGGCTGCCAGGCCTCGGACGGAGCCGAAGTGCTTCAGCTCGGTGGCGAGCAACGGTTGGAAGATCCTATTGAAGCCCTGCTTTCCGACCTGAAAGGTATCATGGTTAAACATCTTTCGGGCGATTATAACGAGAATTTATGTTATGCCGTGATCTTCGGGATCAGCAGTCTCGCGAAAGATATCAAGCAGCACAACCGCATCCGTTACCGTATTCTTACTCCGATGGTTTCCGCGATGGAGAAACTTTGTAAATAACCCTTGTTGATGCATAGAACCAGGCAAATAGCGATCATTTTATCCGATACTTTGCAGAGCATTGGCCTTCAGAGCTTGCTTACCGACTATTTCCCTCCTGTGGAAGTGTGTTGGTTTCCTACGTTCGATGCTTTCAATGTTGACGGTTGTAACGATACGTTCGATTATTATTTTACCTCACCTGAGACACAGGTCATGAACGGTGATTTTTTCCTTCCCCGCCGTAGTAAGACGGTGGTGTTAATCAATGGGGGAGAAGGCGACGGTGGTATCTCTACAACGAATCATATCACGATAAAAGCTTCCCAGGAGATTATCATCGAGCAGTTGCAGCAATTGCTGGCCAACGATAATTCCGGTAATTTATCCGGGGATACGAACAAAGACCTTTCCACCCGTGAAACCGATGTCCTTCAATTGATCGTAAAAGGTATCACCAACAAAGAGATTGCCGATAAACTGAGCATCAGTCTGAACACTGTTCTGACCCACCGCAAAAATATTACCGCCAAACTAGGCATTAAAACCGTCTCCGGCCTTACCTTCTACGCTATCATGAACGGGATTATTTCGGGTGATGATATAGAATTGTAGAAATAGCATGTTAAAATCACTACATGTAGTGATTGATGGCCTTGTATCTTTCCTGTTCCTTTGCAATCAGAAAATACTAATAGTTCGAATACGATGAAACAATGCTACCTGTATGTCCTGGCTGCAAGCTCTTTATTCGGTTTGCAATCGTTGAAAGCCGATGAGGTGAATGTAAACAAAAATGATACTATTAAGACATATAACATCGATGAAGTTATCATAACTTCTTCGACAAAGGAGACGAATGACTTGCGTTTGTTGCCCGGTTCCGTGTCTATCCTCTCCCCGCAAGCAATTTCCGGACGCCAGATCGATGCGTTGAAAGATATCAGTTCCTTTGTCCCTAACCTGTATATGCCGGACTATGGTTCCAAGATGACTTCGGCCATTTATATTCGTGGTATCGGTGCACGAAGCAGCGGGCAGTCGATCGGGCTATATGTAGATAATGTACCGTATCTCGATAAGAGCACATTTGATTTCGAACTGAATGATATCCAGCGTATCGAAGTGTTACGTGGTCCGCAGGGGACGTTGTACGGCCGTAATGCGATGGGAGGTATCGTGAATATTTATACCCTGTCACCTTTCAATTACCAGGGAACGAAACTGTCCTTATCCGGTGGAAATTATGGTGCGTTCAAGGCAAAGGGAGCACATTACCGGAAGTTGAGCGATAATGTAGGTATTTCCCTTAGTGGCTATTACGATCGGAACGACGGATTTTTCGTCAATGAACTGAAGAACACACGGGCGGATAAGGAAGAGTCGGCAGGCGGACGTTTCAAACTGGACTGGCTGATCACTCCGAACCTGAAGGCGCAATATACATTCAACTACGATTATGTCAATCAACGGGCTTTCCCGTACGGACTTTACAATAAGGAGACGGGAGTCGTAGAACCGATCCGTATCAACGACCCTAGTTCTTATGAGCGTAATATGTTGAACAATAGCCTTTACCTGGAATGGAAAACCGATAAGTTCCTGCTTTCTTCGACCACTGCTTACCAGTATCTGAAGGATGACATGAAAATGGACCAGGACTATACCGAAAAGTCTATCTTCACCCTCAACCAGAAACAGAAACAATATGCCTGGAGCGAAGAAGTGGCGATCCGTTCGAACGATAAGAAGAATTACCAGTGGATTTTCGGGGCTTACGGCTTTTACAATAGCCTGAAGACGGATGGGCCGGTGATGTTTAAGAAGGATGGTATAAAAGAGGTTCTACAGGCAGCTTTCGACAAGATTCCTTTTCCAAAGTTTACCGTTAAAGGAGAAAATGATCAGATATATTTTCCCGGCTATTTTGAAACGCCTACTTATGGTTTGGCCCTGTTTCACCAATCGACATATAATGATTTGTTTATTCCCGGACTATCCCTGACGGCCGGTCTGCGTCTGGATTATGAAAAGGCGAAGATGAATTATGATTCATCGGTGGAAGGCATGACGATTAATATGTTTTTACCCAGTATGGCTCCGGGTATGCCGACCATTAATCAGGACTTTCCTGTAACTTCCCGCCTGACGGGAGAAGAGTCACAGGATTTTCTGCAACTACTACCTAAAGCATCCCTGCGTTATCAGTGTTCACCGGGAACATTTACTTATATCTCTGTTGCCAAAGGATATAAAACGGGAGGATATAATGTGCAGATGTTTGGTGATTTGGTGCAGGCTCAGGCACAGTACGACTTGAAGGAAGAAATAAAACAGATAATGCCGCCGGGAATGGGAGGGATGTTTGAAAATCCGGAATTGCCGCCTGTATCCGATGTTGCTTCTTACAAACCGGAGCATAGCTGGAATTATGAGATCGGTGTTCGTAGTGAATTGCTTAAAGATCGTTTGAATATGGAACTGACGTTATTTTATATGGATATTAGCGATCTGCAGTTGACTACATTTGCCACGAATGGTAGCGGTCGTATGATAACAAACGGAGGCAAAGCCGATAGTTATGGTGTGGAGGTCAGTCTCCGCAGCCTTATCACAACAGGTCTGACCGCCGACTTGAATTATGGCTTTACCCGTGCCACTTTCCGTGATTATGCTACCTTGGATAAGAACGAGGAGGAGACGAACTATAAAAATAATTTTATCCCGTATACCCCGCGTCATACCGTCAGCCTGGGATTGCAATACACCAAGTTGCTACGTAATTGCTGGCTCGACCAGTTCACTGTCTCCGCCCAGTACACCGGAGCCGGTAAGATTTTCTGGACGGAAGAGAATGATATCAGCCAGAGCTTTTATGGTGTGTTGAACGGCAAAGCAGGTGTTCGCAAAGGTTCCGTTAACCTCAACGTCTGGAGTCGTAACATCACGAATACGGATTATCAGGCTTTCTATTTCGAATCATTCAATAACTCATTCATACAAAAAGGCAAACCGTTCCAGATAGGAGCGGAGGTTGCTGTAACATTTTAAATTTATCAGTTTTGAATGTTTCATTATTTGACAGATTTGAATGTAGTGCGTTGGTAGGGGCGGTTCGCGAACCGCCCTTACAGGCGCCGTCACAATGGAACAGGCAGGTTCGGCCGTAGGGGCGGGGTCTGCCCGCCCTTCTTCACCGGTTGTTATATTATTGTCGCAAAGGGTGGGCAAACCCCACCCCTACAAAACCTGTCATTTTGGTTCACCTTTTTTTATAAATAAATTATATGAAAATAGTACTCTTATCTTGTTGTTTCTTCCTCTCCGTATTATCTGTTAAGGCGGAAGACCGGGATACCGTAAAAGTTCGTCAGGTCGATCTGAACGAGGTGGTCGTACAATCATTCAAGCAGAACAGGGATCTGCGGTTGGAGCCATTATCGGCTTCGTCCGTAACAGGGACAGCGATACAAAATAAAAATATCACCGATATCAAGGAATTCAGTTCCTTTATCCCGAACCTGTTTATGCCGGATTATGGTTCGAAGCTGACTTCACCCGTTTATATCCGTGGGATCGGTTCGAAGATCAATGCCCCTTCGGTCGGTCTTTACGTGGATGGCATCCCTTATTTCGAGAAGTCCGCTTTCGATTTCAATTTCACCGAGATCGACCGGATGGAAGTATTGCGTGGCCCGCAGGGGACCCTGTACGGACGTAACACGATGGGAGGGATTATCAATGTATATACCAAATCGCCATTGAAATATCAGGGAACGAACGCCTTTATCTCTAACGGTACTTATGGTAATCGCGATTATGCCCTTTCCCGGTATGCAAAGATCGGGGAAACTTTCGGTTATGCCCTTTCCGCCAATTATAACCGGAGTGACGGATATTTCACCAACCTGTATACCGATAAGAAAGCTGACGATCAGAAAACCGGTTCAGGACGTATCCGTCTCGAATGGAAACCGACAGACCGATTGTCGCTGGGCCTGATGAGTTCGTATGATTATTCCAAACAGGGTGGCTATCCTTACGCCGTTTGCGACTCCCTGACGCATCGGCCGGGCGATGTCGATTATAACGATTATAGTTTTTATAAACGGGCCATGTCTACTACCGGGCTGACGGTCGAGTATCGGGGAACAGGTTACAGCCTGAGCAGTAAAACCGCTTTCCAATATCTCTCGGATCACCAGGGGATCGACCAGGATTTTTCTGTACAGAGCATCTATTTTGCCAGGCAGGATCAGAAACAGAAGATGCTGTCGGAAGAATTTAATATCAAATCGACAACGGCCGGCCGTTATAAGTGGCTGTTCGGTGCTTTCGGTTTCTGGCAGGGGATCGATAATACGGTGACGCTGGATTATCTGTCTGCCCAATACAGTACGCGGAAATTATATGATACTCCCACTTACGGTTTTGCCCTTTATCACCAGTCTACGTTGGATAGCCTGCTGGTGGACGGTCTGTCCCTGACCCTCGGGGTCCGATACGATTACGAACGGGCTTCTACCGATTATCTGGCTTTTAAAGATGCCGGCGGTAGCAGTAGCCGGACAGATGATTTTTACAGTAAACTGAAATTTAGCCAGGTGACGCCCAAGATTGCTTTGCAATATATGTTTCCCTCTACCGGTCTGTTGTATGCTACCGTGACGAAGGGGTACAAGACTGGTGGCTTTAATACCTCTTTCGAACGTGAGGAAGACCGCTCTTTCAATCCCGAAAGTAGCTGGAACTATGAGTTGGGAGGGAAACACCCTTTTCTCGATAACCGGTTGCGTGCCGAGATCGCCCTTTTCTGGATCGACTGGAAGAATCAGCAGATCAGCCAGACGCTTCCTTCCGGCAGGGGATCGATGTTGACGAATGCCGGACGCAGCGTTAGTAAAGGCGTGGAAGTCACTTTACAGGGAAACCCGGTGAACGGCCTGATGGTGCAGGTGAATTATGGCTTTACTCATGCCACATTTAAGGAATATGTCGATGAAAAGAAAAATATCGATTACTCCGGCAATCGGCTGCCGATGGTTCCTTCGCATACCTTTGCCGTCGGAGCCGACTACACGATATCGAATCCATGCTCCCATATCGACCGTTTCCTCGTCAGTCTGAACTATACCGGGACGGGCCGGATCTATTGGAAGGAAGACAATAAAGTTTCTCAGTCTTATTACGGACAATTGAACGGAAAAGTTTCTGCAACCAAAGGATTTGCTACCTTTGCAATCTGGGCTAAAAACATAACGGATACCCAATATAACGCTTTCTATTTTGAATCGGGAGGGAAAGGCCTGGCACAACGGGGCCGGCCATTCACGATCGGAGGAAGTGTGGCGATTTCACTTTAGCTTGCCTGACGGAAAAGTATCGCTCTCGGTGGTAGCCGAAAGCCTGCCTGACAGAAAAGTATTGCTCTCGGTGGTAGCCGAAAGCCTGCCTGACAGAAAAGTATCGCTCTCGGTGGTAGCCGAAAGCCTGCCTGACGGAAAAGTATCGCTCTCGGTGGTAGCCGAAAGCCTGCCTGACGGAAAAGTATTGCTCTCGGTGGTAGCCGAAAGCTTGCCTGACGGAAAAGTACTGCTCTCGGTGGTAGCCGACAATGATATATAAAGAAAAACATGAAACAAGAAAACAAAATATTCAATCTCGGAACCTTTTTTTGTCTGTACATCGCACAGACGATACCGATGAGCTTTTTTTCCACCGTCATCCCGGTCATGATGCGGCAGGAGAACTTCTCTTTATCAGCCATAGGATTACTGCAACTGATCAAGCTGCCCTGGATACTGAAATTCCTCTGGTCGCCGATGGTAGACCGTCATGCCCGGACGACGGGCGACTATAAGCGTTGGATATTCTCTTCCGAACTTATTTATGCCGTACTGATCTTTGCGGTTGCTTTCCTTGATTTCAAAACAGATTTTTATACCATCATAGGCTTAATCATCGTCTCGTTCATTGCTTCTGCCACGCAGGATATAGCGACCGATGCCCTGGCCGTTCTCTCGTTCAGCCGGAAAGATAAAAGCCTGGCGAACAGTATGCAGTCGATGGGCAGCTTCGGTGGTTCGCTGATCGGTGGCGGGGTGCTGCTGTTGTTGTTTAAACAGTTGGGATGGAACAGTCTCCTGCCTTGCGTGGCTTTATTTGTTATAGTGGCTCTGCTCCCCTTGTTTTTTAATAAAGGAATTGTTATTCAGCCGAAAGATACCCACGAACGGGCAAAGAAAGCCGATGTCTTCTACTTTTTCACTCAAAAGAAAATATGGAAACAGATCGGTTTCCTGTTCCTCTATTATTCGGGATTGATCGGGACACTGGCAATGTTGAAGCCTTACCTGGTCGACCTGGGCTATTCGATGAAAGAGATTGGCGTAATGAGCGGGGTGGTGGGGACTGCCTGCGGCTTCCTGTCTTCCTTTGCCGGAGGCTTTATCGTCCGCCGCATCGGACGGCATCGCGGACGGCTGTTGTTCTCCCTCTTTGTCTTGCTGGCGACGCTCTATTTTCTGGCTCTCTCTTATACGACACCGACAACCGAACTTTTGTATGCCGGTATAGCCCTGCTTTGGGGAAGCTATGGGATGGCTACCATTGTGGTATATACTACCGCTATGGATTGCGTACGCCCCGGACGGGAAGGAACGGATTTTACGATACAGACTGTGATTACGCATTTGAGCGGAATGCTGATGGCCATACTGAGCGGGAAGATAGCCGATCATACCGGCTATCACGGATTGTTTTTCTTTGAGGCCGGCCTCGCCCTCTTGTCGCTTGTGTATATATTGATCGTGTTCGGAAAAGAGAAAGAAACAGCATAGTTATGATACAAAACTTATTACAGAAATACAATGTGCCGGTTCCGAGGTATACCAGTTATCCGCCGGCCAATTATTTTACGGATACATTTACAAATGCAGATTATGAAACTGCCATAGAAGCCTCTAATGCCGCAGGTCCCGGACATATCTCTTTCTATGTACATATTCCTTTCTGCCGTCATCTTTGTCATTATTGCGGATGTAATTCGTTTGCGATGATGAACCGGAATGTGGTGGAACGTTATATAGAAGCCGTACATGTGGAGATCGATAGAGTGAAAGAGCAGCTGGCTCCGGGACGAAAAATATCCCAGATACATTATGGCGGAGGAAGCCCTACAGCCATGCCGGTATATATTTTAAAAGAACTGAACGAACATCTGTTAGCCGGTTTTGAAACGATCGATCAGCCGGAAATAGCCGTGGAATGCCATCCCGGATACCTGGATGAAGAATATTGGCAGTACCTGACCGAAGCCGGTTTTAACCGCTTTAGCCTGGGTGTTCAGGATTTCAATGAAAAGGTATTGAAGACGGTAAACCGTCGTCCCTCCTTACTGCCGGTCGAAATGATCTTCCGGATCCTTCGCAGCAAAGGAGCACGTATCAATATGGATTTTATTTACGGATTGCCTTTCCAGACAGCCGAGAGCTTTTCCGAGACCATTACCCGGGCAGCCGTTTTACGACCGGACCGTTTGGTTACTTTTTCTTATGCGCATGTCCCCTGGGTCAACCGGCAACAGTTGATCCTGGAAAAAGCCGGCCTTCCCGCCAGTGAGGAAAAGAGTCGTATGTTTGAAGCTGCGAAAGAAATATTGGGCGATGCCGGTTATAAAACCATCGGTCTGGATCATTTCGTTTTAAAAGACGACGAACTCTATACCGCCCGGCAAAACGGACAGCTGCACCGTAACTTCCAAGGCTATTGTACCCGTCGTACCACAGGACAGGTGTATGCTTTCGGTGTGACGGGCATAAGCCAGCTGAGTTCCGCTTATACACAGAACAGTAAAGATATTCACCAATATATCGAACAGATCGAGGGGGGGGCGTTTGCCATAGCCAAAGGATATACATTAAGCCGCGACGAACAGATCACCCGTGAAGTGATCGAAACGCTGATGTGTAACTATACCTTGAATTGGCAGGATGTGGCTACCCGCCTGTCTTGCCCCGTAGATGAGGTAAAAGCAGCAACTGCTTATGATGAAAAACGTATGCGGGAGTTTGCCGCAGACGGCCTGGTCGAATACGACGATGACCATATCCGCATGACTTCCGAAGGTGCTCTTTTTGTTCGTAACGTGGCTGCATCGCTGGATAAGCTGATGCTTCATTCTAATAAATCATTTTCTAAACCAGTCTGATATGGAACAGCATACTACGGATATTCTGATAATCGGAGCCGGGCTAACCGGTCTGACTACCGCTTTTCATCTGGTACGTGGAGGAAAACAAGTGCATATACTGGAATGTAGCGACCGTGTTGGAGGGCAGATCCATACCTTTCGTGAAGAGGGTTTTATCTTTGAGAGCGGACCGAATACCGGTGTAGTTTCTTATCCCGAAGTAGCGGAACTGTTCATGGCTTTATCTCCCGACTGCAAGCTGGAAACTGCTCACGAAGAGGCGAAGCGCCGTCTGATCTGGAAAGGAAACTCATTCCGTGAACTCCCTTCGGGTCTATTCAGTGCGGTTACCACTCCTTTGTTTACCCTCGGCGATAAGTTCCGTATCCTGGGAGAACCTTTTCGCGCAAAAGGTACGAACCCTGACGAATCGGTAGGAGAGTTGGCCGCCCGGCGGTTAGGCAAGTCATTCTTGAATTATGCCGTCGACCCGTTCCTCTCCGGAGTGTATGCCGGTAATCCGATGACCCTGATCACCCGTTATGCCTTGCCCAAGCTCTATAACCTGGAGCAGCAATACGGCGGTTTCATTAAAGGAACTATCGCGAAAGCCCGTCAACCGAAGACGGACCGTGACCGCCTGGCCTCCAAGAAAGTCTTTTCCGCTGCCGGAGGGTTGGATAACCTGACCCGGACGATGGCCGTAGCTATCGGTGAAAAGAATATCACCCTGTCGGCTTCCGGCATAACCATCTGCCCGGCAGAAAAGGGCTGGCTGGCCAGCTATACGACTCAGGAAGGTAAGCAAACCATCCTGGCTGATAAGGTCGTAACGACCACCGGTGCCTATGCGTTGCCGGAGCTTCTTCCTTTTATTCCGGAAGAAGAAATGAGTAAGATAAGTAATTTGAAATACGCACCGGTGGTACAGGTCAGTGTCGGTGTGCGTAATACCGGAAAACTTCGTTTCAATGCTTTTGGAGGACTGGTTCCTTCCTGCGAGAAAAAAGATGTTTTGGGTATCCTTTTCCCGGCTGCCTGCTTCGATAACCGTGCCCCGAAAGAAGGCGCTCTCTTTTCTTTCTTTATCGGAGGAGTGAAGCATGCGGAACTGACCCGTCTGGAGGATGACGAATTGAAGGCATTGATCACTCACGAATTTCATGCTATGCTGAAATTCCCGGCCGATGTGCAACCGGATATGATCCGTATTTTCCGCCATCCCCGTGCCATCCCTCAGTATGAGTTGAGTAGCGGCGAACGTTTTGCCACGATCGACAGGCTCGAAGCGCGGTATCCGGGATTGATCCTGGCCGGCAATATAAAAGGTGGCATCGGTATGGCCGATCGTATCCGGCAGGCAACAGGTATCGCGGAAAACTTGCTCATGTAAGTCAAAATCACTTCCTTTGCAGAAAAGACAAGCTTATGGATAATAAGGATAAGATGGTAGAAATAGCCCGGTTTCAATATCCGGCAGAGGCTCAGACATTGATGGCATTACTCAAGTCGGAAGGTGTCGGGTGTTATCTTCGTAATGAATATAGCAGTCAGGTAATGGCTGGCTACGTAGACGTCGGTGGTGCCCGTGTGGAGATACTGGAGAGCGATGTCCCTCAGGCCTTGGAAATAATGAAAGAAGGAGGTTATGATATCCCGGCCGAAGAAGAGCAGCCCGAGCAGATCCGTGTGGTTGTAGGCTGGACTCGTCATATCCCTTTTTTGCGAAACCTTGCGTTTGAAAAGCAAATTGTCATCTTATTTCTGATTATAGCTGTGTTTTTGGCATTATTAATCTTTTTTGGATCAGAATACTCTTCCAACTAAACAAATGTAATAAATGGCGCGTAGAAAGATAACAAATAGTCAGGCGGTATGTCTTACTTTATTATGGGGCGTTTTGGCCTACATGCTGCTTACATACAGTGAAAAGATAACCTTTGATGTGATATTTGCCCTGGTTGCATCAGCTATCATTGTGTTCGTTCCTGTCTATAAGAACATAAAGCGTAGGAATGAATAGCATTTAGTCACATTTGTCTTCTTAAAATATCGAAATGATATTTTTTTATCATTTTTTCTTTCAAATATTTGCTGGTATGAAAAAATGGCTTACCTTTGCGACGTTGTTAAAAGAACAGCGTAAAATAGCAAAGTGGTATAACATTCTAAATAAACAGTTCTATGAAGGCAAATGAAGTTTTAGACAACTTAAAAAGAAGATTTCCTAACGAACCCGAGTATCATCAAGCAGTTGCCGAAGTTTTAGGCACTATCGAAGAAGCTTATAACGAACATCCTGAATTCGAAAAAAGCAACCTGATCGAACGTCTTTGTATCCCCGATCGTATTTTCTCTTTCCGTGTAACATGGACAGACGATAAAGGACAGGTACAGACAAATATGGGTTATCGTATCCAGCATAATAACACGATCGGTCCGTACAAAGGCGGTATCCGTTTCCATGCTTCGGTAAATCAATCTATCCTTAAGTTCTTAGCTTTCGAACAAACTTTCAAGAACTCACTGACGACACTTCCGATGGGTGGTGGTAAAGGTGGTGCCGACTTCAGCCCGCGTGGTAAGTCAAATGCTGAAATCATGCGTTTCTGCCAGGCATTCATGATGGAATTGTGGCGTCATATCGGTCCTGACACTGATGTGCCTGCCGGTGATATCGGTGTGGGTGGTCGTGAAGTCGCTTATATGTACGGTATGTATAAGAAGCTGGCTCGTGAGAATACAGGCACACTGACAGGTAAAGGTATTGAGTTCGGTGGTTCGTTGATCCGTCCGGAAGCAACCGGTTACGGTAACGTTTACTTCCTGCTGGAAATGCTGAAGACTCGTAATATCGACATCAAAGGTAAAGTGGTAGCTGTGTCCGGTTCAGGTAATGTAGCTCAGTATACAGTTGAAAAACTGATCGAACTGGGAGCTAAGCCGGTTACAATGTCAGACTCTGACGGTTACATCTATGATCCGGAAGGTATCGACCGTGAAAAACTGGATTATATCATGGAGCTGAAGAATCTGTACCGCGGACGTATTCGTGAATATGCAGAAAAATATGGCTGCAAATATGTACAGGGTGCTCGTCCCTGGGGTGAAAAATGCGATATCGCTATGCCGAGTGCAACCCAGAATGAATTAACGGGAGACGATGCCAAGACATTGTTAGCTAACGGTTGCTTCGCCGTTTCTGAAGGAGCAAACATGCCTTCTACTCCGGATGCTATCGATGCCTTCCTGGAAGCTAAGATACTGTATGCTCCGGGTAAAGCCGCTAACGCCGGTGGTGTTTCTGTATCAGGTCTGGAAATGACTCAGAATGCAATGAAACTGAGCTGGACAAGAGAAGAAGTAGACGAAAAGCTGAAAGGTATCATGAAATCTATCCACGAACAATGTGTAAAATACGGTTCTGAGGATGGTTATATCAACTACGTGAAAGGTGCAAACGTAGCAGGTTTCATGAAAGTTGCAAAAGGAATGATGGCACAGGGTATCCTGTAAATTATAAATAAGGAGTTGTTTGCCAAATAAACATTCTGTAGTTATTTGGTCATGTAAAAAAGGGAACCGGAAGGTTCCCTTTTTTAGTTATCGGTTGTAAACGAGAGTGATTTTTTTATTCTACGTATAAGACTAATCCTTTCAGATATTCCCCTTCCGGATGGTAAATGTTAACCGGATGATCGGCCGGCTGCGTCAATTGATGCAGGATACGTACGCTACGTCCTGATTGTGCGGCAGCACTGAACACTGCCAGGCGGAAATTCTCTTTGCTGACCACCTGTGAGCAAGAGAAGGTAAACAGGATACCTCCCGGTTTGATCTTTTCAAAAGCGATCGCATTCAGTTTGCGATATCCTTGCAAAGCGTTGCGTAATACATTCTTATGTTTGGCAAATGCAGGAGGATCGAGAATGATAAGGTCGTAATTGCTTCCCATCTTTTCCAGGTATTTGAAGGCATCTTCAGCAAATGCTTTATGACGCGAATCTCCCGGGAAATTCAGTTCCACATTTTTATTCGTCAGCGAAATCGCTTTGGCTGAACTATCTACCGAGTGAACCACTTCGGCACCGCCACGCATGGCATAGAAAGAAAAACCACCCGTATAGCAAAACATATTTAATACCGAATGACCTTTCGCATACTTTTCCAGTAACGAACGATTCTCACGCTGGTCTACAAAGAAACCTGTCTTTTGTCCTTTTTGCCAGTCTACGCAGAATTTCAAGCCGTTCTCTGTGGCAATATCTTCTACCTCTCCACCATATAAATAGCCATCTTCACTCCCGAGGTTGGCTTTGTAGGGAAGAGTTGCTTCCGATTTGTAATAAATATTCTGTAAAGTGTCTCCCAAGACAGTCTTTAATGCTTCGGCTACATCATGACGGGCATAATGCATACCAACCGAGTGAGCCTGCATAACAGCCGTATGAGAATAGATATCGATCACCAGACCGGGAAGATTATCCCCTTCACCATGAATCAGACGATATGTATCATTGTTTTCTACTTCTGCCAGATCCAGCTCCTTGCGGAGAGTGTAAGCAACGCGTATACGTTCTTCCCAGAATTTTGCGTCGATAGTGACCGGCTTGAACGATAAAATGCGTACGGCAATACTACCGATCTGATAGTGGCCGATAGCCAGGAAACGCTGGTTTGTTCCGTACACTTCTACCAGGTCGCCCTCTTCCGGGTTACCTTCAATGCTTTGGATAGCTCCGGAGAACACCCACGGATGGAAGCGCAGCAACGATTCTTCCTTTTTAGGTTTGAGAAAGACTTTACAATAGTTCATTATTATTTATCTTGATTCAATTGGTTGTATATCTTCAGGCAGGCCCAGGCGTCGAGGGCTGCATATTTCTTCTGTTGTTCGGTCAGTACATCGGCTTCCCAGTTACTCAGGCGCTGGCCTTTCGATATTTTCTTGTCGAAAAGGATAGCATATATCTTTTGCAGGCTGGCATCTTCGATACCGAACTGTCCGACATAATTTTGCAGATCCAGAAAGTTCGCCGGCTTGATATCTGTCCGTTTCCGTATGGCGCCGAAGTCGTCGCGCAGGGAAAGGCCGATCTTTAATATTTTGTCGTTTACCATGAAATCTTCGAGCGGTTGAGGAATACCGATTCTGTTCAGACGGAACAGGAAACAAGCTTCGTCTGTTGATATCTGCATCAACGAGATTTTATAACGCGTACCTTTTTTAAAGCTGGGACGTGTCTCCGTATCGAAACCGACAGCCTCAAATTGTAACAGGTATTCAACCGCTTTATCTGCATCTTTTTCGGTGTCGATAACGATAATCCTACCGGGAAATTCTTCTATTTCAAGAAGTGATATTTCTTCTTTTGATATTGTGTGTGTATATTGTGTCATCATTCCTCGTTCGTTTCTATAATTTCATCATCACTGTAACGGGCAGCATGAAGAGCTTTCAGTGCATTCAGGAGTTGCTGTCCCCAGAACTCCCGGAAGTTGGTACGGCATAAGGCGATAGCCTGAAGCATCACTTCTTCGTATCCCTGACGGAAAAGAGAAACGAAATTACCGACATCCTGATAAACATCCGCCAGGTTTTCCGAGATAAATGCAGCGATAGGCGTGTCACTGTACTGCATATCCGGATGGAAAGTTTCCAGATAGGTGTCTTTTTCTCCCAACAGGCTTGCGATCCGGGTACGAACAGATTCGTACATGTCTTCTGTTACGAACAATTCCGATTCGGCATCTTCATCAGATTCCACTTCCGGCAAAAGCGTTGCCTTCAGATAAAGCAAGGGCAATATCTTTACAGCTTTGTCCATAAAATCAAAAAGGCCGTTTTGTCCGGCTGCTTCAACAAATGTGCAAAACTCTAGCGCTACAGTTACAAACTCCAGCGTATTACGTTCGTATATGGGATTATTTTCCTTTTCCATTTTACTTCTTATGGTGTTCCTACCATTTCTAACCTGCAAAAGTAAGAAATATATTGCGATAATCAGAATTATTAATTCTTATTAAGGTCTAATGGTGAAAAGTCGGTCGGCAATTAGATGAGTTTCATGTATAGTGTAAACAGTTAAGAACAGAAGTGAATTTGAAAAAATAAAAATTGCCAGATGCTATAAAAAATAAGTATTCAAGAGAATAATTTCCTTCATTCTTTCGTATCTTTGAACGGAAAGACTTCAATGGCTTATAATTATCGGCCGTATGGCTGATAGTTGTGAGCCGTATGGTCGATAATTATGAGCCATACGGCGGACGGTTATCAACCGTTGATTAGTCGCGGTAGTAATTCAAATTAGTATGGCATGTAAGAAGCAATAGTACGTAACCTAATAAATAATATCATGGCTATAAAATTTAAAGTTTATTCAACACCTAAACCGAATGGTCGGAAAGGAAGTAAATTATCCCATGCGCGTGCAATCAGCCAGGGCACATATAATCTGGAGAAAGTATGCAGGCTGATAAGCGAACGCTCGGCTGTCTCATCAGCGGAAGTGAAAAGCGTTCTGGATTCGTTTGCCTGGGTGATCGAGTTGGCTCTGGAAGATGGCTGTCATGTCGAGTTGGATGATTTGGGATATTTCTCTCCATCATTGAGAACTGTTCCGAATAAGAAAAAAACCGATAATAATACGGTTTATGTAGACGGGATCAACTATCGCTGTTCCACTTCTTTGCGTGAAAAATTACGGCAAATCGATTTGGTATATGTGAAAGACAAAAAGAAGCCGGATAGTTGGGAAGAACGTAAAAAGAAACTGTTGAGTCATATTGCTACCTGGGACAGTATCAGTCCTCGCAGCTATGCAGAAGCTATCGGTTGCTCCCGATACCGGGCTGAGGCCGATCTGAAAAAATTTGTGGAGGAAGGGGTGTTAGTCAGAGTAGGATACCGGAATAAGGTGATGTATTTGCTGGCGAACGATGAAGGGAAGGGATAAATTACTGTATTTGCCATTATTATGTGGGGAAATGTGTTTTATTATCACATTTCAATATCTTAGGTTGATTGGACTTATAAGTTTTTGGGATTGACAAATATGGTTGAAAGGTAAAATCTTATTGAAAAATAATGGCTGTATGTATTGTTTGAGTAATTTTCTTTGTGTAATTTTACGATTAGAGAGAATGCCGGAAAAACAAAGGGACAACGCAAATAATATATACAGTTATGAAAATATATATACTACCTATCTTATTCATTCAGATCCTATTGTGTCTTTCCTGTGGGTCTGGAAAAAACGAAATGATATTTTCTGAATCAGAATCTCTTTTAGAAACTGATCCTGATAGTGCTTTGTATATATTGGGCTCTATTCTTTACCCAGAGGAATTGAACGCAGAAGAATATAATCGATATGTCCTATTAAAAATTCAGGCTGAATATAAATCGTATCAGGATATCACATCCGATTCGACTATTCTTTCCGTACGGGATTATTATTTGGAAAAGAACGATAATCCTAATATCGCTTTGGCATTATATTATTGTGGTTGTTATTACAAGGAGTGTGGAAACGGCGAAAATGCAATGAGATGTTTTCTGGAAGCTGATGGGTATGCGGAAAAAGGCGGTAATATAAATTTGAGGGGACTGATTCGGAACGCTATTGGAGTTCTTTTATTAAATCAGTTTGATAGTGAGGGAGCAATATTAAGTTTTCGAAAGTCAGCGTCTTTTTATAAACAGGTTGGAAATTTGAAAAGTGAACTTATTACTTA
Organism: Parabacteroides goldsteinii; assembly: GCF_015550595.1. Lineage (GTDB taxonomy): Bacteria > Bacteroidota > Bacteroidia > Bacteroidales > Tannerellaceae > Parabacteroides > Parabacteroides leei. The sequence continues at coordinate 82,543 of NZ_JADNBB010000004.1, forward strand.
TATTCAAATAGGTGATTGTTTTCAGTATTTGGAACAACCAGATAGTGCTCTTGTTTATTATATTGAATGTTTGCACTTAGTTGATAGAGAAAAATTTTGCCAGGAGAAATCTATCGTTCGACAGAACTTAGGTGTATTATATGCCCAGAAAGGAGAATTAACAAAAGCTATTCAATTTTTGAAAGAAGCATTGGAATACACATCCAATCAAGATAATCAAATAAAAATATATGTGTCTTTGTTAGATTTGTATACTGCAAGTCATCAAGGAGATTCGGCAAATGTCTATATGAGCTATTTGTTGCAAAGGAAAGATAGCATAAAGGATGTATATGTAAAGGCTAATTTATTTCAGCTTCTTTCAGAGAGAGAGGAACTCCTTAAAAATTACCCGGAGGCTTTGACATATTATAAAATGTATGCTGAGAATCTTTTGCAGATAATTGATGTCAATCAGGATAAAAGATTGTTGGAACTTCAGAAAAAATACGATTATGAAAAGGTTCGATTACATAATATTCGTTTAAAACTGGAAAGAGCAAATATCTTTATCGGTTTAATATTAGGAATATTGTTTTTTATTATTTCGATATTCTTATTATTCAGAAGATATAAAAAACATAAAAATGAGATATTAGAATTAGAAGAAAAAATAACGCATTTGAATATTTTATCCCAAAAATATGATGAAAAGGAACAAACATTCACTTCCTATTTACTTAAACATTTTAATGTTTTAAAGAAAATGTCCAGTTTAAAGATTTATATGAATAAAGATATATCTCATAAAGATGAATTTTGGATAAAAAAAATAAATGAGATAATCTATGGTCAGGATGCTTTGAACTGGGATGTTTTATATGATGTAATGAATAAATTGCATAATGATTTTTTTATCCGGTTAAAAGAATTATATCCTCAATTGAAAGAAATAGAATATCGTATTCTTTGTTTGACCTATTCCGGTTTTTCAACAGTGGAAATATCAATTGTATTAAATTTGAGTGTAAATACAATAAATATGAAGCGTTCTGCTATACGTAAAAGTTTAGATATTGTAGCTTTTACTAATTTACGTGACTTCTTAAATGAAAAATTGAATTGATGAACCTTTTCTTATCATTGAAAAGTTATATTGTGTATTTGTTATATGGTTGATTATTAGCTTGTTGTTTTTGATTGTGTTCTGTAAAAAGTTATATACGTGTAGTGTGATAGCGAATAGTAACTAAATTTGTTCCCAAATTAACATAATAAAGAATAAATATATGAATCAGACTAAAACACTATTCGGAACATTAATAGTAGCAGGCTTTTTTTTTGTGCCTTGTGTACAAACTAATGTATTTGCCTCTGGTAATAAAGAATTATGTACAGTGGCGAGTTCTTCAAAAGTATATTTGAAAGGACGTTTGTCTACTCCGACAACGCGAAGTAGTTCTCAATCAATTGAAGTTTTTCAGGAAGATAATGCTTTGATGGTTTATTATTTAGATGTATTAGAAGAAGTAGAAATTACAATTATTGACGACCAAAATATGATTATTTATTCAGAAGTAATATCTGTCTTCAAAAGTTCTAAATCATTAATAGAACTGAGTGAATCACTAAATGGTAGTTATACTATTAAATTTAAAGATTCAAAGGGGGGAGAATTAACAGGAATATTTACTATAGAATGAAAAAAATAAATAAACTATATTGATATGAAAAAGAAGATTTACCTATTAACCGTTTTAATTACTTGTTTGTGTTTTACTTCAAATGCTCAGTTGCGATTACTACAAAATGGCCGTGTCCAGGTGGGGACGCTTAGAACAGATCCGACGGAAGATCCTCTGAATGTAACAACTATGCAGGTATTTGGTCCTTATGGCGATATGCGTTCTGGTTCGAAATTGACGTTCGGCGATTTTGGACAATATCCAAATCAAGGTTGGAATGTTTTTATTGGAGAATATGGATCGGATGATACGGATCAGCTTTGGTTACATGGGAAAAGGGGGATCTATTTAACTACAAGTGGCCAAGCAAATAATATTGTAGCATATTACGCTCCGGCATCGAATAGTAATTTTATTTTTAATACGAATCTTCGGGTAAATGGTGTAAATATAACTTCAGATGCTCGGTTGAAAGAGAATGTTCAGACACTGCAAAATCCATTAAATATTGTAAGTCAGCTAAATGGAGTTAGCTATAATTATAAACTTTCTGAAATTAATAAATATCGCGAACAGGATGCCTCAAAATTTACCGAAGCTCAAAATATGCAGAATAGTGCAAGTGTTTCTTCTAATGCAGCCTTGACAGGTAAAGAGAATGATGACAAACTTTATCAAAATGCTGTTGATAGAAAAGAAGCGGAAGATGCCAGTCGCAAGAGAATCGGTTTCCTGGCACAAGATATAGAGAAGGTTTTACCGGAACTGGTACAGACAGATGAAAATGGAGTCAAGTCGATTGATTATATCGGTTTTATACCTCTGATTGTAGAAAGTCTCAAAGAAATGCAACAGACTATTCAGGCACAGCAGAACGAAATAGATCTTTTGCAGAGCCTTTTGCCAGAGGAAAGTAAGTCGCTATTGCGTTCAACTTCTACAGATAATATCGTTATAGAAGGTGCAAAATTATATAACAGAGCTGGTACCTCAGTTTCTTATACATTACCTTCTACTTTTGCCAATGCATATTTGCAGGTGTTTGACATTGCAGGAAGGATGTTGAAGAAAATAACTTTGACAACCGCTAATGATACTGTGGAGATAAATCCATCCGAGATCGGTTTGGGTACGTTTATCTATGTGTTGTATGTGGACGGGCAGAAAGCGGATACACTGAAGAAATTTGTAAACTGATTTTTTATGAAAAGAGATGTTTTATCTACAGTATGCATAAAGATATGTATGCTGTCTTACCTCTTGTTTGTTTTTTTTGATTCAGTATCTTCAGAAGATTTAAAATTCAAGGAAAAAGGAGTTGATAAAAGTTCTAATAATATAGTTTCCGATAGTATGGTATTTGATCAACAAGTAGACAGTATATCTGTTTTTGCTTTGGGGGAGTGTGTCGATTCTTATGAAAATCAAACAGTGTCTTCTGTTGTGTTAGTTCAGGGATGTAATGCTCTTACTGTAAAAAACGTGATAGTCTCTGGTAACGGAGATTTAACACTATCGGCTTCAGATGCCGTTTTGATAAATGGTTCGTTTGAAGTGAAGCTTGGGGGACTTTTGAATATAAAAAATGAGTTAACTCAATGGAGCATTGACTATGGATATGATAATGCAGGAAATAGAATTAGGCGTAGTGCAAACTCCATGAAATTATCTGATGTGGATTGATTTTTTTAATCAGAGAGTAGAAAGGCATATTATGAAGAAAAGGATAAGTATATCAACAATTGTATTACTTTTTGTTGCGTTAAAAATATTGGGGCAAACGAATTTGAAAGTTCGTACTTTAGGTGATTATGATAATAGAATATCAGATACGATAAGTATTGAAACAGAGCTGATGCCTTCTTCACTTAAAGAACTTTTGGGTTCTCATAATGAAGGTGATAATTGGGAACAAGGACAATCTGATGCTTCTATATTATCCATAGATAAAAGTAAAGAGGTTGGTACTATTGTTGGTACAGTCGATGTTACAGAAACAGGTAGTGCTAATTATGTAATTCCAATAGAAGTACCAAAGGGGATAGCCGGTTTAGAACCATCTGTTTCAATCGCTTATAACAGTCAGTTTGCTAATGGCCTAATGGGGTATGGATGGAATGTTGCGGCATTTTCTGCGATTTCTCGTTGTGGAAAATCATATTATTATGATAATATAACAGAGGCACCACAACTTTCCAACTCAGATAATCTAATGCTTGATGGACAACGTTTACTGTTAATTTCAGGACAAAACCTTGTAAATGGAGCCAAGTATCGGATGGAATATGATCCATTTACAGATATCACTTACAAGACAGTGAACTCCATTCTATGTTTTGTGGTTAGGACAAAAGATGGAATGACAAAAGTTTTCGGCTCCACTTCTGATTCGAATATAGAGACTCCGAGTGGAAATACATTATTTTGGGTATTATCAAAAGTGACAGATAAGAATGGTAATACAATGAATTATAAGTATGATGAAATTGTAAACAATGGTGAGTTTTATCTTACAAAGATCGAATATGCAGGAAATCGTAGCATAGAATTTACTTATGAAACAAGAAGTGATAAACAAAAGACGTATTTTGCTGGTGCACAAATAAATAACAATAAAATACTGAAAAGTATCTCTACATACATAAGCCAAACCAGGATCAGACAATATCAATTTAATTATACTTATGATGGTTTCTATTCTAAGTTAATGGAATTGATAGAGGTTGGGCAAAATAATAAACAGTACAATTCAACTGTTATAAATTACGGGAGTAGTGAAACTCAACAGAATGAATATTTTTCGAGTTTATCACAAAAACGAGAAGGGAATAAACCCCTGTTTGCGGATTTTAATGGAGATGGAAAGGCCGATTTTCTTTCGTATCCGGAAAAAGACTCGTATACAACTTCAGATGTAGCCACTTTATTTATAGCACAGAAAGTTTATGGAAGTGTTGACTTTGTTAAAAAGTGTACTATTCCTATTCAGTCTTCTTCCGGAGTGTTTCAAGGTTTTGTTTTAGCTGATCTGAATGGAGATGGCTGTGTAGATGTTGTTAATATTTCTAAGGCCTTAAACGGAACTTATCGTTATAATTATTATATGTATGATGGAGAGAAACTTACATATGATTACAAGGGATTTAATACAGATAGTAATGAGGCAATTGTAGGGGATTTTAATGGTGATGGGAAGCAAGAGTTATTGATTGTCAATAATCAGAAGGTTTTTGATGGTGATGGGAAGGAAATAGCTTCGGGGGGTATTGATGATTGGGGCAGTGAATATATTGAAAACTATTATCCTAATAATAGATACCTCTGTGATTTTAACGGAAATGGTAAAGCCAATATACTTGTAATGAATGCTTCTGGAGGTTGGGTGTATGAACTAAATGGGAGAACTTTTGTTCGGTTAAGCACTTTTAATACGTCTGAAGTAAAAAATTATTATTTCCCATATTTTGGAGATTTTAATGGTGATGGTTATACTGATATTTTAGTTCAAAATTATACTTCAGGTAATTTCGATGATGTGTTTATCTTATTTTCTACTGGAAAAGGATTTACCAAGCAAAAAATATTAAATGCTGATATTAAAGCAAAAGTTAGAGTGGCTGATTTCAATCGAGACGGAAAGTCTGATATATTCCATATGGAAGTAGTGAACAATTCAGTTCGCATGAAAGTTGGTACTTTTAACGGTTTAAATTTTACTACAGCTTATTATTCAACGTCTTTGACTCCTTCCCAAATATTTGTTCCTGATGAATATGACAATTATCTTTTGCAAGTAGAAGATTTTGATGGAGACGGTAGAGGTGAATTCTGTTGTGCAAGATATGTAGATAGTTATATAATTCATTCTTTTACAGATAATCAGACTTTATTAACAAAAACAATCACGAATGGACTCGGTGCACATATCTCATTTCAATATGCTCCAATAACAGAGGAGAGTGTTTGCTCAAGTAGTGGAAATAACACTTCATATCCAATATCAGGTAATAGAGTTCCTTTGTATGTTGTCACTAATGTAGCTCAGAATGCGAATGGATATAGTGAAAATATATATTATCGTTATAAAAATCCCCGAATTCATTTGCAGGGAAAAGGATTTTTAGGTTTTGGTAGTATTGAGGCTGAAAATTATAATAAAGATAGAAAGATAACAACTCTTTATGGTTATAATGAATATTATTACCCTTTTATTCAAGAACAAAAAACAACAACAAGAGCGGGAGCGAATATATCTACTTCTGTCTATGAAAATTCCTATGTATATCAAGGGAATAAACGTGTAACCCCTTATGTAAAGAAGTTAACGGAGACTGATCATTTGACAAGTATTGTGAAAACAGCAGATTGTACGTCTACTGATAGTTGGGGAAATCCATTAACAGTTATTACTAAGTATGGTAATGATCTTACAGAAACAGTAACGAATACTTACTTGAACAGTGGTACAGAAAGTGTATGGATATTTAGTTTGCCTCTTTCTCAAACGAAGCGAATAACAAGGGGAAGTGAAAGTTGGATAGAAAAACATACTTTTGAGTATAATGCCAGATATTTGCTAGGCAAGTCGGTAGAATATACTTCAGATGGAACCAAAAAAGTATTAGAGAATATTTTTGAATATGATACATTCGGAAATACGACGAAGAAAACGGTAAAGAACTATGCGTCTTCTAATGGGTTAGTAACTAAATATGAGTATTCCTCGGATGGAGTCTCTCTAACTAAGGAGGTTGATCCGTTATTATTAGAGACCACATGGAAATATAATTTGTTGGGACAAATAGTATCCAGTACAGACCCCTTAAAGAAAACGACAACATATGAATATGACAATATGGGTGAATTGGTTAAAACCATTTATCCGGATAATACATTTTCGACAACCATATTGACCTGGAGTGATTTGCCGACAAATACCGTTTACTGCATAACAGAGAATTCTTCAGGTAATCCCGTTACGAAAAAATATTATGATGCTTTTGAGCGGGAATTAAGAAATAGTATAATAGAATTTGATGGTTCCGAAAGAAAATATGATAAGAAATATGATAATGCCGGTCGGATTTCTCAGGTATCTCTACCGTTTAAAGGTAGTTCGGCAACGAAATGGAATATTTATAATTATGATACTTATGGACGATTGATAGGTTTAGCTTATGCATCTGGAAAATCAGATTCATATTCTTATTCCGGTACGAGTATAACATTAACTAAAAATGGTGTTTCTTCAGAACAAAAATATAACTCGAAGGGAGAACTGGTCTCTGTCTCTGACCCTGCGGGAAAAATAACTTATAATCTGCGTCCTAATGGTCAACTTTCAAGTGTTGTAGCTCCAGGGGATATTGTGACAACTTTTGAATACGATGAGTATGGTAGAAAAAAAGCTATTGTTGATCCCAGTGCAGGAAGAAAAACTTTTTCTTATGATGAAGCTGGTAATTTAAAAGAAGAGATTGATGCAAACAATCGTAAAAAAATATTTTCTTACGATGCCTATGGCCGTATTACATCGAAGGAGTTTCAGAATGAATTCAAAACAACGTATATATATGAAAATGATTTATTGAGTTCAGTAACTTCTACTAATGGAACCTCACATACGTATCAATATGATAGTAATATGTATGGTCGTCTCGTAAAAGAAAGGGATAATGGGCCTGATGGAATGTGGTTGGAAAAGACCTATTTATATTCTTCCGGTAATTTGTCTTCTATTAACTTTACATCGCAAGCAGGAGCTATCGGTACGGAATCTTATGTATATTCAAATGGGCATCGAAGTGAAATAAAATTTGGTGGAACTAGTGTCTGGAAATTAAGTGCGGAAAATGATATGGGGCAGCCGGTATCTGTAATAACGGGGCCAGTAACACGCTCTTATTCTTTTGATGAATATGGTATTCCGACTGGTAGAATGACTACAGCCTCAAATAATAGGAAATTACAAAATGACACCTATGCTTTCAACCGTTCGAATGGAAATCTTACAACTCGTATAGATAACACAAGGGAGTTATCTGAAAATTTCGCTTATGATAATCTAAATCGTTTAACACGGTTTGCTGGAGGCGTAGTGATGTATGATATAAAAGGAAATATCACTCAAAAGGAAGATGTCGGTAATCTTTTTTATTATAATACACCAAATAAACCTTATGCAGTATCAAAAGTGGATGCTTCCCGAAAGAATGCAATTCCTCCGAGAAGTCAAGCGGTGAGTTATACCTCATTTGAGCGTCCCTCGACTATTACCGAAAATGGAAATGAAGCCTTGTTTATCTATGATTTGGCTGGAGACCGTAAGAAAATGCAGTTGAAATATAGCGGAAATATCCAGTTGGAACGCTACTATTTAGGTGACCGTTATGAAGCTGATTATAAGAACTCGCTGGATAAGCAAATATTATATATTGGAGGAGATGCCTATTCCGCTCCGGCTGCTTATGTGAATCAGGGTAACTCTTGGGCATTGTATTATATTTGTCGTGATTATCTGGGTAGTATAACGCATGTGATAAACAGTAGTGGAGCTGTCATTCAGGAAAATAGCTTTGATGCCTGGGGACGTTTACGTGATCCTGTCACCAGAGTTGCTTATTTGCCGGGGCAGGAACCTACCTTATTTTTGGGTAGAGGCTATACGGGGCATGAACATTTGTCACAGTTTGGTTTGATAAATATGAACGCTCGCCTATATGATCCGGCCATAGGACGTTTTTTATCTCCTGATCCGTTTGTTCAAATGCCAGATTTTTCACAAAATTTTAACAGGTATAGTTATTGTCTCAACAACCCATTGGTTTATGTGGATGAAGATGGTGAGATCTTTTGGTTTATAGTCGGAGGAGCTGCATTTATTGGAGCGATAACAAATGTGGCAACACATTGGAAGGAGATTAAGGCTGTAGGTGGTTGGAAAGGCTTTTGGAAAGGAACCGGTTATTTTGTAGTAGGAGGAGTTGCTGCCGGTGCCGGTGCAGCAGCAGGCGTAGCGGCGGCCGTAGGATTTGGCGGAATGATGAGCGTTACAGCAGCTCAAATGGCTGCTGCATCCACCGGATTTATACCTGGAGCTACTATAGGTGCTGCCGGTGGTGCTACAAGTGGCTTTGTATTAAACACGGGAAATAGTTTGATGGATGGCGAGCGATTTGGTGGAGCTTTGCAAAGTGGACTTATGGGAGGAATCACTGGTGGTGTTTTCGGTGGTTTAACTGGTGGATTGATTGGTGGCGCTCAGGCTTTGCAACATGGTCGTGATTTTTGGACAGGCAAAGCTACAAATCGAGGATTGATGCCAACTAATACAACCTCTACAATAAAAAATAATGTAGGAGAGGGAAAAGTTATTCCTAAAGACGAGAATACATATTCGGTATATCAAGGATTAGATAAAGAAGGTAATACCAAATATGTTGGGATAACAAAGAGAGATCCTGAAATAAGGTTTAGCGAGCATTTGAATTCAGGTACAAATAGAGCCGATTTAGATTATTCTATAATAAAAGGAACAGGGAATTTAAATAAAACAGATGCTCGAATCTGGGAACAGAATCTGATAAATAAATATGGTTTACAAAAGGACGGAGGAACGTTATATAATAAGATAAATTCAATAAGTCCTAAATATTGGAAACAGTACAATATTAAGAAACCTTGATTCGTTGTATTTATTAGTAATAAATCTTTTATAAAAATGGCAATAAGAATAATGACAAAAATAGGAGACATCTTTTGTGTAGATATTGAGAATCAGTGCAAAAGATATTTTCAATATATTGTGAACGATATGGAACAATTGAATAGTTCTGTAATTCGTGTGTTTAAAACTCATTATCCGATGGATCATAAACCTGTTTGTGATGAAGTTGTAAAAGATGAAGTCGAATTTTATGCACATACTGTATTGCGGACTGGCATTGTAAATAATGCTTGGTATAAAGTGGGTAAGTCGAAAGTTATAGGATATGAATATAAGGAAGTCTTGTTTGGGATAGCACAAGATTGCCTTGGTGATTCTCCTACAAATATAAAGTGGGTTGATCCGGTTGAAAATTGGTTTGTTTGGTATATAAATGAACCAAGTGTTCGTATTGGAAGGCTTACGGAAGAATACCAGCATGTTGAAATGGGAGGGATAATGTCTTATAGTTCTATAATTGATAGACTTAGATATGGATATTATACTAATAAATTCCCAGGATATTAGTTTGTGAAAAAGAATTATGAGACCACTTCAAAAGTCGTCTCATTAATAAATATGGCAAAACGAATAGTAATAAAAACAGGGGATATCTTTTAGATTGAGACTCAATCTAAAAGATATTTTTAGTATATCATGAATGATATGGAAATGTTGAATAGTTTGTAATTCGTGTGTTTAAAACCTATTATCCGATCCGAATGGTAAAAGTATAATTCTTGCAGCAGCTATTATTGGTGGATGGATTGGCTTGGGAAGTGCTTGGTTTCCAGTGATAAGAGTGGCTTGGAATTGGCAGGTGATATGTTTAAGGGGATGTTTGTTGGAGCTGCGGCCGGAGCGGCTGGTGCATGGGCTGGTGGAGCTGTTGCGGGTTCGATAACGGCAGGTGGTTTCATAAATGGAAGTCTTTCTGGGCTAGCAGGTGGATTTGGAGGCGGTTTTGTCGGTTGCTCCGGAAATGCTTGGTTGTCAGGAGCTGGTTTTGGTGCAGGACTGAAGGCTGGATTTGTAGGAGGCGCATTAAGTGCTGCTTTTAGTGGTTTATCTGGTGGTCTGATACGTGGGTTTACAGATATGGCTAAGGGGTATTCCTTCTGGGATGGAAGAACAACCTCTGAGTTTGTAATAGGAAATTCAATAGAAAAGACAGATTATAAAGCAATGGGAGATAATTATAATGATAGTTTTATTGCTGAATTGAATGATGAAAGCTTGAAAACTAGAATTCAAGGAGAGTATAGTATAAAAGAAGGTGATTTGGGCATAGAAAAAATAACAACACGAACAGGAGAAAGGTATGGTATGACTACAAAAGAATCATATGTAAACCTAAAAAACGGACACGAAGTTGCTGGATATGCAGATTTGTCCTCTACAGGGCGTAGTTCAAAAATACATATTTCTCCGAAATACGCAAATGCATTGGATGTAGCTGATTTTAGGGCTGTAGCTGGACATGAGCTGATTCATGCTTACCACCAATATACTTTTGCTGGAGCTTTTGTGAGAGCTTCTTCTGAAAGTGTTGCTTATCGATATTCAGCAAATATTTATTTGAGGGCATCTCAACCTGTAAAGGCATTTCAGTGGATGCAAAATGCTGTTAACCAACGTTTTTTTTGGCACTCCAGTAGTTATGAAATTCCCAATATTTATAGGTTTAGATAATGAAATACAAATTTGTCATACTATTTATGTTTTGTGCAAATCCTTTATTTGCGCAAAGATATGTTTTGGGTGAAAGTAAATTCTTGAACCATTGGACTCAGGAGTATATCGATTGTCGGTTGTATCTTTTGGACAATAAATATACTATGAAATTCTCTTTGATATCAGATGATATAGTTTTTAATATGTTTCCCTTGTATGGGTATGTCCGAAAAGAGGGAAATTTATATTATTTGAAAGATATACCAACTAATGCTGAAATAGTCTTGGAAAAGGATAAGTCAGCTAATTTCAACATAAAAAAGGGCTTTTCATTTATGCAAAAGAAATGTCTTACTTATGAAGACAAAGCTGATAGTGACGATTTTTCTTGGTTTGATATTGATGTTGAATATGATAAAAAGAAGAAAGAGGTTCAATCAATAAGAGATAAACAGTTACCTGATAAACTAAAGTTTGGGTTTGGAGAATATATGAATGGGAATGTTCATGTGTTTCTTGAAGGAAATGGCTCATATACAATTGCATATAAATTTCAAGAGTATTTGATTGTAATTTCAGAAGGAAAATGGGCAACCAGAAATGGTATTTTAAAATTAAGAGATCCATTTCTTAATTATTCGTTTACAATGTTGATAAGCGTGGATAGACAGTTGATTGCGATTGATTTTCCAAATGAATTGAATGAGAAGCGGATATACTCTTTTGTGGAAGGAGGTAATAAATATAAAAAAATAAATTTGCATAAATAGGAAACTGTTTTGATTTTTTTATTTAATCCTCTTGACACATGATTTGTGTCGGAAATGTGAGAATTAAAGAGATTACGACAAAGACAGGACGGATGGGGATGATGACTGATGGAGTATATGTTGATAATGGAGCTGAAGTTGCTGGCTATATAGATATACTACAGGGAAGAGTTTGGTGCATATCTCTCCGCGATATACTTTAGGAAATGTTGTGGATTTTAGAGCGGTTGCTGGTCATGAGTTAAATCATGTATATCATAATTATTTTTTTTTAAGAGCTTATGTGAAAGCTTATTCAGAAACTGTGGCATATAAATATACTGCTAGTGTATACCAAAATGTTGGTAGATATCAGATGGCTTTAGATGTGACAAATATAGCAAAAAGCTTAGGGTATTCAGGGACCTATCCAAGTAGTTATAATTTAGGGAATACGATAAAATCAATGTGGGTCTATTAAATTTATGATTATGTTAAAATCTTTTTGTGACTTAAAAGACACTTTAGTTCAAACGTATGAACTGAAAGATCCTTTTTATGAAAAGAATATTTCATGTTATTTAGAAATGATAAATAATAAGGAGTATTGCATTTATTTTATTATTGGACCAGGTGATGATAGGCTGATTTTATTTCTTTCTTTCGGATCAATGTCTGTGAAGGGGAGCAGTATTCTTTTGAATGACATAAGAAGTAATTCGACTTTAATTCTGGAAAAAAGAGACAATGTTGATCTATTTGTAAAAAAAGGTTTTAAACTAATGCATGGGAAATCTTTTATTCATGTAGGTGGATCAGACTCATTTATACATAAATCTATATTGGATATAAAGGATGAATCAGAAAAAAGGAAGAAGAAAGTAGAGGAGTATTTAAGTTTACTAAATTCAGATCATGTTCCTTTACAATTGGGAGTATATGATAATGGATATGTTTATTTGGATATAAATATAAATTTTAATTTTAAAATCTATTATTTGATAGAAAGAAAAGTTTTTTTGTTATCAGAAGGTAAATGGATAAAAGATGGTAATAAATTGCAATTAAATGATTCTTCTTTGGATTATTCTTTTTTACTCCTAATAGAATCTAAATCATTAATTGCTATTTATTTCCCAAATGAGATAAATGAAAGTGATCAATATTCTTTAGTTAAAAATGGATTGTATGCGTTTATTATGCGATGAGTGTTAATGTTCAGAATATTAGCTTCAGCTTGGATTTAGATAAAATAGAGAATGAAATATATGTATGATAAAAAAGGAATGGTAGAAATACTAAATATGTATGGTGAAGGTTAAGTATATATTAATTGCTGTTTTTTCTATGTATATAGAAACTATATTTGCTCAATATTATGAAATGGGAGAACGTAAGGTTTTGAATACCAAAAACTCTCCAGAGGCTTATTGTGAGTTACATTTGCAGAAAGATAAATGTTATATTTTGTTTACGGAAGGTACAGGTGAACTCTCGTCGAGTTTTTTTGTCTCGTATGGGCGAGTACATACAATAGGCAATATGTATTATTTGAAGGATATACCTTGTAATGCCGAAATAGTATTAGAGGCAAATAATGATAAGTCAGAATTTGTTGTAAAGAAAGGTTTTTCTTTTATGGAAAATGAACGGTTTCTATGTAAAGGGGAAACAGATGATACATGTGGGTATGTTGTTGATCTTGAAGTTGAGTGCAAAAATAAGAGAGAACGTGATTTGCATAATAGAAAGAAGAAATCTTCATATCCGATTCCTTTTCGATTAGGTGTATATAAAAATGAATCTATTACTCTGTCTTTAGATAATAACTATCTTTATCAAATTCATTATCATTTGGGTGAGTACTCACCAATAATTTCTGAAGGGAAATGGTCAAAAGAGGGTAACTTATTGAAGTTATATGATTCCTTTTTAGATTATTCGTTTACAGCGTTGATTGACTCCAGCAAAATAACAGTAATTGATTTCCCGAATGATGTTTACCCAAATAAGAACTACTCCCCTATAGAAAGTGAAATGTTGCCAACTCTAGTGGAATAGTCATTTCAATGTAATATGAATAAATTGTATATATATTTATTGTTTAATGTTCAAAATCTACTTTCACTTCTTGTGAAAGTAGATTTATCCTTGTCATGGTCTAGGAGTAAATTAAGTGTCTCAGCAGAGTATGATACTATATCACATCCCTATTTGTTTGTGAAGTATTCGAATCTTACACAAGATTCAATTTAGGTATACATTAGATATAAATGAATATACAATGGATATAGGTTATATTGTGGAAGTGTTGTTCCTGATACTTTAAGTGTTGTATTTTAAAATGAATATTAATGAATAATTTGGACGGAATATGAAGTATGTTTTGAGAATATGTGTTGTTTTTATTATTTTGAGTGCTAGGGCTTATGCTCAATCACCTGTTTCTTTTCAAGTAAAGGCGGGAGCAGGTCTTGCGAGCATGTGGGGACAGAACACTGAAGAAAATGCCAAATTCGCTTATAGGGTGGGCGTTGGTATGGAATATGGTTTTAATAAAACCTGGGCGTTACAACCTTCTCTGAATTTTGTATCAAAAGGATCTAAAGAAGATGGAAAAGATTTGGGAAAGGCTACAGTAAATATGCTTTATCTTGAATTGCCTGTTATGTTGTCGGCCCGCTTACATCTTACGAAAACATCTAACCTGGTTATTTCAGGAGGTCCTTATATGGCTTATGGAGTAGGAGGCAAAACATCGGTCGATGTATGGTTACCGATTCCGGGTACTACAGGGATTCAGACAGTTCATAAAGAGTATAAACTCAATACCTTTGGTAGTATAACCGATGGGAATATGGGATGCAAACGTTTTGATGCCGGAGTTGGACTGGGTATTGCCTATGAGTACCGGAGAATTGTAGTGGGCTTGGAAGGACAATTGGGGCTGGTTAAGATACATGACGGATTTTCCGAACTAATAGATATAAAAGAGCTCGAAGATAATGCTCTTAAAAATTTATCAGCGTTCGTAACGGTTGGATATAAGTTTTAAAGAAGTACTGTACAGTGTTGCATATCCAATGTTTTTGTTTAATTTTGTTTACAATAAAGGGGTTGTTGTGAGATATTGAACAGATAGATGGATTTTGAGAATTTTTATATAACATGGTACTCGCGTGTTAAACACTTTGCACGCGACTATGTCCTTTCTGAAGAAGAAGCGGAGAACATTACACAAGATGTTTTTCTTGATTTCTATCAAAAGAGAGATTCGTTGGATTTCCATATAAATGTGATAGCCTATTTGTTTACGTCTGTAAAAAACAGGTGCATTGATTACCTGCGGCGTAAGCTATTGGAGCAGGAAGCAGCTTCGAAGATGCAGGAAGATTTTGACTTGTCCTTCCGCATGAAGTTCGATTCTTTGGAAGCATTTGATATGGACGGGCTTTCGGAGGATAATATAAGGAATATAATAGAAAAGGCACTTAACGCACTTCCCGAACGGTGCCGGGAGATATTCATATTAAGTAAACTGGAAGGAAAAAAGCAGAAAGAGATAGCAGAAGAACTGAATGTGTCTGTAAAAACCATTGAAACACAGATGACTATCGCTTATAAAAAGTTAAGAGAGGAATTAAAAAACTATTTACCACTATTGATGTTTATTTTGTCCTTTTGATAAGGCGTAAAAATTAAAAATATGGCAGAACCTTTTAAAAACATGTATAACGAGCAATTTTTCGATAGATTTACGAAAGATTTGAAACTTGTTATCAAGGATTTTGATGCCCGTGAGTTTGTATCCCAAATAATGGATAATGAATGGGAAAACAGAGAGCTTAAACAACGTTGTATGCACATTACAACAATTCTGAGAAAGTTTTTACCGGCAGATTACAAAGAAGCGATCGCTAAAATACTAGAACTGTTGGATTATGTAAAAAATACACAGCCTGATTTTTCAAAAATTGATGATACGAAGTTTGGCTTAACATTGGAGTATGGTCCGGTTTTAGATAATTATGTAGAACAATACGGATTGGACGATTACGAAACCTCTGTTAAAGCGATAGAAAAAATCACCCAGTTTACAAGTTGTGAATTTTCTGTTCATCCTTTTATTATAAAATATCCGGATGAAATGATGCAGCAAATGTTAGTTTGGTCGAAGCATGAACATTGGGGAGTAAGACGGCTTGCGTCAGAAGGGTGCCGTCCGCGTCTTCCCTGGGCGATGGCTTTGCCGAATTTGAAAGAAAATCCTGCCCCGATCATTCCAATTCTGGAAAACCTTAAAAACGATCCGGCGAGATTTGTGCGCTTGAGTGTTGCCAATAACTTAAATGATATAGCGAAAGATAATCCCCAAACGGTGATTGATTTGGTGAAAAGATGGCAAGGAGAGTCGAAGGAAGTGGATTGGATTATCAAACACGGCAGCCGGACACTCTTAAAACAAGGCAATCAGGAGATGATGGAACTGTTTGGTTTTAATTCTACAGTAAAAAGTATCCGCATTGAGAATTTTCAGATTTCAATACCCCAAGTTAAAGTTGGAGAGTCGTTGGAGTTTAGTTTTAACTTATTGAATAAGAACAATAAAAGAACCAAAATACGACTTGAATACGGAATTTACTACCAAAAAGCGAATGGAACGTTGACAAAGAAAGTCCACAAGATCAGCGAAAAGGAGTACGCCGAAAATTCTACAACACAAATTACTCGAAAACACTCTTTTCGCGTGGTAACAACCAGGAAACTCCATCCCGGACTTCATCAGGTTGCTGTAATAATCAACGGGAATGAGTTTGAAAAGTATGATTTTGAGCTGATTGAATGATAAATACGGCATGTGGTAATTAGTCTTCCGGGGAAAATTGAAAAAATAATCAGATTTCTTTAGGGGGATTTTTTTTTCTGTTCGTTTACTATATAAAGAACAGTGAATAATGGATGAAAGAATCATAAAATATTGCCAGGGAGTATTACCGAAGCAGGAACAGGATCAGCTTTTAAAAGAAGCTTATAATGATCCTAAGTTGAAATCTCAAATCATAGACTATCAACATTTGCATAGTCTGTTGGAGTTGGTTCCGGAAAAAATAGATGTGCAGCAGGGATCTGAAAGATATGGTAACTTTAAAAGACTTGTGAATTCACGGAAAAGAAAAGTTTGGCTGATCTCGTTCAGCCGGTATGCAGCAATAATTGTGATCGTCTTTGTGTCTGCTTGGATGTTGGCATCTTACTGTTTCTCCGGAGATATCACAAACCGGCAAGAGTTGATCGCTTTTCAGCAGGAATTAGTAGTTCCGGCCGGACAGCGTGCAGAACTTACATTACCTGACGGTACGAAAGTCTGGCTGAATGCTGGTTCTAAATTATCCTATCCTTCTTTTTTCGAAAAGGAACGGAAAGTTTTTTTGTCGGGTGAAGGTTTTTTTGATGTGAGCAAAAATAAAAAGGTACCTTTCATTGTCTCTACCCGGACGATGGATGTCAAAGCTCTGGGAACCCAGTTCAACGTATTCTGCTATCCGGAAAGTAATTATACAGGCGTTTATCTTCAGGAAGGTTCTGTGAAAGCTTACTTTCCCTCTTCCGAGGCTGAAGGTGTGATCCTTTCTCCGGAACAGTATCTTGTTCAAAAAGGAAAACAGTTAGTGCTCTCTACAATGGACCCGGATGAATTATTATGGCGCGAAGGTATTTATACGTTTAAAAGGCAGAAGTTGGGAAGAATCATAGAGAAGTTGGAGTTGTATTATGATGTGAAGATCGTTGTGAAAGATCCGGAAATATTAGATTATGAATATGTCGGGAAGTTCCGTCAAAGGGATGGAGTGATGGAGATTCTTCATCTGATCCAACGGATACATAATTTTAAAATCAAGAAGAATGATGAACTGAACCAGATAATACTGAGTAAATAAAAATAGTATTAACCTTTAAATTTAGTATGTATGAGTCCATGAAGAATTAAAAAAATCGGCAGATATTGGCCTATCTACCGATTTTACGAAAAGTAAAACCATTTGTGTTCAAAAAATTAGTATTTACTTAACAAAGCAAAGATATGAAAATAAATCCTTTGTTACCGCATTTCTTATGTCTAAAAAATCACCAAAAGGCATTCAGAATTATGAAACTATCCTTTTTTATCCTGTTTGTTTTTGTGTGCCAGTTATTTGCATTGAATACTGATGCACAGACTGTTGTTGTCGAATTAAAATCGAATAAACTTTCAATTGAAGAATTGTTTAAGGAAATAGAAAGACAGACTGACTATCTCGTCATATATAGTACGAGTGGTGTTCGTTCAAACTTCGATTTGTCATTAACTAAGAAGAAAGCCAAAGTCTCCGAGTATTTGGATGAAGCATTGAGAGGACATGGTTTGAAATATGAGTTTGTCAATAATTATATCATATTGTCGAAATCAGAAGAGGCTGTTGTCCAACAAAATAGAATTAAGATCGAAGGGACTGTTTATGATCCGGCCGGAGAACCCATCATTGGAGCCAATGTTGTTGAAAAAGGGACAATGAATGGTATTATCACGGATATAGACGGAAAGTTTTTTTTGGATGTCGTTTCCGGTACAACTTTGGTTGTCTCTTATATAGGATATAAAACGGAAGAAGTGGCAGTAGGTAATAAACATAACCTGAGGATAACCCTGAAAGAAGATTCAGAAACATTGGAAGAAGTGGTGGTTGTCGGTTATGGAACACAAAAGAAAGTAAACCTGACAGGAGCTGTTTCACAAGTAACTTCCAAGGTGTTGGAAAATCGTCCGATAACGAATCTGGGACAAGGACTTCAAGGGGTGGTTCCGAACCTAAATATCTCTTTTAACGGAGGCGATCCCAATGCTGAAGTAAGTATGAATATTCGTGGTCTGGCATCTATCAGCGGAGAAGGTAGTTCTCCTTTAGTGATGGTAGATGGTGTTCAGATGAATATGAATATGGTCAATCCGGAAGATGTGGAAAGTGTATCGGTTTTGAAAGATGCTTCTTCTTCGGCTATTTATGGTGCCCGGGGTGCTTTCGGCGTGATTCTGATCACAACGAAAAAGGGGAAAACGGATCGTAAACCGGTGATTGAATATTCCGGAAGTATCCAGTTGAATACACATACTTATTTACCGGATATGCTGAGTGCTCCCGATTATATGGATGCCATGAATGAATCTTCGTTCAATAATACGGGTAAAGACAAATATTCGGCCGAACAGGTACAATGGGTGAAAGATTATTATAATGACCCGGTTAATAATCCGGTTTACCATATGATGGAGAATGGTAAAATTTTCTGGAATTCAAATAATAACAACTATAAACAGATGCTTCAGAAATGGGCTCCTACCCATAAACATACGGTAAATATCAGTGGAGGTAGTAAGGCTATCCGTTTCTATGCTTCAGCAGGTTATATGAACCAGGAAGGGATGTTTAAGGATGCGACCGATATATTTAAGAGGTATAATTTCCTGAGCAATATCTCTGCAGATCTGACTCCTAATTTTCGTGTAGGCTTTAAAGCATCCTATACACATACGGTATATGATGCACCTCATGCTTACTCAACAAAGGGAACTAATTGGTGGGAACAGATGACACGCGGTGAACCGCAGATATTATTCCCGGTCACAACACCTGAAGACAGCCCTGTCGGCGGTGGTATTCCGACGGAGCATTTTTATAATTTCCTGACAAGCGGTTCAAGAAATGTGACAAACAATGACCTGACCCTTTTGATGGGTAATGCGGAATGGGATGTGGTGAAAGGCTTGAAGATTAAAGGTGATTTTAGTTATAGAGCTACTAATGACAGACAGAAAGATGTGCAAAAGGAATTTGATTATATCCGCGATTCCTGGACTACCCAAAATAGTGCGACCTTCCCTTCCTCTATCCTCGCTCAGAATGCACGAAGTAACTATTTTGCTGCGAACCTATACGGGGAATATATGACATCGATCAATGAAAAACACAATATTACAGTATTGGCCGGTTTTAATCAGGAATGGGAAACTTACCGGGAAGATTATACCAAACAAGAAGAACTGGTATCAAGTGATATTCCTTCGATCAGCTTGGGTACAGGGAAAGTAACGACAAAAGATAAGGAGTACAGTTGGGCGATTCGTGGTATGTTTATGCGTCTGAAATATGACTATATGAATAAGTATTTGTTTGAAATGAATGGTCGCTATGATGGTACATCTAAGTTCCCGCATAATTCCCGTTATGGTTTCTTCCCTTCCTTCTCTGTCGGATGGCGTATTTCTTCAGAATCTTTTATGGAATCTACACATTCTTGGCTGAATGATTTAAAGGTTAGAGTTAATTACGGTAGTTTGGGGAATCAGAATGTCAAAGGTTATTATCCTTATATTTCCACATTCGAAGTAACGCAGCAGACTCCTTTTATCATTAATGGCTCTTTACCTATTTCCGTTGCTGCTCCCGGAATGGTTTCTCCGGATCTGACATGGGAAACTGTAAAGTCTTTAAATCTGGGTATTGATATAACGGTATTGAATCGTTTAAGTGCAAGCTTTGATTGGTTTAACAGGAAAACTACCAATATGCTGACTGAAGGGGATAAGCTTCCGTCTATTTTAGGAACAGATGTTCCAAGACGTAATAATGCAGATATGAAGACTGCCGGTTGGGAGCTTTCTGTCAATTGGAGGGATCAGCTGGCTAACGGTTTTTCTTATGATTTAGGTTTGATTCTGTCTGACTATCAGAGTGAAATTACCAAGTTTGATAATAATCCGAGTAAGTTATATGATAATTATTATGTAGGAAAAAAGATTGGAGAGATCTGGGGATATGAAACTGTCGGAATCTTCCAGTCGAAAGACGAAGTGGCTGCGGCTGCCAATCAGAGTAAATTAGGTAATGGCGATAAATGGGGACCTGGTGATACACATTATGCAGATTTGAATGGTGACAAAATAATAGATTGGGGTGATAAAACGGTAGATAACCCGGGCGATACGAAGGTGATTGGAAATACGACGCCGCGTTATCAGTTCGGTATAACGGCCAATCTGGGATGGAAAGGTTTTGATTGTAATATCTTTATTCAAGGTATTGGTAAACGTGATTTCTTCCCGATCGGTAGTTATTTCTGGGGACATATTAATAATGCGAATGCTGTCGGTACCTATGAAGTTTATAAAAATGCCTGGAGAGAAGATAACCCGGGAGCATTTTACCCTATGTGGAAAGCTTCTTCAATGAGTTATAATGTAAGAACACAGACTCGTTATTTACAAAGTGGAGCTTACGCACGGTTGAAAAACTTTACAGTTGGATATACGATACCTGCTGAGATCACCCAGAAAGTCAGATTGAACAAAGTTCGTGTTTACTTTTCCGGTCAGAACTTATTCGAGATTACCAATATGCGAGGTAAATTCGATCCTGAGCTTATCGGAAATGTGGATGATGAAAAATCAAAGTCAAATGTAGGCAAAGTGGGTGAATTTTATCCATTGCAGCGTTCAATTTTATTCGGTTTACAATTATCATTATAATTAGAGCAATATGAAATCAATTAAAATATTACTTGCAGGTAGCATCATGTTGGCAACGTTAGTTGCTTGTAATGATGATTTTATGGATCGTTTTCCGACAACAGATATCAGTGATCAGAATTTCTGGCATTCGGCCAGGGATATGGAGTTGTATTGTAATGGTTTATATACTTATATTAAAGGACATGGTACCGGTCACGATAGAAGCCCGATGTTATCCGGTGATAACCAGAGTGATAATATGGCCCCTCAGGATTACGATAAAGTGGCTGCCGGCGAACATATAGTACCGGAAAGTTCTAATGACAATGAATGGAATTGGACTTTTATCCGGAAGTGTAATTATTTCCTGGCCCGTTATCAGCAGGCAGAGATCAGTCAGGAGGAAAAAGATGCGTATGCTGCTGAAGTATATTTCTTTAAAGCCTGGGATTATTTTGAGAAAGTGAAACGATATGGAGATGTACCCTGGTTAACGAAAGACCTTACAACTGAATCGGAGGAGCTTTTTGGGGCAAGGGATTCGCGTGTTGAAGTGATGGATTCTGTGTTAGCTTGCATTGATTGGGCTATTGAAAAGCTACCGGCGAAAAAGAATGCTGTTTCCGGCCGTATCAACAAGGATGTAGCACTGATATTAAAGGCGAGAATCTGTCTGCATGAAGGAACATTCCGTAAATATCATCAGATTGATAATTCAGAAAAGTTCCTGAAGGAGGCTGTAAACATGAGTCAGACTTTAATTAAAGAAGGTCATTACCAGATTTATAACACAAATAATCCGGAGTCTGATTACCGTACGCTTTTCTGTTCTCTGGATTTGAAGGATAATCCGGAAATGATTTATTATAAAGTTTATGAAGAAGGATTGTTAGGTAACAGGACTAGTAATCTTTTGGAAGGGGGAGAATCAACTTTAGGATTTAGTGTGACAAAATCTTTAATTGATGCTTATCTTTGTGAATGTGGAAAACCGATATCTCTTTGTAAAGAACATTTCTTGGGACATGATAGTATTCAGGCTGAAATGTTACATCGTGATCCACGTTTGTGTCAGACGATCTGTTATCCGGGAAAAGATTTGCAACGGGATACGAAGAAACCATCTATTCCTGGTTCAAATATTTCTACAGGAAATATTCCGACCGGTTACCAGATCATAAAATATTGGGTAGACGATCCGGCAGAATATTTACGTTATCAGAACGGTATTCTGGATGCTCCTGTATTCCGTTATGCGGAAGCCTTATTGGTTTATGCGGAAGCGAAGGCGGAATTGGGCGAGTGTACGCAGTCTGATTTGGACCTGTCTGTTAATTTGTTGCGTAAACGCGCAGGTATGCCGGATATGAAAATCGATCAGCTGGTGAAAGACCCGATGTCTGATTTTCCGTCTTTACCAGTGCTGATAGACGAGATCAGAAGGGAAAGACGTGTGGAGTTTGCTTTGGAGAATATGCGGTATGATGATTTGATGAGATGGAAAGCGGGTAAGCTGATGGAAAAAACGGTTCGGGGAATGAAGTTTGTTCAGTCTCAGTATCCGACAGTCGTTATTGGTAAACATATCGATGTGGATAAAGAAGGTTTTATTTTGCCGTATTGGAATATTTTACCGAACGGACGTAAGTTCGATGAATCGAAACATTATTATTTCCCGCTTCCGACAGAAGAATTGGTTATTAATAGAAACTTAAAACAAAATCCAGGTTGGTAATCGATTATGAGAAAGATTTTTTATTCTGTAGCCGCCTTGGCTACATTGAATTGTTCGGTGTGGGCAAAGGGGAAAGAGACTAAGAATGTATTGTTTATTTTGGTAGACGATATGCAGAAAACCTGCATTCATGCCTATGGCAATAACCAGGTCGTATCCCCTAATATCGACAGGATCGTCGATCAGGGTATTTCCTTTATGCATACCTATACGAACGGTTCTTTGGGAGGTGCTTTGTCGATGCCGAGCCGTGCCATGATCATGACGGGTAGAGGTGTCTATGAGGTAAGTGGAGACGGTGCGGTGATTCCGGAACAACAAGTTACCTTGCCGGAATTGTTGCGGTCTAACGGTTATGAAACGTTTGCCACAGGGAAATGGCATGCAGATCCCTTGTCGTTTAACCGTTCATTTGCCAAGGCAGAAAATATTTTCTTCGGAGGAATGCATTCGTATGCAACGGACGGGCATGTATCTCCCCGTCTGAATCATTATGATCCGGAAGGAAAATATGAAAAGACCTTTATCGGAGATAAGTTCTCATCAGAAATGTTTGCCGATGCTGCTGTCGATTATCTGAATAAAAGAAGTAAGAATGATAAACCGTTCTTCGCCTTTGTTGCTTTTACTTCTCCGCACGATCCGCGTATGAAGCATCCAGAATACGGACATCACTATAATCCGGAAGATATGGAGCTGCCTGTTAATTTCCTGCCGCAGCATCCGTTTGACAACGGTGAGTTAAAAATTCGTGATGAGGTATTGTTACCCTTCCCGAGGACAGAGGCCATGATGAAAAAAGATTTGGCTGATTATTATGGAATGATCAGTGAAGTCGATACGCAGATCGGACGTATTATGAAAACTCTGAAGGACAAAGGAGAGTTGGATAATACCATCATTGTTTTTGCTTCTGATAACGGTTTAGCGGTAGGACGTCACGGACTTCTTGGCAAACAGAACTTGTATGAGCATAGTGTCTGTGTACCGATGGCTATGGTTATTCCCGGCATGGAACAAGGTACCCGGAAAGATGTGGATTGTTACCTGTACGATATCTATCCGACCCTTTGTGATCTTCTGAATATTAAGCCGGCAGAATCTGTTACAGGAAAATCGCTGGCTCCGGTATTGAATGGGGCGGAAAAACACAGGGATCAGTTGTTCCTGGCCTACAACAGTTTCCAGAGAGCTCTGGTGAAAGATGGTTGGAAATACATTATTTATAATGTGGATGGTGCCGTTACGGAACAGCTGTTCAACCTGCAGACAGACCCGGATGAAATGGTGAACCTGGCTTCTGATGCAAAATACGATTTCAAAAAACAAGCTTACAAGCGTATTTTGAAAGAAGAGATGAAAAAGAACAATGATTTCTGTAATCTGGATTTACATTACTGGATGGGAAGACCGGGAAAGATGTCCTGGGATGAAGCTTCTAAATTGTATGTTTATTGATCTGATCTGACTTCAATTTCATATTTAGAGAACCGTATGTTTTCTTTAGCGCAATTTTATATTGTCGAAAAAGAAAGCGTACGGTTTTTCCGCATACCTATGCGGCTTTATGGAGATAATCATGTATATTTGCAAGTTATAAAAGATATCTCGGGCATATTTCGGATATCATTTAACGAGGATTTATATGGCAAAGAAAGCAACTACAACAAAACAAAATAGTAACAACGAACCTGGTAAGTTAGCCTTGATGAAGATGTTCTTCACCAACGAGCGTACCCGTTTTATTACCGGATTGGTAATAGCTATTATTACCATTTATATCGGATTATCCCTGATCTCTTTCTTCTTCACGGGAGGAGCGGATCAAAGTAAGATCGAGAATGTCCCGTTATCGGATTTGCTGACGAACAGAGGTTCGGTTGAGAACTGGACGGGGGTGCGGGGAGCTGTCCTGGCAGACCTGTTGATGAACCGCTGGTTTGGTATCTCTTCGTTTATGATCCTGTTTTTCCTAGGATCGGTCGGAGCGAAGCTGATGAATCTGCGCAGGGTGTCGTTGTTGAAGCGTTTCCTATTCTGTGCGGCTATGCTTGTTTGGGGATCGCTGTTCTTTGCTTTCGTTTTTATCAGCGGATATGAAGATACTTTTATTTATCTGGGAGGACAACACGGGTATTACCTGTCTGAAATGATGATTACCAATATCGGTATCCCCGGAACCATCCTGTTACTGGCCGGTATTTTCCTGATCATTGCCATATTCAGCAGCAAGAAAACGATACCGTTCCTGCAAAGCCTGCTTTCTTTCGGTTGGTTGAAGAACCGTCTGAAAAGAGAAAAGAAAGAAGATACAGAAGACGATACGACTTCGGAAGACGATACCGCATCCGAACATCTTATTGCCGACCAGCCGGACGAACGACCGGAAACGGATGATTTTGTTTTTGATACGGCAAAAGAAATGGAGTCTGCCGACGAGGTGGAACGCTACCGTAAGCCTGAACCGCGTACTGAAACCTATTCGAATATATCCAACGACGATACATTTGAAGTAACAGTCCCACAGGAGGAAGAAGCGTATGATATTCCGGATGCGGGAAATCAACCCGATGATCCGGAAGACCTTCCGGGAGATCCTCGCTTTACAGTCGAGGTTCCGACCGGTGACGACGAAGTGTATGATGCCTCTGCTTTGGGTGATTATGACCCGAAACTGGATTTGTCCAACTTCCGTAATCCTCCGATCGAACTGCTGAAAAAATACGATGTGAGCGAACATCAGGTCGACATGGAAGAACAGATGGCTAACCAGAAACGTATCAAACAGACTTTGGAAAGTTTCGGTATCAGTATCTCTTCTATCAAGGCGACAGTGGGTCCGACCATTACATTATATGAAGTAATTCCGGATACCGGTGTCCGTATCTCGAAGATCAAGAACCTGGAAGATGATATTGCCCTGAACCTGTCGGCTTTGGGTATCCGTATCATTGCCCCGATGCCGGGTAAGGGAACGATCGGTATCGAGGTTCCGAACAAAGACCCGCAGATCGTATCCATGCAGTCGGTGGTGGCTTCTCGCAAATTCCAGGAGTCCAAATATGACCTGCCGGTAGTATTGGGTAAGACGATTACCAACGAGATATTTATGTTCGACCTGTGTAAGATGCCTCACTTATTGGTGGCCGGTGCTACCGGGCAAGGTAAGTCAGTCGGTCTGAATGCAGTGATAACCTCTTTATTATATAGAAAGCATCCGTCGGAATTGAAGTTTGTTCTGGTCGACCCGAAGATGGTAGAGTTCGGAATCTATTCGGACCTGGAACGTCATTACCTGGCAAAATTGCCTGATGCGGACAAGGCGGTGATCACAGACTGTACGAAGGTGATTATGACGCTGAACTCCGTTTGTAAGGAAATGGACGACCGTTATGAATTGCTAATGAAAGCGCATGTGCGTAATATAAAGGAATATAACGCTAAATTTACCTCCCGTCACCTGAATCCGGAGAAAGGACATAAGTTCATGCCGTTTATCGTGGTGATTATCGACGAGTTCGGCGACCTGATCATGCAGGCAGGTAAAGAGATCGAAACACCGATTGCCCGTATCGCACAGAAAGCACGTGCCGTCGGTATCCATATGATCATTGCAACGCAGCGTCCGTCTACCAATATCATTACCGGTATCATCAAGGCGAACTTCCCGGCCCGTATGGCATTCCGTGTGATGCAGATGGTCGACTCGCGTACGATCCTGGATGCACCCGGTGCCAACCAGTTGATCGGTCGTGGTGACTTGCTGTTCTCGCAAGGTGGAGAAACAAACCGCGTGCAGTGTGCCTTTGTCGATACTCCGGAAGTAGAACAGATCGTAAACTATATCTCCGGCCAGGCCGGTTATGCTACCGCCTTCCTGTTGCCCGAATATGTGGGAGAAGGTGGCGAAGATAAAGCTCCGGGTGCTGTCGACCTGTCGGATCGCGATCCATTGTTTGATGAGGCTGCCCGCCTGATCGTTATCCAGCAACAGGGTTCCACTTCGCTTATCCAGCGTAAGTTCGCGATCGGTTACAACCGTGCCGGACGCCTGATGGATCAGTTGGAAGCGGCAGGAATCGTAGGACCGTTTGAAGGAAGCAAGGCTCGTCAGGTCTTGATCCAAGACGAGTATAATCTGGAACAGTTACTGAACTCTTTGAAATAATCGTTATTTATGGAAAGAGAAAGAAAGATAAAGATATGGCGGAAGATCGCCTTTATAGGTTTGTTATTATGTCTCCTTTTCGGTGTCAGAGTGATAAGCAGGGCACAAAATCCGGTATCGATTCTCGATAAGGCAGCTTCTGCCTACGAAAATTCCAATGGCATCTCTGCTTCCTTTGCTTTGAATACCCGTTCCGATATGCAGAAAATGTCGGAAAGTTTCGAAGGAACGATCAATATGAGAGGGGATAAGTTTACCTTGGTCACTCCGGATATGATTACTTGGTTTGATGGGAAGACGCAATGGAGCTACGTGGAACGTAACGATGAAGTGAATGTCAGTACCCCTTCCGGAGAAGAATTGCAGTTTACCAATCCCGCCATTTTATTACGTGTATATAAGAAGGGTTTTACTCCTAAATATATCGGGGAAAGTACGGCAGCGAACGGAAAAGCGGCTTACGATATAGAACTGACGCCAAAGAAGAAAGGAGATATCATCCGGGTGGAATTGCAGATCGAAAAGTTCTCGAACTTCCCGGCTGCAATCAAAGTCGAAGCAAAAAACGGCATTACCAATACGATCCATATCAGTAAACTGAAAACGGGTGTAAACCAACCGGACGACTTTTTTGTTTTTAAGGAAGGTGACTATCCGGATGCAGAGGTGATCGATCTCCGTTAAAAGACAGTAGAGTGATTCCTTAGATTAATTATCAATTATCAATAAATAAACGCTATGAGCAATTCAACAAATGAAAAGGTCCGTTGCCTGATTATAGGTTCCGGTCCTGCAGGATATACAGCAGCAATTTATGCTTCTCGTGCAAACTTATCACCCGTATTGTATGAAGGTATTCAACCGGGCGGACAGCTTACGACAACAACGGAAGTGGAGAACTTCCCAGGTTATCCGGAAGGTATCACCGGTCCGGAACTGATGGAAGACCTGAAGCAGCAGGCATTGCGTTTTGGTGCGGATATTCGTTTTGGAATTGCTACGGAAACCGATCTTTCCGCTGCTCCTTACAAGGTGACGATCGACGGTGAAAAAGTAATTGAAACGGAAACCCTGATCATTGCAACCGGTGCGACTGCCAAGTATCTGGGTATCCCCGACGAACAAAAATATGCAGGAATGGGTGTTTCTGCCTGTGCTACCTGCGACGGTTTCTTCTACCGTAAGAAAGTCGTTGCTGTTGTAGGAGGTGGAGATACAGCTTGTGAGGAAGCTGTTTACCTGGCCGGATTGGCAAAGCAGGTGTACCTGATCGTCCGTAAGTCTTATCTGCGTGCCTCCAAAGTGATGCAGGAGCGTGTATTCAATACGCCGAACATTATGGTATTGTTCGAACACAACACGATCGGCCTGTTTGGCGAAAATGGTGTGGAAGGTGCTCACCTGGTAAAACGGATGGGGGAATCGGATGAAGAAAAGGTGGATATTGCCATCGATGGTTTCTTCCTGGCTATCGGTCATAAACCGAACTCGGATATATTCAAACCGTGGATCGAAACCGATGAGGTAGGATATATCAAGACAATACCCGGAACGCCGCGTACAAAAGTGGCAGGTGTCTTCGCAGCCGGCGATGTGGCCGATCCTCATTACCGTCAGGCTATTACTGCTGCCGGAACAGGTTGTCAGGCGGCTATCGAGGCTGAGCGGTATTTGTCGGAAATTGGAAAATAACGAAAAAGTACTACCTTTGCCCGCTGAATAAATAAGTGGAAATGAGAAAGTATTGCCTGTTATTCCTGGTCCTTTTATTGCTTCATTCGATTGGAGCAGTTGAATCTCCGAAGCACGAGATACGTGCTGTCTGGCTAACTACCGTCTATGGACTGGACTGGCCTAAAAAGCCGGCTACAACGGAAGCGGGAAGAAAGGCCCAGCAACAGGATTTATGCAATATACTCGACCGGTTGGCTGATGCGAATTTCAACACCGTATTTCTGCAAGTTCGTTTGCGGGGGGATGTTATTTACCGTTCGGCAATAGAACCGGCATCCAAAACTTTCTCAGGTAAATATGGAACAATGCCCGGATACGATCCGTTGGCTTTTGCGATAGAAGAATGTCACAAACGGGGGATGGAATGCCATGCCTGGTTTGTGACATTTCCTGTTGGTACGGAGAAGGCTGTAAAAGAACAAGGTAAATTATCTGTTGTAAAACGCCATCCGAAACTGTGTAAACGTCATAACGGGGAATGGTATCTGGATCCGGGTGTGCCGGAGACTGCCGATTATATTTTATCTCTGGTAAAGGAGGTGGTGAATGGATATGATATCGACGGGATCCAGTTTGACTATATCCGTTATCCGGAGCAGGCCAAGAGTTTCCCGGATAAAGCCGTTCATAACAAATACGGTAAATCGCAAAAACTGCCTGACTGGCGGCGCGAGAATATCAATAAAATGGTTTATCGTATCTATGACTGGGTGAAACTGGTTAAGCCTTGGGTGCAGGTCAGCAGTTCGCCGTTGGGTAAGTATAACCGGATCGAACGGGTTCCCAATGCAGGCTGGACAGCTTATGAAAGTGTCTTCCAGGATCCCAAGATGTGGATGCAGAAAGGAAAGCAGGATATGATCGTTCCGATGATGTATTATCTGCATGAAAACTTCTTCCCGTTTGTAGACAACTGGGTGGAGAATTGTAACGGGCGCCTGGTCGTGCCGGGACTGGGAGCTTACCGCATGGAGAAGAATGAAGCGGACTGGACGGTAAATGATATTACCGACCAGATTGATTACAGCCGTTATTATGGAGGTGCAGGCTGTACCTTTTTCCGTTGCGAGAATGTGCTGGATAATTCGAAAGGACTTTATGATGAGTTGAAAGATAATTATTATAAATTCCCGGCCCAGCTATTGCCTCTCACCTGGTTGAGCGATAGGGTGCCCGCTGCTCCGGCAGAGATCCGTGTGGAGAAGGAGGGAAGCGACCTGAAACTGTCCTGGCAGAAACCACCGGTGGAGAAGGAAGATCTGACTTATACGGTTTATTATTCATTGACGGACTCTATCGATACGTCGTCGGCTAAATCTATTTTGGCTACCGGAGTGCGGGATACGGTACTTTATCTTCCGGTTGCCCCGAATGCGGAGAGAGGATATAGCTTCAGCGTTTCGGCTTCCACCCGCTACCATATCGAGAGCGCTGTGTCTCCTGATACTTATTATTATCTTTCCGAATTTCCTAAATAATATTAACGGTTAGGAGCGGATAGGTGAAAGCACTATCTTTGTGTCGAATGAAAAATACTGTAACATATCTGTTTATCGTTTTTCTGGCGACTCTTATTTTTTATGGAGGTGCCGGAGTGAACCTGATTACCTATTGCTGCGGTGATTGCCGTACCGAAGGAGTTGCAGTATTATTGAATGATAACTGTTGCGAAGTACACGAACATGGCTGTTGCAATGCCACCGATGAATCTTCGGTTTGCCACTCCGGCTGCTGCGAAGATGATTGCTGTGGCCTGGAACGGATCAGTTTCGACTGGAGCAGTTCCAATAATCCGATAGTAGAATTACAACCGGCAGTGACCGACCTTATGTCGTTTGCTTCTCCAATAGCCTCACTCGTTCCGGTTCCTTCCATAAAAGAATATATTGCACAGGATCAGGATGGCCCTCCCATTGTCTGCCCGCGTATTTACCTGAATTTACTTACTACCTTATTGATTTAGATTGTCATTGTGCTTTTGCGGCAGCAATGTCTCTGCGATGTCACAACAGTGCCACGTAGATGACAATGTTTTGCCACGCTGTTGGCAAAAGCTTTCACTCAGGACAAAGCAGGCCTAACGTTACGGGTCTGTTTGGACATACCTTCTTACTGAATCAAAATGTAAAGCAATGTTGAAACAATTCTATATTACTCTATTTATACTATTCTCCGCCATCGCAGCCCGGGCGGAAGAAGTGAAAGGGCATGTGTTTGATGATAATAACCAGCCGATAATCGGTGCCAATGTTTATTGGGAAGGAACCCAACAGGGAACCACTACTGATGTAGACGGTGCTTTCGAACTGGCTACGAGAAAAAGTTCCAATAATCTGGTCGTTAGTTATATCGGCTATACAACTTTCACGATGCAGGTAACAAATCCGAAGGAACCGTTACGGATTATCTTGAAAGGCGAAGTCGCCTTGGAAGAAGTCGTGATCAGCGAACGTAAAATGGGAACGATCGCCTCCCGCACCAGTGTGTTGCAGACGCAAAAGATCACCTATGATGAAATATGCCGTGCCGCCTGTTGTAACCTGGCGGAGAGTTTCGAGACTAACCCGTCTGTCGATGTGTCTTATGCCGATGCTGCGACCGGTGCCCGGCAGATCAAATTGCTGGGGCTGTCCGGAACGTATGTGCAGATGCTGACGGAGAATTATCCGAACTTCCGTGGAGCCGCCTCCCTGTACGGGTTGGATTATGTGCCGGGTGCCTGGATGGAAAGCATACAGGTTTCCAAAGGTACTTCATCGGTAAAGAACGGGTACGAAGCCCTTGCCGGACAGATCAATGTGGAATTTAAAAAGCCTCCTACGGCGGATATCTTTTCAGTGAATTTATTCGGAAGCGATGCCGGACGTTATGAAGGAAATGCAGATGCCTCCTGGCATATTAACGATAAAGTATCGACCGGTTTGCTGGTTCATTATTCCAATGACAAAAAACAACATGACGGCAACGACGACGGCTTCCTGGATACTCCGTTGAAAGAGCAGGTCAACCTGATGAACCGCTGGTATCATAAACTGGATAATTATGTAGCCCAGTACGGAGCCCGCTACCTGCACGAAAACCGTACCGGCGGACAGGCTACCAAACATCATGACTTTGCCGATCCGTATCAGGTTCATCTGGAGACGAACCGGGCTGAACTCTTTACCAAGCAAGCCTATATCATCGATAAGGAAAAGGTGGAGAGTGTAGCCATGATCCTTTCCGGCTCTTATCATGAACAGAAATCCATGTACGACCGTACGCCTTATAATGTCTATCAGAATAATGTGTATGCCAGCTTGTTGTATGAGAAAGAGTTTTCTCCGGCACATAGCCTGAGCACCGGCTTGAGCATGAATTACGACGGCTTCGATGAAAACCTGTTGCAGGATGGTACGCGTAAGGTCTTCGACCGTACGGAAGTTGTCACCGGAGCTTATGCACAGTACACTTACAATCTGAACGATAAACTGATCCTTCTGGGAGGTATCCGTGCCGATTACAGTTCTTTGTATGATTTCTTTGTCACCCCTCGCATACATATTAAATATAATCCGTTCGACTGGTTCCATATCCGTGCCTCGGCCGGTAAAGGGTTCCGTACGGCCAATATCCTGGCAGAGAATAATTTCCTCTTGTCGAGTAGCCGTAAGATGAATATTGCCGAGAACCTGGATCAGGAAGAAGCCTGGAATACCGGCTTGAACCTGTCTTTTTATATCCCCCTGTTCGGAAAAGAATTATCTTTGAACGGGGAATGGTATTATACCGATTTCCGGAAACAGGTGGTGGTCGATATGGATAGCGATGCGCATGCTGTCAGCTTCTATAATCTGGACGGAAAATCTTATTCCAACAGTTTCCAGGTGGAAGCGACCTATCCTTTCTTCCGGGGATTTACCCTGACTGCGGCTTATCGTTACACGGATGCCAAGACGGATTACCGGAATGCAGAAGGGGTAACGCAACGGCTGAAGAAACCGCTGGTCAGTGATTATAAAGGACTGGTGACGGCTTCTTATCAGACCCCGTTGAAGAAATGGCAGTTCGACCTGACCGGACAGTTTAACGGGGGAGGGCGTATGCCGACTCCGGATGCTACCAATCCGTTGTGGGAACCGAACTTTAATGCATATACCGTTGTCAATGCACAGATCACCCGGTATTTCCGTCGTTGGTCTGTCTATATCGGGGCGGAAAACTTGTTTGACTACAAGCAATCTCATCCGATCATCGATGCGGAGAACCCGCGTGGAGATAATTTCGACGGTTCGATGGTGTGGGGCCCCGTTCACGGACGAAAGATATATGCCGGCTTACGTTTTAACATCAGCCGCGATTAAAAAACAAGATAAATTATTTACCAATTAATACAAATACATTATGAAACAGTTAGTAGTAGCATTGATTTGTGCCGTATTTACTTTCTCTACGGCTTATGCACAGGATGCAAAAAAGAAAAAAGACACAGTGACTTTTTTTGTTGAAGAGATGGAATGTGCCAATTGCCAGAAGAAGGTAGAAAAGAATATAGCTTTCGAGAAAGGAGTGACCGATCTGAAATGCGATTTGAAAACCCGCACGGTGAACGTTACCTATAAAACAGATAAGACTTCCAAGACAAAATTGGCTTCAGCCTTTAAAAAGATTGGAATGGAAGCTGTGCCTGTCGATGACGGTGCCGGCTGTCCGGTTAACCCTGCGAAAAAAAATTAAGCAGTCTATCTCCGTTAACATGGAAATTCGTTAGAACATCTTATCTTTGCAAAAGCATACCTGTTGGGGCGGATCTATGTGTCCGCCCCTTTTATGGAAAAAAAGTTCATGAAACATGCAGCGTTTTGCACCAGAATAACATCATTATAGTTGAATGGACGAGTCACAACTGATAAGGGGTTGTAGGAAGGGGGACAGGCTGGCTCAGAAAGAGCTTTACGAGAGGTATTCCCGCAAAATGATGGGAGTTTGTCTGCGTTATGTGAACGACAGGGAGACTGCCCGCGATTTGTTGCAGGATGGTTTTGTAAAAGTTTTTACCAGTATGGACTCTTATTCGGGAGCCGGTTCATTCGAGGGGTGGATGCGAAAGATCTTTGTAAATTGTGCATTGGAGTATTTGCGTAAGTCAGATGTATTGCGCGAGTCGACCGATCTGGATAACACGGCGGAATTGATCCAGCCGGACAGTTCGGTTATATCGAGTATGTCGGCAGCGGAGCTGATGACATTGGTACATGAGTTGCCGACCGGTTTCCGTACGGTGTTCAACCTGTTCGCAATTGAAGGGTATTCTCATAAAGAGATCAGTGAGATGTTGAATATTACGGAAAGTACGTCACGTTCACAGTTCACGCGCGCCAAACAGATGTTACAGAAGAGGATTAACGCTTTGTATTGAAAGGAAAGAATGAAAAAGGAAAGAGATACATTTGATGATATGTTCCGCTCGAAGTTGCAGGATTTCGAAGTGGATACGATGCCGGAAGACTGGGGGGCTATTGCCGATCGTTTACCGGTAAAAGCACCGGTATCTTTCCGTCGAACGCTCCGTTACTGGGCTGCTGCGGCAGTCATTTCATTACTGATGATAACGGGAGGCGTTTATATGTTTAAATCGGAGAGGGAGGTAGCTCCGATAGCAGAGAAGATCGAGAAGGAAACAAAGAAGGTGGAAACTGAGCTGGCTAAAGATGTCGAAGCTCCGGTTGCTCAGATAGAGGAAAAAATAACCGTATCTCCTGTGGCAGCAGTGCAACAGCCGGCTGTAGTACGGTCAACATACAAAGCTGCCGTAAAGGTTGCTCATACTGAACCTGCCGTTATTTCTTCAGATGATGATTTGGAGGAGCAAGCAGAAGTAATAACCGATCCGGATGAAGACTCTGTTGTGGTTGATAGAGAAGAGGTTGTGCAGGATCATCCGGAAGTGGGTTCTATTGATACCCGGTCGTTGATAGCTGATGCTGCTCCGGTCGGAAAAGTGGAAAAGGAGGTTGCTCCGCGTAAGTGGGGATTCGGTATGGGAGGTGGTAGTGTTACAACCGGAACAAATAATTCGTTGAACACCTATGCCTTGAAGAATACAATGATGACAGATCAGGAGTTGTTGTTCCTGAACTCTCCTAATTTTGAGAACAGTTCATTACCGAAGACGAACATACATCATAAAACTCCCGTGTCCGTAGGTTTTTCAGTAAGTCGTTATTTGAATAACCGGTTTGCATTGTCGACGGGATTGAATTATACGTTTCTGTCTTCTACCTGGGATGTGGATGCTCCGGTCTATTATAATAAGACAGCCCAAAAGCTCCATTTTATCGGTATTCCGGTTTCTTTGTCCTATAAAATTGCAGAATGGAACCGTTTTCAGGTATATGCAGCGGCAGGTGTTATGACGGAAGTCAATGTATCAGGAAAGCTGATTACGGAAAAATATTCAGGTAAAGAGTTATACGAAAAAGAGAGTGAGCATATTCGTATGAAGGAATGGTTGTGGTCTGTCAACGCCCGTGCAGGTGTGAGTTACCCGTTGCTTCGTTTTGTAAGCCTTTATGCTGAGGCTGGAGTAGACTACTATTTCGATAACGGCAGTACAATCGAAACCGTACGTTCCGAAAAACCATTTAATGTAAGTCTCCAGGCCGGATTCCGTCTGGGTTTCTAAATAAACAAATACTAATAACATAAAATAAAAAGAACAGAAAAATGAAGAAACTTAAGTTTTTAAGTGCAGTAGCCATGGCTACGGTTTTGTTGACCTCTTGCTTGGATGGGGGAAAGAATGAGCAGAGTGGTGTTTCTTATGGTGTAGTAGGTTTTTCTACGGATGCTATGGGGTATGTTGCTTATACAGCTGATGAAGTTCCGGTATATGCTTCTGGTTTTAATAACCTAAAGGATGATGAATGTGTCTTTTTTGCGTTCAACATTAATTATGATGATCCGGCTAATAATAGTGGAAAAAAATATTTAACGGCTACTGTTTCTCAATATTCCAGGTTGAATAATACTGGTAGGGTAGAACCAGTTGATACAGCTAAGACATCCCCGACATCAATTAAACAGGGGGAAATAACAGCTGTGGATGCAGGGATCGTGACTACGGGTGCATATAGTGCTACTATAAAAGATTTTTTATTCTTAGGTTCTAGCCATGAAAAATCGGCAAACGATCAGACAAACGAGTATTTTCTGCAGATTGATCCTTCTCAGGAACCACAAGTTGTAGACGGTAAAAATATTTATGATTTCTTTTTGCGTGTAGTAAAGAAAGAAGATGGTAAAAATACAATTGGGACTTCTGTATTTAACTATGCAATTCGTGCGGGTAATTATATATCTTCATTAGAAGCTAAGGAAAAATCAAAAGGAAGTGAAACTTTCAACTTTAGAATTAATTATATCAAAGAATTTAATAAAGATACAACAGAAGCTACATGGACTAAGTCGAAAGTTTTTTCATATATGATCAATAAAGAAACGAATAAATAAGAAACTGATAATTTATGTAAAAAGGAGCTTGTTAGGGCTCCTTTTTTTATTGGGTAATCAATCGATAAACTTTTTGACTTGCTGTAAAAGAGCCCCTTTCTCCATCACACCTGAAGTCCGCCAAACAGCTTCTCCCTTTTTGAAGATGATTAATGTGGGTACTGACTGAATGCGGTACTCGTTGGCAACAGCTTCATTTTTGTCAACATCGATTTTCAGAACACGTGCCTGTCCGATTAATTCTTTTCCGAGAGCTTCTATCGTTGGACTCATCACTTTACAAGGGCCACACCAAGTCGCGAAAAAGTCTACTAATACAGGTTTATCTCCGTTTATAATATCTTTGAAAGTTTCCATATTGTTTTTCTATTTATAACAATTGGAATGTAATGCTTGTTCATCGAACAGATGAAGCCGGTTATTTTATTTCATTAATAACGGTTTCGCTGTTTTCAAAAACGATAAATATGCCTTCCCATTTGCCTTCTTTCTCATAGCTATCAATACCTTCTTTCTCAACAAAACGGATTCGATATGTCGCTTTTATCTTTTTCATTGTAAAAGTTGAGCTGTTTCGTAACTCACATGAGGGAGCTAACGATATTGTTTCTGTAGTTGTTCTGTTTGGAGGAAGAGGTGTTTTTTCATTTTTGAAAGGTGCTTTTCTATCTCCAATGAAATATTTGTATTCAGAAGATAACAATTCGAATACATCAGGAAAAGCGATCGTTATCTCTTCTTCCGGCAAATAAGGCAATATATTTTCATCAATGAAAAACTGAGAGGATTCTTCTACTTTTTCAGATGAATTAATAACAATGTCTTTTGTTGTATTCCCTGTATTACGGAAAACCTGTTCAGGTGTTTTTATTTCAAAAAGTTCTTCTCCGTCACCTTCCTGCAAAGCCCACATGATAGAACTAAATTCATATTGTTTTTCTTCGATTAGTTCTTCGTCATTGTCTTTGCTACATGCAATAAACAAAAAAACAGATAATAATAAAAATAGCGATCCGATTATATTCTTCATGGCCTCTGTGAAATTGATTGTATGCAAATGTATATAAGATAATTGCATATCAATGGATTAAATGTAAATTTTATGGACTTTTAAGGTTGTTGATACAAATTATACTTCTATAAAATCGTTCTTAATACTTTCAATCAATTTTTCATTGATATCCAATTCCTTTGCATAATCCTCGAAATTAGCGATCGCATTGGAAACACCATTAATTAATGCTTTATAATCTTGTATATCGTTATTTAAAGCTATAGTTTCAAAATCTTCATAGGTAATGTCTTCGTTTTTACCATTAACAGTTAATGAGTGCCTGTTTGAATATGGAGGAGCAGTTGGATCTACGCTGTAAGTTAAATCGTATGCAGGTGATAGCCGCCATGCACCCTCACGATTCATACAAAACGAAAAGTTTTTAGAATGATCATCGACATTCCGGGTGATAACATTAAATATCATTCGCAAGTATTGTTGTTTACTATCCTCATAGCGTAGATTCAGTCGCCGGATTACTGCAAAAATATCTTCATAACTATCACTTGTCGGTGACATAGCTGCTAGTGTTTGTGTATGTATTTTTTTGTTCCCATAGGTTATTATTTACTTAGTTTTTTAAATAAGCTCCGTGGGCTTTCCGGTAATTCCGGCAATAGTTTCTCTATTTCATCCAGACTGTCGATTGCCCGTAGCAATTTTATAAACGAAGCCAATGTAATACCGGTAGAAGAACCGTTCTCAAAGGAACTTATGGTAAACACGCTCAGTCCTGATTTCTCAGCAACTTCTTTTTGTGTGTACCCCATCCGTTTTCGGTAGTCACTATACCGTTTTCCCAATTCCCGAATTATATCACTTCCTGATTTTTCATATAGTTCACTATACATACTTTCTCTTGTTTGCTTACAAATATAGGTAAATCTATAATAGTATCGAATAATTATGAGAAAATATAGATATATCTGTTATTGGTCGAGCTTAATCGATGTTATTCTCTTGAAATGCTTTACAAAGATATGAAGTGGATATGGAGCGGATGGACTGGATGGAACCCAATGGGAATAATAGTTGGTTTTCCGGAAGTTTTTTAATTGATTTCCGTCTATAAAAACAATTGTATTTGTGTTCAAAAGCAATTGTTTTTCAAATCAAATACAATTGTATTTGTAACTGAAAACTATTGTCTGTGTAAACTCTGAAATAAAACAGGCAGTTTTCAGTAATACGGGGATAGGGAAGATTGCCTGATTTGCCAGGCAAAATGAAATGTCTTCTTTGAATCCTTTTAAAACTGAAAAATGGCGATAGCCTTATATAATCTTTATAAAGAATATTCTTTCTATATTAAAAGAGAAAAATAAAGCTATCAACGAACTCTAATATGAGCGTATATTAATTGTTAGTTAGTCAGCATGTTAGCATGACCTTTTCGTAATAAAACGCTAATATGAAAATTAGCCAACAATATCGGTACAGCGAGAGGTGTGTAATGTGTTGGAAAATAGGCTATTGCGTTTTTTTTGTCGCTATAGTCGGAGAAAGAATAATCTTTCCGCTGATGTTTTGTTAACTTTGTATGAATAAACCGCGCTATAACCAAATGTCGGGTAAATGTCGGGTGAAAGTTCGCTGCTTTATTTGTTGAATGTTTGAGTTATGCATAATCTTGTCGAAAATTTGAATGAAGATGAAACAGCCGGAATTAGGTAAGTACATTGCAGGGCTTCGGGAAACGAAAGGGTTGACCCAAGAGGAACTGGTAAGTAGATGTAATATTAGTGTCCGAACTTTGCAACGTATCGAGTCAGGTAAAGTGGTACCAAGAAGTTACACATTGAGGCTAATTGCTACTGCACTGGATTGTGATTTGTTAGCTGTTCCGGAGGTTCAGGAAATTGGTAAAGCTGAACTCCCGGTTCATTTGTCATTCAAATCTGTTTTGAAAGATTTGTTTAACTTAAAAGTACACACAATGGCAAAATTATCAGTTTTAACAACGGCATGTCTGGCTATAGGTTTCAGTTTGTATACTGTCGGTTCCAAATGTAACGCACAGCAAATGATGAAAATGAATTTTGTAACAGACAATACCGGAGGATTTGAGGTACAACTTCCTCGCGGACTCCCCGGTTATGGAAGTTATATAAATAATGATACCGTTTTTATCAGGGCGGGGGAAGATTTGATCAAAGAGCATAAAGGATCTTTGTTTCTGAATAATGCTTTTGTTGGCCATGTACAGGAAAGTGATACGATAATATTTAAAAAGGGAAACCTATTTACTAAAAAGTCACTTATTATTAAGCCATATAGAATGAACGCTTCTTTGATATACAAAGATATTGTTTTTGTGACCCCTCAACCTATCAGTGGTTTTACTGATGATAATGGAGACACTTTCCGATCGGGGCCTCATACTTTTAAAGAAAGGGATAATCGAATATATCTGAATGATGTTTATCAGGGGGATGCTTTTGCAGGTGATACTGTTGTTTTATCCAGATCAGGTAAATTAGAGATTAGACGAAGTGTCCAGGAGAAATTAGATATATAATGAATATAGGTGGTGTTAGTAAAATACCGACACCACCTATGTTTTATACGTGTTGTTTAGAGTTGTTAAATGCCTTCATTCTCTATGAGTTTCCCTTTAAAGTCAAATTTTAGTTCTTCTCCGTTTGTTAACACGATTTGGTAGCCATAATCTACTACAGTTTCAACTTTTGTTATTTTTTCTTTTGCGTTAATTACCATATATTGATTTATTTCATCAGGCAAAACACTTAAAAGGGCCTCCGGAAATGGATGGCCATTCCCGTTAATTGTAAGCCATTGATAATATTTGTTCATAGTAATAACGAATCCATTAGGAAGCTCAATCTTGAAAATCAGTTTAGTGTAATCGTCTGGAGTACTGACTTTTTTGGATGTGATACCAACAAAATATTTATTTATAAACTCATCTATCTAATCTAATTCAATAGTTATATGTTCTTTCTCCGGATCAATTACTACCTGGAGTGTTTTGCTAACCCGGATAGTGTATTGCGTAGAATGAGCTAGCAAGATTGCCGTTATTTGAGCTTCTGGGTAACGGCTTGTGAGATACTCTTTTACCTTTGTAGGTAAGGATTCTATAATGGAAGTCGGTAATAGTTTTCCATAACCGTCAAGTTCTTTCCAATTATTATTAATATCAAATTCCAGTTTAATGTTTCCATTTAACCAAACTATGTAATTATAATCAGTATCCTCATTGATGGAGGTGTTTTTTATTATGGTCTGATACTTTGCTTCTGGAAAATGATGAGATATGAATTGTTTTATTGATGTAGGTAGTTCATCCAGGCTGTTTATATCCAGTGTTTCTCCCAGGAATATACATTGATATGTCTGAAATGCAAGTTCCTTGTTGCTTTGTAATGTAAATATATTACCGAAAAAAGTAGGGGTGATTCCTATTATAGGATCATTGGGGTAATTTTTCCGAATGTATTCACTCTCTTCTCCTGAAAAAAATAGATTTAATGATCCCGGAAATGTGCTGTTTGGAGAAGTAATATTTAACCAATCTCCGATTTGATTAAACGTAATACTGAGATCGTCCTGGAAATAGACTTTGTAGTTATCTCCATTTTCCGGATCGGTAGAAGTTATTTTCTCTATTTTGGAAGGAGATTGATCGGGAAGATGATAAGTTAAGAAATTCTGTGCTTCAATCGGCAATTGCTTTGTTTTTAAATTCTCATCATCATCATTTGAACATCCGCCGAAAAAAGTAATACAGAAGAGCGATAGAAGTAAACACTGTATAGATATCGATCTTTTCATGGCCTTAGAGTTTAATATTAATATTACAAATGTAGTCAAATAATAAGCCGGGAATAAATTGGGTATGTTAAATCTGACTAAATAAATTGCACGTTTGGCAAATGAATTGCAGAATAAGATGTGAAATTGAATTTGTCAGAATGTTATTTGGGTAAAAGAGGTAATACGTATATAAATTCACTACATTTACACGTCATTATTTGTCGGCAATAATAAAGTGACAAAACGACGACCTGCTCCTGTTAATTGATAATATCTAATTTGAAGTGAAGATACATATGGATACGGAATTTATAAACTTAACAACGGACAATCTTGCAGATGAGCATTTGTGTTGCATTATCCGTACTAAAAAGCTCCATCCCGGTGTTGAGGCAAAGCGGCAATGGCTTTCTGACCGGCTGAATGAAGGCCATGTCTTTAGAAAGTTAAATGCAAAGGTTACGGTTTTCATAGAGTATGCCCCTTTGGAAACAGCCTGGGTTCCTATAACGGGTGATAACTATTATTATATCTATTGCTTATGGATTTTGGGTAGTTACAAAGGGAAAGGGTATGGGAAATCGCTGA
The DNA here is from genome assembly GCF_015550595.1 of Parabacteroides goldsteinii. GTDB lineage: Bacteria > Bacteroidota > Bacteroidia > Bacteroidales > Tannerellaceae > Parabacteroides > Parabacteroides leei. Next base: position 124,426 of record NZ_JADNBB010000004.1, read on the forward strand.
TGGAGTATTGTATAGCCGATGCCAAAAAAAAGGGTAAATCCGGTATTTGTATGCTTGGAGCAAAAAAACAAAAATCCTGGCTTTCCGACCAGTCGTTTGCAAAGAAGTTCGGCTTTGAGGCTGTTGATGTTACCGATAATGGATATGAATTGCTGGCACTCTCTTTTGACGGAACAAAGCCGACGTTTGCGCAAAATGTCAGGAAACAAATGATTGAAAGTAAAGAACTGACAATTTATTATGATATGCAGTGTCCTTATATCGATCAAAAAATCGGAATTGTCAGACAGTATTGTGAAATGAATGATGTTCCTGTATCTTTCATCCAAGTGGATACGCTGCAAAAAGCCAAGGAGCTACCTTGCGTTTTCAACAACTGGGCAGTGTTTTATAAAGGACATTTTGAGACGGTGAATTTATTACAGGATGTCGCCAGCTTAATGAGAATACTCAAAAAGTAAAAACGTAATTCCTGCTTTTCCCTGTTGATTATTACCTCTATTGTGTATGTGATTTATAAATAAACAACAGATATGGCAACTGTAAGATTCGGATATACTCCAACCCATCCCGGCGAAGTGCTGAAGGACGAAATAGAATACCGTAAGATTTCACAACGGAAGCTGGCAGAGCAAATGGGCATCTCCTATAAAGCTCTCAACGACCTGCTGAACGGACGGCGCACGCTGACCATCATCACGGCTATGATGTTTGAGGCGGCATTGGATATACCCGCCGATTCACTGATGCGGCTGCAACTGAAATACAATATGCAGCAAGCGATGGGTGACCAGACCCTAATGGAGCGTTTGAACCAGATACGCAAATACGCCGCCCTGCTGTAAGGCTTTGGTGTACGGAAGAAACTTTCATCGGGAATGCTAAGGGGTGATCGGTTTTTTATACAAAAAAATAAGGTTTAGACCGAAGAATAAACTCCAGGTAACTTCTTGGATGAATGTATTTCATTTCTCCTTTACGACTTGGTGTTTATATTCATACATGGAGATTGTCGTAGTGTTTGAATATGAGCATGAAGTCGGAACACACTTATTCCGCTTTTGGGTGGGATGATAGAAAAAAGGGACTGTCCCTACTCCTGCTCCCACTGGCAAAAAGCGGACAGAAAATATCCCGAACCGAAGGATGGGCACTGATAGTAATGTATTTCTGTTACCTGCCCTAGTTGCTCAGGGATCTAAAAGCAGGACTCTTTGAAGGTCTTGCTTTTTTATACCTTTGTGGCTTTCATACATATTATTTTAAACGATCAGCATGAGAAAGTTTTTTACCCAGACGTTGGATAGCTTCCAGCTGTTCTTTGACAGGAGCCATTCCGTCCTTATTCAACTTGATACTGTCGAGCCCCATTGCATACAACATGCCGATTTTCTGGGCGACACTTCCGGCTTCCTGCGTAATTGTTCCTGATTATCTTCATTTAGCTGGTCGAATGTTCCAAAGCGTGAATACTCCGGTTTTAGAGGATTGTTCTTTATCCATCCTCCACAGGCATACTCATAAAAATCAGTACCGGGAGCTACTGTTGTGTCCAGATTTGCCAGCTTGATAGCGTCCACTTTTGCAGTTTCCTTCACAGGTGATTTACTGTACCCCGCCATTGCCATCATACCGACAGCAACCAATGGAATTACTATTAACTTCTTAATTTTTGTTCAACGTTTACTTGAATTATGCCGCAAAGGTACATAAATTCAGATAAATAGAACCGATTTTAGCCTAATATGACAGGGTAACCGCACCAAAATAATTTTACTCAGATGGAACCTTGTATATCAGGATTCACATCCATATCTTTATAAACTCCTATCTATCGGCAATTTATATAAAGATTTTGAATTGAAGTGGAAGACCGACTTTTACCTGATCGGAGTAAGGAATTCCACAATCGCCTCTTGTCTGCTTGAACAGATGTTTCCGACTTTGTCGCAAAAAAGATCTTCTTATCTGTCAGGAGTCACAACAGGTGCTTCACCCGTCAAATATGCAGAAGCTTTATAACCAGTTTTTTTAGCCAAATATCTACAAAAATCCGACAAAAAACACATTTGCATATTCGGTATCTTTTCTATTTTTGGACATTCCAAAGAATAAGAAAAATACACATATGCAAAAACAACGGATGGAGTCGCGTAAACTATATCTAATCATCCTTCAGGACATCATGAATGGAGGCGAGATCATTTTCCAAATGACTTCCACCCCTACAAAAAAGGCTGTTCACGGGAGAAGAAAAGTCGTATTCACTGATACAATAAATATATACACATATGAAATCACTTACAATTAACTATCTTTCAATTCTTTTATGTGTACAGGTATTTTTTGCCTGTACATCCCATGTAAAAAAATCTCCCGAACGGAAGTTTAGGATCATCCATAATAACGATGGTACAGACTTGTTGGGAAACCGTTGGTTCAAATACCGTCCGCTAACGCTTGCCGACCTCGACTCCAGTGTCGATATGGTTGCAAACTCGCAGGTAACAACCTACATGATGTGTTCCGGCAGCGACTTTTTTTATGTCCGGTCCAAATATGGGCACGTGATTGGAGACGACCTGAACGGGACACTAGATTGCGGTTGCGATACGGCTCAATATAACTCCTTCCGTAAATACTACCAAAACCACTTGAACCTGGAAAAAGAAGGGACAGATATCATTGCCCATACTTTAAAAAGAGCGAAAGAAAAAGGAATGGAAACATTTATCACCTATCGGATGAACGACCTGCATTTCAATGATACGACTACCCATTGTCCGATCTGGTACACCGACTTCTGGATTCAGCATCCGGAATACTGGCTGAACGACACGACGCAAGGTTATAACAGCGGCGGAGCCTTTGACTTTGCCATAAAGGAAGTGCGTGACCGCAAGCTGGCGATTATTTCCGAACAATTAGAGAACTATGCCGACATAATCGACGGATACGACCTCGACTTTATGCGTTTTATCGTTTACTTCCAATCTGGGACGGGACCACAGAACGCACCGCTTATGACACAATTAGTAAAAGATATCCGTCAAAAGGTAGATGAAGTTTCGGCCAAGCAGGGCAGAAAGATTTTACTATCCGCACGTGTAGCACCGACAGTCGAGCAAAACATGATGAAAGGATTGGATATACGTGAATGGCTACGCCTCGGACTGCTGGACTTTATCAGTACAGGTGTCCATTGGAGGGGAGATCCCGCAATGCCGGTAGCCAAGTTCCGGGAAGAGATTGGGAAAGACCTCAATATTCCGTTCTACAGTTCTATTGACGACGGGGGATACCGCCCACGGGAATTCTGGTCACACGGGATGCACAGGGGTATGTGTTCTCACATTCTCTCGCAGGGGGCAGATGGAATCTATCTGTTTAATTATTATTTTGGCGCATTTAATTCCGAACATGACGGGAAACTATACCTGGAAGATGGTGGTCAAGTTTGCCGGATCATGATGCCGGAACTACTTCAAGAATTAGGATCACTGGAAACACTGAAAGGACGTAACAAAATCTATGCTTTGTCGGATGGCGTTGTCCAGTACAATATAAAACCCGATTCTCCTCTCCCTCTAAAAATAAGGAAAGGAGATCAAAAAGAAGCGGATATTTATATAGGCGATACTGTAGAAGAAGGCTATCCGGAAGAAGCAATCCTATTTATTCGTACTAATCATCCGATTGCTTGCCGGTTGACAGTAAACGGGGAAACAGTTAAAAAAGAAATGCCGGCCTACACCCGCCTTTACGACAGGGAACGTGGTTTGGATGGGGAAGAAAAAGAATATGCCTTTATCCTGCCAGACAAAATCCTCAAGCAAGGATATAACCGCATCGGATTTCGCTCCGAAGACGAAAATACGTTCACTGTTAAACGGATAGAGATAGCCCTCAAATACGGAGACGTAAAAACGCACGGATATTTCTAAAGCCATCTTTATCACAAAGAAAAATCATAAAAGGTTAGTAATAAAACACCGGTTAAAATCATTGGACAAATAAACGTAAGTTTTATAGTACAAGGGAATGTGTCATAATTCGTTACATTCCCTTTTATAAAATCCTAGCTAAAAGGAAAGAAGGTGTCAAAATGATAATGGATAATGTTAAAAAGTGAGGGATGTATTTGTTCATATTACTTATTTTTGTCCGGTCAAATAAAGATTTTGAAAGGAAATGAAGAAAAAAGTATATAAGGTAATCATTTGCCTTTGTTGTGTTGCGACGTCTCTCTCAGCCCAGGATTATGTAGTCGAATTGACAAATCCAGATGAAAGTTGTACAAGTATCGCTGTAGGTAAATTGGCGACGACCGATGGTTCGGTAATGACCTCCCAGACTTGTGACGGAACCTCGCGTACTTGGATGGAAGTAGTGCCTGCACAGAACTGGCCGGATACGGCAAAACTCGATATCTACTGGGATCTACGCCACACGGAAAGCAAAAACGACCGTTTGGGAGTTAAACTGAAAGGTTCTATTCCGCAGGTCTCTTATACGTTTGCTTTCCTGAATACTGGTTATCCTTGCATGAATGAGAAACAATTGGCGATGGGCGAGACAACTATCGTTGGACGTAAGGAACTACGCAATCCGAATGGTTTGTTTCATATCGAGGATTTGCAGGGGATTGCTTTGCAGCGTTGCAGTACGGCACGTGAAGCTGTTTTGCTGATGGGGCGTTTAGCGGAGCAATACGGCTATTGTGACGGTGGGGAATGCCTGACGGTTGCCGATAAAAAGGAACTTTGGTTTTTCGAGATTACAGGTGCGGGGCCGAAAGATATGGGAGCTTTGTGGGTTGCCCAACGCATACCGGACGACCATGTGACGGTTTCGGCCAATACGCCTCGTATTTCCGATGTCGATTTCAAGGATAAGGATAATTTTATGTATAGCGAGAGATTGAAAGAGAAGGCTCGTCAATTAGGATATTGGGATGGGATAGAACCTTTCAAGTTTTGGAAGGTTATCCATGAAACGGGGAAGAAGCCTTTTACTATCCGCGACTTTTTTGTTTTGAAAACGCTAGCTCCTTCTTTGAACCTGACGATGGATATGGGGGAGCTTCCTTTATCTGTCAAGCCCGAACGGAAAATCTCTTTGACGGATATGAACCGTCTGTTGCGTGAAACGTATGAGGGAACGGAGTGGGACATGACTAAAGATATGATGGTAACGAAGAAGATCAAAGATAAAGACGGGACCGAACGCGATACGACGTATAAAAGCCCGTTGGCTCAAAACTGGATGACAAACGACATGTTTGAGTTTTTGAATGCGCAACGAGGTGAAAAAAAGATAGAGAAACAGCGGACGATATCGGTTGTTTGGTGTGCTTATTCGTTTGTAATCCAGTGCCGTGATTGGTTGCCCGATGAGGTGGGAGGCGTTTGCTGGTGGTCGGAAGATAATCCGGGCGAGAGCCCACGTGTCCCGTTGTTTGCCGGGATGACGGATGTTCCTGAGAGTTTTAAGGTATGCGGGCATAAGCACTATCGCCTTGATGCGGCTCTTTGGACTTACCGTCGTACAAACCGTTTGGCACAGGTGAGCTGGGGGCATGGCCGCAAATTGATTGAACCAGCCGTTATCTCCTTCGAGCGGAAAGCTGCAGATGAAATGCCTTTAGTTGAGGACAAGGTCTCGGTTCTTATTCGGGAAGGCAAAAAGGAGGAAGCCCAAGCATATCTTACCCGTTACTCTTTCGAGTTTATTTACTCGACTCTTCGTTGCTGGGAGGAGATGGAAGGACAACTTTGGCATAAGTTCGGGAGAGGATTTTGATTGATCCTCTCCTATTTTTATTTTAGGCTATAGATTTTTGTCCCTTTGTATCTTAACATGTTTTCTATATGAGATGGGGCTTACGCCTGTTTTTTTTCGGAAGAAGAAAGAAAAATAATCTGGAGATTCGAAATTCAGTTTGGCAGAAATGTCTTGGATGGACATTTCCGTACTGTCTAACAATTCTTTGATTTTGTTAATTTTCAATTGTAAGATGTATTGGTGTGGGGTAATCCCTACATATTTCTTAAAAAATTTTCTAAAATTGGAGTAGCTCATGTTTATTGCTTTGGCAATGTCTTCCGATGTGAAATTTTCATAAACGTTTTCCCGCATCAGCATACAGGCTTTTTGCATTTTTTGTATGGCTTCCGTCCCATAGTCTTGGGTTTTATTTATTGAATAAATTAAGCTGATAATGTGTAAAGCGGTTCCGCCGAGTAACACTTGGAAAGCAGGTTTTTCTGCCATGGCAGAATCAATCATTTCATTCAAATGATTGATTAATAATCTATTTATACCAATATGAAATATCGGATTTGTGTAGTTTACTATTTTTCGTAACAGATTATCAAAATAGGGTCCGCTAAGGGTGAAGTAATATTCGTCCCATCCGATCTCTGCTATCGGATGATGGGTGTGCCATTGTTTGGGAAAAATGAAAAAAACATCCCCTTCGGATATTTTGGACATGGGACAGTTTGAAGATATGAAAATTCCTTCTCCCCTGGTTACGTACACTAATACAAATTCATCGATAATCCTTCCTTTTTCAGGATTGAAGGTGTATTTGGCTGAATGTCCTTTTAAAGGATAATTTTCGTTGGGCCTGATAGATTGGAAACCTATGCTGCTGATAGAAATTCCCCATGTTGTTTCGTTGTCGTTTGTGGGCAAGTACTTGATAATGTTGTGTTTGTTGCGATTGGAATACATAAGTATATATTGTTTGAGATTCTTTCCCAGCCTGTTTTTCCATAGATAGAAACAATTTTCGCAAATATAAAAAAAATATCATTTAGGACAAAATTATACAAAAAAATATCATATTTCCATGTAGATGCAGAAGCAGAATCTGGATTTTTGCAGTAAATTTTGTTAAACAAAAATAATATATGAATTTATGAAAGATCGTATTCTGCTTTTGCTATGTTTTCTACTGTGTGGGATACAAGCTTTTGCCCAGATTTCAGTATCGGGAAAAGTGGTGGATGCCGGTAGTTTTGAATTGCCGGGAGTAAACATTTCCGTGAAGGGACAGACGATCGGCACTATGACTGGTGCCGATGGTACGTTTACGCTCCCTGGTGTTCCGGGGAGTAATTCTGTGTTGGTTTTTTCTTATGTCGGATTTAAGACACAAGAAGTGACAGTTGGTAATCAGCGAATGATCAATGTCACGTTATTGGAAGATTCTGAACAACTGGAAGAGGTTGTTGTGGTTGGTTACGGAACGGCACGTAAGAAAGATGTGTCGGGAGCTATTTCCAATGTGAAATTTTCTGATAGTGATATTACCGCTTTACCTAATCCGAATGCGATTGCTGCGTTGTCAAGTAAAGTGGCTGGTTTGAAATATGCTCCGACAAGCAGTGCTGGTGCTAATAATATGGGGACTATGACTTTGCGTGGTAAGAATGCAATTCCGGCAGATGTTTCTTCTGACAAGCAAAGTGTGAATCAGCCTTTGCTTATTGTTGATGGCGTCATTTCTTTTGGTGGTATTAATGAGATCAATACCAATGATGTCCAGAGTATTGATGTGTTGAAAGATGCTTCGGCTGCTGCAATTTATGGATCTCGTGCAGCGAATGGTGTAATCATTATTACGACTAAGAAAGGTAGAAGTGAAACGCCGACTATCAATGTTAATACGAACTGGAGCTTTTCGGATTGGACACGTCAGCCTAAAATGGTATCTGATGAAGAGAAGTTCATGAAAAATCGTTTTTATTCAAAACAAGCGACAGGTAGTATTCCGGGAGATGCTGTATGGTCTACTTCTTATGATAAAGCGCAATTGTTGAATACGGTTGAGTTAGATGCTTATAACGAAGGTGTTTATGCGGATTGGATCGATGAAACCTCACGTGTCGGTGTTGGCCAGAAATATGATGTGAGTGTTGCTGGTAACTCAAAGGTGGTAAATTATTATATTTCTGGGGATTATTACCGCCAGCAAGGTATTATGAAAGGAAATGATTATGAAAAGTATAACATTCTTTCCAAATTAGATATCAAGGCAAAAGAATGGTTGACTTTCGGTTTGAAGGGTAATTTTTTGAGTTCGAAGAGTTGGGGGGTCTCTCCTCGTATTCAGAATGCAACTTGGATGTCACCTTATTCGTATATTCATGCGCGTCAGCCGGGATATGAAAACTGGTATAATTCGAAACCGGATGGAAATGTTGCTAGTCCTTATTGGGGAACCGGTTCAAACGACTCTTATTTATGGACGGACAAAGAGGATCATGGATTCAATATCAATGGTGTATTCTATGCACAAGTGGATTTCCCCTTTGTAAAAGGATTATCTTATCGTATTTCTTTGAATGGACAGCGTAATACAGGAACAAGTGACCTGTTCAATAATCCCGGAATGTGGGTAGATACTGATAATACGGCGCAAATGGATGATCCTTCGCAGTTTGGATCCAGAGCCGGAGGATATTCTTATTCTTCTATTAGCGGCACTTGGAATGTTGATAACATTTTAACCTATATGAAAGATCTAGGTAAACATCATTTCGATTTGATGGCTGGTTATACTCGTGAGGCCTCTAATAATGAGTATCTCAGAACTGATTTCTCGAACTTCTCTGTTCCGACAATCTTAGGTGTCTATAAACAAGATTTGGCTTCGACGAAGACACTCAGACGTGAACGTACACAGAGTTCTGCTCTAGCTTATTTAGGTCGTGTTAATTACAATTACAAAAACACTTACTATGCAACTTTCAATTTTCGCCGTGATGGTTATTCTGCATTTGCGGCAGGGCATAAGTATGGTAATTTCTATGGAGCATCTGCTGCTTGGGTGATGAGTAATGAGAATTTCTTAAAAAACAATGTGGACTGGCTGGATTTCTTGAAACTTCGTTTCTCTTGGGGACAGAACGGTAGCCGTTCGGTGAGTCCGTATGCAACTGTAGCGACAGTCGGTACGACTTATACTTGGTTTGGTGATACAGGTTCCGGTAGTGCATTTGGCCTGACACCCTCTTCATTGCCGAACCGTTCTTTGACATGGGCAACTGTTGAAAAATATAATTTAGGAGTTGATTTCGGTGTTTTGAACGGACGTTTGAATGGAAATGTAGATTTGTATGTAGGAAATACAACGGATATGTTGATGAATCGTTCCGTTCCTTATCCTACTGGTTTCCAGTCTGCTAGCGATAATGTCGGAAAAGTAACGAACAAGGGTATTGAAATTACATTGAATTCCGTAAATATCGATGGGGACGGAAAAGAAAAATTCCGTTGGACTTCCGACTTGGTGTTTGACCTTAACCGCAACAAGATAAAGAGTTTGTATGGAAAAGATTATGAGGGTAAAGAAGCTGACGATGTTGCAAATGCTGTAGCCTATGGCTTTGATAACTATTATGCCCTGATGATCGGACATGCTATCGGTTCGGCATACGACTTGAAGAAGGTTGGTATTTTCCAAAGCCAGGAAGAAATCGACAATTATAACTGGACGAATCCGGAAACAGGTGAGGTAAGCAAAATTCAACCCGATGCCGTTCCTGGTGATTTGAAATTCCTTGATTATAATAACGATGGTAAGATTTCCGGAGATGACCGTCATTGGATCGGCGACATGGATCCGTTGTTTACAGTTAATTTTGGTAACACGTTGAGTTATAAAAATTTTTCTTTGTATTTCAACTTCCGCTGGATGCAGGGTAACGATACCCACTTTTTAGGATATGATCCGAATGCTTTCGGAACGAATATGTCCAACGGTGCTCAGTTGGATGCTGTTAACCCGTGGACTGCCGATAACCATTCCGACAAATATCCGCGTTACGGATATAGTAATTCGTTGAACTATTTGTATTGGAACTCACGGACATTTTTGAAATTGAAAGACTTGGTGTTCTCTTATAATGTCGATGCGTCGTTCTTAAAAAAGCTGGACATCTCTTCTTTACGCATTTATCTTTCTGCAACGGACTTGTTTACCATCACTGGTTGGTCAGGGCTTGATCCGGAAAACGGAGGTACGATTGCTTCTAATGCTTCTTCGAGCCGTTATGGTAGTAATGGTACTTACAAGACAGTTTCTGTAGGACTTAATTTATCTTTCTAATAATAATATACCCAAAAGAAGTAAATATGAAACTCAAAAGATATTTATTAATAGCATTGGCCGGAACCTCTTTGGTGACCGGTTTCACAGGGTGTCAAAGTGCGGATGAGTTTTTGACGGAACATTCTTATAAATTTGACGACCAAACTTTTTATACTTCTCAGGCTGATATGGAAATGGGGTTAAATGCTTGTTATCGCCAAATACAATCATTGATGATGGGGCAGACGCATGGCGGACATTCTTGGATGATCATGGGATTGGGACTTGATACATTCGGCCAGACAGGAGGTAATTCTCAATTTGCGAACTGGAACAACTTGAATGCCAGCGACGGTTTGATTCGTCACTGGTATGACAAACTGTATGATTTGATTAACCGTGCTAATACGGTTATTGATATGATGGACGAACGCGACTATATTACATATTCTTCAGCTGAAAAAAAAGCACAACTTCGTGCAACGGCTGTCTTTTTCAGAGGTTGGGCATATCGTGTATTGGCAGGTATGTATGGCAATGTCCCCATATTGGATCATCGCGTAACGAGTATTACGACAGGTTATGTTCCAACTACTCGGCAAGATGTATGGGAATTCTGTAAGGACGACTTTACTTATGCGGTGCAGAATTTACCGATAAAAGCTGAAAAAACGGGACAAATTGTTCGTGCAGCTGCCGACCATTATCTGGCGGAGGTAAGTCTGGCTTTGGGAGATTTTAGCGGTGCAGTAGATGCCTCTTCTCGCGTGATTGACGGAACCGATGGCGATTTCCATGTCATGACAACCCGTTTCGGCTCCCGTGCAAGCGAAGCGACAGATCGTTATGGTAACTCTTTGGCTGCACCTGCCGGTGCTTACTGGGATTTGTTCCGTGAAGGTGGCAATCAAAACTCAGAAGACAATAAAGAGGCTATTTGGGTGTGCCAATATAATTACAATACTTATTCTACTGGTGGTGGAGGTAACGAATGGTATCGTATTTATGCTTGTACGACTGAATCCAACTGGCTAAGTAACACAGTTCGTCTCAATAAAGACAGAAGAATAGCGGACGATGGTACGGAGTTTTATTTATGGGGTGACAATACTGCTTGTTTCCAAGAAGGAATCGTCGGAAGTGCTCTTTCTACCGTGCCTTCGGCCAAAGGACGTTATGAGGCCGATATCATGCGTGACTCAATTGGTGGCAATGTTCCTTACAGTGGCAATGTCCTGTGGCCTACAAGATATGTCTATACCGATTTATGGAACAATTCCAAAAAGGAAGGCAAGGAAGATTTCCGTGGTTCTGAGATCATGATTCAGCGTAACTGGTACACTCCGGGTGGTACGCGCTGGCTTGATGAGAAAGCTGCTGCATTTGAAAGAGCAAAGGCTTACGGATATGTGATTTCGGCTGCTGATACAATCAGTATTTTCCCGCGTTTCTGGAAATTCTCGGATGATAAACATCCCAATGGTGACAATAAGGCATACGACTGCGACTGGTATATGACTCGTGTTGCAGAAACCCATTTGCTCCGTGCCGAAGCCTACCTGGCTTTGGGTGACCGTGCAAAAGCTGCTGACGACATCAATGTCCTGCGTAATCGTGCCAATGCTCCGCTTTGTACGGCTGCCGATGTTAATATTGATTATATCCTGGATGAACGTACTCGCGAATTGTTGGGTGAGGAACAGCGTTGGATTACATTGAACCGTTTGTCTGTGAATCCGAATGCGACTTATGTAACGGAGGTTTATCCTGTTCAGGATGAAAAAACGTCCAATACGCTTTATGAGCGTGTGCGTAAATATGGTCTCGGCTATGAAAATATGTCCGGTTCTGACCAGCCGCGCGAATGGAGCGAAGCGGAGCGTCGTTACATATCGAACATTCATCCATATAATTATCAATATCCGATTCCTATACAGGTTATCCAATCTAATACGGGAGCCGAGTATCCTCAGAATTATGGTTATTAATATAATGTAGTTTAATTGTAGAAAGGATGGCCAATTAGACTGTCCTTTCTTGTCTTTTTATGATGAACTGCTATTATTAAATGTATGGAAATACACTTTCTGTTAACAAGTCAAATATGAAATAGAATTAAGATGGCTGTTTTTTCGAGCTCGTTTAAAGCTATGAATTCCCGATATAGAAATACTTTATTTAGTGGAATCTGTGTGTTATTTTTCTTTGTGTTAGGATATTATCTCAAAGAAACCCAGCAATATGCTTTGTTCTACCGGGAGCAACAACAACTGTTTCTATTTGATTGGGCTTATATTTCCGATATTCTTAGGCAACCCGGAGGCCTTTCTGTTTTAATGAGCAGGTTCATCGTACAATTCTTTTATTCGCTTTGGACTAGTGCTATTTTGACATCGTTTCTTTTGACTTTAATATCTTTATTAATCTGGCTCGTTATTCGCAAGATAGGAAATTATCGATTCCTTTTGCCTGTTTGTTTTATCCCCTGTTTGTTCTTGGCTATTTCATTACTTGATAATTGTTTTCATTATGAAGGTATAACTGCCTATTTTTTAATGCAACTGTTTTTGTTTGTATATAGTATTTTAGGCATTAAAGAAAATAAATGGCTTCGATTGTCTGCCGGATGCATGTTTATTGTTGCATTGTTTTATGCAGCAGGAGCCGTTGTACTCCTATTTGCCATCTGTACTTTTTTGTATGATTGCTTGATGAGGCGGGAGACAGCTTTGCTGTCCCTTCTGTATATTGCTTTGGCGCTTATTGTAGGTTTTGTCGCTGTGCAATTCGGTTGGGCTGGTTTATATGCTTATGTATATACCCCGTTGGGTTACTATGAAACAACTGTTACGGCTCCGTTTGTCCATTATGCCGCTTGGTTGGCACTACCGGTTTGCTTATTGGTTGCAGGTGCCATCCGTTTTTTTGAAAGAAGGGGGCGCAACAGCCAAATCGCCATTGGATTGATGGTGATTGTTGCCGGATTCGTTTGTTTACAGAAGAATTATCAGGACCATATAAAACCGGATCTTAATGATTTTTATCGATATGAATATTATACGGTAAATGAGAAATGGAATGAGTTGCTCAAAGCAAGCGCAATACGTATCAGAAATCACAATGATGCGAACTATTTGAATCTTTCTCTGGTTCAAAAGGGAGAACTTATCGAGCATTTATTCCATTATCCTCAGTTTGGACCTAAATCTCTTATTTATATACCTAAAGATAAAACTTCGGATGTCAGGCTGGCTCATGTGTTGTTTGCAATGGGAAATATGGGAGCTGCCCAGAATGTGGCATTTAATGCCAGTTTGTCGTTGAACGGCTATAATCCGACTATGTTGAAAATGGTCTTGCAAATCGATTTGATGCGTGGGGCTTATGCTGTTGCCCTAAAGTATATCGAATTGTTGGAGAAAACTTGGCATTATTCCGAATGGGCGACATCTCAAAGGAAATTTCTGTTTGACGATCGTGCGGTGGAGCAGGATGCTGTTTTAGGGACTGGAAGAAGAGATTTCCCTAATGAAGAAACTTTTGTATTGTTTAATTCCCCTATGGATGACTTGTACAAAATCCTTGATGCTAATCCTGTTGATGGGAAAGCGATACAATATGCCCTATCTTATTTATTGTTGGCAAAGGATATTAATCATGTCAAAGAGTTTATTGATGAATATTACGGAACGCTGGAGTTAAAAACTTTACCGGTTTCTGCACAGGAAGCTTTGATTTTTTATTATGATTATTATCATACATTGGATGAAAATTATGCAGTGCAGCATGGAATCACGAAAGAGCAATTGCTTGTTTATCAAAGTGTGGATTTAAACTATTGTAAAGAGCATGGAGTAACGCAAGATACGATTGACAGGTTTGCAATCTTTAAGGAGGCATATGGTAGGGCTCGGCAATCTGCAGATGCTTTGGTTGCTTATAAAAACACTTTCTGGTATTATTTACTTTTTGTACAAATATAAATATGAAAAATATCTATCAATTCATGTGGGGATTAAGCGTGGTGTTCTGTTGCATAGCGTGTGGAAAGGTCAATGTACGGATATCAGAAGAGTTGGAAGAGAGTCCTTCGATATTTCCTGATTATAAAGATGTAACTGTCCCTTATAATATCGCTCCTCTGAATTTCTCTTATATGGGGAAAGAAGAGTGTTGTCTGATTGTTGCAGGGATGGATGGAGAAATTCAAGTACCAGGCGTAAAAGGACTTTTCTCTTTCTCCGTTTCTGCATGGAAGGATTTGATGGAGCGTAATAAAGGTAAGGTGTTAAAGCTGACTGTTGCCATTCGTTCGGGCGATGAATGGGTTGGTTATAAACCTTTTTGTATAGATGTAGCATCGGAACCGATTGATGCTTATCTTTCGTATCGGCTGATTCCTCCCGGATATGAAGGCTGGAAGGATATGGGGATTTATCAGCGCAACTTAGAGAACTATGAACAGACTGCCATCTATGAAAATAAGTTGACAGACGGCAATTGTGTGAATTGCCATTCTTATTGTAATCGGAATCCGGACAGGATGTTGTTTCATGCAAGGGCCGATTTTGATGGAACTGTCATGATGCATGATCGAGTGATCGAGAAGTTGAATACGAAAACTGATTCGACAATAAGTACTTTGGTCTACCCTTTTTGGCATCCTTCCGGGCTTTATGTGGCATTTTCGGTTAACAAGACAAAACAGAGTTTTTTTAACAGTCATTCGAACCGGGTGGAAGTCTATGATTCGGCTTCGGATGTCGTAGTCTATAACGTACATACTCATCAGATCACTTATTCTCCGCTAACGAAATCGGCTGAGGCCTTTGAAACTTTTCCTGCGTTTTCTCCAGATGGCCGGAGTTTGTATTTCTGCTCGGCTCACGCTGTCGATTCCATGCCTCAAAAGTATAAGGAAGTGAAATATAGTCTTTGCCGTATAGCCTTTGCCCCGGAAAATATGACGTTTGGCAATCAGGCGGATACTTTGTATAATGCATCTTTACATGGAAAAAGCGTTTCTTTTCCACGAATATCTCCTGATGGTAGATTTCTGGCATTTGTTTTGCATGAATTTGGTAATTTTTCCATATGGCATAAAGATGCAGATCTATATATGGTCGATCTGCAAACACAAGAAGTCTATCCTCTGTCTGAAGCGAATTCGAATGATGTGGATAGCTACCACTCGTGGAGTGATAACAGCCGTTGGATGGTGTTTAGCAGCAGACGGATTGATGGATTGTATACAAGGCCTTTTATTGTCTATATAGATGAAAATGGGCATGCGCGTAAACCGTTTTTACTTCCACAAAAAAATCCGTCGATTTATTATAAGCGGCTAATGTTCTCCTATAATATCCCGGAATTGATGGTGAAAAGAGTAGATGTGAGGAAGCATAAGATTGCAAATCTATTGAGGAATTCTGTCGGGATAGATGTTATTTCTGATCCAATTATGCCAAATTTTTAATTATAAATATCAAAAGCATAGATAAAATTTGTGAGAACGTAAATATTTTTGTCCGTTGTGAAAGACACATGGAATATGCATTAATCTTATTTATGTAAATACCGTATTATGATGAACAGATACAAATTCTTTATTCTTTGCCTCAGCCTGATATGCGAGGTAAGCCTGTCAGCAAAAGATTATTATGCCACGGATTTCGGAGTGAAAGCGGATGGTAAGACTTTGAATACGAACTCTATTCAGAAAGGGATCGATTTTGTGAATGAGCAGGGGGGAGGACGTTTGATTTTTACTGCGGGTAATTATCAAACTGGTACTATTTACTTGAAATCGAATGTGACGCTCCACCTTGAGGAGGGGGCGACTTTACAGGGATCGACTAATCCCTGGGATTACGAAAAAGATCCGTATATTCGTTGGATGTCTATGATTTTTGCTGTTAAACAGCAGAATATCGGTATAACGGGAAAGGGGACGATTAACGGGCGTGGTTTTCAAACCGCCAACAATATGGTGGACTATATCCGGCGAGGTATTTACGAAGACCCTCTGAAACTGGGCCGTCCGAACGAGACGAACCGTCCGCAGAACATCTATTTTCGTGAATGTGAGAATGTGACGATCAAAGACATCACTTTGCGGGACCCGGCAAGCTGGAACCAAACCTATGATCAATGCAAGAATCTGTATGTCGATGGCATACACGTCGATAGCAAATCTTACTGGAATAATGATGGCATCGATGTTGTGGATTGTGATGGCGTCGTATTGAAAAACTCTTTTCTTGATGCGGCAGATGATGCTCTTTGTTTCAAATCGCACGATGCGAATAGCATGTGCCAGAATGTGGTCGTCGAGAATTGCGTAGGCCGTTCGAGTGCCAGCGGATTGAAATTCGGAACAGTGTCCCGTGGTGGTTTCCGTAATTTTAAAGTGAAGAATATTAAGATATATGATACGTATCGTTCGGCTATAACATTTGCTGCGGTCGACGGTGCCCTGATCGAGAATATCGAAGTGGATGGTGTGCGCTCCATCCATACAGGAAATGTGATCTACCTTCGTATTGGTGACCGTTGGAGTGCAGGGAAGAAGCCGGTTATGAAAAATATAAAGATCAAGAATGTCTATGCCGAGATCCCGATGGATAAACCGGATGCCGGATATAACTATGAGGGACCGATCGAAGACCTCCCTCGTAATATTTCGCCAGCCAGTATCATCGGGTTGCCGGAATATAAGATTCAGAACGTAACGCTTCAAAATATTAAGATCGTTTCTCCTGGAGGCGGTAATCCTTACTATGCTTACCGGGGACTGACACCGGCTGAATTGGACAGTATCCCTGAAATGGAAACTTCTTATCCGGAGTTTTCGCAGTTTAAGGAACTGCCGGCCTGGGGGTTCTATATCCGTCATGCCGAGGGGATTACTTTTGATAATGTGACTTTTATGGCCTTGAAAAAAGATTATCGTCCGGCGGTCGTAATGGATGATGCAGGGAAGGTAACGTTTAAAGATGTTCGGTTTGTGGAGCCGGAAAGCGAGGGAAAGGAACAGATATTTCCTTATAAGTCTAAAGTAATAAAATGATAGTGTGATACCGGAAAAGGAATTTGTGGGATTAAAATAAAAGAGAGACAATATGAATAAAAATAAATTATTTGCAAGTGTGATAGGTCTTCTGGTCTTCGTGTCGAATCTTTTGGCAAAGGATTATCAAGTCGCGATGTTTGGGATCAAATCGGACGGGGTGACACTCAATACCCGTTCCATCCAGCGGGCTGTTGATTATATCAGCGAACAAGGAGGCGGTCGACTTATCTTTTATGTAGGTCGTTATCTGACTGGTTCGATCGAGTTGAAGTCGAATGTGACGATTCGTATCGAAGAAGGGGCTGCCTTGGTTGCTGTCCCATCCGTTTATGATTTTAAAGGGGTAGGGGGACGTAACGCGCTCATTTACGCAGACAAGCAAAAAAATATCGGTATCGGTGGTAAAGGAATTATTGATGGTCGTAGTGTTACTGTACTGGCAAGCGTGGAAGAGCAATTGCAGAAAGGCCATATCAAAGCTAATATTTCTGGTTATGCTCCGGCTTTGATTTGTATGGAAGGTTGCGAGGATGTGAAAATTGAGCAGATCACTTTGCAGGATGCTGCTGATATTGCTGAAATATACAAGGATTGTCGCAATGTAACAGTCGACAAAGTCGTTGTGAACGCAGGAATGTCGAAACGGAAAGCGATCTCAATTTCCGGCTGTGACGGAGTAAAGATGACGGACTGCTATTTTAATATGACAGGGAATCCGCTGGAAAGTACAGGAACATCACGCAATTTGATATTTATAAATTGTATAACATTAGACGGCAAAGCTGTCTCAAGCGATCAATAAAAGGAGGAAAAAATATGCAGAGGAGATCTTTTATCAAACAGAGTGTTTTATGGACAGCTGGTTGTGTCGTTGGTAACCGTATGCCGCTATGGGGGGCAGTCGATGCAACCGAAGAGATGGCGGATACGACCTTGCGTTCCGGTGAGCTATATAAGTTATTCCGTGATCCGCAACCCATTTACCGTCCGTTTGTCCGTTGGTGGTGGAATGGGGATAAGGTAGAGGCTAATGAGTTGAAACGTGAATTACATGTATTGAAGGAGGTTGGCATCGGAGGGGTGGAGATCAATCCGGTCAAATTCCCTGGCAATGACACGGATGATCTGGGAAAGAAGTCTCTGCCCTGGCTGAGTGACGAATGGATTGATATGTTGCGGGTGACTTTCGACGAGGCGAAGTCGCTAGATATGAATTGCGACTTGATTGTTGGTTCCGGTTGGCCGTTCGGGGGCGAATTCCTGACGGGCGATGAAAGGGCGGATCTTGTCGTGAACTATTCCCGAAAGTTGATCGGACCGATTGACTATGAAGTCTCTCGCGACGGATTGTTCAGTACGGCGGACCCCGCCATAAGTTCGCCGTTTTTGGGTAGGAAGATGGAGTTACTCTCCCTTCAATTGGTTCCCGAACCGTTCGGAGGTCTTGACCAGGTTATCGATCTGATGGATAGAGAGAGCGATGGAACGTTTAAGTTTCAGGTTCCCGATGGTAAATATGTCTTATTTGCTCTTGTCAAGATACAGGGTTTCCTTGAGGTGATTAATGGCGCTCCGGGTGCTACTGGTCCGGTGTTGAACCATTACAATAAGTCGGCCGTACAGAAATATCTGAACAATATGTCGGATAAGATTCAGGAACGCTTAGGTCCGTTGTCCGGTAATATCCGTTCCCTGTTCACCGACAGCATGGAGTTGGAAGGTTCGAACTGGTCCTATGACATGGCGGAAGAATTCAAGAAACGCCGGGGCTATGATGTGCAACCCTACCTACCTTTCATTCTTTTTAAGATGGGAAGTATGGGGAATGCATTGACTTACGAGCCGAAGGTGCAATTTACTCCAGAGTTGAACGATACTATTCAGCGCGTACGCTATGATTTCGAATATACGAAGGCCGAGTTGCTCCATGAGCGTTTTACGCGGACTTATCTGGACTGGTGCAAGGGGCTTAACGTCAAATCGCGTGCACAAGCCTATGGTCGGGGGCTATTTCCACTCGAAAGCAGTCTGGATTACGATATTCCCGAATGCGAGTCTTGGACGATGACCTGGCTGCGTCACCGTTTGGGAGAAGAAATGTCGGAAGAGGACTATCGTCGTGGGCGTGCTTATACGATGGTCAATAAATACGTTTCTTCGGCTGCTCATCTGCGCGGGAAGCGTCTGGTGAGTTGCGAGGAGATGACAAATACCTATACCGTGTTTAACATGACATTGGAGTTGTTGAAGATCGGAGGCGACCAGACGGCTATTTCCGGGGTGACGCATTCCATCTTCCACGGTTTCAACTATTCTCCGAAGGAAGCTCCGTTCCCCGGATGGATTCGCTACGGGGCCTACTATAACGAGAATAACAATTGGTGGCCGTATTTCAAATATTATACCGCTTATAAAGGCCGTATGGCTTCTGCCCTGCAACATGGAACCATGTATGCGGATATCGCAATACTGAATCCGATAGCCGATATGTGGAGTACGTTGGGGATGCAGAACGAGCCGTTTCCTTCTACCACCAACGTGATATATAAGACATTGGTATGGGAGGCAATCCATAAGAACGGTAGTGGTTGCGACTATGTTTCCGAATCAATCATCAGGGATGCCGAGATGAAAGAGGGTTGCTTGTGTTACGGTCCCCGCAAATATAAAACGCTTTTCCTGATCGAAGTGGAGAGTATGGAACCGGCTACCGCCCGCAAACTGTATGATTTTGTGGCTTCGGGCGGACGTATCTTCTGTATTGAGGCTTATCCGTATAAATCAGTCGGCTTGAAAGATCATGACAAGCACGATAAGGAAGTACAGGAATGGGTGGAAAAGATGAAGCTGATGGAAGAACGTTTCGTATTGCTACATAAACCGGAAAAGGATTTTGTCGGTTGGTATCAAGGAGTACAGAAAGACTATCATCTGATACCGTATATAACAATTGAAAAGCCTGATTCTTATCTGATGCAGAACCGTTATCAGGGCGATAACAGGGAAGAAATGTTCTTCTTCAGTTATGCACACCGTTATAATTCGCATCAGACCCATATCTCCTTCAGCAGCGAGATCATAAAAGGTCGGCAGGGTTGGGTGTGGGATCTGGAAACGGGTGAACGTTATCGGTTGCCGTTAGATGCCGACAATGGCTTCCTGTTTGATTTCGGTCCGGCGGATTCTCTCCTGATTGTGTTCGATAAACAAAAGAGAGGAAATGACTATAAGCCGTTGCCCGTTTCCGGGGCGGATTTGAAAGATCTTTCGTCCGACTGGGATATAGAGTTCCGCCATAGCCGTGAGAATACAGTGCAGAATGCTCATTTCGACAAACTGAAAGATTTGAAGGAAACGGACTTTGTTAACTTCTGCGGAACAATTGTCTATAGGAAAAAAATTAATGTTTCTTCGCCTACCGGTACGGTGCTTAACCTCGGATTGGTACATGGTGTATCGGAAGTATTTGTGAACGGACAGAACTGTGGTGTCAAATGGTATGGCCGCCGTATCCATCCGATTGCTGCCCAATTGAAACAGGGAGAAAATACGATTGAAATACATGTAGTCACCGTAATGGGTAACTATTTGAAGACGTTGAAGGATAATAAGATCGCCCAGGCGTGGACCCGGAGACAGGATGTTGTCCAGTCGGCGGGATTGGTCGGACCGGTCACCACTTATAGAATTAAGAATTAAAAATTGGAGATTTAAAGATATTATGAATGTAATTAGAAAAATAACGATCATGTGTTTGTTGGCGGGAATGATGATTCCGGTATGGGCGAAGGATTATCAGATGACCATGTTCGGGATCAAGTCAGATGGAATAACCATGAATACCCGCTCCATACAGAAGGCTATCGACTTTATTTCAGAGAACGGGGGCGGACGTTTGGTGTTTACTGTTGGGCGTTATCTGACTGGTAGTATTCATCTGAAGTCGAATGTGACGATCCATCTGGGAGAGGGTGCTGTGTTGGTCGGTTCCACCAACCCTTATGATTATGATATGGAACTGAATGCCTGGTATGGTTTGATTCTAGCGAACAAACAGGATAATATCGGTATTACCGGTAAAGGTGTGATCGATGGTTGCGGACGTGAGCTTGCCAATAACTTCATCAACCAGGTTTATTCTGGGGTGATTAAGGACAAGTTGCAGTTGGGGCGTGTTGCCAACCGTCCGAAGCTAGTCTATCTTCGTGAATGCAAGAATGTCGAGATAAAAGGTGTGACGATGATGAATCCTGCTTTCTGGACACAGACCTACGATCAATGTGAGAACTTGTTGATCGACGGTATTATGGTGCATAGTCGTGCTTACTGGAATAACGACGGGATGGATATTGTCGACTGTAACGGCGCATTGATTCAAAATTGCTATGTTGATGCGACGGACGATGCGATCTGCTTGAAATCTCATAGTGCCGATGCTGTTTGCCAGAATATCGAGGTACGCAACAATACGGCCTGTTCAAGTGCTAGCGGTATTAAGTTTGGAACGGCGTCGACGGGTGGTTTCAAGAATATAAAGATCATTAACAATACGATATTCGACACATTCCGCTCGGCTATAACGATCCAGGCGGTTGATGGCGGACAGGTTGAAAATGTCATAGTGGATAGCCTCCGTTCCATCAATACCGGTAATCCGATTTATCTGGTGGTGGGGGAGCGCCGTGAAGGTCGTCGTAGCCGGATGGACAACGTCCATATCTCGAATGTCTATGCCGAAGTTCCGGCAACGAAACCAGATGCAGGATATGACTACGAAGGGCCGACAGAAGACAATCCGCGTAATGTATCGCCTTCCGCTATTGTCGGATTGCAGGATAACAAGATAACGAATGTCTCTATCGAGAACGTCGAGATCGTCTATCCGGGTGGTGGTAATCCGCTGTATGCTAAAGTCGGCTTGGATGAATTGGACAAGGTTCCGGAAATGCCTAAGGCTTACCCTGAATTCTCTCAGCATAAGGAGTTGCCGGCCTGGGGATTCTATGTTCGCCATGCCGACGGTGTTACTTTCAAGAACGTGAAATTGACAACCTTGAAGAAAGATTATCGTCCGGCTATTGTTTTAGATGATGTGCACAACGGTATGTTTGCGAAGATCAAAGTGGTTGAACCGTCTGCCGGAAAGAAAGAAAAGATATACGCTTACAAGTCGACAAAGATCAAAAAGTAAAAATAGAAACTTACGGAAATTCGTAAAAAGAGGCTGTGTCGTAAATGAAGTGTACCCTAAAAGTTATACAGGTCAAACATTTACCAGTTATAGAAAGGGGCCGTCCAAAAAGTCGGATAGCCCCTTTTGCTATTGTTTATTTCGGTAAAAAGCAGTATCTTACCGTTGCAACAAACATTATAGCAATGGCTAAGATAGTATTTAAAGAGTTAACATCCAACCAAAATGTACTTTTTCCGGTAAGTTTATCGGAAAAGATAGCTCCCAATCATCCCGTTCGTGTTGTAAACAGTGTTGTAGACACATTGGATATTAGCAGTCTTCTTCAGACATATAAAGGAGGAGGCACCAGCAGCTACCATCCCCGTATGATGCTCAAGGTTCTGTTTTATGCGTACTTGAACAATATCTATTCCTGCCGTAAAATAGAAAAGGCCTTGGAGGAGAACATTCACTTCATGTGGTTATCCGGAAATAATACTCCCGACTTCCGTACAATCAATGATTTCCGTAGCAAACGTTTAAAAGAACACATAAAATCGTTGTTTTCAGCCATTGTTCTGTTGTTACAAGAATCCGGCTATGTCAGTTTGGATGTACAGTATATCGATGGCACCAAAGTGGAATCGGCCTCCAACCGCTACACTTTTGTCTGGCGTGGCAGCGTGGAAAAGAACAAGGCCAAACTGAAGTCGAAAATACAAGCAATCCTTAGTGAGATTGACAAACATATCGAACAGGACAAACAGGAAAGGACACCTGATGTCTTACCGGATATGGATTCCTGTGGTTTACGGGAAAAGGTGAGCGCTTTAAACAAACGGCTCTCCGGGATGAATAAGGCAGATCAGAAGCAAGTCCAAAAGCTACAGGAAGAATATCTGCCCCGCCTTGCCAAATATGAATCGCAATTAGAGAAATTAGAGGATCGTAATTCTTTCAGTAAGACGGATGAGGACGCAACCTTCATGCGCATGAAAGAGGATCATATGAAAAACGGGCAATTGAAACCCGCCTATAACGTACAGATTGCTACAGAAAATCAGTTTATTACAAACCTGGGGATTTATAGGCGTGCCGGAGATACGGGAACTCTAATTCCTTTTTTGAATGATTTTCGAGAGACTTATCATAGGCAATCTTCTATCGTAGTGGCCGATGCCGGTTATGGAAGCGAACAAAACTACGAATTTATGGAGAATGCGGGTATAGAGGCTTTTGTCAAGTACAATTATTTCCACAAAGAGCAGAAGCGTGCCTGGAAGAAGGATGCTTTTGCCATACAGAACCTTTACTATAATCAGGAACAGGATTACTACGTATGCCCGATGGGACAATATATGGAATATACAGGCCAAAGGAAAAATAAATCCGATTTGGGATATGTATCCGTACTGAAGCGTTATCAGGCACAGAAATGTGAGGGTTGCCCGCTGAAATCTCAATGTCATAAATCAAAGACTAACCGGATCATAGAAGTTAACTATAACCTTAACAGGCATAAACAAAAAGCACGGGAAAAACTCATGAGTGAGGAAGGTATTTATCATCGGGGCAGACGATGTATAGAACCGGAAGCAGTCTTTGCACAGATAAAGCATAACTCGGCATGGAACCGGTTTAGATTAAGAGGATTGGAGAAGGTAAAAACAGAGTTTACCCTAGTTGCTATTGCACATAATCTAAGGAAACTGGCTAAAAAAGTCAGTTCTCTTTTGTTTTTTACTTATTTCTGTAGGATAACTTCTCGAAAAGAGATAATTGAGAAAAACAAAGATGGTTTTAATATAAAAATGGATAATAAAAGAGCGGCATAACAAAAAAAGAAGGCATTCTTTTCAGACACCTTCTTATTTATGAGTTTATGACATTGTTATGTCTTCTGTTTTGGCGGTCCGGACGGGACTCGAACCCGCGACCCCATGCGTGACAGGCATGTATTCTAACCAGCTGAACTACCGAACCAAAACAAATAAGGAAATAATAATTAAAAGAAGCGGTCCGGACGGGACTCGAACCCGCGACCCCATGCGTGACAGGCATGTATTCTAACCAGCTGAACTACCGAACCTCTTTTTATTATCAATCTCTCTCGATTGCGGTGCAAAGGTAAGTATTATTTTTAATCTTGCAATACTTCATGGGAAGAAAATGTGAGTTTTTTTTAATCATACCTGATATGCAGGAGATTAAGAATTGAATTTTTTTTGGCTGTTTTCAGAATGACCGGAGTTCTTCATAAGGCGATTTAAAACAGGTTTGTCACATTTACACTCTGTTTGGCAACTTTTCATTAATCAAAGGGGAATATGTTATGATAATTTGTTACTTTTGCAACTCAATATAAAAACGGAATAAAAAATGGACGTCGCCATTATTAAGTATAATGCCGGAAATATTTACTCAGTGAGCTATGCACTGAAACGATTGGGCGTAAGTCCTGTGATTACAGCCGATCCGGAATTATTGCATAAAGCGGATAAAGTGATCTTCCCGGGCGTAGGAGAAGCATTCACTACAATGGATTATCTGAAAGAGCATAAACTGGATGCTATTATCAAGGATCTGAAACAACCCGTACTGGGTATTTGTCTGGGTATGCAATTAATGTGTCGTCATTCTGAGGAAGGGGATGCAGACTGCCTGGGGATTTTCGATACGGAAGTGAAACGATTCATACCTCACCGTCATGAAGACAAGGTTCCTCACATGGGATGGAACACGATCACGGAGGTTAAAGGAGGTTTATTTACCGCACAATTGGAGAACAAATTTGTTTACTTCGTACATAGTTATTATGTACCGGTTAATGAGTATACGACTGCAACCACTAATTATATTCTTCCGTTCAGCGCTTCGTTGCATAAGGATAACTTCTATGCGACGCAGTTTCATCCGGAAAAGAGTGGTTCTGTCGGTGAAGTGATTCTGAAGAATTTTCTAAAATTATAAAGATATATGATCGAGCTTATTCCAGCTATAGATTTGATTGACGGCAAATGTGTACGTCTTACGCAAGGCGATTACGACACGAAGAAAGTGTATAACGAAGATCCGCTTGAAGTAGCGAAGATGTTCGAAGCACATGGTATCCGCCGCCTGCATGTGGTTGACCTGGATGGAGCACGTCAGGGACGGATCATAAACTATCGTGTGCTGGAGAAACTGGCTACGCGTACTTCGCTGATAATTGATTTCGGAGGCGGACTGAAACAGGAAGATGACCTGGAGATTGCTTTCGAAAGCGGGGCACAGATGGTGACAGGTGGCAGTATTGCCGTAAAGAATCCGGAGGTATTCACATCGTGGATAACCAAGTTCGGAAGTGAAAAGATTATATTGGGTGCTGATGCGAAGGATAAAAAAATAGCGATCAGCGGATGGGAAGAAACAACTAAAGAGGAACTGATACCTTTTATCGGAGGGTATTGCGACAAAGGCATCACCAAAGTGATCTGTACGGATATCAGCCGGGATGGAATGTTGCAGGGACCGGCTATCGATTTGTATAAGGAAATACGGGATGCACTACCTTTTATATATATCATAGCCAGTGGCGGAGTCAGTTCTATTGAAGATATAGAAAAATTGGCTGAGGCGGGAATACCGGCGGTAATTTTCGGCAAGGCTATATACGAAGGAAAGATCGATTTGAAGGATCTGCTTCGTTTTACCTGATAATTAAGGGAGATCAAAGTATGTTGGCGAAGAGAATAGTACCCTGTCTGGATATTAAGGATGGAAAAACAGTAAAAGGAATTAATTTTGTGAACTTTCGTGATGCGGGAGATCCTGTTGAACTGGGGGCACAATACAGCCGGGAGGGAGCCGATGAGCTTGTCTACCTGGATATAACCGCTTCACACGAAGGACGTAAGACATTTACCGAATTGGTGAAGAAAGTGGCCGCAAATATCAGTATTCCGTTTACGGTAGGTGGCGGTATTAATGAATTGAAAGATGTGGACCGCCTGTTGAGTGCCGGAGCCGATAAGGTTTCGATCAACTCGGCAGCATTACGCAATCCCTCGTTGATCGAAGAGATTGCGAAGAATTTCGGAAGCCAGGTCTGTGTGGTGGCTATCGATGCCAATCAAGAGAACGGCGACTGGATTTGTTACTTGAACGGGGGGCGTATCCCGACGGAGAAGCACCTGTACGAATGGGCTATAGAAGCGGAAAATAGGGGAGCCGGAGAAATCCTGTTCACCAGTATGACACACGACGGCGTGAAAGACGGATATGCCAACGACGCATTATCGGTATTGGCCGATAAGCTGCATATTCCGGTCATAGCCTCCGGGGGAGCCGGAAAGATGAAAGACTTTCGTGATACATTTGCAGAAGGGAAAGCGGATGCCGCCTTGGCTGCCAGCGTATTTCATTTCGGTGAGATAGCTATATCCGATTTAAAACAATACCTTCATGCGGAAGGTATCAATGTAAGAATATAATCATTAGAATAAGATGAAATTAGATTTTGAAAAAATGGGCGGACTTATCCCGGCAATCGTTCAGGATAACAATACCAACAAAGTATTGATGCTGGGCTTTATGAATGAAGAAGCCTATGAGGAAACAAAGGAAACCGGTAAGGTTACTTTTTTCAGCCGTACAAAGAACCGTTTGTGGATGAAAGGTGAAACCAGCGGCAACACCCTGCAGGTGGTCAGTATGATGGTAGATTGCGATAACGATACCATCCTTATCAAAGCGAATCCGGCCGGTCCGGTTTGTCATACGGGTGCCGATACCTGTTTTGGCGAAAAGAATATAGAGGATATCATGTTCCTGAAATATCTGCAGGACTTTATCGAACAGCGCCGTCAGGAAATGCCGGAAGGCTCTTACACTACTTCCCTGTTTTTGAAAGGGGTGAACCGTATGGCTCAGAAAGTAGGCGAAGAAGCTGTAGAAACAGTGATCGAAGCAACAAACGGAACAGAAGATGGCTTTATCTATGAAGCATCCGACCTGGTCTACCACCTGATCGTATTACTTACAAGCAAAGGCCTCCGTCTGGAAGACCTGGCACGTGAATTAAAGAAAAGACATAAAGCATAAATTACTATGGAAGATACAATTCTGCTCAGACTGGAAGATGTAGAGATCTGCCGCGATGAAAATGTCATACTGCATAATGCCTCTTTTACGCTTCGTAACGGAGAGTTTGTCTATGTCATCGGAAAAGTGGGTTCCGGGAAGAGCAGTCTGTTGAAATCTTTGTATTGCGAGATCCCGATCGGCCAGGGAGAAGCCTGGCTGATGGATTACAACCTCTGTAAGATGAAGCGGAAAGATATACCTTATCTTCGGCGGAAACTGGGGATTGTTTTTCAGGATTTCCAACTGCTTACCGACCGCTCGGTGATCAAAAACCTGGAGTTCGTCCTGCGGGCTACCGGATGGAAGAAGAAGAGCGAGATAAAAGAGCGTATCGACGATGTGCTCCATCAGGTCGGCATGCATAATAAAGGATACAAAATGCCGCACGAATTGTCGGGTGGCGAACAACAGCGTATCGTCATAGCAAGAGCACTCCTGAATGATCCGAAACTGATACTGGCGGACGAACCGACCGGTAATCTCGACCCGGAAACAAGCGGCCAGATCGTACAGCTTCTGCATGACATTTGCCAGAAAGGTACGGCGGTGGTAATGACCACACATAACTATACACTGGTACATAATTATCCGGCCCGTATAGTTAAATGTGAGAATGCCCGTCTGAGTGATGTGGGAGAATGATTTTTTATGTAACTTTGCACACGCAAAATAGCAAGGAACAAACAATTTAATTATAGGAAAAGAAAATGAAAGTTTTAAAGTTTGGCGGTACTTCTGTGGGATCTGCACAGAGAATGAAAGATGTAGCAAAATTGATTTGCTCAGGCGACCGTGACATTGTCGTATTGTCTGCCATGTCAGGTACAACCAACTCGTTGGTTGAAATATCCGACTACCTGTACAAGAAGAATCCGGATGGTGCAAACGAAATCATCAATAAGCTTGCACAGAAATATTACGGACATATTGAAGAACTGTACAGCACTGCCGAATATAAACAGAAAGCCAAAGAACTTGTAAAATCTCATTTCGATTATATACGTACCTTTACAAAAGACTTGTTCACGCTGTTTGAAGAAAAGGTGGTACTGGCACAGGGAGAGTTGATCTCGACTGGTATGATGAACCTGTATCTGAACGAAACAGGCGTTAAGTCAGTCCTGCTTCCCGCGTTGGAATATATGCGTACGGATAAGAATGCAGAACCGGACCCTGTTTACATCAAAGAACGCCTGGTTAAATTGCTGAACGAACATAAAGATGCTGAATTATATATCACCCAGGGTTATATCTGCCGTAATGCATATGGTGAGATCGATAACCTGCAACGTGGCGGTAGCGATTATAGTGCTTCTCTGATCGGTTCGGCTCTCAATGCAGACGAAATCCAGATCTGGACAGACATCGACGGAATGCATAACAACGACCCGCGTATCGTAGACAAGACATCGCCTGTCCGTAACCTGCATTTCGAAGAAGCGGCTGAGCTTGCTTACTTCGGTGCCAAGATCCTGCACCCGACCTGTATCCTTCCGGCCAAGTTGAACAATATCCCGGTTCGTTTATTGAATACCATGCAGCCGGAAGCTCCCGGTACATTGATCTCCAACGAAACGGAAAAAGGAAAGATCAAAGCTGTCGCTGCAAAAGATAATATTATCTCCATCAAGATCAAGAGCGGCCGCATGCTGCTGGCTACCGGTTTCCTGCGTAAGGTATTCGAAATCTTCGAAAACTACCAGACACCGATCGATATGGTGACTACTTCAGAAGTTGGTGTATCGGTCACGATCGACAACCGCAAGCATCTGGAAGAAATTGTAGACGACCTGAAGAAATACGGTACTGTTACTGTCGATCAGGATATGGTGATCGTATGTGTGGTAGGCGACCTGGAATGGGATAATGTCGGTTTCGAAGCCCGCATCGTCCAGGCAATGAAGGATGTGCCGGTCCGTATGATCTCCTACGGTGGAAGCAACTACAACGTTTCGCTTCTGGTGAAGGCCGCGGATAAGAAGAAAGCGCTGCAGGCGTTAAGCGATCATTTATTCAACAACTAAATAATATGAGGGCAGCCTATTCGAGACTGCCCTTTTTTTAATTTATATATAATAAAATAATATGCTCAAAGGAACATTCCCGATAGATAAACTGAAGGCGCTTCCTACGCCTTTTTATTATTATGATGTGAAGTTATTGCAAGATACGTTGGATCTGGTAAAGACTGAAGCCGGCAAGTATAATTATCATGTGCATTATGCCGTAAAAGCAAATGCCAATCCGCGCATTCTTTCTATTATAGCAGAAAACGGACTGGGAGCCGACTGCGTGAGCGGTGGTGAAGTACAGGCCGCTTTGGATGCCGGATTTCCTGCCGATAAGGTGGTTTTTGCCGGTGTGGGTAAAGCTGATTGGGAGATCAACCTGGGGTTGGATAACGATATTTTCTGTTTTAATGTGGAGTCGGCTGTCGAACTGGATATATTGAACGAACTGGCTGCCGCGAAGAATAAGATCGCTTCGGTTGCCCTCCGTATCAATCCCGAAGTAGATGCACATACACATGCCAAGATCACGACCGGTATGAAGGAGAATAAGTTCGGTATCAACCTGAGCCAGCTCGGTCAGGTACTGGATAACCTTTCTACATTAAAGAATGTGAAACTGATCGGTATTCATTGCCATATCGGTTCGCAGATCACGGATATGTCCTCCTTCCGTAATTTGGTGATCCGTGTGAATGAGATACAGGAAGAGCTGGAAGCTCGCGGTATCCATATTGAAAACCTGAACTTCGGTGGAGGCCTGGGGATCGACTATTATCATCCGAATCATTTGCCTATCCCTGCTTTCGATAACTATTTCGCAGTATTCAATAAGCTGTTGAAAGTTCGTCCCGGACAGCAAGTGCATTTCGAACCGGGTCGTTCGGTAGTGGCCCAGTGTGGTACGCTTATTTCACAGGTTTTGTATGTGAAGATCGGCGAGACAAAGAAATTTGCTATTCTCGACGCCGGTTTTACGGAACTGATCCGTCCGGCCATGTATGATGCTTACCATCGGATCGAGAATATTTCCAGTGATGAAGCGGTGGAACTTTACGATGTGGTAGGTCCTATCTGTGAATCATCCGATGTGTTCGGTAAAGATGTGGAGCTGAACAAAGCCCATCGCGGCGACCTGATTGCATTGCGTTCTGCCGGTGCTTACGGGGAGGTGATGGCTTCGAAATATAACTGCCGCCGTCTGCCGAAGGCTTACTATTCGGATACCATTTAATTGTTAATTAATAATATAGAGAATGCCGGGTTTCTTTGTTTTTGCAAAGGTTCCCGGTTTTCTTGTTTATTGTGTTTCCTTTTTTACTACCTTTGTACGATCCCTTTGTGTGGAGTCTTGTAAGGCATTAATGATTAACAGATGAAATGTGAAATGAGAAAGAAAGATTTATATTGGGTATTTGCGGTTTGTTTGATAATGTTGTCTTCCTGTCTGGGTGATTCCACTACCCGCATAACGGTAGGGCTTCAAGAGGCTGTTTACCAGGTTCGTCCTTCCAGGGGGCTTGTCCTGAGAGATGGGCGCTTGATATACTCTTCCAGCATAAACTCGTTGCGTGCCGATGCCGGAGACTGTTTCCTGGTGGAGTATTCTTTTGATTCTGCCAGCCCTGAATTACAAAATTCTGACAGCTTATCGGTCGAACTGTTGGGGACGCCTGCCGAAGTCCCTTTGTGGACATCCGAAGGAACTGTTAAATCTGACACCTTGCTGACAGACGAACAATATATATCTACGATAGGGAGCCGTACGGCCTACATCAAAGGACGTCTTTTCCTTTGGCCTACCCTGACGGAACCGGAAAGCCAGGTGGATAGCTTTGTAATGCATTATGATACGGTTAACTGGTACACCACAGCCGATGGTTTCCGTACTTATAACCTTTATTTACGTGCGATCAGAAAATCGGAAATACCGGCAGATGCAGACTCTGTGAAGGTACCTCATACGGAAGCATTCGATATTGAACGCTTTTTCAATAAAGCTTTAGAGATGGAAACAGCCAACAACGCGGAAAAGCTTACTATTGCAATTAATTATGTTGCAAAACCAAATAAAGATACAACAGCAGTCGAATGGTCTGTATTGGAATTGGATTATCAGTTGGAAAATAAGACGGGAGAGTAATATATATACGGATAAAAATAAAGGTTTGCGGTAGGGGGAGGTTACCGTTATTGATGATAAAAGGTCTCGTATAACAATTTATATCCCTTATTTTTATACTTTTGTCATTCTAATAGAAAACGGAGAGATGTATAAAGAGATATTAAAATGGGTAATAGCTATCATTTCCCAGCCGGGAAAGGCGTGGGAAATGCTGACAAAGAAGGAAGATAAGGGTGACGAATTCTTGTCTAAGTTTGTGTATCCGTTGATCGGACTGGTTACAGCCGCTGCTTTTCTGGGGGTATTATTTACGCGGAAGGAGTTTGATATAGAATTGGCTCTGAAATCCTCGATCAAGACATTGGTCGCTTCGTTCGGTGGTTTTTATCTGGGGGCTTACCTGTTGAATGAGCTTTGGCAGGGATTCTTTAAAAGAACGAAAGATATGAAACTTTGCCAACGCTTTGTCGGTTATTCCTCTTCACTGATGTTTGCACTGAACATCGTCCTGATGCTGTTGCCGGAGTTTTTCTTTCTGCGTATTTTTATACTTTATACCTTTTATATCGTATGGGAAGGAGCAGGGCCTTATATGCAGGTGGCAGAGAATGAACGCCTGAAGTTTGCCGGTATAGCAACCGTAGTTATTTTACTGACGCCAGCCGTGATCGAATTTGTACTATTCATGTTGATGCCGGGCTTGCGTTATTGACAGATAGAAAAAGATGAAAGAAAAGATTAGTAATAATATACAGATAAAGAATAAGCGGGCCACATTCGATTTCGAATTGCTCGAAACATTCACCGCCGGGATCGTATTGACCGGGACGGAGATCAAATCGATCCGCCTGGGAAAAGCCAGTCTGGTGGATACTTTTTGTATTATGGAAAGAGGCGAGTTATGGGTAAAGAACATGTATATCGCCGAATATTTCTATGGTACGTATAATAATCATGTGGCACGCCGCGACCGTAAGCTGTTGCTGACGAAGAAGGAGCTGCGCAAGATTGACGGTGCAGCCCGCAACAGCGGTTTCACTATTGTTCCTACCCGCATGTTTATCAATGAGAAGGGACTAGCCAAAGTCGTTGTTGCTATCGCCAAAGGTAAGAAAGAATACGATAAGCGCGATTCGATCAAGGCCCGTGACGATAAGCGGGAGATGGACAGAGCATTTAAACGGTAAGATATATTGACTTGCCGTTTTTCTTATCACCAAGAAAAAACATATCTATGAATAAAGAAACTTTTATACGGTCCCTGCAGGAGCGTATCCTGATTCTGGATGGTGGTATGGGTACCATGATCCAGGGCTTCAAACTGAATGAACAGGATTACCGCGGCGATCGTTTTGCCGATTTCCCCGGACAGTTGAAAGGGAACAACGACCTGTTGTGTATTACCCGTCCGGATGTCATCAAATCCATTCACCGTCAATACCTGGATGCCGGAGCGGATATCTTTGCAACGAACACCTTCAATGCCAATGCGATCTCTATGGAAGATTATGCTATGCAGGAGTTTGTACGCGAGATCAACCTGGCAGCCGGAAAGTTGGGACGTGAAGTGGCTGACGAGTTTATGGCGGAACATCCGGACCGGACTATCTTTGTTGCCGGTTCCATCGGTCCGACCAATAAAACCGCTTCCATGAGTCCCGATGTCAGTAACCCTGCTTATCGTGCGGTTACCTATAAAGATGTCTATAAGGCATATAAGGAACAGGTGGAAGCACTGGTCGACGGAGGGGTAGATATTATCCTTTTTGAAACGACTTTCGATACTTTGAACGTGAAAGCCGGATTGGAAGCGGCAGAAACTGTTTTAAAAGAAAAGGGAAAAGAACTGCCGATCATGTTGTCGCTGACGCTTTCTGCCCAGGGTGGACGGACGCTTTCCGGTCAGACATTAGGAGCCTGCCTGGCTTCGGTCCAACATATCAACCTGGTTAGTATAGGTCTGAACTGTTCTTTCGGAGCAGCCGATATGAAGCCCTTCCTGGCAGATTTGGCAAAACATGCCCCCTATTATATAAGCGCGTATCCGAATGCGGGATTACCCAATACCTTCGGTACTTATGACGAGACACCGGAAAAGATGGCCGGACATGTAAAGCCGTTTATCGAAGAAGGATTAGTAAATATATTGGGAGGATGTTGTGGAACGACCCCCGCCCATATCGCACAGTATCCAGCCTTGATAAAAGGAGCGAAACCGCATGTACCTGTTGCAAAACCGGATTGCTTGTGGTTGTCCGGTCTTGAATTGCTCGAAGTAAAGAAAGAAAATAACTTTATCAATATAGGTGAACGTTGTAACGTAGCCGGTTCGCGTAAATTCCTGCGCCTGATCAAAGAAGGAAGTTATGAAGAGGCGCTGACCATCGCCCGTAAGCAGGTGGAAGACGGGGCTCAGGTGATCGATATCAATATGGATGACGGAATGCTCGATGCAGTGAAGGAAATGACAACTTTCCTGAATCTCGTGGCATCCGAACCGGATATTGCCCGTGTACCAGTCATGATCGACTCTTCCAAATGGGAAGTGATCGAAGAAGGCCTGATGTGCGTACAGGGTAAAAGTATCGTCAACTCGATCTCGTTGAAAGAAGGAGAAGAGGTATTCCTGGCCCATGCCGCCCGTATCAAACAGTTGGGAGCAGCTGTTGTCGTGATGGCTTTCGATGAGAAAGGACAGGCGGATACCTTCGAACGGAAAGCGGAAGTCTGCGGACGTGCTTACCGTTTGCTTCGGGAGAAAATAGACTTCGATCCGTATGGAATTATATTCGACCCGAATGTATTGGCTATCGCTACCGGTATGGAAGAACATAACGGATACGGTTTGGACTTTATCCGTGCGGTCGAGTGGATCAAACAGAATCTGCCGGGTGCGAAGGTTAGTGGCGGTATCAGCAACCTTTCGTTCTCGTTCCGTGGAAATAATTATGTACGTGAAGCGATGCATTCCGTATTCCTCTACCATGCGATCAGTAAAGGGTTGGATATGGGTATTGTCAATCCCTCTTCGGCCGTACTTTATGAAGATATAGAACCGGAATTCCGTGATTTACTGGAAGATGTGATCCTGTACCGTCGTCCGGAAGCTGCCGAAGAATTGATCACCTATGCCCAGAACCTGCATGTGGAAAAGCAGGGCGGTGCGGAAGAAAAGCATGAAGCCTGGCGCGAACAACCGCTGAAAGAGCGTTTGGAACACGCCTTGATCAAAGGTATAGGCGATCATCTGGAAGAAGACCTGGCGGAAGCACTTACTCTTTATCCGCGTGCAGTGGATATTATCGACGGTCCGCTGATGAGCGGGATGAATAAGGTCGGCGAATTGTTCGGTGCCGGTAAAATGTTCCTGCCGCAAGTGGTGAAGACAGCTCGTACGATGAAAAAGGCTGTTGCTATCCTGCAACCTGCTATTGAAGCGGAAAAATCGGCATCCGGTTCGGCTAAAGCCGGAAAGGTAGTCTTTGCTACTGTAAAAGGGGATGTACACGATATCGGAAAGAATATTGTATCGATCGTTCTGGCATGTAATAATTATGAAGTGATCGACCTGGGAGTAATGGTTCCGGCCGAAGTGATCATACAGACAGCCATAAAAGAAAAGCCCGACCTGGTTTGCCTGTCCGGCCTGATTACTCC
This sequence comes from Parabacteroides goldsteinii, assembly GCF_015550595.1. Classification (GTDB taxonomy): domain Bacteria; phylum Bacteroidota; class Bacteroidia; order Bacteroidales; family Tannerellaceae; genus Parabacteroides; species Parabacteroides leei. The sequence goes on from NZ_JADNBB010000004.1 coordinate 159,688, forward strand.
TTCACTAGAAGAAATGGTGCATGTTACTGACGAAATGCAGAAGGCCGGACTTACGATACCTGTTATGGTAGGCGGAGCGACGACCTCGAAGCTGCATACGGCCATTAAAATAGCACCTCATTACGATTATCCTGTCATTCACGTGCTCGATGCTTCGCAGAATCCATTGATTGCGGCAAAATTGCTGAATCCCGATACCCGTGAAGCATATATCGAAGGACTGAATAAAGAATATGAGGCCCTCCGTGCCTCCATGGAGAAGAAAAAAGAAATATTGGTTCCGTTGTCGGAAGCCCGTCTAAACCCGCAGAAGATCGACTGGTCTGCGTGGACACCGGTTGTTCCGAATCACCCGGGTGTTCATGTGATACCTTATATTCCGTTGGAGGAGATCATTCCTTATATACACTGGACCTTCTTCTTTAGTGCCTGGAAACTGAACGGACGTTTTGCTGCCATCACACAGATCCATGGTTGTGATGCTTGTCGTGCAGCCTGGTTGGCAGACTTTCCGGAAGCTGAACGTCCGAAAGCGGCAGAGGCCATGCAGTTGTATAAAGATGCTGTTAAACTGCTGGATCAGTTGGTAGATATGAAGGCTGAATATTGTAAAGCTATTTACGGTTTCTTCCCCGCTAACAGTGACGGTGATAACATTAAAATGGGAGATATTGTACTTCCGGTATTACGTCAACAGTCGAAGAAGGAGGAAGGTATCTACAAATCGCTGGCCGACTATGTCATGCCGGCTTCCGAAGGTCGTACGGATTATGCCGGTGCATTTGTCGTGACGGCCGGTGCCGGAGCCGAAGAACTGAAGAATAAACTGGAAAAAGAAGGCGACACGTATAGCTCCATGTTGCTCCAGACGCTGACAGACCGTTTGGCTGAAGCAGTTGCAGAGTATCTTCATGAAAAGGTACGAAAGGAATATTGGGGATATGCCCCGGATGAATCGTTGTCGATTTCCGATCTGTATAAAGTGAAATATCAGGGTATCCGTCCAGCGGTAGGTTATCCCTCGTTGCCCGACCAGTTGCTTAATTATACATTGGATAATCTGTTGGATATGTCCCGAATCGGTGTTAAGCTGACGGAGAATGGAGCGATGTATCCTACGGCAACAGTCAGCGGTATTTATTTCGCCCATCCTGATTCGCAATATTTCATGATCGGTTCGATCGATGAAGAACAGATGAAGGATTATTCTGCTCGTCGTAACCTGTCGGAAGCGGATGTCAGGAAGTTGTTGAATAAAAATATCATCTAAGTGACTGTGATGGTGAAAGATTGGATCAAAAAGATACGTATTCGCTGGATTGTTCTGGCCGTATCCCTGATTTTGATATGGGTTATAATGGCTTTGCCTGCATGGGGAGAAGGTTATGCCCGTACGATTTATCCATTCTTTTCGGCTGTCTTGTCGCGTATATCTTCTGTATTTCCTTTTTCCATAGGCGATTGTTTTATTTACGGAAGTATTGCCGGGTTGGTTATCTATTGGGTATATGCTATTGTGAAACGTCGCTCATGGAAAACGGTAATCGGGCGTACTGTCGAATATCTGTTATGGGTTTATATCTGGTTTTACATGGCTTGGGGGTTAAACTATTTCCGGGAGAACTTTTTTGACCGGACAGAGATCCCTTACCTTGCTTATTCCGAAGATGACTTCCGTTCTTTCCTGTCGGCTTATACCGACTCGTTGAATGTCTCTTTTACTCCTGTGGAAAAGATCAACCGGGCTGTTGTGGCAGAGGAAGTAGAAAGCGGCTATCGCGAAATAGCCGGACAATTCGGCCTGGTTTCTCCTGCCTCTTATCTTCATCCGAAGCCGATGCTGATTCCATCCCTGATGAGCGGTGTCGGGGTATTGGGATATATAGGCCCTTTCTTCATCGAATATAATCTGAATCCGGACCTCCTTCCGGTGCAGTATCCTTTTACCTATGCGCATGAAATGGCGCATGTCTTGGGGATTTCGAGTGAAGCGGAAGCCAACTTGTACGGATTTCTGGTGTGTTCCCGTTCCGGCAACCCTGAAATACGCTTCTCCGCTTATTTTGCCCTCTTGCCTTATGTGCTGGGCAACGCTTATCAGCTATTGCCGGAAGAAGAATTCGAGCAATGGAAGGAGACGATATCCCCGGAAGTAAAAAAGGCTTACAACGATAAGGTAGCTTATTGGCAGGCACTGTATAATCCGACGATCGGTGAGATCCAGGATACCGTTTACAACTGGTTCCTGAAAGGAAATAATATCCCCTCAGGACGGAAGAATTATTCGGAAGTCGTGGCCCTCCTGATGGCAGTTAATGCATCACAGCCGGAAAAATAATTGGCCGGTCAAACCTCGAATGAAATATTTTCCTACATTTGTAACGGCTTCTTTTACAATAGATTTTATATAATACTTTAAAACTAATAGAATGAAAAATCAAGTACTAGCATATATGCTGGCCGGTATTGCCGTTTTAGGACTGGCTAGTTGTACTCCGCAATCGACGACAATTGAAGGAAAAGTCTCGAATATTTCCGGTAATACCATCATCTATTGGCCGACGGCGGATGGTGTATATAACTCTACCCGGCGGGATACACTGTTTGTACAGGCGGATAGTACGTATCATATAACGCTTCCTGGTAGCGGGAATGAAAAAATATCTTTTTATGTCTATGGACAGAGATATCTGGGGACGATATATGTAGGACCCGGAACGAATAAGCTCGATATCGATGCCTCCCTTGAACACTCCCTGAACATAGAGAATAAACTGGTGAAAGAGAATGAAATTGTGAAGGAGCTTTCCCAGGTGCAGGAGGATGTTTTCAATTTAAGAGCTCGTAAAGGCGACGTTTTCGACGTGGAAAAAGATACGGTGGCCTCTTCTGTTTATCAAAAGTTGACCGATTATGGGGCGTCGATTGAACAGAAAATAGTCGGTGTAGACGAGCTCTTCAAGAAAAGAGCCGTTCAGGATATACGTATGCAGATGCTATTGGCTTTTATGAACCAGTATTTCGGGATCAATTACCGGGGATCGGAAGAAGCGAAGAAGGAATGGGAGACTGTTTATCCGAAAATGCTGGCGTATACAGATATAAACCAGCCGGAGAATGTCTTTTCCGAAGCGTTCGCCGATGTCATAGGGAGTGCTGCCGGAATCGAACTATATATGAAGACCGGACAACAACCGACCAGCCGGAATGAAAGTAATCAGAAATTGTTCGATTGGTATAAGGTTAACCTGAAAGGACGTGTACAGGAAGTTGCGATGAGTAATATTATCTTGGAAGATGCCTCGAACGAAACCTTTTCTACCGATATCCCTTCCTTGTATGGACAGTTTAAAGAATTGTATCCGTCCAGTAAGCTGATCCCTGCCCTGGATGAGGCTGTACAGAAAAATATATCGTTCAACAAGCTTGATCTCCCGGAAGGTATCCATATTTTGAATACGGACAGTGTACGTTCCTTTAAAGAAATAACCGACCGGTATTTGGGTAAAGTTATTTTTATAGATATCTGGGCTACCTGGTGTGGTCCTTGCCGTGCTTCGTTTGCCCATGTGAAACCTTTACAGCAGTATGCAAAAGAAAATGATATCGTATTGTTGTATGTTTCTATCGACCGTCCGATGAATGCGGATCTATGGAAAAAGATGGCCGGCTATTACGACCTTAAAGGCGATCATGTTATTATTAATGAGTATTTTAAGATGGATGTCTATAATACCTATGGCAATAACGGAATGTTAAGTATCCCTCATTGTGCCATTATCAACAAAAAAGGAGAACTGCAATTTAAAGGAGCCGCAAGCCCTGAAAATATGGATAAGCTGGCTGAACAGTTGCAGGAAGCGGCCCAATAAGTTTTAAAAAGCATATAGAATTTCAATAAGCCTTTACGAGAGCAGGTTTTTGGGAAACAACAATAAGATTAACGGCAGGTAATCTTTTAAAGTAACCCGTAGCTGTTTCAAGGCTTGTTGGATTCTGTAATTCACTGTTTGGGGCGATACTTGTAAGATATCGGCAATCTCCTTGTAACTTTTATTTTCGAAGCGATGCATGACAAAAGCCTCCCGGTAGCTGGCGGGTAAGGCTTGTATGGCCTGGCTGATATGTTTCTTCAAATCTTCCGTCTGTGAGAAATCGCTGTCTTGCAGCATTTCCAGCATATACTCATAATAGCGCGTTTCCGCCCGCAGTTGCGACTGTTGGCGAGTGAGCTGGTTGATGCTTCTGTGGTAGACCGCTTTGTACAGATATTGGCTGAAAGAGGTATTAAACGTTTGTATCTCCCTGTTTTCCCATAACCATAACATAACATCCTGCACGATCTCTTCGGCATCTTCCAGACTGACGAACCGGCTGGCATACGAACATAACATAGGATAGTATCTTCTGAACAAGGTACCGTAAGCCTTCTTATCTCCGCGTTGCATGGCTGATAGTAAAAGTGTATCCTCAGTAGGTTGTAACGTATTTTGCATTCTATGGTTCTCCTTGGTGGCAAAGTTAGTTTTTTTGTTGAATAAAAAAAATTATAGAAAAAAGTGACTCCTCGTTTAGTAATCTGTCGGAGTTCCCTTGTCTAATATATAAATGAGCATAAAAAAGCGGATGGAAACATTTAATATAGATAAGATAGAAGAAATTCTTCCCCGGTATTGCAGCGGTGAAGCAACGGTGGAGGAATGCCTTTTGGTGGAGGTGTGGATGCAGCAATCGGAAGAAAATTATCGGATTGTCAAACAAATATACGCGATAGACCAAGTGATGGGTACGACCCGGATGGAATCGGTGGTGAATACGGAAAAGGCTTTAGCCTCCGTGAGTCGTAAGATGAGTAAGGAACGCGTACGAGTGAGCTGGTTCACCTGGGTACAACGGGTGGCAGCTATTCTTTTCGTTCCTCTTCTTATCACTTGGGGGATCGAGCATTTTACCCCCCGTACTGAAATAGCCCGTATGATCGAGGTGAAAACAAATCCGGGAATGACCACGACAGTCGATCTTCCCGACGGATCGAAAGTCTACCTTAATTCGGAATCCTCTTTGACCTATCCTTCATTTTTTAGTCAGGGCAAGAGAGATGTACAGTTGAAAGGGGAAGCATTTTTCGAAATTCAGAAAGATCCTGAACACCGTTTCATTGTTTCAACCCCCGCCCATACGCAGATTGAGGTATTGGGAACATCCTTTAATGTAGAAGCTTTCGAGAAGGATTCATTTATATCCACCACCCTGGTAGAAGGAAAAGTTCGCTTTGCTTATCTGAAAGATCAGCAGCCCACAGCGGTAGTAATGAAACCCGGGCAGAAACTGATGTATAACACGACTTCTTCGCAGGTAAGACTGCTCCAAACAAGCTGTGAAACAGAAACCGCCTGGAAAGACGGAAAGATCGTGTTCCAGGCAACCCCTCTGCCCGAAGCCTTGCGGATGTTGGAAAAGCGGTTTAATGTAACCTTCGTTTTATCCAACGAGCGTCTTCGCACGGAAGCGTTCAACGGCTCGTTTACCAATCAACGGTTAGAACGAATATTGGAAATATTTAAAATATCATCGAATATAAAATGGCGTTATCTGGATACCCGGAATACGACTAATGAGAGAACGAGAATAGAAATTTATTAACCTAATTGAAAAAATCATGAAAAGCAGATCACCTTAAAGAAAAACATCCGGAGAAATATTGGAGTATTTCACCGGATGGAAAGAATTCATTTAAAACGCTTGTTTGGAGACAAGCATAGTAAACCATTTTTTATTAATTAGATCAGTACAAAGTTATGCAAAAACATTTTAATACCCAACAGTTTTGGGTAGCAGAGTTTCTGCGGTTTATCTTAAATAAAATACCAAGAGTTATGAAGTTATCAGTCTTCTTACTAATATGTTCTATTGGTTTGGCGCAAGCAACAGGTAGCTATGCTCAGAAAGCTACTGTAAGTCTGGAGATGCGGAACCAAACGGTAAAGGAGGTATTGGATGAGATCGAGGAACAGTCTGATTTCTCTTTCTTCTTCAATATCAAACATGTCGACCTGGATCGGAGGGTCTCTGTCGTGGCTAAGAAAAGCGATATATTTAAAGTATTGGAAACTGTGTTTGCCGGTACGAATGTTCGTTATTCGGTGGTGGATAGAAAGATTATTCTGTCGACAGAGAAGCCGGATGTTCAACAGGCTAAAGAAGAGAGAAAAATTAAGGGTGTTGTCAAAGATCAAAATGGAGAGCCGGTTATCGGAGCAAATGTGTCTGTGAAAGGTACAACTTTAGGAACAATCACCGGTCTCGATGGTGATTTTGTGCTGGAAGTTCCGGAAAATGCTCTAATCCAGGTTTCTTATATCGGTTATGTCTCTCAGGAGCTTCGTTTGGGAGGCCGGAACCACTTGGATGTTGTGTTGAAGGAAGACTCTCAAGCGTTGGAAGAAGTCGTTGTCGTGGGATATGGCGTACAGAAAAAAGTAAATCTGACAGGTTCGGTATCTTCTATTAAAAGTGAGGAATTAGAACGTCAACCGATCGTTACGATGAAAGATGCTTTGTCTGGTTTGGCTCCGGGTTTGACTGTCGTGAAGTCGTCGGGACAACCGGGGTCAAGTAATCCTACTATCACGGTACGTGGAGTGGGTACATGGAAAAATTCAGGTCCTCTGGTATTGGTAGACGGTATGTCGATGAGTATTGCGGATGTTTTACCTAATGATATTGAGAGCATATCGGTATTAAAAGATGCAGCTTCGGCTGCCATTTACGGTTCACGTGCTGCCAATGGAGTCATATTGATTACTACTAAAAAAGGTAAGGTCGGTAAGATACAAGTAAATTATAATGGCAATGTCGGTTGGCAACAGGCTACGCGCCAACCTAAATCAGCTACAGGCTGGCAATATGCAGAGTTGTATAATCGTGCTATGTTAGCCGATGGAAAGGCATTACCTGACGGAACTACTTTAACATTCCCACAGGATATGATTGATCGTATGAAAGACGGTACGGGGAATATTGACCATAATGAAGCTAACACTGACTGGTATGATGAATTGTTGCAAACAGCTTTACAACATACTCATGATCTGTCTGTTTCGGGAGGAAACGACCGTTTACAATATGTTGGTACAGTTGGTTATGCAAAACAGGATGGTATTATCAAATCTTCTTATGAACGGTATAATACGCGCTTGAATACGACGGCTAATTTAGCTGATTGGCTGACTCTTCAGTCTAATATTGCTTATATTAATGATGTCAGCAAAGAAAGCCCTGGTCTTGGTTATGCTTATTATTATGCACCTCGTGCTTATCCGAATATGCCGGTTCAATATTCAGACGGAACCTGGTCGTTTCATTCTACACCTAAAAATCCGGTACGAATGACGACTGACGATTATGGTTATCAACGATATGAAACGGATAAATTATCATTGTTATTTTCTCCGGAAATCAAATTGTTCGATAATTCATTCTTCTTGAAAGGCGTATTGGGATATGAAAGTAAAACATCTTATGTTGATAAGTTTGAAAAGAAAGTTATTTATGATGCTTTTGAGCCGGCCGGACAAGGAGAGAATATTTTTGTGGCACGTAATACCAAAACTGATACCTGGTATCGGAACAGGAATCTGACATTGAGTGCAACGGCTAATTATGTAAAAAGTTTTGGAGATCATGATATTAATTTGTTATTGGGAGCATCACGCGAACAGTTCAGGTATAATACAACTGTGGCTTCACGAAAAGATTTCCCAACCGATGATTTCGAAGTGATCGATCCGGGTGATGCTTCTACGGCTACAGCGAGCGGGAATAAAACGTATGATGCGTTAGTCTCTGTATTCGGTAGGGTAAACTATTCTTACAAAGACCGCTATCTGTTTGAAGCCAATATCCGTCGTGACGGTTCTTCTAAGTTTGCACGCGGCCACCGTTGGGGTACGTTCCCTTCTTTTTCTGCAGCCTGGAGAATCTCGGAGGAATCATTTTTCAATCCGCTTAAAAATGCTGTGCAGAACCTTAAGTTACGTGCATCGTGGGGTAAGTTGGGTAACCAGAGTATTGACAGGTATCTGAGTATGTCTACTTACAATGTGGTTCCGGGAAGTACCCGTTTTTATATGTTTGACGGAACGGTTCAAACATTGATGTCTGAAAGTGTCATGGGGAATAATATTATCACATGGGAGACCAGTACAAACCTTAATTTCGGTCTCGATGTCAATGTGCTTGATAACCGGTTAGGCTTTACTTTCGATTGGTATAACCGGGATACGGATGATATTTTGTTGAGTCTCGAAGCGCCCAGCCTGTTGGGAATTACGCCGCCAATTTCGAATGCAGGAAAAGTAAGAAATAGGGGATGGGAGTTAACTATCAACTGGCAGGATCAAATAAACGAAGACTTCAGTTATAATGTCAATTTCATGTTGTCTGATGTCAGGAATAAAATTCTGGATATGAATGGTTACAAGTCGCCGACATCCAGCCTGACCACCCGTATTGAAGGTGAACCGATCGATGCTCTGTTCGGTTGGAAAACACTGGGACTTGCCGATACACAGGAAAAGTATGAGCAATATAAAGAGGTTATGTCGACATATAATTCTGATTTCTCGATGGGAGATATCATTATTGAGGATTTGGATAAAGACGGAAAAATAACGGAAGCCGACAAGACGATTATCGGTAACCAGATACCTCGTTATACTTTCAGTTTAAACCTGGGATTCAATTATAAGGCTTTTGACTTCTCTGCCATGTTTCAAGGAGTAGGCAAAGTCGATGGTTTCCTGGGACGCGACATCATCGAGCCATTAGGTTCTCAGACGGCTATGGAAGAACATTATTATGATTCTTTCGATCCGTCTAATCCCACTACCGGTAAATATTATCCACGTATGACAATGGCTAACCGCCTCAATTATGCTAATATGTCGCATTGGGTACAAGATGCTTCTTATCTGCGTTTGAAAAACTTGCAGGTAGGTTATACATTTAAGTTCGGCGAGAAGATTCCGGTGGAGAGAGTTAGAGTATATTTCTCGGGATCTAATTTGTTTACGTTGACGAAATATAGAGTCTTTGATCCAGAGAACGGATTGAATACTACTTCTTTCCCGAATGTGAGAGTATATAGTGTCGGTGCTAGTGTTACATTTTAAAAACAGCAATTATCATGAAAAATAAATTTTTATCAATAGCCATTTTATTAGGATGCACGTTATGTTCTTGCGACGATATGTTGGATGCATTACCAGAAGATAAATTACCGCAGGAAACTTTTTGGCAAACGCCTGGTAATCTCCGTGCATTTGTGGCAGACGTATATTCCCGTTCTTTTCCACTGGAATACGAAATGCACCCCTGTTTTGATGAAGCGATGTCCGATAATACTTATATGGTATGGGAAGGATGGTATACTGATCTCAAACTGATAGGTAACGGATCATATCTTACAACGACCTCTGTTATAAATAATAATTGGGCATATGCCTATACAAATATTCGTATGGCTTGGCAGTTCCTGGAAAATGTAGAGAAGTGTACAGAGTTGGATGCCACTGAAAGAGAGGCTCTCACCGGACAAATCCGCTTTTTCCTGGCTTATAGCTATATCCGTTTAGTAGCCCTATACGGGGATGTACCATTAGTAGAGAAAGTCTTGAATGAAGAAGAGGCTAAGAATCAGGTCAGAACACCTAAGGCCGAAGTGTTGGCCTTTGCTCACAATCAGCTCGATCAGGCCATAAAGGAACTGGATGGTAAAACGTTTGAAAAAGGACGTGTTACGGCAGGTGCATGTAAGGCTTTGAAAGCACGTGCTTATTTATGGGATAATGATTTCAGTAACTTGTTGACGGTTACATCGGAATTGATAGGTAAATATTCACTCAACACTGCTGGCGAGACACCTTATGCCGACCTGTTCAATGGAAATGCCGAAGATTCGAATGAGATAATCCTGGCACGTGAACATGCTCATACAACTGGAAGTATCTCGACAGGTAATAGCTTGAATCAAGCATTCTTTTTAAAAGAAATGTCAGGAGGAGATGCATTTCGTGCGCTTACACCCACTGGAAGTCTGGTCGATGCTTATCCTATGGCCGATGGGCGGTTGATACATGAAAATGGTTCCACTTATAATCCAAAAGACCCTTATAAAGACAGAGATCCTCGTTTGGCACAATCTATTATCTATCCGACTTCTACTATCCGTGAATCAAAAACGATGACATGGGTGCTCTATGATCCGGAATCTGAAGAAAGTATTCCGGGACAACGTTACGACGCAAAAGAGCCTTCGCCAACCGGATATGTGTGGAAGAAATATTGCGATTGGAGTGATCATGCCATGGTACAAATATTGGATGGTGGTGTAGATGTTATTTACTTCCGCTATGCTGATGTTCTGTTGATGCATGCCGAAGCATTACTCGAAACGAAAGGTGTTGCTGCTTCATCTGAGATTTTTGCCCTTATCAATCAATTACGCGATCGTTGTGGCGGAGGACGTGTGTTGGAAGCCAATTATACATCGGAAGATGCGCTGCGGACATTGGTGCGTAACGAACGTCGCGTTGAATTGGCCAATGAAGGTTTACGTTTCTTCGATATACGGCGCTGGAAGGTGGCTGAAAAAACAACGGCTGTCTCTGGTGAAGGAATGAATGGTGAACTTTACGGTGCATTCATGCGTCTGGACGGTGTAGGTGCTACTGATAGAACAGTAACCGTCGATGGTGCGCCGCGTCGTTATGTGGAAAAGCGTAACTTTGATCCTGCTAAGCATTACCTCTTCCCGGTACCGTCTAAAGATATTGATCTATCTAATGGAACGTTAACTCAAAATCCGGGATGGAACTAATTATAAACTTATAAGTTTCAATTTTTATATGAACTATTATTCTTTGGCCGTAACCCTGCTCATGTCAGGGCTACTGGCCGGATGTCAAGCCCGTGAAAAGAAGGTATTGGACGGGAATGGTGAAAATGCCGTTCCTGTATCGACCCATAGGATGCTTAATCCGATAGCACCTCCGGGAGTATATATTGCTGATCCGGAAGTGAGGCAGATGCCTGACGGGCGTATTTATGTCTATGGGTCGCGTGATGAACCTGGTAATGACTGGTGCTCGCACTCTTATCATGTACTTTCTTCTTCTGACCTTGTGAATTGGCATGTGGAACAATTTTCTTTTGCCACTGAAGGTTTAGGGAAGCAAGTCGATTATACAGACAGGCTTTTATATGCTCCGGATTGTATTTATAAGGATGGAAAATACTATCTCTACTATTGCCTGGCCGGAGGTGGAGATGATGAAGGCGTTGCAGTCTCTTCTTCTCCTTACGGTCCGTTCAGAGATGGGAAAAAAATAGAAGGGATAAGTGGTATCGACCCGTCTGTATTCATCGACGATGACGGGCAGGGCTATCTGTTCTGGGGACAATGGCATGCCAGGGGAGCAAAATTGAGTAAAGATATGCTCTCTATAGAAGGGGCTGTCCATGACAGTCTGCTGACATACAATACGCATTTTTTCAATGAAGGCAGTTCTGTCCGGAAAAGGAACGGCATCTATTATTTGGTATATGGAAGCCATTCCCGGCATGGCAAATCCAACTGTGCGACTTTGGATTATGCGACAGCGACATCTCCGTTAGGTCCTTATACGTATAGAGGGGTTATTGTCGATAATTGGGGAAGCGACAGGAATCTGGTGAATAACCATGGTTGTATAACCGAAATAAACGGACAATGGTATATTGCTTATCACCGCCCTACCCATGCGACTGCAACTGGAACCATGCGGAAAGCCTGCCTGGAGCCTATCATTTTTAATCCGGACGGCACGATTCCGGAAGTGGAAATGACCACGCAGGGAATCGGCGGTCCTATCTCTCCTTTTTATCGGATGGATGCGGCGAGAGCTTGTCTGATGTCGGGAAATGTGATGGTTTCGGTACGTAGACCGGAGAATGATATCCCTGTGGAGTATTTGTCTGCCATTCGTGACGGCGATCATGCTTATTGGAAATATTATGATTTTACCGATACGGATGTCAGCCATTTTGTTTGTAAGACATGGAATGAAAACAGGGCTGCAAAAATAGAGATTCGTCTGGATAGTCCGCAAGGCGAGTTACTCGGAGTATGCGATATTGCCCCGATGAATGGCCAGGTGGCTTATGCTATACATGAAACAAAAATTAAACCGGTTACAGGAAAACATGCCTTGGTACTGGTCTTTAAATCGGTTGAACCGGAAATGAAGGAGGTTAATTTAATGAATCTGGAATGGTTTGTTTTTGAGAAAAGAGAATAGGGTGAAATTACAGTTTCAGGCAAACAGGACTATTGTGTTATCGAAGATAGCATTATAGTCCTGCTTGTTTGTATATTATTGTATATGGTAAAAGTTATAACAAAAGTTTTATAATAATAATCCTTCATTCCTTCATCTGTGTGTATTATCGTCTTTGTAATCATTTGTTTACAGCTGAAGGAAATGAATAAACCCTTGTGCTCTTATACCCGCCTTTCTCCAATTTTCCTTCATCTATCAGTTTTTTTAGATCTTCCAATGCACGGTATTTGGAGCAACCCGTCAGCTCCCGGTAGTCGCTGCAAGTGATATAATGATGTGTGTTCAAGTATTCTGTCAGCCTGCGCACACGTTCTTCGAAAGAAGGCAGAACGCCTTTTCCTTCCGGTATACGTTCCAGGTGCATTGACTTTAGCTTGCTTTTCAGGTATTTTCCGCACCGGAAATTCACATTGCGGAAATGGATCGACTCGCTGCGGATTTCTTTTTTATCCATTACCGGACGCGAAGCTAGTGAAACGCTGAAAAAGCCGATACCGTCCAATTCTACATTATATCCTTCATCCAATCGGAAAGCCATCATATCGGCAATGACTTGCAAAGCCCTTTTGATATCGGCTCCCGAAATTCCGGAACGGCCTTCCGCTTCCTTTATCAGATCATTGGTATGGATTGTCCCGTAAGGTACTACACGCGGATGTAACGCCTGTTTTTTCTTGTCTCCCGTGGGGTTCGGATTGCGAACCATTCGATATCTTGCACACATATCAGTATTTGTTTAAGGTAAAACTATGTATTCCGTAATTCCGAAGTGCCTTACTCTGTTTTGTTTGTCAATTGTCGTATGCTTGTCCGGCAGCTGCCAAACTTCCTCGGATCGTTTTCGGTGCAGAATTGAAAAAGAAAAATGAGACTTTGGAGATGAAGGCTTACAACGGTCTTGTTCTATTGGAAGTCGATAACCTGTCGGGCGATACGACGGCGAAATGGGTAATATCCCTTCGTCAGGTATTCCTTGAACAGAGCCAACGGGCGTTCTGTACCCGGCAGTTCTACTTTATGTTCCAATATCTCTTGCAGGGAATAGGCCGATAGCCGGATATCTTTTGCTAATATAAGATATTCGCGGAAAGAGAGTCCTGGGAGGAAGTAACTGAGTGCCCAGCGGCTCAAATCCGCATTACCTTTATAGATGTCCAGGATGGAGGAACCGGTAAAGATAACTTGGAAATCGGGATAATAGTCATAAATCATTTTCAGCTCCTTCGACCAGTCCTGATATTTATGTACTTCATCGATGAATAGGTGTTTCCCGCCGTTTTTGTAGAAGTCTGACGCAAGGTCAAACAGGCGGTGTTCTGCGAAATAAATATCATCGGCATTGATAAAAAGCGTATCCTCCACATGGTGGTACAGTTTGATATGCTGCAATAGCATGGTGGTTTTGCCTACGCCTCTGGGGTCTACTATTCCCAGCATCCGGGAAGACTAGTCTATCCGGTCGTGCAGGTATCTGACATAAGATGTGTCGGTGAGCCTGAGCAATCTTCTAAAAAGTTCTATAAGCTGTTCCATTGTCTGATTGAATTGGTTTCTTACAGGCAAAGATATTAAAATTGCCGGATGAAACCAGCAGTTTTGCTATAAAACTGCACTTTTAAAGTAGCATAATTGCATTACCTTCAACCAAAGATACCTGACAAATACCGACAAATACCGACAAATACCGACAGACAGTGACAACCGCCGACAATGGCGGACAGGGCCTTTCCGGCCTGCCGTACTTTTACAGTGTAATACACAGAGTAGCTTTTTCGATTAAGCCCGGCTTATCGTCACGGCTTATCCGGCAGCTGCCGCGGTTAGTTAGTATCCTTCTGCTTTTGCACGTGAAATTGCATACAGCAAATATATCAGTGAGGTGAACGGCGATAACCGGGCCGTTTACTGCCGGTTGCTCGATAGTTTTTCGACGACGATCGGTAAATTGCTCACGATACCGGTGTCAACCCGGGCTTACCCCGAGTTGACAGGAGAACGACTTTATTGTAACTTGAATCTACGGGATCCTAAAATATTTGCTTATATTTGCGCGAATCAGTATATTTTGTCTGATGGAGAATGGAGATATAAATTCTAATAAAAGAATCGTAGAAGAACTATTCAGGAAATACTATAAAGTCTTGAGAGCGTATGCCTATCGTTTATTGGGAGATAAAGATATGGCAGAGGATATTGTGCAAGATGCTTATTATGAATTGTGGAAAAAGCAGGAACAATTGATTATGCAGGATGCCATAAAGTCATATCTTTTCCGTTCGGTATATACAAAATCACTCAATTGTTTGAACAGTAAGGAATATACAGAGCAGGAATCGTTTGAACAATCTACCGAAGGTAAAATACAGAAAATGTATATACAATCCCAGTTGCTGGATCAGGAAAGCGATTTGATGTATAAAGAGTTGCAGACAGCAATCAATACAATAATCGACGGTCTGCCCGATCAATGTAAAAAAGTTTTCATACTTAGCCGGAAATATGAACTGAAGAACCGCGAAATAGCCGAACGCCTGGATATATCATTGAAAACAGTAGAAAAACATATAACCAAAGCCTTGTTCATATTGCGCTCGAATCTGAAAGATAGTACAGGAATTCTTTTACTTCCTTTTTTTCTATAGAATCCGAATCAATTTTATTTCATTACAGAGGTAGGGTCTTTTCTGTTTCATTTGTTCTACTTTAAAGACAACAGAAAAAGAGAGTATGGATATAGATGAAACTATTGGTAAGTATCTGAACAATTCGGCTACAAAGGAGGAGAAGGAAATCCTTTTAGTATGGTTGGAGGATAAAGAGGAAAACCGCAATAAATTTAAAGAAATGTATGATCTGTGGTTATACAGCAACGCTTTATTGACAGACAATAAAGATATGGAAGCTGCATTAGCCCGTCTGAATGAACGTACTTCTCTAGCCTCTAAACGAACTGTGTCTGTTCGTCTTTTCAGTTTTCATGTTATGCGGGTGGCTGCTGCTATCCTTTTGTTGTTCTCTGCAGGTTATGTGGGTTATTACCTGAAAGGAAATGAAGAGGAGACTGTAATAACGATGAATAAATTGTTAACCGGAGATAATAATAAGGGACAATATGTTTTACCGGACGGATCTACCGTGTGGCTGAATGCGAATAGTGTATTGGAATACCCTGATACCTTTACAGGTAAAAAGCGGATGGTACGATTAAAAGGAGAAGCCTTGTTTGAAGTAAAAAAGGATACAAGTAATCCTTTTGTTGTGCAAACGGGAGGAATGGACATTGAAGTGTTGGGTACTTGTTTTCTGGTTCAAAACTATCCTGATAAGCCAACGGTGGAAACGGTATTGGTTAATGGTAGTGTAAAAATAGAAGGCAATTATTTCCCTGAATCCCGTATATTGGTTCCCGGCCAGATGATTGCATACAATAAAAATACGGCAAAAACTGATCTGAGTATGGTAGACACTGCTGATTATACCAACTGGATTCATTCAAAATTGGTATTTGATAAAACGAACCTTGCTCACGTTATTATTAATTTGGAGAAGTGGTATGGCATCAGAATCGTAGCTTCTCCTGAATTAGTTCAAAATACACATATGTCGTTTACTGTCCGTAGGGAGTCGCTGGATGAGATACTCAAATATATGTCGTTGACAGCTCCGATAGCCTATAAATGGAAAGACAATGTATTGTATTTGTCTTCGAAAGAATAAAAAGAGTGAGTTGAAAACAAAGTATTAACCTTTAATTGTAATGCAATATGTAGAAAGACACAGAAAGTAAAAAAGATAGGCGAATGCGCTAACACTCACCTATCACAAGATCTTAAATTAACAAACATTTCTCTCCCCAGAGTAATGATTATTTTAAAATTTAAAATCCATACAAAGTTATGAATAAATCAAATGGGAAAAGTGTGTTATGCCTTTTCTTAACAGAAAAAAATATCCGTATTATGAAACATACGTGTTTTATGTTAATCTTATTCGTATTCCAGAGTGCGGCCACTACTTATGCTCAGCACACCCGGATTAGTCTGGATCTGAAACAGTCCTCGTTAAAAGAGGTGTTTAAAGAAATAGAGTCGAAGACTGAATTCACATTCTTTTATAATGATGAAATAATAAACCTGGAGCGTATCATAGATGTACAAGTAAAGAATGAAACCATTGAAAGTCTTTTAAACAGGATATTGACAAATAGTACCTTTGTTATTGAGAATAAGAATATTTTGCTGATACCAAAGGAGTCGAAAGAACCTTCCCATCCGGGTATTCAGCAGACGAAACGAGAAATTATAGGAAAAGTAACAGATGAACGTGGAGAACCCATTCTCGGAGTTAATGTACTGGAGAAAGGAACAACGAATGGAGTCATTACCGATGTCGACGGGAAATTTATCTTATCTGTTTCACCTAACGCAACATTGACATTTTCTTATATCGGATATGTGTCAATTGAAATATCGGTTAGCAATAAGAACTCGATAACCATTATCATGAAAGAAAATAGCGAATTGTTGAATGAGGTGATTGTTGTTGGTTTTGGGTCTCAGAAAAAGGAAAATCTGACAGGTGCAGTTTCTCAGATAAAGATGGAAGATGTATTGGGGAATCGTCCGGTCGTTAGTGCGATGGGAGCATTACAAGGGGCCATGCCGGGACTCTATATATCAGGAGGGTCTACTCCGGGCGAAAGTAAAAGTTTTAATATCCGTGGAACGACATCTATCAACGGTGGTAGTCCGTTAGTATTGATTGATAATGTTCCTGGTGATATCGACATGCTGAATCCAGAAGATATACAATCCGTTTCCGTATTGAAGGATGTGGCTTCATCTGCCATTTATGGAGCACGGGCGGCATTTGGAGTTATATTGGTGACAACGAAGAAGGCTAAAAAGAAAGATCGTTTCCAATTAAATTATAATAATAATTTCGGCTTCCAAAAGTCTGTGAATCTGTTGGAACCTGTTTCTGCTATGGAGTTTTTACGGGTGTATAAAGATACTGATTGGCTGTCGGGGCATTTTGTTTATGGACAAAATCTGGATAAATGGATGCAATATTTGTCAGAGTATCAAAACGACCCGGGCAAATTCAATGTAATAGGAGATGGTATTTATATTCCGACGGAAGATAATGCGGCAGGAACACGATATTATTTGAATGAAAAGGATTTGACGAGAAATATATTGGATAATTTTGGATTTCTACAAAATCATAATGTATCGGCATCGGGTGGTACAGATAAAGCAAGTTATCGTCTGTCTTTGGGATATAATGATGAAAAAGGTGTTTTAATTACGGATTTGGACCGTTATAAACGTATAACAGCAGCATCTTATGTCTCTTTGGATGTGACCAGTTGGTTAACGCAAGAGATGGATGTGCGGTATGCCCGCTCTAAAAAATCCGTGCCACACGGAAAAGGTATTTATGGAACTGGCGATATGCCTTTGACACCGGAAGGGGAGATGGCCGCAGCAGATGGTACTATGCTTCCAGTCGGGACTCCCAGAAATAGTTTGTTGAATGCTACTCCTGATATAAAGAACATAGAGAATCCACGTATTTTTTCGAAAACAACCTTTAAGCCGGTTAAAGGCTTGGATGTCGTTTTCGAATATACGTATGATAAAACGATATATGACCAAAAGGTTTATGACAAACCTTACAATCAAACATCAATGCAATTAGGCAATGTCCCGCTTTATGCAACATCGAGATATGAAAATACTAAATATACGATTAACTATAATGCCATAAATCTGTTTGGAACTTATCAGCTCAACATCGGCGAAGATCATAATTTTAAATTGATGGTCGGATATAATCAAGAGTCGAGCCGTAAAGAGCAACTGAAGGTTGAACGTTTAGGCATGATAAATGAGGAATATCCATCTTTTAGTAGTGCTACAGGCGAGAGGACAATCATAGACGATTACAGCGAATATGCTGTTCGGGGAGCATTTTATCGCTTTAATTATGATTACAAAGGACGGTATTTGTTTGAGGCGAATGGCCGTTATGACGGTTCGTCAAGATTCCCGAAAGATAATCGTTTCGGCTTTTTCCCCTCTTTCTCTTTGGGATGGAATCTGGCAAAAGAAAATTTCATTGCTGATTATGATACATGGTTGAGTGAACTGAAATTCAGAGTCTCCTGGGGACAGATCGGCAATCAGTCCATCAGCAACTATGCTTTTGTCCCGACAATGGGGGCTTATTTAGGCTCTTGGATTTATGAAGGGAAACAGCCTACTACATTGGAGGTTCCAGCATTGGTCAGCAGTCACTTTACTTGGGAAACGGTCGAAACGACGGATGTGGGTTTGGACTTGTCGGTGTTCAATAATCGTTTGAATTTGACTGCGGACTGGTATATCCGGGATACGAAAGATATGTTAGCTCCGGGAATGGAATTACCATCTGTGTTAGGTGCAGATGCTCCGCAGCAAAATGTTGCGGATCTGCGGACAAAAGGTTGGGAGATAACTGTTGGATGGAGAGATAAAATCGGCGATTGGGGATATAATGTCGGATTTAATATTTATGATTCCAAAACAAAAATAACAAAGTTCGATAATGCAAATTATTTGTTGGGGAGTCCGATGAATACGGATGACAGCAAGCATACGAATTATATCGGTCGGGAGATCGGGGAACTTTGGGGATATGTAACGGACGGATTCTATACGATAGATGATTTTGAAGATATACATACCTGGAAATTAAAGGAAGGAGTTGTTTCCGTTCAGGGAGTCAATGTGCAACCCGGAGATATAAAGTATAAGAATCTGCATGATGACAAAAACAGTGTCAATCAGATCGATTTAGGTGACAATACATTGGAGAATCCGGGTGATATACAGGTTATCGGTAATACCCAGCCTCGTTTTCATTACGGCATAAATTTAGGAGTTAGCTGGAAGACTTTGACACTGGATGTTCTGTTGCAGGGAGTCGGAAAGCGGGATTATTATTCAGCTTCGGCAGTATTTCCGTTCGGAGGAAGCGAATTTGGAGGTTTGTATGAGGGACAATTGGATTACTGGAAACCGGTCGATGCGGCGAATGGAAATTATACGGCTCTGAATCCGGAAGCTTGGCTGCCACGTATTTATGATGAATATGAAAACTACAGTTACAACAGTAGAGTCCAAACGAAATATATGTTGGATGCTTCTTATTTGCGTATAAAAAATGTAACATTGGGTTATACCTTACCTAAGACACTGACAGAAAAGATCCGGTTGAATGGTGTAAAGTTTTATGTCAGTGTAGAAAATCTGCATACTTTCTCCTCTTTGCCGATGGGGTTTGATCCGGAGCGTTTAAGCTGGGGATATCCTTTTTATCGTACAATATCGTTAGGGTTTAATTTAAATCTTTAAATGAATAGATTATGAAGAATATAATTATAAAATTGATAATCGCCATGTTGGTACTCAGTTCATGTAACGATAGCTTTCTGGATAGGCTACCGGTTGAAGATTTGACTGAGGAGACCTCGTTTGAAACCTATGATAATTTCAAAACGTATGCATGGTCTTTGTATGATGTTTTTGAAAATGATAATATTCTAAAACGATTGGGAGATAGT
Source organism: Parabacteroides goldsteinii (assembly GCF_015550595.1). GTDB lineage: Bacteria > Bacteroidota > Bacteroidia > Bacteroidales > Tannerellaceae > Parabacteroides > Parabacteroides leei. The sequence continues at coordinate 179,677 of NZ_JADNBB010000004.1, forward strand.
GCTTCAGAGGGATTGTATGAGAGCGATCAGTATGCCGGGTATTTGAGTAACAAAGGCGTAAGCTCTTATAATCCTTATGCTTTTCAAACGATTGTCAACTCGACAACCGGAAACGGATGGGATTTTAGTTATATCCGCAAAGTAAATGTAATGCTTGAAAATATTGAAAGTTCATCGTTGAGTGAGGCAGACAAAGAACATTGGCGTTCGGTGGGGTATTTTTTCCGTTCATATTATTACATGGAACTAATCGCGCGCTTTGGAGATGTGCCTTGGTTGGAACATGTTCTTACGGATGACGACGAAGCGCTTTATGCAGCCAGAACACCCCGAAAAGAGGTGGCAGATAAGGTGTTGGAAAATCTTCAATATGCAGAGACTCATATCAAAGAGGGTGGAGACGGAGCGAATACGATAAATAGACATTGTATACGTGCTCTGATTTCAAGATTTACCTTGTTTGAAGGAACGTGGCGCAAGTATCATGGGCTGGGAGATGAAACTGAATATTTGCAGGAATGTGTTCGTGTTTCGGAAGAATTAATGAAAGTCTACCCGACTTTACATTCTGACTGGGGAGAGGAATGGACTTCTCCTGATTTATCCGTGATTCCGGGTATTATTTTTTATAAAGAATATATTGCTGAAATAATCACCAACCGCTATTCGCATTTGGAACGAAATCAGTATCATGGAGTTGAGATGCCTCAGCTGACTGTCGATATGTATCTTTGCCAGGATGGAAAGCCGATTTCGGGCAGTGCTGTTTACGAGTGGGGGAAAAAGGATAAATCGATCTATTCGGTATTCCGGCATCGTGATCATCGTTTATTGGAAACGGTGGCTCCTCCTTATGAATTGGCTGCAACATCGAGTGAAGCGAGTTGGGATTATCATAGTAATCCGGCATATAGGGAATATATCGATATGCTGGGACCGAATTTTGTCATTGCGAATCCGGGTGAACAAGGGAAACATAAGATTTTGCCTTTGCTTCAGTGGAGTGGCCGGATCGTTTTAAAAGTTCCGAATATAACGACTAAATCCAAACAGCAAATCCTGACCTGTCGTGGCGGATATTATGTGTATAGAAATTATTGTGTTTGGGATGAGAATAGTAATAAGTTTGCTGCCAATGTAGCGGATAAGCCCATTTTCAAAATAGATGAAGTGTTATTGAACTATGCGGAAGCCATGTATGAACTGGGCCGGTTTACGCAAGATGTGGCTGACCGGACTATCAATAAACTTCGCCCGAGAGCGAATGTTGCCGACATGAAAATAGCGGAAATTAACGATAGCTTCGATCCGAAACGAGACAAGACTGTCGAACCGCTATTGTGGGAGATTCGTCGTGAAAGAATTATCGAATTAATGGGCGAAGGATTTGGTTTCTATGATGTGCGCCGTTGGAAGAAAGCTGATTATTTTGTTAATCGGCCTCAATACGGCATGTGGGCGACAAGAGAAGAGATCGGAACGGGCAAGATTTATAATTCGGAAACAGGATTGCCTGACCAGAGTGCGCCGGAAGGGTATATTTATTTGTTTAATGATCCGTTGAAAGAAGGAAAGGGATGGTTGGATAAATACTATTTATATATGATACCGTCTAATGATATCATATTAAATCCGAATTTGGTTCAAAATCCGGGATGGAATTAATATATCGAACTCATTTATTATTGTAGATAATCAGAAGAGAAGAGGTCACATCTAATCATTATAACGATGAGACCTCTCTCACACAAATGTTTAGTATGAAAATCCAGAATAAAATATTACTATCAGCCGGATTAATTTTTCCGGGAATATTGATGGCACAGCAATCTCCCAACATCGTACTGATTAACATTGATGACTTGGGGTGGACGGATATAAGTTCAAATGGCAGTACATACTATGAGACTCCTCATATCGACGATTTAAGAAAAAAAGGTATCTGGATGAATGAGGCCTATTCCGGATCTTCCAATAGTGCCCCAAGTCGGGCATGTATGTTGACGGGAATGTACACTCCCCGTCATGGCATTTATACGGTGGGGACTCCCGATAGAGGAGAAGCCTGTAAAAGAAAACTCATTACAATTCCCAATCGCCGGGTATTGGAGCCGGGTATCCAAATTCTTCCACAAGTATTAAAAGAAGCCGGATATCAAACCTGCCATATTGGGAAATGGCATGTGACGGATGATCCTACTGAAAATGGGATAGACCTGAATATTGGAGGAAATCATGCCGGAGGTACAAAAAGTCATTTTTCTCCTTATTCGAATAAAGACCTGAAAGATGGTCCTGAAGGTGAATATCTGATGGATCGGCTGGGAGATGAAGCGGTCGACTATTTACGTACGGTAGACAGAGATCGGCCGTTCTTCTTGTATCTGGCAACATTTGCCGTGCATACGCCTTTGCAGGCAGATTCAAGTTTGGTTGCAAAGTATAAAAAGAAGCAAACAGCTCCGGGACATGATAATCCGATTTATGCCGCGATGGTTGAAAATATGGATTACAATGTAGGGAAAGTATTGGCTGAGATAAGAAAGCAGGGCCTGGAAGATAATACATTAATAGTATTTACTTCTGATAATGGCGGATTATACCGTGTCTCTTGTCAGTGGCCGTTAAGAGCGGGAAAGGGTTCTTTTTATGAAGGGGGTATCCGGATTCCTATGATTATTTATCAAAAAGGACGCTTTGAAGCAAAAGAGATTGCTCATGTTCCTGTGTCGCAAATAGATTTGTTTCCTACTTTTTTGGATATTATAGGTATAAAGCGAACAGATCTCACACTGGATGGAGAAAGTCTACTGCCTCTATTGTCGGGAAAGAATACGGATAAGTATCAGGAACGGCCGCTTTACTGGCATTTTCCCGCTTATTTGGAGGGGAATGCTAAAGATACGGAACAGACAGGGCCGTATTTTCGTACCCGTCCGGTATCTGTCGTTCGGCAGGGCGATTGGAAGTTAATTGAAAATTATGAAACTGGAAATCTGGAACTGTATAATATCAGTGCGGATATATCCGAAAAGAAAGATCTTGCACAACAAAATAGAGAGAAAAAGGAGGAGCTGTATCAGCTATTGTCGAATTGGAAGCGGCAGGTACAAGCGCCGGTCCCAACAGTGTTAAATCCGGAATATAAAAATTGTAAGCCATGAAAAATATAAAATCTGATTCAGGTTATAATAACATATTAATATCGGTTTCGTTAGGTCTTGTTTTTGCCGGCTGTTCTGATGAAGTAAAGCAGAAACAACCGAATATCTTGTTTTGTATAGCAGATGATATCTCTTTTCCTCATATGAGTGCATACGGAATACCCTGGGTTAATACTCCCGGATTCGACCGTGTGGCACGGGAGGGGTTGACTTTCATGCAGGCCTATACATGTAATGCGAAGTCTGCCCCCTCTCGGTCGGCCATCATAACCGGCCGTAATTCCTGGCAACTGGAAGAGGCCTGTAACCATTGGCCGAAATTTCCGGCGAAATTCAAGTCGTATCCCGAAGCATTAGCTGAGCATGGTTATTATGTCGGGTTTACCGGGAAAGGCTGGGGACCGGGTGTAGCCAAGGACAGTACCGGACAGAACCGCGATTTGACAGGGAAGAGATGGAGTGATATCAAACTGGAAGCACCGACGAATGGCATTTCGGCTATCGATTATGCAGAAAACTTCAAGGCTTTTTTCAATAATCGTCCCAAAGATAAGCCGTTTTGTTTCTGGTATGGTGCATTGGAGCCACATCGGGGATATGAATATGCATCTTCTATCAGAGCAGGAAAGTCGGTCAGCCAGATTGATTCAGTCCCGTCCTTCTGGCCGGATAACGAGGTTGTTCGTACTGATATGTTGGATTATGCTTTGGAGATTGAGCATTTTGACAGACATTTACAGTCCATCATACAAACCTTGGAAGAAGCCGGGGAACTGGATAATACGATTATAGTCGTTACAGCCGATCACGGCATGCCTTTCCCTCGTTGCAAAGGGCAGGAGTATGAATATTCCAACCATATACCTTTGGCTGTAATGTGGAAGAATGGTCTAAAAAATCCGGGAAGGACAGTCAATGAGAAAATCAGTGTAATTGATCTGGCTCCGACTTTTCTCGAATTAGCCGGAATCAGTCAGGAAGAATCGGGGATGGAGTCGATAACAGGACGTAGTTTTACAGATATTCTAAAGGATAATCCGGTGGTTAAGGACCGCGACTATGTGTTGATTGGAAAGGAACGCCATGATGTCGGACGGCCTCACGACCAGGGATATCCGATCCGTGGTCTTTTGAGAGGCGATTATCTGTATCTGATTAATTTTAAGACAGGACGATGGCCGGCCGGTAATCCGGAAACAGGATATCTGAACGTCGATGGAAGTCCGACCAAGACAGAGGTTATTCAAAGCCGTCGGAAACCTGATAACATTTATTGGAATTTGTCTTTCGGAAAACGAGGAGAAGAAGAGTTGTATAATATCCGTACGGATCGCGAATGCATGACGGACCTGGCCGGCAAGGAAGAACTTGCCGAACTGAAAAATCAGATGCATAAAGAGCTACTGGAACAACTGCGTTTGCAGGAAGACCCTCGTATCGTGGCGGATGGTTCGGTTTTTGATACATTTGAATATCAAGGTGCGGAGCGGATGGTTTGGGATCGGATGAAGGCCGGAGAAAAAGTTAAACTGGGTTTTGTGAACTCTACGGATTTCGAGCCGGCTGCTACCGGACTGGAGGTTGACTGGAGCGATGATTAGTTATTAACCTATTATTAAGTAAATATCATGGATAAACAGATGTTTGTATTACCACTGATCGTCGCTTGGGCAACCCAGGGTAATGCACAGGAAAAGGAATATACACGGCCTAATGTTGTCTTTATATTAGCTGATGATATGGGAATAGGAGATTTGGGATGCTATGGACAGCAACGGATCAAAACGCCCAATATTGATGCACTGGCGGCAAAAGGAGTGTTGTTTGAAAATCATTATAGCGGTTCAACTGTCAGTGCGCCTTCCCGGTGTTGCCTAATGACAGGAAAGCATACGGGACATGCATATGTAAGGGGAAACAAAGGCGTGCAGGGCGAACAAGGTTCTTTCGATTTGCATTTACCGGAATCGGAAACTACCGTTGCCGAGCTTTTTAAGGAGAAAGGCTATGCAACGATGTGTGTCGGAAAATGGGGATTAGGCGGCCCGGGTACTACCGGAAGCCCTATAAATAAGGGATTTGATTATTTCTTCGGTTATTTGAGCCAGGGGGCTGCCCATCGCTATTATCCTGATTACTTGTATGAGAATGAAGAGAAGGTCTGGCTCGGAGGAAAAGTGTATAGTCACTTTGCTATAATGGAGAAAGGATTGGACTTTATCCGTACGCATAAGGAGACTCCCTTTTTTGCCTACTTTGCGATCACTCCACCTCATGCAGACCTTGACTACCCAGACCTAAGCCAATATGATGGCCAGTTTGAAGAAAAACCATTTATAAGTGAAAAGGGAAAGGGCTTTAAAACTCAGATGAAACCTCGTGCCGCTTATGCTTCTATGGTTAGTGAAGTTGATAATAATGTGGGACAAATCCTTGCCTTGCTGGATGAGTTAGGATTAAAAGAAAATACATTGGTTATTTTTTCGTCCGATAATGGGGTGCATTGTGTCGGAGGGCACGATCCTGAATATTTTAACAGTAACGGACCTTACCGGGGATATAAGCGGGATCTTTATGAAGGAGGAATTCATGTGCCTTTCATTGTCAGCTGGCCTGCTGTAATAGATAAGCCGCGTGTGACTGAACATACCTCGACGTTTTGGGATTTTCTTCCTACCGTATGTGACTTGATAGAGGTTCCGACGCCTGATGGCATCGATGGCATTTCTTATCTTCCGGTTTTGAAAGATCGCGAATCGTCACAACGTAAACATGATTATCTTTATTACGAATTTTACGAACAGGGAGGGAAGCAGGCTATCCTGAAGGACGGATGGAAACTGATCCTTTTGAATATGGACGATCAGGATCGGTTGGTAGAAGAACTGTATTTTATAAAAGAAGATATCGGAGAAAAATATAACCTGATCGATTTGCACCCCGGAAAGGCCGAAGAGTTAAGGAAACTGGTATCTGCAGCCCGTTCGGAAAGCTGTTGGTTTAATTGGAAGAAAAAATGAAAGAGATGAATAAGAAATGTATTATATGGATCGCAGTCTCCCTTCCTCCGCTGGCCAATAGGGTCTGTGCGGAAGAACGTCCGAATTTTGTCTGGTTTATGACTGAAGACGTTGCTCCGCAATTTGTAGGACTTTACAATGAAGGTAAAGGGGCTCAGGCTCCTAATCTGGAACGTCTGGCCAGGGAAGGTATTGTCTTTGAGAATGCTTATAGTAATGCTCCGGTCAGTTCGGCAGCCCGTTCCACTTTGATAACAGGCTGTTATGCTCCCCGGTTGGGAGTCAGTTGGCATCGCAAACTGGAACAAGTACCTATGCCTGACGGTTTGCAGATGTTTCCATCCTATCTGCGGGAAGCCGGTTATCATACATCGAATGCAGCAAAGACCGACTATAATTGCTTTACGGATAAGAAGGCCTGGGATCAGGTAAAAGGGAAAATGGGGGAATGGCGTAATCGCCCGGATAAAAAACAACCTTTCTTTTTTGTGCGTTCCAATGCTGCCAGCCATGAAAGTTGTCTGCATTTTGACGATGAAACGATAGACACAAAACAGACGGAGCATCATCCCTCGGAAGTGAAGCTACTACCTTTTCATCCGGATACCCGGACGTTCCGTTATACCTATGCGACTTTTTATGACAAGATCCGTCAGGCTGATAAAGAGTTGGGTACGTTGATGGAGATGTTGAAAGAAGACGGAGTTTTGGATAATACGTTTATTTTCTATTTCGGTGATAATGGGGGAAGTTTGCCCGGTTCGAAAGGATATACAGGAGAAACCGGATTACAGGTCCCGTTGGTAGTTTATATCCCGGAAAAGTGGCGCGACCGCATCCCGTTGCCTGTAAATAGTCGTGCGCATGGTTTTGTCAGCTTTATGGATTTTGGTCCGACCCTTCTCCATCTGGCAGGTGTTGAGGTTCCGAAGCAAATGGATGGGACACCGTTCCTGGGAGTGGATATTTCTGAAAAGGAACTGAATAGGCGGGACATCGTATATGGGTATGGCGATCGTTTTGATGAATTATATGCTTTTAACCGGACAGTTCGAAAAGGAAAATGGAAGTATTCGCGCAATTTCCAACCTTATCATCCGAAGTCGCTTTATGCCACATACCGTTATAAGCAAAAGGCTTTCCGGGAATGGGAACAGTTGTACAAGGAAGATAAGTTGACTGATATTCAGAAACGTTTCTTTGAACCACAGGGCCCTGAAGAACTGTATGACCTGTCTGTGGATCCTTATGAAACATGCAATTTGGCGGCAGATCCCTTATATGCCGGTGATTTGAAAAAGATGCGCCGTTTGCTTGCCGGTAATCTCATAGCAGAGAATGATCTCGGTATGTTGCCCGAAAGTATCTGGCTGGAAGAGGGAAAACAAAATCCGGTCGGTTACGGTCGGAAATCACATAAGCGTATCGAGCGTTTGATGAGGGTTGCAGATTTGCAGTTGCTGACGTATTCGGAAGCGAAAGGAAAAGTAGAAAAGGCCCTTGCTTCGACTGATGAGGCAGAACGTTGTTGGGCGTTGACTGCTTGTGTCTGGTGGGGAGACAAGGCATCCGGACTATCCGGGCAGATAGAAGAAATGCTGAAAGATCCAAGTGTATTGGTTCAAAGCCGTGCTGCGGTTTTCCTGGCAACGACAACTCGTATTAATCCCACCGGATTATTGAAAAAAGCCTTGTCGCAAGCCCGTTCCGGTGCTGAAGCCCTTTGGATCCTGAACGATATGGCTTATTTGAAAAATCGCTATCCTGATTTGGACTTTTCATTGACAAGCAATGATGTCCCCTTAAAATGCGAAGGCTCCGATTGGAGAGTTGATTATTTGAAATAGTTATTTTATATCATCTATCTCTCCATGAAAGTTTTTGAGAAATAATTGTTCATTCCTTCATCTGTGATGTTTTTTGCTATTTTATCAATGTTTTACAGATGAAGGAAATTTATTTATAGTTAAATGGATAGAATCTATATGAAGGAATGAAGGAATATTTTTCTAAAAAAGCCATCCCACTCTCACGAGCCGGGTGGCTTATAACTGCTATACAGTTTCAGAAAAAATTATTAGGTTTTACTTCTTAGTTATCTCTTTATATAGTTCACAATGACCGTTCGGGGCAAAGATCCCTTTTCTTATTAATTCACTTTCCAGCCTGCTTAATGATATACACCCGAAGTATCGATGTTCTTTTAGAGCAGCAAGCCCATTGGTTGAAGCGAACTTCAATAAATCTTCCAAGGTGTATATATCGAATACTTTACAAGTATTTATAGTCCTCTTCTCCAAATTAAGACATTTGGTTAATGGCTTGTTTAATAACGCTTTTTGTCTGGTATAAGGGATTTTGGAAGGCGCTTTCTTTGGGGCAGGTTGTTTGATTTCCTTCTCATCCAATAACGTCTGTAATGTTTGTATCCTTGATTTTAGTTGATTGATTTCTCTCTCTTTTTGAATACGGCTATTGATATGGTCTCTGACAAATCCTGACTGGAGACTTATATCCGTGATTGCATTTTGAAATATCTGTTTTACTTCCTGGGGAGTGATTCCTAAATGTTCCGCAACTTCTTCGACGCTTAACTTGGTAGCCAATGCATGGAATACTATCTTTTTAAGATCGGAATTAAGTAAGTTCCTCATTTCCGATACGATCAATAAATACTCGGGTGACAAGCTTTTAAACGCTTCAATAATGAAATCACTTTCTTTATCCTTATTCTCTTCCGGAGGTTGCTCATTAGCCGTCGGAATATTTACAGATGAAGATACGACACTGGCATCTTCCCATGTCGTCGCTTTGTGATCTGTGAGTGCATTGCTCAAAAAGGTTGGCTTCTGGTCGTCGGGGAGGAGAAGTTTTACATAATCACGTATTTTAGTCAACAAGTTTATCATAATACAAGTGTTTTATCTGAATATATATTAACGCTATACAATAGATACTACCCTATTCTCCCGAACCGGACAGTTGCAGAGTCCCCTCTTCACTATCCCTTTTTACTGAATTGTATGATTGTTTAACATATTAATGCGTTATTGTAAAAAGTATAGCTTGAAAAAAGGCATAAAAAAAAACGTGAAACTGTTGCCGTTCTCAGACCTAAAGGGTTATCCCTTCCCCCTCACACTGATAGTAGACAACAGCCCACGTCATATCATATATAATAAATATATACAAACAACATGGGCATTTTGTTGCTACTATCTCAGTCGTGATTAAAAATGGGATAATTTTTAGGTACTGAGATAATATTTTAAAATGCCTTATTCTAAATATTTCTACAGAACAGAGGTTAACGCTATAACATCTGCACTTTCTGTAATACTGCAAAGATAGTAGATACGATTAAATAAACAATAGTTTATAACGAAAAAATGCCTATTAGGCTTAAAAATCATGTGTTCTGTTTTACTTCCGCTCTTTCATTTCGCTTTGAAGTAGTTCCGGATTACGTCTACAATCCCAAAGCATATGAATATATAGATATTTATCGTGGATGGTATAAATTATTTTAATATGACCGGAAACTAATGAGCGGTAGGTGAGTTGGTCGATATTATCAAGGCTGGTTTCACAAAATCCCTTCAGGCCTTACTTATTTCTTTATTGCCTAATTAGAATTAAATCACTAACTTTGCGGCATTTTTAGAAGATTGATAAAAATAACGCGATATGAGTAAGAAATTTGCCGAATACTCTAAGTTCGACTTGTCGAACGTCAATAAAGAGGTGTTGAAGAAATGGCAGGATGGCGACATCTTCCATAAGAGTCTTGAAATCCGTGAAGGATACCCCTCGTTTGTATTTTATGAAGGTCCGCCTTCTGCAAACGGAATGCCGGGTATTCACCATGTTATTGCTCGTTCGATTAAAGATATTTTCTGCCGTTACAAGACCATGAAAGGATATCTGGTGAACCGTAAGGCAGGATGGGATACTCATGGCCTGCCGGTTGAGCTGGGCGTAGAGAAATCTATGGGTATAACCAAGGAAGATATCGGTAAAAAGATTTCTGTCGCTGACTATAACGCAGCTTGCCGCCGCGATGTGATGAAGTTTACCAAAGAATGGGAAGACCTCACCGACAAGATGGGCTACTGGGTGGATATGGAAAATCCGTATATCACCTACGATAACCGTTACATCGAAACATTGTGGTATCTGCTGAAAGAATTATATAAGAAAGGTTTACTGTACAAGGGATATACCATCCAGCCGTATTCACCGGCTGCCGGGACAGGTCTTAGCTCGCACGAGTTAAACCAGCCGGGTTGCTACCGCGACGTGAAGGATACGACTTGTACGGCACAATTCCATATCCTCGATCCGAAACCGGAAATGGCGCAGTTCGGCGATCCGTTCTTCCTGGCATGGACGACTACTCCGTGGACATTGCCTTCCAATACGGCTCTCTGTATGGGACCGAACATCACTTATGTGGCTGTTCAGACTTATAACCCCTATACCGGTATGCCGATGACGGTAGTGCTGGCGAAGGATTTGATGGGTGCGCATTTCAATCCGAAAGCTGCCGATTTGGAATTGTCGGATTACAAGATCGGTGACAAGCTGATCCCGTTTAAGGTGGTTGGCGAATGGAAAGGTTCGGAACTGGCCGGTATGCATTACGAACAGTTAATCCCGTGGGTAAACCCGGGTGAAGGTGCTTTCCGTGTGATCAACGGTGATTTTGTGACTATCGAAGACGGTACCGGTATCGTTCATATCGCTCCTACATTCGGTGCGGACGATGACCGTGTGGCGAAAGCCAGCGGTGTGCCACCTTTGATGATGGTCGATAAGGATGGTAATAACCGTCCGATGGTGGATATGACCGGTAAGTTCTATCTATTGGAAGATCTTGATCCTGAATTTGTACAAACGCGTATGAATGCAGCCGATTACGATCCGTTCCAGGGCAAGTTCGTAAAGAATGCTTACGATCCGGAAAAAACGGATAAAGACGAAACATTGGATATCGAGATATGTATGATGTTGAAGGTGCAGAACCGTGTGTTCCGTATCGAAAAGCATGTACACAACTACCCGCATTGCTGGCGTACCGACAAACCTGTATTATACTATCCGCTGGATAGCTGGTTTATCCGTACCACTGCCTGTCGCGACCGTATGATCGAACTGAACAATACGATCAACTGGAAACCGCAGAGTACAGGTACAGGTCGTTTCGGTAAATGGTTGGAAAACCTGCAGGACTGGAACCTGAGCCGTAGCCGCTACTGGGGTACTCCGCTGCCTATCTGGCGTACGGAAGACGGTACGGAAGAAAAATGTATCGGTTCGGTAGAAGAACTGTACAATGAAATAGAAAAAGCCGTTAAGAAAGGATATATGGAATCGAATCCGTATAAGGACAGAGGTTTCAATCCGGGCGAATACAATAAGGACAATTACGAAAAGATCGACCTGCACCGTCCGTATGTGGATGAGGTGATCCTTGTTTCTGAAAGCGGCAAGCCGATGAAACGTGAGACCGACCTGATCGACGTTTGGTTCGACTCGGGTGCGATGCCTTATGCCCAGATCCATTATCCGTTCGAGAATAAGGAGTTACTGGATAGTCGTGAGGTATATCCGGCAGACTTTATCGCCGAAGGTGTAGACCAAACGCGTGGCTGGTTCTTTACCCTGCATGCACTGGCAACGATGGTGTTCGACAGTGTGGCTTATAAAGCGGTTGTGTCTAATGGTCTTGTATTGGATAAGAACGGTAACAAGATGTCCAAACGTCTGGGTAATGCAGTCGATCCGTTCTCTACGATCGAACAGTATGGTTCCGATCCGTTGCGCTGGTATATGATTACTAATGCTTCTCCGTGGGATAATATCAAGTTCGATATCGATGGTATGGATGAAGTGCGCCGTAAATTTTTCGGTACATTATATAATACGTATTCGTTCTTTGCTCTGTATGCAAACGTGGACGGATTCGATTATTCGGAACCGGATGTTCCTCTGAAAGAACGCCCGGAAATCGACCGTTGGATCCTTTCATTGCTGAATACGTTGGTGAAGGATGTGGACGGGTTCTATGATACTTACGAACCGACACGTGCCGGACGTGCTATCTCTGAATTCGTGAACGATAACCTGAGTAACTGGTACGTACGCCTGAACCGCCGCCGTTTCTGGGGGGGAGGCATGACAACGGATAAGTTGTCTGCTTACCAGACATTATATACTTGTCTGGAAACAATCGCCAAGTTGATGTCTCCGATCGCTCCGTTCTATGGAGATCAGTTGTTCTGTGACCTGATCACCGTTACCGGACGTGAGACGGTAGAGTCTGTTCACTTGTCAGACTTCCCAAAATATGATGAAGCATTGGTTGACAAGGATCTGGAAGAACGTATGAAGATGGCACAGGATGTCTCTTCTATGGTATTGGCTTTGCGTCGTAAGGTGAATATTAAAGTTCGCCAGCCGTTGCAGACCATCATGGTGCCTGTAGCCGATGCCCACCAGCAGGAAAGTATCGAGGCGGTAAAGAACCTGATCCTGAACGAGGTGAATGTAAAGGAACTGAAGTTTGTCGATAATGCTGCCGGTATTTTGGTGAAACGTATCAAGCCGGACTTTAAGAAGTTGGGCCCGCGTTACGGTAAGATCATGAAGAGTCTGGCTGCTGCCATCCAGAGCATGAGCCAGGAAAATATCCTTGCTTTCGAAGCTGCCGGAACATTCACATTGAATGTGGAAGGACAGGACGCAACAGTCGAACTGGCTGATGTGGAAATCATTTCGGAAGATATCCCCGGATGGCTGGTTGCCAACGAAGGACGCCTGACGGTGGCTCTGGATATCACAGTGACGGAAGATTTGCGTAAGGAAGGATTGGCCCGCGAACTGGTGAACCGTATCCAGAACCTGCGTAAGAGCAATGGGTATGATATCACGGATAAAATTACTGTTACGGTTCTTTCTTCCGATGAAATGGATGAAGCGATTAAAGAGTATAATGAATATATAGCAAACCAGGTTCTGGCTGTGTCGGTTGAAATTACAGATCATGCAATAAGCGATGCAACCGTGCTTGATTTTGAAGACTTCAACCTGTCGGTTCGTATCGAAAAGGAATAATATTGAATGAATAATGAATAATGAATAATGAATAATTCAGGAATTGTTTATATTTGTAGGCAATAGAGAGAGAAATTCTCGGAGTTTTCATTATTCATTCTTAATTGTTAATTATTAATTTAAAAAGCCATGGCAGAAAAGACAAGATATTCGGATGCTGAACTCGAGGAGTTCCGCGCCATTATTTTAGAGAAGTTGGAGGTAGCAAAAAAGGATTACGAGTTGTTGAGATCGGGTGTAACCAATTCTGACGGTAACGACGTGGCTGATACATCACCTACATTCAAGGTGTTGGAAGAAGGTGCCGCAACCTTATCGAAAGAAGAGGCCGGACGTCTGGCACAGCGTCAGATGAAGTTCATACAGAACTTACAGGCGGCTTTGATCCGTATCGAAAATAAGACTTACGGTATTTGTCGTGAAACGGGTAAACTGATTCCGAAAGAAAGACTGCGTGCTGTACCTCATGCTACTTTAAGTATTGAGGCAAAACAAGGAGGTAAAAGATAAATGAAATTTTCAAAAGGTTGGGGAGCAGTGTTTATTGTAATGCTGCTCCTTCTTCTTGATCAGGCTCTCAAAATTTGGATCAAGACACATATGCAGCTGCATGAAAGTATAGAGATCACCCCGTGGTTTTATCTGTACTTTACCGAAAACCCGGGAATGGCTTTCGGGATTGAAGTGATTGGTAAATTGTTCTTATCTCTATTCCGTATCGTTGCGGTCGGCTTTATCGGTTATTACCTGTATAAGCTGGTGAAGGAGAAGTACAGTTTCGGTTTTATTGCTTGTGTCTCGTTGATATTTGCAGGGGCTATCGGTAATATAATAGATTCTATTTTTTATGGAGTCATATTCGACCATAGTTTTGGTCAGGTCGCTTCACTTATGCCCGCTGAGGGTGGGTATGCTACCTGGCTACACGGGAAAGTGGTGGATATGTTTTACTTCCCGTTGATTCAGACAGAGTTTCCGGACTGGTTCCCGATCTGGGGAGGGGAAGAGTTCGTCTTCTTCCGTCCGATCTTCAACCTGGCAGATTCGGCTATCTGTGTAGGTGTTTTTCTGTTGTTGATATTTTATAGGCATACTTTGTCGGACAGTCTCTCGAAAGAAAAAGAAAAGAAATAAATGCGGAACAATTTGCGCAGATATGGCGTCGCTTTGTTAGTGGTTACTTTATTGGTTTCATGCAGTAAGGTTCCCGATGGAATTCTCTCTGAAAAGGAGATGAAGGCCGTCTTGCTCGATATGCAGCTGGCAGAGGCTATGATCAATACCGATTATAAGACTTATAGTGATGATGCAAAAAAGGAGGCGCTTTATCAGGGGGTGTTCCGCAAACATAAAATAGAACAGGCCGTCTACGACAGTTCGCTGGTATGGTATGGCCGTAACCTGGATATATATATGCAGGTGTACGATCTGGTACTGGCGGAATTGAATGAACGTCAGAAAGCGCTGGGAGACGTACAGGCCAGTGCTGCTCCGGTATCGAAACAGGATTCTGTGGATATCTGGCCGCGACTGACTTATCTTACCTTTGAACCGAATGCCTTGTTTAACGGAGTGACGATCGATATCAAACCGGAGACAAACTATCCTTCCGGCAGTACTTTCGTCCTGGGAATGCGTGTCTGGGGATTGAATGCTAATATGAAGAATCATCCGGAAATTCGCTTGAGCGCTAATCAAGGGGATACGATCATTACCGTGAATGATGAGGTGTTGAAAGACGGTTATCATGAGACGACTTTGCGTACGCTGCCGACCAAGCAGGTGAAGAGCGTATATGGCTTTATCCGTCTGGATGGGAAAGATGACTCAACCTCTTATTTCAAAGTCTATGTGGATAGCCTGAACCTGATGCGGTACAATTACGGGCGGTTGTCTGCTCCTAAAGACTCTGTAAACATAGCCAATAAAGATTCTGTAAAATAATCCTTGTATGCGCAGGATTGCTTCGCATTATATATACTGGAAGAAATGGTTCCGTATGCATTACCTCGAGTTGGATGCGGAAGGATGTTTCGTCGGTGTATATCCTCTGGAACAGGAAATAGCAAATACCGAATTTTATGATGGTACATTAATCCCTGTACCGGCAGGTATAACTGTTCCGGTAGGTGGAAATTTTGTGCCTGACCAATGGGTGTCGGCGGCCGATAACGTAACGGAGGGCAGTCCGGTTTTCGTCTTCCGGTTAACTCATTTTACTCCCGCGACGTCTGAACTCGGCACAGACGACTGCGGTCGCGATTGCCACATTCAACGACTCTGAGGTTTCCCGCTCCTGCGGATAGTTGGGGATATATAACTTTTCGTTTACAAGTGCTTCGATGTTCGGGCGGATGCCGTTTCCTTCGTTTCCCATAATGAGGATGCCTGTGCCGGATAATTCTTTCGTATACATATTCTCTCCATCGAGGAAGGTGCCGTACAGGGGGATTTTCTTTTCATGTTGCGCCTGCAGGTATGTTTGTAGGTCGGTGTAATGCACTTTTACATGGACCAGGGCACCCATGGTCGCCTGTACGGTCTTGGGGCTGAATACGTCTGCCGTATCCTGACTGCATACGATATGTTCGATCCCGAACCAATCGGCCAGCCGTATAATCGTACCCAAATTGCCAGGGTCTTGTATCCCGTCGAGAGCGATGATCAGTTGGTTTGCCGGGTCTGCTTCTTCCAGCGACCAGACGGGACGTTTAAAGACGGCAAGTACATCCTGCGGGTTTTTCAGGAAGCTGGCTTTGCGGATATCTTCATCGTCGGCCTCCAGTAACTCTTTAGCTGGGATATCTCCCTGTGTCGCCATCCAGGAAGGTTTGGCTATCAGGAGGTCGCATTCGAATGCGACCAACATATCGGCCACGAGCTTATTCCCTTCGGCAACAAATGCATTTAACTCGTTACGAAACTTCTTTAATTCAAGCGAACGGATCTGTTTTACTTTAGATTTACTCAGCATCTTTACTCTTTTTACAAAGCAAAAGTAAGGGAATTTATTTAATTTCAGCTACATTTGCGTGCGTAAAAGTTGAATGATGAAGGGAATCCTCCATATACTATATTTCCTATGCTTTGCTTGGATACTGGCCGCTTGCAGTACGACAAAATATGTCGGTGACGGAGAATATCTGCTGGATAAAGTAGAAATCGTTTCCGATAATAAATCCTATAAAGCCAATGAGTTGAAGCCTTATCTGAGGCAGCAGCCTAACTTTAAGGTGTTCGGACTAATGAAGTGGCAGCTTTTTGTATACGATTGGTCGGGGCGGAATGAGAAACGGTGGCTGAGTAAACAGCTTCGCCGTATTGGTGAACCGCCTGTTATTCTCGATACAGCTCTGGTGGATCAGTCGGCGGATGAGTTGAGGCGTTTCTTTATTAACAAAGGATATGTGAATGCTGAGGTCGCAGTTACGATAGATACGTCCAGGCAAAAAAAGGCGGTAGTCACTTATCGGATTAACTCGAATGAACCTTACCGGATACATAATTATACGATGAATTTGGATGATCCGAAGATCGACAGTGTCGCTCATCTGAAAGCACCCCGGCGCTCAGCCGTGTCATCGGCTTTTCGTATTTCTCCGGAAGATTATAATTCCCTGATAAAGGATAGTGCACTCTTTGACCGGGATGTCCTGGATAAGGAACGTCAGCGCATCACAACCTTGCTTCGCAGGAGGGGGTATTATGCTTTCAATCGCGACTATCTGGCTTATCTGGCCGATAGCTCTTATAATCGGAATATTGTGGATCTGGATATGGTCCTGAAGCCGTACCGCCAGCTTAAATCGGATGGTTCGGTTATCGATACGCTGCATCGCCAGTATTATATAAAGGATGTCACGATCGTTACGGATTATGACCCGTTGAATCAGGTGCAGAGTGATTTAAAACTGACTTCGTCCGATACGGTGAAAGTCGGTGATCTACAGATATTATATGGTAAGAGCGGAAGAAGTATTCGTCCGAGTGTTTTGCGTAAGAGTACTTATATTACTCCGGGTCGCCTGTTCAACGAGCGGGGGGTGGAACAGACTTATTCTTCTTTTGCCGCTCTTCGGGCACTGAGAAATGTAAACATACGTTTTTCGGAAGTGGAGGAAGGGGATACGATGAAGCTGAATTGTACGATTCTGACTTCGCCGGCCAAACTGCAAGGCTTTGGTGTCGACCTGGAAGGTACGAACTCGGCCGGAGATTTTGGTTTTGCTTCGAGTGTGAATTATCAGCACAGGAATTTATTTAAAGGGTCGGAAGTATTTTCTGCTAAGGTGCGCGGTGCTTATGAAGCGTTGTCTTCCCAGTCGGATGGAAGTAGTTATTGGGAATTGGGGGCTGAGTCTTCCATTTTGTTCCCTCGCTTTTTGTTTCCTTTCATAAGTGATAATTTTAAGCGGAAGATTCGTGCATCCACCGAATTTAAGGTTAGTTACGGTATTCAGACACGTCCGGAATATCGCCGTGCTATCCTGTCCGGAGGGTGGAGTTATATCTGGCAGGATCGTTCAAATATGCAGGCGCGTCATACATTTAAGTTATTGGACATAGATTATGTGCATATCCCGAAGATCGATTCTACTTTTCAGGCGACTTTGCCTGAGTCGATGAAACGTTATAATTTCACCGACCAGTTTGTAGTAGGCTCCGGATATACTTATTCATTCAGCAATTATAATCCTCAGAACCGATTAAGAAATACGCATTCGTTGCGTGTATCGTTTGAAATGGCGGGAAATATGCTTTATGCGATTTCTAAACTGACAAATGCGAAGAAGGATGAGGATGGCCTGTATCGTTTATTCGGTATCAATTACTCCCAGTTTATAAAAGGAGATGTCGATTTCAGTAGAAGTATTGTGTTGGACAGTCGTAATAAACTGGCTTTTCATGCGGGAGTAGGAGTCGGCTATCCTTATGGAAATGCGAGGATGTTACCGTTCGAACGCAGTTACTTTTCAGGGGGTGCAAATAGTGTACGTGGATGGTCTGTCCGCTCACTGGGGCCGGGAAGTATGAAGATCAGTCCGGATGGTACTTTTGCCGACCAGGTAGGTGATATACGGTTGGACCTGAATATGGAGTATCGTACAAAGATGTTCTGGAAATTTGAAATGGCTGCTTATGTGGATGCCGGAAATATCTGGACTATGCACAAGGACAAGGATCGTGAAAATGCTAATTTCGATTTTTCCCGTTTTTATAAAGAGATAGCTGTCTCTTATGGTTTAGGTTTGCGTCTTGATTTCGACTTCTTCCTGATTCGTTTTGATACGGGTATGAAGGCGTATAATCCTCAGGAAAGGGGTAAAGATCGCTGGGCTATTTTGAATCCTAATCTTAAGGGCAATTTTGCCTGGCATTTTGCCGTAGGTTATCCCTTCTAATGAAAAAAAAGGCTTTCCGGTTTGCATATTAAAAAAAATAGTACTACCTTTGCACCGCAAATAAGGATGGTTCCGTAGCTCAGCTGGATAGAGCAACGCCCTTCTAAGGCGTGGGTCGAGCGTTCGAATCGCTCCGGAATCACAATTTGAGAAACACCTTGCAATTTAATGTTGCAGGGTGTTTTTTTTATATATAATTCGATAGGCCGTTTAAGCAAAATAAAGAATTAAATTTAGTGTTTAATGCGTGAATATTAAATAAAAGATTGCTTTATTAAGGAAATATTGAATCTTTATGTATCTTTGATCTCTGTAAAAACAATCAATGAATTTAGGGATGAGCAGTAACAACGACGATATTTTATTGCTGAAACTGATAAAGCAGGGTGATCAAATCGCTTTTAAGCATTTGTTTTATCAGTATACCGATTCGTTGGAGCGTTTCATTACCTATTATATTCATGACCGGGAAAAGTCGCAGGAGTTGGTATTGGATATTTTTACTTATATATGGGAGAATCGCGAACGTTTTGAGATAAAGTTAACATTAAAAGCCTATCTTTTTCAGGCTGCCCGTAATAAGGCTTTTACTTATATCCGTGATAAAAAAATCCCGGTTTATTTAGAGGATCTCTCTGTCAGTGAAGTGGCGCAAGATTATAATTCGGATCTCGAATTTCAGGAATTGTACCGTTTGGTAGAGGAGGCCGTATGCCTTTTACCGGAAAAGTGTAGGGAGGTATTCAGGAAAAGTCGGGAAGAGAATTTAACCAATAAAGAGATTGCCGAACAACTTCATATTTCAGAGAAGACGGTGGAGGGACAAATAACAATAGCACTTAAGAAGATCAGAGTTTATTTGGGAGATTCTTATTCATATTTGTGGTGAAAAAAACTTTATTTTTTAGGGGATACAGCGTTCTTTTGAGTCTATATTTGTAAAAGAAAACGTTTTATAAATAATTCTCAATTCCATGAATAAATTATTGTTACTATTTGGGGTATTTTGGGGGATAGGAGTTGCTTCTATCCACGGGCTAAATATTAATTTGGCTGATCCTACGATCTTTTATGAAAACGGAACTATGCGTTATGTATTCCACATCCACCATTCGAATCCGGGAGTGGCTCCCAGACAAACGTTTTTCTTCCCGCAATTGATAAATCAATAAACCTTCCGGCACACTGTCTATCCGGAAATAAAATAATTATATTATGAAGAAAAGTATATTGTTCCTTTCTCTGATTTGTGGTGCTTGTACGGCACCACAAGACACTTTAGTGGAGCAGGTTGATAGATTATCAACTTCAACACAGAATGATTATTATGTGAGTAACAGGGCTCCTTTACAACCGCAACAATTTATTAAACTCCCTGCCGGTACCATTCAGCCGGAAGGATGGTTGAAGCAACAACTGGAGTTGCAGAAAAATGGTTTGAACGGACATTTGGGAGAGATCAGTGCCTGGCTACAAAAGAAGGATAATGCCTGGTTGAAAACCGGTGGACAGTGGGGCTGGGAGGAAGTTCCTTATTGGCTCCGCGGATATGCAAACCTTGCTTATATCGTTCAGGATAACCAGATGTTGAATGAAGCTAAATTCTGGATTGAAAGTATCTTGAAAAGTCAGCGGGAAGATGGAAACTTCGGTCCAATGCATCTGAATGACGGTAAACAGGATTTTTGGCCGAATATGATCGTCCTGTGGATTATGCAGTCTTATTATGAATATTCGAACGATGAACGGATTATCGATTTTATGACAAAGTATTGTAATTATCTGCTTACTGTACCGGATGAAGATTTCTTATATAGTTATTGGGAGAATAGCCGTGGCGGAGACAATCTTTGGAGTGTCGTATGGCTATATAATCACACCGGATATAAGAATTTACTTACGCTAGGTGAAAAAATACATAAAAATACGGCTGACTGGACGAAATCGACTCAATTACCTAACTGGCATAATGTAAATGTAGCACAGTGTTTCCGTGAACCGGCTACTTATTATCTGTTTTCAGGAGATTCTTCTATGTTATCAGCCAGTTATAATGTGCAAAGCCTGGTACGCAGGGCATTCGGGCAAGTTCCAGGAGGAATGTTCGGGGCAGATGAAAATGCGCGTATCGGCTTTTTTGATCCCCGACAAGGTACTGAAACCTGCGGCTTCGTGGAACAGATGGCTTCTGATGAAATTATGCTTCAGATCAGTGGTGATCCTTACTGGGCTGAAAACTGTGAGGATGTAGCATTTAATAGCTATCCGGCGGCGTTAATGCCTGATTACAAAGCCCTTCGTTATATAACCAGCCCGAATCATATTGTAAGTGACTCTAAAAATCATCATCCGGGTATTGATAATAGCGGACCATTTCTTTCTATGAATCCGTTCAGTAGCCGTTGTTGCCAGCATAATCATGGCTTCGGTTGGCCTTATTATACCGAAAATCTTATTTATGCGACATCGGATAACGGAATGGCTGCCGTCTTATATAATGCTTGTCAGGCGAAAGTCAAAGTCGGAGGCGGAACTGAAGTGACAATAAAAGAACAAACAAATTATCCTTTTGAGGAAACGGTTCGTTTTACTTTGACGACTCCGGAAAATGTGACATTCCCACTCTATTTACGTATTCCGTCATGGTGCAAAGATGCATCGGTTGCTGTGAATGGTCAGAAGCTGGGTGTTGATTTGATAGCTGGTAAATATGTAAAAATTACGCGTGAATGGTCGGATGCGGATGAAATCGTTCTCACGGTTCCCATGACATTTAATTATCGCCAGTGGCAGGTTAATAAAAATAGTGTCAGTGTCGATTATGGTCCTCTGACTTTGTCTTTAAAGATAGATGAAGATTATCAACAGAAAGACAGTCGTGAAACTGCTATCGGCGATTCAAAATGGCAGGAGGGGGCCGATGCCTCTGCATGGCCAACTTATGAGATTTATCCGGCAAGCCCGTGGAACTATGCTCTGCAGATCAATGCTCCAATCTCTGTTCTACGCAAAGAGTGGCCTTTTGATAATAATCCATTTACATTGACAAATGTTCCTTTGATATTTAAGACACAGGGACGTCTTATTCCGGAATGGAAGATCGATGAATGCGGTTTATGCGGTGTGCTGCCATATGAAGATGCCAAGAAATCAGATACATTAGATGAAATAACATTGGTTCCGATGGGAGCTGCCCGTCTACGTATTGCATCATTTCCGACAACGGAATAGGAATTGTAATCGATTTCTTTAGCTATGAAACTTATTTTGTACGGATTATTTATGTATAGAAAGTATATGTAAATATTGGAATCTTCTGTTTATCTTTGCTTCGTACAGCAAAAGGAAAGCGTAACCGGCTGTACAATGTACGAGTAAAGCATAAGCGTTTAAGATACTATCCGATTCTGAAATCTGGACAATTTCACTATGACCGGATAAGGTACAACAAACGTTCATGCTCTTTTCTTGTTATATACCTAAGTTATTGCGTATACCAAGATAAAGAGCGTGGGCTGTTGTATATATTGGTCATAGGGGCAGTCCAGAGCCTCAGAATCGATATGTCAACAGTTTCCACGCTTCTTTTTTTTATTATCCAATTCGGAAACTGGTGGATCTGGTAACCGTTTTGAATATGAGCAATTTATCTTCCCATGATCTTCCCGGATCAAATTTTTTCAAAGAAAAACACAATCCTTTTAGGGGGTAGCTATTCTTTTTGAGTCTCACGATGTATAAGATGCAAAAAATGGATAGAAACATACCTTGGGATATTATAATAAAGGGATTTAAACATGAAATCTCGTTAGAAGAGCAAATCGATTTGGAGCGATGGCTTGCTGACGAGAAAAATCTATCTGTATATAAAGATTTACAATCTCTTTGGTTGACTATAATAGAAGAAGGTACGACTTTTGAATCGAATGTGGATGCTTTATGGGCAAAGATGGAGCTTCGCATGAAGAAAAATGAACCTAAAATAATAAAATTCTCGCAAGCTTCTTTCCGTTGGTTCTCCGGGGCTGCGTGTGTTTTAATCCTCGCTTTATTGTCTTTAACCGGATATATCTCTCTTGAAACATATAAAGGAGGACCAGTTTATACTTATTCTTCTCTGACAGGCAAATCGAAAGTAATACTTCCTGATGGTTCGCAGGTTTGGTTAAATACTGAATCTACGTTGGAATATTCTGCTTCAATCTGGAATAAAACAAGAAATGTAAAATTGAAGGGTGAGGCCTATTTTGATGTTAAGAAGGATCCGGATCGTCCTTTTATAGTCAAGAGTAATAATTTTGATGTTAGAGTACATGGTACTACTTTTAATGTGGCAGCACGTGATAATGAGCCGAATATAAATGTAAGCCTGTTGTCTGGATCTGTAGTTGTAGCCAATGGTTCAGTATCAAAAAAGATAGTACCGGGTGAAACGGCTGTCTGTTCCAAAAGTCAAGGCAGTATCCTGACAAAGAAAAATGATGTCCTTTTTGCTGCCATGTGGGCGAATGAGTCTATTCATTTTGAGCGTAAATCAATTAAGGAATTATCCAAATATTTATCTAAATGGTATGGTGTAAAGATTATACTGGACCCTCTTATTCCTGAAGATCAGGCTTATACTTTTTCGATCAGGCATGAACCTCTTGAAGAGATCCTTCGTTTAATGGCCCGGACAAATCCTATCCAATATAGTTTTGATGAAAAGAATATTGTGAAAATTATGAATAAGTAAAACCTTTAAAATCAAATGCCTATGAAGTAACAGGAAAGAAAAAGTAATAATGTTTTAACCTTTTTATTAATTAATTTATTTCGATAATAATCTTAAAATAAGAGCTTATGAAGAAGCAAATGTTTTATGAGGCCAGTGGGAAAATCTGGAGAATCCCCTTGTTTATCGGTCTCTTTTTCCTTGCCTCTAGTTTGTATGGATACTCAAACGGGCAAGCGAAATCTTTCTCAATTCAATTAGAAAATGTATTGTTAAGTGAAGCGATCGACCAGATCGAAAAAGCGAGTGGTTACTCTTTTTTTTATGATGAGAATAAAATAGATTTTTCTCATCGGGTCAGTGTAAATGCAAAGAACCAGACTGTAGCAAGTATTTTGGATAGTATTCTGAAATCAACGGGATTAGATTATGAGATTTCGAATAATCAGATCGTTTTATTGCCGGCAGAGAAGAAAGCAACAAGCAGGAATGGATCAGGACCAATTGCAACAAAGGCACAACAGCAAAAAACTACGATAAAAGGAACTGTTGTCGATAATTTGGGAGAGCCTGTAATTGGGGCGAATGTTGTTGAAAAAGGAACAACAAATGGTACCATTACAGATATGAATGGAAACTTTTCTTTGAGTACATCTCCAAATGCAACTTTGGAAGTTTCATTTATCGGGTATATAACTCAGCGTACACCAGTTAAGGGCTCAACTGTAAATATAACATTGAGAGAAGATGCGCAGGCTTTGGATGAAGTTGTTATTACCGGTTTCGGTATGTCACAAAAGAAAGAATCTCTGACTAGTGCAATTTCTTTGATTGACTCCAAGGATATAGCCCGTTCTTCTGCATCTACATCTTCTGGTGCATTGGTTGGTAAGATTGCTGGTGTGAACTCTCGTCAGACGGATGGTCGTCCGGGGGCAAGTACCGGTCTTCAGATTCGTAATATGGGTACTCCGTTGTATGTTATAGATGGTATTCAGACAGACGAAGGTCAGTTTAATAATATTGACTTTAATGATATTGAAGCGATCTCTATATTAAAGGATGCTTCTGCTTCTATCTATGGTGTACGTGCTGCCAATGGTGTAGTAGTTGTAACTACGAAGAAAGGTCGCAGAAATACAAAGAATACGGTAACTATTAACGCACGTTATGGCTGGCAATCTGCATCTGCATTCCCTAAACCGGCGGATGCTGCGACTTATGTTTCCAATTGGATACAATCAGAAACATTACAAGGGATCAAGGAGCAGAACCGTAAGTACACAATGGAAGATTTGGCGAAGTGGCAACAAGGAACTGAAAAAGGCTATCAATCATTTGACTGGTATGATTTTATCTGGGAAACATCTCCTCAGTCTTATGTTTCAGCCAATGTATCCGGTGGATCTGATAAGGTAAATTATTACTTCTCTTTAGGATATATCGATCAAGATGCTATGATTCGTAATTATGGTGGTTTCAAACGATATAATACGCAGATGAATATTGATGCTCAGATTACTGAACGTTTTAAAATGAGTGCATCTATGAACGGACGTATCGAATCGCGTGTCAATCCTGGTGTTCCGGGTGGTGACGACTATTGGTTGCCGGTATTTGGTACTTATCGAAATCTCCCGACAGTTCGTCCTTTTGCAAACGATAATCCTAAATATCCTGCATTAACATCCGGTAATAAGGATGTGAACTTCGGTCTGTTGAATTATGACATTTCCGGTAAATATCAGGATGACTGGCGTGTAATGCAACTTACATTCAATGGTGAATATAAGATTATCGACGGATTGACGGCAAAAGCCCAGTTCGGATTCTATTATGGTCAGCGTGAACAAAATAATCAGGAAAATGAATGGGACCTGTATCGTTATGATGAAGATAAGGATGAGTATATTGTTGTGGATGGTATGCATAACCCTTACCGGGATAGAACGATCAAAAGAGTTCAGGATATTACAACAAATATTCAGTTGAATTACAAGAAAAGTTTTGACGATCATCATATCGATGTAATGGCAGGTATGGAGTCCATTAAACGTGATCAGCCGGAACATTTTATCCATTCAACTCCAACATCCAATACATTACATTTAATAGACGTAGATGAAATTGTAGAATTTAATGATTATGGCAATAGAACGGAAGCTCGCCTGGGTTATACTTTCAGAGCCAATTATGATTTTGCATCTAAGTATCTGTTGGAATTCTCCGGACGTTATGACGGTTCGTGGAAATTCCCGCCTAATCACCGTTGGGGATTCTTCCCTTCGGGATCTGCCGGATGGCGTATCTCGGAAGAAAGTTTCTGGAAAGACAGTAAGTTATCGAATATCGTAAATGATTTTAAGATACGTGGTTCTTATGGTTTATTAGGTGATGACAACCTGGGCGATTCTTATAAAGAGTTTGATTTTTTGGGAGGATATAACTACAAAGATGGTGGCTCGACTATCGATGGCGCTTATGTTGTTGGTTCTGTTCCCCGTGGTCTGCCTGTTACAACTATCTCATGGATAAAAGCAAAAATACTGGATGTCGGTTTTGACGTATCGTTCCTTAACAATCGTTTGTCCGGTCAGTTCGACTTTTTCCGTCGTACACGTGATGGTTTGCCTGATCGCCGTTATGATGTGTTGATCCCGGCTGAAGCAGGTTTTGACTTACCTTATGAAAATCTGAAATCAGACGTACATACAGGTTATGACCTGTCTATCCGTTGGAATGATAATGTAGAAGATTTTTATTACTCAATCGGAGCGAATATGACTTATTCACGCTTCCTGGATTGGAATCAGTATAAACCTCGTTTCGGTAACTCATGGCATTATTATCGTAATTCTATTGATGAACGTTATGGTAACCTGAACTGGATGCTGGAATCTGACGGACAATTCCAGAGTTGGGAGGAAATTGCTGCCTGGCCGATTGATAACGACCGCCAGGGTAACAAAACGATTCGCCCGGGAGATATTAAATATGTCGATCAGAATGGTGATGGTGTAATTAACGGTATGGATGAACGTCCTTTAGGATATAGAGAAGGTGGTACTCCTATTGTAAATTTCGGTCTTAACTTCAGCTTCCAGTGGAAAGGTTTTGACCTGGCATTCGACTTGACAGGTGGTGGTTTGAATAGTAGATATCAGGATTATGAGCAACGTAATCCGTTCCATGACGGAGGTAATAATGCACAGTATTATATGGAAGATACCTGGCATTTAGCTGATATCACAGATCCGAACAGTACTTTGATCCCCGGTAAATATCCGACTTTATTGATCGGTAACTCCGGGCATAGTAACTATTGGAAGAGTGATTTCTGGATGCATAATGTACGTTATATGAAGCTGAGAAATCTTGAATTCGGTTATTCATTGCCGAAATCGATACTGGCTAAAGCTTTTATTACTGATCTACGTTTGTATGTATCAGGACAGAACTTACTGACTTTGACCAATACTCATGGTATAGACCCGGAAATAGAGAATTCGGCAGGTCTGGCTTATCCTACAACACGTATTGTTAATTTAGGTCTTACTCTTAAATTCTA
Source organism: Parabacteroides goldsteinii (assembly GCF_015550595.1). Classification (GTDB taxonomy): domain Bacteria; phylum Bacteroidota; class Bacteroidia; order Bacteroidales; family Tannerellaceae; genus Parabacteroides; species Parabacteroides leei. Next base: position 206,661 of record NZ_JADNBB010000004.1, read on the forward strand.
ATTAGTATGAAAAAGAAATATATTTATTCTGCCTGTTTAGCTTTTACATTGGCATTTTGCGGATGTTCCGATTTCCTGGATCGGGATCCGGACCGTATATTGTCTGATGAACAGGTATTTAGTGATGAAAAAATGATAACCTCTGTTCTGGCGAACTTTTATGGTCGTATGGAATGGGGACAACGTATAACAGATGTCGGTTCTTATGTTTGTTTGGACGAAGCTTTACGTTCAAGCGGAGGCCCTGATTTATTCCGTACTTTTGGTGACGATCACTGGCGTATTTATGATTATGGATTGATACGTAATATCAACCAGTTTCTGGCCAGTTTGAATAATACGGATGTCATTTCTGAAGAGAGAAAGAATCAGCTTCGTGGCGAAGTCCGTTTCTTGCGAGCCTATACTTATTTCTGCATGTGCAGATGTATGGGGGGAATGCCGATTGTTGGCGACGAAGTGTTTACGTATGAAGCGGGAATGGATATCACGTCTTTGCAATATCCTCGTTCGACAGAAGCAGAACTGTATGATTACATTATTAAAGAATGTACTGAAATATCAGCGGATGGCATGTTACCATCAGAAGCTTCCAAGAATTCAGCACGTGCAACCAAATGGGCCGCTTTGGCATTAAAAGCTCGTGCAGCTATTTATGCCGGTTCTATTGCCAATTATAATAACAAAATGGAGAATCCGGTTTCTACTCCGGGTAGCGAAGTCGGTATTCCGGCATCTAAAGCTTCTGAATATTATAAAATAGCATATGATGCTGCGAAAGCAGTGATTGATGGAGGTGTGTATGTGTTACAGAATAACATATCAGATAAAGCTGATAATTTCTATGCAGCAACTACATTGAAGGATGGTAATACAGAGGTGATCTGGGCACGCGATTATAAAGGCCCGTCCAATTATCAGGGCTGGACTCGTGATAATGTTCCTTCTTCACATGCCGAAGATATAGACCAGGCATATTTAGGGCCGGTACTAAATCTGGTAGAAGATTTTGAATATATCGATAATCGTGATGGAAAGCTAAAAATCAAGAATTCTGACGGCAGTTATATCGCTTATGATAAGGCGATAGACCTGTTCAAGGATAAAGATCCCCGTTTGTTTGCTACAGTAATGGTTCCGGGGTCTTCTTTCAGAGGTTCCGAAGTCGTATTGCGTGCAGGCGTTAAACGTAATGAGGGCGGCGAGTGGAAAAGCTATCATGGTAAACGTGGGCAGGATGTAACTTCAAGAGGTTTGGTTATCACTCCGGTAAATGGTCCGATGACAACCGGTGACGACCAATATGTAAACAAATCAGGCTTCTTTGTCAGAAAGTTTATGGATGAAACAGTCGGTGCAACGACCCGTGGCCGTGGTTCCGAAGTATGGTTCCCCCGTTTCCGTGTATCGGAAATGTATTTGATTGCTGCTGAAGCTGCCATGGAAATGAACGATCAGGATAATGCACGTCGTTATTTGAATGCAGTTCGTGAACGTGCAGGTATCCAACCGTTGAGCGGGACTATCACATTGAATGATATTGTTCGTGAAAATCGTGTGGAATTTGCTTTTGAGAACCATCGTTTCTATGATCTGAAGCGTTGGAGACTGGCAGATAAGCTTTGGGATAACAATGATAACACTTCGACAGCTGTTCATCGTGTATTGTTCCCTTATCAGATTGATCAGGTGGGCGATCCGAATGATTTGAAATGGGTTTTTGATGCTACAACTACTTATATGTCTCCGTATCCTCGTTATTTCCAACTGAAGAATTATTATAACTTTATTAACCAGGATTGGATTAACAGGAATCCTAAGATGGTGAAGAATCCGTATCAATCTTAATTAAAAGTAATGAGAATGAAAAAGATAATATATAATATAGCCTCATTATTGTTGTTGGCTGTTTTCGCCACTAGTTGTGGTTTGGATAATTACGATGCACCTGAATCTAAGTTGTATGGTCAGATCCTGTACAAAGATGCCGGTGGCGTAGAACATCCTTTACAGGTTAAAGGTACCGGAGAAGCCATAAAACTTTCGTTATATCAGTATGGCTGGCAGTTATCAGATGGTATTACGTTGTATGCCGATCAGGATGCAAAGTTTGAAGCCATTCTTTTTGACGGCGATTATCACATGATTACAAACAATAATAATGGTCCCTGGAAAACTGTACAGATATCTGAAGTAAAAAGAGATACGGTCGATTTTACATTGAAGGGAAGTACTGAAGTCAAGATCTATGTGACTCCTTATTTTATGATAGAAAATGCATCTATCAGTCTGAATGGAACGAATGTATCGGCTACCTGTGCTGTAAAACAGATTATTCCTGATGCAGCGGTAAATACGCAAAGTGTGTTTATCAGTTCTACCCGGTTTGTGGATGAGCAGACGAATTTCGCTCGTATGGACTTTTCGGAGGAGAAGTCTGCCGGAAATAAAAACTTCTCATTCACGATAACGGATGCATCACAGCTGAAATCATTGGAGAATGCAAAGAATCGTACAGGTAAAGTGTATGCTCGTATAGGTGTTAAGGCAGAAGGAGCAGATCAATTTATTTATTCCGAGGTCTTCGAACTTTCGGTAAAGTAAATCGGGTCATCTAAAGTTAGGGGCTGTCCGAAGAATCGGATAGCCCCTTTTTTTAACAAGTGTATCTTAAATAGTTTATATTATGAAGAAGTGTGTATTAATTTGTTTTACCCTCTGTTTTTTAGGGGGAGTGTTTAACATGAAGGCCCAGAGTTCAAAGAACTTCACCTTGCCAACCCCCTGGACGGATAAAGCTTTGCAAGCATCTGTTCCTCTGCCGGAATATCCGCGGCCACAGATGGTGAGGGCAGATTGGTTGAATCTGAATGGTATGTGGGATTATATGGGAGGGAAGGAGTTGCAGGATCCGGTATCGGCGACTACCGTTCCGACGTTTCCTGCTAAGCCGGAACAGATCCGGATTCCTTTTCCGCCTGAGGCAGAATTGTCGGGTATTGCTCGTAAAGGAGATACTTGTTTATGGTATCGTCGGAGTTTTACGATCCCAGCGGAGTGGAAAGGTAAAAATATCTTGTTGAATTTTGGTGCGGTAGATCGTATTTCGACTGTTTTTGTGAATGGTAAGAAGGTCGGAACACATACGGGAGGTTATGATGCCTTTACTTTTGATATCACTGATTTCCTGAAGTCGGGAGAGAACTCGCTTGTTGTCGGCGCCTACGACCCCAACGATGGAAGGGCAGCCTCCGGTAAAAACGGACCCCGTGGCGATTATACCTTTACCTCCGGTATCTGGCAGACTGTCTGGTTGGAACCGGTGGAGAAACAATATGTTTCTCAGGTCAAACTGATCCCGGATCTAAAGAATAACCGTTTGGAAGTGATTGTTTGTGCAGATAACGACGGATTAAAAGTTTCGGCAGTAGCTAAAGACGGTGTGACGGAAGTAGCGAAAGCGGAAGGAACCGTTAATAATAAGTTTTATATCCCTATACAGAACCCTCGTCTCTGGTCTCCTGAAGATCCTTTCTTATATGATTTGAAGTTACAGTTGAAGAATACGAAAGGTAAGATTGTAGATGAAGTTGCATCTTATTTTGGGATGCGTTCCGTGTCTTTGGGAAAGATGGAAGGAGTAAACCGTCCTTTGTTGAATGGTCAGTTTGTATTTCAGATAGGACTGCTGGATCAGGGATACTGGCCGGATGGCATTTTCACGGCTCCTACGGATGAAGCTTTATTGTATGATATCGAATTGGCCAAACGAGCCGGCTTTAATGTGATCCGTAAGCATATAAAGGTAGAGCCGCAGCGCTGGTATTATCATTGCGACCGTCTGGGATTGATGGTATGGCAGGATATGCCTAATCTGTGGGAACCGGATGATACGGATTCTGTTGCTGTCCGTAAGCAGTTTCGTGAAGAATTGAAGGTGATGATCGATCAGCATATCAGTTCACCCTCTATTGTGATGTGGGTTCTTTTTAATGAAAACTGGGGAGCGTTTGAAGCTACCGATATAACGGATTGGGTGAAGAAATATGATCCGAGCCGTCTGGTTAATGGTCTGTCCGGTTACAATTATGCTCCGGGTTATCGTCCGGCCTATGGCGATCCGGGTAATGGCGATTTCGTCGATCTGCATCATTATGGTAAGATAGAGCCGAAGGCGATGCCTCGTCCGGATGAGAAGAGGGCGGCATCTCTCGGTGAGTTTGGTGGAAAAGGATTGTTTGTCAGAGGGCATTTGTGGCCTGTGCGGAATGATGCCTATGAAATGATGTTGAATAAAGAGGTTTTGACTGACACCTATATTCTCATGCTTAACGAATTAGAGCAGATGATTAAATATTTCGGCTTGAGCACGGCTATCTACACACAGACAACGGATGTGGAGCATGAGATAAACGGACTGGTCACTTACGATCGTTGGGTTGAGAAGATGAATCTGGAAAAGGTCAAACAAATCAATCAGGAGGTAATAGAAGGTACGCGACAAAAATAAGTAGCATGCCAGTGTAAAGAAGGTAGCACTATAGTGCTGACGAACCTGAGTCTATAGTGCTACCTTATCCTTTAGCTGTTGTTTGAATAACTGTTTTAATGAAGCGAACCTGTATTTTCATCCAGGCTGAATACGGAAGACATGGTTTGTATCCCTTCCTGATCCTTTAATGTACAGAGGATGTTTTTATCCCTGTCTACCAGAAACAGATGATCCCGTTTGTCCGGATTCACATGGCCGACCCAGTTTGTGAAGAGCAAACGCCCGTCGGGGAAATATTGCATACCTCCCAGAAACTTTAAAGGCTCTCCGGGAATATCCTTGTTCGATATTTCCCATACGGTGTTGCCTTTTTTGTCTAATTCGACGATACGGGGATTCTGTGTCTTATCGGCAACGGCGACCAGTGTGTGGCCGTTCGGTAACCGGATCACAGAATGAGGACCGCCGGGAACCTGTGCCTGCCAGACTACTTCCCCTTTTGAATCGTATTCTTTGACATATTCCCCTCCGTAATGCGCTACAAGATAATTACCGTTATCCAGTTTGCGGGCATTACGCATAAAGGCAAATGTTCCGTCCGAAACACCTTCCGGCAGGATGCATACCTCACTTACGATTTTTCCCCCGGGAGAAACTTCCAGTAAACGTCCGGCATTGCATTCACCGATAAAAGTATTCCCGTTTTTCAGACGCTGGCAGGCGAAGACGGGACTTTCTGATGCGTAATAAAAGACGGTATCGTTTTGCCGGGTCACTTCCAGTACTCCTTTACCAACCGAAAACAATAAGTTCCCATTCGGAAGTACCCAGAGATCATTCGATTCCGGAGCCTCATGTTGCCAGACGATCTTGTTGTTTTCCATAATGAAAACGATCCCCTGGGAATAATCGGCTCCGGCAAAGTTCCCGCATTGTGCCAGTACACTAAAGCAGTGAATGCAGGAAAGTACAAATATATAAGCGAAATGTTTCATAATTCTTTTTTTATAGTGATAAGACATATTCTGCCAGATCGCCCTGTTCTTTATCTGATAAAGTTTCGGCAGGGCCGTGGACTTTCAGCATTTCCAGCATGGTATAACTGCGCCCGTCATACAGATAGGGGGCTGTTCTCCATACTTCGTTCAAGGCGGGAACATCCATTTTCACATTCTTATCCGGTCCGTTCGTCCAGTTTACCTTGTACTGTTTCATATCCGTATAATAAGTTCCGGAATGACAGGACGCACAGTTCTTCTCGAAATGTTCTTTCCCTCTTTGGGCGGCTTCGGATAAATTACCGTTTACCAGATAAGGGCTTGGAACCGGTGACAATGACTTCAGGTACACATCGATGGCCGGAGCTATTTCTTCTGTCGAAGCAGCAAATAAGATATACTTGATACCTGAGATAACGGCCGTTTCTGCATCTTTACGAATACCGGAAACCATGCAGGGAGGAGTCTGGTGGGATAAAACCAATGTCTTGGTATTCTTAGGATTCCCCATGCCGTCGTTCAGCAAATCCCAGTTCAGTCCGTCCATGCGGGCATCGTTGGGGTGGCAACTGGCACAGCTCTGCCATTCCTGGAAGCCGATGGAAGCATCGTGGAAATACATATCGCCTTTCCCTTTTTGAGTGGATGCGAGTGCCGTACCCAATGAGGAAGAAACCATATCCTTGCCGTTTCCGTTGAAGGCAACCAACTCTCCGGTATAATAATTCGCCGTATAGACTTTATCCGGTGTGACGTACAGGGCACGGGGACCTTTCCCCTGCGTTTTGTAGAAATCACGTATGCCGTATAAGAAACCGGCATCATCCGGGATATGCGCGTAATCTTTGGTTGAAGGAGTTACTTTTTCGCCCTCTTTTGCCCGTGCCAGGCGGTCGTGCAATGCGATTCTGTCTACACATACCAGTTCGTGAGATCCGGAGACAGATATCCATATTTTACTATCATCCGGAGAGACGATAACGTTCCACGGATTGGAGGCGCCTTTCTGCGGAGTGTCCAACAGAACTGTATTCTCCACTTCCTGTGTATGCAGGTTGATGACGGACAGGACATTCGTACTCATCCATCCCCGGTCTACCTGGTTGGTAGGGAGCTGGTAGCGTGCCAATAAATGGACGGCATATGCGTAATTGCCTTTGCTGTCTGTAGCTAATGCTTTTACATCTGTGGAACCGTTTGGAAGCTGTAAGCGTTTCACCACCTTTTTATTGTTTACATCGACAATATCCAGTTGGCAGGCAATCGGATAAGTGAGCGATGACATTTCCGGCAGGTTGTTGGCCACCAGTAATAAGCTGTCTCCAGCGAATGAAACGATGTCTACCGGTTCGCGGCCTACGCTGATTCGGTTCAACACTTCTTTTGTCTCCGGAGATATTTCCCACAGTTCATTATTGAAGCGTTGGGTTGTCCATAAAGAACCTGTCTGCCGGTTGAATAAGAGGGCGGAAGGAGTATGTCCCAAGGCTGTTTGAGAGATAACGGACAGGTCTTTCCCATCCAACTCGCATAAAGAGCCTCCGACGCCGTCGCATACCACCCAGATATGCCGGTCGGGCGTTTCCGTCAGGTCGTTGGCGGCGGTTGGCAATGTTGTTTTGATACCTGTATTCTTTAGATGGGTATCGATGAGGCATATTTCTTTTTTATCCCGGTTTGTCACCAGAAGTCCGTCTTCTTGTCCGGCACTCCATATATGATCGGGGGCAAAAACATCATTTCCGTTGCATCCTGTCAGGGCAATGAGGCACAGGCAGGCTATATAAGTCCAGTTTATTTTCATAATCTTTACTTCTTTGCTTTTAATGATTGAAGATACTGACGGATGTTTTCTTTCTCGGCAGCCCGGGATGTTTCCCGCTTCTTCTCATAATATGTATAGTAATCCTTCTCCTCCTGTGTCCAGTTGTTTGCTTCCCGGTAGTCACCGATGAAGGGCACGCAGAGGTCGATCCATAAAGCGATCGTTTCCATTTCTTCTTTATTCAGGTTACATCCGCCGTGTCCGTTCTCTAGCCGTTTGATCAGGTTGCTAGTGTTGGAGCCGGCAAAATAAGGGGCAAGCAATGTCGGTTCGGACAGGTTGCTTATCCAGTTTACTTCCGGGTGATGAGCGTCTCCCTGCCAGGAGTCGTTGCCTTCGGTCATTTTACGCGCGTGAGTCAAATTCAGATAGGAGTCTGAGAACTTGCGCTTTGTTTGCTGGTCGACTACTTTCAACTCGCCTTTCAGGCTCAGCTTGCTTTTCACTCCGTCATGACAGGATATACAATGGGCATCCCAGATAGGTTGCACTTCTTTGATATAGCTGAATGAACGGTCTCCAATCCCTTCCGGCTCGATCTTTTGGATACCGGTGTTCATAGCCATAGATACCGGATGTGAAGACAGCGGCACTGTATTCTTGTGTTCATGGCATCCTACGCAACTCTGTGTTTCTCCCGGCTGCAAGGTCGACCAGCTACGCATGGTCTGTACAACCCGGTTGTTTTCATCCAATGCCTGGAAGTATAAAGGTGTGCGGCAAGGCACTGTGAAGAAGGCCGAACCGTCCGGCTGCACATCTACCGTACCGAGTATCCGTTTAACATCCCAGCTGGCATTACCGACTCCCACCGGAGAGAAGGCATGTCCGCCGCCCCCTGCGTCAAAGCCGAAAGCGGCACCGATACTGGCTACACGGTAGATGGGTTCGACGATACGCAGTTTCTTGATTGTTCCCGGCCGGATACCTTTCAAACCGTTCCCTTCGTAAATATTCTGCATATAGTAGACACCTTCCTCTTTCGTGTAATCCACATTGTTTACACGCTCGAAAGGACGTTCATGTTCGGCCAGCAGGACAGGCTGATTGCAGGACAGGCTGGCATCCGAAACCAATAGTTCGCGTTCTCCGGCCGGTGTCATCCAGTAGATGCCGAATTCCATCGGGTGACCTACATGATAGCCCAGCGGCGTATAGGAAATCAGGAACTCTTCTTCATTCAAGGGGTAAGGGTGCTGGAACTGATCGCCGAACTGTCCGTAGGCATCTACTTTTACAGCTTCCGGCCTGTGAAGCGGGGCAACCAGCATAACGCCTTCGTTTTCATCACGTCCGGCTTCGGGATCGATGATGCATAATTTACCGTGTTGAGGGGTGTGATGACCGAGGATGGTTGCCATCACCTTTCGTGTCCCGGGGATTTGACGGGTATGCGTGACGGTGGTAGGGAAGAAGCTGTTTCCTCCATAATACTCGGCCTGTCCGGTACCGTCCGGGTTCATCTGGCAGAGCGGTTGCATAAATACCTGGCCACGGTCGTTGTATTCCCAACGGGTATAGACCACGCGACCGTCGTCGAGCAGTGTCGGATTGGAGGTATGTACCTGGTCGAATCCGACTTGCCGCATATAGCGTCCTTCGCGGTCACAGAGATAGAGGTTGCTGACTTCTACGGTCCAGCAATCTACGGAGCTACCGTTGCGGGTCGAGTTGAACATGATATTTTCATCCGGCAGGTAGATAGGCTCTATGTCTGCAAATCCGAGACCGGAGGTGATCTGTTTTAGTTTCCGCGAGGGCATTTCCATTTCATACAGGTGGAAGTCATCTTCTTTCTGCGACTTCTTCCATGAAAACAATATATGCTTTCCATCGAAATGTACGTCCGGATCACGGAAAACGCCGGCTGTATCTTTCAATAAAGTTTGTTCTTTTGCCCAGATGCCATCCATTTTAAAGTATCCCAACTCGCCTCCGGCAAAGAAATTGCATTCTGCACGGGCATCGGACAAACCTTCCGTATAGGCAAAGAAAGACGGACGCAGTGTACGGAATTTGGTAAACACAACTTCGGGAGTACTTTTTATAAATGAGGCCAGTCGCTGTTCCCTTCTTTTCGTACAGGCATCGAGGTAGGAAGACAAAGCCTGTGTGATGCTTTCCGGGGTGTCGGTTACTTTTGTTTCCAGTTGCAGTTTGTGCAGGCGTTCGTTGATCTGACTGGAAAAAGTCCCGTCAAACCATTTCACATTGCTTCCATCTTGTAGCCACCAGTCGTAATAGACCGGATAATGATGATATAAATGCAGATGCGCCTCCCGGATCAGGGTTGCGGTACTATCTTTTGAGACAATCCCTTCGGTTGCCTTTATTTTATTGAATTGGTTTTGTATTTCGGCTATAAATTCCTGCTTATCGACAGGATGGTGATCCTTATACGTCGTTTCCTTGTTCTGGCAGGCTGCCATTACAACGAGTATAAGTCCTATTCCTATTTTGTGTAAGTTATTCATGATACTCCCTTCTTTGTTAATAATCCGGTTACCGGAATAGACTGAAACGATGCTTTGTTTCAGTTTGTTTCTTCCGGGTGAAACTATTGTTTCTCTTAGGTGAAACTATTGTTTCATCCGGAAGAAACTTTAGTTTCACTTGCGGGAAACTTTGTAGGCCTCTACGATTGAGACTCCGCTAGACGTACCGATGCGGGTAGCGCCTGCTTTAATCATGGCTAATGCTGTATCCAGGTCGCGGATACCGCCTGCAGCTTTCACTCCGATTTCAGGGCCGACCACGCGACGCATCAGGGCAACGTCTTCCACGGTGGCTCCGGCTGTTCCGAAACCGGTAGAGGTCTTCACGAAATCGACACCTGCTTCTTTGGCGATTTGGCAGACTGTTTCCTTTTCTGCATCAGACAGATAGCAGGTTTCCAGAATTACTTTACAGATCACACCTGCCGGACGGCAGATGGTTACCATATCTTCGATTTCTTTCTTTACGATATCGAGCCGACCTTTCTGTAGGGCGCGGACATTGATCACTGTATCGATTTCCGTTGCTCCTTTTTCGATGGCATCGCGTGTTTCGAACGCTTTGCATTCGGTAGTCGTCTGGCCTAACGGAAAGCCGATGGCTGCACCGACACGAACGGGCGAACCTTCCAGTAACTTAACGCAGGTTTCTACTTCTGCCGGATTGATGGCTACCATTGCGAATTCATATTTCCGTGCTTCGGCACAAAGCTTTTCGATGTTCTCTGCCGTGCCGAAAGGTTTCAGGAAGGTATGGTCGATCATTCCTGCTAATTGTTCTACTGTTAGGTTTGCGATTATTTCGTTCATGATAAATGATGTTTAGAATGTTAATACTGTTTTTATTACTTCGTTACGTTTTACGGCTTCCAGAGCCTCGTTTATTTGTTCAATCTTAAAGCGATGGGAGATAAAGTCGGAGGCAGACAACCGACCTTCGCGTATCCACTCGGTCAGTGCAATCATGGCCCGTTTCTCTTCCGAACGGGTCGGCCAGCGGTGGATGTAGAGGTTGAAGTTGTACGGAGCCTGATCTAAATCGATCGTCGGATTTTTGGTCATCACACCATAGACACAGATGTCGCCGGCCATTTTGATAAGCGGCAGAGCCGAGTTAACGATGGATGGCAAACCGACTGCGTCGATGATCGTGTCGTACGAACGGTTGGCGGCCGCTATAAATTCAGGGTTGGCGATTTCTGCCGGAGTATACCCGTTGTCGGCTCCCATCTTTTTGGCCAGTTCCAGTTTGGCGGGAAGCATGTCGACGATATCTACCTGTCCCAGACCGAACAGTTTGCCTAGTTTGACGAAACTCAGTCCGACGGGACCGGCACCGAATACCATAACTTTCTTGCCCGGAGCCAGGCGGAAGTCTTTAAATGCACCGACTATCTCACGCCAGGTACAAGCGATTACTGCTTCTTCCGGCTGTATATCGGCAGGTACGGCATTCTGAATTTCAAAGCTGTCCCAGCAACCCTGTTCCGGTGTGGCGAGGCCTTCTTCCTTCAATACTTCGAAATCGTTCACGACGACATATTCACTGAAACCACCCCAGGCACTATTCAATCCCGGAGTTGTAAAAGTGGCATTCAATCCGCCGATGGCCCTGTCGCCCACACGGAAGTTGCGGACTTTCGCCCCGACTTCCACTACAATACCTACATTCTCATGTCCCAAAGCCATCGGGAACTGGTCTGCTCCGGGAAAATGCCCGGATATCAGTTTACTGTCAGTTGCATTACACAAGGCTACCATCTCAGTTTTCACTAAAGCCTGATAGGGTGTGATAGCCGGTATATCTATCTCCCGGATCTCTACTACGCCGGGAGCTGTTGCGATTACGCTTTTCATTTGTCCTTTCATATTCTTTCTTATAGATTTAAATTCGATAAGTCGGCATAGACTTCTTTCAAATGGTCGTACGTCTTATCGAATACTCCGATTAATTCCTGATATTTCTTTACATTGGCAGGGATAGGGCTGATCTTCTTATCGATATGGATAAAGCGGTCGGTTACGCTGAAGTCCTTGAACAGTCCGGCTCCGATACCGGCCAGGATAGCGGCACCCATCGAGGTGGCTTCTTCCAGGTAGTTCGGTATCTTTATTTCTGTCTGATAGATGTCGGCCATCATCTGTTGCCAGATGGGATTTTTGGCACAGCCGCCTATCACGGTCATATTCTCAACCGGCACGTGGTTGCGGAATATATTTACGATCAGTCCCAGGTTGAGGGTGATACCTTCCATGACGGAACGAAGCATATCGGCATGCGTATGTCCCACAGTCAGACCGATAAAGGCACCTTTGGCATTTACATTCCAACGCGGAGAACGTTCACCCATCAGATAGGGCAGGAACAATAGTTTGTTGGAGCCTATCGGTGATTTCCGGATCTGTTCGTCGATCAGTTCATATACATTTCCTTTCCGGAGACGGGCCTCTTCCAGTTCCTGCCTGCACAGTTGCTGAACCATCCAGTTGTAGCTGGCTCCTGCCGTTTGCATGGTGCCGGACGGATGAAGCATACCGGGTACGACATGCGCCCAGTTCATCGTGCGCCGTTGTTCGTCGACAACGGGTTTTTCTACGGTCAGAGCCACCCATGAGGAAGATCCCAGGTAGTTATAAGATGTTCCCGGAGCTACGCATCCAACGCCTACTCCGGCACAACTGCCATCGCCGCCTCCGCAAATGACCGGTGTCCCTTTTCGGAGTCCGGTAGCTTTGGCAGCCTCTTCTGTAACTTCGCCTATTACGTCGATGGAGGAACGTACTTCCGGAAACAATGAAATGTCCAGTCCGGCGGCCTCGATGATCTCTTCACTCCAGGCCCAGCGATTCAGATCGTAGGCATTCGTGCCGGAAGCATCCGACGGATCGGTGGCTATCGTGCCGCAAAGGCGGAAATTGATATAATCCTTTGCATTGAGCATCTTATAAGTATTCGCAAATACTTCCGGCTGATGTTTCCGTATCCACATGAGCTTTTCTATCGAATAAGAGGCACTGATGCGATGGCCTGTTATCTCGTAGAAATGAAGCGGGTCGATTTTTCCTGCCAGGAACGCTTCCTCCTCCTGCGAACGCTGGTCGCAATATAATAGGTGGGGATACAACGGATTTCCTTTTTTATCGACGCATAAACAGCCCATCATTTGTCCGCTCAGGGCAACCCCGGCAATATCTTCCGGTGAAACGATTTGCAGTAAAGCGTTGGTTGTTTCAACGATCGCCTTCCACCAGTCGGCAGGATTTTGTTCTGCCCGGTTGCCGGCAGCATAATCGGTACGGTAAGAGGCAACATGGGAGGCAACCAGCATACCTTCTTCGTTGAATAAAGTCGCCTTGTTACCACTCGTTCCTAAGTCGTGTGCAATAACGTATTTTGACATGGTCTATAGAATATTATTTATAATGCAGCATTCGTATATCCGGTCAGTCCGACCAGAATACCTCCAACGATTCCTCCGGCTATGATAACCACCCAGCGCGGGAATGCTTCTTTCAATAAGCCCGGGCGCTGACCTTTCGGGGCACAGAGCGTATCGCAAACCACAAATCCCATCGCAATGGCCCAACCCATATCTACCCACGGAGCACTACCGCGTGCACCTTGATGAATCAGGCTGAACTGCATCGGCAGCCCGTTTGCATCCAGGGCCAGGCCGGTGGAGAAACCGAAGCCGGGCAGTTTATGGTTTACCAGCCAGAATGTTCCTATAATTAATGCGGCGGCGATAAAGCCCCCTTTTGCTCCGAAGTCTCTGACCAGTTTAGGCCAGCAGAATATAACCGTGAATGTGACGGCGAAAGAACCGAATATACTCGTGATGATACCGGCATTGTACATACCGAATAGTTCATTGTAAGTCTGTAACCACTCGCTCATACAGCCTCCTCCTCTTTTGACAGGCGGTTACCGCATGATCGCATCGCCCAGATGGTCAGACCGGCTAACGCTCCCCCGATCAGACAACAAAGCAGTGTAGGAGCGGCCAGAAAGAATTGTGTGATGTCGCCCTGGAAACGGACGATCCCCCAGGCTATACCGGCAGAACCGATACACCATCCCTGGTCGAGCCATATCTTTCCTTCCGGATTCAATATGGCTCCGTTGTAATGGTTCATGTACCACATGATCCCGATGATAAGTGTAGCCGCCAGCCATCCTCCCATGAGACCGTAGGTTTTCCAAAGCTCCGGCCAGATGCCGAAAGCAAAACCTCCGCATATGGCCGATCCGGCAAATGTAGATAAGTAATGTTTCATGATATTAGGGTTAATCTGTTAGTTGAGTTGCAATTTTGCTAGTGTAAAAGGCTTGTCGTGTCCGGTATTTACTTTGTCGGGGCCTGTTACGATATCGAAGCAGGAAACGATTACCTGGCCGTTCCATACGATCGGTTCTCCCGGTTGGTCGAGCCCGCCGTCGCTTCCGTCGCCATCCGGACTCTGGGCGATACGCTGAATGCGACCGTTCTTATCGATACGGGCAACTGCATTTTCCGAGAAATCGGCTACCCAGATATTTCCGTCATCGTCGATACACATTCCATCGGTGGTACGTAGCTGTGAGGGATCCTGCGCCCAGATCTCATTGCCGGTAACGCTGCCGTTGGCATCCATTGTTATCCGGTGGATCGTACCGTCACCGAAGTTGCCGACATATAAATTTCCTTCCTTATCGAAAACAATACCGTCCAGTCCGTACTGTACATCCTTGTTCTTGGTGATGACGGTGGTGATCAGGTTTTTATCAGCTCTCGTATTGGTTACTTTTATGTTCTTGTCATTCTTGTCAAAACAATATATACCGCTGACCAGTGATCCCGACGGGTCCTGAATGGAAGAGAGGGAACTTTGTGTGACATATAGCTTTCCATCGCGAAAACGAACCCCATTGGGATGCTCCATTCCTGAAGCAACCACAATGGTTTCGTCTAACCTGCCATCTTTCAGCTTTAAACACAACAATCTTCCTTTGTTTTGGGCTTTGGGGGCACCACTCCATCCCTGGTTATCACAGATAAATAAATTACCCTCGTCGTCGAATGTGATTCCCATCGGAGCGGCCCAGCCCGTTTCCGGTAATACCGGTACATCTAACCATTTATCAATCTTCCCATCTTTCGTGATACGCATCAGGCAAGCCGGCTTAGACAAATCGGCGAAGTTCGGACAAGCCAGGATCAGATCACCGTTCGGAGCAATCGCCATACCGTCGGGGGTCGGGCAATTGTCCGGTAATTCCATAAATAGTTCACTTTTCTGCATGGCAGGTGCATCGGTCAAAGAAGGAGCCGCCGCCGGGGCTCCCTTATACATTTGTTTTTCAAGCATCTTCATAAACAAACCGCCTACAACCGAACGGGCACGGAAACCGACTGAATTTGCGTTGGTCGTCTCATACCAGTCGCTTAACGGCATGCGGGTATTTGTTTCGTTTGCATATTTGTAAACCGGTGATACCAGTTGGGTGAAATCGTTCATATTGTCTGTCAGGCAAGCTGTCCAGAGGATCCAGTCTGCTTTCGTATAGGTCTTACGGCTGTCGAGCGGCAGACCGTAGGTATTCTGTTGGGTCAGGTAGTAAGCCATTTCTTTTCCGGCAATTTCCTGTGGGAAGATACCCATTCCGAATAATTTATCCCATACCAGGTTATATTTCTGGCTCCAGGTGGCCGGTTGGTCGAAGGTCAGGCGATAGTGATCACCGGCATTTGCCATGGCAGCCCATTTCATTGCCATCTCTTTAGCGGCGGAAATATATTTTTCGGCAGTAACCTTATCGCCCAGCATATCGGCCAGTTTACCGTATCCGGCTATTCCCATGATCGCTTTGATGGAAAGGTTTGCATTGTGTGCGAAATGGCCGGCGAAGTCGTCCGTACAAAGCTGGTTCTCAGGATCGAGGCCTTCTTTAAGCAGATAGTTCGCCCAGGTTGTCAATGTCTCCCAGTGTTTCCTGGCAAATTCGGCATTTCCTTCACGAAGGGCGATAGCGGTTGTCAGGATCAGCATGTTGCCGCTTTCTTCCACCGGCATGTCGCCACCGTAAGTCTGGCCGTTAGCCAATGGATAAGTACCTACATCGTGGGCTGCAAACGGTTTATTCCACCTGCCGCTTTCACTGTAATAGAAAATAGGTGTCATCATTCCTTTCAGTAATTCAGGATTGTATATCAGGTACAAAGGTGACGAAGGATAGGTAATATCGACCGTACCGATAGAGCCGTTGCTGAAGTTCTCTTTGGAAAGGAACAACAGATTGCCGTCTTTGTCTTCCACCAGTTTATGTGCAGCAATGGATTGACGGTAGGATATTGCACAAAGTTCGGCGTATTCCTTACCGCCGGCTTTCTCTGCGTCGTTCATCATCTGTGTATCGAACTGACGGCAACGTTTCATGATCGAAGCATAATCGTTGTTTGCTTCTTCAAATGCCTGCTCGATATTTTTCTGGCCGTTGTGTTTCCAATAGGCCATGCGGTTGTCGTTGAAATATTGGATAGCATACAGGTCGTCATACCCGATCATCAGGTAATTGCTGACGGGAGCGGATACGGCTCCCAGGTCGTGGCAGTAGGCCAATACGCTCATATCATTTTGCATGTCGGATGAAAGTCCTTCTGCTGTTGTGTTGACAGGCAGTTTTCCGTTAGCGGCAAAGTCTTGTTTGGTTGTATGGTACTGTCCCATTGTCATGGTTGTATTGGCATCTGTACCGGCTGCCAGGTAGAAATATCCCCAGTCGATACGTACATCATCCCCTTTACGGCCCAGTACAGGCTGTTCGATTGTTCCTGTTTTCAGATAGGTGATATTATTTTTCTCATCCCGGTCGAAAGATACCGACTGGTTATCCGTGTTAACGGCCAATTGGGGAGTGGCCTCCATATAAATTTGTACGTCATGCTGCTGGCCATCCAACGATTTAGCCTGGTAAGAGATATAATTGACCGGACGTGTCATCAAGTCCAGATCATCCATTAATAGAGGGGAAGTGAAAATAACGTCCAGTTCGACCGGTCCGCATTCGAAGGTATAGAAAGTCTGGGTAGGCAGTACGTTGACCGACTTCTGGATGGCAGCTTCATTGAAGAATGTTTTGTTTTCTTCTTTGGTGAACAGACCGAAGTCTACGTATCCTCCTCCGGTTTTGTTATGGCAATGAGCGGCAATTACATTTTTGCCGGGTTTCAATGTTGCCTTTACTTCGGCGGGAAGTTCGGATAATACATTGTTTTTCCATACATAGCCGGTAGAGATTACTTGTATGCCGTTAATATATAATTCAAAGATATCATCGTGAGAATATTCGAGATATACGGATTGTGCAGTGTAATCATCCGAGAGATCGAATGTTCTTCTTACCCAGATGTCCTTGCTGTTCCAGCGGGTGGACAGGTCGGGCATATCAGGAGTACCGAAAGCGGCTTGTCCTTTGGTCCATGCAGCATCGTTGAAGTCCGGTTTTACCCAGTTGGCTGCCGGTACCTTTTCCGTATAGGCGGCTTCCCATTTCTCTTTGGCCGCTGTGGGAATAATTACTTTCAGAGGAAGGTCTTCTACTCCCATAAAACGGAAAGATTGACCGTCTACGCGGACAACACCGAATAACGGAGCTTTTTTACCTGTCCAATGACGGGTTGCATCCTCATTCAGTTTATCGGTAAACGACCAGATGCTGGTATATGGATCGATCGTTACCAGAGGAAAGGAAGGTGCACGAAGTGCATTTTGTTTTTCGGGTTCAAAATAGTTTGAAGGTCCGCTGCAAGCTGAGAGCAGCCACGAAAACAAGATACATAATAAAGATACATTTCTCATGATATATAGCATTTTTCATTTATTGTCCTTACCGTTGACAGGAGCGATCTTAATAATGTGATTCAGAAAAGGGCTGTATCCCTTAAATGAGTGCATCATTTTAACTATTTTTTTGTAGGCAAAGGAACATAAATTCATATTGACCGGGTTACAGTTATCGGTCAAAAGCTTTCAAATTTCAATCAGAGAAGCTGTAAATCTGTTATTTATTTGTTTTTATAACCTCTGGTCGCAGGATGTGTTTCAACATCCCTCTTACTACCAGATGATGGAAAGGAGCTATCGCATAGAAGTAGGCATATCCCAGCCAGTAATGAAAACGTACGACGGTGATACATCTGATCTTTTTTCGGTTTCCTTCAAATTCTTCGAGGTGAATGGATAGATAAGCACAGAGGTGTTTGTCGTCCAACTGCATAATGGTTTCGTTTGGAGATTTGTCGGTGACGTTGGCTAAAGGGGTTTTTTCTCCTGTCCGGATACATCTTTCAATGTCCGGCTTTTCCTTTTCTCCGGCTTGGAGGCCGAATGGTTTTACCAATAAATTACGCAGTTTGAATAGTTTGTTAATCCAAGCCGGCATATCTGTCCAGAGTGAGATCAGAATATCATCCGCAGTGATCTTTTTCTTCGTGGTTATTTCACATTCAAATGCATCCGAGTAGCTTGCCGGGAGATATTTGTTTATCAGGCTGTCGGTAGGAATAGTGGAATTTCTTACTTTCATGGTGTCTCATTTTTGTTGAAACCGGAACAAATATAGTTTATTTCTGGAATATCTCCGGGTATTTGCGAATGAAATAAGTCGGTGTACAACTCCATGCATGACAATAGCTATTAATAGGAAAGAAATTGTATGGAGATAAGTATTCGTTTTGAGGATCATACACTTCCCAGAAGGTATCGGCTCCTTTATGGATCATATCCCCCCAATAGGTTGCGACTTCTTTTTGGGCATCTTCCGCCAATCCGCTTTTTATCAAGGCTTCTATATAATAGTGGAATAAATAAGGTGCCCCCGGGATACATACATTCTCAGTTGTTTTCAAGGCTCTTAATGCCCGTTGAGCCTCCTTTTGTGTGGGTACTTCTCCTAATATCATCCAGATTTGAGATGCATACGAAACCTGATCGTTCAGTAACCCTGCGAACAGACCCGTTTTAGGATTGTAGAAATGTTTGCGGGCTGCCTTTTTCATCTTCCGGATAAGGGCGGGTAGTTGGGCTACTTCATTTTCTTTGTTCAGTAACTGTGCCAGTTCGTAAGTTTCTTTGAAGGCAAAGATTGTGACACCATGAAAGGCCACTTCCCGGTGTAGTCCGTCTTTCCAGTCGAAGAATATCCACCATTCACGGGAAGCCTGTTCGTAATTCATGGTTCCGTCGTCCTGTAGATAAGCATAGGCCGATTCGAGTTGTTTTTTGACGACAGGCCAGAGGTCTTCGGCTGTTTCACGGTCTCCGGTTTCCAGTAAATAGTCTTTGAGGGTAACGCCGAACAGGAAGGAGTAATCATATAAATGTTGTTTGGCTTGCGGTTTGGGTACCGGCGCTTCAAAGACGGTGGCGTTCAGTTTTCCGTTAGGTTCGCTAAGCGCGGCCAACAGATAAAGGCAGCGTTTGGTCAGGTTATATTGTTTGAAAGAATAGTTATTGGCTAAGGCTTCGAGGTAAAGGTCTCCCAGCCAGAGGCGCTGGTCTCTTTTGGGGCCATCTTCATAAACGGTCTGCATACATTCTTTAAGGGTGTTTAAACTTACATGGTCTATATCTTTGAAAATCTGTGGCGTGGTGGATAACAGTTCTTCCGGATGGTTGACAGCAGAAGTCACGGCATTACACTTCATATCCGAGATGCAGAAATCGTAACCGGGAGGTGTTGCTATCAGTTCAATCTTTACATATCTGAAAGAAAGGCGGCGCGGAATGGTGGTGGTCGCAGGCATTGTCATTACGGTAACCGTTTCGTCTTGCAACCAGGCCCGGCTGAGCCCTCCTTTGTAAGGATCGAAGGGTGTGACAAGTTCGGCCGGAACTTCTCCGAAGGTCAGTTTAAAGCGGGCCGGCGCATCGGAGTCTGCCTTTAGCAGATCCGTACTGAAGCTGAAACTGCCAGTCATATGTTCGCCAAAATCGACGATGACAGTCTTTTTGTCTTTAAAAGAACTATTGTATAAGACCTCCATAGGACCTTCCTGTACCGCTTTGTATCCCTGGAATCCCTCTTTGTCTTCTATTATATTGACTAATCCGGTCGGTTTCTTTTCTGTTACAGTTAACCGGGGTTTATTTTGTTCGGCTTTTTGCAACCAGGAACTGCGTTGGGTTGCATAGAAGTCTTGCCCGTAGGCCGTGATAAAACAGCAGATGAAGGTATAATATAAAAAGAGTTTTGTCAGGGTTGTCTTCATATTCCAGTCGATTTAAGCAATATATAAGAAGCCTTTAAAGCATAAATTGGGAGTAAAAGTAGTCTTTATCAAGGGAATGGATGTTGCATAAATGATATTTAATGTTACAAAAATGACACGATGTTCAATGTTTGCTTATTTTTTTATTTTTAGAGTATGTGCTGGTTTGTATTATAAAGTTTTTATCTACATTTACGATGTTAACTTTTTGCTAATCAATAATTCATAGATATGACTCTTTCAAGAAGAACTTTTATTAAATCGAGTGTGATGTCTGCTCTTAGCTTACCTTTTATTCAGGGATGCCGCTTTGTTGATAGTGATAATGATGAAAATGACAGACTCTTCATGTTGTTTCAGAACCCGCCTGTCACTTCAAAACCCTTTGTTCGTTGGTGGTGGAACGGAGATAAAGTGACCGCAAAGGAAATTCTGCGTGAGCTTGATGTGATGAAAGCTGCCGGTATCGGAGGTGTCGAAATTAATCCGATCCGTTTCCCCGGAGGTGATGATTTAGGGATTCCTTCTTTGGAGTGGCTGAGTCCTGAATGGATCGAGATGGTAAAAACAGCTTTGAAAGGAGCAGAAGAACGGGGGATGATTTGCGATATTATCGTTGGTTCGGGATGGCCTTTCGGTGGCGAGTTCCTGCAACCGGAGGAGCAAACCCAATTGATGACACAGACGGCAATGAAAGTTAGTGGGCCGGCAAAAATAGAGTTGAAAGCGGCGGACTTATTGAAAGATGCTTCCCCGCAAGTCGCTTCCAAATATGAAGGTTCAACCAGTGAGTTATATTCTTTCTGCCTGGCTCCGGTGGAGATGTCAACCTTTGCTCCCGCACAAGACATTCCTTTCGATAAAGGAGCGGAGGTGATCGCGATCGATATACCGGAAGGCGAATATATACTGTATGTATTGGTGAAAGTGACCGGTTTCCAAGCCGTGATCAATGGGGCACCCGGTGCTGCCGGGCCTGTATTGAATCATTATAATCAGGCGGCTGTGGAGAAGTTCCTGAACAGGATGTCGGATAATCTGTTTCCGGCCATCAGCGGCCTGAAAGGTTTTCGGGCCATGTTCTGCGACAGTATGGAGTTGGAAGGGGCCAACTGGTGTCATGATTTTCTTGAAGAGTTTCGTTCACGCCGGGGATATGATGTGGAACCTTATCTGCCTTTTATCCTTTATAAAGTCGGTCATATGGGACATGCCATCGAAGGGGCGGTTGCGACTATCCTGACCAGTCAGGCGAAAGAGGAGGTTGACCGGGTCAGATATGATTTCTTTGTCACTTGTATGGATATCGTCCGAGATCGTTTCCTGAAACCATATATGCAATGGTGTAATAAATATAATTTCAAATCGCGGGTACAGACTTATGGCCGCGAGTTTCATCCGCTGGAAGCCTCTATGGAGGTGGATATCCCCGAATGCGAAACCTGGTTCTGGAATGCGGACAGTTGTGAAAAGGATGCATTCATAAAGTCTCCTACCGATACGAACGTAAATAAGTTTGTGGCATCGGCTGCCCATTACTCTGGAAAGAGGCTGGTCAGTTGTGAAGAGATAACCAATACCAATAATGTATTTAATGCAACGTTGGAAAAGATAAAGATGACGGGTGACCAGAGTAATCTTTCCGGTGTAACCCATTCGATACTGCATGGTTTCAATTATACTCCGCTGGAAGCTCCGTTCCCCGGATGGATCATGTACGGGGCCTTTTTGAATGAGCGGAATACCTGGTGGCCTTATTTTAATTTGTGGGCTGCCTACAAATCCCGCGTTTCGACCGTGCTCCAGGAGTCTGATTTCTTTGCAGATATTGCGGTGATGCACCCGTTGGCCGATATGTGGACGATACACGGGCCACAACGTGATCCGTTTCCCGGACTGCATTATCCGGCCTATCAATATAAAGTATGGGAAGCGATCCACCGTAACGGGAATAGTTGCGATTATATAAGTGAAGGGATCATCCAAAAGAGTAGTTTTAAGAAAGGCTATTTGATTTTCAATAAACGGAAGTATCATACATTGATGTTGCTGGAAGTCGAGTCGATGATGCCTGCAACGGCAGAAGCCTTGTTTGAATTTGTAAAAGCGGGGGGCAAACTGATCTTTGTAGGAAAAGAACCTTATAAATCTCCCGGATACAAAGATCACCAGGTCAATGACGAAAAGGTGAAACAGACGATCGGCCGCATCCGGCAGTCTTATCCGTCCCTGGTGTTTAACGTGGAGGCTCCGGTTGAAATGGTACCCTGGTTTCGTCAGGTACAACAGCAATGTAACATTGTCCCTTATATGAAGATTGATGTTCCGAACCCTTATGTCAGCCAGATACGCCACCAAACGGAGGATAAGGATATTTACTTTATAACGAATTGTAACCCGGAAGAAGAGATCCGGATACAGGCTAACTTTGCCGATAACGGTAAAACTCCCTGGCTTTGGAATGCGGAGACGGGCGAACGTACTCCTTATCCTACCTCTTCCGCTCCTGGTTTACAGATTGTCTTGGGACCGGCTGCTTCCCAACTGATTGTTTTTGAAAAAAAGAAAGCGGATAAGGTCACTATTCCGGCTCTACCGGTAAAAAGCCTGACCCCTCTTAGTATCAACAGATGGAATGTGCGAATGGAACATATAAACGGGGATACGAAAAAACTGGAGATCGAGACATTGGTTGATTGGTCGACTGATCCGGTGACCCGTGACTTTGCAGGTGTATTGTATTATGAGAAGACTATCGAGAATGCTGCCGGCTTTTATTATCTGGATCTGGGAAAGGTCTACGGTGTTTCGGAAGTAATTTTGAATGGAGAGAGTCTGGGATGTAAATGGTACGGTAACCGTGTTTATCAGTTGCCGGAACATCTGGCACAGGCTCCGGTGAAAATGTTACAGATAAAGATTACGACTACAGTAGGTAATTATCTGAAATCGACACCGGATAATAAAATAGGCCAGGCATGGACACATTATCAGAAATGGTTGCCGACAGGAATGATAGGACCCGTTAAATTCGTGTGATTATGAAAAGAACAATACTGCTTATTTGTTTTCTGTCCGGTTGGGTCTTTCTTGCGGGGGCTGAACCTTTACGATTGAAAAGACTGACTTGCGAATATATAGAAAATCCGTTGGGGGTAGATGCTTTTAACCCGGTACTTGGCTGGCAACTGGAGTCGTCGGCCCGTAATCAGGTGCAATCAGCTTATGAGATACAAGTAGCTTTAACAGAAGACGATCTTAAGAATGGGAAAGGGCTGGTTTGGAAAAGTGGAAAAGTCGGTAGCCGTCAGAATGTAAACATTGTTTATTCCGGTAAGAGATTAAAACCTTTCACTCGTTATTACTGGCGTGTTCGTACTTATAATCAGGATGGAGCGGTATCCGATTGGAGTCAACCCGCTTTTTGGGAAACATCCATGTTGTCTCCGGCAGACTGGAAAGCCCAATGGATTACCGACGGTTCGAAAGCACCGGAAAGAGAAGAAGACTTTTATAAAGATGATCCGGCTCCCTTGTTCCGAAAGATATTCCGCCCTGCTAAAACAGTAAAAGAAGCTCGTTTATACATTGCCGGTATCGGATATTATGAAGCCAGTTTGAACGGGAAACGTATCGGCGATCATATCCTTGATCCGGGTTGGACCAACTATGGAAAACAGATATTATATAGTACCTACGATATTACCTCTTTGATCGGTTCCGGAGAAAATGCCATAGGGGTCATGCTTGGCAACGGATATTATAATCCGCTGCCTATGCGTGTCTTCAAACCATTGAGAGAATACCTGACTATCGGACGTCCCTGTTTAAAGGCTCAGCTTCGTATACAATATACAGATGGCTCGGGAGAAACTATCTGTACGGATGAAAGTTGGAAAACGGCACCTGGTCCGGTAATGCGTAACAATGTCTATCTTGGAGAACATTATGATGCCCGTAACGAAATACTCGGTTGGGATACCTGTCCCTTTGACGATAGCCATTGGAAACAGGCTGTGCAGGTCGTGAATGCTCCTACCGGACAACTGACAGCCCAGATGCAGCCACCTATCCGGGAGATAGAGATTATTAAACCGGTGAGAATGACGGAAACCCGCCCCGGAGAATTCATTTTCGATATGGGGCAGAATTTTGCAGGGGTAGCACGCCTCAAGGTCAGAGGGGAGAAGGGTACGACGATAAAGATTCGTTACGGTGAAGATATTTATTCGGACGGAAGCCTGAATGTGATGACTTCGGTTGCCGGACAGCAAAAGAAAGTATGGGATGCCGATTGGGAGACCCACGGACAACCGCAGACTGCCTGGCAGGAGGATACCTATACCTTGAAAGGAGAGGGAGAAGAAATCTGGTCGCCCCGTTTTACGTTCCACGGTTTCCGGTATATCGAGATAACCGGCTGGCCGGGGCGTCCTTCCTTGTCGGATGTGGAGGGGATCCGTTTGAGTGCCGATTTGCAAAAGAACGGCTTTTTTGAATGTTCTAATCCGATGTTGAACCGTTTGAATAAAGTCTTGGATTATACCTTCCATAGCAACCTGTTCAGTGTTCAGTCCGACTGTCCGGCTCGTGAGAAATTCGGTTATGGTGGCGATATTGTCGGCACGGCACGTACTTTCTGTTGGTTCTACGATATGGAAAATTTCTATCGGAAGGCCCTGCATGATTTTGCCAACGACCAGCGTCCCGAGGGAGGAATGACGGAGACTGCCCCTTATAACGGAATAGCAGATATGGGGTTGGGCGATGACTCCGGACCGATCGGTTGGCAACTGGCATTTGCTTTTATGCAGAAGCAATTATATGAATATTATGGTGATCTGCGAACTATAAAAGCCTATTATCCGACTTTACGCAGGCAAGTGGAGTTTCTCCGTTCAAAAGCAAAAGATAACCTGATCGATACGTGTATCAATGATCATGAAAGTTTGGAAGAACGTGTACCCGCTTTGTTTGCTACTGCCCATTATTACCATCATGTAATCTTGTTGGCTGAGTTTGCTCTACTGACTGGCCAGTCGAAAGATACACAAGTATATTCCCGGTTGGCAACGGATGTAAAGAATGCATTTATTAAAGAGTTTCTGAAACGGGGAACCGGTCAAGTGGCAAATGCTACCCAGGCAGCCCAAGCCTTTGCTTTGTTCTATGATCTCGTACCGGAAAGTGAGAAGGAAGCCGTTTTTACGGTATTCCTGCAGGCAATGGAAAAATGGGACGGACATATTGCTTCCGGGATTTTCGGTGTTCCAATTATTTTGGAAGTACTGCGTCTGAATAACAGGAATGATATCGCTTATGAAATGGTTACGAAAAAGACTTTTCCCGGCTGGGGGTATATGCTTGAGTCCGGAGCTACTACTTTATGGGAAACCTGGAAATATTCCGATAATGTATATTCTCAAAACCATCCGATGTTCGGTAGTGTGGGAGAGTGGTTTTATCAGTCATTGGGAGGAATAAATCAAGCCGCTCCCGGTTTCAGTAAGATACAAATCAAACCGCAACCTGCGGGTGATCTGGCATGGGTAAACAGTTCCTACCAATCCGTAAACGGACCGATAGTAAGCAACTGGAGGAAGGGGAATAAAACGTTTGAACTTCAGGTCACGATTCCGGTCAATACAACGGCGCAAATCTGGCTACCTTCTTTAGACGGAGCAGAAATTACGGAGAGCGGTTCTTTATTGAATGCTGTACCGGATATAAAAATAATCGGCTATATGGATGGTTTTACCTGTCTCGAGGTCGGTTCGGGTTTGTATAAGTTCACTGTCAAAGATAAGTAGTATAAAATTGTGCTGATCATCAGAAATACGGATAAGCTTTTCATTATCGGACATACTGTTCATTATCGGACACCTGTTGCTTTGCCTACTTGGCAGTAAATCAGATGGATATCTTTTTGGCATAGCTTTTGCCTAGGGGTGGCTAAACATATATTACAATGAAAAAGATCTATATAGCCATTACTTCTTTATTCTTGATGAGCTTTGGTTTACAGGCCGGGGAGCAGGAAAATATAGTAAGACTGACTCTGAAAGAGGCTATTAACCTGGCCCAACTACAGTCGGTGGATGCGGCTGTTGCCCTTAACGAACTGAAGACATCCTACTGGGAATACCGTACACATGTAGCAGACCAGTTGCCTGAGGTTAATTTCAAAGGGACGATACCTAGTTACAGCAAGCAATATTCCCGTTACCAACAGTCGGACGGAACCTATGCTTTTGTGCAGGATAACAACCTGTCGATGAACGGTGCGATCTCCGTCGACCAGAATATAGCGTTGACCGGTGGTAAAATATCATTGAATTCTTCCCTTAATTTCTCCCGCCAGTTGGGGGATGGAGCTTTCAATGAATATATGAGTATACCGATCGGCTTGACCCTGACGCAACCGATCTTTGGAGTGAACGACCAGAAATGGAACCGCCGGATTGAACCTGTCCGTTACCAGGAGGCAAAGGCGGCCTATATCGAAAGTGTGGAAAGTGTAACGATCTCTACAATCGCTTATTTCTTCAATCTGTTGCTAGCGAAAGAGAATCTGGTAACCTCTATCCAGAACCTGAATAATGCGAACAAACTCTATGATATTGCGATCGCCAAACGAAAGATCGGACATATATCGGAAAGCGAACTGATGCAATTGAAATTGTCGGCTTTGCAGGCAAAAGGTAAATTGACGGAGGCACAATCCAATCTGAATGCCAAGATGTTCCAGTTGCGCTCTTTCCTTGGTTTGAGCGAGGACGATATGATAGAGCCGGTCGTTCCCGAATCCGTTCCCGATATGCGTCTGATATATCAGGATGTACTGGGGAAAGCTTTGGAAAACAACTCGTTTGCCAAACGTATTCTGCGCGAACAACTGGAAGCCGATTATGCCGTGGCGACAGCGAAAGGAAAACGTCGCGATATCAATCTGTTTGCATCCGTAGGATATACCGGAAAAGACAGTGACTTCAGAGGGGCTTATAATCCGCTGCGGGACAATCAGGTAGTCGAGGTTGGCTTTAGTATCCCTTTATTGGATTGGGGGAAGCGGAAAGGTAAAGTAAAGGTTGCCGAGTCCAATCGTGAAGTCGTGCTCTCCAGGAACCGACAGGACCAGATGACCTTCAATCAGAATATTTTCCTGCTAGTAGAAAACTTTAACAACCAGGCCGCCCAGCTCGAAATTGCAGCCGAGGCCGACGAGATTGCCCAGAAGCGTTATCAGACATCTATCGAAACATTTATGATCGGAAAGATCAATATTCTCGACCTGAACGACGCCCAACAATCGAAAGACGATGCCAAGCAAAAGCATATTCAGGAGTTGTATGGGTTTTGGAGTTATTTCTATAATGTTCGTAGTGTGACGCTCTACGATTTCCAGAACGATCGTAATCTGGATGCCGATTTCGAGGAAATAGTAAGAAGATAATTCGTATCTTTACAAACCTAAAAAGAAACCTATATGATATTAATTGTTGATGACGACGCTGCTGTTCGTTCTTCGCTTACCTTTTTATTGAAACGGGCAGGCTTTGAACCGGAAGCCGTCCCGGGGCCTGAAGAGGCGTTGGCAATTGTGCGCCGGGAAGCACCGCAGTTGATCCTGATGGATATGAACTTTACCTTGACTACGACGGGAGAAGAAGGAATTCAATTATTGAAACAGGTAAAAATATTTCAACCCGATGTGCCGGTCATCCTGATGACTGCCTGGGGTTCCATCTCGCTGGCTGTGCAGGGAATGCAGGCCGGCGCTTTCGATTTTATAACCAAGCCCTGGAATAATCTGGTCCTGCTTAAGTCGATCCGTACGGCTCTCGAACTGAATGAGCAGAAGAAGATGCAGACTGCTCCGCTGAACCGCAACGATGCGGATAATAAATTCCATTTTGCAAAGATCATCGGGCAGAGTAATGCGCTGATGGAAGTGCTGGGTACCGTTTCTCGTATTGCTCCGACAAATGCCTCGGTACTGATTACCGGTGAAAGCGGGACAGGGAAGGAATTGATCGCAGAAGCAATCCATGCCAACAGTCCACGAATGAAAGAAGCTTTTGTGAAGGTAAACCTGGGTGGATTATCGCAAAGCCTTTTTGAAAGTGAAATGTTCGGACATAAGAAGGGAGCTTTTACGGATGCCTATATCGACCGTACCGGACGTTTTGAAATGGCAAACAAGGGTACGATCTTTCTGGATGAGATTGGCGACCTGGAGTTGTCGTGTCAGGTGAAGCTGTTGCGTGTATTACAGGATCAGACCTTTGAGGTGCTGGGTGACAGCCGCCCCCGTAAGGTGGATATTCGTGTGGTCAGTGCAACAAACTGTAACCTGCCGGAAATGGTAGCGGCCCGTACCTTCCGCGAAGATTTGTTCTACCGTATTAACCTGATCACGATTCATCTGCCTGCCCTGCGGGAGCGGAAAGACGATATACCTCTGCTGGCCCGCTATTTTGCCGATAAGCAATCGGAGGTGAACGGCTTACCTCATGTGGACTTTTCAGCCGATGCAAAAGTATTTCTGCAACGTCTTCCTTATCCCGGAAATATACGCGAATTGAAGAATCTGGTGGAAAGAACAATGCTGGTATCCGGCAAATCCTTATTAGACGTAGCCGATTTTGAAAGTCAGTGCCTTAATATGGGAAATCCCCAACCTGTACCCAAAGGTGGTGCTGCCAGTTTCGAAGGGATGACACTGGATGAAATAGAACGGCAAACGATCCTGCAGGCACTTGAAACGCATAACGGTAACCTGTCGCATGTAGCATCGGCATTGGGTATCAGCCGGGCAGCTTTATACCGTCGTTTAGAGAAATATGATATTCCTACCGATAAATAAGGTATACGGATGAGAGTAAAAGGGTTGTTCTGGATTTTAACCGGGTTGTTGTTGACTGTGTTGGGAGTGATGACCTGGCATGTATTCTATAATTTCTCGTCTGCCATGTTTTTCATGGTGGAAGGGCTGGTACTTGTTACAATCTTTTATCTGATCCTGTTTTATCGTCGTATTATCAAGCCGTTGAATATTATTGGAAATGGTATGGAACTATTGAAGGAACAGGATTTTAGTTCACGCCTGAGCCGGGTAGGGCAGAAGGAGGCCGACCGTATTGTCGACATCTTCAATAAGATGATGGAGCAGCTTAAAAACGAACGCCTGCATCTGAGAGAGCAGAACCATTTCCTCGACTTGTTGATCAATGCTTCTCCTATGGGAGTGATCATGTTGAACCTGGACAATGAGATCATATCGCTTAACCCGGCCGCACATAAAATGCTCGGACAACCTACCTCTGTTGTTTTCGAAGGGAAATCTCTGACAGATATAGATTCCCCTTTAGCTATCGAATTGGCAAATATACCTTTATATGAGTCACAGACAGTGCGACTGAATGATGCCAATATTTATAAATGTACGCATTCCTCTTTCGTTGACCGTGGGTTCCATCATTCATTCTATTTAGTGGAAGGTTTGACACAGGAAGTATTCAAGGCAGAAAAGAAAGCGTATGAAAAGGTGATCCGTATGATTGCCCATGAGGTGAATAATACGACTGCCGGTATCACTTCTACATTGGATACGCTTGAATCGACCTTTAGCGAACTGGAAAATACGGAAGATATATGCGAAGTACTGCGTGTTTCCATCGAACGTTGTTACAGCATGAGCCATTTCATCACGAATTTCGCAGATGTGGTACGTATACCGGAACCTCAGACGGTTTCTTGTGAACTGAATGCAGTCGTTACTTCCTGTAAGCGGTTTATGGAAACGATCTGCCGGAATCGTAATATCCGGATTGTCATGGAGCTTGATGAAGTTTCTCCTGTTGTAAAGCTCGACAGTTCTCTTTTTGAACAAGTATTAGTCAATATCATAAAGAATGCTGCCGAATCTATCGATCACGACGGCCATATTTACATACGTACTTCACATAATCCGGTCTGCCTGGAGATAGCGGATACCGGCAAAGGTATTGATAAAGAGACAGAAACCAAACTGTTCAGCCCCTTCTTCTCTACCAAACCGAACGGACAGGGCATCGGCCTGATCTTTATACGTGAGGTTTTACAGAAACAAAACTGTTCTTTCTCCCTGCGTACTTATGCCGATGGCCTGACTCGCTTCCGTATCCTTTTTGAATGAGTTTATTTACTCGATCTGTAATTGCCGGCTTATTCCGCAAAGGAATAGACAGTCGATATATTCACAATGTTCGGATGGAGGGGTAATGTCCAAACGACCTGATTGTCCGGATTGATTTCGACCAGTAACGGTTGTGATTTATTTTTACTGTGACCGTTCCAGTTGCTTATTAGCGTATTGCTGTTTTTATACCGTACCAGTTCTGCCACGAAGAGAAGCGTTATATCCTCTACATCGTCATCGCCTACATTTCTAACGATCTGCTTTCGGGCCGGATCGATTTCCACGAAGTTATGCGCATCGCCGCAGGATACGAGCCAGTTTCCATTGTCGAGTATCTGGATGGCAAAAGGGTTACCTCCGCAATGTACCCGGTTGACGATCTCTTTGTCTTTGTTCATTTCAATTACTTCCCCTTTTCCCATTAATGGGATCAGATAGGTGTTTTGCGGGGTTTTCACGATCTGCCGGAACTGGTCGTGTACGCCGGTTATACTGGTGTCGAATGATAGTTCATCGATCAGTTTCCCATTCGTATCGAGTTCGACGATACGGGAAGGAGTACCGCAGATAGCCAGCATATAGTTGCCGGAGGGGAGACAGGTGGCAGTGAAAAGCTCTTCGCCCTTTTGGGCTTTGAAATCCCAGACAGTTTGTTGATCGCGGGTAATCAGCCGGGCACCGGAGGTATATGCATAGAGGATATGACCATCTGCTGTCATTTCTACATCGTTACAATCTTCTCCCGGGTTTAGCGGGTGGCTCCATTCGATCGCTCCGGTCGCTTTGTCGAGGATCGCTACCTGCTTCCAGCCGCAGCCGGAAACAAGTAACTTCTCTTTGGTATTGTTACATGAGCAATAAGTGCTAATAATTGCTATGAAAAACAAGTATCTGAAATAGCGCTTTATCATTCTTCTGTCATTACTACACGGAATCCTACATTATATACTTTCTGGTATTCACGGTAAGGCAGGCGGAAAGAAGAAGTTGCCCGGTAAGGACGGTCGTACCAGGAACCGCCGCGTGCAACACGCTTACCATTTTCAGATACCAGCTCGTTGCGGCCGTCGTTTTCATTGTACGGATAAGGCTGGTAACTGGATAAGGTCCATTCCCAAACATTTCCGTGCATATCGAACAGATCCCACGGGTTGCGGATATAGCGGCCGACAGGTTCGGAGATAAATCCACCGTCATTATAGGTGGTATCGCGTGGAATCCAATCGTCGTATTTATTGGGATTTTCAATTACCATAGCACTTTCGTAGAACTTATAGGCGGTGCAGGCGGCAAACTCTTTCAATTTAATATCTCCCAGGTTGGCATAGGTCGAGAAGTCGGCAGACATATTCCCGTACCAGAACGGCGTATCGCTTCCGGCGCGGCAAGCCCATTCCCATTGCGCTTCGGTAGGGAGTGAGAACTTCATACCAGTTTTTTCCGATAACCATTTGCAGTAATCCATCGCCTCCTGCCAGGAGATTCGTACCGCCGGTTGGTCGGGGTGGTTCATCGAATATCCCCTACGTCCGAACTGATATCCGTGGCGGTGTTCGTCGCGGCTGTCGTGTTCCGGATCGTATGCCCTGAACTGTGCGTTGGTGATTTCGAAACGTCCCATCCAGAACGCTTTGTCTACCTGTACGATCGTTTGCGGCAACTCGTCCGGATGGCGATCGCTACCCATGATAAAGGAACCAGCCGGTATTTTTACCAGTTCCAGGGTTATGCCGTTACCCAGCGGGATACTCTTCTGGAAATTACCCAAAGCCAGTTGTTTCCATTGGGTGTCTCCCCATTGGGAATAAGCTTTTTGGGTAGGATCGTATACCGGCCATTTGTCAAGTACGGTATCACCAAGAGGCTTTTGTTCTTTTTCGAATCTGACCGGCTCGATGTTTTGAGGGATCTCCGGCAACCATTCGGCCGTCGATTTAGGGGCACCGAACATTTCACGATATAGTTCCCGTAGTTCGTTACTTTTCTGCGTATCCGGGAAGTTCGGAATATCCGAACGACGTCCGTGGAAAGGTGCGTTGAAGTCGATCCAGCAGGCCAGTTTCTCTATCGACTCTTTATCCAGTTGTACATTATAATGTCCTTTCTGAAGGATTTGCATCAACTCCGTCTGGTCGGCATGTACATCCATCGGAACCAGCATGTGCATGTCGCTTTCGATACCCGGCCGGCGTACATATCGGTGCAGGTTGGCATACGACAGGGTGAAATGACCTCCGTAATCTGATCCGGCCCGACCACTGATCTGTGAAGTCCAGTCCGTGATCCATCGATCGCCTTTCAGGTAGGGCTTTCCCGGTTTATCCTGATTGTGGCAGGAGATACAATATTTATCCAATACCGGTTGTACCTCATGGCGATAGCTGAAACCACGTTCCTTACCGTACCATTCTTTGATCGGTTGCGGGCTTTTCTTTGAAGCCGTGGTCATTTTGGGAACAGGTATGGTATTCTTGTCTTCATGGCAGCCGATGCAGGAAAGCGTTTCGCCCGGCATTCCGGTAAACCAGCTACGCATTACCTGAAGAGCTTTTCCTTCTTCGTCGAGCGGTTGAATAAAGATCGGCGTATTGGCCGGAACGGTGAACATGGCAGAACCGTCCTCTTCTACATCTACTTCGCCGAGAATACGTTTAATATCCCAAGGGCCATCCATACCGATCGTACCTAACAAACCTCCCTGGTTCAGCGGACTGAAACTAAAGGAACCGACGCGAAGTTTCTTCACTGCCCCGCGGGGAATGCCTTTCAGGCCATCGCCATGATAGACATCCTGCATGAAGACGGTTGTGGTGGTAGATGCCAGGTCTATGCGGTCGGGGATGATAGCCGGGGCTTTTCTGGCTTCCATCAGTACCGGATCGAGATAGGCGATGTTTTCTTCTTCGGCTATCAGGGTACGGTTGTCGTAGATATCTACCAGATAGATACCCCACAGGCTTTCGGGGCTATCCTTCATAGATACCAGATAATAGGTGTCGTTCAGGGGGTAAGGTTGCAGGAACTGAGGCCATACGCCATCCGGCAAGCGGTCGCGTACCAGTGGTTCCACTTTTCGTCCGGCATGGGGGATCTCGGCGATTACTCCGTCTGCTTCGTGTCTTCCTTTACGGGTATCGATCACGAGCAGACGTCCGCTGCGGGATACGCTGTGGTGTCCGGTCGCTACTCCGACAATGGCTGACGGACGTCCGGGGATAGGGCGGGCACTAAAGAATGACGTAGGAAAATAGGAGTTCGAACCATAGAAGGCCGATTGCGAAGTGCCGTCCGGGTTCATGGTAAACATGACGCGTGAGTTGGAATGGGGCAGGTCTGCATATTCCCAACGTTGATAGAGCAGCATACCGTTTTCCATCATAACCGGGTCCCAATTACTGTCCTGGTCGTAGGTCAACTGACGGGTCAGTTGTGTTTTGGGGTCGTAAAGATACAGGCCGCACATTTTGTTTCCTCCGTTTGTACAGGGAAGTCCGAGGAATGTCCCTGTGGAGCAGAAGATATACCGTCCGTCGGGAGTGTAGCAACCGTCGAAACTGTCGAAATCTTTATAGCTATCGGGTGTCAATTGCCGTGTCTTTCCGGTTTTCATATCCAGTTCGAACAGATGCCAGCGGTCGGAGGTTCCGATGGAGGAATACATTAGTCGGTTTCCATCGAAGTGAGGTTCCGGATCAGTGATGATCATGCCCTGTTCCGGTTTATAGATAGTGGTTTGTTTTATTTTGCCGGGGGTAATATTCAGGGATACGAATTCGTTCGTCCATCCTGTTTTAGGGTTTCCTATCTCGGAGTTATTCTGGAAGTTGGAAGGAGCGATACCTAATCCGCCACTCATGGCTTTACGGGCATTATCGCCTAATGTTCTCCGGATGGCAACGACCTGTTTGCCGGCCAGTAGCGGGTTGGCCAATAAAGCGGCATCCAGTTGTTGCAGTAGCTTTTGGGCTTGTTTCTCCGCTTTCGGATCTTTGGCTTTCAAACCTTTGATAAGTGTTTCCTTATCTGCCTTCAGTTCTTCGAGAGCCTTTTCGAAATCTTTATCCGGACGATAACTATCCGGATATTTCTTCTTCAGATTATCTGTTGCCAATTTGTATTTTTCCGGTGAATAATAGGTAAGCCGGTTAATCAGGCTTTGCCAGGAGTCCTGTGCGGAAAGTAAGAACGGACAACATAGTCCGGCCAAAATAAACAGAGCTGTAATGATCCGTTTCATAGTGTGTTAGTATTATGTTATAAGATGAAGTTTAGTAGTTACAAAAATAAAGCATATCTTTTTTTTAACTTTGACAAAATAAGATGAATACTTTGCATAATCCGATATTGTGATTTGAATATAATTCCTATATTTGCGACGGTTAACTAATAAACATCTGATATGCTTGTCTCTTATTCTCCGTATGACCTGTCGCTGCCTTTGCTTTATGCCGATCATTCCCGGGTGGAAACCTGGTGGAATTATCAGGATGTCATCAGCCCTTTTTACCGGCTTTATTTGATAACCAAAGGAAAAGGTAAAGTTTATATCAATCAGAAAGGATATGAACTGTTACCCGGCCAACTGTTCCTGATACCTAAGTTTGCTTTCCATAGTTATGAATGCGATGATTTTATGGAGCATTATTATATCTGTTTCTTTGACGAAACGAAGGGAGGGAAGGGCATCAGTAATCCGATGAAGATGAATTTGCAGGTGGAAGCTACTCCAATGGATTATTCTTTGATGGAGCGTTTTCTGGCTCTAAATCCTTATAAATCGTTACCGACGTCAGATCCTAAACATTATGATAATGACCGGAATATTTATACCAAGGAGGAGGAGATATCTGTTTCGACATTTTCCAACCTGGTAGAAAGTAGCGGTATTCTGCTGCAACTTTTTTCCCGTTTTATAACAGAAGAGTGTCTGCTTTTCCCGGAGGCGAACAGTTTGTATGAGAAACTGGATGTGGCGATACAATATATAAATACACATCTGGACCGACGTATTTCTGTTTCGATGCTGGCTGATCTGATGTGTATTACTTCCGACCACTTCTCTAAGGTATTCAAACGGATAATAGGTATGCCTCCTTGTGAGTATATTCAGATGAAACGGATTGAACGGGCGCAGACTCTATTGCTTACTTCTCATATGTCTATCATTGAAATAGCGGAAAAAGTAGGGATCAGTAACCTCTCCCAGTTTTCCCGCCTGTTTTCGAAGATGGTCCGTTGTTCCCCGAGAGAATACCGCTTAAGACAATTCAATGCACTGAAATCCGAGAATCATAGATGACCTGACGTGGCATTTAGTCAAACGGCTTTAGCACTATAGTGACGCAACCATCAGCACTATAGTGCCAGCCATAGTAGGACTATAGTGCTGGCACTTTGAGATGCAACAGCACTATGACTTACTGGCTTTTGGCCTGATAATCCGTCTTGTTTTTATTTGTTGAGTCTGATTCCTTCCGGTGTCCCTTTGGTGATGTAACGAATAATTACTTCCGGTGCGTCTTCGCTGGTCTGTTCGCAAGAAAAAGCGACAGCCGATGAACCGGCAGGAAGCAGGGCTTTACCTTGAGGTTGCACTTCGCTGATCACATTGTAATTCTTATCGGTCACTACCGCTTTACCATCAAAAGTATAAAGCAGGTACTGGCGGTCGGAGATCTCGCAAGGGAACTTTATTACTCCTTTAGGGGTTGTGAATGACGGATCTTTGATCGTGCCGTCTCCATCTACTTTCAAACGGATTGCATACATACTTTCGTAAGGACTTTCCCATGACCAGTCTGCTCCGCCTGGTTGTCCCGGTTGCATTTCTGCCAGGTTACAACGATAATGTTTGGAGATATGGAGCGGATAAAGGTTGTAGTTTTCTTCACTTACTTTTTCCAGATGCCATTCAGTCAGCGGATCTCTCAGTAGAGTTTTTTGTTCTTCAGTGAAAGCTTCTGCCTCGCGTAGCTTGTCCCAGTTTTTGATAGTTTCCAGTAATTTATCGATCTGTCCGTGACGGCGTAATGTGTTACTGTTGATCGTCATGGCATAGCCGGCATCAAAACCGGCTGATTCGGATAATGCCCACTCCAGGTCCTCCAGGGAAGAACATTCGAAGTTACGGTCTGCCAGGCGGATCAGGAACCATCCCAACATACGCGGAAAAAGATTACGTTTGAAGAATGCCTGGTTCTTGATACGGTTCTCTACCTGCCCTGTACGCATCGCTTCTCCCCAAGGCTCGCCCCAGTTCATGCGGGTATGGATATGCCATAAGTTATGGCTGAGGCGGCTGGCGTCGTTCAATACGTTATGATTCAGTTGATTGTACCAGCGATAGACAAAGCGGTTGTTTGCATATTCGTCTTGTCCGGTGTAAGAGCATCCTTCCAGACCGTCGAAAGAGATCTGGCAAAGTCCTGTTTTATTCATAATCTCAGCCAAGCGGTCGGAGAATTTATCTTGCAGGACCAGGTCGGGGAACAGGGTTTTATACGGATAATCCCATAATTTGTAAAGCGGGGTCTTTTGTGAATGAGCAGTAGCTGTCGTACCGTATGCGCCTCTTTTACAGTTTTTCAGCAGAAGAGTTTCTCCTTTATCCTCCGTGTTTCCGTAAGTAATCAGCTCCTGGTCGATCTGCATGGCGTTCAGTGTCATGGGTCTATCGAACAGGCTAGACTTTTTGATTGTGATTTCTGTCTGGTCTTTGTCCAGGTCGGCAGTGAGTGATAAAACGCCTTGCTTCAGCAGGTGTTCGGTAGGGACAGGAGTGACATACGCATCGTTGGTTGTCATAAAGTTGCTGAGCGTATGTACGCCGACGGCAATGCCTTCAGCCTTTGCCTTGTCTACCATTTTCCTGACACCCTCATCACCGCTTTTCGTGAATTTAGGATCCCAGTTGAAATGTCCCCAGTCTAGGAACGGACCGCTATGGTATACATATTTGAATCCGGCAATCTTAGCTTTATCGAGGATCATGTCAAAATTATTTTCCGAGAAGTCGGAGATCAGATAAGACTTCATGGCAGCACGGGCGGTTTTGCCCCATTCGCCGTCGAACAAAGGATGTGGCAAACCTTGCT
The DNA here is from genome assembly GCF_015550595.1 of Parabacteroides goldsteinii. Taxonomy (GTDB): domain Bacteria; phylum Bacteroidota; class Bacteroidia; order Bacteroidales; family Tannerellaceae; genus Parabacteroides; species Parabacteroides leei. The sequence goes on from NZ_JADNBB010000004.1 coordinate 243,995, forward strand.
CCAGTTCGATTTCTCCGATACGGGCAAGAGCTTCTGTATTTTTACTTCCGAAGAAAGCTATTTTAGCCCCTTTGATCAGACCGTCTGCTCCTTCGACCGGGAGAACCAGTGAGTTATTCAGTCCTTGTACCTGACGGTATTCCTGTTTATTTCTTCTGCGGGCGGAGAAATGGAATACTGTACCATCGGAGATATCGGCAGCCGCCAGTTTGTAATCAGGGATGCTGGCAACGGATAATTCGGCAGCTTTTCCGGTGTAACCATAAGTTTGTGTAACCAACTGGCCGTACTCTTCCGGTATTCCTGCATTTGTCTTGATGTTCAGCGCCTGTATGCCGAAAGCAACACCGTTGCCCTGAGCGACACCGACCACATCGCCGACCATTTCATTGATATTAACGGCTAATGGACCGAATAGCAATACTTCATATTTTTCCGGGATATTGGCTACTTCCAACGTAATGCAGACTTCGCTTTCCTTATGTTTCAGGGAGATAGTCCCCCCGTCGGACATGGTCAGTTTAAGTTGATTGCCACTGGAAGTCAATTTTGTCGGGGTCACCAGTTTGTTATCTATACAGGCCGTTACGAGCGGGTACTTTCCTGTGTGTAAAATATCTTTTCCTTCTATCTGGATAGAAGAAAAGTAGCCATTGTTGTCGATCCCGATTTGGGTTGAACGGGTTTTCAGGTTTACATTCTGTGCACCGGCCTGAAAGACGAACGCGAATGTAAAAAGCAAAACGATTCTACCGATTAAAGAGAGGTGTTTCATGTTTGTTTATTTAATATGTTAACCTTTTATTTTTGATATAGGGCCTTTACTAATGCCGGGTCTAACGAAGCAGACGGATTGAAACGGTCGGATGCCATATATTGCAGGATACTCTGTCGGAACTGGCGTGCTGCCGGACGTTTATCCAGGTCTTTTTGAAGGTCTGCACTGCATACCATCAGTTTTCCGTTACCTATTTTGCCTTCCAGCAGGATTCCCAGTTTCCGGTTCGTGAACCAGTCATCTACCAGTTGCACTATCGGACGGTAATCTGCCGGGAAGTCATCCAATACCATTGCATTGCAATTGCTTACCAGATCCCACCACTGATAATCGCTGTATCCTTCGGTAGGGAAGGCTGCCAGTGCCGGGTGTGCCGGATTGCAGAGGATTCCCAGCGTATGGGGAGGTTGCTTGTTCGTCCAGGCTGTATTCCAGAAGATGGAAGAGAAACCGACACGGATATCTCCGCCTTTTTCCGGCAGGATACTTCCGGGAGCTAACAGGAGCAGCACATTTTCTCCTTTGTCGAGGCGTTCCATCGTCTGGTTGTCGAGTGTAGAGGTTATATAGGGCTGTTGCTCTACGGCTTCTTGTTTGGCGGGGTATACCCAGATATTCCATTGGTTCTTACTGTTTGTCTCTTTCACTTCCACGCTGACAAGCAGTTGCGATGGTTCACCGATACCGGAGAGGGCATATTCGATTTCACCTGCCGGGATACAGTTGGTTACCGGAAGGTCTTTCGTGAAACAGCCTTGTGCCAGTTTAGTACCGGCCCGGTCGCTGATCTGCCAGTTGATATTGGCTGCCTGTAAAGGTTTTTCTCCGAAATGGGCTATTTCGACCGGGACACTTAATGTCTCATTATTCAACCAGACCATTTTGGGGAAACGGATAAGCGGAACTGTCTTGTTACAGAATGTGCTGTATTCATCACCTGTTACATATCCTTTTTCATCCCAGAACGGATCGAGAACGCCTACAAGCGCTGTCCCCTGCCCCGGAAAATCATGCAAGTCGAGTAACTGGAAACCGGCAAAGCCCGGAGTACGTAATGCTGCTTCTATATCGGCTTTGTAACAAAGCGTTTGTAACCGGCCGGAAGCATAAAGAAATGCATCGGCAAGGTCGTCCATGTGATGATCTTTCAATGTTTCTCGGAATATCTCGAAGTTTTTAGCTTTCAGGATGCCGGTGTATTTATCTATTTCCTTTAAGTTCGGATATACACACCATTGTCCGATCTCATGGCTGACGGTCGGCATATTTTTTCGGATGATATCGGCGAAGTCATAATCGGTACGGGGAGGTTGTGCGTTGATTACACTGCGCAAACCTTCTCCCCATCGCTGGATACGCGGATCCATCGGGTCCCAATAGTCTGCATTGTCCACATAAGGCCATCCACCGGCGGTGGTATAGACATGGCGAAGGTCTTTCGATTTCCAGTAGTCGATCAAACCGGACAGGTATTCGGCTTGGTTCGCTCCACCCGGTTCGTTTCCATAGGCCATCAAGCAGAAAGAAGGATGGTTGCCGTATTCTTTCAGGATGCGGTCGCTTTCTTCGCGGAACCACTGGTCGGAGTAACCACCGTTTCCTACGGTTGCCCAACCTGCACATTCGACCTGCAGATAGAATCCCATACTGTCGGCAACGGCGAAGGCTGCTTCGGGAGGACACCAGGAGTGGAAACGGACATGGTTCAGACCGTATGCTTTGCACTGATTATATATTTTTGTCCAGTAAGCACGATCCATGGCGGGATATCCGGTCAGCGGGAATATACAGCATTCCAGAGTTCCCCGGAGGAATACCGGATGGCCGTTTACTTCGAAACGTGTACCGTTTGCCTTGAACTCGCGGAGACCGAAAGTACGGTATTGCTCCTCTTTCTTTCCGTCACTCTCTACGACAGCACACAGTGTGTAGAGGTTCGGATTGTGCTCCGACCAGAGCAGGGCATCTTCTCCCATAGATAGAGTGACTTCCTGCTTCATCCCGGCTTCGGGGTTGATGGTGACTTTATGAGGTTTGCCAACCACACCGCCGTCTTTTTTCTCTATCTGAAGAAGGAGGGTGGCATCGTTTGTTTCGGTTGTGCCATCCAATGATACGGCTACCTTAATCGTTTTATCGGTGATGTTCGGGTATATCTGTATGTCGTCTATATAAAGGGACGGTTTGGCTGTCAGGCTGATCGTTCCGATTACACCGTTCCAGTTCGACTGTGTATGGTCGGAAACGCTATGTGCATTCACGCCGACTTCAATATTGACCCGGTTGTCTACGCGAAGGGTCAGCGTATGTTTACCGGGTGCCAACTCTTTGAACGTATAGCGATAGGGAGTAGACAATGATTCGTGTTTCCCCATTTCGACACCGTCCAGAAAAAGTGTCGTTTCCCAATGCGTGCGTTCCAGTTCGAGTTGTACCGGATTACCACTCCATGAGGCAGGTATGTCGATCTCCTTCTGGTACCAAGCGACTCCTACATAATGTTTGTCCGGATTCAGCCAGAAAGGTACTTTGATATTTCCCGGCTGGCGGAATTTCTCATATAAAGGGGAATCATACCATGACTTGTCGACGATCTGTCCGGTCCAGGGTGTTTCAATCCCGACCTCATCGCCGTATCCCTGCTCCTGAAGCGAACCGGGCAGATGGATCGTGTCGGTCAATGACCGGGTGTACCATTGCTCTGCCAGTCCACGGTCGTTCCGGTCGAGGGCAAAGCGCCATTCACCTTGCAGGGATTGTTTATTATCTGCCTGACGGCAGGCTATAAGGGTCAAAAAGGAGAGTAAAATCAAGAAACTCTTTTTCATAAGTACTTTATTTGTGTAAGTTAGATATACAGTTGTCTTTATTTTGCAAAGAAAAGTGTTTACGAAGAGAGATTAAATAGATAATAATATCTAATAGATGGACTATCTTACGATTGGAGGGGAAGGAACAAAAAAAATCCCAAAAGTAAGATGATATACTTTTGGGATCTTATAAATTCTGGTTTGCTACTATTTTACAGCCATTCTTTCATAAAACTGTCCATCTCTTCTGCGTGTTCTTCCAGGCTTTGCAGCAGTTTGAACTGAGCTTTAGTACGGATCAGGTTATGTTTCGGGCTATGGATCTTATAATAAGTATCGCCGTTGATATAGTCTGTCAGGAAGCGTACGGTCTGCATATAAGTCAATAGACGACCGCCATAAGGAAGCAGGCTGATTTCAAGCGGAGAAAGGAATGCCTTGGCTGTTTCCATATAACCACGGGTATATGCTTTGAAGATATCCATGTTCACATTTACGTTGTCCAGGTTTTCATCGTCTTCTGCACCGGTGTTTGCTCCTGTACGGATAAAGTCACCGATATCCGACAAAACGAATCCCGGCATAACGGTATCGAGGTCGATCACACAGAGCACTTTGTCTGTGTCGGCATCGAACATCATGTTGTTCACCTTTGTATCGCAATGGTTTGTACGTTTCTGAAGTTTGCCTTCACGATATAAACGTTCCTGGATACACATGGCATCCGCACGTTTTTCTACTTCTTCGATCAGGTCTTTCACTTCTTCCAGACGTCCGGCAGCATTAGCCTTAACTGCATCGTGGAATTGTTGCAGGCGGAATTCCATATTATGGAAGTTAGGAATTGTTTCACCCAGTGATCCTTCCGGCAGGTCTGACAGCATGGATTGGAAATCACCGAAAGCTTTTCCTGCTTCATAAGACAGTTCGGGAGTTACTTCTTCGTAGCTTTTGCTGTTCGGGATGAACAGGCATACACGCCAGTAACTGTCGCCGTCGAAGTAATAAGGTTTGCCCTCTTTTGTCGGAAGGAAAGTCAGTACTTTACGGTCGATATCGCTTTCGCCTTTGGCTTCCAGTTTCTTACGGATATGTGTCGTTACAGTGTTGATATTGTTCTGTAACATATCTACATTTGTAAAGATCAGATGGTTGATACGTTGTAATACGTATTTGATTTCACCTTTTTCGTTCGTTACTTTCAGCGTATCGTTAATGTGTCCGTTTCCGAAAGGTTCAGCGGAAACTACTTTTTCTGCCAGTGTGAACTGGTCGAGAATGTTCAGTAATTCTTCTTTTGTTTTTGCCATGGTATTTTATTCGATTAATATAGCTTTTAACAAGCTACAAATATAGGAATATTTTTAATTTCCCCTCTTTCTAATTCCGAAAATGGGGAGAGCATAAAAAAAGGCTGCGAACTAAATCGCAACCTTTTTTCATTTCCTTGCAGGAAATGATTATTTCTTATTACGGTTACCGTAACGGCTCATGAACTTATCAACACGTCCAGCAGTATCCACCAGTTTAGACTTACCAGTGTAGAACGGGTGTGAAGTGTTAGAGATTTCGACCTTTACCAGTGGGTATTCAACACCGTCGATTTCGATTGTTTCTTTTGCATTAATAGTTGAACGAGTGATAAATACATCATCGTTTGACATGTCCTTGAATACTACAGGACGATAGTTTTCAGGATGGATTCCTTTTTTCATTGCTTCTTTATCTAATTTAATTTATACTCTTATTAGTTTGGTAACCGGTAAATTGGCTTGCAAAGGTATGGATTTGCTCTAAACAAACAAAGAAATTCTGACTATTTTTTCCGAAACCTTGACTTTTGTGTTATTTTATATGCTTAATAGCATAATATATTTGGATAGTTTTTATCTTTGTACAAGATTTTCAATCATTAACGTAATAACATATACAACAATGGTAAATTACAAAGACTTAGGTTTGGTAAACACTAAAGAAATGTTTGCTAAAGCCATCAAAGGCGGATATGCAATTCCGGCTTTCAACTTCAATAACATGGAACAGATGCAGGCTATCATCAAGGCTGCTGTTGAAACAAAATCTCCGGTTATCCTGCAGGTATCTAAAGGTGCTCGTCAGTATGCTAATGCGACTCTGTTGCGTTACATGGCTCAGGGTGCAGTTGAATATGCAAAGGAATTAGGTTGTGCTAATCCGCAGATCGTTCTTCACCTGGATCATGGTGATACTTTTGAAACTTGCAAGAGCTGTATCGATTCAGGTTTCTCTTCTGTAATGATTGACGGTTCTCACCTGCCTTACGAAGAAAACGTAGCTTTGACAAAGAAAGTTGTTGACTACGCTCACCAGTTCGATGTAACAGTTGAAGGTGAACTAGGTGTATTGGCTGGTGTTGAAGATGAAGTTTCTTCTGACCATCACACATATACTGACCCTGAAGAAGTAATCGATTTCGCTACTCGCACAGGTTGCGATTCTTTGGCTATCTCAATCGGTACTTCTCACGGTGCTTACAAATTTACTCCGGAACAGTGCCATATCGATCCGAAGACTGGCAAGATGGTTCCCCCTCCATTGGCATTCGAAGTATTGGACGCTGTAATGGAAAAACTTCCGGGATTCCCCATCGTACTTCACGGTTCTTCTTCTGTTCCTGAAGAAGAAGTTGAAACAATCAACAAATACGGTGGTGCTTTGAAAGCTGCTATCGGTATTCCTGAAGAAGAATTGCGTAAGGCTGCTAAGTCTGCTGTTTGCAAGATCAACATCGACTCAGACTCTCGTCTGGCTATGACTGCTGCAATCCGTAAGACTTTCGCTGAAAAACCAGCTGAATTCGATCCTCGTAAATATCTGGGCCCGGCTCGTGATAATATGGAAAAACTGTACAAACACAAAATTCTTAACGTTTTGGGTTCTGACAACAAACTTTAATTCAGGTTACAGTGACTAGTCCTAAATAACCGTTACAGTTATTGGACAAAAATAAAACATTCAGAACAGTTCAGCAAGGCTAGCCTTGCTGAACTGTTTGTTTTTATAACTTTTAATTTTAATTTGCCTCTGATGGTGCATATACTGCGGTGTTTTGT
>NZ_JADNBB010000050.1 GCF_015550595.1 Parabacteroides goldsteinii
ATTAAATATACTGTATGCCATTTTACCACCTTTAATCTTTGAGTGGATATTATCAAAAGCAGTGTCTCCCCCAAAAGTTGTCTTTATTTGGTCGGAGGTGCTAGAGTTTGTCAATTCTAAAACGGCGAAAGGTATTTCAACAAAGTCACTACCACCTACTTCTTTATAGGTACCGTCGTTGGATTTGAACTTATTCCCATCGCCAGTGTTTATTGATTGATTTAAACTGACGCCAGTTAAAACCGATTTGTCAGCTTTAGTTATTCTGAAATTATAAACTACAATTTGAATATCATTATTCAATACTGTTGAAAGATTATTGCTAATAGTGAAAAAGTTGACAATAATATTATATGTCGTTTCATCCGATAGAATACTCATACTGGCAGCATCTCCTTCTATAATAGCAATTCCAGCATGATTAACATATGCTGTTTCAACTTGTGCCAAAAATTCATCGGTAGTCGTTGTAATAGGATTACCTTCGGCATCAAGCAAAGGTGACAGGTCAAGATACTGTGCACCCCCTCCTAACTCACTCAACTTCTTCCCAGCAAGGGTGAGCTCGTTATCAGCATCAACCGCGAACGCCTCCTTCCCTTCGAATAGTAACTTGCCTGCATCGGTATATTCAACCTTCTTCCCGGTTACATCGTTAGACAGATAGGATGGGTTCAATTTTTCCAGTTTTTGAAACTGGTCAGCAGACATGAGACCAGAGGAGTCGGCGGTGGCGTTACCCGGCTTATTAAGTATAGCCCCCTTTCCTTCTGTTGCGTCCCAGTCGGGTTGCACCTGCTCGGGGATTTCTGGCGCTACATACTCGACAAAAGTACCAGCAGTACTGTCGTCCGCATCAGGGACAAACAGATACTTTTTGCCGATCACAAGACCGGTCGCGTCAACAAGAACGTTCCCCGTTCCTGTGCCCGCGGGGCCTGCTGGCCCGCGAGGAATAAAGAAGTTCAAGAGGTACTTCGGGTTGCCTTCGGGTGTCAAACCGTTCTCCACAACTTCAACTCTGGCCTCTTCTGAGGGATTGAGTGTTGTTGTTGTGCCTTGTTCGAAAATAGCAGGCTGACCGTCTTGGCCTTTAGGCAAAGTTAGGTCAAGGATGTATTTCGGGTTACCGGACTCATCAAATCCATCCTCTGTAAAATTACCAGATGCCGTTTCGCCCGATTTTGCACTAACGGATGCCAGTACGGGAGTCTTGCCGTTATCACCTGTATCCCCTTTTCCTCCCGGTACAAGCACTAAGTTTAACTTATAATTAGGTGCTTCTCCTGTAATTGTTGCAGAAGGCGCATCACCAGAAGTCACTTCGCCGATTTCCATATTTGCAGCTGCCCCAGGATCACCTTTCAGATCAGCCTTTGAAAATAGATCGTACCAAATGTCTGTACCTTCAAGTGACCACTGAAGCATGTCACCACTCATTCTTAACTCTATATTCTTCCCGTTTACACCCTGCAAAAGAGCTATTGAAACTCTTCCGAGATTGTATGAAGCATCAAAGCAGGGAATGCTGGTTAAACCGTCTAAACGCTCAAACGAAGGGTATTGGGATGGATCTTTCGCCGTAGAACCAAGCTTTTCCTCTATCAAGGGGAGCAGTCTCTCCAAATCCGCCGGCGTTACGACCGTTCCGTCTTCAAATATAATGTCACCTGTTGCCATAATACAATTTATTCTATTGTTTCATCACTAAAATATTTATGAGCGTCGCTAAGAGCAGTGGTAATTACAGCTTCCTGGTCGTTATAACTCGTCAAAACATCGCTTTTATCAAATGAGATGTACAATTTCCCGTTTCGTTCAATTGTTATTCCCCCAATTCGGCTTTCGTTTTGCAATAAATCTATACGAACTTGCTCCACTGGAGAACCATAGTTGTTTTCAACTGTATAATTCAAGCGAACTCCAGCGACTTCTTTTGAATTTGTTCGAATTCGTTTATCAACACCCATATTATTTCCCTCCTTCAATTAGTTCTACCACTTGCCCATAGGCGCCAGCAGTCAGATATTTATCGCATACTTTTTTGATAAGCGTTCCTTCTTCTGATGATATTTCAATATCTTCGACAGAAGGAATAATACGCAGAGTTAATGTGTAAGAGAGGTATTTTTCTTCCTGAGTAAGACCTTCACCACAAGTGTACAAGGATTGACAAACAAAATCCTTAATCAATTGCGGTTGTTTTTCGACCTCTTTTTTACCATCTTTGATCACTTCTACATTTTTGTAGACTTCATCACCTTTATAGTCTTTTAAGACCTTGTTGAAATTAACTTTCATAACTGATTTATTTTAATTAAACTATATGCAAAACAAGCCTGTTGCCGAATCCCATTTTACATTGTATTTTGTTCCGGAGCTACTTTCTGTATTTACTTGACTTTCTGCAGGCATAAAAGACATTCTAAGGCAAGTTCTGTAGATCCATGAATCATCATTTGCAAAATGTTTGATACTCATTTCTATATTTCGTTGTGACGCTCCATTATATGCTGAACATTTAAAAAATATAATTGGACTCGAACCACTTTCTGCTTCCATATCTAAAAATGTTGGACTATCTGTTTCAAATGACCTCAATTTTATAAAACTTGCTTCTGGATAATTTTTTGAAATCACCATCTTCTTTCTTATATATAAAGACGTTTGTCCTATTGAGTTTCCACTTGTGTTATATTGGGTAGTAGGAGCTAATATGTATGCTATTTTACTATTTCCTGTATAAGAAATTGCCCCCGTAGAAGAATCAATAGTCATTGTTGAGTACCCATAATCCTCACCCAAATAAACGGAACTGTATATTTGATTACTAGAAATATTAAAATTAGCTATTTTACCTCTGACTGCAGCCAAACTAGTTACCCATATTTCATCCGCATTGATTAAATTTGCTTGTATATACCCTCCTGCTATTAATGTTTGACCGTTGATTATTACGGAAGCCAACTTATTACCCGAGATTGTCGAACTCCCGGTAAGCTTATTTGTTATCTCTGTCTGTAGAGCACTTGCTAAATCGCTTTTACTTATTGGATTTCCTGTTGCAAATGCATAGTTCCTAAGAGCACCAGGACTTACTTTGTTCGCTATTTCTTGAGATAGAGCATACGATAAGTCGCCAGATGAGACAGAGTCTTTCCACGCCAAATCACCCATATCACTTTCTTCCAGTTTGCTATTAATCTTGTTGGTAAGACTTGGGTCAAACATCTGAAACGAAACAGCTCCATAAAGATTAACTCTACTTGCTGAAATAGTCGTGGTTGTTGCCGTTTGATTTATATATGATATAATCTTATTACCATCTTCTAACTGCTTAGAAGCAAACAAAGTATTACCATCAGCTTTTGTTATCCACCCTGCTGTATCAATCGTATTGTTGATATTATCAACTTTGGTAGAAATACCGGATATCTGTTCAGCGGTAACTGTAAATTTACTATCGTATTGAATATATATTTGCTTAGTTACTTCATCTACGTAGTCTTTCGTGGCTGACAATTCTATTTTCTCTGCATTTTGCGTAATTTGCGTCTGTAACTTAATCACTGCATCCGAAAGCGCATCGTTAAATAAAGAGACGCCGTATAGCAGGATTTCTCCGGTGAAACTTATTGAGAAATCACCTGTGCCATTCCAATCCGCCACCTTGGAAATTTTTTGGTAGCTATCCGAAGGAGTCATCTGCTGTTGCAAAAACAACTCAGACCCTTGTATGCCGGCCGTAAGTGTTCCAGGCTTTATCACTTTCGCGAAAAACGAAAAAGAATAGGTTCCTTCCTGCTTTTCTCCATTCATGACGTTGTTCGACTGCCTGATCGTAGTGTTTAGTATACGCAATACGTTTTTACTACCATCGCGGTAGATGTCGGCAACTGCATCTTTTTCGACGTAAAACGACCCGTCTAGCCACAGGAATTTACCACCTACATTGATAAAATGAACGGTATTATCCGCCCTCCAATAGTTCAGATTTTCTGAGAATGAAGAGTTACGGAGAATGTTCCCGGCTTCCAGGGACATATCATTTTTCAATCCTTCGATAGCACTCTCAAATTTTCCATTCATGACTATGAAGTTTTGTTCAACAGTCATTCCGTTATCAAGATAAATCTGGCTGTTTTCTAATACGGCACCCTGAGCGTAAAAACCTACAACTCCGGTAAGATCCACATTGTTTTTGGTCCGAATTCCGGAAAGATCTCCCATCCGAGCCTTTGTTGCATTCATAGGATCTGTTTTCAATCCATAGATGCAATCAATATAAGGACTTCCTATTTCATCGATTGTTGTGATTTTTACAATCCCTTTTCTTGTCGAATCCAATACTGAATCCACACGGGTTAAGACATCGCCAACAACTATATCTGATAGTTCTCCTACAAAATTTGAGAATTTAATCCAATCCAAACGGTTTTCACCATCCGTCAGGCTTCCGACTCCTGCTTCTGTAACTTGAAGCTCATACTGTTTTATTACATTATATTTATTACCAGCAGATGGCATGCCTCCAAAACGCTGAACCATCAATATATCACCGGCCCTGAAAGGATTATATAGAAGTCCTTTGTCTGTATCCAGATAAAGACGCTTTGTCGTTTGATCATAAAAGGCAACCTTCATCATTCCTGCGAAAATAACATTGTCATTTTCGCCGCGAAGTTGGGAAATGATCATTTCAAACACTCTGAGTTTTCCGCGAACTATCAGATCATCCAGTTCTAATCTGTATTTTGTTTCTTCTACCTCTGCGGCATTGAAACGTTTATAAGGTCCTAGATCCCATCCCCATCCATTTAGAAACCCGGAAGCAAAAGTAGGGGAGCCAACATGTCCATTAATAAAAGCATTTGTCCGGATATAAGCTGAATCTAGCCATGCCGTCCCATTCTCTTTTATTTCCCAACCTTTCCCATCGTATCCATCCAGAAAATAAGTGCTTTTTATATTTTTGTCAAAAGAAATAATGCCATGCGCAACATCATCAATGTCCTTACGTAAAAACATTTCGTCTGCTTCTTTTAACAAATTATCCGTTGCATCTTCGATCTCCTTTAATGTACGCAAAGCTGAGAATACATTTGTATCCGAAGGTATTGTAAGATCATTCAGTTTAATGATATCGACATTTAGTCCTCCACCTCCCTGAATAGGATTCATATCCAGACCATCTAATTGCCGAACCAGATCAGCTAATATGGTATCATGTATTGCGCCAGTTGTCGTTGTCCCCCACACCTCGGTATGTGGCTCTTGCACAGGAAGCAAAAGGTCCGGAGAAAGAGTAGGCTTAGGAAATTCAGCTAGACGTGGGGGTAAAAAAAAAGTGTCTCCCGTCGGTATCGGTATCACGAGGTTCTCCGGAAGATCAGTTCTGCGCTGGATATCCATATACGGACGGGTGTCAGCAAACCGATAGGTAAATGTATATGAATTAGGAAGGTTTGCACTGTCTGTATTGGCCTGACCGTCTGTAAATACAATCCGGTAAAGACCGCTGATCGTATATTTGTACTTCCTGAGAGAAGAATACATATCCTGTAGCCATTGCGCTTCTTCCGGAGTCAGATAACCGGTATTACGCGTATGAAGCCGTTCCATATCTACCCGGTATTCTTCGCTCAGGTAACCGGTGTCGGCCATATTGTAATCGTAGGAAGGTTCATCTTTCAAAGAACCATAGGCACGTAGACTATCGAGTCCTCCCAATGAGTTTTCAAATAAATACCAATTTTCATCTTCGCTCTGCTTTTCACTTGCAACGTAACGCTGTACATATGACAAACGGGTTCCGCTTGCATCTTCCACCCACACATCATAATACATCGGGCGTTTGGCAGAGAACTTACCGCTTACTGCTGCATATTGCAAATTCAATGTGTAGCAACTTCCCGCCGAAGCCGACACGAGTGTGATCGTTGTATTCGTCTTATTTTCCCAGTAGGCTTTTAAACGTACAGAACAGGGTTGTGCAGCATAATAAGTTAGCCATTCCGGACTATAATAAGTAACAGGCTTACAATTTGGCTGCCAGGTGAGAAAATTTCCGGCAAGAAAGCTGGTAGGAGATTCGGTCAGGTTTAACTTACCGGACTGGATACACCGGAATGTATTGGTGACGGAACCATAAGTAATAGTAAAATCCTTAACCAGTGAAGGTTGCATGAATACGTCAGACGAAGGAAGAGTAAACGATAGATTGGTCTTTACCACATCCGTAAAGTCCACCTGTATCAGGTTCCCGTTACCGGGATAATAAGTTTCATCCAATAATGTAACGCCACCTGTAAGCAGCTTGACCTCTACCGGGTCGGGACTCTGCAAGATCAGCTCTTTCAGGTTACCGCTCATAGAGAGGCTGTCGGGTGTCTGTACGGTTACTATTGCCATATTGGTAAAGTCAGGGTTAGTGCTTGTTCTACTTTTTTATTTGATGCATTACAAATTTAGGTCATCCATTTGGGGATATTAAGGACAAAACCGGACCGGATCGCTCGCATGAGCTTTCATCTACAGACGTCAGCGTCGAAAGGTGGAAGTGAAGGAGGGGGAGCGGGGGACGACGACCGTCTGGTGATCGAGTAAGCCGGATGTCCCTAAAATCCCCATGCGTGTAGTTTTACAGAATTGGCTATCCGGTACAACTCGCATCTCTGTGTAAAGAACTGTAGACGAATGTTGTTCGAATGGATAGAGTATAACATGCCTCTTAGTGCCGAATTTGGCACTACCGGCTGGAACCGGAAAAACAGGATGCTCACCCCTATGCAGGTAAGTATCATTTACCGTTTTTTGGGGTGAACCTTGAAAAATCCGTGATATCCCGGAAGGTTAATAGGCCTATCCGGGTATATCACGGCCCCTCGGATCGTGGTGGCGACCGATTATTCTATCTGATAGATCTGACCCAAACGTATTCCTAACATATTACGACAAAAAATGGGGTAGGAGGCGTATATGGAATAGATAATCCGCTCATTTACTGCCGGAGTAAATTCGGAAAGCAACATAGCTGCATTTGCTACTTCTGTTGCCGGATCTTTCGACCGGATACTTGAATTAAAATGAATTTCGGGATGTTCTTTCCTGATCTTTTCCAGATCGCGCAAGGCACAGTTGGCTATGCATATAGTACGTTGGCAGTTTGTAATCATGTTTTCAAAAATAGAACTGATATCGTAGGACCCGAGTATTTTGTCCCGGAAATCTTCTACCCTTTCCTGTATAGTCATATCTGTCGGTTTTTCCATTTCCAATATTTTCTGTACATAATACAGGTTATCTTCTATTTCATGATAATTTTCTTCAAGTACATATTTATTCTTTTCCATGATAATCAAAATTTAAAATGTTGGTAAAAATCTGTGATATTTCAGAGGGTCCATAGGTAGCTCAGACCGCAACTCCCATATCATTTAGATACTGGTTGTCTATTTTGCGAACTTCTACTATAGAACGAATACCCCTGAACTCAATTGCATAAACAAGCAGGAACTCTGCCCCGGTATATTGGTCTGGATGGTTTTTATAAAAATCCTCCAACATGAATATGGGGTCTTCCGGTTGTTCTATTATACAATCATCTATCAGTTCTCCGTCAGCAGATACAATATAAGCAAGATAGAAAGGAACCGGGACGGCTTCCATTATTTGTAAGTCTTTCGAATTCTTCGGATTAAGGAAAAATTCAATGGCATTTTCTTCCGGAAGGTTAGATATACCTATTAACGAACGTTTGTCTCCACATCCATCGTATACAAGTAACCGAAGACGGGTTTTATTACCTACGTTGCTTGATAAATGCAAGTTAATCAGGTGTTTATTGTTTATTGAATTCATATCCATAAGTATACAGTACTCCTGTTTACCCCTAGGAGTAAGGGTAATAATTAATGATATCTGAATAAACAATTAATTAAGTGATAGGTAATAATCTTTATTATCCTGATATTCCTTAACTATATCCTGGCGGGTCGCACAATCGCCAAGCTTTAGCATAATTTCTTCAAATGCAATATCCGGAATAGAATAAAACTGATCGTCAGTATATTCAATTGTGCCGACAAAAGCCATTAGTCCTAAAAGAATAAAGATTGCGGCAACGCCTTTTAATAGGGTGGTAAAATAATGATCCGGCTTTACGGTAACGGCCTGGGAGACGGTTGCTTGGTTGTTTGTTTTCATAATTCACTTTGTTTAGCAGTTATGTGTAAAAAGAAAGACGGCTACACATTTCCCGTCGCTAAACAAAGTGATTATCATCTCCGAAGAGCAAAAAATTCACTGGAAATGGCAGCCGCCAATATCATATAATATGGGCATAAAAAAAGCCCAACAATAAAATTGCGAGCGTTATCCGTCGCTCTTCGGTTTATGACTAAGTCATCTTTGTTTAGCATTACAAATATCGGGATAATATTTGTAATAGCAAAGAATATAAGCCATATTATCAAGTAAATTCAATTTATTTCTAAAAAAAAGAAAGACGGCTACACATTCCCCGTCGCGAAACAAGTGAGATGACCTCCGAAGAGTTAAAATCCACTGGAAATGGCAGCCGTCAATATCATTCAATTTGGGTATAAATTAAAGCCCCGAACCATAAGGAACGGGGCATGCATTAATATAGCTCGGAATAAGACCAGAGCTTCACGGTTGGTTTATTTTCTAAATAGATGCAGACTCTAATTCTGCGCCTATTTCCTTGACTGTTTTAAGAATCTTTTTGGTTGTCGACTCAGATGCGAAAGCTAATCCCGCTTTATACTGACGCATTTTGGATTCGTTAATTCCCGCTTTCTTTGCGAACTGGCTGACATTAATCCAATCAAAATAGTTGAAGAAGGAGGGAATATCATACTTAAATGAAACCTCTATATGACTATCTTTTTCTGGTATGACTTCTCCTCTTTCTGCAATAATCTCTTTCGCTTCATCAATACTTTTCAAAAAGTCTTCTTTTGCTTCTGATACGGAATACCCGTATCCACCAAAACAACACCCCAGCAATTCTGCATCAGAACTGATCTGATAGTAGTTGTTGTCATTTCTCTCAATGATAGCTATTATTCTCATGATCTATAATTTTAAATAAAGCCTTTGACCTATGTCTGTACCAAAGGAAAAGCGGAGCGGGGAATCAAATCCCCGCTTTGCTCTTGATGCTTTCCAGCGTCTTAGGCTTTAGATCTTCCGTTTTGTGCCGCGATACCGGGAAGGTCTTGCCTGTGACAGGACTAATCCATATATCATGGTTTGCACCTCTTCGGTAGATCGAGCAGCCGGACGCTTTGAGCAATCTTACCAACTCTGATACTTTCATATTTCAAAGAGCTTTATTAATGCAATACAAAAGTAACATAATTGTTACTATTAAGCAAGATGTTCGGTAACTATTTTGTTACCGTTGGGATTAATTAACGTTCTTGCCTGACAAATAGAATCGAATTTCCATCATTCATTTGATTATCCGTCCGAACGATTATCCCGACCATCGATCCGTCCGGCATATTTGCACCGGTCGGGGGAGCCCGTCCAGACAGCCTTCGATAGGGTGGCGCGGCATCTCGAGGGGGGATAGTGCATCGCTTTCTGTAACTGGGGGCTTTAATCATTTTTGCGTGAACTTATTGCCTATTTGCATGATTGCAAATGAATTGAGGTCCAATAAATAAAGTATTCGTATAGATTAATTGACTAGTATATGCATAAAAAAACTGCTACATTCACATGCAACAGTTATATTGAAATCTATAAATTCAATTAGCTTGAAAACCTATATCTTATAATAAAGTATTTAATCATACTTGATGGTCCCTTTACTGAAAGAACCAACAATAAAACGCCCTTTGATATTAGTTCCTTCAACAGAAAAATGTAATGTTGAATTATGACATTCTTTTCCTTCAGCTGCATTAGTAAAGTTTATATACCACAGAATATTGGTCAAGGCATTTCTTTCTGTTTTTTGGATCTGTTGAACTATCCAAATATTTTCTTTTACAGTGCATGAACATTTTTCCCGGTCTACACTGATTCCACCTTTTTCAACTAAACTATTGATTGCTGCATACTTATTAAGTGCGGCATTCATATCAGTCTTTTTATTAACTAACATTTTCATGATTGATTGGTTTTATTATATTACAAATATAGCATAATTGTTTAAATAACAGAAATATAAAACTATATATTTATCTGACAGTAATACCAGGAAAACGCAAAGATCCTTCCTGATAAAAGTTATTCATTCCGATAAAAAGATCATCGAAAGCATCGGTTCCGTCTGTTCGTAGTTCGGCTCGGTCTTCGTCTGAGTCGGCTTTCTTTTCACCGGATTTATTCTTACCAAAGCCATCGTATTTGTCGCTGGTTTCTGTGTTCTCAATAGCCGCTATCAAATATTCGTTGTTATCCCGGTTCAGATAAGGGAATAGGTTCGGTTTTCCCTTCTTGGTATTGTAACGATGTTTGAATGCGTCGTCCAACAGATAAAACTTACTCATCTGAAGCATTGCTTCACCCATGTCTATTGCATTTACACTCCATCCACGAATACGCAAACAAGCTATAACAGTCTCATAGAAACGTTCATTCTTATCGTTGTTGGCATAACGCTTTTGTTTTGCCGTTTGATTATAATAAAAGTTTACGCGGTTATTGTTTATACGGTGTGGTTCATAATAATTGGCCCAATCATCGCAAAGTTCGCGTAGCTTCCGTTCATCCTTTACAAACATGGAACTTAATACCATCATACATTCAACACCGTTGATATTACCCTTCTGCCCGGTAACAACCCAGTTTATATTTGCATTATAGTCAAAAGCTATGTTAAGGCTCTGTTTGTGGTCGATATCCAGATCGAGAAAACAGGAATGTTCTTGTAAACGCTTAAAATCGTATGTTTCAAAGGTGCTGCGGATACGGTTTCGTTCTGTAGGTTTTATTGTGATACGGAAATCTTCCATCTTATCGGCACTTTCTACTACATAGGTGTGCTTGGTACTGTCGAAAGCGCTGTAGAAACCATCTGCGGCCTTTCTGACACGTTTGTTAAGGATGGATATATCAAATATCCGCTTTGGCAAAATGCGTTCCATATCCTTGATATAATCCAGTCCGACTACAGCTAAGTTTTGAAGGGTATTAAATTCCCGGTACAAATAACAATCCCGGCGTAGTTCGTTCATAAGGGTAAACTCTTTATCCAAC
The DNA here is from genome assembly GCF_015550595.1 of Parabacteroides goldsteinii. Lineage (GTDB taxonomy): Bacteria > Bacteroidota > Bacteroidia > Bacteroidales > Tannerellaceae > Parabacteroides > Parabacteroides leei. Next base: position 11,236 of record NZ_JADNBB010000050.1, read on the forward strand.
CATTTTTGGGGATAGCCTGCCTTTTCCATAAATAGGTAACGGTCGATACTTTCTTTCAGTTGTTGTTCTATTTCGACTGTTACCTGCGATTCAAGATCGATCACCCATTGCCCTTCGCGTGTCAGTGGCCGGTCAGTAGTTATCCATATTGATTTTTTCAATGGGCAATCTTCGAAATGACCGGGAGTACCGGATATAGCCGGCATCAGTTCCTGGTCTACTTTTTCCTTTTTGATGATGCGGGCCTCGTCTATCAAGCCGCCATCGAGCGTCAGGGAGTTGGCAGAAAATTTAATGTCCTGGCTAAGAATATGGGTCACATGCCCATTATACCAGTGTATGCAGTGTTCCCAATTGTATGGACGTACAATCGGATCATCAAATTGAGCGGATTTGGGAGCCTTACAGCCCACAAAGAAATGTACACCATGCTTCATGCCGGTAATATCTTCGATGGCGGCTATCGTTCCCGGAATAGTTCTTGTAAGACCTTGTTTCAAGGTGGCACAATAAATAAAGCTTTTCCCTCGCGGCATATAGGATACTATACGGATCAGATAAGGACCCTGCAAACCGTGGGTTTTTCCAAAGCGTCGCGAGCAAATACCTACAAATCGGCGGGGCATCAGATTAAATACTTCAAACTGACCCTCGTTCAGCCAGAATATTTTTTCCCGTTCGGATATTATTTCTTTTTCAGCTTCAATCATCGGTAGAACTGTTTAAGGTGAATGCTTTATCTATGTCCATTTTAGACCGGCTGAAAGGATCTGTTATAATCGGCCTTTCTTCTTCGAAATCCACATCTTCAACTAAACGTCTACCATACCGCTTCTCTGCATCTTCCTTCATCTTTTTGATAAAATCAGGATCTTCAAATTTGGCAGACAAATATTTTTCATCCATCTGCGGACGGGCTGATAATGGAGTCAGATTCTTATCAACAGGTTCCGGATCGTCTTTGTCCAGGCGGTTGATCGACTTGTATTCTTTTGCCAGCCGCGCATATGAAGCCAGGTCTCCTTTGGTTTCCGCGAGTGCCATCATTTTTTTTAATCCTTCCGACAATACCCGGCGTTCAAACTCTTTGTTCAAAGAAGAGAAAGTTCCGACAGCAACCCGTAGGTCAGCAAGATCGTAATAAGCCTGGCGTTCGGCAACTTTGTATTTGGAACGAAGCCATTTTACATGCTCGGTGTCCGGATGCATCGGATTATTGAGAACTTCGCGGTTAAGATCACGAAGACGCAGCACACGGGGTATTTCGGAAGCCGAGAAATTTTCATTCATTTCTTCTTCATTGGAAAAGAAATGCATGCATAATCGTTCCTGAAAAGATAATCTGTTAGCTCCTGGCATAATTTATTTGTTTACGAAAGGTTCTATATATGGTTTGACGTATCATATCCTGCTCCTGAGGTGTGTTATGCATGGTAAACATTTCCAGCCTATGACTGGGATAATCCTGCATGAAAACACCGGATATCGTAATATTGCGCTGCCCGTTGCCAGCCTGCAAAAGGAAAAAGTTTACTTCTGCATCAATAATATGGATGTGAGGATAACATATTTCTTTCTGCCGTCCATTATGAATGGATTCCCTACAAAATACGGTTACTTCTTTCAAATTTTCATTCCGTTGCAGCTCGGCAATCAAATCCAGCATATCAGGCAATAAAGAATAACAGCACACGGTGATATCTGCTCCATAAACGAGTTTGCTCATGGCACGAAGCAAACGCCCCAGAGTAAAATCACCATTACCGAAAAATACCGGTGAACCGGGCTGTTCGGAGAGTGTTTGCAGAGCATTCTCAAAACAACCCAGGCATGGTTCCAAGAAAGGATAGGAGTCTGGCAGCTTATTCATCTTCCGGATCGGTTTCGTCATCCGTGGAGTCTGGTTGCGGTACCTCATAACCCCATTCTCTCAATTCCCGCTGGCGTAACTCTAACTCTTCCTGGTTTTTGGGGCGTGACAAATCTCTACGGGTAATGAATTTCATATTTGCTTCCCGGCGTTTTTCCTGGCATAAAGCGGCGAATACCGGATTTTCGGCACGAATGGCTTCAATCTCGTCTTTGGTAAATCTACCGGTTGGCTTCGTCTCGTCCAGAGGTCTTTTGGAAGCTTCTTGTGATGATTTGTCTTTCCCGGTCATATAAGCTTCGACGCGGTTAAAGAAATCGTCGATCTGGTCTTTGCGGGCATCCAGCTTGGCTACCGTTTTGGCTATTTCTTCTTTGGATACGCCGGTCTTAACCTGGTTCTTGGATAATTCGTGGAGACGTTTTAGATCAGCAAACCAGTTTGCTACATCTTCCTCTTTTTTCAATTCCGGAGATAATTTATCTCTATAGGACTCCACTCTCATATATCTGTCCCATGCGGGAGGTGTTTGGAAAGGTTCTATGGGTTCCGGGGTAGTAGTTCCCGGTATTTGTTTTTCCGGATGATAGGGAACTTCCGCCATATATAAAGGTTTTGCCGGATTTTCTTTCGTGATCAGACGGGGATAGTTTGAAAGGCTTCTAACACGAGAAAGTACGTTTTTCAAACTGGATATATAACGGGATGGGTCTCCCCACTGGAATTGTTTCACGATAGAGCGGTCGGCCGAGGCTTCCATCAACAATGATACTCCGTGATTATACTCTTTTATGTCTGTCATTAAATAGGCATCTACACGGGCTTTCCAGTCCGTCCATTGTTCTTCTGTCATTGCATTATATATCATAAAATATTTGTTTTAAATAAAAGAAAAGGAGAAGCGCCGCGAATGGCTACGCTTTGCTTCTCCCTGAATATATATAAGGAAACCAATCGTATCAGGATTCCGCTGCCGGTTCAGTGGATACAGTACCATAATAATACGTTTTCGGCAAACGCGTAGGTAAGGTTACTGTAACTGTCGTACCGGAGTCGTCGCCGGCTGCCTTACCAGAGTCGTAAGCGATACCACCATCAGCAATATTCACGTTACGATCCGGATCATAAATAGCTACAAAATGATCGTCTTCCGGGAATAGGAAGAAGACATCCTTTCGGTTGTTAAGATTACGCATAAGAGCGGATAGTTCTGCTGTCATGTTTTTCATAAGAAATGTGAAGGTCTGTACGAAACCTTTCTGTTGTCCCGAACTGGAGGATGTTAATTGACCACTTTCTGTGTCAAATTCCCATTTGTAAAAGTGTTTTCCTGGTTTGAAAACAAAGCCGGGGGTGTCGCTGATTTTTGCATATTCTTCTAATGCAAACTCAGTGGCGTCTTTTCCTGGTAACATCAGTTTAGGATAATCACCTTTCAGGTCATTTTTGAAACTGATATAAACAGTTGTTGCTGTACCTGAAAGAGCCTCTCCGCAGCTGGTTGCTGCGGTCTGGTCTGCAAAATCACATAATGTGTTTATAACTCCTGCCATAATCAAGATTGTGATTTAAAGGTTGCTGATAAATTGATATTACCCTTAACCAATATGCGGCGGGTAGCGTCAAGAGAATTGTCACTCCATTTTTCGAATACATAACCGTCATTCGGTTTTGCAACAAGAGTAACAATGTCACCCAAAGAATACTTTTCTTTAGTAGGTGTAACTTCTACTGTGCCATTTGTCGGAGTAGAAACAGTAACAGTGTATTTTCCAGCACCATTATAATCTCCGGCATAAGCAACAGGAGTAAGAACACCGCCGCTTGTCATGAAGAACTTGCGATGGAAGGAACGGATAGCTGTGCCGTATTCAGCACCGATATTATAGGTGATAATCTGATCATCATCGTCGATCTGGCGGGCACGGATGAATGGTTTGTCAAACTGGGTATCATAACCAAGCTGGAAAATATCTCCTTTTGACAGAATCATACGATCCCCGTATCCCATCATTTTGTTTACGTTCAGCACTACTTCATCTTCGTATCCCGGAATAACATAACGCCCGTAGTCATCGGCTGGCATTGTAAAGCGGAATTTATTGAAAGTTGCAGCCCGGATAGCACGTGCCGTTTCTTTGGTAACGTTCAGGATTGCACCACCTTCAATAGATGAATGACTCAAGAACTCGTCAACGATATCATAAGCAGTAGTATCTTTTTCGTCTACCGGCATAGTGATAGCTGCTGAGAGTTTATACTGGTTACCTTCGGCTTCAGATATTTCGCCGGTGCCCTCTGCATCGCGCATGAGCTTTTCGTATCCGTCAAACAGATCGTATTTCGTGGTACCATCGTCGTTTCTGACTGCATGGAAGAGGGCATCTTTCAAATCTTCTCCCCAGGTTGCGCCATAGGAATAGAATATCTGAGGATCGGCAGGGTTTTTGCCTGATACCTCGTCACGTCCCAGATTTGTTCCTACTACATCTACCGGACGATAATTTTGGATATTATCCTTTTCGATACCGGCTGCACGATAGACCTTGAACTCGTTCTGTTTGAATTTTCCCAGTTCTTCGGTAGAAGCACTCATGCCCTGTTTGTAAGGGCGCATAATACCACCACGGCGCAGGAAAGTATAATCCACATACTTATTCTGAATACCGGGCACTAACAATACCCCCATCTTGTTTAATGCATCAACGGCATACGAGAGGGGAGCGTACTTGATATCGCGATTGTATTTAATCGCTGTTTCGTTCAATTGATTGATTAGGGCCAATGACTGAACACCTGTAATTTTATCTGGCATATCAATGGTTTTTAAGGGTTATGAAATCAGTCCATGTTGAGACATGTATTCGCGCATCTTGTTTATGTTGTCATAATGTGATGCATTTTCACTTGTAACAAGTTTTACCTTGTTTGCTGATTGTTCAACAGCGTTGTCATTGACCGGAGCCGGTTGCTGAATAGGCTTACCGGTAGCTTGGGCCAATTCCTGGATCGCACCTTCTTTTTCAGATAGCTGCTGTTGCAGTCCGATGATTGTTTCCTGCTGGGTATTGGCTAGCTTCATAGCGGCATTACCTTTCTGTAGGTGAGCATTCAGCACCTCATACTGCTCGGCCGTCAAAGAGGCATTCCCTGAGTCGTCAACTGCCACTGAACCCATGCCAGGAATAGCTTCTAAAAATTCTTTATTCGCCATAATAGGGATGATTAATGTTTGAGGGTTAGTATTATTAGTCTGTACCGGCTCCTCGGTTCCGGTGGCAGATTGGGTTGTTTCGTCGGAATCGTCCGGTTCGGGATGGTTGCCGTCGTCGATCACTTCTCCGGTTGCCAGAACTCCATCAGGTGTAATTATACCGGATTCCATTCTTTTCACTCCAGCAAGTTCAAAAACCATATTGACAGCTTCGTCGTAACTTTTGATACCGTCTACCAATTCTCCTATCACTTCAGAAGCCTTATACATGCGTCCGGTTAGTTTGTCATCCGCAACATTCGGCCAGCGATTTTTTACTACTGAACGAAATTCTTCGTCCAGCTTATTCAGTTCCTCGATGGCCGGTTTCAAATTGTCATTCTCAATAGCTTCACGAACTTCACCGTTTTTATGGATGGAATTATCAGCATATACTTGGTAGGAAACAATATTATCACGGTTTACTCCGTTTCTCATTCCTCGAATATTCCACATTGCACCGATACAACCAATTTCTACATCCGGTCGTTCGGCAAAAACATAGGGTATAAAAGAAGAAATCCAAACACCTTTACTAGCGTTCATACCACGGATAAGACCGACAACCGGTTTACGGGCATTACTAAAAGCCGCATCCAGATCATTTGCTATGGCCTCACCCCCCGGTGTATCTAAAATAACCAGATGACCGACTACATTCGGATGATTATCGGCATATAAAAAACGGTCGGCCATATCGCGTGTTCCATAAGCACACGGAGCACCGCCATGAGTAATCGGTCCCGATACAGGTAAAACATGAATTACCTGATCTGACGAGGTTATACCGGGCCAGTCTTCAGTACGAAAAACATCATTTGTCTGGATAACCTTTTCTTCCGGAGTTGCTACTCCTTCGCGATAAACCAAAAGTTTGCTGTTTTCTCTTTTCTCAGCCCAATCAGTTTGTATTCCGGGAATGGAAATAGCATTCAGAATAACTTCCTGATACATATTAAAAGTATCAGGATGCATCATCCATTTGCCATTTCTTGCTATCTCGGATAGATAGGAATAGTTTCCATTCATCGTGTCTCGTTAAAAGGGTTAGTGTTATTGTTGCAATTTCAATTCAGACACGAATATATATATGTACGGGAAGCATCAGAAGGACACTCCCCGTACAGACGGGCTTAAAGGAGGGTCAGGATAGGGATACGTCCGCTTACTTTAAAAGACATGCTGATAGTTTCTTCGCTTCCACTGATTGAGGCATCCGGCTTGGTGCGCCCGATACCGATCCAGTTATAGACCAATTTGCGTGTTCCATCGTAAGTGGTGATCAGGTAATGCTTGCGGGAAGCGGAAAGGGAGCCAACCTGTCGCAAAGTTTCCGGCAGATTGTCATCAGTCTTCCAGGAAAGGGTATTTTCATACAGGTCTCCTGCATCGTTCGTGCTCAGGGTTGTCCGTGCTTCGGCCGAATTTTCTTTCATAGAAACAACGACCGGGGTTCCGGAAAAACTGACGGAAGACGATTCGATTGCCATATCATGTGTGAAGGGAACAGAAAAAGTAATCTCCTTAAAATCGTATGCCTCGATTTTAATTATATCGGTAATAAGTTCAAGACAGTTCATAATTGATTATTGTATAAAGGGTTAGCGAGTTAATGAAATATAATCGGCTGTTTTACGCGTTAACTGCGCACGCTTGCGCGCCAAACAGCCGATTTTTTGCGGAAAAGCCGCGATTATTTTCTTTCTCGTCGAACTTTTTTTTTACGCTATCGATAGCAAATAATTTTTCCTGTCGGTCGAATGCACGCCGTATGGAATCCTCTTCCGCATAGGTAAGATTGTAATCATTGCAAAATTCCCGGTAAGCTTTATTGCGTAATGCTCTTTCCCGGGGGAAACAGCGTTTCTGATATGAAAGGTGTTCGTTTACGTATTCGTAAGCTATCACACAAAACATGTTGTAGATACATTTGGCAATAGTAGCTTGCGCGTCCGGTGAAAGATAGGTGCGCAATTCATCATGTTTGACTAAAGGATCTGGTTCGAAAGTAACTTCCAGGTAATTGTCGCGATCTTTCCGGTTGGCAGGTTTGGCGGGGATACATCCCGGTCCCGGTTTGCGTCGCATACGGTCTACCAGCAAATGAAGCTTATCCTTTTTAGGAAACTGTACGGGTTCCGGCCCGTACAGTTTTTCTCCTTCTCTGCCCTCCAATGCTAGAATGAATTCTTTCAGATAGGGCTTCATCTTTATGTAAATGATAGGTTTTGCCATAAGAAGATTGTTTTTTAGAATGGTAAATTATCTATCGAACCATGCGCCTGTTCTTCCGGAGCTGGTTGCGTAGCGTCATATTGTGTAGGAGTTGAGTAGCTTTCACCATTTTTTGGAACAGCTTCTTTCGGTTTCTGTATTCCTCCCAGGATAGGAAGTGTGTTCTTTTCCTCTTCAGTCATAGCCTCCCGTCTTTCTTTACTGAAAGATTGTTTGACTATATGCGTCTGACCTTCTACTTTATCGTTCGGAAAAGCGATAAGATTCAGATAAACACCTTTGTCGATGGTATACAGGTCGTTGTCGTCGATAGGAATGATAAGACAGCGTTTCTTGGCACCACTTTTACCTTGCAGTTCTGTTATACCCGTGTTTTTTAGCTTGAATAAATTCAGATTGATTGATACTCTTTCCATGATTTTAAATGTTTGATTTCCAATAGCAAATATACTTATTCTTTTATATCAAAATGTCAATATTGTTACAAAAGTATTATTAAAATATAGTTAAAATATTGCAGCGCCGATCTTTTTTATGATTTGTTTAATATTAAATAGTTAACAGAACTAAACTGTTTCTAAAAATTCCAGTCCAGATTCTGGACTAAAAAACACTAAATTCATTCTACTTTTGACTTTTTCTTGACGGAGCTGACGGAGGGGGTGTTTTTGGTATTTAAATATTTGTTTATTAATAATATAGACTCCGTCAGAGAGTTTGACGGAGTCCTGACGGAGCCTTGACGGAGGCCCTTTTTTAACGGTATTTCACAAAAAACGACGTCAAAGAAAATCCTTGTTTGACGGAGGTTTGACGGAAGTTTGACGGAGTCTTGACGGAGCATGTTTTTTTATTAATTCTTCAATTATCAATTAATTATATATTACTTTTATATCTTTCCGTCAGCTCCGTCAAGAAAAAGTCAAAAAAAGTAATTTCAATTTTTTTTTTACGAAAAATCAAGCCTTTTTAAGTGTTAATATATATTGATATATTCGTTTTTGACGAATCGAATCAGTACAAGCCTGTAATACTGGGAAATGTATTGGAAAAGGGGAGGGGAAAAGGCGGCGGCCAAATTTAAAAAGGTATACAGAAAAAAACACCCGCAGAGGGCAAAACTTGCCGTGCGGGTGTTGCGGATCTCACGATCGTGGTGGTGAAAATCCCGTTATCTGCATTCGTTGATGAACTCCTTCAGGGGAACGTCTAAATAATCTCTTTCGAAAAGCTCGTGGCAATAGGTTACTGCCGTCTTGATGCGTTCTACTTTATAGCAATCGAGTTGAGACACAAGCATACCGACTTCAGCCATATAGGCCGGGGTAGGTTTGTCGCAATCGATTTCGGCAAGTAGCATATCTATCTCACGGTTACTATGTCTCATATTTTGCAAAGAGGATAAGACGTAAGAGGCGATGTGCAAAGCATGGGTTCCTTTTTGAGATATTTCCCGGAGCAGGTTTATCACCTTGTTTACGCCATCCTGGTCTTTGCAGAACATATCGGCGTATTGATTGATATCGGCAGGCATCGTTTGTTGGAGAACGATCATGATCCCTTTTGCTTCTTCAAGGTCGTTCCAATAGGGGGCAGACTTTTTCATAATAGGCCTCCTTTCATTATTGCATCGTAAAGACCGGCCATAATAAAAGCGGATAGTTCTATCAAAAGAAGCTTAACATATTGCTTTGCCTCGGCTTCGGTTTCACAATGACAGATTTCACCTGGGATAAGGTTGAAGAGATTGGCAATAATTGCCCATAAATGAAGATTACCCGTTTCGTGGGTTGACGCTGTTTGTTGGGTACTGTTATTCACCGGCAAACAATTGTTTGTGAGTTTGAGCATAACTAAACATTGTTTGTATTTGAGGACGGGAAAAAACAAAAAACGGTTTCGCCTGTCCCTCTGCTCTACACCTCACATGGCAGTTACGGCCATTAAGCCGTATCGAGGGGGTACGAAACCGTATATATTATAATACGAAACGTATAGACATAAAAAATGCCGATACAAATATGTTCGGTGGTTTACCCGCCATGTGAAATATAGAGCACTGCAAATATGGGGAAAAATGTTGGATTTGCAATGATTGGGTGATTATTTTTTTTCAAACTGCTAATTTACTTTTCGTTAACATGGCAGTTACATTTATCACAAGGATGGCCTTCTTTTTTAATGTATTCTATAATTGCTTCACCCATATTTTCAAATGACAATTTATGCATTTCGTCAAGGAATTTTTCTAAATTAAAACTTGGAGCATATACTATTTGTGATCCGAACATTCGCTTGTTTGCTAAGTCCATGTCACAAGTATTTGATAATACTATCGCTTGGCAATCTTTCTTTTCCATCGTGTTAAAATTGATTGTCGGAAAACCTTTAATGCCATCGCCTTGATATATAATCTTTTCTTTAAGATAATCGGTATAAAATCGACTATCTAAATTCTCAGGGAAACATCTTAATCCCTCAATGAGCTCTTTGTAAGACTCTGCTGATAAATACTTGGGTGAAAATTTCTTTATATTTTCTGTGTCAATCATAGCATCTCCCAAAAATGATTATTAATAACTTCCTGTATCTCATCGTCAATATCCTTACTTTGGGATACTATACGCTGAGCAAATGAGGAAATAACTTCAAAATCATCTTTGTCACTATCTGTAGATACTTGAATATATGCCGGCTTTTCCATATCCCAGGGGTGTTTGTCTCCGCTGATTGATTGATATGTAGCTGTTGTTGTAGGCATAATAGTTTTATTATTGTCATGCAAAGATAATGATATCGATGAAATAGTAGTCAATAATTTATTATTTGATCTAAATCGTTTTGCTTAAAAAGTTTAGGTGTACCTTTATCATTAGTTTCTTGAGAGGAAAAAGAATATTTCTTAAAGCTATTTACTAAAGAATGAATATCCTTTTTATCCTGTTTATTTTCTGCTTCAAAATGCATTGTACCGTCATTGTCTATTGTTAGTTTCATTACTTCATGTTTTAAGGATAAAAAATATTTTTACCATCTACAAAGAGTCTTGATCTTCTTAATCCACATACTAGTCTCACATATGAAATTTTAAAAGGATTGCTTTTCTCTCCATGACTATTTATCCAATAAGGAGTACAATACAGCCAGAGCTCTCTTTTAAATTTTCTACTCTTTCGTTTCTGGATTCTCTTCTTCCGCTTATTCATATCCTATCTGGGTTTTACAAAGCCGCCCAAGGCTCAGTTATTGCGTGATTTGAGCTAATCTGTTTCATGGATATGTTTTTCAACCATCCTTTCGCTTATGGCTATGTTTCGGTTTCCTCCACGCCCTTCGAAACAATATCCAATCAGACGTTCACCGACATATACATATTCGCCCTCCCTGTTCGGATAGGTACATTTATACAGTCGTCCTATCAGTAGCTTTTTAGTTTTCATATTTTTAATTATTCTTCAAACATCCATTCTTCCCAGGACCACGTGTATAGGTCACCATCTCCAATTCCGTCATTATCTGTTAGAGAATATCTCCCATCCGGATCTATAGCCTTTACTGTAAGTTCTCGTCCACAATACAGTGACATACCAGAGCAAAACACATTACTTTCTTCAGCATCATTAATAATCAAGCCGTGCTCTTCTTTATTTTGATTATACCATTCGATGGATTTGATGCGGACTTTATCCCCTATATTGTATTTATTCATCTTTTTTTAGATGTTAATCATTTAAGGGATGATCTTGTATATCCCCCACTATCCATTCAATTGCCGCTTTAATACCTTGTTCGTAACTCATCCCTGGATATTTGGATGCTCCCTCATTTTCAGCATCAGCGCACTGGTTGAGTAAATCCCATATTTCTTGCTCGTTTCTTATTATATTCATACTTCTGTTCTATTTAATTGTTATTTTACTTTTTCCACCTTCTAATTTTCAGCCACCTTATCGAAATAGCCAGTGTAATGCTGCATTTCGCGATCGGTGAATAGGTTTGATTTACGGATGGCTAGTTCCATGTCGTTTGTCAGGTCGCCGGTTTGGGCGGCGGTCTTTTTGTCGAACATGGAAGTGTTGTAATTGCGGAAATCATTGATAGCTTTCCGGAGTTGGTCGTGGACGTGTTTCCATTCGCTGCGTTGCACGTAACCCATTTCTTTGAAATAGGACATGTACATGTCGAGGTGAATTACCGCCATGTCAACGTCGGCAATCGTTAATGCCAGTAACTTCCCGGCAAAACTGCGGAGCGTTTTATCCTGTATGGAGGCTTTTTGCTCGAACTCAGCCAGTTTACGTTCTTCGTCTATCAAGTTGGCCAGCTGTTCTTCCAGACGTTTACGTTGATCGGTCAGGTATGCTACCAGGGCAAAGTTCTGCTTTTTAAGTGCTTTAGATATACGTTTCGCGTAATCGGCTATTGATTCACGAAGTTTAAATGTTGTGATTGTAGACTGTTGCATGATTATTTGATATTATTCAGCCAATCTGCTTCGGGTTCCGGGAGATAGTCTGATTCGGTAAAACATTTCTTGTTATATTCCTGGCTTTCGAATGTGACGAAAACACCGTAGAAAGGAGCAGATGTGAGCGGACCGATCGTGTCGTAACGAACTTTCTCCAGTTTCATCATGGCTAACGGACTGGTGCGATCGGTTCGCTCCGCTTGTTGACGATCGAAGTCGAGCTTGATCAGAAAATCTTCGGCAATAGATTTACAGCGATATTTAACATCGGCTATGTTCAGGAAATCATTGGCTTTCACGCGCTGGAGAAACAGCAATACATATTCCGGATGATCCAGACGTTTGCGGATATCAATTTCGCCTTCAAGATTGGTGCGTACACCGCAGATGGGATCGGCTATCTTCATGTAGTTTTGAAGAAATTCGTCATAATTCATTTCATCGTCGCATCGGAAGAAACGAGGGTTTTTCTTTGTATGGTGGATGCCCTTATAAAGAGCTGCCCACCGTTCCATGTAATTGTCTAATCTAAATTCTGACATAGGTATTATTTTTTAATGATTTTGCATCCGTTCTTTTTATGTTGTTGAAGGAAAGCCGGAAAAGTATAATATTCATTCCAGTTTTCGTTTTCAAATAGTTCCCGGAGTTCCTGTTCGGTAGCTTCGAGGATTAGATTGCGTTTCCGGTTTATTTTCATGGGTTATTTATTATTAGATGATTGATACTCTTTCGGAAATTCCTGTTTTATCATGTCACGTATTTCTCCGGCTTCCCGGTAATTTTCGTGTACAACGCAATCATTATAAACCATCTGCAGAAAATGCAGGCGGATGGGATTTAACCGGTTTCTCTGGATACGATACAGCTTGTTTAATCCGGAGAACTGTTTTTGAAGGTTGAACATGACGTGTAATACCAGGATTGCGCCCAGAATAGCAATCACACTTAGAATGATTGCTATTATTGAAAGAATTGTATTCATAAACATTGATATTTATTGAGTATTGCGAAAGAAAAAGCAATTACTGTCAACAGGCAGTCGAGACATGTGGCCCATGTACCCACGCGTTGAAAACGGGATATGGAAAGGGCAATTACAAAAACATATATAAACCACTGTGAACTGAACAATCCTATAATCAGTATGATATATTCGGCATAATCGAGGTTTTCCACCCAATTAAGTACCGGGCTGTAATCAAGATACAGGTTCCGGTCTTGTTTGTTCATCCGGAACAGTTTACGCCGTTCGGCATGCAAGGCGCGGCAGTTGAACATTTTTGCCAGTTCGTAAACGGCAAACAAAGCGGTCAGAAAATAAAAGATGTGTGACATAATATAAATTGTTTAGTTGTTAAAATGGTCTGTTCCGTCAATCTCATCGAGACTGTATTGTTTAGGTGTATTCACCGGTGGACGTGTGTCTCGTGGTGCGTAGGGTGACCGGTTGTCTGCCGGATCCTGGATCAGTTGAAGAGGTTCGACCGTCTTTTCAGCAAAATCGCGGATGGTAGCCTCAGTTATATCGCGGGTTTGGATATACCAGAAGAAATCATCTTTGCCATTACGGCTTTTCCTGTATTCTCCGCGGGTTTTCTCGCTTTCGCTGCGATACAGTTCCGGAGGGTTCAGCGTCCATCGTTTGAAATCGCAGAATTTTTGCAGCTTCTCGCGGAGGGTTGCAACTGTAATGCGATCCTGAAACGTACGGCTGTATATCTGCTTGAAATCTTCGAAGATGTCGTTGCGCCAGATAGCTACATTCAGTTTGTTTTGCATTTCGGCGGCTTCGTCGAAATAATCGTTCAGCCAATCGAATACATTCTGCGAAATACTGTTTATCAACATACCTTTCTCTACACGATCCATGACTGGCAAAACCATCTGGTTGACGTGCATATAAGTTTGGATACATTGGGCAAAGAAATAGTATAGTTTGTTCATTTCTTCCGGTGTATAATCGTCCACAATGTTCTTACCGAACTCAGTATTTGGTTTGCGTTCCGGTATTCCCTGGTTCGGGTCGGCCGGATGGTAATAGCTACTGAATGTACAGAACCAGGCGCGGCGACGTTTGGATTTGTCGATATCGGCCGGCTTATGGTTTGAGTTCAGTATGGTGATCGGACTCTCATGGAACGGGATCGTGATAGCGTCTCCAAAACGTTTACGGACGGTCATATCACCGGTGATCTGGTTGAATAACATGTTCAGTGGAAAACCTTTCTGTAAGTCATCGAAATGAACGACATCGGTTTTACCGGGAACTACACCGAAGTATAACAGGTCACTGTCTTTTTTCGGGTCTACAAGCTGACCGTCGCGGTACCATACGTTACGTACCTGTCGTATAGGATAATAAAAAAGGGATTTACCAACGCCACCGTTGTGTTCGCCATTCTTATTGTTTTCATCTTCCACACACATCAACATATAGGCTTTATCCATCTCCTTATGACGGCGGCATGTATATCCCAATGCACATATTTTGCTGACAAAGTTAAGATCCGGTTCTTTTTGTTGGGAGGGTGTCAGTTCGATACCCAGTTCCTTTTCCCGCCAGAACACTTCCCCGGTGTTATAGATAAATTGGGCATAGCTGAAATCATTCCAGTTACGGCGCAAAATAAAGCGGTCTACGGCTGGAAAAGTCTTTTCGTTCGTACAGGTCAGATATTCCTCGCTGTATTCGGCATAGAAAAGAGGTTCTTTTTCCAGGTGGAAGTCTGCCTGAATAATCTTGTCTTCGTATAAATTGAAGGGTAACGATTCAAGGGGAACCATATCCATTTCGTGTTCGGTAATACGCAGAGCTCCGTTCCGGAAGAAAAGATATTCCTGATGCCGGGCATCATAAGTGAAATCCAACTTTACTTCAGATATGTTTTGCAGACTCTGTCCTTTCACCTGGTTACTCCGGTTAATAGCGTTCAACAATTGTTTATCGAAATAGACCGGTGTGCGTTTGATAAAATCACGCAATATCTGATTGACAACGCCCGATATCTTTTTTTCTCCTATTTCTTCTACAATATTGTCTTTGATTTGAACGTATTTGAATTCTTCGTCGTTATAGGCATATTTGTGGATACCATAGGCCGACAGGAAGCGGAACAACTGTTCGTTGTCGATTTCTTTGCCGATCACCTTTATTTCTGAATTATCCTTATCTCCGGTTTCTTTGGTTTTATCCATCCAGAATTTAAGGGGTAGAGCGTTTTTGACGATATGGTCGAAGCGCTTGAACTTATCGAGATAGAAATAGTCTTGTCGCTTGTATCCGGTGCCTTCATCCGAATTCCATTTGATAAAATAGTCCTTGACATCCTTACAAGCTCCTTTTGTCTGATCGTACATTTCTTGCGGGAGCATGGCTAGTTTTATTTCCATGTACCGGATTGCCATCCGGTAGGCAAACTTTTTACCTGTATCATCCAAGTCATAAAGGACTGTTATGTTTTTAGCTATTTTGCGAAGCCGGTTTTCCTGCCACCAATCAAGTATATCTGTTTCACTGTTTAACCAGCAAACGTTGAAACCACCATTGAAGTAAGTATTGATTGCGTCGGAACCACCCGAAACGATCACTAGTTCTTTCAATTTCTGTTCTGACTCAATAGCCTCTCCCTTTTTTACTCGGTTCAGGTAATTGGTCGTTTTGGTGTCTCCAAAAATAAAGTTTTGTTCTTTCACTCCGAAATAACTGAAACGATTACCTTTCTCGGCCTTGGGCTGGTATATTTTACCCCACTTGCTTCCGTCCGGACGCTGATAACACCAGTACATGATTGGAAATTCTTCCGTACTGCATACGCGCCAGGAAAAGTTATCACCTTCCTTGGCAGGACGTGTGAAACTTTTAAGGCTCCTGATCGGGAAAGCATTCTTTAATGCTTCGGAAGTGATCGTGTCCATTTCTTCGAAGGTTCCATCTTCTTTTTTGATGTTTCGGCGCATGTTGCCTAACAGGCGTAGTTCTTCTTCGGAAAAATCGTCTTTTTCCTCAAAGATATATTCGGTGACCGGATCGACCTTTTCAAGTACCGCCTTTAGTCCGTGTGACACTGATCCGAACATGGCTTCGAGTTCTGCCAGCGCCCGGTTGCGGTCAATGTTTTTCAGTCTCATGATAAATTGTAGTGCGCCGCCACGGGTTTCCAGTCCGCCATAGCATATCCAGCAACGTTTTGCCGGCCAGACGTAGAAACGGGTGTCTTCCTGAGTGAAAAAGGGACATTTGGCCTGTTGTACTTTCCCTTTCTGCTGAAATTGGATGCCTTTGCAGAAGGTGCGTATAACGTCCATCAGGCGGTTGTCCGCTTTCTGAATTAATTCTTGTTCATTTAAGTATGCCATAATATAGTAAGCTAATTGTCTAATAGTCCTTTCAAGTCGATTTCATCAATCTCTCCATCGCGTAGCCGGTAAGCAAAGTCGCGTATCTTCTCGGTAAAAAAGGCTGCACCTGTACGGCGCGTACCGAAGTTGCGCAACTGGCGGTTTTTCACAGCTGCGGGTTGGAAGAGCGTTCCCCATTCTGTTTTATCCGCATTCTTATAGCAAAACATCAGTATCGGGTACTGTGGTGCTTCCATGATTTTCCAGGAGAAGTCTTCTCCCTTACGGACCGGATTGGTTATGCTCCGAAGAGCAAATAATCCTAGTTTCATGGAGTAACGGTAGATTTCCATTTCATCCGTGACCGTTACGCCGCATAGTTCGAGATCCGATACGGATAGTTCCCTGTATTCAAATTGCATGGAAGTTACGGGATTCACCTTGATAATTTGCGGACGTTTCGCGGTGTCCTGTTGTATTGGTATATTGATTATGCCGGCCACTTTCCGGATGGCTTCGATATAGGATAGGTTGTCTATTTTCATCGCGAACTGCACCGCGCCTCCCCCGGCCCCACACCCGAAGCACTTCCACATTTTTTTTGACGGAGACACATGGAAACTGGGTGTACGTTCGCCATGAAGCGGACAGCAAGTGACGTAGGATAGCCCTCGTCTTTCAAACTTACTTCCGGGACTGAGCTTTTGAATGACATTCAGCAGGTCATTATTGGCTGTCTCGATAATTCGGTCTATTGTTTCTTTTGGAATCATATGGATATAGGTTTTATTGTCTATGCGGCCCCGGAAGGATTCGAACCTTCCGCGAAGGATTGCCATTGAACGGCATTCGTGCCTCAATCATCCCAGGCCATTAGCGGGACGGCTTGTCTGTCCGTCCCGCAGCTTACTAATCGGCTTACTAACTAGCTTACCTACTTGTCGAGCTTGAACGAAGGTTTGAATTTGGCAACACGCTTTGCGGGAATGTCGATCATTTCGTCCTTATGGATATTACGGGCTTTGCGTGCTGCCCGTGTTTTGATAAGGAAAGAGCCGAAACCACGGCTGAATACTTCTTCTCCGCTTTGCAGGGTGTCAACGATTACGTCACGTTCAACGTTCAATACGTGTTCAACTGTTTTCTTGTCTACGCCGGAAATCTCGGCGATTCTGTTTGCTAAGTCTTGCTTTGTCATGATTGTTTAATATTAATTGGTGAATAAAAAATAGTTATTATATAGCTATCAATATTTCAACTTCAAAAATCAAATTTCAATTGCCTTCTTTCAGTATCATAATCATCCATAGTGAGTGAGCGTAGCTTTTTCAATTTGGCTTCTGCTTCTGTTAATGTTCCTTTGGCTAATTTAAAGTTTTGCTTTGCATTCTCTAATATTTCTAATTGTTTATCAATTTCTAATTGTTTTTGTTCTACAAATTGAGACTTTGCAGCAAAATACATGTACAATGCATGATAGCATTCTTTTTGATACATTATTACCGCTTCTCTAGCCTTTTCGGCAACATTCATAGGATTAATAGTACAGAGCCAACCTAAAACAAATTCAAAAGGGAGACAATACATTTCTCTAGCTTTTCCATCCCCGGCAACTGAGGTGGTCAGCACCCCAGTTGAAGCAAGCAAAGGATGTTCTTGAATTTTGTTTCGTTGTACTTTTGGGTCAATACTTAATGCTTCGCAAATTGGTTTAATTGGTACTAATTTATCTACATCATTAGATACAAGGATGTCAACATTGTTGACTTTGGTTACAAGATTTGTTTCCATAATAAATAATTAATTATTAAATGTTTATGTATATCATCCTGTTAACAGGATGCTTTTATCCGACATTCGTATTCAAAGGCTTTATATAGATTTTGAAGGGAGAAGGCTCCGGCATGGAGACAACGTTTGCCGGCACGGGCTCGGGCAATAAACATCCGTCCGGTGTCTTTGATTTTAAGATCGCGGATTCCGGGATATTTATCCTGAAAGAAAAGAATAAGAGAAAGCCTTTCGGCTTGTGTTTGGGATGGTTTTCTACTTCGTTGGGTAGATCTGGATACACGCGTTTCGTGCGTAGACGTTGCTCTACGGGTACTATTATTCCCTGCATTGCAAATTTCAAAATCCTTGGTCATTTTGTTGTTTGAAATTTGAATAACAAAAAAGGCTGTTTGCCTCTCACTTCCGACCAAGGAAACCGCTACAATCGAAATTGTATGCAGCCAACGGAGAGTACAAACAGCCCTATATCTTTTAAGATACAAGTCTAAGTATAGACATAAAAATAGCCCACACAAAAACGATAAATAAGCAAGTTTCCTTGGTCGTGAAACTGTTGCAAACTTAAACATAATATTTGGAACTTGTATCATAATTCGTTAATATTTTATCTTTTATCCCTTGTTGCTTATTCTTTCTCTCTGATAATCACTTCAAACTGATTTGCTTTTAATGCCGGTTGCTTCTCCGTCAAAGTACTCACGAATATATTAAGTGCTCTATGTTGATCCTTGGACAAGGCAAGGAGGGAGCAGTTACCCTGCTCATCGGTGTATATAAGTCCGACTTCGCCGGGCTCGGCGTAGGAAAATTTGCTCATATGTAATTGTTTTTTATGCCAGATAGCCGTTGCCTGCTAACGCTTTGGCATTTTCGACCAAGGTCATTCGGTCATATTTGTCAAAGCAAGCGGTTGATTTGTGGCCGGTACATTTTTTTACTTTGCTTGTGGGTACTCCGTCTTTTAGCATGTTTGATGCAAACGAGCGGCGTGCGGTATGAGAGGATATCATTGCATATTTGGGCTTCTTTACCATGACTATGCGACCATGTTGTACTTCTTCGTAAACGATCAGATCGGTTAGTCCGACACGTCGGCAAATTTCTTTGATCGCTTTATTAAAGTATTGTATGCAGCGTGCCGGTGGTAAAGCTCCGTTGTATTTGGCAAAAATCTCACGTACGTAATCTGTCACGGGGACAACAGCCTTCTGCTTGGTTTTCTGTTGCAGGAAATGGATGTTGTCCCCCACGATATTGTCTACGGTAATGCGGGAGTAGTCGGAATATCGCTGGCCGGTCATGCATCCGATGATGAAGAGGTCGCGTATTTCCTGTTGCTTCTTTGTTAATCCGTCATAGTAATAGATACGTGCTATTTCTTTCTCCTTAAGATAGATAAATGTGCCTTCGTATTCGCGGACTTTGGCATCGGAATAGGAATCATCGACAGCCCAACCGTTCAAATATGCTTTTTCGAGAAGGTATTTTAGCCTGGTAATCATGCATTTGATAGTGGATGTTTTCAGTCCTTTTTCTATTTGCAAGTATTCGACAAAGCGATCTATTTCTTCCCGGCCGATATTGTTCGTTCGAAAGGTCATCTGTTCTTTTTCCTGAAATGCCAGAAAATGTTGCATCAGGTTCATAAACAAGCCGAAGTGTTTCCCTTTCTTTTTTATATTGATGAACAGAACAGCAAACTGGATGAACGGACATGATGGCAAATTCCGGAAATAATCGCTTTGCAGTTGTGTCCCGCTATATTGACTAAAATCTAACTTAAGTGCTTCCATTGCAGTATTTTTTTTATATTTAGGAAATTAGCACTACATTTGCAGTGCAGTATTTTTTATCAGCGTAAGCTGGTGAGAGTTTACAAATCCGTTCGGTTGCCGCCGGGCGGCTTTGTTGTTTTTTATCAATTCGTTGAGTTCGACGACATGATCAGACCAATTCGTTGATGTTATTGAGTTGATTCATTATTTGCGTGATTTGAGCTATTTTACTAATTCAAATTCATATACCCATACGAACGGGTTAGCACTCCAAGTACCCTTGCCAGAAACTTTATCTATCAAGGCTGAAAAGGCTTCACGAGGAGTATTATATAGCCCGATATTTTTTTTATCAGAAGCACCAACGAAAGAATAAACAACGCCACCGCTCCCATTTGCAGAATCAAGCCTGTAAACACCTTCTTTCAAGCAATCTTCATCCGATATATCCTGTAACTGCTGTATTTTGACATTAGTCACTCGGATATGATGTTTGCAACCAGCAGCACGAACAAACATTTTATTATTCCAACCGGCTGAATCTTTCATGAACCCTTTTATCCCTAAGTCTTTAGGATCTCTATCAAGTGAGTCGGGATCATAACCAAGAACTTTATACGATTGTGCTATTGCAATAACTTCGTCAACTTTATAGAGCGGTATATAGATACCACCATCTTCATCCTCGTACCAATCCTTATCAATATGACCTAATGATATCTGTTTATCAGTCGCAGGCTGTGCAATACGCCTTGTCATTGTCTTGCGACCATCTAATACAGATTTAGTCAAGCCGAAACGATCATTGAACATTATCTTTTTCATTATTTTCTTATTAGAATTAATCATGTTGTGTAATACGTTAATATTCAAATAATTGTATATCTTCAAATATTACATGCGTTTTGTAAAAAACTACTTACATTTGCAGTGTTAGTTACTAATTATATTTTTTAAATTATTAATTTTTTCATCATGAACATTTACAGATATAAAATTACTTACACCATCTATTACATGATAGGTAATCAGGAAAATCATTTTGAGTTTACAGATAATCTATCACGTGATGACATTGGTTTTACGGAGATGGTAAAAGCGCGTATTGAAGCCCATATAAAAGGAAAAGATATGCCGCTTGCAAATTATGAATATGTAATTGAAGAATTAGGGAGTGTAATTTAAACTCTGTCTGGTTCATATTCTAGGAAAATCACTACAAATATAATTTTTCTTTTTGGATTTAC
>NZ_JADNBB010000051.1 GCF_015550595.1 Parabacteroides goldsteinii
CAATCCAAATCTTTTAGCTATTATTTTTTAATTATTTTTCCCTCAAAGGCTTTGTAATATAATGTACGGGCGTAATAGAGACAACAGGAAAATTATAACCGAAAGACATTATACCTCGAAGAATACAGGGATAGTTCGTATACCAAACTAAAAACCTTTCCTGTGAGAAAACTAAAAATACTCTTTCTTTTATTCGTTTGACATATATCGAACGAAGAGAATACATCTATCAAACGAATAAAGCATATATGTACTCTTTACGTTCGATATATATCAAACGTATTTTTATACGGGAAAGGGAGATGACATACTAAATGATCATCTCCCTTCTTACTTATGATAGAAATATACTACGTATCTATTACATAACCTACAATTTACATAACAGGTGCATCCGGAGCTTTACCTGGTTTTGGAGCTTCACCTTCCTTGTAATCAGGTAACGATCCCATTTCATATTTTTCCGGACCATAGCGAAGAGTCGATGCCATGATTTCATCCCATGTAATCGGTTTACCGGTATAAGCTGCTTCACGTCCAAGAATAGCAACCTGAGTAGAATAGGCCAATGCTTCTGCCTGATTTATTTTTTTATCCAAACGAATTGATTCAACCAAATGAACATGTTCCTGATCGTATGGATTCTTAACAGGCTTATTCTGATAGTCATATTCCCAAAGCGTATTTCCATTGTAATCTACAATCTTGATCTCTCCTCTATCATTTAACTGAGCGACCCCTTTGGTTCCATAAACCTGTTCAGACACATTCCCATCACAACCATCGATCTGACGAGCAGTAGCCAACATCCGTTTGTTATTATTATAATAATAGTCTACGCTAAAAAAGTCATAAATATCTCCGGTCAGACGTTGCGCACGACCTCCGAAACCAACTGCACGAACCGGGCGGTCTTCCATGAACCAAGTTACAACATCAATATTATGGATTGCCTGATCCAATAGGTGGTCACCACTTAACCATTTGATATTAAACCAATTTCGAATACAATATTCCATATCGCTCCACTCGGGCCGTTTCCGCTTATTCCACCAGGCACCCTGATCCCAATGAGCAGAAGTTGATACTATATCACCTATCAACCCGTTCTTTACCTGAACATAAGCTTCCCAATAATCCTTACGATGACGACGCTGATTACCCGTTACTACAGTCAACCCTTTAGAAGTAGCCACTTTCGCCGCTGCAATTACCGTACGGATACCAGTAGGATCGACAGCGCAAGGTTTTTCCATAAAAATATGCTTACCTGCTTCCACTGCCGCTTTGAACTGTTCCGGACGGAAATGTGTCGGTGTACAAAGCAAAACAACATCAATATCATTCATTGCCAACACCTTCTTATACGCATCAAAGCCCAAAAAACAGTTGGTATCAGGCACCTCATTTTTAAATTGTTCCGATAATACTTTCCGGCAAGTAGCCATTCGGTCGGGGAATAGATCGGCCAATGCGATAATAGATACATTCGGACCAGATTTAAGGAATTGTGTTGCAGCTCCAGTTCCACGATCGCCACAACCTACCAATGCCGCTTTCAATGGTTTACCATCAGGAGCTACGTCTACGAAAGAAAACATACCCAATTCTTCCGGAGAATAATTTTTCACAGCTTTACCTGCATCCTGTTGTTGTGTACACGAGGTCATTACAGCCGACGACATACCCAATGGTATTCCGGCACCCAGCAAAGCTGTGTTTGTTAAGAAATCTCTTCTTTTCATGGTATTTAAAATAAATAGTATAGTTATCTAACGCTCAAATATATGAATTCAAAAATAAATAAACAAACTTAGTTATAGATTTATACACCAGATTTCTAGATGCATAGAGACTACATATATGTATTTTATACAATAAGACAATAGATATTGTACAAAAGACGCCAAGTATATAACCGGACTCCCTTTATCCTGTAATACAATAACTAAAAAAGTCTAAACGGGAAGAGCTTTGTTTTGCAAAGCATATTTTTCGTACCTTTGAAGTCTAAACAATAACATTTATTATGATGAAAAACTCAAATTATCTTCTCCTCCTAGGATTAGGTCTTAGCACTTTATTCTCCTGTAAAGAGACAAAAGCACCAGATCCAGTTTATCCTATCCCGACACCTGAACAGGTCGAATGGCACAAAATGGAAACTTACGCTTTCGTCCATTTTGGTTTGAATACGTTTAATGATCTCGAATGGGGATACGGAGACACTCCCGCCTCCACCTTCAACCCGACGAATCTGGACTGTGACCAATGGGTTCGTACTATCCAGGCTGCCGGACTCAAGGGAGTAATCCTCACCGCCAAGCATCACGATGGTTTCTGCCTGTGGCCGACCGCAACGACAGAGTACAGTGTCAAAAACTCTCCCTGGGAAGACGGAAAAGGAGATATGGTAAAAGAGCTATCGGATGCCTGTCACAAATATGGCTTGAAATTCGGGATCTACCTCTCTCCCTGGGATCGTAACAGTGCAAATTACGGACAACCCGGATATGTAGAGAAATTCCATGCTCAGCTTCACGAACTGGTTTGCAACTATGGCCCTCTATTTGAATATTGGTTCGACGGAGCCAACGGAGGAAACGGTTGGTATGGCGGAGCTAACGAATCCCGCTCTATCGATCCTAACACTTACTACAAATACGAAGCTGCTGTCGATACAATCAAAAAATATAATCCATCCGTTATGATTTTCGGAGGAACCGAACCGACTATCCGCTGGATCGGCAATGAAGAAGGTTGGGCTGGAGATACGCAATGGAGTATGTTCACCAAGAAAGAGGGTGTTCACTACCGCCAGAGCCAGTGGGGACTGGAAGACGGCGACCAATGGCTGGGTGGCGAATGCGATGTTTCCATTCGTCCAGGTTGGTTCTATCATGCGCGTGAAGACCACCAGGTCAAATCATTATCCCATCTGGTGGATTTATATTACCGTAGTGTCGGACACAATGCGAACTTCCTATTAAACTTCCCTGTTGCCCTAAACGGTCAGATCAGTCCAACCGACTCTATCCGCGCTGTCGAATGGTATCAAACAATACGAAACGACTTGAAAACGGATCTTTTGAAAGGTGCTGCCGTTGAAGCCAGCAACTCCCGTGGCGGTCAGTTCAAGGCTGGTAAAGTCAATGACGGAGACTGGGATTCTTACTGGGCGACAGAAGACGGAGTAACAAACGGAACACTTACATTCACATTTAAGAAGCCGACAGATGTAAACCGTCTGATGATACAGGAATATATACCTTTAGGCCAACGCGTAAAAGCCTTTACTATCGAGACAGAAAAAGACGGACAATGGGTACCGGTCGAAGCTGCCGACTCAACCACTACAGTAGGTTACAAACGTATCGTTCGTTTCCAGACCGTAAAAGCCGATAAGATACGGATCAATTTCGAAGAGTCACGCGGCCCGCTGTGTATTAATAATGTAGAGGCTTTCCTTGCTCCTGCTTTATTAACCGAACCGGCCATCCGCCGTGACCTGAAAAACAGGGTTACCATCCGGGTAGAAGATAAAGGTTCGGAACTTCATTATACAACCGACGGTACAGAACCGACAAAAGATTCTCCCCGTTATACGGAACCCTTTACTTTTGCTAAGAGAGGAACGATCAAAGCGATCTCATACGACCGCACATTTGACAAAAGTAGTCCTGTATCAACAAAAGAATTGGATATTCCGGCTTCCGACTATACAGTCATTTACCCAAAAGACGAGAAAACATCGGTTATGTTCGATGGAAACGGATATACCACCTTCTATTTACCAAAAGGGAAGCAAGAGATCGAAATACAATTGGCAAGTGAAGTTACAATTTCAGGATTCCGGTACGTACCGAATCAGGGACGTGATGCAGGCGGACATGTTTCAAACTATCAATTGTACGTCAACAACAAGAAGGTCACGGAAGGAGAATTCTCCAACATCAAGCATAATCCGATCGAACAGGAAATTAGCTTTCCAGCTGTAAAAGGGGATAAAATACGTTTTGTGGCAACACGGATCGTAGATAATCAATCACAGGCAGGGATTGGAGAGTTTTCGGTAATAACGAAATAAGGATTCAGTATTTATCAAATGTGAACCAATGAAGTCGACTTCTACAAGGTCGGCTCCATTGGTTCATTGTTCATGACGAATAGGTCATAAACCAATGCGTTACTTTCTCACTATATGTTTTTGAGATAGGGATATCCGGAACCTTTTCTACACCTAATTCAAGATAAACACCATCTTTTTCGCGACGGATTACCTTTACCTGGTCAAAATTGACCATATATGAACGGTGACAGCGTAATACATTCGTCTCAGCCAGACTTTCCTCAATTGCTTTCAAAGAGTTACGCAGCATAAATTTGGTCAGGACTCCCTTATTAAGGTACCAGATACAAACATAATTATCAGCAGATTCTATATATAAAAGATTACTCCGTTTTACCGATAGACGTAACTCACGCTTCTCATCATAAAAAGAGAATACAGACAGCCTATTTGCCACCTCGGTCCTGTCTTCCTCCAATAAACGTAACTGACGTTCTTTCTCCTGATAGGAAAAATACAGGTGTAAGACGGAATAAGGCAATAATAATACCAGACTCGTATTAATGGACGATTCCTTAAAAGCACTCAGATATTCCCTCTCCGGATTAAGCACCAG
Source organism: Parabacteroides goldsteinii (assembly GCF_015550595.1). GTDB lineage: Bacteria > Bacteroidota > Bacteroidia > Bacteroidales > Tannerellaceae > Parabacteroides > Parabacteroides leei. The sequence goes on from NZ_JADNBB010000051.1 coordinate 4,686, forward strand.
CGTATAAATCGTATAAAACAATGACATAAAAAAAATCTCCAACAGTATCCACAACGCGTATCCTCCGATCGTAATCTCATGTTTACGCCCCCAGTAATACATCACGATCCGGCTAATAACGACAACCAACACTCCTGTCAGAATGATCAGACTTGAAAAAACAAAAAACTTGAATTCCGAAACCGAATACCAACTGGAAGAACTGAACGGCTTATAGATATTTATAAACACCAAAGCAAAAAGTGCCGTCAGCAGGATCAGACGAACGATATTCGATTTCCCATAAATATATGCAGGGATTTTATAACCTAACATTCCCATATTTTTGCCTCTTATTTGATAACAAATGTACTATAAATCCTGATATATTCGCCCCACATATAAGAAATTCGCCCCTATATTCGACTTTCTACCCCTTTGGAGAGTCACTAAAACCATTTATTTGGCGGAGTTGTTTTTATAGTGTTTGTTTGCAGTAAAAAATAGAACGTTATGGATATTTCACTTCGCACACAACAACTTAACAGCCTTTTTTCGTACGATAAAAAGACCAGCCTGGAAGAAAGTCGTTTAGATATAATCCCCTTTCGTTTCACACAAACGATAGCTGCCAGCGAAATCGACGAATTCCAAAAGGAACTTGCAACGACAGACTTCTGTACCGTTACCGACGACCATATCCAGGAAAATAAAACATTCAATTATACCATATTCGCTCCATCCGGAAAAGAAAAACGGGATAAAGCGATCATTCTCCTGCATGGTCTGAATGAACGTACCTGGGAAAAATATCTGACCTGGGCTGAATACCTGACAGAAACAACCGGAAAACCAGTCATTCTTTTTCCCATCGCTTTCCATATGAACCGTACTCCTGGTAGCTGGTGTAATCCACGGGCCGTCTTACCCTGGGTTGGACAGCGTAAACTAAAAATCAATGATCTGGCCAACTCCACCTTCGCCAATGTGGCATTAAGCAGCCGTTTGTCTATCAATCCGCTACGCTTTTATGCTTCCGGTCGCGAATCGGTCTATAATCTTTGGCAACTGGTACATGAAATAAAGGATGGGAAACACCCCTTATTTAAAGAAGACACTTCCATCAACTTGTTCGCCTATTCAATCGGTGCGTTACTGTCGCAGGTATTACTATTGAGCAATCCGGAGAAGATGTTCAGTGACACACGCCTGTTTATGTTTTGCGGCGGTTCGATCTTCAGCCAGATGAACGGAAGCGCACGCGACATTATGGATCAGGAGGCGTTTGACAGCCTGCAACGCTTTTATCGTCATGACTTTTTGGAGAATCGTTCGTTACCGACATCTTTCAAAAATGATTTTCTGGAACAGGCCTTCAAAGCGATGATACGTCCGGATGTATTACAAGATTACCGGGAGTCGTTCTTTCAGCGGGCCTGCAACCGGATCAAAGCCATCTCATTAAAGAAAGATATCGTGATGCCAACAAATGGAGTAATCCAGGCAATAGGGAAAGTATCTGACAAGATACTGGAGGAAATTGATTTCCCATTCCAGTATTCTCATCAGATACCTTTTCCGTTTCGATCAAAAGCAGATCAAACACTCGTGAATCAAGCATTCAACCATATCTTTAGCAAAGCAGCCGCATTCCTGTAGAAAGAATGTTTTGTTATCTATTATGCAAAGCGTTATCTCAGTATTTTATGCAGCCAGGGAATTATCAGCTCATTTTTAAAATAATGGGAAGATGGATCAACATTTACCAATTCGAAATAAGCCTGTGGAGTCAGACCTTCCGAAAGGTGCTCCACATCATTTCTCTTAGTTTTATCGGCAAACTTCGGATAATGATGAAATTCCACATTTTCTGGCTTCCCGCAATCATCATAAGCTGCCTGAATCAGACGGAAATCGCGATCAAGGCCTCCTTCCGTAAAAATGATCGGACGGGGAGCGAGAGAGGCTGCAACATCCGGAAAGTTGAAATACTTCCAATAGTCAGGAATCAAATGACGGATAGAGTTAGGAAAAGGTCGCCTGTTTTCTTTATTCGGTGCCGTCATAACAACAGCCCGTTCCTGTGTCTGACATAAAAAATCATTATACACAAATGCATAAATATCCTTATCCAATACACCCAAAACCATCATAGGCTCTGTTCCCAACGAAAAACCGCTTACTACAATCCGATCTGTTTTTATGAAAGACTGTTTTTTCATCCACTTCAATACCTGCATATCCAGATAAGAGGTGTATCCAAGCCAACTCCAGCCCAGTTCCAGCAAATAACGGGAAACCACGTCATAATCATAATTCCATCCTTTATCATAACACTCAAGGTCGGAAGCTTCGCCGGCCGCAGCATTATCAACAGCAACAGCCACATAGCCTTCCTTTACAAGGTTCAAAGCCATTGTCACTTTCGGATCGGTCGTATCTTCTGTTAACTTAGGACATATACCAGATTCTCCTGCCAGCCCTTCCTTTGTTCTTCCAGACCCCGGGATACACAAGATACCGGGAACAGCATCCTTCAGGTTATCCGGTTTCAATACAAGAAAAGTCGATACACTCTTAGAAAATGGATAAAACTCCCATTTTTCTATTGTATATCCATCCCTTTTTTCCGTTTTGACACAAACAGGATCGGGCTGATTCTTCACCTCCGGGAATTTCATAATTGTAACCATAGCACTTCGGACATTATCTTGCCATTGCTCAAATTCGTCGCCGGACATACCCGCCCGATAAGCAAACTTCGGATGCGTATCTTTCAGCATCTCATGTACAATACCATATGAACTCAGAAAGCGCCCATCCGGACGATCCGATTTCGGAACTGCATGTTCCTGGGGGTTATAATTCTGCGAATAACCGGTCAGGAAGAAACTACAGATTAAAAGAAGAAGAACAGTTCTTTTCATTTTCATCAGAATTTAATAGTATACAATAAAAAAAGCCGGACATAAATAATACATCCAGGCTCTTTTCCATTTTAATTATCATAGCCCGGAGTCTGTTTGATCGTTGGTTCTAAAGATTAGACAAGGCAGTTTTTGCCGTTTGCAAATCGCTGTTACCCGGATCGGCTGTGGTTGCCGAAGCAATATGGGCTCCCTCTCTATCCGCACCTGTCGTCACCTTGGCAGACCACATATAAATCTTTGCTTTCAGCATTTCCGTTGCATAATACGACCATTCATACAAAACGGAAATCTTCTTATCAGCCTTACCGAAGAACTCCTCCGATTTATTTATATCCGTTTTGATAAAGTTCAACGTTTCTTCCGGAGTCGAACGAGCCTTGTATAAATCAGTAATATCAATGTTCCCCTCTGTGACAGTCGGCTCCGTTTCCAGGGGAACCCCACCAAACGCACGATAAAGATAGAAATAATAATAAGCACGCAGACCATAGGCTTGTCCGAGATAGAATGATTTCTCGGCTTCGGTCATATAGTCGATATCGCTGTCTACATTTTTTATAAACAGATTTATATGCATGATACCCGGATATAGTTCATACCAATCTTTTATGCCTGTATTATCTTTGGTCAGCAGATTATTTGTCATAGGAGGACCATATACACCTTCCCCCATAGAGGTAACATCGCTTATAAGAAGTTCGCTTCTAAACTCTCCCAAGGTAACCAGCATCTGGTATTTACTTCTCAAATCGGCATGAATACCGGTCATGAACATCTCAGCCTGCGACTTTTGGCTCCAGAAGTTAGTTGAGCCGTAATAATCTTCAGGCGACAAATCTAATGAATCGCAGGAGTTAAGTCCTATCATCCCTGCTAATAATATGCTTATGCTATAAAATAACTTTTTCATAATCTATCTTATTAGAATGTAACATTTAGGCCAAACACAACCGATCTGGGCATCGGATAGCCACCATTCTGACTAACACCATATTCAGGAGTAGCCATATTCTTAGCCGCCGTGATATACCCCAGATTCTGAGCTGTAACAGACACATTAACTTTACTCAAACCCGTCTTCAGAATCCAGTTCTGGGGTAATACGTATGCCAAACTTACTTCACGGAAGGCAAGGTAGTCACCACGATAGCAGTTGATATCCGAGATTCTGTCATAATTACGCTTTCCTAAGAAATCAGCCCAACCATAAACAGGGTATTTTCCATTCGGGTTGGTTTCCGACCATGAATCTTTTACCAAAGAAATAGTATTGAATGTTCCCTGCATATTCCTCAATCGTTTCCATCCGACATGAAGACTGAATAGCGTCGAGCAATTTGTTTCTGAAAGCACAAAGTAAATAAGCCTCTGGATTATCGGTAGGGTGCAGATTCTTACAGTTCAAAATAAGTTTGACGAAAAGGTCCTGAATCGTATCGATCACCAGTTCACGGTTTCCAACCATGCGGATGCCATATGCATACAACAAAGAATAGAAACGGCGATAGATTTTCCCAAAAGCTATCTCATCCCTTTGCAGGAAGTCATTCCAGCATTCAACATCGTTGTGTCTTGTTTCATCCATAGTATTATCTCATCGTCTCCCTCTTGAATATCATCCCGATAACGGAAAAATCAGTAGATAAACACAAATATAGTTATAGTTTCCACAAAACAAAGCCTTTAAGAAAATAATTTTAATATATCAGGGCATATTTTACGCAATTATTACATACACAAATGGAATAAATAATATATTTTCCAATAATAAACGAGATAAAACACAAAGGACGCAGACTTACACAAACCTATTAATTGAAAAATTAATAATATCTGCATGAGTCTGCGTCCTGTATATACTGTCCGCTTTGTCAGTGTTTCTTAACAGCGGGGCTGCTATTTGTTTTATTCAAGTGTAATTACTTTATACTTCGGAACCAATGTTTTCATGATCACCCATCCGATCAGATAAGCGACAGAACATACACAGAAGATAATGAAATATCCGGCAGGTTTGCCTTCAAACCCCATAAAGATCATATGAGTTTCATCGGCGTAAACAAACAGATTACCGGCCACCTTTTGCAAGATCATCGAACCGACACCACCAGCCATACCACCGATGCCTGTAATACTTGCAATCGCTGATTTCGGGAACATATCACCTACTGTAGAGAAAATATTAGCCGACCAGGACTGGTGGGCCGCACCACCGATGCCGATCAAAATAACCGGGAACCAGGGAGAAATAGTACCTAACGGCTGTGCCAACAATACCACCAACGGGAAAAAGGCAAAGATCAACATCGCTTTCATACGAGCGGCATACGGATTCATTCCGGTACGGTTGATAAATATAGTAGGAAGTTTACCTCCGTAAATAGAGAGCATCGTAATTGCATATAAAGTAAAGATCAAAGCCATTCCCAGGGGATCAGACGTTTTAATACCGAACTGTGTATTCAGATAAGAAGGTGTCCAGAAAAGGAAGAACCACCATACACCGTCCGTCATGAATTTACCGGCAATGAACGACCACGTCTGCTTATAACTGAAACATTGCAAGAAACCTATTTTCTTCTCTTCTTCCTCTGTTTTTGCGATACCGCCATCTTCATCCTTATCCTGTTCAATATAAGCTAATTCGGCAGCATTTACATGTTTACTTTTATTAGGAGTAGTGTACATGAATACCCACATTCCCATCCAGATAAAACCGAGCGCACCGATCACGATAAAAGCCATTTCCCAACCCAGCCATTTAGCTAACGGCGGAATAGATAACGGAGCAATCAAGGCACCGATAGAAGCACCGGCATTAAATATAGAAGTAGCATAAGCACGGTCTTTCTTCGGAAAATACTCGGCTGTCACCTTAATAGCCGCCGGGAAGTTACCGGCTTCACCCAATGCCAATACACAGCGGGCAACCAAGAAGCAATACATACTGACGGTAGCCAGAACCACTACCACATCACCTGTTGCAGCGATCAGTTCAGCGGCACTGTTCATCCCAACATAATGTTCTGTTACGATACCGCAACCGGCATGCATACAGGCACCTACCGACCAAACACCAATCGACCAGAGATATCCTTTCTTTGTTCCCATCCAGTCGATAAAACGACCGGCGAACAACATACAAATAGCATATACAATAGAAAATACGGATGTAATCGTTCCATAATGGGATTCGTTCCAATGGAATTCGGGTTTGATAAATTCGTCCCAGGTTAGTGATAAGACCTGACGATCGAGATAATTTACTGTCGTTGCGAAAAACAACATCGCACAGATTGTCCATCTGTACTGGGTCATTTTCTGACCCACATTGCCTAATGTGCTCATTTCTTACTGGTTTTTCATGATTTGCGGCAAATATATATCATTTTTTTTAATTACAAAGCATATTGTGTGTGCGAATACATCGTAATTTGTATTTAATAATAAAACAACTATAAGATAGGTTATCTTTTTCGGGAAGTTTCACGCACCGATAAATGAGTAGGTACGACGATCTGCCGGGGCTTCTCCCGTTTCTTTATCTGCTTGAGGAGCAAATTACAACACTCCTCTCCCATCTTATAGGTTTGATGAGTGACAGCAGTCAAGGCAGGCTCCACATAATTGGAATGAAGCTCATCCGTATAACCGATCAGAGCGATATCAGCAGGGATACAGAACTGATGCTTTTTGATTTCCTTCATCGCAGCAAAAGCCAGTGTGTCATTCATCGCCAGGATTGCATCCGGCGGCTCCGGCAGTGAAAGTAACTGGTAACAACCTTCCCGCCCCTCTTCATAGGTCATCTTTTTACATACAATCAAATCATTTTCCACCGACAAGCCTCGTTCCTTCAGAGCCTCAATATATCCGTCGCGGCGTTGCCGCACGATTGCCAGATGATCGGAACCTCCCAGAAAAGCAACTCGCTTCGATCCGGTTTGCAACAGATGCAGAGTGGCCACCCGCGCCGACTCCATATTATCCGCCACTACTGAAGGAATATCTTTCGGCATACACACACGGTCGAAAAAGACCAATGGGATATCCATATCAGACAATGAAAGGAAATGAGAGTAGTCAATCGTCTCCTGCGAAAGACAGGCCAGTATTCCCTCTACCCGCATGTTCACCAGATCCTCCACACAATGCAGTTCCTGTTCATACTGTTCATAAGAAGAGGTGATGATCACAGAATAGCCATGTTTTCGCGCAACATCATTAATGCCGCTGATAATGGAAGAATAGAAATGAGTCACCAGATCAGGCACGATAATGCCTATTATACGCGGAGTATTTTTCAACAAACTGAGCGCAAACGGATTAGGACGATAATTCCACTGTTCGGCAAGAGCCTTTACACGCTCACGCATTTCAGGGCTGATCTCGTAGCTATCGTTCAATGCCCGCGAGACGGTCGAAACGGAAACTCCCAGTTCGTTTGCGAGGTCTTTCAGTGATATGTGTCTTTTCCTGGCCATCCGGTTTATTCAGTGACACAAATATAAGATTTTTCTGATAGCTCGGGTTCAATTCTTCTCTTTTATTACGCAAACGTTTGCGTAGATTTTTTCATATAACAAGGTTATAATCAACATACAAAAGCTATACATTTGGCTTCTGACAACTTTAATCATACAAATTATGAATTATTCATATTGCGGAAAAACCGGGATGAAAGTTCCCGTCCTGAGCTATGGCGCATCGTCGTTAGGCAGTGTATTTCACGAGACGCGCGAAGCAGAAAGTATCGAAGCTGTCTTTACAGCAGTAGAAAACGGGATGAATTTCATCGACGTCTCACCCTACTACGGTCATTACAAAGCAGAAACCGTCCTGGGAAAAGCCTTAAAAGAAATACCACGCGACACTTATCTGCTTTCCACCAAAGTGGGCCGTTACGGGAAAGAGGGTGTCAACACCTGGGATTACTCTGCCCAACGAGCAACCGAAAGCGTTTACGAAAGCATGGAACGGCTACATATCGAACAGATCGACTTGATCAATGTACACGACATCGAATTTGCCGACCTCAACCAGGTAGTCAATGAAACACTCCCAGCCTTGGTGGAACTACGCGAAAAAGGTATCGTAAAACATGTGGGCATCACCGACCTGCAACTGGAGAACCTCCAGTGGGTAATAGACCGCGTACCGGAAGGAACTGTTGAAACCGTTCTTAATTTTTGCCATTACTGCCTGAACGATGATAAATTGGCAGATTATCTAGATTATTTCGAAGCGAAACAAATCGGTGTTATCAATGCCTCTCCCTTGTCGATGGGCTTACTCTCCTTACGGGGTGTCCCCGCTTGGCATCCGGCACCTACCTCCCTGATCGAGGCCTGTCAAAAGGCTGTACAACACTGCCAATCGAAAGAGTATCCGATCGAAAAACTGGCTATCCAGTATGCGATCAGCAATCCACGGATAGCTACCACCTTGTTCAGTTCGGCTAACCCCGGCAATGTATTAAAGAATATCCGCTACGCAGAAGAACCGATCGACTGGCAATTGGTACGAGAAGTACAGGATATTATAGGAGATCAGAAACGGGTAAGCTGGGCCAACTCATGAACAGAACGATAATAGATGCCCACTCCCACCTGTGGCTCCGGCAAGATACCCTTGTCGAGGGTATGCCTATCCGCACACTCGGAAACGGCCGCTCTCTCTTTATGGGCGAAGTACGGCAAATGCTCCCTCCTTTTATGGTCGACGGAAAAAACACAGCCGAAGTCTTTCTGTCGAATATGGACTATGCGCAGGTGGCAGCCGCTGTTATTACACAAGAGTATATCGACGGGGTTCAGAATGACTATCTGCAGGAAGTAGCAGCCGACCATCCGGAGCGTTTCTTCATTTGCGGTCTTTGTGAATTCCGTCGCCCCGGATACTTTGAACAGGCACGACAACTCATTATGCAAGGATTCAAAGCAATCAAGATACCTGCACAACGACTGTTATTGAAAGAAGGGCGTGTCTACCTGAACTGCGATGAAATGATGCGTATGTTCCACTATATGGAAGAACGGCAGATCATTCTTTCCATCGACCTGGCAGACGGGGCCATACAGACAGCCGAACTGGAAGAAGTCATACAAGAATGTCCCGCGCTGAAAATAGCGATCGGCCATTTCGGAATGGTAACACGTCCTGACTGGCTGGCACAGATCCGCCTCGCCCGTTATCCGAATGTGATGATAGAATCGGGAGGCATCACCTGGCTATTTAATGACGAGTTCTACCCTTTCAGAGGAGCTGTTCGGGCCATCCGTGAAGCAGCCGGACTAGTCGGAATGGATAAGTTGATGTGGGGCTCCGATTATCCGCGTACGATCACAGCTATAACCTATAAGATGTCGTACGACTTTATTACCCGTTCGAAAGAGTTGAGCGAACAGGAGAAAGATCTCTTTCTCGGGGAAAATGCAATCGCCTTCTACGGCTTCCGCGATCTTCCGGTATTACCATATATAAAGAACATGTCCGAGTAGAATACCTTAAAATAATTTACCATGAAAAAGAACAACTTTGCCTTGCCACTAGCACTTATCTTCAGCCTTTTCTTCCTGTGGGCAATCAGCAGTAACCTATTGCCCACCATGATCCGGCAGTTGATGAAAACCTGCGAACTGAATGCATTCGAAGCCTCTTTTACCGAAACAGCGTACTGGCTAGCTTACTTCATCTTCCCGATACCGATCGCCATGTTTATGAAACGGAACAGTTACAAATCAGGAATCATATTCGGCTTGCTACTGGCAGCTTTCGGAGGATTATTGTTTTTCCCGGCCGCCATCCTGAAAGAATACTGGGGTTATCTGACTATTTTCTTTATTATTGCCACCGGAATGTGTTTTCTGGAAACAGCCGCAAACCCATATGTAACAGCTTTGGGGGATCAGGATACCGCCCCACGCCGCCTCAACTTGGCACAATCATTCAACGGGTTGGGTGCTTTTATCGCGGCCATGTTTCTCAGCAAACTGGTATTGAGTGGTGACCACTACACTCGCACCTCCCTACCTGCCGATTATCCCGGAGGCTGGGATGCTTATATCCAGTTTGAAACGGATTCGATGAAGCAACCGTATCTCCTGTTAGCACTACTCTTAATAATAATAGCGGTTGTCTTCATCGTTTCCAAACTTCCTAAAATACAAGACGAAGAACATTCGAAAGAAAAAAGTAAAGACCGAAAACTAATCGACTTCGGCGTATTGAAACGTTCGCATCTTCGCTGGGGAGTAATCGCACAGTTCTTTTATAACGGAGGACAAACGGCGATCAACAGCCTGTTCCTGGTGTATTGTTGTAGTTATGCCGGGCTATCGGAATCGGTGGCAACTACTTTCTTCGGTCTGTATATGCTGGCGTTCCTGCTCGGTCGCTGGATCGGAACATTGCTGATGGTGAAGTTCCGCCCACAGGACATGTTGCTGGTGTATGCCCTGTTAAACGTAGTACTTTGCGGAGTGATCGCCCTATGCGGCGGAACAGTCGGACTATATGCGATGCTGGCAGTATCTTTCTTTATGTCGATCATGTATCCGACACAATTCTCGCTGGCGCTAAAGGACCTTGGGGAAAATACTAAGAGCGGGGCTGCCTTCCTGGTAATGGCTATCGTGGGGAATGCATGCCTACCTCAGTTGACGGCTTATGTAATGCATCATTTTGAAGCGATTTATTATGTCGCTTACCTGGTCCCGTTGGTTTGTTTCCTTTTCTGTGCGTACTACGGATGGAAAGGATATAAAGTGATTGATTAATCTATAATATATAACGTATATGAAAACAATACAAATTCCCGTTATGGAAACATTGCAGGTGGTTGATATAGTGAAGCCGGAAATGAAGAGCGAAGAAGTCCTTCTGAAAATTAAGTATGTCGGTTTTTGCGGCTCCGACCTGAACACTTTCCTGGGACGTAATCCGATGGTTAAACTTCCCGTTATCCCCGGACATGAGGTCGGAGCTGTGATTGAAGCCGTAGGTCCCGATGTTCCTGCCGGACTCAAGCCGGGCATGAACGTGACCGTCAATCCTTACACCAACTGCGGTAAATGTGCCGCTTGCCGCAACGGACGAGTAAATGCCTGCGAACATAATGAGACGTTCGGTGTACAACGCAACGGCGCCATGGCTGAATATCTCTCGCTTCCCTGGCAGAAAGTAATTCCGGCCCCCGGCATTTCTCCACGCGACTGCGCCCTGATCGAACCGATGAGCGTAGGATTCCATGCTGTTTCCCGCGGACAAGTTACCGACATCGATACCGTCCTGGTCATTGGCTGCGGCATGATCGGTTGCGGAGCGATCATTCGTGCAGCTTTAAGAGGTGCTACTGTAATCGCGATGGATCTGGATGCCGGAAAACTGGAACTAGCAAAGCGCATCGGTGCCAACTTCACCATCAACTCACGGACGGAAAATGTACACGAACGTTTACTGGAGATAACAGACAGACTGGGCCCGGATGTAATTATCGAAGCTGTAGGAAGTCCGGCAACATATGTAATGGCCGTAAATGAAGTTGCTTTTACCGGACGAGTAGTTTGTATCGGTTATGCTAAAAGCGAAGTGACCTTTCAGACCAAACTATTCGTACAGAAAGAACTGGACATCAGGGGTTCCCGTAATGCACTGCCGGAAGATTTCAGGGCTGTAGTCCGTTATCTTCAAGAGGACAACTGTCCGCGGGAGGAACTTATATCTAAAACAGTAACGCCGGAAGAAGCATTTGCTGCGATGCAGGAATGGAGTGCCGATCCCGGTAAAGTATTTCGTATTCTTGTAAAGTTCTGACATATTAAAAATTTAATTACCTTCGCAGAATTAACCATCACAGAACATAAATCAAGAATCGAGATAAGTTACCATGAAAAAGCTAATCAATCTAATCGTATTTTTTCTGATCGTCAGTCTGAACGGCTGGGCGCAGGAAGCCGCTGAAGTAATCCGGGTGGCATGTGTAGGAAACAGTATTACATTCGGAGCCGGGATAGCGAACCGCGACCGCGACAGTTATCCTTCTGTTCTCGGGCAGATGCTCGGAAAGGAGTATGAAGTACGGAACTTCGGCTTTAGTGCCCGTACCATGCTGATGAAAGGGGATCATCCTTACATGAAGGAACAAATGTTTAAAGATGCTCTCAATTATAATCCCGACATCGTTGTGATCAAGTTGGGGACAAATGATTCCAAATCGTTCAACTGGAAATACAAAGCTGGACTTCCCGGAGATATTCAGACGATGATCAATGCGTTTAAGGCAATTCCATCAAAACCAAAGATCTATCTTTGTTATCCTCCCAAAGCCTATGTCAGCGATGCCAGTATTAACGACAGTATCATTGCAGCCGGTGTTATTCCTGCGATTGAACAGGTAGCGAAAAGAAACAAATTACCTATCATTGATTTGCATATGGCAACAAGCGGTATGAAAGAACATTTCCCCGATAATATCCATCCCGATCCGGTGGGTGCACATAAAATAGCCGAAACTGTTTATAAAGCAATTACAGATAAAGAGACTTCCCATCAGATGCAAGCCTTCCCCGGTCTGAAAAGCGAATGGAACGGATGCGACCGTTACGATTTCCAGTTCAAGGGACGCGATGCGATCGTGGTTGTCCCAAAACAGGTAGCCAAAGGGAATCCGTGGATATGGCGTCCGGCCTTCTTCAATGCCTTCCCCAGTGTAGACAAGGCTTTACTGGAGAAAGGATTTCATATCGCCTATTATGATCTGACACATGCTTACGGAAACCCGCGTGCAGTAGCACTGGGTACCGAGTTCTATCAATATATGAAAGATTATTACGGACTTTCTCCGAAAGTGACCCTGGAAGGATTCAGCCGCGGTGGTTTATATGCTTTGAACTGGGCGGCCCAAAATACAGACAAGATCGCCTGCATCTATATCGATGCCCCGGTTTGCAATGTATTCAGTTGGCCGGGAAGAAAGAATGCAGAGTTGTGGAACGACCTGTTGAAAGAATGGAACCTGACAGACGAAGATATGAATTCGTTCAAAGGTAATCCGATCGACAATCTGGAACCGTTGGCAAAAGCCGGAATCCCGATCATCAGCGTTTGCGGAGATGCAGACAAAGTCGTTCCGTTTAAGGATAATATGGATATAGTACGTTCCCGCTATCTGGCTCTGGGTGGTCCGGTAGAGGTAATTATCAAACCGGGTGTAGACCATCATCCCCATAGCCTGGAAAATCCGGAACCGGTTGTGGACTTCATCCTCCGCCACCAGCTGGAATACGAGAAATATCTGCATTACAACGTGCGCGGCAGCCTGCAAAACTCGTTTGTCAAGTTTGAGAAAGAACGTAAAGCACGTGTCGCTTTCCTGGGTGGTTCCATCACAGAGATGAACGGCTGGAAGAACATGATCGAAAAACAACTGCAACAGCGGTTCCCTTATACGACTTTCGAATTTGTAGAAGCCGGCATCGGTTCTACCGGAACGACTCCGGGTTCCTTCCGAATGAAAAATGATATTCTCTCGAAAGGAAAAATAGACCTGCTTTTTGTAGAAGCAGCCGTGAACGACCATACAAACCATTTCACTCCATTGGAACAGGTACGTGGTATGGAAGGGGAAGTGCGTCATGCATTACTTAGTAACCCGGAAATGGATATCGTGATGTTACACTTTATCTACGATCCGTTTATCCCGATGGTTGCTAAAAAACAGCAACCGGACGTAATACTGAACCACGAACGGGTGGCAAACCATTATCAGATCCCGTCTGTCAACCTGGTTCAGGAAATAAGCGAACGGATGCAGGACGGCGAGTTCACCTGGGAACAGTTCGGTGGAACCCATCCACTACCGTTCGGACATAAATTCTATGCAGCAGCGATCAACCAGCTCTTCGATACGATGTGGAAAGGAATCACTCCCGACAGCCCGGTCGTTACCCACGAAATACCGGAACAACCGCTCGACGCATACAGTTATTATGGAGGCGACTTTATCGACCTGAAAGAGGCAAAACTGAACAAAGGCTGGAAATACGTTCCTTCCTGGCGTGCGGATAATACATATGAAAAGAGAAGAGGTTTCGTTGACGTTCCCATGCTGGAAGCAACCCGCCCGGGCGACAAATTGACGCTCGACTTCACAGGAAAAGCGATCGGTATCTTCTGTACACCGGGTCCGACAGCCGGAATCCTTGAATACAGCATCGACGGTGCCCCATTCAAAAAGCTCGATACGTTTACCGAATGGAGTAAATATCTTTATATTCCCTGGGTATATATGCTGGAAACAGAATTAGACGACACTGCCCATAAACTGGTACTTCGTATCTCGAAAGAAAAGAACCCCGATTCTTTAGGTACGGAATGTCAGATACGAAACTTCGTTGTAAACAAATAAAATAAAATGAAAGAATTAAACAGGCAGAACGCTCCGGTCACCCTCCGACCGGAACGTATCATACAGTTTGGAGAAGGTAATTTCCTTCGGGCGTTCGTGGACTGGATCATCTGGAATATGAATGCCCAAACGGATTTCAATAGTAATGTTGTGGTAGTTCAACCTATTGAAAAAGGAATGGTCGACATATTGAACCAACAGGACAACCTGTATCATGTCAACTTACAGGGCCTGGATAAAGGGGAAACAGTCAACAGTCTTGAGCTGATCGACGTGATCAGCCGTTCACTGAATCCTTACACCGATTTCAAAGCATTCATTCAGTTGGCGGAACAGCCGGAAATGCGTTTTGTGATCTCCAACACGACCGAAGCGGGTATCGCTTTTGACCCGTCCTGCAAACTGGATGATGCGCCAGCCTCTTCTTATCCAGGAAAACTGACACAGTTACTTTACCACCGTTTCAAAACATTCAACGGGGATAAGAATAAAGGATTAATCATCTTCCCCTGCGAACTGATCTTCCTGAACGGACACAAGCTAAAGGAGGTAATTTACCAATACATCGATCTCTGGCAACTGGGCGAAGACTTCAGAAATTGGTTTGAAGAGGCCTGTGGCGTTTATGCCACTTTAGTCGACCGTATCGTCCCTGGCTTCCCGCGAAAAGAGATCGATGCAATCAAAGAGAAATTACAGTATAACGACAATCTGGTAGTACAAGCCGAAATATTCCACCTTTGGGTGATTGAAGCCCCACAAGAAATAGCTCAGGAATTTCCTGCAGACAAAGCTGGATTGAATGTGCTGTTCGTGCCTTCTGAAGCTCCTTATCACGAGAGAAAAGTTACCTTGCTGAACGGACCGCACACCGTTCTCTCGCCTGTCGCTTTCCTTTCCGGAATCGACATCGTACGAGATGCCTGCCAGGATGAAGTGATCGGAAAATATATCCGCAAAGTGATGTTCGAAGAACTGATGGAAACGCTGAACCTGCCTAAAGCAGAACTGGAACAGTTTGCAAATGATGTACTGGACCGCTTCAACAACCCGTTTGTCGATCATCAGGTTACTTCCATCATGCTGAACTCTTTCCCTAAATACCAGACACGCGACCTGCCGGGTCTGAAAGAATACCTGAAACGCAAAGGCATTTTGCCGGAAGGACTTGTATTGGGACTGGCAGCGATCCTTACCTATTATAAAGGAGGCAAACGTGAAGACGGTACCGAAATCGTTCCCAACGATGATCCGAAGACAATATGCCTGATGAAAGAACTTTGGGCAACCAACTCTACACGGACCGTGGCAGAAAATATCCTGGCAGTGGATGAGATTTGGGGCGAAGACCTCAACCGGATTTCCGGGTTAACAGAGCGGGTTATTTATTACCTGGATGCGATTCAGGAAAAAGGTATGAGAGAGGTAGTAAAAGATATTCTCTGATGAAAAAGTATATCCAAATAAATCCGGCCGATAATGTTGTCGTAGCCATAGAACCACTATCGACCGGAGATCTGATAGCAGTAGGCAATCGTCAAATCACTATCCAGGAAGATATCCCGGCAGGACATAAAGTAGCATTGAAAGATTTTATAACCAACGATCATATTATTAAATATGGTTTCCCTATCGGACACGCTCAATCTGATATCTCTACCGGAACCTGGATAAACGAGAAGAATATAAAAACGAATCTGGACGGGTTACAGGATTATACCTGGCAACCACAGGATACAACATTACATATTCCCGACAAAGGCTTAACCTTTAACGGCTACCTGCGTAAAAACAGCGAAGCTGGTATACGCAATGAGATATGGATTATCCCGACAGTCGGTTGCGTAAACGGCATCGTTAACCAGTTGGCAGAAACTCTCCGACAAGAGACGGAAGGAAAAAATGTAGACGCGATCGTAGCTTTCCCACATAATTACGGCTGTTCCCAGCTAGGCGATGACCATGAGAATACCCGCAAAATCCTCCGGAACATGGTAAAACATCCGAACGCCGGTGCAGTACTGGTAGTCGGCCTAGGTTGTGAAAACAATCAGCCGGATGCTTTCCGCGAGTTTCTGGGGGAATACGATACAAAACGTGTCCGTTTTATGGTCTGCCAAAAAGTGAAAGACGAGCAGGAAGAAGGCATGAAGCTACTGCGCGAATTATATGCCATTGCCTCAACCGACCAACGTAGGCCGGTTCCTTTCAGCAAACTGCGTATCGGTTTGAAATGCGGGGGCTCGGATGGTTTCTCCGGTATTACTGCCAATCCACTATTAGGTGTATTTTCCGATTTTCTGGTTGCACAGGGAGGAACGACTGTTTTGACGGAAGTTCCCGAAATGTTCGGTGCCGAAACATTATTAATGAATCGTTGCGGTACAGCAGAGTTATTCAACAAGACCGTCCGCCTCATCAACGACTTCAAAGCCTATTTCCTGGAAAACAAACAACCGGTCTATGAAAACCCTTCTCCCGGAAACAAAGCCGGAGGTATCTCTACACTGGAAGAAAAATCACTCGGCTGTACACAGAAGTCAGGTAAATCAGGAGTAAAGGATGTCCTTATGTACGGAGAGCGTTTATCCACTAAAGGTTTAAACCTGTTGAGCGCCCCGGGAAACGACCTGGTAGCCAGCACGGCATTGGCCGCCTCAGGTTGTCACATGGTACTTTTCACCACCGGACGGGGAACGCCTTTCGGAACGTTTATCCCCACTGTCAAGATTTCGACCAACACTGCTTTATCAGAAAACAAACCCGGCTGGATCGACTTTAACGCCGGAACTTTGGCGGAAGGCGAAGCAATGGAAATCCTTACCGAACAGTTTATCCGGTTCATACAGGATATTGCCGGAGGAAAACTAACAAACAACGAGCGGAAAGGATATCGGGAGATTGCTATATTCAAATCCGGGGTAACACTATAATTCTAACGACAAACGCACTTTCTCCCTCTTTTTAATTATCTTTGATAAAGAAAAGGAGACTATACGGAACGTAAAATCATACATATAGATATGGATGCATTCTATGCATCAGTCGAGCAACGGGATTATCCGGAACTGAGGGGAAAACCTTTGGCTGTGGGTTATTCGGAAGAACGCGGTGTGGTTGCTGCTGCCAGTTATGAGGCGCGGAAATACGGCGTTCGTTCCGCCATGTCGTCACAAAAGGCCAGACGGTTATGCCCGAACCTGATCTTTGTTCCGGGAAGAATGAGCGTTTACAAAGAAGTATCCCTTCAAATCCACGAGATATTCCATGAATATACGGATATCATAGAACCACTATCGCTGGATGAAGCCTTTCTCGATGTCACAGAAAATAAAAAACAGATACCTCTTGCTGTTGATATTGCGAAAGAGATCAAGCTGCGAATACGACAGGAGCTGAACCTGGTCGCCTCAGCGGGTGTTTCCTACAATAAGTTCCTGGCAAAAATAGCTTCCGACTTCCGGAAACCGGACGGCCTTTGTACGATCCATCCGGCACAGGCTCTCGATTTTATCGCCCGCCTACCCATCGAATCATTCTGGGGAGTCGGCCCCGTCACTGCCCAAAAGATGCATACGTTGGGTATTCATAACGGAGCTCAATTAAGAGAATGTTCACAGGAAATGCTTACCCGCCAGTTCGGAAAAGCCGGCATCCTGTATTATGAATGTTCTCGCGGAATAGACCTGCGCCCGGTAGAAGCCTTACGTATCCGCAAATCCGTCGGCTGCGAACATACGCTGGAAAAAGATATTTCCCGCCAATCGTCCGTCATCATCGAACTTTACCATGTAGCGACTGAACTGATCGGCCGCCTGCAACGGACCGGATTCAAAGGAAATACATTGACATTAAAGATAAAATTCCACGATTTCACATTAAAAACAAAAAGTATTACCCAATCTCAGGAACTGACTACCTTAAACGAGATCCTCCCCCTTGCCAAACAACTGCTGAAAGAGGTAGATTATGAAACAAACCCGATCCGGCTGCTTGGCCTTTCTGTTTCAAACCCACAGGAAGAACGGGAAGAAACTGTAAAAAAAGAACGCTGGAAACAGTTAAGTTTGGAGTTCAGCGATTGGAAAGTTTCGTATTAAAGTTATATTTGCAAAAAATCTAAAAGAGATACTATTATATGCACGAGCAGTTCCTCTCCATATCCGGGCAAACCGATGATGAGTTACTTATTCTTTTGCAAAAAGGAAATGAGAGGGCTTTTACTACGATCTATGAGCGGTATCATAAATTACTTTATGTCGTTGCTTTCAAATATTTAAAGGACAACGATACCGCCAAAGATGCCGTCCAGCAAATATTCCTGAAGCTCTGGGAATCGCGTACACTCCTCAGCATTCAGATCAACCTGAGAAATTATCTGTACACCATGTTGAAAAATCACCTGCTGAACGAGATTAGGAATAACTATACCGCATTAGAGAAGAATTATGAACTGGCACAAGAAACAATCGAGTATGAAAACGAAATATTGGAAAAGCTGGAAGAGAAGGAAATGAACGAACAGTTGTACCGGGCTATCAGCGACCTGCCGGAACAGAAGAAAATTGTCTGCCTGTACAAACTGGAAAAAGGATTGTCCAATCAGGAAATTGCAGAAAAAATGCAGATATCGATACCAACAGTCAAAACTCATTATTCGCAGGCCATCAAACTGCTCAGGGAACACTTCGATAAGTTGCTAATCCTGCTACTCTCTTCTTTTTTCTCCTGAAAAAGGAAAAAAGAGCAACAAACACTCATACCAACAGTCCAGTTATGTGTCTATTAAAAAACAGGAATAAGAAAATGAAAACACCAGATAAACATATCATCGACAAAACGCTCGACAATACCGCTACTCCGGAAGAAGCACGCCTGGTAATCCGCTGGTTCTCCACTCCCGAAGGCGCCCGATATTTGTCGTCTCTAATGGATGAAGATATGGAAAAGATACAGCCCGGCAGCGAAGAATTATATGCAGAGCGATCCATACCAACAGACGAAATGTACCGGTTCATCATGAAGAAGATCCACCTACAACAAAGGAAACGGTTCATTTTTCGTGCAGCTGCCATCCTCATTCCGTTACTGTTGTTCCTCGGGCAATTCTGGTATATAGATAAACGCATCGATCTTTTTGCCGATTCCGGTTACGAAGAAATATATGTACCTAAAGGAGAGCGCATGCAATTGATCTTCCAGGATGGTTCACGTGCCACACTCAATGCCGAAACGCGTATCAAATATCCCCGAAAATTCGGTTTCTCCGAACGCAAAGTGGAATTGGAAGGGGAAGCTTTCTTCGAGGTCTCCCCAAACAAAGACCGCCCGTTCATCGTGGATATGAAAGATATCAATGTAAAAGTACTGGGTACGACATTTGATGTAAAGGCATACGCAACCGATCCGAATATTTTCGTAACCCTGGAAACAGGGAAAGTGCAACTGGCAAACAAATCCAGCTCATTAGCCTATATGAAACCGGGAGAAAAAGCGACATATAACCGAAAAAGCGGCGTTTGCAAAATATCCCGACCGGAAAACATAGACCATCTTTCCGCTTGGAAAAAGAATCAGATCGTATTCAATAACACTCCCCTGCCAGAAGTGATAGCCACCTTATCACGCTGGTATAATGTGGAATTCACAATTGCTGACTCATCGGTTCTCTATTATAACTATACATTAACCTCTACAGAGCAGGACATCAAACAAATCCTTAAAGATCTTGAGAAAATAACCCCGATTCAATTCATTGAAAAAGATGGAATTATAAGAATAGAACGAAAAAAATAAAACTTTTTACATTTTCCACTCATACTTTTCCAGCCACCGTGTGTCTACTATATAAAGAGAGAGAGCATCAACTTGTTTAACCTTTAAAAATAGAGAGCATACATGAACGACACAACATAACAAAGTCAAAAAATAACCGAGAATGTCCCCACATTCCCGGTTATCCGCGTACCGAAATTCAAATTAATTTCTAATACATAAATTCATTTCAAAAATATGAAAAAAAATGGTTCGTGCCTTATCCCCAGGCACCTTTTAATATTAATTGAGAAAATCCCGAATGCAATGAAACTGACATTCTTATTTCTGGTCATCTCCTTGTTAACCTTTACAGCAGAAGCCTCTGCGCAGCGGGTTTCCATGTCACTCAACAATGTCAAGGTTGAAAAAGTGTTATCTGTCATCACTAAACAGACAGGACTTAGCGTTGCATACAGCAAGCAGATTGTCAATCTGGACAGAAAAGTGAGTATCCAGGTTGAAGACGCAGATGTTACTCTGGTATTGGAAAACCTGATAGCTGATACCAATTTGAGTTACGAGATCATAAATAACAAAATCTATTTGTTTGAGAAACGTTCTGAAATATCAGCACCAAAAATTTCACAACAAAAAAAGCAGATTTCCGGAATCGTTACAGATAGTAAAGGTGAACCAATCATCGGAGCTAATGTTGTTATAAAAGGTACCACAACAGGTACAATCACAGATATCGACGGTCATTTTGAATTTGAAATACCTAGCAATGCTGTTCTACAGGTTTCATACATCGGTTATAAATCAACTGAGATTGCTGTCAATAATCAAACATCTTTTACTATCCAGTTAAAAGAGGATTTGATGACACTTGAAGAAGTGGTTGTGGTTGGTTTCGGTACACAGAAGAAAGAGAACCTGACAGGAGCAGTTTCACAAGTCACCTCTGAAGCGTTTGAAGGACGTTCTGTTTCGAATGTAGCCCAGGCACTTCAAGGAGCCATGCCGGGATTGAATATTACACAATCACAAGGTTATCTGGATGCTTCACCTTCTATTAATATTCGTGGTATCGGAACTATCGGTGAGGATTCTTCCGGAAGTCCGCTTGTACTGATCGACGGAATGGAAGGTGATATGAACCGTTTGAATCCGCAAGATATTGAGTCTGTTTCTGTCTTGAAAGATGCCGCGGCTTCTTCCATCTACGGATCCCGCGCCCCGTTCGGTGTTATTTTGATCACCACCAAAAAGGGAAAAGAGGGGAAGTTGTCTATTAACTACAATAATTCATTCCGTTGGAATAAATCAATCAATATGCCAAAGCAGGTAGACTCTTACACCTTTGCTACCTATTTTAATGAAGCAGCCACCAATGCCGGTGCAGCCGGTTATTTCTCGGCCGAACGGTTACAAAAGATCAAAGATTTTATGGATGGGAAAATTACCGGAGGTATTGATCCCGACCCAAATAATCCTACACGCTGGGGCGATCCTTATGTGTATGGATACGGTAATACAAATTGGTTTGACTTGAT
This sequence comes from Parabacteroides goldsteinii, assembly GCF_015550595.1. Taxonomy (GTDB): domain Bacteria; phylum Bacteroidota; class Bacteroidia; order Bacteroidales; family Tannerellaceae; genus Parabacteroides; species Parabacteroides leei. The sequence continues at coordinate 26,312 of NZ_JADNBB010000051.1, forward strand.
TTTTGACGACACCGTATTTGCACACGAACATAACGTAAGTGTTTCCGGTGGTACAGAAAAATTACAGATGTATGCTTCTGCCAATTATTTGGGACAAGATGGATATATTAAATTGAATCCGGAAACTAACCAGCGTATTGCAACCAACTTGAAGGTTACATCCAGACTGAATGACCGTATCAGCATCAACTATGGCATGCGGTTTAACCAGATTGATTTTGAAAAACCGACCTTCTTTACTGATAATATGTTTTCCAATTTATCCAGACAAAGTTGGCCTACCATGATCGCTTACGATCCGAATGGATATTTGTATTCAAGTCCGACTTGGGCTTTGCCTCTACGGGATGGCGGCCGACACAAGAAAAAAACAAATGAGACCACTCAACAGTTGAATATTGTCGTTGAGCCAATCAAAGGCTGGAAAGTCATTGGTGATGTAAATTACCAGATATATCAGGAGCGGGTTCATGAGGATATTCAAAAGATGTATAATCATGATGTGAATGGAAATCCTTATCAATATACCGGATTCAGTAGTAATTCAAGTGTTTCAGAAGAATACAAAGGTACTAAATACTTAAATGTAAATGCCTATACAGAATATGTTAAAGAACTAGGTGGACATAATTTTAAGATAATGGGCGGATTTCAGTCCGAACAGTTCTGGCAAGACAAAATAAATGCCCGTCGTTTAGGTATCATAGTGGATGGGATGGATGCCCTAAATGCAACTTCCGGTACTGACGGATCCGGAAAAATAACGCCACCAACTGTCGGAGGAAGCTATGACAAATGGGCTTTGGCTGGTTTCTTCGGACGTTTGAATTACGATTACAAAGGCCGTTATTTGTTGGAAGGGAATTTGCGTTATGACGGAACGTCACGGTTCAGATCAGATAAGCGCTGGAAATTGTTCCCCTCTTTTTCTGTCGGTTGGAATATGGCTAATGAAGAATTCTGGGGTTCATTATCAGACTACATATCTACTTTTAAATGGAGAGGATCTTATGGTTTATTGGGAAATCAAAACACGAAAGAGGTGTGGTATCCGACTTATTTGACGATGCCTATCGAAGCTGCAAATAGTAGCTGGTTGATAAACGGGAACCAGCTTAATACATCTTCAGCTCCAGGTCTGATCAGTATGACAATGGGATGGGAAATCGTAAAAACAACTAATATCGGCTTGGATGCTAATGCATTAAACAACCGACTGGGGGTAAGTCTGGAATGGTTTACCAGAAAGACTGAAGATATGATCGGGCCAGCTCCCGAAATGCCGGTTATTTTAGGTACAGCTGTTCCTAAGACCAATAATACGAGTTTGCGTACAAACGGATGGGAACTAACCCTATCCTGGCGTGATCGTTTGAAAAACGGTCTAGGTTACAATGCTACGTTCAATCTTTCGGATGCCCGCACCAAGATACTGGAATACCCCAATAATACAGGAGTCGTAACCAGTTATTATTCGGGTAAAGATTATGGAGAAATCTGGGGATACGAAACGATCGGTATTGCCAAGACGCAAGAAGAAATGGAGGCTCATTTGAATTCTTTACCTAATGGAGGCCAAAATGCTATCGGGAACAACTGGGCTGCCGGAGACATTATGTATCAGGACCTAAACGGTGATGGTAAAATAGACTCCGGTAGTTCTACTCATGGTGATGTAGGGGACCTGAAAGTAATAGGAAATGAAACTCCGCGATATCTGTTCGGCTTGAACTTAGGGGCAGATTATAAAGGATTTGATGTAAGCGTGTTTTTCCAAGGAGTCATGAAGAGAGATTATTATACGGGTAGTTCTGACTTTTGGGGTGCCTCATGGCTTTGGGGAGCAACTTTATTCGAGCAACATAAAGATTATTTTCGGAACGATGAGAATCATATATTGGGGATGAATTTAGACGGTTATTATCCCCGGCCTTTATTTGATACGGATAAAAATAAACAGACGCAATCTCGTTATTTGTTAAATGCGTCTTATATTCGCCTGAAGAATGTGAGTATAGGATATACACTGCCGGTATCATTGACCAACAAACTGAAATTGCAGAACCTTCGTGTTTATTTTGTTGGAGAAAATTTGTGGACAGGTACAGCATTAACAGACTTGTTTGATCCGGAAACTATATCATCAGATCCTGCAGGCATGATGAAATACCCAATGTCTACGACCTATTCATTTGGGTTGAGTGTAACCTATTAACACATATTTAATATAATAGTCATGAAACAATTAAGCATAATGAAACTGAAATACATATCCCAAATATTACTTTTAAGCGGTGTGCTGACCGCATGTAATGACAATCTGGAGATAGCTCCACCATCATCTGTTATTCCGGAGAATTATCTGAAAGAAGAATCTCAATTGGATTCTTATATAATCAAGCGTTATACGGATTTGCCTAACTCCGGAGGGGGAGTAGGCTTGGATAACAATACGGATAATGAAGCGGGTATGGGGTATTCAAACCTATATACGGAAGGAGACTTGAAAGTAGGAGAAACTGAAGGAGAATGGAATTTTGAGGCAATTTATCAGATGAACTACTTTTTGGAACGAGTGCTTCCAGCATATAAAAATGGTGAGATTCAAGGCTCAAAAGAAAATATTGAGCATTATATAGGGGAAGCTTACTTTTTTAGAGCATTAGCATATTTCAACAAACTAATGACATTAGGAGATTTTCCAATTGTGCGAAATACATTCATGGATGATTTACAACAGTTGACAGAGGCTTCGAAGCGTATGCCCAGGAACGAAGTCGCCCGTTTTATAATTTCCGATTTGGATTCGGCTGCCATGTTAATGAAACCGACAGCTCCGGATGGAAAAAAGAACCGTATGTACAAAGATATCTGTTATCTGATGAAATCAAGGGTTGCTTTATTTGAAGGAACATGGCTGAAATATTTTAAAGGTACGGCATTTGTTCCCAATGGAGAAGGATGGCCCGGTGCAACAAAAGAATACAATAAAGGGTATGAATATCCATCCGGTAATATCGATAATGAAATTAAATGGTTTCTGGAGCAAGCGATCGCATCGGCGGATATGATTGCTTCTAAATATCCGCTGACCGAGAATTCGGGTGTATTGATGCAGGGTATAGGTGATTCGAATCCATATGTTGAAATGTTCAGCGTACCCGATATGTCCGAATACGAAGAAATCTTACTTTGGAGAGATTTCGACAGAGGAAAAAACATTATCCATAATCGCCCGGTGGATGCCGGAACAACTTGTCAGGGAGTAGGCTTGACCAGAGGCATGGTACAAAGTTATCTGATGAACGACGGCTTACCCTATTATGCTTCCACTTTGTACAAAGGTGATAATTCTTCGCAAGATGTCGTTAAAGACAGGGATGACCGTATTCGTTTGTTTTTAAAACAACCCGGAATGGTAAACATTTGGTTGAATGTAGGACAAGGTACACATGGCAATCCTATTGATGCGGAAATACCGGATATCACAAACGGATCTGCACAGTACAGATATAACACAGGCTATCTTTGCCGTAAATATTGGTATTGGGATCATACGTATTGTAACAATTATGAGGGAGATACCGGCGTTTCTATTTTTCGTGCCGCCGAAGCTTATCTGAATTATATCGAGGCATATTACGAATGCTATGGTAATTTAGACAGTAAAGCGGACCTGTATTGGAGAGCATTACGCCGCAGAGCTCATATAGAGGAAGATTATAAAAAAACGATACAAGCGACAAATATCTCTAAGGAGGCAGAACTAGACTGGGCTGCTTATTCAGGCGGACAGGTATTAAACGATGCGACTTTGTTTAATATCCGCAGAGAAAGAAGAAATGAATTTTTGAGTGAAGGTTTCCGAAGCATGGATTTGAAACGTTGGCGCTCAATGGATCAGATGATGACAAAGAAATATCATATTGAAGGGTTTAAATTGTGGAATACAGACCTTCCTGAAAAATATGCCGCCAATGGTTATAAACTGATTTATGATCAGGATCCGAACTCGACTGTTTCATCTCCTGCATTGAGTGATTATTTACGTCCGTATGAGATATTGAAAATGAACAGGGCCTATGAAGGATACGGCTGGCACATGGCTCATTATCTGAGCCCAATAGCCATGCAGCATTTTATGATTACTTCTACTATGGATAAAGAAAAATATTCCGATTCTCCTATTTATCAGAATCCATATTGGCCAGTGAAAGCAAATAATCCGGCTGAAAAGTAACATGAATTGACGATAAAAGTATAAGGCTGTATTCTCTGTATCCTTTAATACAGAATACAGCCTCATATTTTTTAAATACAACTTATTCAACAAACATACATGAGAATGAAAGAATATTTGATAGTTTTATTTTTCTTTTTGAGTCTAACAGGCTGTCAACAGGCAAGCAACATACAAACTTTACAAGGCCAATGGCGCTTTGCCCTAGATCCGAATGACCGGGGATTGACAGAACAGTGGTATACCCGATCATTGAGCGA
>NZ_JADNBB010000052.1 GCF_015550595.1 Parabacteroides goldsteinii
TTGGAAATGCTGGAAGTTGTCCCTGAAAAATTTCATCCTTCGTAGTTCAAAGTCGGGTGGTTGTCAAGATGATTTTTCTGGTTTGGTGTCGTCTTTTAAGCTGCCGCATAACAAATTAATAATACCAAATAAAAATACGTATAGATTAAAAAAGTTCTTTGTGCTTTTGTCAGGGAACTTTTTTTTCGTAAATTTGCGTTCAATTATGCGGCAGTAATAATATACATATTAATACGAGTTAAGAATCCTGTAGTTTTCCACATGCTACGAGGAGGTATTAAAAGGTGCGTTTCGGCAATGCATCTATTGTAGTATATTATTGCTTAATCAAATGAACATTATAAATTTAGGAATTCTTGCTCACATTGATGCAGGAAAAACTTCCGTAACCGAAAATCTGCTATTTGCCTGCGGAGCAACGGAAAAGCGCGGCAGTGTTGATAAAGGTGACACCATAACAGACTCTATGGATATAGAAAAACGTAGAGGAATTACTATTCGGGCTTCTACGACATCTATTGTTTGGAATGGTGTGAAATGCAATATCATTGACACTCCGGGACACATGGATTTTATTGCAGAGGTGGAGCGGACATTCAAAATGCTTGATGGAGCAGTCCTCATATTATCGGCAAAGGAAGGCATACAAGCACAAACAAAGTTGCTGTTCAAGACTTTGCAAAAACTGCAAATCCCGACAATTATATTTATCAATAAGATTGATCGTGCCGGCGTAAATCTTGAGCGTTTATATCTGGACATAAAAACAAATCTGTCGCAAGACGTCTTGTTTATGCAAACGGTTGTCGATGGAGTAGTTTACCCGATTTGCACCTCAACAGATATAAGGGCAGAACACAAAGAATTTGTATGCAACCATGACGACGATATATTAGAACTATATTTGGCGGATAAAGAAATCTTACCGGCAGATTATTGGAATGCGATAATCGCTCTTGTGGCAAAAGCCAAAGCCTATCCGGTCTTGCATGGATCAGCAATGTGCAATATTGGCATCAATGAGTTGTTAGACGCCATCATTTCTTTTATATTTCCTCCGGCATCAGTCCCAAATAGACTTTCAGCTTATCTTTATAAAATAGAACATGCCCCCAAAGGGCATAAAAGAAGTTTTCTAAAAATTATTGACGGAAGTCTGAGACTTCGAACCGTTATAAAAGTCAATGATTCGGAAAAATTCATCAAGATTAAAAATCTAAAAACCATTTATCAGGGCAAAGAGATAAATGTTGATGAAGTGGTTGCTAATGATATCGCAATTATAGAAGATATAGAAGAATTAAGAATCGGAGATTATTTAGGTGTTAAACCTTGTCTGATTCAAGGATTATCTCATCAGCATCCCGCCCTCAAATCTTCTGTCCGACCAGACAAGCCCGAAGAGAGAAGCAAGTTGATATCCGCTCTAAATGTATTGTTTATTGAAGACCCGTCTCTGTCCTTTTCCATAAATTCATATAGTGATGAATTGGAAATCTCGTTATATGGTTTAACCCAAAAAGAAATCATACAAACATTGCTGGAAGAACGATTCTCCGTAAAGACCCATTTTGATGAAATCAAGACTATCTACAAAGAACGACCTAAAAAGAAGGTGAATAAGATTATCCATATCGAAGTCCCTCCCAACCCTTACTGGGCCTCAATAGGACTGACTCTGGAACCTTTACCGATAGGGTCAGGGGTGCAAATCGAAAGTGAAATCTCCTTTGGTTATCTGAACCATTCTTTTCAAAATGCCGTTTTTGAAGGAATCCGTATGTCTTGCCAATCGGGATTGCATGGATGGGAAGTGACGGATTTGAAAGTAACCTTTACTTATGCCCTTTATTATAGTCCGATAAGTACCCCTGCCGATTTTAGACAATTGTCTCCTTATGTCTTCAGGTTGGCTTTGCAACAATCAGGAGTGGATATTCTCGAACCGATGCTCTATTTTGAGTTACAGATACCACAAGTAGCAAGTTCCAAAGCTATTACAGATCTGCAAAAAATGATGTCTGAGATTAAAGGTATCAGTTGTAATAAAGAGTGGTGTCTTATTGAAGGGAAAGTTCCATTAAATACAAGTAAAGACTATGCTTCAGAAGTAAGTTCATACACTAAAGGCTTAGGCACTTTTATGGTTAAGCCGTGTGGGTATCAAATAACAAAAGGCGGTTATTCTGATAATACCCGTATGGAAGAAAAGGATAAACTTTTATTCATGTTTGAAAAATCAGTATCATCAAAATAATGGAACGATCCAGGAATTTCTATAAGACAATACGGTTGGGGTATATACTTATCTCCGTTCTTATCGGATGTATAGCATATAATAGCTTCTATGAATGGCAGGAGATAGAAGCATTAGAACTTGACAATAAAAAAATAGACGAGTTCCGAAAAGAGATAAACAATATCAATATTCAAATGATAAAATTTTCTCTATTTGGTGAAACAATACTGGAATGGAACGATAAAGATATCGAACATTACCATGCACAGCGTATGGCAATGGATAGTATGCTCTGCCGTTTCAAAGCTACCTATCCGGCAGAGCGTATAGACAGCGTACGCCATCTTCTCGAAGATAAGGAACGGCAGATGTGCCAAATCGTTCAAATACTTGAACAACAACAAGCCATCAACGATAAGATAACCAGTCAAGTACCTGTAATCGTGCAGAAGAGTGTACAGGAACAGCCCAAGAAGTCCAAGCGCAAAGGTTTCTTGGGCATCTTCGGCAAAAAGGAAGAAGCGAAACCAACTGTGACTACCACGATGCACCGTTCCTTTAACCGGAATATGAGAACCGAACAACAGGCACAAAGCCGCCGCTTATCGGTTCATGCCGATAGCCTTGCCGCACGAAATGCGGAACTTAACAGGCAACTGCAAGGACTGGTTGTTCAAATAGACGGGAAAGTACAAACTGACCTACAAAAGCGGGAAGCCGAGATAACAGCCATGCGGGAACGGTCGTTCATTCAGATTGGGGGCTTGACAGGGTTCGTTATACTGCTACTGGTCATATCATATATCATCATACACCGAAATGCCAACCGCATCAAGCGATATAAACAGGAAACCGCAGATTTAATCGAGCGACTGCAACAAATGGCAAAGCGAAACGAGGCACTGATAACCTCCCGCAAGAAAGCCGTACATACCATTACCCATGAATTACGCACACCGCTGACTGCAATAACGGGCTATGCCGGACTGATACAAAAAAACTTCAATGCGGATAAAACCGGGATGTATATCCGAAATATTCAGCAATCCTCCGACCGTATGCGTGAAATGCTTAATACTCTTCTGAGTTTCTTCCGGCTGGACGACGGCAAGGAACAGCCTAATTTCTCCACGTGTAGGATTTCATCAATAGCGCATACGCTCGAATCAGAGTTTATGCCAATTGCCATAAACAAGGGACTTGCTCTTACTGTGACGAATCACACGGATGCTGTTGTACTGACCGATAAGGAACGCATTCTACAAATTGGAAATAACCTGCTGTCAAACGCCATCAAGTTCACTGAGAACGGTGCCGTTTCTCTGACAATGGGGTATGATAACGGTATGCTGAAACTTATCGTCAAAGATACGGGTTCGGGTATGACCGAAGAGGAACAGCAACGTGTGTTCGGTGCGTTTGAACGTTTGTCAAACGCTGCCGCAAAGGACGGCTTCGGATTAGGTCTTTCCATTGTTCAGCGCATTGTGACAATGCTCGGCGGCACAATCCAGCTGAAGAGCGAGAAAGGCAAGGGCAGCCGTTTCACGGTGGAGATACCCATGCAGTCAGCCGAGGAATTGCCGGAACGGATAAATAAAACACAGATTCATCATAACCGAACACTCCATGATATTGTTGCCATCGACAATGACAAGGTACTTCTCCTAATGCTGAAAGAAATGTATGCACAAGAAGGGATACATTGCGACACTTGCACCGATGTTGCGGAACTGATGGAAATGATACGCCGGAAAGAATACAGTCTGCTTCTGACCGATTTGAATATGCCGGATATAAACGGCTTCGAGCTGTTGGAACTGCTACGCACCTCCAATGTGGGCAATTCAAGGATCATTCCGATTATTGTAACAACCGCTTCGGGCAGTTGCAACAGAGAGGAACTTTTAGAACGTGGATTTTCCGATTGCCTTCTCAAGCCGTTTTCCATATCGGAGCTGATGGAAGTTTCCGACAAGTGCGCCATGAAAGGTAAACAAAATGAAAAGCCTGATTTCTCCTCCCTACTGTCTTACGGCAATGAATCCGTCATGTTGGATAAACTGATAGCGGAAACCGAAAAGGAAATGCAGTCGGTCAGGGATGCGGAACAACGGAAAGACTTTCAAGAACTGGACGCCCTGACACACCACCTACATAGTTCGTGGGAGATACTGCGTGCCGACCAACCATTAAGGGAACTTTATAAACAGCTTCATGGGAGTGCCGTTCCCGATTATGAAGCATTGAACAACGCCGTGACTGCCGTATTGGATAAGGGTTCGGAGATAATCCGGCTGGCAAAAGAAGAAAGGAGAAAATACGAAAATGGATAAAACAAAAATCATCGTGGTGGAGGACAACATCGTATATTGCGAGTTTGTCTGCAACCTGCTGGCACGGGAGAAATTCCGTACCGTGCAGGCTTTCCACCTCTCGACAGCGAAGAAACTTCTGCAACAAGCCACTGACAATGATATAGTAGTTTCTGATTTGCGTTTGCCTGACGGTGACGGCATCGACCTATTGCGCTGGATGCGCAAAGAAGGCATGACGCAGCCGTTCATCATCATGACCGACTATGCCGAAGTACATACGGCGGTTGAAAGCATGAAACTCGGTTCGCTGGACTACATACCCAAGCAACTCGTGGAGGACAAACTCGTGCCTTTGCTCCGCACCATACTGAAAGAGCGGAATATCGGGCGAAGCCGCATGCCCGTATTTGCCCGTGACGGTTCAGCCTTTCAGAAAATCATGCACCGGATAAGGCTGGTAGCTCCTACCGACATGAGCGTACTGATATTCGGGGAGAACGGTACTGGCAAAGAGCATATTGCCCATCTACTGCACGATAAAAGCAAGCGTTCAGGCAAGCCTTTCGTGGCGGTGGACTGCGGCTCACTCACCAAAGAGCTTGCACCATCGGCGTTCTTCGGACACGTCAAAGGAGCGTTCACTGGTGCTGAAAACACAAAGAAAGGCTATTTCCACGAGGCGGAAGGCGGCACATTGTTTTTAGACGAAGTGGGTAATCTCGCACCAGAAACTCAACAGATGTTACTCCGTGCCATACAGGAACGGCGGTTCCGTCCCGTTGGCGACAAGTCCGACCGCAGTTTCAACGTCCGCATCATCGCCGCCACCAACGAGAATCTGGAAAAGGCGGTCAATGAAAAGCGTTTCCGGCAGGATTTGTTATACCGCCTACATGACTTTGAAATAACCGTTCTGCCCTTACGTGACTGTCAGGAGGACATCATGCCGCTGGCGGAGTTCTTCCGTGAGATTGCCAATAAGGAATTGGAGTGCAAGGTTAGCGGTTTCAGTTCCGAAGCACGGAAAGCGTTGCTGACCCATTCATGGCCGGGCAACGTGCGCGAACTTCGACAGAAAATCATGGGTGCGGTGTTGCAGGCTCAGACGGGACTTGTCACAAAAGAGCATCTGGAACTTGGGATAACCGAAACAACCTCTGTTACCGGCTTCTCCCTACGCAACGACGAGGAAGATAAAGAGCGGATTCTGCGTGCTTTGAAGCAGGCTGACGGGAACCGGAAGGTCGCTGCCGAATTGCTTGGAATAGGCAGGACAACACTCTATAATAAACTGGAAGAATATGGATTGAAGTATAAATTTGAGCAACCATAGCCCGCAATTCGCTGAAAATGGCTATCTTTGCATGACATATCAGAAGGTAACGGCGATTGGCAGAGCCTTTTGCCGCCTATATATAACATAAGACCGCAAGGCGTCCTAATGGGAATCTGGAAAATTAACATTAACAGGAACTATTGCGTGATTGCTTATGCTATGCCTACGCATAGCGTGCATTCACCTATTCCTGTTAAGGGCATTCCAGAGCCTCCATTAGTGATAGCGTGGATTGCACGCTACTTTTTTGCCCTTGCCCAACGAAAGGAAACGCTAATGGGTAAAGTACAGATTCTTGCCGTCCTCACGATGGACGGTTGTCAAAGCTCCGAGTTATATTGCAAAGCGTATAAGGAACTGCGCCTTGAAGATTGCGGTATCAACGAGATAAGGGAAAACGCCCTTTATCATATCACACCCGACTATTCCATCTCTATGCTCGACGAATGGCGGAAATCCGCAACAGACATCTGCTATCTGGCGGAAGTCACTCCTGAAAAGGCGGACTACATCAATGGGCTGTTACGTATGCGTGTGGTGGATGAAATCATACTTTATACGCTTCCTTTCATTGCCGGAACGGGAAAGCGTTTCTTCCAGTCCGCCTTGCCACAGGAACAATGGACGCTGACCTCGCAGAAGGTGTACCGCAACGGAGTGGTCCGCCATATCTATAAAGCGTGCGTTTGATGTCCGGAAAATGGACGAATGTTCAGGAAATGAACACTTTAAGTCGAAAATAATTCCTGACAGACAAATAAATTGCAAAATTATCACACTGAAATCCAGCACCTTGCAGAGAGTGTGCCGGATTTTTTATTTTATGAACACGCTTTTTGCCAATCATATTCATGTGCGCATACCGAAAAACAGAGTGTAAAATTTCAAAATTGACAGGATATGAATTATTTCTTATTGGCGGAAACCGAGTTCTTCCGCCGTATAAACGAAGCCGGGGACTGCAATATGGAAACGGCATATACGGCTTTCGCCACGCAAGTAATCGAGCTATGCAGCGGCAATGTGGACACCAACCGCACCATCATCGCACTGGCTTACATCGAAATCGAGTTGCAGCACCATCCCATGCGCAATCTTCCCGAAGAAAAGAGGGAGGTTGCAGCCTATATCAGCAAGGCACTCTCTTTAGTGAGGAAGATGCAGAAGTTCCTTGCCGCTCCCCAAGTGCCACCACTAATCCCCATCCGTACATCCTCCGACAACACAACCGAAAATCCCGCCTCACCCCTGCAATGGACGGGCAACGCCATCGACCTCGTGGAACTTATCTACGGCATCAACGAGATGGGCTGCATCAACAACGGCAACATGCCGCTCAAACAGCTCGCCCCGCTCCTCTACAAGATTTTCGGTATCGAATCAAAGGACTGCTACCGTTTCTATATCGACATCAAACGCCGGAAAAACGAAAGCCGCACTTACTTCCTTGACAGGATGCAGGAGAAACTGAACGAGAGGATGCTCCGCGACGAGGAAATGGAACGTTTGAGAAAATAATCCTGTACCAATGATGAATCAGGGGGTGACGTTATGTCATTCTCTGATTTTTTGTAGGTTTTGTCCTGCTGTGTAGATACATTTCGTTATCTATTCGCCCGAAAACCAGCGAAAAGCACTATCTTTGTACCCACGTTACAGAATTGTATATGAGCATAGACAACCTCGACATAATAAAACGGTTGATAGCCGAAAAAGAATGCGGACGGGTGGAGTTCAAGGAAACCACCGGACAGTTGGAGCGCGGCATGGAAACGCTTTGCGCCTTCCTTAACGGCGAAGGCGGCACGGTATTGTTCGGTGTCACCGACAAGGGAAAAATCATCGGACAAGACGTGAGCGACAAAACCAAGCGGGATATAGCGGACGCGATCCGGCGTATCGAGCCGTTTGCCACAGTTGAAGTTTCTTATACTGAAATACCAGACACTGGCAAAAGTGTCATCGCACTGTCTGCGGAAGAACAAAGATATATGCGTCCGTTCTCTTACAAAGGACGGGCTTACCTGCGGGTGGAAAGCGCGACATCCATCATGCCGCAGGAGATATATAACCAATATCTGATACAGCGGGGCGGGAAATACGCTTGGGAGGCAATAGCAAATCCTGACCTTAAAATATCCGACCTTGACGAACATGCCGTCATTAGTGCTGTTCGCGGGGGAATCAGAAGCGGTCGTTTACCTGAAGCAACCATAAGGGAAGACTTGCCGACCATTCTCGAAAAATTCAGTCTGTTGCATGACGGGAAACTTAACAATGCTTCAGCAGTGCTGTTCGGTCATGATTTTTATTATTATCCCCAATGCCTGCTCCGTCTGGCGCGTTTCAAAGGCACGACGAAAGACGAGTTTATAGACAATCAACGTGTCACTGGGAATATCTACGCGCTGCTGGATGCTGCAATGGCGTTCTTTTTCAAACATCTGTCACTTTCCGGTAAGATAGAAGGGCTGTACCGTGAGGAAGAACTGGAAATCCCGTACAAGGCATTGAGAGAGTGCTGCACAAATGCGTTGTGCCACCGCCTGTACCACCGTCCCGGCAGTTCGGTGGGAATCGCCATCTATGACGACCGTGTGGAAATAGAGAACAGCGGGACATTTCCGCCGGATATAACAATGGAAAAACTGTTAAGCGGGCATAATTCAGAACCGCAAAATCTAATCATAGCAAACGTGCTGTATAAAAGCGAGGTCTTGGAAAGTTGGGGACGGGGCATCGGGCTTATGATAAGCGAGTGCCGGCGTGTCGGCATTCCGGACCCCGAATTTCACACGGACGGAAACAGCGTATGGGTCGTTTTCCGCTATACCCGGAAAGCAGTCGGGTCATACCCGACAGTCACCCCACAGTCGCCCGATAGTTACCCGACAGTTACCCCGCAAGTGGGAAAAGTTCTGTCTGCAATCGGGAATCAGACACTATCGACAAAAGATGTTATGGAAATGATAGGATTGAAGGACAAAAGCAATTTTCTGGAGCTTTATCTGTATCCTGCAATAAGGTTGGATTTAGTAGAACCGATTTATCCGGAAAAGCCGAAACACCCGCGACAGAAATACCGTCTTACGGAGAAAGGTCTGGATTTAATTAAAAATAAATAGTCATGAACTCGCAAACTGTAGAAATAACATCTGCTGGCATTAGGAAAATATTGAATAAATATACTCCAGAGCGAGCTATTGCCGAATATGTATGGAATGGATTTGATGCAAAAGCAACCGTTGTAAATATTGATTTTGAAATTGACAATGCAGAATTGGACACAATCAAAAATATTAGAATAACAGACAATGGTACAGGCATCTGCTATGAAGAATTACCTATAAAATTCAAAAAATTCTATGAGTCTCAAAAGAGAATAGCCAACGAGAATAATACTGAATTTACAAGAGGAAAAAACGGTTATGGTCGTTTTACTTTCTATAAATTTGCGAGATTTGCTAATTGGGAAACACGCTATAGTAAAGATGCACAAATAATGTCTTATGACATTAGAATTGATAGCGATACTTTAAAAGACTACACTACAACAGAGCCACTTGTATCTGATGACACAACAACAGGTACTTGTGTCGTTTTTAATGAGATTTCTTCTGATATTTCCAGTTTGTTTATAACGAAGACTCTTATCCCTTATCTAAAGGCTGAATTTGCGTGGTTTTTAGAATTGAAATCCGAATATCAAATATACATCAATGGGCAAGAATTAGATTATTCTTCTATAATAGCAGAACAAGAATCAATATCACCGATATTATCACATAACCAGAAAAATAACATCAACTTTCAATGCAAGTATATCCGATGGAATGTAAAGATGAATGATGAATATTCTCGATTTTACTTCTTGAATAATGACTTGGAGTTAAAATTTACCAAAACGACATTATTAAATAAAAAAGGAGATAATTTTTGGCATTCTGTAATTGTGATTGATGATTTCTTCAATGAAATCAATTGTGATAACGAATTAGACGATAATGCTATTCAACCTAAATTGTTTGATAATTCTGCTGATAGAAAATTATTTAAGGAACTAATTACGCAACTCAATGAGTTTCTCAAAAAGAAAAGACGCCCATTCCTAAAGGAGCAAGCAGAAGTTATGGTAACCAAATATAAGAATGAAGATGTTTTCCCTAAATTTGGTACTGAAGATTGGGATATAGTGCGTAGAGAAGGTTTGGAAAACTTCGTAAAGGAACTATACGAAGTAGAACCTGCTGTTTTCATGAAGTTGAACAAAGAACAAAAAAGAGTTTTCTTAGAACTTCTAAATTTGGTGATGGATAGCGGTGAGCGCGATAGTCTGTTTAAGATTTTAGATGCAGTTGTTGAATTAGACTCGAACGATAGGAAAGAATTTGCAAAAATATTAGAAATAACGAGGTTAAAACAAGTCGTTTCCACGATTAAGCTTATTTCAGACAGATTGCTGACACTGGAGAATCTAAAAAAGATTGTTTTTAATCATACTTTACAAGCCAATGAAGTTCGTGATTTGCAGTCGTTCATAGAAAAACACTATTGGATTTTTGGCGAAGAATATAGAATGGTATGTGCGGAAGAGGTCAAATTTGAAGAGGCTTTAAGAAAATACATTTATATTCTGCGTGGAGTTAGCGAGAAAAAATATATTGCTCACCCTAATAAATACAAAGAAATGGATTTATTTCTTACTGGTACTGATTTTAGGGATGGGAGACCTCATAATATAGTTGTGGAAATCAAAAATCCGACAACTATAAAACAATTAAAATCAGAACAGTTAAATCAATTAGAACAATATATGGATGTTATTCTAAAACAAGATTGTTTTAATGATGCTAATGAGTTCTGGACTTTCATTTTGATAGGACAAGACTATGATGATATTGTAGGTCGAAGGGTCATAAATAAGCTTACTGGTTTAGTCCAAAATGACAGTAATTATAGCCTCTATGTAAAAAAATGGAGTGAAATAACAAATGAGGTGGAACGTAGGCTGAAATATTTGCTTGATAAGCTCAAAATAGAAAGAGCCACTTTATCTAAATCCCAATCATTAAATGAGGTAATGAATGAAGTTTCAAATAACACGGCCGCAATGGTTAGTTGAACTTAATATAGTCATAATGCTCAATATAAAGAATTACAAATTACTCCTGTCACAGATAGCTGTAGCAGGAGTAATTCTCAAAACGGGAGTCTGATACATCTTGTTGTTATATATTATTTCTGTTGCAACAGATGTTTCAGATTCTCGTCACCAGCGATGCGCTCCAACTCGTCGGCGACAATCTGTTTCACCTCCTCCTTGATGCGCCTGTAATTCGCCTTCACCATTTCCTTCATGCAGTCGTTGCCGTTCGCGTCCGCGAAGTCGGTAATGACGGGTATCGGCTTGTAGGCTTTCTCCTCGCGCTTCATTTTCTCGGCATCCACGACAATCTCACAGTGGAAAATCTTCTGCTTGATACGCTCGTTGAAGTTGTCGGACACCGAACCGACGAACATCCCCTGCGTCAAGCCGGAAATTTTGCTCGGCGGGATAAGCGCGTCCATCTGCGTGTTGATGGAGGTGGAAACATCCTGCCGGTTGATGGAGATGGACTGCCGCTTTTGAAGCACCTTTCCGAACCGCTCCGAGAGCGTCTTGGCTGTTTCGCCCACCACCTGCCCGGAGAAGATATTGCCGACCGTGTTCATCACCACTTTCGCCTCGCGGTCCCCATAGTCACGCACCAACTGGCTGAAATCCTGAAAACCCAGACACACGGCAACCTTGTTGCTTCGCGCGGTGGCGATAAGGTTGTCCAGCCCCTTGAAGTATATCGTCGGCAGCTCGTCTATGATGACCGACGACTTCAGCATCCCTTTCTTGTTGATAAGTTTAACGATACGGGAATTATACAGACCGAGAGCCGCCCCGTATATGTTCTGTCGGTCGGGATTGTTGCCCACGCAGAGAATTTTCGGTTCTTCGGGATTGTTGATGTCCAGCGTGAACTCGCTGTCCGACATTACCCAATAGAGCTGCGGGGAAATCATGCGTGACAGCGGAATTTTCGCCGAAGCAATCTGCCCCATTAACTGCTCCGCAGCCCCTCCGAGCCACGCGTCCATGAATGGCGAGAGATAGTTCTCCAGTTCGGGATAAGAGGTCAGAATCGGGAAAATATCCTCGTAACAGCGGTTCAGGAACTCGATGGCATGGGGGAACGTGCAATACTTGCCGTTCTGAAAAATTTTAAGATACCAGATGATAGCCGCGAAAAGGATGATGGGCGATTCCACAAAGAAGTCGCCCTGCTTCTGCACCCAACTCTTGTTTAAATTGAGCATGATGGTGTACGCGCTCTCGTAAGCGTCCGTAATGTCCTCCATGAAATCTGGGTGAATGGGATTGCAACGGTGGCTGCGTCGCGGGTCGTCGAAGTTTATCACGTAGAACTTCGGCTTCACCTTGTATCCCTCCGGGTGGTTGAGCAGATGATTATAGGCTATCGTGGACAAGTCACTGAATTTGAAATCATAGACATACATCGAGAAGCCCTTCTCAATCTGCTGCTTGATGAAACTGTTTACCACCGCGTATGACTTTCCGCTGCCCGGCGTACCCAGCACGATGGAGGCGCGGAATGGGTTCACCACGTTGATCCAGCCGTTGTTCCAACGTTTCCTATAATAAAAGCGGGTGGGCAGATTGACCGAATACTCGCTTTCGATGAGCCGTGTTTCCTGCATGAAGCTCTCGTTCTCGTTGTTGAACACGTCATCCATAAGGTTGTGTTTCAACAGGCGGCTCATCCACAGACCGCCCATCAGCAGGCAGACATAGCCCGTGCCTACGGTCAGCGCGTAAAGTCCCGTCACCGCTTCAACCGGCAGCGGCAATGCCAGTATCCACCAGTTGAGGAAGAACAACACGAACCCTGCGGCAAGTGCCGTCCAGATCCTTCCCCAAGTGATTTTCTCTCCCTTGACGCCCTTCGTCCCCAGACAGGACAGGGCAAGCAGGAGGACGGCGAACAGTTTCGTGTAGAGGATGGAATGGAACAGCCCCGCCGTGCGGTTGAAGTTCATCAGGATTCTGTCCACTACGCCGATGTCCACGCCCCAGAGCCGTATGGCTTCATAGCAGAACCAGTACACGTTCATGACCACTAAAATAATACTCACGGCACGCAGAAAATCCATGATTTTCGCCAATGCCCTCAAATCGTCTTCTTGTTGTGACATAGATTGAAAAATTTTGATGTTGATACTTACGGTTACATTCCCAAGCCCTTGCGCCTCTTCTTTTTCCTCTTGCGCTGCATCGCCCGGATAAAGGCTTCCTCCTCGGCATCCACAGCCGGACCTTCGGGAGTGAGCAGACCGACACCGCCCGCCGTGTTCTCGTGGTCGGATGCGGTCTGTCCGCGCATATCCTCTTCTGTTTCCACCGGAACGGACAGCGGAATCGGCGGCTGTCCGGCATAAGGCAGCGTAAAGTGTTCCTGCAAGGCGTTGGCGGAAAGTTCCTTGCCCATGCGCGAGCCGTTCAGCACGCAGCCCGTTCGGTGGTCTATGAACGTGGCTCCGTAGATGCGCCCTTCCTCCGTGTAGCGCAGTACGGTGTCGATGCCCTTTTCCTTGAGCCGCGAAACGAACTTCTCCTTGTCATACGTGCCTTCAAGCACGGAAAGCACGGTGCGTTTCGTCATGTCGGCGAGTTTCCGGTCCTTAATCTCCTGTTTGGAACGGGCAAACTTCTTCTGCACGGCTTCATAGCCTGCGGACTTCCCGAAAAGCGAGGACTTGAACGGGTTGCCAGTCTTGTTCCCGGCATCATCGGTGACGGAATAGACCAGCCCGTGATACTCACGCCCGCGCACGTTTCCCCGCGCTTCCTCCACCGTCATATTATATAAGGATAGGAGGGCGCGATATTCGCCCATCGTCCGGAAACGGTACTGTCCACTCAGAGCCTTGACGGTATTTCCGACCTGCCTCTTCACGTCGCCCGCCGAAGCGTCCACCTTGCGCAGCGGATTTTCCAGCCGTAGGTTCTTACGCTCCGCCGGGTGCAGCCCGTACTTCCGTTCCAGTTCCCTGCGGATGCGGTCGCTGCGGCGGAAGAGGAAATCCTGATTGAGCCGCCTGCCTTTCTCGTCCACATTGATTGTCACGATGTGCAGGTGGTGACGGTCTATGTCCTCGTGCTTGACAACAAGGTACGGCTGGTTCCCGTAGCCGAGTTTCTCCAGATACTCGCGTGCGATGTCCTGCAATTCCGTATCTGTCAGCACGTCGTCGGGATGCGGGTTGAGCGAGATATGGAGTACCGGTTTCTCCACCCTCGTATGCTCCGGCATACAGGCGAGAAAACCTTCCATCGCCTTGCGTATGTCCACCGTCCCCGTGCCGTCATTGTAGATGCGGTTGGTGGTGAGCAGCCGCCCTTTCGCCCCGTTGATCTTTTCCCCGTTGTAGGCAAGCGCGCCGTACAACGACTTTCCTACACTGATTTTTGCGACCATTTCGCCTCCATTTCCCTTGAAAGTTCCACAATCTGACGGCTCAGTTTCACGAGTTCGACGGTCTGTTGCTCCAGCTTGTAGAGCAACGCCATCGCCTTTTTCTCGGAAAAATGCAGCCTGAGTTCCTTCACGACTTGGTTGTAGTTCGTGCCTACCGCGCGGAACTGCGCATGGAAATCGGACAGTCTGGTGTAGTAATCCACCAGCGTCCTGTCCACTTTCAGCACCCTGAACGGTTGCCCGAAGAAGTGCGCCTTGATGAAAACCGACTTGGCGTAAACGCCCGACTTCTCGAACATGGCGAGGAAACGGTTGTGTTCCTCCTCGTTGAAACGGACGGTGTAACGGAACACCGCCGGGTCAAGTTTGGGATTTCTCCCGGTCTTGTTTCTTTTCTCTTTCATATAAACTTTGGATTTAGCGGATGGACGGCATAAGCCGCCGCTTCTTGGCACAGACACCGCAGGTTTGAAAGGCTTCCCGACTTCGGAGAGGAAGCCCGCCCCCTGCAAGGGCAAGTGCTTTTCGTGGCTGCTCAAAACGTTTTGAGCGGCTGAAAAGACATCTTGCTATGTTCAGGCGAACATAAAAATCCGTCGGGGACGGATTGGGGGAATGCCTTTCAAACTCCGGGCTGCACCACCTGCGGCGAACCCTGCCGTTCGGGTGCAAAGTTACGCCCTTAAAGCGGTATCGGACAGAGGCTTGACCCGGACAATCAGTGCCAACCGGCGCAACATGCCGCCACTTGCCGGGGAAGTGGTACAGGTTCCAAAATATCCTTGTTTATTTGCAGCATGATTCAAGAAACGAACAATTTGAAGATATGAAAAATGAGGCTTTCAAATACCCGGCAAACCGCTTCGGCGGCTATTTGCCTGACCGGATACCCGAACCTTCGGATACCCGGCTTTCCAATGACGCGGTGATTCACGGATTCAATGACTTCATGACGCAATGTCGTCATTCACCAGTTATCCGAATCCCTGCCTCACCGTTGAAGCGGATACGTGACGAACCGGACGGGCGGAGATTCGCGGATGCGGATATACATGTCACCGATTCCGTATCGGAGCAGGAAAACAATTCATCAACCATTAAAACCAACAGAACCATGAGTAATGAAACATTCGTTGCATTCGCAACACAGAAAGGGGGTATCGGCAAATCCACCGTCACGGCACTTGCCGCCAACTACCTCCACAACGTGAAAGGACACAATGTCGCCGTCATAGACTGCGACGCCCCACAGCACAGCATACACGGGTTGCGTGAACGTGAAACGGGACTTATCGGCGGGAGCCTCTATTTCAAGGCACTCGCGTGTGACCACTTCCGCAAGATAAGGAAGAACGCCTATCCGGTCATCGCAAGCGACGCCCTTGACGCCCTCGATGACGCCGAAAGGATGCTTGCCGCAGAAGAGGTGAAACCCGACGTCGTGTTCTTCGACATGCCGGGAACCCTGAAAAGCAACGGCGTGGTCAAGACCCTCTCGCAGATGGACTACATCTTCGCGCCCATGAGTGCCGACCGTTTTGTCGTGGAAAGCACCCTGCAATTCGCCGTGATGTTCCGTGACAACCTCATGACGACGGGACAGGCGAAAACAAAAGGGCTGTACCTGTTCTGGACGATGGTGGACGGCAGGGAGAAGAACGGGCTTTACGACCTGTATGAGGATGTGATCGCCGAGATGGGGCTGCCGGTGCTGTCCACCCGCCTGCCCGACAGCAAGAAGTTCCGGCGCGACCTCTCGGAAGAGCGCAAGAGCGTGTTCCGCTCGACTATCTTCCCGATGGATGCGTCCCTGCTGAAAGGAAGCGGCATCCGTGAGTTCTCGGAAGAGATAAGCCGTATCATCAGACCTCAATAATCATGGGCAGCAGGAAAGTGAACACCGAAGGCATTGACGAGGAACTGTTGATAGCCTCCATCGGCAGACGCAGGCAGGACGGGACCCTGTACCACGCGCAGGAGCCGCCCGCGCCTGCTCCCGAAGAAGAAAGCGTCCCTGAGACGGAACCGCCGCCCGTGCAATACACGGCAAAGGAAAAACCGCAGAGGGACACCGTCCGCCGCAAACGGCAGGAGGACGACTATTCCGGGCTGTTCCTCCGCCGCAACGAGATAAAGACGCGCCAGTGCGTCTATATCAGCCGTGACGTCCACAGCAAGATTCTCAAAATCGTGAACGACATCGCCGGGCGTGAAATCTCGGTAGGCGGCTACGTGGACACCGTGCTGCGCCAACATCTGGAACAGCACAAGGAGAAAATAAACGAACTGTACAAGAAACAACGTGAAGACTTGATTTGAATATGGAAAAGAACCGGAAAAACAGAAGTCCGCAGCATGACGGCGGCGGTATGCTTGCCCAAGTGCAGGCGAGTGTGGAAATCCTGTCCCCCGTGCCGTTAGGCGGCAAATGCGGTGAGAAGGACTATGAACGGCTGTTCATCCGTGAAGCCGAAGTGAAGGCACGCGAGGGAAAGATGGCGTATGTGCGCCCGGAGTACCACGACCGCATCATGCGCATCACCCGTGTGATCGGGCACGACCGGCTGTCGCTGTCCGCCTACATCGACCATGTGCTTACGCACCACTTCAACCAGTGCGAGGAGGCGATAAAGAGCCTTTACGCCCGGAATTACGACGCAGTATTTTAACCCTCAAAAAAGAGAACGTGCATGAGTGAAACAATAAGCATGACTGATATTCTGCTGACCGTATCGGTCGGCTGCAACCTGTGGTTTCTGTTCCTGCTCCTTTATGACAGGATCATGGAAACCAGACTTGTCCGCTTCCTCAGAAGCATAGCCGGACTGTGGCGGTCGTTGGGCGGCACTGCGGCAAAGCCCGAAACAGTAAGGGAAACACCGCCCGCAGACACCCCGGACATCATCGGCAAGAGCCGTTTCAGGATGGCACCGACCCGGACAACCGCTGCCATACCGACGCAAGAAGCCGCCACTTCGGAAAAAGGCATTGAGCTGACGGAGGAAGAGGCTACTTTTGACGACGGAAACACGGAAACCGTGTCCCGTCCCGCACAAGTCCCGGAGGATAAACTCGACGAAACCTTCACGAGCCTCACGCCTTCGGAACTGGAGTTCGGGGAGGACGAGCCGGAGGAAGAAACGCCCGACGCGCCGAGGGCATCGGGAAGCAGTTTCGACGAGATAGACGATGCGGTCAGAACCGCCAAAAAACCGGAAGCGACAGCGACGGAACGGGAGCGGGCGGCAAAGGTCTTCACCGACATGGAAGGGACGGAGCTGTACGAGAAGCTGATGACCGGCTCGTCCGAAATGAGCATCCGCATCAAGGGGCTTATCGAAATCCGGCTGAAGAAGCCGAAAAAGGATTTTGTCGTCCCGGACAATATTGAGGACTTCGACATCCGCGACTATGTATAACGAAAAAAGAAATGGTAATGAAAATGTAAAATTACACCCATGCGGCGAGGAAGCGCAAGGCACGTCCGGTCCGCAACGGACACACCCAAGTCCGTAGAAACAAACGGGCAGCCCACTAAACCAAAGAAAAGTAACCGAGTATCAACCGCCCGATAAAGGACCATCCACCCTTTTGACGGCACAAAACAAGAACAGTTTATGAACAAGAACAACAGACAGAAACTTATCCTATCTGCGGCACTTCTTATTGCCGCAACCGCCTCCGCCTTCGCGCAGGGAAACGGCATCGCGGGCATCAACGAAGCCACCTCTATGGTGAGTTCGTATTTCGACCCCGGCACGAAACTCATCTACGCCATCGGCGCGGTAGTCGGGCTTATCGGGGGCGTGAAAGTGTACGGGAAATTCTCGTCCGGCGATCCCGACACCTCCAAGACTGCCGCCTCGTGGTTCGGGGCGTGCATCTTCCTGATTGTCGCCGCCACCATCCTGCGCTCATTCTTCCTTTAATAAACAATGTATGGCTGAATACCCGATAAACAAGGGTATCGGCCGTCCGGTAGAGTTCAAGGGCTTGAAGGCTCAGTACCTCTTCATCTTCTGCGGAGGTCTGCTGGCTCTCTTCGTCCTGTTCATCATCCTCTACATGGTCGGCATCGACCAGTGGATATGTATCGGCTTCGGCGTGGCATCGTCCTCCGTCCTCGTATGGCAGACCTTCGCGCTTAACGCCCGGTACGGCGAACACGGACTGATGAAATTAGGGGCAACAAGGAGCCATCCCCGATACCTTATCAACCGGCGGCGGATCACCCGATTATTCAAACGGAAACGAAAGGAAGAAACGACATGAGGAATACATCCAAAATGACAACACTGGAAAACAAATTCCCGCTAATGGCGGTGGAGCAAGGCTGCATCATATCCAAAGACGCCGACATCACGGTGGCTTTCGAGGTGGAGCTGCCGGAGCTTTATACCGTGACGGGCGCGGAGTACGAGGCGATACACGGCTGCTGGTGCAAGGCGATCAAGGTGCTGCCGGACTTCTCCGTCGTCCACAAGCAGGACTGGTTCATCAAGGAGAAGTACACGCCGGAACTTCACAAGGACGACATGAGTTTTTTGAGCCGCTCTTTCGAGCGTCACTTCAACGAGCGTCCGTACCTGAAGCACACGTGCTACCTCTACCTGACCAAGACGACAAAGGAGCGTAACCGGATGCAGAGCAATTTCAGCACGCTGTGCCGGGGGCATATTATCCCGAAGGAGCTGAATAAGGAAACCGCCGCGAAGTTCATGGAGGCTGCGGAACAGTTCGAGCGCATCATCAACGACAGCGGCTTCGTCAGGCTGCGCCGCCTCTCCACCGACGAGATCGTGGGGACGGACGGCAAAGCCGGGCTGATAGAGCGTTACTTCTCACTCATGCCCGAAGGCGACGCCACGTTGCAGGACATCGACCTCTCGGCAAGGGAGATGCGCATCGGTGACAACCGCCTGTGCCTGCACACCCTGTCCGACGCGGAAGACCTGCCCGGCACGGTGGCTACCGACACCCGGTATGAGAAACTCTCCACCGACCGCTCGGACTGCCGCCTCTCCTTCGCCTCCCCGGTGGGGCTGCTGCTCTCCTGCAACCACATCTACAACCAGTACGTGATTATCGACAACAGCGAGGAGAACCTCCAAAAATTCGAGAAGTCCGCAAGGAATATGCAGTCGCTCTCGCGCTATTCGAGGAGCAACAGCATCAACCGCGAGTGGATAGACCGCTACCTGAACGAGGCGCACTCCTACGGGCTGACCTCGGTGCGGGCGCACTTCAACGTCATGGCGTGGAGCGACGATGCGGAGGGACTGAAACACATAAAGAACGACGTGGGCAGCCAGCTGGCAAGCATGGAGTGCGTGCCGCGCCACAACACCATCGACTGCCCGACACTTTATTGGGCGGCTATGCCCGGCAATGCTGCGGACTTCCCGGCGGAAGAGAGTTTCCACACCTTCATCGAACAGGCTGTGTGCCTCTTCACGGAGGAAACCAACTATCGCAGCTCGCTCTCGCCCTTCGGCATCAAGATGGTGGACAGGCTCACGGGAAAGCCGCTGCACCTCGACATCAGTGACCTGCCGATGAAGCGGGGCATCACCACGAACCGTAACAAGTTCGTATTGGGTCCTTCGGGCAGTGGCAAGTCGTTCTTCATGAACCACCTCGTGCGGCAATACTACGAGCAGGGCGCGCATGTGGTATTGGTGGACACGGGAAACTCCTATCAGGGGCTATGCGAGATGATACGGCGCAAGACGGGCGGCACGGACGGCGTGTATTTTACCTACACGGAGGAGAAGCCCATCAGCTTCAACCCGTTCTATACCGACGACTACGTGTTCGACGTGGAAAAGAAGGACAGCATAAAGACGCTGCTGCTGACGCTCTGGAAGTCGGAGGACGACAAGGTGACGAAAACCGAAAGTGGAGAATTGGGCAGTGCCGTGAGTGCCTACATCGAGCGCATCAGGGCAGACAGGAGCATCGTCCCCTCGTTCAACACCTTCTACGAGTACATGCGCGACGACTACCGCAGGGAACTGGCGGAGCGTGACATCAAGGTGGAGAAGGAGGACTTCAACATCGACAACATGCTTACCACCATGCGGCAGTATTACCGGGGCGGACGCTACGACTTCCTGCTCAACTCGGCGGAGAACATCGACCTGCTGGGCAAGCGGTTCATCGTCTTCGAGATCGATTCCATCAAGGACAACCGCGAACTGTTCCCGGTAGTGACCATCATCATCATGGAAGCCTTCATCAACAAGATGCGCAGGTTGAAGGGCGTGAGAAAGCAGCTTATCGTGGAAGAGGCTTGGAAGGCTCTCTCTTCGGCGAACATGGCTGAGTACCTGCGCTATATGTACAAGACCGTGCGCAAGTATTACGGGGAGGCAATCGTGGTGACGCAGGAGGTGGACGACATCATTTCCTCGCCCGTCGTCAAGGAGAGCATCATCAACAACTCCGACTGCAAGATACTTCTTGACCAGCGCAAGTACATGAACAAGTTCGACCAGATTCAGGCGTTGCTCGGACTGACGGAGAAGGAGAAGTCGCAGATACTCTCCATCAACATGGCGAACAACCCCTCACGGCTCTACAAGGAGGTGTGGATAGGCTTGGGCGGCACGCAGTCGGCGGTCTATGCCACCGAGGTGAGCGCGGAAGAGTATCTGGCGTACACCACCGAGGAAACGGAGAAGGTGGAGGTGTACCGTCTGGCGGAGCAGCTGGGCGGAGACATCGAAGCCGCCATCCGGCAGCTTGCCGAAAGGCGGAGAAACAAGAAATAAGTAATCAATAATCGGTAAAACAGATTTATCAACGAAAAAAAGAAAAGCGTATGAGCATATCAAGAATGAAGATGCTGCAAGTCAGCAAGTGTCTGATCGGACTGGCGGTCATGGTGCTGCAATCCTGCGACGTGGCGGAGAACCGCCGCGACCTGCTGTGCGGGAACTGGGAAAGCGTGGAGGGCAAGCCCGACGTGCTTATCTACAAGGAGGGCGAAGCCTACAAGGTGACGGTATTCAAACGGAGCGGCATCCGCCGCAAGCTGAAACCGGAAACCTACCTCTTGCAGGAGGAGAACGGCAACCTGTTCATGAACACCGGCTTCCGCATCGACGTGGCGTATAACGAAGCCTCCGACGTGCTGACCTTCTCACCCAACGGGGACTACGTGCGTGTGAAGCAGCAGCCGGAAACTCCGGCAGAAAAATAAGAACCGCTAAAATCCAAAGAAACATGAGAACAAGAATAACATTCGCCATCTGCCTGTGCCTGCTTTTCGCGGGCAGGGCTTCCGCCCAATGGGTCGTGAGCGATCCGGGCAATCTGGCGCAGGGCATCATCAACGCCTCGAAGAACATCATCCACACCTCGAAGACCGCCGCCAACATGGTGAACAACTTTCAGGAAACGGTGAAAATCTACGAGCAGGGCAAGAAGTATTACGACGCCCTCAAATCGGTGAACAATCTGGTCAAGGACGCCCGCAAGGTGCAGCAGACCATCCTGATGGTAGGCGACATCACGGACATCTACGTGACCAGCTTCCAGAAGATGCTGCGCGACGACAACTTCACGGTGGAGGAACTCGGAGCCATCGCCTTTGGGTACACGAAGCTGCTGGAAGAATCCAACGACGTGCTGACGGAGCTGAAGAACGTGGTGAACATCACCACGCTCTCCATGACGGACAAGGAGCGCATGGACGTGGTGGAACGCTGCCACTCCAAGATGAAGCGTTACCGCAACCTCGTGAGCTACTACACCAACAAGAACATCAGCGTGAGCTACCTGCGTGCGAAGAAGAAAAACGACCTCGACCGCATCATGGGGCTGTACGGGAGCATGAACGAAAGATACTGGTAGCCTATGGAGTTCGACAACCTTCACCAGATTCTCCGCTCGCTCTACGAGCAGATGATGCCGCTGTGCGCTGACATGGCGGGCGTGGCGAAAGGCATCGCCGGGCTGGGCGCGCTCTTCTATGTCGCCTACCGGGTATGGCAGTCGTTGGCGAGAGCCGAACCGATAGACGTCTTCCCGATGCTCCGCCCATTTGCCATCGGTCTGTGCATCATGTTCTTCCCTACGGTGGTGCTTGGCACGATAAACAGCGTCCTCTCGCCCGTCGTGCAGGGCACGGCGAAACTGCTCGAAACGCAGACGCTGGACATGAACAAGTACCGGGAGCAGAAGGACAGGCTGGAATACGAGGCGATGGTGCGCAATCCCGAAACCGCCTACCTCGTGTCCAACGAGGAGTTTGACAAGCAACTGGAGGAATTGGGCTGGTCGCCCTCCGACATGGTGACGATGGCGGGGATGTATATCGACCGGGGGATGTACAAGATGAAGAAGGGCATCCGCGACTTCTTCCGCGAGATACTGGAACTGATGTTCCAAGCCGCCGCCCTCGTGATAGACACCATCCGCACATTCTTCCTCGTGGTGCTGGCGATACTCGGTCCGATAGCCTTCGCCATATCGGTGTGGGACGGCTTCCAAAGCACGCTCACGCAGTGGATATGCCGCTACATACAGGTCTATCTGTGGCTGCCCGTGTCGGACATATTCAGCACCATACTCGCCAAGATTCAGGTGTTGATGCTCCAGAGCGACATCGAGCGCATGCAGACCGACCCCAACTTCTCGCTGGATTCCAGCGACGGGGTGTATATCGTGTTCATGATAATCGGCATCATCGGCTACTTCACCATTCCGACGGTGGCGGGCTGGATCATCCAAGCCGGGGGCATGGGCGGCTACGGGCGCAACGTGAACCAGATGGCGGGACGCGCCGGAAGCATGGCGGGCAGCGTGGCGGGTGCAGCCGCAGGCAACATGGTCGGACGTGCCGGGAAACTGCTGAAATAATCAATGTGCAATTATAAACGGAAAAGTAAAATGGAATTCAAATCACTTAAAAACATCGAATCATCGTTCCGGCAGATACGCCTGTTCGGTATCGTCTTCCTCTCGCTGTGCGCCGTGATAACGGTATGGAGCGTGTGGAGTTCCTACCGCTTCGCGGAGCGGCAGCGTGAGAAGATCTATGTGCTGGACAACGGCAAGTCGCTGATGCTGGCACTCTCGCAGGACCTCTCGCAGAACCGTCCGGCGGAAGCGAGGGAGCATGTGCGCCGCTTCCACGAGCTGTTCTTCACGCTCTCGCCCGAAAAGAGCGCGATAGAACACAACGTGAAGCGTGCGTTGCTGCTGGCGGACAAGAGCGTGTACAACTACTATTCGGACTTCGCCGAGAAGGGGTACTACAACCGCATCATCGCCGGTAACATCAACCAAGTGCTGAAGGTGGACAGCGTGGTGTGCGACTTCAACGGCTATCCCTACCGTGCCGTGACCTACGCCACGCAGAAGATCATCCGGCAGAGCAACGTCACCGAGCGCAGCCTCGTGACCACCTGCCGCCTCTTGAACTCGTCCCGTTCGGACGACAACCCCAACGGTTTCACCATCGAGGGATTCACCATCATCGAGAACAAGGATTTACAAACCATCAAAAGGTAACAGGCATGAAAGGAATCGGAAAATCACTATGGAGTACCTATTGGAAACTCCACGATAAAAAGAAAATGCTGATAGCAAGGCTCAAGGGCTATCTGGACGGCTTGCCGCCGAAGATACGCAGGCGCATCGTGCTGGCAATGCTCGCCGCATTCGCCGCACTTGCCCTCTACACCTTCGGCAAAGCCGTGTATGACATCGGCAGGAATGACGGCAGCCGGATGGAGATAGACCATGCCGGACAGGTGGAACTGTCCGTGAAGCCGGATAACAATCACAATGTAATACCTTATTTATATGGAACAGACGAAGAATGAACCAAAAAACGAGAACAAGGCGGCTCCCGGTAACGGCAAGCCGAAAAAGGAGCGCAAGCCGCTGACCGAAGCCCAACGGCTGAAACGCCAGAAAATGATAGTGCTTCCCGCTATGGTGCTGGTATTCATCGGGGCGATGTGGCTGATATTCGCCCCGTCCTCCGGCAAGGAGCAGGAGCCGGGAACAGGCGGCTACAATATCGAGATGCCCGATGCGGACAAGGAGAACCGCCGGATTATCGGTGACAAGGCGAAAGCCTACGAGCAGGGGGCAATGGAGGAACGGCAGGAGAACCGCAGCCGCGCCATGCAGCAGTTGGGCGACCTGTTCGACCGCGAAACGGCGGCAGCGGATAGGGACAGCGATTTCGACCTTGCCAATCCCGGCGGAACGGAAGAGGCGGAGAAACCCGCACCGAAGACCATCCAGTCCTCGGCAGCCGCCTACCGCGACCTCAATGCCACGCTCGGCAACTTCTACGAGCAGCCGAAAAACGACAATGCGGAGATGGACGAACTGCTGGAACGCATCGCCACGCTCGAATCCGAACTGGAAAGCGGAAAAGAGAGAAGCTCCACGATGGACGAGCAGGTGGCACTCATGGAAAAATCCTACGAGCTGGCGGCGAAGTACATGGGAAATCAGAACGGCACGCGGGCGGCAGCGGGACAGACCGCAGAGCCGTCCCCCGTGCAGAAAGCCGGAAAGAACACGGCAAAACCCGTAAGGCAGGTGACGCATCAGGTGGTGTCCTCGCTCGGACAGCCCATGAGTAATGCCGAGTTTGTCGCTTCCTTCTCGCAGGAACGCAACCGCAGTTTCAACACGGCGGTGGGTGTCACGACCGTATCGGACAGGAACACCATACCGGCATGTGTCTATGGGGCGCAGAGCGTGACGGACGGGCAGGCGGTCAGGTTACGGCTGTTGGAGCCGATGGCGGTAGCTGATAGGATCATCCCCCGTAATGCGGTGGTGGTCGGCGCAGCCAAGATTCAGGGTGAACGGCTTGCCATCGAAATCACCTCGCTGGAACACGACGGCACGGTTATCCCGGTGGAGTTGGAGGTCTATGACACGGATGGGCAGCCCGGCATATTCATACCCAACTCGATGGAGATGAACGCTGTCCGGGAGGTTGCCGCCAACATGGGCGGCTCGCTGGGGAGCAGCATCAACATCTCCACCAATGCCGGGGCGCAGCTTGCCTCCGACTTGGGAAAAGGACTGATACAAGGCACGAGCCAGTACATTGCCAAGAAGATGCGTACCGTCAAAGTGCATCTGAAAGCCGGGTACAGGGTCATGCTCTATCAGGAAGTGAATTAAGGAAACAATCAAATTTTTATTTACCACTAAAAATCCAAAGTAATGAGAAAAGTAATCATGATGTTTGCCCTCGCTATGGGCATCGCAACTGCCAACGCGCAGGAAAACGTAACCGTTGAAACGCCCAACAGAAGTGACCAACTGACCTTGACAAAGGAGGTCTATCCGCAGAAAGAAGCGGACGGAGACCTGTATCACGGTCTGACGAGAAAGCTGGGCTTTGACCGCATGGTCCCCCCGCACGGCTTGGAAGTGACCTACGACAAGACCGTGCATGTCATCTTCCCGGCGGAAGTGCGCTATGTCGATTTAGGCTCGCCCGATCTGATTGCGGGCAAAGCCGACGGTGCGGAGAACGTCATCCGCGTGAAGGCAACCGTGAGGAACTTCCCGAACGAAACCAACATGTCCGTAATCACGGAGGACGGGAGTTTCTACACCTTCAACGTGAAGTACGCCGCCGAACCGCTGCTGCTCAACGTGGAGATGTGCGACTTCATCCATGACGGCGAGGCGGTGAACCGTCCGAACAACGCGCAGGAAATCTACCTGAAAGAGCTGGGCAGTGAAAGTCCCATGCTGGTGCGCCTTATCATGAAGTCCATCCACAAGCAGAACAAGCGTGAGGTGAAGCATATCGGCTGCAAGCGTTTCGGCATCCAGTACCTTCTGAAAGGCATCTACACGCACAACGGGCTTCTGTATTTCCACACGGAAATCAGGAACCAGAGCAACGTGCCTTTCGATGTGGACTACATCACGTGGAAAATCGTGGACAAGAAGGTGGCGAAGCGTACCGCCGTGCAGGAGCGTATCATCCTGCCGCTTCGCGCGCAGAACTACGCCACGCTCGTGCCGGGCAAAAAAAGCGAACGCACGGTCTTCACGATGGCGAAGTTCACCATACCCGACGGCAAGTGCCTCGTTGTGGAACTGAACGAGAAGAACGGCGGTCGTCACCAGTCCTTCGTGATCGAGAACGAGGATTTGGTGCGCGCCAATACCATCAACGAACTTCAAGTGCGCTGACCATGAGAAAGTACATCGCAATAATCATCGCGTCGCTTGCCCTGTTCACGGGGCAGGCGCACGCCCAGCGATGCCTGCCGAAGATGCAGGGCATCGAGGTAAGGGCGAATCTGGCGGACGGATTCAAACCCGGCGGCAACGACGGCGGGTACAGTTTAGGGGCTGCTCTCTCCACTTACACGAAGAAGGGGAACAAATGGGTATTCGGAGGTGAGTATCTCCTGAAAAAGAGCCCCTACAAGGACACTTCCATACCTGTGGCGCAGTTCACGGCGGAGGGCGGCTACTATTTCAAGATACTTTCCGATGCCCGCAAAATCGTGTTCGTCTATGCGGGGGCTTCGGCTCTCGCCGGGTATGAATCGGTGAATTGGGGCGAAAAGGTGCTGTATGACGGCTCCACGCTGCATGACCGGGACGCCTTCATCTACGGCGGTGCGCTGACGCTCGATGTGGAGTTTTACGTGGCTGACCGTATCGCCCTGCTCGCCAACCTCCGGGAGCGTTGCCTGTGGGGTGGCGACACGAAGAAGTTCCACTGCCAATGGGGGCTGGGCATCAAGTTCGTCATCAACTGACACACGCCGCATGGAAGGGACCAATATAGACGCCATGAGGCAAATATCCCTCGCGGACTTTCTCGCACGGTTGGGACATGAGCCTGTACGGAGGAGCGGAAACGAGCTGTGGTATCGTGCGCCGTACCGCAGTGAACGCACCCCCTCTTTCCGTGTGAACGTGGCGAAACAGCTCTGGTACGACTTCGGTTTGGGCAAGGGCGGTGACATCTTCACGCTTGCCGGGGAGTTTGCCCGAAGCGGTGACTTCATGGCGCAGGCAAGATTCATAGCGGAAACCGCCCGTATGCCGTTTGTCGCATCGGAAAAGCCGTTGTACCTGCCGGAACCGTCCGAACCTGCCTTTGAGGGGGTGGAAGCCGTCCCACTGCTCCGCTCACCATTAACAGAGTATCTGGCGGAACGGGGCATCCCTTATGCCGTTGCATACCGCCACTGTTGCCGCCTGAACTATGGCGTGCGTGGAAAGCGGTATTTCACAATCGGTTTCCCGAACGTGGCGGGCGGCTATGAAATCAGGAGCAAACTATTCAAAGGTTGCATACCACCGAAAGATGTGTCACTGATAAAACCGGAAGATACCGCCTCTGACGTATGCAGCGTGTTCGAGGGCTTCATGGACTTTTTGTCCGCTGACACACTCGGCATAGGCGGCAATGGCGACAGCCTTGTGCTGAACTCCGTCGCCAACGTGGGTAAGGCGGTGAAACACTTAGACGGGTATGGACGCATCGACTGCTTCCTCGACCGTGACGAAGCCGGGCGGAGGACGCTGGAAGCCCTCAAAGGACACTACGGCGGACGTGTCTGTGACCGTTCCGCACTCTATGACGGTTGCAAGGACTTGAACGAGTATCTGCAACTGACAGCAAAAAAAGAAATGAACAATAACTTAAAAATCAAAGGACAATGAACATACTGAACAACAAGAACAAGAGAATATCCATCTTCAAGGCGTTGGCACTCTGCCTGTTCGCCGCCGTGTCGCTCACGCTCGCATCGTGCGATGACGACATGGACATCCAGCAATCCTATCCCTTCACGGTGGAAACCATGCCCGTGCCGAACAAGGTCACGAAGGGGCAGACGGTGGAAATCCGCTGTGAGCTGAAAAGGACGGGCGAATTTGCCAACACGCTCTACACCATCCGGTATTTCCAGTTCGAGGGGGAAGGCACGCTGAAGATGGCGGGCGGCATTACCTTCCTGCCCAACGACCGCTACCTGCTTGAAAACGATAAGTTCAGGCTGTACTACACGGCAGATGGCGACGAGGCGCACAACTTCATCGTGGTGGTGGAGGACAATTTCAAAAATTCCTACGAATTGGAATTTGACTTCAACAACCGGAACGTGAAGGACGACATTCAGACCGTCATCCCCATAGGCAATTACAAACCTCTGCCAAGATGATGCGTGTATTCATGGCTATCCTCTGTTCGCTGCTGGCGGTCTGCTCCGTGTCCGCACGGGACAGCCGTCAGAAGGGGACGGACGGGCAGGCGGCAATCTACCGCCTGCCGCCTTTCGAGTGGGCAGTTCGGTGTACGAAGTATTTTGATTATGACAAGTAATATGTTATGTAAAGTGCGAGTAAAAGTTGGTTTATAATCAAGTTGTTATGAACCAAC
>NZ_JADNBB010000053.1 GCF_015550595.1 Parabacteroides goldsteinii
AGAGAATACTGTCAAAAAGGAAAAACAACGGATACAACCTACATGTCCCGATTCTGACATAAGTTTACTTTGGGGGGTTGTCAACTTATTTGGTTCTTTTGCAATTTAGTTGAAAAGAATATGTTCCATTATCAGTTTGTTTTTAAGAAGTCGTATACTCGCTTTACCATACATTAAGCGTTTCACAGTCTTTAGTTTGTTTACAAAACCTTCCGTAATCCCATTCGTTACATCTTGTATAATTGTGTTTTTTACGGCAGCATAGTCAAGTTTAATTCCCTTGATAAAAGTTTTTAGATTTGGTATTTCTGTCTTCCAATAAGCTTTCATCCATCGTATTAGATTCATCGGTTCATTTCCTTTTATGATTTTGTAAAAAGAACAGGCAGCTTCATACATTTGATTGAACCAATCTGTTTCATTAAGCAGTTCCATCAGATTCTTTCCTTCTTCACTGGGTTCCCTCCCCACCATTGAATTACATGCAATAGAGGCCATGGTCTTTACAGGCATGAGAGCGGACCTTTCATCTTTCGGTTTCTCTTTCTTTTGAGGCTTGTAGTTTTTTGCTCGGAACCCTCTGTGTCCGTCACCGAGATAACGATAATGGTCATAAAATGGAGTTCTGCTTCCTTTGAATCCCTGCTTCTTGATTTCTGCATATATGGCTGACAGAGGCTTGCCTTTTTCTACTTCTTCTTCCACGTATTTATCAAACACATGATAGCTGTTTCTTAATTTACTTTTACGCTCAAGCAATATGTCTATTGAACAGTATTTAGTAGCAGTCTGCCGTGAAATGCCTAGTTTCTTAGATATGGCAAAAGGCTTGAAGCCCTTCTTTTGCAACTCTTTTACTTCATTGAACATCACCCCTCTGGAGTCCTCCTTCTTCGGCATATGGAGTATCGGTTCTTCCGGAATATCCGGTTCTGTATCAAGGCACTCCAAAATATGCTCTTTATTCCTGACCATACTCCGATACTCGCTGTAATGCTCGGAGATCACTTTCGTAAAACGGTCCTGAATGTTTTTTATTAGATGAAACTTGTCAGCCACCTCTATTATGTGGTATTTTGAGGCGGCAATGGCTGCACTGTATTCCGTAGACCTGTCACGGCTTGCCAATTCTACCGCTTGATGATGTTCCAGCCATATCCCGAAACTATCCTGCTCTCTATCACCCAGTAAGTCTATCACCATAGACCGGTCAAGATCTATAATAATGCTTCCATATGTAGAACCCTTTCTTTGTGCCCAGTCGTCAACACCTATTCTGGTGACATCAGTATATGCAGGAGGCAGCATACGGTGCAAATCTCTTAATATCGTTGACCCGCTGAGCTGTATTCCTTGCAAGGAAAGTATTTTGCCGGCAGTAATGGAAGAATGTTTGACTGCATGTTGATTCTGTACTACTTCACATCTACGAGTACGCCTGCGGTAACGGAACACCTCTATCCCTGGTTGCTCGGCAAATGTGTGGAATTTGCATTCGGGATGTGAGCAGAAGAATTTGCGCATTCTAAGATGGAGAATAGTGGTATTTCCAAACACTGGCAAGTCGGAGATATGTCGGATATACCGACTGTGAATCTTACTGCTTTTTATTCCACAGTAGGGACATATACCATAGTCAAGAGAACCGCGTGCATATATGTTGACGATGCCGTCAAGAAACTCCGTACTTTCAATTGTCAGTTCTGCATTAGGAAAGAATGACGAAAGGCTAATTTTATCTTCATAAATGGCTTCAAAAGCTTCATGTTCACGACCTTTTTCTGTAACTTTGTGGTCGTTAGGGTATTTTGCATTATCGTAATCCTTTAAGTTTGGCGACATAAAGTTACGAAAAACAAGCAAAATATCCTAACGTTTATATTGTATAATATATTAGCTATCAGATAAATAGCATAATCGAATGAGTTGATATTTATTTGCTGATAATTAAGGCTCCACAGCAAATAATGACAAGAACGAGGTTACATATCTATATTATTTTCAACTAAATTGCAAAAGAACCACTTATTTCAGGACAGGACAACTCTTTCTTTTATTCGTTTGACATATATCGAACGAAGAGAATACATCTATCAAACGAACAAAGCATATATGTACTCTTTACGTTCGATATATATCAAACGTATTTTTATAGGGGGGGCTTTATGGGATTTCAATACATTATATGTAACAAAAGTCAAGCAAAAGTGTTATTTAATAACTAGATATCTTTATAGCTCAAATTAATCAACGCAAAAGAAAGATTAGTATCAAGAAGTTAACTATATTTGCTGTCTGATAAAAACTTACGAAATATAGATATGAAACAATTTTTTAAAATGATGTTTGCCTCAGCATTAGGTGTATTTGTTGCTGTTGGCCTGATTTCCATCGTATTTATCTTCACAATAATCGGTATTGCAAGTAGCATAAATAGCACTCCCGATTACAGTCCGAAAAGCAATACAGTCTATAAACTAACACTTGACGGTAGTTTATCTGACAATACAGAAGAAAACCCTCTTGCCATGCTGATGGGAGAAACAGAAAAAGCTCTTTCCTTAAAGGATATATTATCAACAATTCAAACAGCCAAAGAAAATAAAAACATCAGTGGCATATACATAGAAGCAAAATCACTTAGTGCCGGCTCTGCCAGCCTTGAAGCAATCCGCAGAGCATTGACAGACTTTAAAGAAAGCGGTAAGTTCGTTATTGCTTACTCCGACAACTACAACCAAGGATGTTATTATCTATGTTCAGTGGCAGACAAAGTGTTTCTTAATCCACAAGGAACATTAGGTCTTGTAGGTATGGCTTCACAAACTATGTTTTATAAAGAATTACTAAAAAAAGTCGGCGTAGACATGATGATCTTCAAAGTTGGTACTTACAAAGGAGCCGTAGAGCCCTTCATGCTCGACAAATTAAGTGATGCTAACCGCGAACAGATACAATCATATATGAGTACTATCTGGGATAACGTTACTAGTGGTATTGCAGAATCGAGAAATATCTCCACTGAAGACATTAATAACTTTGCTAATCTGGGTTATGCCTTTGCTTCTGCAGAGAAAACGGTTGAATGTAAATTGGTAGATGAATTGAAATATCGTCCGGAAGCAGAAGAATATGTTAAAGGACTGGCGGGACAAAGCAATAAACGTTTGCAAACGGCCGATATAACAAAAATAAAAAGTATAAAAACAATCAATCGGGAAAAAGCTGATCGTATCGCGATTTTGTATGCCGAGGGTGAAATCAAACCCGAAGTTTCTTCTTCTCCTTATAATGTAGAGCAGGCAATTACCGAAAAGGTTGCTACCGAACTAATCAAGTTGAAAAACGACGACAATATCAAGGCCGTAGTCTTCCGTGTAAATTCTCCCGGAGGAAGCGCTTTCGTATCAGAACAGATCTGGCGTCAGGTCATAGAATTGAAAAAAGTAAAACCGATCGTTGTTTCCATGGGGGATGTTGCTGCTTCCGGAGGTTACTATATCTCATGCGCCGCCAGCAAAATCATAGCAGAACCTAACACACTAACCGGATCGATCGGTATCTTCGGTATCTTTCCGAATGTAACCGGCTTGTTCAACAAACTGTCATTAACAACAGATATTGTCAAGACCAACGCATACGCCGACCTGGGAGACATGAGCCGCCCAATGCGCGAAGATGAAAAAGTTCTTATACAATCCTTCGTTGAAAGAGGATATGAAACTTTCCTTGCTCGTTGTGCTGACGGCCGCGGTATGAGCAAGGAAGCTATCAATGAAATTGGCCAGGGACGCGTCTGGACCGGTGAACAAGCCAAGGAACGTGGGTTGGTAGACGAGTTGGGCGGTATAAACAAAGCAATTGAAACAGCAGCTTCACTAGCAGACTTGAGCGATTACAGCCTGACATATGTTTCAGGGACAAAAGATTTCTGGAAAGAATTCATTGAAAAACAATTAGGAGAAGTAAAAGTATCCATTGTAAAAAGTGTTTTAGGTGATGAATACGAATATTTTAAGAATCTGAGCAATATAAAAACAACAACTGGAGTTCAGGCACGACTACCTTATGATGTTAAACCCTTATAATCCGAGATGCCGACAGAAAGCAACATAAAAATGCACTCACTGCTCTCTCCTATCTCTTTTTTATATGGGATAGGAGTCCGATTTCGGAATCAACTGTTTGATTGGGGGATATTGCCAACAGAGTCATATCCTATACCTATCATTTGTATTGGAAACCTGGCTGTGGGAGGAACAGGGAAAACTCCTCATACGGAATATATTATCCGCCTGTTAAAAGACAGCCACAGAATAGCTGTACTCAGCAGGGGGTATAAACGGAAAACATCTGGTTTTATCCTGGCAAACAATCAAAATACAAGCATCGAAATCGGTGATGAGCCTTATCAAATGAAACATAAGTTTCCCGATATACTTGTCGCTGTTGATGCCAACCGCCGACGGGGTATCAGCAACTTGCTGGCACTACCAAATGAACAACGTCCGGAAATTATTCTCCTCGACGATGCCTACCAACACCGTTATGTAACTCCTTCGCTTTCGATCGTACTGACAGATTATCATCGTTTATTCTATATCGACAAATTATTACCAGTCGGTCTACTCCGCGAACCAGTTAATGGGATACGGCGTACAGATATAGTTATCGTAACGAAGTGTGAAGAAGATATGAAGCCAATCGAGTACCGTATCATAGAAGAGAATATGAAATTACTGGCACATCAGTCCATTCATTTCACACATATTACTTATGGCGAAATAGAGCCGGTATTTGCTTCACGGGCAAAACCTCTTACACGAAAAGATATACGTCAGGATGAAGAACTTCTGGTTCTATCAGGCATAGCCTCCCCTGGAAGTTTCATTAAAGAGGCTAGCAAACTTTCAGAAAAAGTTACTCCGTTGATTTTCCCAGATCACCATGATTTTGGAAAATCCGACATCAGACGGATAAAAAGTGTATTCGAATCAATGAGTTCATCCGATAAATATATCCTGACAACAGAAAAAGATGCAGCCCGGTTATCAGATAATCCATATATTCCCGAAGAATGGAAAGCTTATATGTATTATCTACCGATCACCATCGAATTCTGTCTGGAGAAAAGATTCGACGATGACATTCGAAAACATATTACAACCTTTCATAGAGAACATATTTTACGACAAATAAAATGAGTAAAAGAACAGAAATAGCAACATTAGGTGAATTCGGTTTAATCCGCCACCTGACAGAGAAAATAGAGTTAAAAAACGAAAGTACAGTAAAAGGTATTGGCGATGATGCAGCAGTACTGGACTACAAGGAGAAACAAATCCTGGTAACGACTGACCTGTTACTTGAAGGCGTCCACTTCGACCTGATGTATGTTCCGTTGAAACATCTGGGATATAAATCTGCCGTAGTCAATTTTTCCGATATCTATGCCATGAATGGTAAACCAAAACAGATTACTGTCTCGATCGGAATCTCAAAACGTTTCTCTGTAGAAGATCTGGAAGAGTTTTATTCGGGGCTTCAGCTCGCATGTGATATTTATGGTGTCGATATCGTAGGAGGCGACACATCCTCCTCTTTAACTGGAATGTGCATCAGCATCACTTGCATTGGCGAAGGAGAAAAAGGGAAAGTTGTAACCCGTAGTGGAGCTAAAGATACTGATCTGGTTTGCGTATCCGGAGACTTGGGAGCCGCATACATGGGCCTGCAGTTACTGGAACGTGAAAAGAGTGTATTCAAAGGAGAAAAGGATTTCACTCCCGATTTTTCTGGAAAAGAATATCTACTGGAACGCCAACTAAAGCCGGAAGCACGCAAAGACATCATTGAAATACTGGAAAAGGCAGGAATCGTACCCACCTCCATGATGGATATTTCCGATGGTCTTTCCTCCGAGTTATTACATATTTCAAAAGAAAGTAATGTTGGCTGCTGTATTTACGAAGAGCGAATTCCCATCGACTATCAGACCGCAGCCATGGCCGAACAGTTCAGTATGAACTTGGTAACAGCGGCCCTAAATGGCGGTGAAGATTATGAATTATTATTCACCGTTCCTTTAACTGATCATGACAAAGTATCTGAAATGAAAGGAGTTAAAGTAATCGGCCACATCACAAAGCCAGAATTAGGTAACTATCTAGTAGGCCGTGATGGCGGAGAAGTTGAATTAAAAGCTCAGGGCTGGAATTCACTCAGTGAATAATTTTAGTCACTTTTTCCATAAAACTGTTGCATATTAAAAAAAAGTCCGTATCTTTGCACCCGTTAAACAAAACAACGGTGCCATAGCTCAGTTGGTAGAGCAAAGGACTGAAAATCCTTGTGTCCCCGGTTCGATTCCTGGTGGCACCACTGAAAATCAAGCAGTTACATTTATTTGTAACTGCTTTTTTCATTTCAGCCTCACACATCTTTTATTTAAAACTTACAAGATAGTTACAATTTCATTCTTATCTTTTCGAGTCGTAAAGCGTTCCGGTTGTTCTTTAATATACCCTAAGGAGATTATAGCTACCGGATATTCTCCTGATGATAACCGGAAGTTCGTTTTAAATAAATTCAAGTCAAAGTTACAGACCCAGCAGCTGCCTAGTCCCACTGCTGTTGCTGCCAGACAAATATGTTCCGTAGCAATGGCTGCATCAATATCAGCATGATTCTTATTATCCGATTTGCGTACCCAAGCCTTCGTTTCATCAGTACAGATAACAATATAAGCAGGCGCATTTGCAAACCACTCTCTATCATAGCACTGACGGAGCTTCTGTTTCTGCTCTTCACTAATGATAACCATAAAATGCCATGGTTGATAATTAACTGCAGAAGGAGCCAATCGCGCACATTCAATGATATAATCTATTTTAGACTGTTCGATCTTATCTGCACTATAATTTCTTGCAGAAAAACGTTTTTTAGAAAGTTCTAAGAAATCCATATCTTACTTATTTTCTTTAATGTTTGGAACAAAGTTATACAACTTAAATTTCATCTCCCGGCTCTGCATAAATCTCATACTTAAAATAATCTTTAAAATATTTGTCATAGCATTTTAGTAATACTATTTTTGACTTTGGAGTCAACCAAATACATTGAGGATATGCATTCTCTTTTTTGTAAGTAAATATTTTATTATATTTTTCTACAAGAGTATCATCCGTAAAATCATAAATGGGAGATGAATATAAAGAACTTATATAATCGAAAAGTATTTTCTTACTTTTCAATATAAATGCCTGTTCATCCAGATTACCGTTTAACAAAAGAGACAATCCCACAGATGGAGTATCCTGATGCATATCTTGAAAGGTCACAATATCCCTATCCTTAAAAAGAACATCTACATATCCAGTGCCATGTCCGATAGAACCTTTTATATCTTTCCAATTGTATCCTAAAAAGTCTTTATCATCTGTTATTTTTATAGGTAATGTATCACTTTTGTAAATAAGTTTATCCTCCTTGTATCCTAACAGGAAAGTTTCATATTCACCTGGGAAGAAAAAGTTATGAGACCATTTAAAACTAAAACTAGAACTAAAATCTGTTCTTTCAAAAATTTTATAACTACCATCCAAGCCTGAAACCTTCCAGACTACAGAATCATAATGCGCACGTAAGTTCGAAAGCATAATAATCCCTTCTGTCTGTATCTGAAACTCCATTAAATCAAATATGTTCTTCTGATCCGTATTCACATACAGATTCAATACAGGCATATCGTTTTCATTTTCTATATTATCTTTATCGCCATTATTATCTCCATCATTATTGTCTGGAATATTATCATCTATCTCAGAGCAAGAAAAGAAAAACAATGTAGTAAACACTAAATAAAGCCACTTTTTCATACTTAAAATATTATTGAGATTACAATACAGATGATAAATGTAGCAAATATATCCAAAAGACATCCAATAAATTACTAATTTTGTAATATATTCTTTTAAAGTATATAACACTTCCGAAAAATCAGACTACTACCTATTAATAAATAAAACAATTAAATCAAGAGTTATGGCAACAATTTTAAAATCAGCAGAAAGAGAATTTAAAGAAGATTCCAACAAAATTGATAATTTCAGATTATTCTCGGATATCTCAAGAATCAAAAAAAGAGTAAATCCTGAAAATCTAAACTTTGACTTGAGACAATTAAACCCCGACCAATATTGTGCCGCATATCATTTTCACCGATATGCGGAAGAGTTATTTATGATCCTTTCCGGCTCTGCCACGTTAAGAACCCCCAAAGGCCTGGAAGTCGTTACTAGCGGAGATTTAATATTCTTTGAGAAGGGTGAAACAGGAGCTCATCAGTTATATAATCACACAACAGAACCTTGCATATACCTGGACATAAGAACATTCATCGGTCATGATATATGCGAATACCCCGATTCAAACAAAATATTCCTTGTCCCATCCTACGAAATATTCAACAAAGACACACAAGTCAACTATTTTGACGGAGAAGAAAATATCCAGGAGAAATGGAAAGAACTTCTATAATACCTTTCCTTTTAGAATATAGTCTATCCGGGAGTCCACTCTAAACTATCTACCAAAGGATTATCAACCCGGTATTGCATGAGCTCCCGATAGTTTTTTACCCCTCCAGTGAAAACCGCATGATAAATCTCTATACCGGGAATATTTACATTATCCGGCATATCATATTTGATCTGCAGAATCGTTCTTCGGATATCGAATGTCAAATGCCGGATAATGGCATCTGTCACCTTTTCTACCACACCATCGTATTTAGAACCGTTACGAAGATGAATCATATCAAACTTCCATAAATTCATCTCTTTATCTTTATACAAAGCATGCCATTCGATACATTCCTCCTCGGTATTGACCAGGTTCTTATATTGAATTTCTTCCAAAGCTAATTTTTCTGCCAGCTTACCCATTACAGCAAAGCTATCAGCAATAACCAACTCATCGGTATAGATATGCATGTCAATATCTTTGTTCTTCATTAACAGGCCAGTCTTCAGTGAACCGACAATATTTACCCTGGCACCAAGACTTTCCCAAACTGAAACAATACGGGTATTCTCAAGAATATCCCAGGCTAGTTGCTGATTGTGCTTTGAAAGTTCAATTATATCCATTACAATCGATTTAGGGCTACGAAAATACAAAAACGAGCTTGATATATGGCTATAAATAGCTATTTAATACATCAGGAGACCAAAGTAACTTTGCCAACCTAACAACAAGTATAACATTATGATATTTAATCAAACAGAAAAACAAGAGAAAGAATATTTGCTACAAGTAATCGATATCCTAAAAGATTCGATAAATAATACGGATACATCAGTTAAAGAACATGTAGAAACATTACAAGAGTATAAGAGTTATATATGGTCAAATAAAGATATCGACCCTCACGAGATCCGCTCCATGCGTGAAAGCATTCTCAACCATTTTGCACTGGGA
This sequence comes from Parabacteroides goldsteinii, assembly GCF_015550595.1. Lineage (GTDB taxonomy): Bacteria > Bacteroidota > Bacteroidia > Bacteroidales > Tannerellaceae > Parabacteroides > Parabacteroides leei. Next base: position 9,481 of record NZ_JADNBB010000053.1, read on the forward strand.
GAAAAAGTCATTGATAAACGCAAACGGCTGAGTAGAATACTGGATATCCCCTACTTCGGACGAATAGATTTTTCAGAGGTAAATAATCAAAAGAACACCCCTCTACCCATCTATATCGGTATACATACTTTCTATGACATCCATACCAAAATAAACCTGATCTATGATTGGAGAGCTCCCATTTCAGGTATGTTCTATGATCATGAGTTAGGAGAAGCTTCATATATGTCGCCGGCAGGTGAAATTAAAGGAGTCGTTTCTCTAAAACGACAATACCGCATCCGGAATGGAAAAATGGAATATATGATAGAAAGTTCCCAGACTGTTCACGATGACATTCTACAAAAGGAACTCAGTGCCACTACCAATGATAAAATGAAAAATATCGTCGCCACCATTCAATATGAACAGAACAAGATTATCCGTAATGAGGATGCACAGGCATTAATCATACAAGGAGTTGCCGGATCAGGTAAAACATCCATTGCCCTGCACCGCATCGCCTACCTGCTCTATGCTTTTAAAGGAAACATTTCTTCAAAAGAGATCCTGATCATATCTCCTAACAAAGTTTTTGCCGACTATATATCAAATGTACTTCCGGAGTTAGGTGAAGAAACTGTTCCTGAAACCAGCATGGAACAGATCCTTTCAAGAATACTGGATAACAAATACAACTATCAGAACTTTTTCGGACAAGTAACAGAATTATTGGAAGAGTCAACGCCAAGCTTTACTGAAAGAATACAATATAAATCTTCCATCGATTTTATTTCACTACTTGATAAATTCATATTATATATCGAGAATAACTATTTCAAAGCCTCAGATATTCAATTGAATAATCACATAATTATTCCCGCCGGATTTATTGATGAGCAATTCCGTCGATTCAATCGTTATCCCATGCGTCAACGTTTTGAAACTATGACCGATTACATTCTCGAAATAATGAAAGTCCAATATCGTTTCAATATAACCACAGCAGAGCGCAACAAGTTGAAAAAAGAAATAAAGAAGATGTTTGCCGGTAATAACGATTTGCAAGTTTACAAAGATTTTTTTAGCTGGATCGGAAAACCTGAATTATTCAAGTTACGTAAAAACCGCATGCTTGAATACACCGATTTGGCACCACTTGCATACTTACATATTGCATTGGAGGGATACAATAATCAGTCACATGTTAAACACCTTTTGATCGATGAAATGCAAGATTACTCTCCCATACAGTATAAAGTTATCCAAAAACTCTATACTTGTCGTAAAACTATACTGGGAGATGCAAACCAGTCAGTCAATCCTTATGGATCATCCACTGCAGAAATGATCAGAAAAACAGTTGTTACAGGAGAGGTGATGAAACTCTGCAAAAGTTATCGCTCTACTTACGAAATTACGGCATTTGCTCAAAGTATCCGGACTAACGAAGAACTAGAACCCATAGAACGACATGGTGAACAACCTGCCATACTAAAATTCACTAATCAGGAAACAGAGATTGAAGGTATTTTCAATCTAATCTCCACCTTTGAAAGATCGGGTTACAAATCAATGGGAATCATCTGTAAAACAGAACAGCAGGCAAAAGAAACAGACAAGCAACTGAAAATTTATACAGATAAAGTCTATTTCTTGTCAAATCAAAGCTCCGCTTTTGTAAAAGGTATTATCATAACATCTTCACATATGGCAAAAGGACTTGAATTTGATGAAGTAATCATACCCATGGTAAATAGCAAAAACTATCACTCGGAAATCGACAGGAGCATATTATATGTAGCAGTGACAAGAGCAATGCATAAGCTTACACTGACTTATTGTGGTAAAAAGAGTACATTTATCGATTATAACGCATAGTTATAATCGATAAATACGTTCCACAGAGAGCTTTCTATCCTAAGAACTTATTCCACATTAAAATCCTCCGACTTGAATCCACTGTAGTACCTTCCTGAAAAGGCTGTGAATTTTAACACACAATAATCCGGATCCGTAACACCTTCTTTATAATACATGGTATCACCCGGATGCCATATCATTTCTTTACTGGCCGGATCTGTCAGAACCTCGATTGTTCCTTTTAACATTACCCCTTTAAAAAACCGCCTGTCACAAAAATAAATACAGGAATGGTCATTTGCTTTAAACTGTGCAACCCGCATAGAAGACGTATTGGTTGAAAAATAAAAAATACGGATTCCAACCCTATTACGAGGTTGCAACATGGCTTTAATATTGGGGAATCCTTCCTGGTCAACTGAGCCGAGGAAAGCAATTGTTTGTTTGTCGACAATATTTCCTATTGTCTTTTCTGCATCTCTCATAATTAAATTGTTATTTATTTTACACCAACGAAGATAAGGGAAAGTTCATCCGGTAACAGATCAAAAAACAAGGAAGAAATGTCACTTTTTACGGTTTATGAGTTTCCCGGTATGCCAGAGGTGTTTGTCCGGTATATAACCGAAAGGAACGGACAAAATAAGAAACCGTTTCATAATTAAGTATTACAGCAATCTCAGACACAGGCAGATCTGTATAGGTGAGCATCCGTTTCGCCTCTCCCATCAGTTTATTACGAATATACTGTTTGGCATTTACCAGCATAGATGCCGTTACAATCTCATTCAGATAATTCGGGGTGATACATAACTTATCGGCATAGTATCCGACAGAATGATGATTTTTAAAAGATTTATCGACCCAATGAATAAAATTGTTGATATGAGAGCTACGCTTCTCCTTACTAAGAACCAGCATTTCTCCCCTTTCCTTGTATACTCTATCAAGTAGTACAAGTATTTCATACAGTTGGGCTCTCAATATATGATCTCCATGTCGACCGTACAAACCAATTTCTTCTTTAATATGGCTAATCTGCTGCAACAGCCGCGTGGAAAGAGATTCTACCGGATGTATCTTAGCAGCCGTGCTTCCAGGATCAAAGAAAGCAAGATGACGGACAAACTGGTCATCCTTAAAGAAAGCGGATAAAAACTCCTCCTCAAAAATAAGTGCATATCCATTCACAATACCATCTTTATCCCAATTACGTATTTCACCCGGTTTTGAAAAGATTACGTCACCGGGGCAGGCTTCATAAAACTGATTATCGATAGAAAAAGAGCCCCTACCTTCAGTTATAAAGGTAATATCATAGTAAGTCAACGTATGTACCGAACTCTTTTTCAAATACTTCTTGATACTTTTCAATTCGACAACATCGACCAACAACTCGTTTCCATATTTATTTTTATAGAAAGTATATCGAGATATTACACTTTTCATGCCGTAAAGATATCGAATTACTAAAATCCTCCCGCACATTTCCAAACAAATACCAACTTTTTCACGTTATAATAGTAAAAGATAGATGGATGATCATTAAAACTATATTAGATACAGACCTTTATAAGTTTACGACTTCGTATGCTTATATCAAACTATTCCCTTATGCAATGGGACGTTTCAGCTTTAACGACAGGGACAAAACAGAATACACCGAAGAGTTTCTGGTAAAACTCAAAATGGAAATAGCCCATTTAAGTCGCTTGAAACTTACAGATAACGAATTAGAATACATGACGCGACATTGTCGGTTCCTACCCCGTGTTTATTGGGAATGGCTCTCTTCTTTTCGGTTCGATCCGGAAAAAATAGAAGTCTATCTGGATGAAGCGAATCTATTGCATATAGAAGTAACCGACCTTCTATATAAAGTAACCCTCTATGAAGTACCTCTATTGGCAATCGTTTCAGAAATCAAAAATCGATCTTCTGGAAATATAGCCGATCCCGATCTGATAATATCCAAACTATCTGAAAAAGTCGTACTTTCCAACCTGCACAAACTTCCATTCTCCGAATTCGGAACACGAAGAAGATTTTCAGTAGATGTACAGAAGACTGTCATTAAATATTTAAGTGAAAAGGCTGAATATTGTACAGGAACTTCAAATTGTTATTTTGCCATGAAGTTCGGCTTGAAAATGATGGGAACACATCCGCATGAATGGTTTATGTTCCATGGAGCTCAATTCGGCTACAAACATGCCAATTATATGGCACTCGAAAACTGGGTGAATGTCTATGACGGAGATCTGGGTATTGCATTGTCTGATACTTATACCTCCGATATTTTTCTAAGCAATCTGAGCCGTAAACAAGCTAAGTTATTTGATGGGGTAAGATGTGATTCAGGTGATGAGTTTGAGTTTATCGATAAACTGACTACCCGTTACAAAGAGTTCGGTATAGATACCACCACCAAAACGATCGTCTTCAGTAATGCTCTGGATTTTAGTAAAGCCCTAGATATTATGGATTATTGCCGGGGAAAAATAAGATGTGCATTCGGTATCGGAACAAATCTCACCAACGATACAGGTTTCAAGCCTTCCAACATCGTTATGAAACTGTCGCAATGTAAAATGAATATCAATCAGGGATGGAAAGAATGTATTAAACTGTCGGATGATGCAGGCAAACATACAGGAAATCCCCATGAAGTACAGGCCTGTTTGTATGAATTGGGACTGGAATTGTCACCTATTCTATAAAAAAACAAAAACCTTTGATTATTGGTTGTTTTAGTTATTCTCAAACAGTTGGGATATCAAAAATAAGCATTTAATTTGTAACCACATTGAGGGTAAAAATTTTGCTTTATATTGATATGATTAAAAGCGACATAAAATGGGAGCATTCCCATATATGCAGACCAATTCTAATATCAGTTTATTTACTATTGGCTGCTTCCGTTCTTACAGTTAAGTGTACTCTGCATGCAGAAAACGCCACTGGCTGGAAAGATATTGATTTACTGGAAGATAGTCTATCCAAAGCACTAGACGCAATGCCCCGGGACTCTTTCTATCTATTTAAAATAACCGGACTCGAACTCCTTCTGTTTGATTCTCCACGATTCCTTTATTATGCAGAACTGAAAGAAAAAGAGGCCTGGCGGCAAAACCGTCTGGATTTCGTATGCGAGTCTTTAAGCGACAGGGCTCTTTATTACGTAAATAAAAATAATATTGACTCTTTCTACTACTGGAAAGATAAAATGGATCCGCTGGCACTGGAAAATAAAGAATACAACTATTATTTCTTTCTGGCAAACACAGAAATCAGGGTCTTACTTGACCAAAAAAAGATCCAGCAGGCTATCCAGACAGCCAAAAAAATGTATGACACAGCAAGAAAATACGATAGTTTGGAAGGCTTGGTTGCATCCAATATGGGGCTTGGAGAAGCAATGATAGGTGCCAAAAGGTACAAGGAAGCAATGGATTACTTCGAAACAGCTTGGTCATTGATCCCTCCGGAAGAAGTTAGATGGAAAGCGTGGCAATTAAATATCTGCCAGAACCTGATCACAATCTGTAGCATTACTAATGAATATTCAAATGGGTTGGAATTTATCAAGCGTAATGAAAATTTGATAGAACTTATCAGAAAACAAAAAGTAGATGACGGTGAGAAAAAGAGCTTTCTCATGAATGAATGGATAAATATACAGATATGGAAAGCTAAATTTTATACCAAGCTGGGAAAACCGGGCGAAGCATTAGCGATAATGAATGATATAAAAAAAAGTTATCCGGATATGGCAGACAGCAGGCTGAAAGCACATAGCCTAGCCATGGCCGATTATTATGAAGCAACCGGTAAATACAACCAAGCTTTGGCTATATTCCAAAAAGCTTATCAGCCCATGGAACAGGCAAATGCAGAACAAAGTATCGACATGATGGAACAAAAAGCCAGGCTACTGACTCTAGCCGGGTTTCATAAGGAAGCTGTTGAACAATTTCAAAAACTCAATATCCTGAAAGATTCTATCAACAGTGCATGGCTAGACTCACAATTAAACGAGTTCAGGACAATTTATGAGACAGATCACCTGAAACTGAAAAATAATGAACTCGAACTGAAATTCAAGCATAACCAATTGAAAACGAGTTACATCATACTTATTTTAGTATTCCTTACATTACTATACATATCCTTCCTTTACCTTCGTATTGCACGAACAAAAAAGAAACTCGAGAAATCAGAAGCCGAATTGAAACGGGAAAAAGAAGAACTGATAAAATCGGAAGAGAATCTACGGATTGCCAAAGAAAAAGCAGAAGAAGTAAGGGATATGGCTCTCAAAGTAGAACGCAAAGAATCGTTCTTTGCCAACATGAGTCATGAAATACGTACACCGCTAAATGCTATTGTAGGTTTTTCTAACCTACTGGCATCCGATGAGGATATCAGTCCGGAAGAACGTAGTTTATTTATCAAGACGATCAACCAAAATTGTGAATTACTGCTGAAGCTGATAAACGACATATTAGATCTGTCACGTATGGAATCCGGGAAAATGTCTTTTTCATTTGAAAATTACAACCTGTCGGAGTTGATTTCGGAAATATATAGAACGCATCAGGTATCCATTCCCCGACATCTGGAATTTATAAAATCAATTCCGGAAAAAGCATTGATTGCCCGTATAGATAAAACAAGACTCAAACAAGTCATATCCAACTTCATCAACAATGCGGTGAAATTTACACCGGAAGGGCATATCAGGATCGGTTATCAACCGGACGAAACGAATCATAAGATAATCCTGTTTGTAGAAGATACCGGACAAGGTATCCCGGAAGAACATCAGAAAAAAATATTCGAACGCTTTTACAAAATGAATGATGCAGATAAAGGTACCGGACTAGGTTTATCGATCAGTACGGTCATTGCCGAAAAACTCGGAGGTCATCTGGATCTTCATTCAAAAATTGGAAAAGGGAGTTGTTTTTCGATCATATTACCATACGATGAAGAATTAAATGCTTAATATCTGCCTGTAGGCAGCGTAAAAGTTTCCTTATCCGTCAAATAACCGTCTGAGGATTTCAGCCGGACAGAAATACTAATTTCTCCGGCTTTCAATTTCGGTGAAGCATGCAAAGTGATTGTGTAACTCATCCGTTTACCGGGTTGCAACTGACCGATCGTAACCGGATTGGACAGCTTCACATACTTACTTCCTTTCTCCACTTTGATAATAGGTTCAAGATTGTAAGCAATCTGTTGCCCCTCATTCGAAAGAATAAACGAAATACGGCAAGTTTCCCCAGCATCCACGATCTGGTTATTATTCCGGTCTTCCAGATAAATATCTTCTATAACTACGTATGGAAGTTGGTATACCCTGGCATTTGTTGCATTTCTATTGCGCTGATTCTGAGAAGAAGCTGCAGTTGCCCCCAAAACGGTTCCCCCGACCGAACCTACGAACGATCCGATCGCTTCACCACGATACCCACCGGCCGCATGCCCGATTAGTCCTCCGGCAACCGTTCCGGCCAGCATTCCAACCTGTGACCCAACGATCGTTCGCGATGTCGGATCCATCGTTGCACATCCGGTCGAAAGTACCGGAATCATCAAAAACAAAAGCCAATCCTTCATTCTCATATCAATAATCAATTTAGTTACCCGCTAAAATACAATTATTTAACAAATAACATCTGATCAAAAACGTTATAATATTCGTCTAAACAGAAAACACGACTTCTTTACCACCTGTTAAAATGAATATTTTCCGGTTTATACTTATCTTTCGGAGTATCCTTATGCAAAGGATAACCTACTGGAATAAAGTTTAATGGAATAATATGCCCCGGTAAAGCCAACCTCTTACGAACAATAGCTATCCGGTCTTCCTCCGGATAAACGGCAGTCCAAACTCCCCCCAATCCCATAGCCTCAGCAGCCAGAAGCAAGTTTTCTGTGGCTGCGGAACAGTCCTGAATCCAGTATTCATCATCCAGACCATGATAAGCTTTGCTTAAATCACCACATACAACTATAGCAGCAGAAGCTTTAGCCGCCATTTTTGCATAAGGTAACAGAGACGCAAGATTATCGAGTGTATCCCGATCGTCAATCACAACAAAAGCCCAAGGTTGTTTATTCACAGCCGACGGAGCAGTCATTGCCGCCTTTACCAATACTTCGAGTTGCTCTCGGCTAACCGACTGCTCTGTATATTGACGAACGCTTTTACGATTTAGGATCACACCGATCATACTTTCAAAATCCGATTTAATTGTATTCATATCTATTTTACCTTCTTATATATCTAAAACCTTGTAACCTTTCGTTTTGTTGCCATTCTTTTATCTAGTTTTAATAATAATTGGTAATATAAAAAATATACTATCTTTACGCACCAAATAGAAAAAGGAGATCTACACGAGATATAATAAATGAACGACGATATATTTATTCTGAATTTGATCCGACAAGGTGACGAACTCGCATTCAAAAGTCTGTTCGACAGATACTTTGTTCCTCTATGCCGCTTCATGAATATCTATTTACAAGATAAAAAAGAAGGGGAAGACCTGGCCCTGGACTTATTCACTTACCTTTGGGAAAATCGTGAGACAATACAGATACAAATATCTCTCAAAGCCTATCTTTTCCAATCTGCACGTAATCGTTGTTTCAACGCTTTGCGCGACAAAAAAACTTATACGTCTCTTGACGAGCTAGAGCTACATCCGGAAGACAGCCTCCAGTCGACTCTTGAACTGGAAGAACTGACAGAGTTGATAAATGAAGCGATCCTCAGCCTGCCCGACAAATGCCGTGACGTATTTATCAGGAGCCGCAAAGAAAACAAATCGAACAAAGAAATTGCTGAAGAAATGGGGGTTTCAATAAAAACAGTTGAAGGCCAGATAACCAAAGCCTTAAAGCGTATTAAATCTTATTTGGGAGACGGTTATTCTTATCTTTGGTAAAAAAAATCAAAGAAAGAATAAGGGTTGCCGTTATTTCATGTGTCATACTTACAAACACCTAAATGTTACAAGATATGAGGAAAGATATTCCCTGGAAATTGATCATCGGCAGACAAAAGCAGCTCCTTACTCCGGAAGAGGAACAGAAGCTTGGTGAATGGTTGTCGGACGAAAAACACCAGGTATTGTACAGCGACATTGAAACGATATGGAACAATATCCGGGAAACATCTGCCGATTATACGCCTGACACGGATTTCTACTGGAAAGAGCTATCCAGAAGAATGCAGAAAAGCAGAAGACAGGAACAGCCGGCCGTTATTCCTATCCGCCGTTTCAGACAATTCATCGCAGCAGCCTCAGTCCTGTTACTTATTGCTGTTTCCGGTACTTACTTTCTGCTAACCGGTAAGCAAGAAAGGCAAATTGCAGAAGTGCAACGATATTCCATCTATTCAGGTAAGTCTAAGGTGTTACTTCCTGATGGAACGGAAGTATGGTTGCATGGAAAAAGTACCCTGGCCTACACGACCGGATTCTGCAAAGAAAACCGGGAAGTCTCGGTTGACGGAGAAGCCTATTTTTCTGTTACTCACGATAAAGAAAGTCCCTTTATTGTGAAAACAGACGGTATGGATGTTATCGTACATGGTACGAAATTCAACGTCGAATCGCATTCGGGCAATCCCTGCATTCAGGTTAGCTTGGTTGAAGGTTCAGTTGCCCTCCGGACAGACTCTGATTACAAAATGTTGAAACCTGGTGAAGCCGGTATTTTCGACAAACAGAATAACTCGCTGAGTGTAGAAAAAGCAGACGTAGAGTATGCCAGTTTGTGGACAGCCGACCAAATACGGTTTGAACAGAAAAATCTGAAAGAGATATGTCGTTCTCTTTCCAAATGGTATAACATACAAATCGACTTGGATCCGACGATAGCCGAAAAGTATGCTTTTACATTTTCTTTGCGGGATGAACCGTTGGAGCAAATCCTCCGGATCATGTCACGGATCAACCCGATCACTTACGACTTTGATGAGAATAATAATTTGACAATAACAGCTGCTACTAAAATAAAAAAGTAAAGCCTATGAATTTATTGGTATAATTCACGGTCTGACAACTACTATCCGACCGTTTGTCGTTAACCTAAAAAATATTTAAAGAAATGAATTATAAGAAACATTTATTACTAATGTTAGGTTTTTTATTGTCTATATCGAACCTGACAGCTCAACAAATAACAAACTCTATTACAGTTACTTTCTCTGCCCAACCTCTATCTGAAGCAATTAAAAAGATAGAAGATATCTGCGAGTACAGGTTCTTCTATGATGCCGGAAAGATCGATATGAAGCAGAAAGTTAGTCTTAATGCACAGAATGAAAGTATAAATTCTGCCATATCAGCCATGTTGGAGCCGACAAACGTCTCTTTCCAGATTACCCAAAAACAAATTGCACTGTTTCCACGCGAAGCAAAAAACCAGAGTGAAAGAAAAACAAAAGTCATCAATGGTAAAATTGCAGACGAGCAAGGAGATCCGGTGATTGGAGCCAATGTTATGGAAAAAGGGACCACCAATGGCACAGTAACCGATATAGACGGTAAATTCAGCATTCTGGTTCCAACCGGAGCTTCACTGGTTATTTCCTACATTGGTTACTCCGAACAAACAATAAAAGTTAGTAACCAGACAGAAATATCGATAACACTGAAAGAAAATTCCGAAACACTGGATGAAGTCGTGGTTGTCGGTTATGGGACACAAAAGAAAGTGAATCTGACCGGCGCCGTAGGAACAACATCTGGAAAATCTTTGCAAAACCGTTCGGTATCCAATGTAGGACAAGCTTTACAGGGGGCAATCGGCAACCTGAATATTAGCAATTCAAGCGGACAAGCCAACAGTACCCCCTCCTTTAATATCCGTGGCGAAACTTCTATCACAGGAGGTGAACCTCTAATCCTGGTAGACAACGTACCTATGAGTGCCGATGAATTCTCTCGCATCAATGCACAAGACATCGATAATGTCTCCGTTCTAAAAGACGCATCCTCTGCAGCTATCTATGGTGCACGAGCCTCTTTTGGAGTAATACTTGTTACAACAAAAAAAGGGGAAGGTGAAAAAGTCCGAATAAACTATTCAGGTAGCGTTTCAATCAACAATATGTCTAACCTACCGGAACTGGTCACAGATCCTTATACTGTAGCCAACTGGAAAAACATTGCCGGAAAAGGCTGGTATACATTTTTCGATGACGAAACACTGGAATATGCACGCCGGCGTTCAGAAGATCCATCCTTGCCTGCTGCTTATCTGAGTGCTGCTCAACCGGAAACATGGCAATATTTAGGTTCAGTCGATTGGTTTGATGCAGCATTCAAAAAGAATAGTTTCCTTCATAATCACAATGTAAGTATTTCAGGTACAACCCAGAAAGTCAGTTACTATTTTTCAGGTGAATATTACAACAATAATGGTATACTACAAGTAGGAAGCGATCAATACAGCCGGTATAACCTTCGTAACAAATTGGAATATAAAGTAACGAGCTGGCTCGAATTAGGAACCAATCTGGCTTATACCTATTATTCAAACGACGAACCTTATAATCTGGATTACTTTTTCCACAATCTGAACCGGACTAATACACTTGATCTTATCCATAACCCTGATGGTTCGTGGACAGACAGCGGTGCAGGTATGATAGGACGTTTGGCCGAAGGAGGACGTTCTGTTTCCAAAAGCGGCAACTTCCAGGGAACATTCTCCGCCAGTCTTAATCTGATAAAGGATGTTTTGACAATCAAAGCCAATGCCACATACCGGAAGAAAAATCTCAAAAAGCACAATTGGGATATGCCGATTTGGCAAAAGAAAGGCCCCGACGCACCGGAAACAATGACTACATACGATCCGTTCACTGCCATACCATTCTCCGGAAAATACAGTACGACAGAAGAATATACAGTATACGATGTATTTACTAATTTCCAAAAAACATTTCTGAATAGTCATCAGATCTCGATAGTTGCAGGTTTCAACCAGGAAGAATATAAATATGATTATTTTGGAGGTTGGCGCGATAAGTTGATCAGTAATACACTTCCTTCCTTCCAACTGGCTACCGGTGAAAAATCGCTGGAAGAGAAGTTGGAAAGTTGGGCCTTACGCGGGGCATTTTACCGACTGAACTATACATTCAACAACAAATATATGGTGGAAACAAATGGTCGTTATGACGGTTCTTCCCGTTTCCCAAAGAATGACAGGTTTGGTTTCTTCCCTTCCGTTTCGGCAGGATGGGTGATATCAGAAGAAAGTTTTTTCGAACCTCTTCGAAAAATGGTAGATTTCATGAAAGTCAGAGGATCATACGGAGCTTTAGGTAATCAAAATGTCGGAGCATATGAATACATCGCCAACATGCCCGCTTCTCAGGAAAAGGTTTTGTTGGACGGAGAAATTCCGGTAGGTGTCGGCAGACCCGGATTAGTTGCCTCATCTCTAACATGGGAAAAAGTCAAAACAATTAACGGAGGGATCGATCTGACCCTGCTTTCGAACCGTTTATCTGCCAGCTTCGACGTGTACCGACGCGATACGGAAGGTATGTTAGCTAAAGGGGAAACACTTCCCAATGTTTTAGGTACCAAAGTTCCCAAGATCAATGCCGCTAATCTGCGTACGAATGGTTGGGAAATGAGTCTGGCTTGGCGCGATAATTTCACACTGGCTGAAAAACCTTTCAATTATAACATTAAATTCATCCTTGCAGACAATCATTCGGTTATCACCAAATATGCAAATCCAACTCGTTCACTAACAAATTATGATGCCTACGAACTTTCTTCCCGTGAATACTACGAAGGAGAAACCATTGGTGAAATCTGGGGATTAACCACACTTGGATTCTTTCAAAATCAGGAAGAAATAGACAACCATGCGGATCAAACAACAGTTATGTCATATCCAAATGATCGTGTAACAGAACCGGGAGATTTGAAATTTGCAGACCTCAACGGTGATGGTTTCGTCAATTCCGGCAAATGGACAGTAGACGATCCTGGCGATTATAAAGTTATTGGAAATACGACTCCACGATACAATTTCAGTTTTGATTTATCTGCAGACTGGAATAACTTCGATGTCCGCGCATTCTTCCAGGGTATTGGAAAACGCGATTGGTATCCGGAAGCCAACAACCATTATTTCTGGGGATTATATGCCATGCCATGGACAAATGTGTTCAAAGACCATATGGATCACTGGACGCCTGAAAATCGTAATGCCAAATTTCCCAGGCCAAAATCATATATAGCCTGGAACCAGAAAGAACTGGGTGCACCACAAACTAAATATTTGCAAAATGCAGCTTATTGCCGGTTGAAGAACCTGACGTTAGGTTATACAATACCGAAGCCTCTGTTGCAAAAAGCAAAGATCGATAACCTGCGTATCTATTTCAGCGGAGAAAACTTATTTACAATCAAACATCTCCCACGTCATATCGATCCGGAAGGATTAAGCGGCAGTGTATACCCATATCTCAGAACTTTCTCCTTTGGTATAAATCTTACTTTATAATTGATACATCATGAAAAAGAAAAATATATTCATATTGGCATGTGCCACCTTATTGCTCGGAAGTTGCAATGATAGTTTTATGGACCGATTTCCGGAAACAGACATATCAATCGAAACATTCTTTAAAAATGTCTCAGATCTGGAAAGCTATTCAAATACATTTTATGCAGATTTGGAAGTTCCCATCCACGATGCATTATCGGACAACATTTCAAACTATGGTTCCGACATTGAGTTGCAAACGTTGATGGTCGGTAATCTTTCAGCCGAAACTGTAAATGAATGGAACTGGGAGAGAATACGTAAATATAATATCCTACTTGAAAATGTACACCGTACAAGTGGAGAGCAAGAAAAAATCAATCACTATATAGGGATTACTCGTCTCTTCCGTGCAATTAATTATTATGATAAAGTAAAAAGATATAGTGACGTTCCATGGTATTCGAAATCATTGAATGTAGAAGACATCGACCTATTATACAAACCGCAGGATAGTCGCACATTAGTTGTAGACTCCATTATGAATGACCTGGCTTATGCCTGTGAATGGGTTCAGAAAGGAAGCAGCAAAACACGTATCACAAAAAAAGCTGCGCTTGGCATACAGGCACGCATTGCTCTGCATGAAGGAACTTTCCGGAAATATCATTCTGAATTAAATCTGACAGATGCTGACCGTTTTCTTCAAATCGCAGTAAAAGCTTGCGAACAAATCATGCAGTCAGAAGAATTATCATTAAGTCCGGAATACAAAAACCTGTTTAACTCCACAGACCTGAGTAATAACCCGGAAGTGCTGCTTTATATGGATTATGATGCAAATAAAAGTATTTTCAACAATACAAAAGATGTGTTCAACTACAACTATGGATTAAGCCAGGATTTGATGGATTCTTATCTCTATGTAGAAGATGGAAAAGCTGTTCCTTATACAAGTCTGCCTGGTTATGAAACAAAAACATATACAGAAACTTTTGTCAACCGTGATCCACGTATGACTGCAACAGTTTGTTATCCGGGACATATCAAAGCCGGAGAAAGCAAACCGTTTCTAACTACTCCCGACAGAGGAGGATATATTCAGATCAAATACGCTCCGACTTCTGTCGACCAATGGTCATACAATTCTTCATATATCGATATTCCATTAATAAGACTAGGAGAAATCTATCTGATCTATGCCGAAGCAAAAGCAGAACTGGGGACACTGACACAAAATGACCTGGATCAAAGTATCAACCGATTGCGCCGACGTGCCGGATTACCCGACATTGAAATGGCTGAAGCAAATGCTAAAACAGACCCTGTTTTAATAGATAAATATTCGAATATTAATAGCCCGCTTCGTGGAATATTATGTGAATTACGCCGTGAACGGCGCATTGAACTGGCTTGTGAAGGTTTCCGCTTCGATGATGTGAACCGTTGGAAAGCAGGAAAACTTTTCGCTAATCGGCAACAAGGATTTTATATACCGGAACTGGGACCAATAGACGTAACCGGCGATGGAATTCCCGATATTGCCATCTTTGCAAAACCGGAAGACAAACAATCGCTTCCCGAAGATTTACAAAATTCTCTTGCAATCTACTATTTGGAAAATGAAAGCGGAGCAAAAGCCTCTTACTATTTGTCGGAAGGGAATAAAGGACATATCATGTTCGAAACACAGCGATTACTCCCCCGCAAATTTATTGAGCCACAATATTATTATCGCCCAATCAGTTTGCAAGACAAAAAAATTAATCCCAATTTGAAAGAAACTATTTTCTGGGAATAAGTGAAATAGGAATCAAAACAGTTTCTGAACACCATTAAATATCTAAAAATGAAAAAAATCAATATTCTGTTATGCTCATTGCTATTGCTGGGACTGTCAGTTTCCTGCATAGGTAAGCAATCTGTCTCGCTGAAAGTTCTCCAATTAAACCTTTGGTATCAAGGTGGAATTGTACCTGATGGGGTCGGAGGTATTATTGATATCATAGACCAGACTAATCCGGACATTATTTTTCTTTGTGAAATAAGAAAAGAAAAAAATAATCCTTTCATTGAAGATTTGAAAGACGAACTCAAAAAAAGAGGAAAAGCATATGACGGGAAATATATAGACCAGACGATGGGTATTTTGTCTAAATACCGACTAACAAATGTAATATCTCCCTTTACGCTTGAAGACGACTCGCGTCCCGTTTGTAAAGCAACTCTTACGATCAACGGACAAAATCTGACTGTCTATTCAGTACACTGGGACTATACCCATTATGAATGCTATATGCCACGTGGATACAGTGGGACAACCTGGAAAAAGATAGATGCTCCGGCCGATAACACCGACTCTGTACTAACTGCCAACCGCTTATCATACCGGGAGGAAGGAGTAGCCGCCTTGTTGAAAGATGCACAACAGGAAATTAAACAAGGGAACATAGTTATCCTGGGAGGCGATTTCAACGAACCATCCCATCTGGATTGGCAGGCAGATACAAAAGACATGAGAAATCATAATGGACTGGTAATTAATTGGGATTGCTCCGCCATGCTACATAATGCCGGATATAAGGATGCTTACAGGGAATTATATCCCAATCCTGTCACACATCCCGGATTCAGCTGGCCTGCAGGAAACAAGGCTGCACCAATGGATAAGTTAATGTGGGTTGCGGATGCAGATGATCGTGACCGTATTGATTTTATATATTATTATCCGAATAAAGATTTAACATTGAAGGATGTCGCTATCGTGGGTCCCATAGAAGATCTTTGTATGGGGGAAATAAAAGATCATCAAACACAGGATCCTTTTATTATACCTAAAGGAGTTTGGCCATCAGACCATAAAGGGACACTAGCCACCTTCACCCTCTGCACTGAATGAAAAAACAAGCCTGACGCCGGATTAATCCAGCGTCAGGTTAAATTCATCTTTCAGTTTTCCCAGAACCGGATTGACACTCAACAGATGTTCAAACTTTTCCGAGGATGTGTAGGCCAGATGTTTCTCATTTGTTTCAATGATACGGATACGCATCTGGATTCGTGTATTTTTAAGTTGCACACGCAAGTAATTTAACAGATCGACACATCCGTTACTCAACTCATCCTGCTGTCCCGGATTATGCACCCCTACTTCAAAGAAGTAATTTTCTTGTAAAACAGGCTTACAGTTTATCATCGTATTCTTCAGATACACCTTCTTATCAATCACTCCGCTTGAGACATAAGCATCCCAACACCGGATCAGATCCTCTTCTGAGAAAGGGTTTACCATTTCCTGCACAGTCCGGGAATCCTGTTGCGTCATTGGATTCTTCGGTTTTTCCAACCCAATCTCTTTCAGGGAAGTACCCAGATGGGGGGGACGAAATGTTTTTTTAGGAGAGGAATCCGGAGGTCCTTGTGGAATATTTGTTGCTGATGAAGGCATATTAGTCGTTATCACCTGCCCGTTATTGCTGTTCATTCCAGCAGGTTTCTGGGGTATATGGCTACCAGCTTGTCCGGGTTGACCCGACTGACGGATAGGCTGCCCCTGCCCCACCGGTTGGGCGCCTTGAGAAACAGGCTGTCCGGGAGCCCCAGAAACGAGAGGTTCAATTACTCCTTTTTTTTTATCTTCAACAGCTTGCCCGGCATTACTAAGCTGGCATAGTTGGATAAGCGTCAGTTCAAGCAACAAACGTTTATTCCGACTGGCACGATAGTTCAAATCACAGGTATTAGCCAGTTCGATTGCCTTAAACAACAACTGATCCGGGCAGCGTTTTGCCATCTCCTTATAACGCTCACGAATAGAAGCTCCCACCTCAAATAAGATCAGCGTAACCTCATCTTTGCACACTAACAGGTCACGGAAATGAGCTGCCAGACCGGTAATTATATTTTGCCCGTCGAACCCTTTACTTAATATTTCATTCAGTATCAGTATAGACGAGCGCACATTTCCGGACAAGATCGCATCCGTCAAACGGAAATAATACTCATAATCAAGTACATTCAGATTATCGATAACAGCCTGGTAGGTGATATTACCGTTAGTAAAGCTGACTACCTGGTCGAAAATAGATAAAGCATCACGCATTCCTCCATCAGCTTTTTGAGCGATTACGTTCAGCGCTTCCGGCTCAGCAGTCACATTCTCACGGGAGGCGACATATTCCAGATGTTCCACCATATCGGCTATCGAGATACGGGAGAAATCATATATCTGGCAACGCGACAAGATAGTCGGCAGCACTTTATGTTTCTCGGTAGTAGCCAGGATAAACAGGGCATGATGAGGTGGTTCTTCCAATGTTTTCAGAAACGCGTTGAAAGCGGCCGAACTCAACATGTGCACCTCATCGATGATGAATACCTTATATTTACCGATAGCAGGCGGAATACGCACCTGGTCGATCAGTGAACGAATATCATCCACCGAGTTGTTCGATGCAGCATCCAGTTCGTGTATATTATAGGAACGTTGTTCATTGAAAGCCTGGCACGATTCACATTCGTTACATGCCTCACCATCGGCTGTCGGAGTCAGACAGTTGATCGTCTTTGCAAAGATTCGTGCACACGAAGTTTTCCCGACACCACGCGGTCCGCAAAACAGATAGGCATGAGCGAGCTTGTTACTTTGTATTGCATTTTTCAGTGTAGTGGTAAGAGACTTCTGCCCTACGACACTACGGAAAGTAGAGGGGCGGTATTTTCTTGCCGATACAATATAATTGTCCATTCTTTGCTTTTTTTTTGACAACACAAAGATATACAAAATAATTCATTTATCTTTGCGAAAACGAAGTTCCATGTCACGCATAAAAGACTTTTATAATAAGTATCTTTCCCGGATAAACGCCTACTGGCTGGTTGTCATCGGATTCCTGATCCTTACTTTCACAGTGGGCGACAGCAACTTGTACAAACGTTATACGTACGACGAAAAGATCCGTAGCCTGGAAAGAGAAATCAAACATTACCAGAAAGAGATCGAGATAAACAGTAAGAAACTGAATGACCTTCATACCGACAAAGAAGGTCTGGAACGCTTCGCCCGTGAAGAGTATTTCATGAAGAAGCCGAACGAAGATGTCTATATCATCAAGAAGAAATAATGAATCAAAAAGCAAGAACAATCATTTTTATTATTGCCGGTCTATTGATACTGGCAGGTGCAATCTTATTCCTGTCCAAGTGGTTTCTGGCTCCCTATATGTTTGCAGTGGGAGCAGCGGGCATGGCGGTCTGTTTCCTGACTCTCCCGACAAAAGATATGGCATTTCGCGAACGCAGGCTACATCGTTTCAACATAATCGCATCTGTCCTGATGATCTGTGCCTCCGGTTTGATGTTCAAAGATATGAAAGAATGGGTGATCTGCCTGACAATTGCCGCCGTCCTGTTACTTTACTCATCATTCATATCCGGAAAAAAGAAATAAATCCCCTACATTTTTTCCCCGCATTTTTTTCTTGTGGGGAATTTTACCCATTATGGTAGGGATAAAGTCCCATACATATGGGGATTTTCCCCCACTATAGTGGACTGTTTTCTTTACTGTAGTATAAATAATACATATGACTAGTCCTAAATAACCGTTACAGTTATTGGACAAAAATAAAACATTCAGAACAGTTCAGCAAGGCTAGCCTTGCTGAACTGTTTGTTTTTATAACTTTTAATTTTAATTTGCCTCTGATGGTGCATATACTGCGGTGTTTTGT
>NZ_JADNBB010000054.1 GCF_015550595.1 Parabacteroides goldsteinii
TAAATTCTTTAATATTCAATAAGTTTGCTCACTTTATAAGTCTTGCACTTTACATAACATATTACTTGTCATAATCATAATACTTGATGCAAGCTACAGCTTTTTCAAATGCTGTTTTATTGTATATTGATAGTGCCTGATAGTTTCTGTTCTGAGCTGAAACGTTTAAGGTGAAAAGAACAAGTATTGCCTGTAATAGATAGTGTCGTATTTTCTTCATCTTTTAATAATGGAAACGGCAAGACTAATCTAATCAATCTTGCCGTCATGTTTGTGTTAGTGATTATCTTCCTCGATGGAAGTGTTGCTCTTCGGCAACGACTTCTGTTTGTTCTTTAACTGTTCGTTTGTCGTTTTCATATGATTCAAGTTCTTTATATGCTCCACGCAAGAAATTATTTGCATCATCACGATCATGTGGCATCTCTCTTGACTTGAAGACCTCCTGTTTCGAATCAGGGTCATACAGATGCAAGAAGAATTTGTCTTTTTTCTCACCGGTACTTTCATTACTAGGCTGACGAGTAACCAAGTAGTAACTGGTTCCAATTGCGGAATCGTTAGTCAACTTCAAGGCTTCCTTACCTTTATAAGGTTCAAAACCAGCCATGCGAAAATCATTATTACGTCGAGCTGACCTGTAATAATCCGTCATGAAGTTGTCCAAAGCTGTTCTGTTGGCATGAAAGTCCAATTTGTTTTCAATTGAATCGGAAGGTATTTTCGCTGAATCCTGTTCTTGCTCAATCTCTGACTGATAAACATTCATCTCAGTCAGTTTCTCACTGACACCTTCCAAATTACCGTCCAACGAGAAATCATGATCGTATGGAAAACTGTGCTTGACAGACATACCTGTATTAGTGACTGTACCAACATCCAATGTGTCTTTGTCCTGATTGTACTGAAGATACAGTACGCTTCCGTCACTCATCTCAAAGACGGGCATCTTATTGCTTGCCATCTTCGTGAATTCTTCTGCAACCATGGTCTTAGCAACTCCCTTTACGGCATCGGTCGCTTCATCGGGTAATCCGTATCGATTGATATTGTCACGGATATCCTTTTCGGAAACCTTACGCATAATCTCATAGGTTCCACCCACTTGAATATTATTGACTACGGCATAGTGTGCATCTTCAATGACAAGTTTGTCTCCTGGCAGACGTTCAGCTCTGGCATGTGTATTTTCCATATCCAAAGCATCTCCATTGTCATAGTTCTTTGCTTCCTGAAGAATTTGATTGGCATCCATTTTATCAAAGCGTTGGGTGTCTTCACTTGACTGCAATAACTGGACACTGGCATAGAATACAGGCTCTTTTACTACGGGCTGTTCCTGCTTTACCTCTTCTTTTGGGAGAATTGGATTCAAACCTTGTTCCATGCGTTCATTGATAGCATCAATACGTTGGGTAATCATAGATGAAGCACGTTTCACATCCAAAAGGGTGGTCTTGAGGAAATCTGGTGATTCTTTCAAACTACCCAACCACGATTTGAGGTAAGCACATGAATCTTCTTTCACATGTTTTTCCATGCCGTAACGACTGGAAATTAGTGCTGCGCTCAACTCCGCAACCAATTCTTCTCTTGCGTATTCTGCTGAGCCAAAGGCATTTCCTTGCTTTATTCTGCCTAATCTTTCTTCCGTACCTGTGCTGTGCGTCATTTCATGAAGGAGGTTGGCGTAAAAGCTTTCTCCATCAACGAACTGGCTCTTTTCAGGTACAATAATTTCATCTTTGCTAATACTGAAATAGGCATTATCCTGATGCTTCGGATAAATTGGACATACCCATCCGTTCTTTTCAATCATGGCATCAATGGCAGGGAAATCAATCATCTTGCCATCGCCTTTGGTTTCGCCAGAAGTGAGTTTATTGGCTTCTTCAAGCTTTGCGTACAGTTCAGGACGAGCCTCTTTAATATTGGTCTGATCGAGATTGAAGACATTATAGACTTGAAGTTTTGGATACACTGCTATGTCCTTCTTTTGCTCATTGGACATCTGCTTGTAATCATCGTACTTAATCTTCTCATGACTATCCTTATCTATACAGGTAAATGTCGTGATAAACACAGGAAAGCTTTTCTCACCTTTATTGATGGAGACTAATGGTAATTTCTCGCCATTGGCATCCACGGCTGGTTGTCGTGCACCTTGTTTATCTTTGTCAGAATTGAGCGCAGTCACACGGTCGAATGTGCAGAAAACTGGAATTTTATAACCGTTCTTCTCGCATTGAAGCATCAACATAAGGGCATTAAGTCCATTATACTCACGTCCATTCATGTTTTTCGGCCACTTCATAGAACCTTCGGTAAACCAGGGTTTCTTCCAATCACCTTGCAGAGTCTCCATCTTCTCGATGAGCATATCGGCAAAGCGGTCCAATGCTCTGTCTTCTGCACTAGGACCGTCAGTGTTATAGTATTTTTTACTTCCCATACTTAGGCGGTTTGGTTTGTATTCGGATATGGTTGTTTTACCCATTCCGAAATTTCTTTCACACGGCAGGACAGATTGAGCTTGTCCTGATAAGAGCCTAGTTCCAATTCTCCTTTTACTTCCACCTTGCCACTAGGATTCAATACATTACATTCTTCTTTTGAAAAACGGACGAAGCGAACCCATGTAAACTCAAAGGTCTCAGCAACTTTCTCTGTGCTGAAGCCAGAGAAAATCTGATAATCGGAACCATTCTTGTCTGTTTTCCGGTCAATCTGTTTGCCTAAGGTGCCCTTGAACTCCAAATCACCTGTCACGGCATCTATTTGTGACGTTGGATTCAGCGTAATTTGTTTAGCCGAGAGATTAACGTACAGTCTTTCAGCACGCTTCTTGAAATTCATGGTTCCCGCTATTTCTACACGCTGGCCAAGTGCATATTTTGCTGCTTCTGCCGCATCATATCCATCTTTCCCGACACTGATTTCTACTGATATACCATGATCGTTACGGTCTGTGATATCAACCTTTACTGACATAGCCGTGAATGGTTTGCCATCCTTACCTGTTTTCATCATCGCTGGGCGACTGATGACTCCGTTAATTGTTGCTTCTGCTTTAATCATTTTGTTCTGTTTTTTTCTTCTGTAGTTATTATTTGTGTTTGGTTGTTGGCTGTTGGCTCTTCGTCGGATGGTATTTCTATGGCTCTTTTGAACTCATAATAAGACCATGCTCCAGAGATAAGAATGATTACCAGAAATAGTTTGGCAACAAACTCATCAAAGAACATATACACTCCAAAATCCCACAAGAACACACCAGTAGCCAGTGCCGATATGCTCAGAATCTTTTTCATCTTACTTTTCATGTTTGTGTTGTTGTATGTTATGCTTAACGTCGAATGACTTCATTTTGATTTTCCGATTGGTTGGCTTGTTGTTCGTAATGCTGTGAAACCTGGCCTGCCACCATGATGGAATTGACAATCCCTGTTACTCGCTGTCGTTTTACATCATCTGTAATCTCTGAGTTATTGAGAACTTGTGACAATCGGTTCATTTCATTGGCTGTCAATTCATGGCTCATCTGCTGTTTGCCATTGTTCATCTCCAAAATCGCTTTGCCGTCGTCACGGATAACCAATGCACTTTCTTTCATATTAGGCATCATTGATGAAAGGTCTATGCGTTTGTTCAATGCTGCATCGGTTGCGGCTTGCATTTTTTCTTCTTCTGACTTACCGTCAATCTGAACAGCTATAGCCATCAACGATGTAAACATGGTCATAGCCATCTCTACAATCGGGTCACCATTCATGATTTGCTCTCCACTATCTTCTGAGGACAAGAGTTTCTTCATCCACTCATCGGGTGATAACTTTGTGTCAATAGCAGGATTCTCGGTGTTTTTATATTTAGCCAACAAGTCTTCACCATTGGACAAGGCCTTCAATTGAAGATTGCCCTTTTGGGCTATCTCTGCCAAATAAGCTGCCGGATCCAAATCTCTCGTTGTTTCATCGGAAGCTATTTGCTTTACACTCATATGAAGATGCTCACCTGTCGTGTGTGTCCCCGTATTACCTGTTACTCCCAACTTCTGCCCGGCATTAACGTCCTCGCCGACTTTCACATCAATACTACTCAAATGAAGATAGCTGAGTTGTACCTTATCTCCATTCTCACGCTGATATTCTACTGTCACGGATTTACCTCCAATGGAGTTGGCATTCTGATTAACAGCAACTACTTTTCCCTTATCTTCCGTGGCCAATACATTGTCTTGTCTGGTTCTGATATCAATGCCTTTGTGCATCTGTTGCTTGGATGAATCCATGGGATCTGTACGCATTCCGAAAGGTGATGTGACTAACATGAATTCATTACGTTTTAGAGGAAAGGAGTAATTACTAATGGTAGTATTATCAGATAATGAGCGATTACTAACATTAGTATCAACTATATTACTATCATTATCACGTGGGTTTTGATAAGTGCCGAAACTTCTTCCTTGCGTCTTCATCTCTTCCATTACCATGCGGTCATACATGGCAAGGTTATTGTTTTCAATGATTCTAGTCAGACTTGGGGCATATTTTCCTGCGGTGGCATATCCGGCTTTGTCCAGTCCTTGTGCCCAACCTTTGTAGTTATCCGGTGACAGGCTGAAACAGGCTGCATAACGTTTGTTGTTCTTCAGAAACTGACTATGGTGTTCATACGAATCACCCACACTGGCATAGTTACAGAATTTTTCATTCGGTTTATCATCCGTGTAGAGTCCGTATTTTCCTCCATTGGCAATCCAAGAGGACGTAGCTTTGATACCAAAGTGGTTGTTCTCATTACGAGCCAACTGACTTTGTCCATTGCTACTTTCCAAAATACCTTGTGCCAACGTGATGGAAGCGGGTATACCATAGCGACGCATTTGCTCCATGGCATATTCCTTATATTGTTCTACGTATTCTTGATTCTTGCTCATTGATTTTTACATTTACATATGGCGACCTGAATGTATTTCCTCATTCATCTCTATCTTTGTATCTTCTTGACTATCTTGTTTTGGAGTATCTTGAACGGATTGTTTAGGTACTTCCAACTGGTCACAGATAGCCACTCGATTTCCGTCCCTGATAAGCTTTGGTAGATAGGTGTCAAGTTCTCCGTAGCGAAAAGAAGTTACTTCCACCTTTTTCTTTGATGTTGTATCCTCTCCTTGAAGAATAGGAATATTCAACACATTGGAAGAGAGTTTTGCATCATCTGAATAGGATTGATAACGGTCTCCAACACGGAAGAGCAAGACTGCATCAGGATGCTTTGCTTTCAGTTCCTCATACTGTTTGAGGTTAGGGATAGGAATCATCTTGACTTCACCGCTTTCAATACCTTTGGTCTCTTCTTTCTTAAGTTCTGGATGAAGAACATCGGCAAAGAGTTTAGCTGCCAACTGATTTTTGTACAAAGTCATATCCTGAGCTATCCACATGCGTTGCCATTGCTGTTGGGTAATCTCACGAGGTTTGAGCTTTTCAGATCCATCAATGGTTGGCAAACAGAGCAGTTTGTCGTCACGAGTACGGAAAATGCTTACATGGGCAATCTTGTCGGTATCTTCTTTGCTCACGCCCATATCAAAGAGATTGAACTTCAAGTCAGAGCGGTTCTGAGTCATGATGTAGTATTTCATGGCCAATTCCTGTCTGAGATGCTGACTTTCTTCCATTTGATTCTGTTTGATGGTTGAAAAGAACTGGTTCAAATCTGTTTTGTCGGGATAGATACAGAAGCCGTCTTCATTCTGAGGCTTGAGATACATGGCCCAACGGTTCTTGTCATCCTTCATCATCTGAATATGGTCAAAAATGGGTGAGAGAGAACGATTAACAGCATCGGTAACATCCAGTTTGGATTCAGTCTTCAAATCCCAACCTTTGAGCTTCTCAATGGTAACTTCCTTGTTTTCAAAATAGGTATCATCGGGCTTGTAACCTAATGAACCGTTGTTGTTGAAAAAACGAACATAACTGCTTCCACATTTGAGCAATGCTGCTTCAATGCGTTCTTTATTGAAGCCAGCAAGGTCATTCTTTATAACTTTGGCATTGGCAGCATCTCTTTCGGATTCTGACATCACTTCATCGGGAGTCAAATGATAAGGACGTTTCTCTCCATTAGGTAACTGAATGAAACCACCTGTGGCTGCACAAGCTGGCAGTATCACATCGGTAATACCGGTCTTGGTATCTTTGACGACTACGATTTCCTTGGTTTTTTTGTCAGGAACATTCTGCAGTGCATCGGCTATTACGTAATTTCCGTTCTTCACATTCCATTCTGACGGCATGTATTCAGATAACAATGCTGATATTCGTGCGCCTTCTCCAACGGCTTTGGTATAGGCGATTTCAACCACTTCGGGGTCATCGCTGTCGGTCTTGGACAAGCCGTATCGCATTTCTGTTTCGTAATAATCCAAATCAAACTTCTGCATAAAAGCAGAGCGTTCTTCTGGTGAAGCGAAGTTACGGTCATCAATGCGCATACCGCCTTGGCGGATGATATCCAACATAATGGCACATTCACGAGAATCGACCTGCGGTCTCTGTAGTTCCCTTTCTTTTAGTATCTGTTCTTGGTTTTCTTCGGTACGATAACGGACTTCTTCACCCTTTTCTGCCTTGCGAATAGTGTCGATAGCTGTATTGACATCACTCTCTACAGCATCAATCAAACACGGATTCTCTGCCAGTTCACGTTGCCAAAAGTCGATAAGCCTCATGTTTTCGGGAGAGAGCTTTGCAGGCAGGCCAAGTTCCTGCATCTTCACGCCAGAAGCCAGTTCTGCTATCAGGCTCTCATATTTCTCTGCATTCTCTGAAGGTGACTGGGCACCTTTCATTACCATGCCTTCACGAGAGAGTCGTTGTTGATGTCCTGTTGCTGTTACAACTTGACGCATCAATTCCTGTACATAATCATAGTAATGAATGAAATGCTTCTGGTCGGGCATATAGATGGCATCTTTGGAAGAATCATATCGTGCCACACCACTTGTGTCCCGGCGGATATTGACCAGGTTGTCTCTGACATTGAGCATAAACGCATTCACACTCATACGGAGTTTGGTCTCTTCGTTGGTAGTATGCAGACGTTCCTCATTGTTGCCAAAGGTTTCAAGTACTTTCTGATATCTGTCTTTATCCACCATTGGAAATGTAGTTTGGTCAATATTGAATAGGTTTACAATCTCACGGTTATGAATCCCCTTGTATTGTTCCTTCTCCTTAGTGGATAGTTGGTTGTATTGTTCACGAGTAATAATCTCATCCGGTTTATTGCGATTGACATACTTATTCCAGTTGTACCAATGGAATGGTGCCGACTGTTGTTTGGCCAATACTGCTGCGTCTTGGTTCTTTGCATCCTTGAAGGTTGTATAGAGTGCTGATTTGTAGCCTCCCTGTTCACTGTGAAGTCCCAACGTAAGGGCATTAAAAGCACTGATACTTACACCCTTGGGATAAAACTTGGGTGGCATTCGCGAGGTGGTATTAAGCCAATATCCTCCATTAATCCTTGCTTTCTCCAATGCTGCTGATATCAGCTCAACTTCCTTGTTGGCTGCATTTTGTTCTGCTGCTGTTTTTTCTTTCATATATGTCGTGTTCTATGTTTTTTCTATTTCAATGCGACCGTGCGGTCTCTTTCTTCGCTCTGTCCTTCAACATTGCGGTAATTGTTCTGGGCGATATTGCTCATCTGGTCATTCTTGGCCAGAATTGCGTTGGAGAGGGTATTTAACGGTAAGGCTCCTGCTTCATATGCAGAAACGACATTTGGCGGCAACTGAATGGTACAAGGCACTCTGTCGATATTGGCTATAAGACAATTCCCTTGTAAAATAGGGTTCTGTATTCTTGGATTGAGGGCTTCGTCTGCATACGGTCTGTACTGCATTCGTCCTTTTACTTGTGATGAACCTTCATGGCGTTCAATGGCTTCGTGACCAGCTTTATTGAGCAAATTGGCACCTCCCAAGCTGATAAGTGACATCTTTAGAATCGGATTCTTGACGAAAATTCCTGCCAGGATACTCGCTATTGGCATCATGGTATCTTTCTTGCCGAAAGTGGT
Organism: Parabacteroides goldsteinii; assembly: GCF_015550595.1. Lineage (GTDB taxonomy): Bacteria > Bacteroidota > Bacteroidia > Bacteroidales > Tannerellaceae > Parabacteroides > Parabacteroides leei. Next base: position 8,095 of record NZ_JADNBB010000054.1, read on the forward strand.
ATTTCTTCCAGTGAACATTCCTATGAGAACATCAGGCAACATCGATATAATGTAACCTAAGTTGGTACCTACAGCACCCAAACCGTCCAGTCCGATACTACTGAGTAGTTCTGACCATCCTTCGGCATTTCCTTGGGTTGCCATTTCAGTAGATTGCTCAACTTGTTGCTGGGCAGCTTCTCCATTTTGATGGTTTTGATTATAAGCTTCCATGGCAGATTTGGGCTCTACAAAATCTGAATTTGATTGCTTGCTCTTTTCAGCCTTTGCTCGTTCCGCTTCGACTTTTGCCTGAGCATCCTGCTGCTTTTTCTGTGCCAGATATTCCTCTTCATGACCCGGAGCTATTATAAACGGGACATTGGAATAGTCTTTCTTGGATTTTGATATTCCTATGAAAGACAAATCCCATGGTTTCTTTCCTAGACTATTGGCAGGATTGACTACATCCATATAGAATGGCTTTTCCGTGGCGATTCCCATTTTCTTGTTTAGGGTTTTATTGAATGATAATACGTAGTTGTTCTCCCATGAATTGATGGCTTGACTCTTTTTCCGAAAGTCTGAAAATACATTGGTGTTACTTCCGAAGACACTTTCACTGATACAGTCTTCAACTGTTCTGACTTTTTCACCTTTACCGTTCTTGTCCAGAAGATGACCAACTCCGGAGAATACTATCTCGGCACCTGCGAACTTTCCAAGTGAAGCCCATGAACCACAACCACCAGTGGCAACAGCATCAATGGCGATGGAGGACGCCTTGGCTACTCCTTTCTCAGTCCAATGCGGATTATAGGCTTTTTCTCCTTTTGCATCTATTTCATGATCCAAAGGTGACTTGGCCAATAGGGAAGATATTCCGAACAGACTTCCTTCACCTGCTTGGCGCATGATATATTCCATCGAAGACTTTGGCATACGGTCTTTTACGAGCTTGTCTATCATCATTTGTTCCACACGGTAATCGACATAAGCATAAGCAAGGTCGCCTCCAAGCTTCTGACTAAGTGCATCGTAGCGTTCACGTCCGATTTCCTTGACAACGGTATTCCGCCATTCGTTTGAGAGTTTCATAAGGTCTTTCTGAAAGTCCTTATTTTCTGCTACATGTTTACGGCACATATCGAGGTAATCCTCTGTGGTCTTGCTGTTCCATTCACCGGTGAGTTTCAAATATTGCATCGAATCATCGGGCATATTATTCATTCCATTGGCCATTGAACGTAGAATATCCCCAAAGCTCATCTGGTATTCGGCATATTCATGAATCTGTTTCTTACTCAGGTCACTTTGAACATTGCGCATCAATGGGTCAAATTGGGTGTTGAAATACTTTTGTAGGCAGTATTCAACTTCTGAAAATCGTTTTGAATTCTTTATTGCCATAGGCTATATGCTTTGCTGTAACAGTTGTTCTTTGGTTTGTTCAATGGCATTGTGGTACATTTCCATCTGTTTAGGATAGTATTCTTCCAACCATTCTTCTTTATTTATTTGGCTCATCAGAAATCGGATTGCCTGGTCTCGTTCTATCTCGATTGCAGGCTCTCCATCTTCATTATTGTTGAACCAGCTTTTTGTCCACCATCTGATGCCTGCTTGGTCTGGATAGACACTCACCAGTCTTGGTATGTCAAAACTCTGAATGTCAATATCCAGTTCAGCCAACGGGTCAATAATCAGTCCGTCCGAAATGGCTTGTGCTTCAGCTTTTTTTTTTCGAGCGAAGTCATGGATGAAAGGAATATCTGATGGCGAAGTGCCATATAGTTCAGAAAATCGCCAATCAATAGATTCTGAACCTTAGAAACTAAGGGAATAGATTTTCTTCCTATTCCTAACGGATTGACCATGGATGGCATCGTTTCATAGAAATAGTCCTTTATGGCCGCTGCTGAGAAGATATGGCGAAGTGACTGTTCTGTTCGTTCAGGGCAACTGTACATACCATCATTAAGATCGTTCATATAGTTGGCATAGAAGCGGAGCATAAGTTTCTCAATCTCATCCTTGTCTTTGTCGTAGTCGGTATGAGTATCCATATCGATGGCTACAAACTCAGGGTGTTGTTTGCTTTTTTCAGACCAGGTCTTCACATTGCCATAGAGCATGGTGATGAACTCCATAGGATCTATCTCTTCACCGTTGTATTTAACTTCCATGTGAAGAAGATCGGAACTGACACCCACGGCCAATCCAGCCTTGACTTTCTGACCGAACTGCATGAAGACGTTGCTCATGTGGGCATAGGTCACTTCATAGTTCCCGTATTTTATGACTTCATACAATCCATATTTATTGCGGTCTATACCGATACCCGAAACAACTCCGTCCGCTACCGCTGCAAGAAAATAGTTGTTAGTCTTGAAGTCTATGCCATGATGGAAGAAATCTTCTCCAGTCTTAGGGTGTTTCTGCTTTCCATAGCCTAAAGCTAATTGTACTTTTCTGTCCTTTTCCTCGAAAGGCATACAATAGCCACTTCCTGAAAGTAGATTCATTTCTTGTGTATATGTCATGTTTTCTTTGTTTTGTTGTTATCTTCCTCGATGAATGACTGCACCTTGTCCTTCATCTGGTTCTGATCGTGAGACTGCCGGTGTTTGCATTTGTTGTTCTTGGCTGCCTAAACGTTCTTGTTCTGCTGATGTCATCTGTCTGTCTCCTCCCATAATTTTGTTCATGTTGAAGTTATTGCCGACAACCATCATACCCAACAATGCTCCTGCTATCTTTCCCAACCATCCGAAACGTCCAAAACACAGAAAGGCGGCTCCGACCAAACCTGCTATACTTAGCCCCGATACATTACCTTTACCTATATTTTTGAAAAAGTCTCCAATCATACCGAAGCCATTGCCACTGAACAGTCCCTGAAAGAAATTTCCTAATCCGCCTCCAGAATTATTGGCTTCTGAAAGTATGTTTCCGGCATTTTCAATCACCTGACCTGCAGAATTGACTGTCTTCTCGACACCATCAACTGTGGCACCAACTACATTTCCGACCTTTTCGGTTGTTTCTTTTCCCACCAATACTTCCGATGCGGTTTCAATAACAGGCTTGTCATTGGCAATGCTTTCCCATGCCAAATAACCTAATCCACCACCTATGACTGCTGTTTTAGTTGCAGCACCTGCTCCTTGTACTGTTTGTCCTGGGTGTGTTAATGGATAGCTCATGAAACGACCTGCTTTTCTGACGGTCTGATTCTTTGCAGCATTTACTATTGCGTTCCAAAATCCCATATATATTGTTTTTAGATTTTACGTTAAAATCCACGATGTCCGTTGCGTTTCCAACGTTCCATCGCTTCTCTGGTTATCTTTTTCTTATCAGCTGGCTCTCTCGCCCCAGCTTCAATATCAGCCCATATATCGGACATAGATGTGTACTTTACGGCTCTGGTCAGTCGCTTGAGTTTTTTATTCATAGTCTTGAGTTTCGGCCTGATGGCAAAGACAATTTCCAGCCTTTCTTTCTCTGTCATCTTGGTATTGCTAAGGCATACCTGACGTATATCATTTACAATCTCTACGCTGTTCAATATCAATTCCCGATAGATGGCATTTCTTCTTGAGGAAAGGGCTACAGCCAACGCATTGCTGGGTGCTTTGTTCAGCTGGTTGCCAAACTCATCCAAGTTTTTTGCCATGGAACTTATCTCATGATAGAATCCGTAGATTTGAGCGGAATACGACACTATGGAACGAAAACTATCCAAGTAGGAATTGAACTTCTTTTGGATATCGGTGGCTCCTTCAACTTCCTCTTTGAACCAAAGATGACCAGTAGTTTCAAGAAGCATCGCTCTTTTCTGCGCATTGAGTTCATCCTTGGCCTTATCCGTATAGACGTAAATCATACCTGCAAGTGTCGGGTCAATCTGAGCTTTCATCTCATTGGTGCCCCAAAGAATGAATAGGAGAAACAAAACTTTCTTCATCAGACCTCATTAGTATTGGGCAACTACTTTTGCTGACCTTCTCCATCTTTCCAAAGCAATTGAGGCACATTCGGAATTGCTTCTATCCACCATTCCAGCTGTTGCGTTGTTCCATACATCTGTCATGGTGTAGTATCGGACACTGAGATATAATTGCCTAAGTTTCTTGCTGAAATCGGATAGCTTATCCTGCAATGTCCACAGCATCTGTGAACGTTCGGCTCCTGTGAGCATATTCTGTTGACCACCTGCCGCAATACCTTCCTTGAGAATCGTGAATACGGAAACAAGTTCTGTGGCCGTTTCAATATAGAGATTGTTCATCGACATGGAAACCACGATTCCTTGCGGATTGTTCTCGATGGCTTTCTTGAGCTGACCTAATGTAATGAAGATGTGAACACCGTCATGATACAGTGTAGTTCCTGCTTTCAGTGTTGATGCATAACCACTGGCTGTTTGCAGGTAACCGCTGTATTTACGTTCCCATTTCTTAATCTGGTTGTATTCGGCAGCCATGGTATTTTGGAGTACTGCGGTTTTCAACTGACCATTGGTCTGGTTCTGAATCTGTTTGTTTATCAGTCCGTTTCCTTCTGCCAATGCCATCCATTCACCGGGATTCATGACTACCCATTCTGCTCGCATGGGCAGAACGGATAGCATCAAGAGGCCTGCGGTAAGAAATTTCTTCCTCAGACTATATTCTATTTGTAATTTCATAGATTCCCTTTCTTTGTTTGTTGTATTCAACTCGTTCACGGATTATGGAAACCAGATCCAAGTCATTCTTTAACCCTACGACATCTAGTTTGGGCGTATTACGATCGCCTGAATAGATTGTTACTGCTTTCAAACCACAGATTTGTTGCATGATGGTTCGATGTTCATTGAAATCCACAATGCGGTATAGTTCGAGGTAATCACACTTTCGGGTGAATACGCCATGCTCCATAATCAGTTGCTCACCATTGATGCGGAATTCGATTCTTCTTAAATCAATGAAGGAGTACAGAAGTCTTAATGCCAATAGAACCGCTACAATCAGGCAGAGTTTCATAAATGGCATTTCGTCTATGCCACCTGCAACGAAGAGCATAGTGGTTATCACGATAGTCGGAAGCTCGTTGATTACAAACTGCATCCAATGCGGTTGCAGAAAGATGGTACTGAATTGTTGTATCGGTGGTCGCATCATGTGCTATCTTCGAAAATGATGTTTTTGTTCTTCGTCAGCAGACTCGGATTCCTCTTTCTTTTTGGATTCTTCATAGTCGTTCTTTACCTCTGTGTATTCGCCTTCAGCTCCGTCAATACAGGATTCAATGATATCCTCATTTGTGTAGAGTTTCTTCTCCAGAAGCTGGTCATTCCAATCCTTGTAGCGTTCATCACATGGCTCGTAGATTGTTCTTCCTGAGTTGAAATGGTAGTCTTCAATCGCTTTTTCAAGATTTTCTTTATAGACCTTCCAAGCAGATTTTGCGTCATTATTGAGTTCTTCCAACTCTTCTTGGCATACCAAACCGCTTTGTTTGGATGAATATAGTTCTTCACTCAGACTTTCATATTTGGCATAATCATGAAGCAGATGAAAAGGCAAGCATTCTGGTTCACCTGAATGGATGTCCTCTTTATGACGCATGGTGTACATATAATCTGCCATCTCATGCCATTGGCTTTGTTTTTCAATGCCAAGTTCTTTTAATACATTTTCAAAACGAAAGTTCTTTAAATCTACTTCATGGCGGTTATCGGTGTTTCCTGCATCTACTACGACCAATTGCCCCTGTGTACCAATATGTGAGCAGAAAGGTTTGTCGGCTCTTGTCAAGGCAAAGTTTATGGCAAATGTTCTTCCTGCAATATCACGGTCAAAACATAGATGATGATTTGCGTGGTTCGTTTCTGCAAACATACCTTTGAACTGATTAATACTTGGATTGCCTCCTGTGCTCACAAAGACACTATTCTTCAAGTCATTTAATTCCTGATTAAATTCACGAATCTCTTCATCGCCTTTATAAGAACCTTCACTCAGCATGTCTTCATATGCTCCAATAGAATCTATGAGCTGTTCCTTCTTTAGTTGGTAGTATGCAAGTGCATCATAAGCACTTTCAAACCAATAAACATTTTTTGCGTTATCCAACGGTTCGCAAGATAAATTGGCTATCCACATTCCTTCTGTGGCATTACTGCCTGCGGCCATACCTTTATAGATGGTCTTTCCTTGGGAATTGGCTCTGCTTCGCTCTTCTAATCCTACAAATGTTCCTAATGCATTTGGTCGCTGTAGTGGGAATGACAGATTAGCATATTGCTTGCCGTTACTACCATTCCTTACCGCAATAAAGAAGGTATTGTGAAAATCTTTTTGGGTATCAAGTTTAATACCTCTATTTTTGAAATAAGGGTAGAATGCTTTCTGCGAATCCCAGTCGTTCAATCGAAAATCCAGACGTTCATAATCCTTAATGTTGAAGACTTTGTGTGAACGTTCCCTTTCTGCTATTACAGATGTACGCTCTGCAATAGGATTATTCAATAGCCTGTTGCAGACAAGGTTTACTAATCGATCAGAATTCATCCCCGGATTATATTCGCTGAATAATTGAGGATGTTCTTTAATGAAACTGATGACATTGTAATTCTTCTGTTCGGGTGGTTGAAAACAGCAAAGGCCATTACCGGTAACAATGAATTTGTCACCTCGGACACGTCTTCCGTCACTTCCCATTCGAACATAGGAGGGATACCTAAGGCCATCACGCTTGTTCAGCTGATAGCCGGCATCGACCAACAAGTCCTGTATGTTGATTCGTCGTTTGAAATCGTCATAACTTAGTTCAGACATAGGCGTTTGGTTTAATGTTCATAAACTTCCATAACTTTGGTTTCTGCAATGTTGGCCATGGTATATTCGTTCTTACCTTTATCCATAACGCTCTCCATATTGCTGAGTGCACTTTCCAAGTTTTCTGCTTGCACGAGATAAGTCACATTTGAACGTTTTTCTTGACCAGTCTCTTCATCAAGTGTGATAAAGGACAGTTTTGCTTTATACCATTTGTCATCTTTTTCGTCATCACTAAAGAAAACCTCCTTGTAAGGTGCAGGATTGATATTTTTGATTTCAACACCGCCACGAACAAAGTTTTTAAGTTCTTTAAGTGTACGGTTCTCTGCCTCACCGAAACTGACGGCATCGGTAGTGTAGATTTCATTGGCTTTCTTATCCGTGCCGTCTTCCATCTGTTTGAGATAACTGACTGTCACCTCAAACCAATAGCCTCGTTTTTCTCTCATTTGTTTTCTCATATTTACGTTTTTACTATATATAGTAGATATGTATAATAGTTATTACTATTTATAGTATATACTGTGTAATAGTTAATTATATTCCGTGATGTAACTCTCTGTGCATCATTTCCGTGTTAGCTGCCGCTTCAAAGTTTCGAGCAGCTACGTCCATTGGTGTATCTACTCCTGGCTTGAAATATGCTCTAGGTTCAGTACCTTCATGGTGATGGTGCTCCATGTAAACTTCTGGAGCTGGTCGTCCATGAAACCCTCTGCCTAGTTCACTAAGAACGGTGGCACCTGCCAAAAATGCGGCTCCGATTTTTACACCCAATCCGGTACCATCACCTTTGCTTTTCATATCTACTTCAGGGAATACTTTGGAGAAAAGTTTCATGCGGTGATAGTCATCAAAAGCCATGAATTTGTCATACTGTTTTTGGGTTATCTCATGACTGACGACTTGTCCATCAATGACTGCTGTCATGCGATATTTCCCCTCGGTCTGTTGCCCTTCTGTCGCTTTTTTATTGGCAGCTTCGGTGGATTGATTGGCAATAGGCTCGACACGAATTTCATCCACTGATACTTCACGACCATGCCGGCCTTCACGATACCATCCTTTGTTTTCATCTATGTACTGTAAATCATTTCCGTCCATTCTTACACCACCTTCTTGTAGTGGTTCTAGTTCAGGATGGACAGAAAGCTGTTCTTCTTGAATAATGTTTTGTTCGACCTCTTGCGCTTGTTCTTTAGGGTCTCCAATACCGAGTTGATAGTTGATTTCCTGCTGTGCCTTTTCGGTAAGCATAATATTAATACTTTGTTTACTGTTGAGTGTGTCCATCGTGATACTGCTTTGAAAGTCATCTTTCAAGATTCCATTCAGTATTTCCAGACGTTCAGCAATAGGCACTTCTTTGATAGAATTGCTTGTAAGCTTTGCCAGTTCCTCTGGCTTGAGGTCATACTGTAGGTCTGCCGGTGATCCTGCGGACTGCACGTTCAATGTCTTGCTCTGCTCATCGATAATCAATCCATGGGAAGACAGCACTTCCTGCCATTTCTCATTGGTGAAATAGACAGGTGAAGTGATGACTTCCTTGTACGACTGTGCTGGCTGAGTTGTTCTTGGTTTTGCTTCAACTGGTTTGATAACGGTTTGAAGGTCTCTCAGAACATCCTCTCTTGGTTGTAGACTGGTTGCTTGTGACCCCTTATAGTAAAAGCCGTAGCCTCCACTTTGGAGTTCTCCGGGTTTCATCCTTCCGTCTGTACGATTGGAAACCATAGGTGCACCTGCCGGATAATAAAGGCCGCCATTGATGCGTCTAAGATGAAAACCGTCTTGTTGGCGAGGAGTCCATCCCAGGAAGGGAACGTGGCTACCCATGCACATGGCTTTCCATCCTTGACGGAAAGAGGGTGTAGGGTTGCGACCGTATTCACCGACACCGATCCTATAACCATGAAGTCCCATAGCCACACGTCCATTGGCATTTCTGGCATGGACAAAGTTCTTAGGCATATCGAAATCATTGGCCACAAGGGAAGTGAAAGTGTTGTAGGCTTTCTTATTGGAGAAGTTGGTTCCCCAATCTGTTAGTGCCTGCAACTGCCTTTCACTGATGTTGTAGCTTAACACTGGTGAATCATGACCTTGTACCACTAACTGGAAGCCATTGCTGCTGGCATGGATACGTCCTTGCATCCCGTTTCTTATCAGTATATCTTGTAGTTCTGGGGAAAGGTCAAGTGATTGCGGATTTGTATTTTTTCTGATTGACATAGAGTGTAGGGATTATGCCTCTCCGTTTTCCATCGCTTCTTCGAGCTGACCATTCTTAAACTCTATGAATTCTGATGCGCTGTTATCGCTGATGGACTTACCTCGGCTTTCACAATAGTTCTTGTATTCCTCTTTCCATTCTCGTGAATGGTGGTTGACATAATCCAGCCAACCGAACTCTCCGTTCTGTATTTTTTCGACGAGTTCTTCTTCTGTGTAGTATTTCTCTTTTGCCATGTGTTTTTACATTCTGTGTGTTACTTGTGCTTTCTGAACTTCTCCCTTGCGGTTTAGCTCTTTCCACATTTCATCGGTGTATTCTTCTTCAGGAACATAGTCAAGATTGCCATTGTCATCCATTGTCCAACAACCGTAAATTCCGAAGTTGAACTTGTCCCATTCCCTTTTAGGTTGTGACATCCACATCCGTTCGTCCCCTTTGGTAATGCGGATACCCGTGATGTCATCCAAATCAATACCGATGGTGACAGGTTCATCTTCTATGCTTACAGTGAGTGGCTTTCCATTGCTGAGACAGTTGAGTTCCGCATTGCTCAAATGGAAATGATCTGTGACAAGTTGGAGATTACGACCGATAACCGGTGTAGGAACAGACAATACTTGGCCTGTTTCAAAATCAATCTGATGAAAGGCCATCACTTCATGTCCTTCTGAGGTGGTCATGTTATCAGTTACGGCATGTCCTGCCTCTAACTGCTTCTGCTTTTCTTCCGGGAACTGGCTAAGGTCACTTTCAATAAGCTGTGGAATAAAAATTATATCAACTTTGTCTTCTTCGTTTCTCATAAGGCAGAAACGTGTATAACAAGTGATGGTGTCACCTTCTTCGTTGGTGACTTTTACAGGTAATACAGGTGAACGACGACCTGAATATATTGCTTTCAAGGCGTGTTCGGGGAGGTCTGTAATCATTTCTTCGGAAAGTCCGAATTGCTTGAGGATGTCATAAGGCATCTCCTGTTCTGAAAATGTTGTTGCGCTCATATTTAATTTTGTGTTGCGTATATTTTCTTGCAAAATTAGTATGGCTATACATTGAGAACGATTTATTGGTTATGATGAAGCCTTGTTTTCATAATTATTAATTCAAATCGGCTTTTTGAACTACATAATCATACTCAGAAAATATATTGAACCATTAATTGATATGCATATATTTTGTAAAATACTGAAATGCAGTAGTCTTCTATGATAGAGTAGAATGGAAAATGTTGTTTGAGTATGAAAATAGAATTTAAAGGCTTAATGTGTGTTATAAACACATAGATAGCATATCAATGATTATAGAATTAGTTTACTTTAAGAATATCTGTAACTACTTTTGCCGGCATGAAAGCTAAAGTATCCTTTTTTATACTGGCCTTACAGTGTTCACTTTGCAAGGCTCAGTTCCATACAGTGAGCAATGGCTCTAACATTTATAAAATAGAAACTATAACTGAAATACCAAGTGGTAAATCAGCTATAGTTGAACCCTCTAATGAGAGGGATACAAGCAGTATGTCATCCTCTGATTTGGAAGGAATGCGCCAAAAGTTGATATCCCAATATATCAGTGTGTCGTATCCACTGAAGCATATTCAGGTTAATTCGAGTTTTGGAACAAGAAATGATCCGTTCACAGGTAAGCTTTCCAATCATAACGGAATGGACTTACATACGAAAGGTGACGAAGTATATAGTATGCTTGCTGGTCGTGTGAAAAAAGTAGGAAGAGATAAACGTTCGGGGATTTATGTGGTACTTGAACATGGTAACTACACAGTTTCTTATTGCCATCTTTCCAAAGTATTGGTACGTAAAGAGGACAATGTGATTGCTGGTAATGTGGTTGGAATATCAGGTTCTACAGGCCGTAGCACCAGTGAACATCTCCATTTGACCTGCAAATACAAAAACAAGTATATCAACCCAACAATTATGCTTGATTACATAAAGGAGACTAAAACTGAGTGTCTTGCGAAGCTAATGGCTATCGTGGCATAGCGTAATCAGAACAATTTATTGTCTGGCCCATGACTATGCGACCAAGCATCGTAATCGGAGTACGTAGAGGTATCGCCCCAAAAGGTAGATTTCCTTCTGCGTCTCTTTTTCTTTTTATTAGAACCACCACCAAAAAGTTTGGAGAGTATATAGTATCCAAGCAGTATTAGTATTATACTATCCATAAATATATCATTAGATATTACATACAAAGGTACTAAAAGTCAACGAAATAGCCAAATATTTTAACGTCTTTTTGTGCTGATATATAGATGTTTACAAGAAAATATCTATCGGATTTTTAGTGTCTTTAAAATTTTAGCAAACGTCTATTATATAACTAATCAATCCAGCAATCATTTATTTTTGCAGTATCAATTCATGATGAAAAATAGATTGACAATGTTATTATATATCCGAACTTGATGTTTGCATAATTGTCTCGTATGCAATATCAATCTCTTTTCATAAAATTTATAGATGAATTGACATTCATAATGTTAAAAACTGCGCTCTTGCGTCATTTTTACGCTAATATTTTTGTCTGCGTCAAAATAACGCATTATATTTGCACTTGAAATTGACAAAAGATGCCATTATGTATACCTATAAATATCCACATCCTGCTGTAACCACCGATAGCGTAATCTTTGGTTTTGATGGTACAAGTATAAATATCCTTCTCATAGAACGAGGTATCAATCCATTCAAAGCATCATGGGCTTTACCTGGAGGATTCCTTAATATAAATGAAACCGTAGAGGAAGGTGCAAAAAGAGAACTAAGTGAAGAAACGAACATCAACGATGTTTATCTGGAACAGTTTCATGTGTTCAGTGCTATTGATCGTGACCCTCGTGAACGCATTCTGACAGTTGCTTTCTTTGCCCTTGTGAGTAAAAATGATTTCGAGGTTATTGCCGGTGATGATGCAGCTCGTGCCAAATGGTATGAATGGAATCATCTCCCTTCTCTCGCTTTTGACCATGCTGATATTATTAGAATGGCCAAAGAAAAGCTTCAGGAGAAGCTCCGGATTTCTCCTATTGCATTCAAATTGTTGGATAAAGAGTTTAAGATGGACGAACTACAGCGAATATACGAACTTATCCATGAGAAGAAATATGACCGGCGTAACTTCATGCGAAAGATGGAGTCTTCGGGCTTTCTTAGCAAAAAAGAGGTTGAGGATGACCGTTGCTGCTGCATGATGCCCCCAGATATGTTGGCTGATATGCCTGCGCCGAGAACGTTATACGTTTATTCATTCGATGAAGAAGCATTCGCTAAAGCCAACGCCTCAAAGGAATGGCGTAAATATCCATTTGATTTCTAAAATACTCATTATGACCAAGGAAGAAGCTAAAGACAAGTTGTTGAAACAAAACAAATGGCCTATGGTTGCTGATTTGTTTTGTGGAAAAAAACTATTTATGTGTGATAAACAGTTGGTATGGCCTAACGAGAGAGAACTGGAAATGCTAACCTTGCATAACAGTCGGCAAAGGAATGAAGACACCAAATTCATCCTTGAAATTCCACCAGAGCCATGGAGTGCTAACATACTGGAGGCTAAGGTTGTGATTTTATCACTAAACCCAGGATATATTGATTATCTGAACAGAGATCTGGCCAATATGTTTAGCGAAAAATATGCGAAACAAATTACAGAGGATAAGCATTCGATACTTTACATGAAACCTCAAAGGGAATCATTGGCTTCACGCATACTTGGTGATTGTTATTGGTATAAGGCCTTGAAACGTATAGGTGTGGATGCATATCAAGAAGAAAATTGGGAAAAGGTGCTCGATAATGTAGCGGTTATCCAGTGTTGTGCGTATGCGTCCAAATCTAAATCTCTCCCAAAGGAAACCCTTCCCTCACAAGAATACACCATAAAAGTAATTAAATACTTGGCTGAATATACAAATGCACGATTTTTGCTTATGAGAGCTGTATCTGAATGGGAAAAGTTTTTAGGAGAAGATTTTGTCAAATCGCTAGGAGATAGATGGATAGTAAGCGCACATTATCGCAACCAAACAATTTCAGCGAAAAATATCGGTCAGAATCAGTATGAGATGGTTATTGAAGCCTTAAAATCAAAATAGAATTTGATATGAGCAAAAACAGAACAGATTGCCCGAACATTGCTTCGAGCAGAATAGACCAATTAGAGCGAAATGAAATTTTTGTCTTTGGCAGTAATCTTGAGGGGCGTCATATGGGCGGTGCAGCGAGAGTTGCCAACATGAAATTTGGTGCAGTATGGGGTGTTGGTGTGGGTATGACAGGCAAGACTTATGCCATTCCGACTATGCATGGTGGTGTAGAATCTATCAGACCTTACGTTGATCAGTTTATCGAATTCGCAAAGAGCCACACAGATTTTCACTTTCTTGTTACTCGCATTGGTTGTGGTATCGCTGGCTTTAAGGACGAAGAGATTGCTCCATTGTTCAAACAAGCATTAGGTGTTATGAATGTATATCTTCCAAAAGATTTCTATGACATTCTGATGGCTCCTTACCTTGAACGTTGTTTCTATTATGGTAAGAATATCCCTGAGGATTGCGGAGCAGAAGCAGGTCATAAATACGAGGAATGCTGGGTTAGATTTCATTTTAACGAGGATGATTACCTCAAGAATGAAACTATGAGTTACATAAAGGAAGGACTTGGCGACTTCTGTGCAGAAGACGGTGTACCTATATCCATGAAAGCGATTCTATACAATCGTTTCTGCCATTGGGGATGGTGCGAAACACCAGATACTTTTCGTTCTTGGTATGAGAGCATAGACTATACAAACGTTAAGTTGAAAAATGATGAACCTAGGAGGAAAATGAACAACTATTATAATCCTCTGCTTATTAGTGCCATTCTTGGTGACATCGCCGGTAGTATTTTCGAGTTTAATTCACACAAGTCAGTTGACATTAATCTGCATGACAACCGTATGGACTTTACTGATGATACTATCATGACCATTGCGGTGGCTGACTGGATTTTGAATGACAAGAAATTAACTAAAATAGGCCTTGTTCGTAAGATGCAGGAATGGGGACGCAAGTACCCTAATCCTATGGGGGCTTATGGAGGCATGTTCTCTCTTTGGTTGAACAGTGATAATCCTAAGCCATATAATAGCTGGGGGAATGGTGCTGCAATGCGAGTATCTGCCGTAGGTTTTGCCTTCAATACCATGGAAGAAACTTTGAATATAGCAAAGATGTCGGCAGAAGTTACTCACAATCATCCAGAGGGAATCAAAGGTGCTCAGGCTACGGCTGCTGCAATTTTCATGGCGCGTACCGGTTCAACCAAAGAAGATATTCGTAAATATATAAGTGAGAATTTTGGCTATGACCTCAATAGAACTTGCGATGAAATTCGTCCCACCTATGGATTCGATGGTAGTTGCCAATGTACAGTGCCGGAATCTATCATAGCCTTCCTTGATAGCAAGGACTATGAGGATGCGTTAAAACTATGTATTTCTCTTGGTGGGGATGCCGACACAATGGGAGCAATCACAGGTGCTATTGCAGGAGCATATTATCATAGAATACCAGCTTCCGCTTACGATTTTGGAATGGGGAAACTACCTGCTGATATTAAGAATGTTGTAACAAAATTCCATGCTGAACATTCACGAAGGGTATCATATTGTTGGAGAAATCCTGAATATGATAGAGAAGGTCTCATCAGAAAAGTGGAAACAGGAGAAATAGTTATTTAATTCTTTAGTTTAACAACGTATATGATTAAGATTAAACCAACAAACATAGTTCATGAGCGTGCCTTTGAGGGTTTCGATGGACTACAACTGCCTCTATCTCCACGCACATATCTCGATGGCTTTGCGTCAGAGTTTAGTGATATTGACAGCAGAACAAAGCTCTATCACTTTGGCTACCTTTCCATTCGAGGTGTGGATTTCTATAAAGACTTGCGCGAAAACATCGACGAAAAGATGTCCGACCCTCGTTATCAAGATTACGAGAACACAGCTCGTCATGCTTTTGCCGGCTACCTTAAAGAGCTTTGTGGAAATGATGACTGTTACTACCACAAGTCTTTTGAATCCTTGTATCATACATTAGTTGGTGAATTGCAAGCTCGTTATTATGAGTATGAGGAGTATGATATTCACGAACAATGCTATGCATTTAGATAAATCCAAATCAACTGTTTTGTTGTGGATAAAGTTAATAGCTGCCATGATATTTATAATCATAAAAGGTATATGGAGATATCAAAACTCATAGGACTCAGCAGACATCGAATCGGTGTGGATGGTGCAGGTGTAACAACACTTGTAGCATTTCACAATTGTCCATTAAACTGTAAGTATTGTCTTAATCCACAAGCTCTATCACCCGATGGTGTATGGAAAAAGTTCTCTCCCGAAGGACTATTCAAGGAAATCAAAAAGGATGATTTGTATTTTAGGGCAACAGGTGGTGGCGTGACCTTTGGCGGTGGAGAACCTTTAATCTCATGCAAAATGATTCTTCTTTTCAAGAAACATTGCATGGATAACGGCAAGAACTGGAAAATAAATATCGAAACATCGCTGAATGTTCCAGAGGCATTCGTTAATGCAACAGAGCGTATCATAGACCACTGGATTGTGGACATCAAAGATATGAACTCCGAAATATACAAGGCATATACAGAATGTGACAATGAATTGGTCATAAAGAACCTTCAGCACTTAATTGACAACAAGGCAAAAATTACGGTCAGAGTACCACTGATACCTGAGTTCAATACGGAGTCAGATGTTGAAAACAGCATACAGAATCTTCGAATGATGGGTATTACAGATATAGAACAATTTACTTACATCATAAAAAGGCATTAATATGGAGAAGGGAAAAAGAATTTGTAGAACATTGAAGGAACTTCGTAAGCGCATTGCAGATGCAAACGAGATTCCTTATGAAATTGAAGAGTGTCCACACAAGGGTGAGTGTCCGGGGACTTGTCCCAAATGCGAGTCTGATATACATTACCTTATGAATGCTATAGACAATCGAGAACAACAAGGGAAACCTGTAGTCATCGAAGGATTGATGAGCGAGGATGAATTACGTCAAGTATTCTCGATAGAACCTGTTAACTCAGAGACTTTAGAAGAATTTGTTACAGCAGGTATGCCTGCTCTTAATGAGTCCGAAACAATTACTGTTGCAGAGACGGGAATAATTCCAGAACAATTGATGGGTGAACCAATGCCATACTCATCTTATGATTTTGCAGCAACTATAGCAAAGGAACTCTTTGTTAAGAATGGTGGAAATTTCGTTTTTTCACCGGCCGGACTATGCTGTATGCTGGAAATGCTTCGCGAAGGTATGGATGAGAGAAGTAACATCTATAATGAGGTCAACAAACTGATTACAAACTTCAATTGTTCGATTTTTCCCTATGATTGTGAAGACTTCAAGTTGGAACATGCAGCAAGCATTTGGTACAATATGAAGTTAGGTGTCATCAAAGAAGATTACCTGAAAACTATTGAGGATGAGTATGACGCAGAAGCCCATAATGCTAACTTTTATCAAAAAACGAAGACAAAGTTGTGGATAGATAAGTGGGTTTCGGATAACACGAACCAAATGATAAATAAACTCGATACAGAACTGAGCGAGGATGCACTTATGCTGGTATTGGATGCTATCTACCTGAATGGAAAGTGGGAGAATCCGTTTGACCTTGACTTCACAGAGTTAGATACTTTCCACAATTCTGATGGTACTGAGTCTGAAGTAGCTATGATGTATCAGGAAATTGAAGGAGCAAAATATGAAGAAACTGATGAGTATCAGGTTATCAACTTACCATATAAGAACAGCGAGTATAGCATGGTGCTCACTCTTCCAAAGGGGGATAGATGCATTGAGAATATTATGTCTAATACTGGCTGGTTGGACATTGATTTAGAAGATAGCGACGTACAACTTTATATGCCTCGCTTTGGCTTTGATAACACTTTTTCATTCAAAGATATTTTATCAGAGCTTGGGCTTAAAGACATTTTTGAATCAGATGATTCATTACCATATATCACGGATAAGCCTGCATATATCAGTGAGATAAAGCAACAATGCGTAATTAAAGTAGAGGAAGAAGGTACAGAAGCTGCTGCCGTGACAATGGCTGAATGTGAAGTGGGATGTCCTCCTCCTTTAGATATGTCACAGCCTTTTACAATGGTACTGAATAAACCTTTCGGTTTTGCTATCAAAGGTGAGTTAGGTCAGCTGTTATTTATGGGTGTTGTTAAAAATATGGATGGAGAAGCCCTATGATAGAAACATTAAAACTTTCAAACCGCTTATTCCAATGCAGACTTGATTGCTACACTGAAGGAATTCAGCTATCTAATCAAGTTGCAGAAATAATTGCAAAACATAAGGAAAGGAGACCCTTTCATCTTAATGTTATAGAAGCTGCATGTCACGGTTCATTCAAGGAAACGGGTCACAGTCTCATACTCGCCAATATGCTCAAACATTCTCAAATCCAAATGTCTTTTTTAGAGGAGTTTTTGGGTATTAAGTCAGGTCATTTGAAAGTAACAGCTGAAAAAGATCGTGTTGATGTTGCCTTAAAAGGAAAAGATATTTTCGTAATCGTTGAAAACAAGGTAAATGGAGCTGATGAACAAATGAACCAAGTATATAGATACGTTCACGAAATTGGAATGGATAAATATGGATACAAGATTGATCAAATATATGTGGTTTATCTAAATCCAACAGACCAAGCGACCCCTTCTGACGAATCCCTATGTGATGAGAATAAAAAGAATAATGTATTTGATGATATCGGAGCAGACCATTATTCTGTACGTTCGTACAAATACGATGTAATGGATTGGCTTCGCAAAATTACCATTGATAACGAACCGCATGTGTCCAGTGCATTAGACCAATACATAGATTTTTTAGAACAAAAGTTTCACATATCACCATTAGATAAAATTATGAATAACGAAATAAAAAACATAATATTAAAAGAACTTCATCTTGAAGGTAATTCTTTTGAAGAACAAATGAATGCCCTCGAAAATCAGAGAGCAAAAGCAGAAGATTTACTGAATGCAATTGATAATGTAAGAGATGAGATAAAGATGGAACATTGGCACAACACTGTGCTAGAATGGCAAAAACAAACAGAATCAATATTAGGTATAAAACTTAGTAGTGATGACCATTCTTTTGGAATTAAACTAAATAACGATGTTTGGCTTGGCATTTGGGATGGTAGCGATTCAGGCGATAAGTACCCATATTGGGGTTTTCAATACAATGCATATAAAACCGATATTATGCCTGAACTTGATAATAAGATTGAATCCATTCTCAAAATGGCAGAGATTGATATATCTAAGATTCGTAAACAGAATGGATGGGTTGCTTGGAACCACACTCAGAAAGGAATCGAGAGATTTTCGGCTCTTTATCAAGCTGCTAAGGATGCAGGTCTCTTGGAGCCTAACGAATAAGATAATGTGACGAATCAGCTTTCGTTGTATATAAACAGACAATGAAAGGGATGTCAGTAATCATCTTTTTGGACTATTTGCAACTTCAGAAATTAATTTGGTGCTTGTGTTGATTGAAGAATCGATATCTCTAATTTCTCAAATGCTTGTTGTTCAAATTTTGAAGAAAAAACAAGTCAACTACATTATTTACAAAAGCGACACATTGATATTAAACAAGGTGTCGCGGGAGTGTAATTTAAACTCTGTCTGGTTCATATTCTAGGAAAATCACTACAAATATAATTTTTCTTTTTGGATTTAC
>NZ_JADNBB010000055.1 GCF_015550595.1 Parabacteroides goldsteinii
GCAATACGTAAACTTCATTAACGACAAGCCCATTGGCAGAATTAAGTATGCACTAAATTAATTCCGCCAACAGGTTTAGTAACTTCTTACAGGTGAATACTTGAATTCAAATCGTGGAGAAGTGAATAGACAGTATTACCCGACAGAGCAACTATGACAACGTAACGCCTTTACAAAAAAGTCGGTACACGAAACCCATAGACTAATTGTCTTGACCTAAAAGAGATTGGAATTTTCAGGACTGCCTATCACTTAGATAGAAGTCCAAGGTCTGCTGAAATACATAATTCAAAAATTGAAATTGCTTGACTGCAAATTTAGTAACTTTGCTTGACAAATTAACGAGAAAGAAGAGAAAATGAAAACCGACCGCATAACATCACCTATACGCAAGCAGGGCTTTCGTGCTTCGTAGGACAGTTAAGTGGTAAATTTAAAGTTCAGTTCTTCGTAGGAAGTTCAGTGGTTAAAATCCCTGCCTGCGTATAGCTGAGAACCGTTATTTGATGATGAGGGCTATTCATATAAATGTAGGTTAAATTTTTCTGACCATTTCAAACTGTTGTCCTTTTGGGGTAAGTCCTAATGATGACAAGAAACCAGTGACTGATTCACAATCGCAATCAACATTAGTAAATTTGAGTACATCGCTTTGAAAATGACTGACAGCACTTTTAAGCAAGGACTTACCTATTCCTTTACGCCGGTAATCTTTTGCAACTGCGAGGGATGAAATATCGCCTGATGCCGGTTCAAAGATAACAAATCCGACAAGTTCTTCTCTTTCATAAGCTCCCAATATGTCCAAATTGTCGATTCCGCGTTCCAGTGAAGCCCTGTCATTTTGCCATGAAGGATGAAAATCGAACCAGGCCGTTTGGTTAAGGCAGTTTTTTAAATCCGATGGGAGTATGCGACATGCGGTATGGTTTACTTGCAATACAGGAACAATATCGCTCAGTTTGGCAGAGTAGTAGTTGAAATTTCTCTGTGTTTCAAAGCCTAATTTGCGATATATTTTTATTGCTTTGTGATTGTGTTGCAAAACTTCCAGTACATATTGCCGAACTCCTTGTTGATATATCAATTCGAGGCTGAAAGTGAATATTTTTTGGGTTAGGTGTAATCCCCGGAATGAAGGTACGGTTCCCGTCCCTGTGTCATAGGCCGTCAAGATGTTGTTGTACATGCCTGTTCCGTTAAACACAAAAGAAATCAGCCGTCCTTCGAAAAATGCTCCGAAAGATAGTTGTGGATTGTATCCTCGTCGGTCGAGCATGCGTCGCAATTCATCCGCATTCAAAGAGAAATCATAATCTTTGAATGCGGATGAGAATGCCGCATACAAATCTTTGAAAGAAACGGACTCTAAAGAATGAATGATGATTCCCATATCGGACGGTGTTATGTGTTTGGATTTTTATCACTATTCTCTACGGTTAAACCGTGCTGTTTGAGAAAGCTGAGCTTATCCCAATAACCTCTTTGGAAAACGATTTTATCGTTTTGCACATGGAAGAATCCGCATCCTCGCAACCCGAGCGGATCTTTCCATTCCATGATAGCCCATTCTCCATCCTCGAATATATGCTCAACAATACAAACCATTTTTGAGGTTGCAAATTCATTTACAAACATTTTATGGATAGCTGTTTTTCCTATAACCGGGGTGTTTGCGACTTGATGGTTTATGGCATCCTGAGCGTATAAGTTTGCCAAAGCGACTGCATCGGCGGCGTTGAAGCAGTCAATCCATTCTTGTAGTATCTCTTTTGGCGTCATATTTTTCGTATCTTTTATTCTTTAATATTTAATTGTTGCTTTTTCCTCTATAAGTTAGAATTAGACATTTTTTCTAATTCCTTTTGAAATGATCATCAAAAACAAAATTAGTATTTTTTTCTGTTTTACTGATGATTCTGTAGAAATATTCTCGTTCATATTATTGTGTCATAAGGAACGTGTCAAAAAAGCGGTTTCCACATTACAGCTTTATGGTAAAATGAGTTTAACCAACTACATAACGCAATCTGTTGTCGGTACTGTTATCTATTTCCCATTCGTATTCTATTTAGCCCCTTATTGTGGGTATGCAGCAAGTTATCTTATCGAATTCACTCTCTTTGGGAGTCAAATATGGTTGTGCAAATGGTGGCTGACAAAACATAAACAAGGTTAGTTGGAATGTTTTTGGTATAATGTTTATAAACATAAATCAAGAAAGAATAAATAAATTTAATAGAGGCTGCCCAAAAAGAAAGAAATTCTTGCAATCACTCTTCTACAGATACTTGCAGAGGGGATAAGATTTACTTTTAGACCTTTTGGATAGCCCCTATTAATATTTTATATAAAATTCATAATTTTAAATTTTTATCCCTTTCGATCGGTTTTCATCCTTAAACTGAAAACCCGGACGCCCGATAATGATATGATTGGCAATGAAATTGCCAGACGGACTTCGTTTATCCATCGGGCTGCGAATCTGCGGGACATCATCGGTTTGTTGTGGCGATATGCTCCGTACACCTTCCGCATCTGGCTTGATCTCCTGCCCGTTCTTTTCTTTTTCGGTGACTTCCTGCGCGGGCGGCGCAAGCTCCAACTGTATCTTGCGGTCAAGCGCGGCAAGTTCGGACTTCAACTGTTTCAGTTCGTCCTCTTTCTTCCACACCTTGCCCGCTATCTCCTGCAACTGCGGAACCTCCTTTTCCAGCACCTCGTTCTTCGCCTTATACTGGTCGATGATGGACGGAATCCTCTCCAATGCATTCAGGAAATTACGTGCGGCGGCTACCGGGTCAGCCATCGCCAGATGCCCGTTGTTATAGGTGTATTTGTAATTCCCTTCCACCACGAAGCGATTGTCGGTAAATTCCAGCCCCTCTTTGAGTATCCTCTCGCTGACCACCATTATCGGGAAACCGTAAATCTCCCCGACAGGCTTGTACAAACCGCCCGTCGTGGCGTTCTTGGCTATCTCCTGCAAACGCTTTCCAATAACTTTTTCGTCGGTTGAATCCACGCCGTCCACCTTGACAATATTAAGGCGACTACCTTCCTTATCAGTCTGCACAACGGAAAGAAAACGGTTCCAGTCCTCCGTCATGGCTTCGATGACAGCCGTGTTGTTGCGCAGTTCCCCCGTCTTGGCTTCCAGCTTGAACTCCGAATCGCGCTTGCCCTTGTTGAACGACTTGCGTTCCCCTTCAAGCGATGCGATACGCTTCTCCAGTTTCGCCTTGTCCAAAAGGTCGGTATTGCCGGAGAGCAACGCCATGTACTCCGAGAAGTTCATGCCCGATTTCTCGTCCATAGCCCCCTCATCGATGGTACGTGCGCCCATCGCCCCGCTTTTGAGCTGCGAGATGAACGTCTGCTTGCAGTGCAGCAGGTTGAACTTGTAGCTGTCCAACGACTTTTCCACCGCGTAGATGATGACATCCACATTGTTCCCGGCAAAACGCTTGGCAATCTCGTTGCCCGCCCTAACTCCGCGTCCGTCACGCTGTTGCAGGTCGGATGGACGCCACGGCGTATCCAAATGATGGATTGCGACACACCGTTTCTGCGCGTTCACACCCGTTCCGAGCATGGAAGTGGAACCGAACAGCACGCGCACCGTTCCGGCGTTCATGGCGTCTATCACCCCCTTGCGTGCCTTGTCGGTCTTGCACTCCTGAATGAAGCGCACCTCGCTTGCCGGGATGCCGTAGTCCTCCGTCAGCTTCCGCTTTATCTCGCTGTACACGTTCCATCCGTCGCCCGGCTGGTATGTTCCCAGATCCGAGAACACGAACTGCGTGCCTTTCTGCGCGTCGTATTTGTGGTAATACTCCGCAATCGTCTTGGCGCAGTGGGAAGCCTTGTTGTCGGGGTGGTCCTCATAATGCGGGTCTATCATGCGCATGTCGAGAGCCATCTTCCGCGCGTAATCGGTGGCGATAAGCATCTTCGCCTTCTCCTCCGTTTCCGACAGGGGCGGTCTGCCCAGCAGCGTGGCGTCACCCGTCTTGGCGAACTGCATCAGCTGTTTGATGAAATACTCTTGGTCGGGCGTGGGAGGTATGTGATGCAGTATCTCGTTCTTACGCGGACGATCCACACCCACGTCCTCCGCCGTGCGGTAATCGGTAATCTCGTTGTAGAAGGCGGCAAGCTCCGGCACTTTGATGAAATATCGGAAACGCTCCTTCTGAACCACATTGTTCGTCACGTTGAACTCGAAGTCGGTTGTCTTTTTGGCGAAAATTGCCGCCCATGCGTCGAAGCATCGGATATCCTGCCTTTCCAATTCCTTCGGACGCAGATACTTGAAGAGCAGGTACAATTCCGTCAGACTGTTGGAAATGGTTGTGCCGGACAGGAACGTAGCCCCCAAGTCCTTGTCCGTGCGCTCCTGTATAGTTCGTATGGCAAAAAGCATATTCAGGGCTTTCTGGCTTCCTTCCGAGTTTCCCAACCCCGCCACACGGTCATGCCGGGTGTTGAAAGTCAAGTTCTTGAATTGGTGGCTCTCGTCAATGAAGATGTGGTCGATGCCCATCTGCTTGAAGTCCACTACGTCATCCGTGCGGGATTTGATGGCGTGTTCCACTTTCTCCAACTTCGCCACAAGGTTGTGCTTGCGTTTCTCCAATCCTTTCAGCATCGCCCGCGACACGTTCTTGCCCTGCTGCCGCAGCACTTCAAGGTTTTCCTCCACCGTGTCAAGCTCCGCTTGCAGGATGCGCTGTTGCAACTCCGGCGACTGTGGTATCTTGCCGAACTGGTCGTGCGACATGATGACGCAATCGTAGTCGTTGTTCTTGATGTTGTTGAAAAAACGCACGCGGTTGGCAGTCGAGAAATCCTTTTCCGAAGCGTAGAGAATCCTCGCATTAGGATATGCCGCCTGATAAGTGGCTACTATCTCCGCCACGTTCGCCTTCAAGCCGATAATCATCGGCTTGTGCGCCAAGTTCAGACGCTTCATTTCATGCGCTGCAATACACATTATCAGTGTTTTACCTGTTCCAACTTCGTGGTCACAGATCCCGCCTCCGTTCTGTTTTATCATCCAGACGCAATCCTTCTGCGACGGATAAACGCTTTGAATACCCCGGCTTGCCAATCCTTTCAGATTGAGGTCGGGAAACGTCTGGTGCGAACCGTCATACTTCGGTCGCACGAAACAGTTGAACTTGCGGTTGTACATTGTCGTCAGCCGTTCCTTGAACTGCGGCGACTGCTCTTCCAGCCATTCCGAGAACCCGTTACGGATTTCGTCAATCTTGGCGTTGGCGAGCTGTATGCCCTCGCTGTCGCGCACCTTGATGTCATTGCCATGCTCATCCTTGCCGATGGACTTCATCATGTCGGGGCAGGTGTTGTGCAGGGCGTGTTTCAACAGGTGCATACCGTCATAGTTCCGGTAATAGCCCTTCACTAAAAACTCGTCCGTGATTTTCATGGTGCGGTAGCCGCACGCCACCGAATACTCGTCCATGCTTGCGGAGTAGGCGATTTTCACGTCCGTGTCGAAAAGATGGCTCATGTAGGCGGCGTACACGCCCGTCGGAATCCAGCGTTCCCCGAAATTGAAGTCGAGGTCCTCGAAGGCGATGCGCGGCGGCTCGGCTTCTTTCAGAGCCAACAACGCCTGCTTCACTTCCGGCATACGCCCGTTTTCTGGGTTGTCACCCATCCATGCCTTGATGCGCTCCGCCTTCTCTATCACGTTCCCGGCGATGAACCTGTCCTTTATCTCGTAACCGGTTACGAGCGGGTTGTAGAAGATGCGTCCTTTGAGGGCGTCAAGCAATCCCTCTTCCGTGCTGTCGGTTATCTCCCGCATATAGTCGAGATTGACCGTGCCGAACTTGTTGAGCGATGCGGAGAGTGCCTCTTCGGGAGAGCTTACGTTGGCATGGCTCTCCACCGAGAAGGAAACGGGACGCTCGAAGATGTCCGCCTTGACGAACCTGCCGTCTTCCGCACGTTCCAACGAAAGGATGTCGCGCCCGGCGGCATCCATCATCAACAGTTTCACGTTCTGCTTGGCATTGAGGTTGCCGTAGCGCATGACAAACTCATCGTAGCAGGTGTTCAACGCTATGCGTTGTGCAGACCCTTCATCGTGATACTCCGCCTCGTAGCGGTAAAGCCGCTCGTATGAATCACGGAGTGACACATACAACATCGCTTTCTCCTTCTGGTAGCCAGTCAGGTCAAGCGGTTGGAATGTCGCGCCGTAAGGCGTGAGGTCTTTCAAATAACCGAGATTGCGTGAAGCATCCAGTACCATAGAGCCGTCACGATAGTGCGGCTCCAGCATGCCGTTGAACGGACGGGGAGAAAGGTCGAGAGGTTCCTCCTCCGGTTTTTCCGCTTCCATTTCGGGGAAAAGGGAGGTTGCAGCCGTTTCCGTTGCGTGAGCGGCAGGAGTGGCGGCAACTTCCGGCTGCGTTTCGGGTTGCCGTGTTTCCTGCTCCGGTGCGGCTTTCACGTCCGGGACATGCTGCCGTTTCTCCTGATGCTGTGCCGCCAGCCTGCGAAGCTCCTTGCGTCGCTCCGGCGTGAGGTCCATCATCATTTCATAGAAGCCGTTGATGGGCGGGTTGGTATCCCAATCCAAAGTGGCGTAAATATCATCCGGATCGGCTTTGGCTGCGACACTCACCGGCTTTGTTTCTTGGCTGTCCCTGTTCTCCGTCGGTGGTGCGGCAGACGGCTGTGGCGGTGCGGTCGTAACCTTCGGCGTAACCTGCGCCTGCGGTTTGGGAGGCATACGTCTTGCCGGGCTTTCCTTTTTCGCCGTCTTTTTCTTCTTGGAGGGTGCTTCCTGCTTGCGTACCTCCTCGGTCATGCCCCAGAGGTCGAGCAGGGAGAGCTGCACGCCCTCCGAATAATCGGGACGGTGCGGCTCTATCTCCGGCTTTTCTTCCTCCGGCTGCGGTGTTACCGCTTCGGGCTTGGCTGCCATTTCATTACGTGGCTGTATCTCAGGAGTGACAACTGGTATGGAAATGGTTTCCGTAACCGTGCTTTTCCCCTGTGCCGGATGCAGGCTGTACATTTCATACAGTTCTTTGTCAAACTGATGCAACTCGATTTTCAGATGTTCCCGCAAGTCCTCCGCCATTTGCCCGATGCCGCCCCGGTGCAGGAGTTGATAGGCAGGTTTCCCGTAAGGGTCTGTGCCTCTGATTAAATCCGTATTGGAAAGAGAGCTGATGCTCCATACATACCCGTTCACCGAAGTGCCGATGGGCGTCTGTTCGGTCTGCATGAAAAGTTTCTCGTTGTAGTACAGTTCCCCGTTCTTTCCGCTGTTCTTTTGCAGGATAATCAGGTCGCTGCCCACCTCCGTACCCGCGTTGTCCGTGAAGAGATTGTTCGGCAGGCGTGCGACACCCACCAGATTGGCATTACGCATCATATACTCGCGTATGGGTGCGTTGGACGGTGCGTCCAGCACCCCCTGCGAGGTGATGAACGCCACGATGCCGCCCTCACGCACAGCGTCAAGGCTTTTCAGGAAGAAGTAGTTGTGTATTGCCTTCGGTGCGGAACGCCTTGCCGGGTCTTGGCTTCCTGTAAACTCCGGGTCGAACACAGCCACGTCGCCGAACGGGATGTTCGAGATGGCAAGGTCGAAATAATCCGTGAAGGGCTTCTCTATCTTCTCGAATCCCTGCACCCTTACCTTTTGGTCGGGATGCAGGTGTCCCAATATCTTGCCCGTCATCAGGTCTTTCTCGAAAGCCATGATGTCCGCGTCCGGCTTGTTTTCCAGCACGGCATCCACGAATGCGCCCACGCCCGCCGACGGCTCCAACACACGGTCGGGACGTATGCCGTGTTCATGCAGAGCCTCCGCAATCGTGCCGGTTATCTCCGGCGGTGTGTAGAATGCGGTCAGCACGGACTGCTTCATGGCATCCGCGTACCGCTTGTACTCCGTATCGTCCTTGCTGTTTTCACGCACCAGCCTGTGCAGTTCCACCGTAGGGGCAAACAGTTCGAGGTCCGATTTCGCCCAATGCACGGCATCCGTCAGTTCCTTTGCCGGGTTCAGTATGCACTTCAACCCGCCGAAACCGCAATACTTCCGAAGTATGGCTTGTTCCTCGGCGGTTGCCGTCCTCCGTTCCCTGTCAAGGATGAATGCCGTCCGTATCGCCTCGATGTTGTCCCGCAGCCGTTGTTTGCGGTTAAACGCCATATTCCCCGATATAAAGGACGACGGCTCCCGTCAGCTCCGTGTAGAGCAGGTCGTATTCGGGCGACAGGGCGAAGTTGTCGTCCGAAAGATCATAGGCGGAGAATACGTTGCCGACAGGCGGCAGCAGCTTTCGGATGAAGGCTTCGCGTTTCTTTTCCGGCACTTCGTCGGCAAACTCGTTTTCCACGACTTCGCGGAGGATGGCGTACTTGGAATAGCGAAGACCACGCAGGAGCGTGTCCATCGCCAACTCCTGCGCCCCCTCGGACGGATAGCCTTCGAGCCGCGCACGCTCATACGTTTCGGCGGCACGGTCGGCACGTTCCCGGATGAAGGCATCATCGGAAGCCTGTTCAAACCTGTTCGTGCGGAGGTAGTCCAGCAGGTACAGACCGTAATAGGAAAAGTCGGTCTGACCCTCGTTTTTCTTCTTGTTGTTCATTACTTTGGAATTTAGTGGATTGGTAATGACGTGGATAATCGTCTGGAAAGGAGAAAGAAAAGGCACTCGGTATCCCTCCGAGTGCCACCACTAAATCCAAAGTATGAGTGTAATCCGGTATCGAAGAACAATTCATTACTCTGAACCAGTGGCAAAGGTAATACTATTTCTTCCGTCCTGAAAATTTCCTGCTCGTTTTCCTTTCGGGGAACACGAAAGTCGTGTTATAGTCCCCGTCAAAGGCGACTATGGCATCAAAGCTCTTGCCCTGTTTGCTTTTGAAGCCTTTGAGCAGCTTCGTATGCCCGTCGGTGAGCAGCTCTTTGATCTCGTCGTCGGAAAGGGTGCGGTTCGCCTTCAGGCGGAACACGGGCAGCCCGCACTCCGCGTTGTCGCAGCGTACCACCTTGCCGTAGAACTGCATGCTGCCCGTCCCGCACTTGGGACACTTGCAGCCGGAATCCCTGCGGGAGAACAGTTTGTCGCACGAGAGCAGTTCGGAGGTGATTTCACGTGTGTACGCCTCTATCTCCCTGCGGAAGGTGTCAGCGGGCAGTTCCCCGCGCTCGATGCGTGCCAGATTCTTCTCCCATTCGCCCGTCATGGCTACGTCGGCGATGCGCATCGTCTTCACGACCGAGTAGAGGGCAAGCCCTTTTTCTGTCGGCACAAGCGATTTCTTGCAGCGTTCCATGTAGCCGCGCTTGAAGAGCGTTTCGATGATGGCGGCACGGGTGGCGGGCGTGCCGATGCCGCAGTCCTTCAAAGCCTGACGCAATGCGTCGTCCTCTATGTCCTTGCCCGCCGTTTCCATTGCCGACAACAGTGTCGCTTCGGTATGCAGCGGTTTGGGTTTGGTCTTGCCCTCCGTGATGGAGCAGCCTTTCAGCGTCAGCGTGTCGCCTTCCCGCCAATCGGGGATGGCGGTTTCTTCCTTGTCCTCCCCGCCATAGACGGCACGCCATCCGGCTTGCCTGATGATGCTGCCTTTCACCGTGAACTCCACTCCGGCACATTCCGCCGTGACGGTGGCGGTGTCCTTGACGCATTTCTCGGAGAAAGCCTCAATCATGCGCCCGGCAACCATCTGATAAATGGTGCTGTCCTCTTTGGAGAGGAACAGCGGCTTCTCGCCAGTGACGAGCAGGGCGTGGTGGTCCGTCACCTTGCCGCCGTCCACACTGCGGCGTGTCGGCTGCGCTTTCGGCTGCACCTTGCCTTTCCATTCGGGCAAAGCCCCGATGAAGGCGAGCAGCTTGGGGATTTCAGCGAACATGTCTTCGGGTATGTAGCGGCTTCCGGTTCGCGGATAGGTGATGAGCTTCTTCTCATAGAGCTTCTGCGCGATTTCAAGCGTCTGTTCCGCCGTGAAGCCGTGCTTGGCGTTGGCTTCCTTCTGGAGCGTCGTCAGGTCGTACAGGAGCGGTGTTTCCTCCGTCTTCTCCTTGCGTTCGGCTTTCGTGACGGTGGCTGTGCCTGCCGACTTCACCTTATCATACAGTTCCGTCGCAGGCTCTTTCTCTTTCCACTTTTCGGAAGAGGAAAACTTCACTGTTCCTTCGTCGCAGCCGTCCGTTGCGATATGGAGCTGCCAAAAGGCTTCGGGTGTGAAGCGGCGGTTCTCCCAATAGCGTGCGCACACCATTGCCAATGTAGGTGTCTGCACCCGTCCGATGGAATATGTGCCGTGTCCGGCGGCGATGGAGAGTGCCTGCGTGCCGTTGATGCCCACGAGCCAGTCTGATTCGCTCCGCGCTTTGGCGGCAAGATAGAGATTGTCGTATTTGCCGCCCGCTTCGAGGTTGCGCAGCCCCTCGCGGATAGCCTTGTCGGTAAGCGAGCTTATCCAAAGGCGCACAAACGGGGTGGTGCATCCGATATAATGGTAGAGGTATCGGAAGATAAGCTCACCCTCACGCCCTGCATCGGTCGCCACGATGATTTGTTCGCTCCTGTTGAACAGGGTGGCGATAACCTTTATCTGCGCCGCCACACCGCTGTCAGGCTTGTAACCCTTCTCCGTCTT
The DNA here is from genome assembly GCF_015550595.1 of Parabacteroides goldsteinii. Taxonomy (GTDB): domain Bacteria; phylum Bacteroidota; class Bacteroidia; order Bacteroidales; family Tannerellaceae; genus Parabacteroides; species Parabacteroides leei. The sequence goes on from NZ_JADNBB010000055.1 coordinate 10,675, forward strand.
GGTCTGGCGGGGGACGAGCGTGAAGGTGTCGGGGATGACGGGCAGGTTGTCACGGACGAAGCCGCGTATGCCGTAGCCGTCGGGCATGGCAAGCTGCACGAGGTGTCCGAACGCCCATGTCACGGCGTAGCCGCCTCCCTCGAAATATCCTTCCTCTCTCTTTGTCGCGCCCACGATACGGGCGATCTCACGTGCCACAGACGGCTTTTCTGCAATGATTGTCTTCATATTCTTCTGTCGTTTTGAATTTTACAAATGGTACTTCGGATTTAGTGGCGGACACCGGATTACATCTTCATGCCCTTATTGTTTCTTTTCTGCGGCTTCTCCTGCTGCTGTTGCTGTGCGGTGTCCTTCGGGGCGGTCTGTCCCTTCCGCAACGGTTCTTTCAGGTTCTTGGTAGCCTCGTTGGTCTTGCCCTCGCTGTTCACCGCCACCTGCGTGCGGCTCTCGTTGGACGGGGCGACCTTCTGAGCGTTGTCGGGGTTGGTGTCGTAGCGGTACGGGCGTCCCTTCTCCGGATTGAACTTGATGTACATCGTGGCGTGGAAGCCTTGCTTGTCGGTCACGTTCTCTAATTTCACGGCTTTGCCAGCCACGTAGTCGGCTTTCTGCTGCTCGGTGAAGTCCACGCCGCTCCATTTGCTGATGGGTCGGATGCTGCCGTCGGCGTTAGTCCACGTGTTGCGGCGTTGCTCCTTCTGCGTGTTGGCGGCATTCTCCGTACCCTGCGCCTGTCCCTGTGCGGGGTTGTTCTTCGTTTCCTGCGTCTGGACGGCACGGGGCGACCTGCCGGTTCCCGGCACGAACTCCACGCCGCGCTGCTCCACGTTCACTTGCAGGGTGGTGACGAACTTCCTGCCGTCCTTGCGCTCGATGAGCTTGTCACGCACGGGCAGCCCGGCACGCAGCATGTCCTGCTCCTGCTTGGTGATTTCCGTCTTGCCGATGCGCTCCGGTATGCGCACCTTGTTTGCCGGGACATCCGTGATTTCGTTCGTCTTGCGGTCGATGCTGACGAACGAGGGGATGATCTCGCCCGTTCCCCTGTCCACGAGGTCCACGACCCTGCCGAGGTTGCCCGTTTCGCGCAGGTTCTTCCGGTCATCGTCGGAGAACTTGTGTTCCTTATACTCGTCGAGCTTCTGCTCCTTGCGGATGAAGTGCGGCACAAGGCTGACATTGCCCTCGCCGTCCTTCTTGAAGGAGAGGCGGGCGTCCAGTTCGAAAGCCTCTCCGCCGAAATTGGGCGACACCCTCACCAAGTCGGACTTGCCGTAGTTGAGCATCCTGTTAAGATCGCCCGACTTTTCAAGGTCGTCGCGCTTCACGCCCCATTTCTCCTCCAACTCCTGCCAGTTGATCTTGCTCTCGTCGATGGGCTGGTAGCCCCGGTTGCCCTGCGTCTGTTGCGGGCTTTCCTGATTCTGTTCGTTTTTCTGTTCCATTTCTTCCTGTTTTTTAGGTTCGTCATCTTGTTTCTGTTCCGGTTGTTCCTGCTTTTCGGCGGACTGCTCCTCCTGTACTTTCTTTTCGTAGCCGGAGGTGTCCACCTTGTGGGGCGCAAGCATCTCCTTGTTGCCGTCGGGGTCTTTCAGCAAGTCCTTGATAACCTCCAGCAGTTTGTCGGCTTGGTCCGCCGCGACACGGTAGAAACCGAAGCGGCTGGGTTCCTTGCACTGGCGGAAGAAGTTCTTGAAGAAGTTGTCCAGCACGTCGCCGTGCCGGTCGAATTGCAGGAAGCTCTGCGAGTTCTCCGCTTTCGCGGGGATACGCTTGGGGGAGCCGTCGGCGTTCAGCCCGGCTACCACGCTGATTTCGCCCGTCTTCTCGTCACGGACAACCAGCACGTCCTTTTCGTCTTTTTTCTTTGCCATCTGAAAAATGTTTTAATGGTTATTTTTGAAAGAAATTATGGATACGAGCCTTGTAGAAGGCTATATCTTCCTTGCGGAAGTCCTTTACATGTTCGGAGAGGAACGTCAGCACGTCCGCCTCGCTGTAATAGGTCTTTTTGCCGAGCGTCTTGTAGGGCAATGCGCCGATGCTGCGGTAGCGTTGCAGGGTGCGCTTGCTGATCTGGAGCAGCATGCACAGGTCTTGGTTGTCGAAAAGCCTGATCCCGTCCATCGGGTTCGGGGCTTTGCCGGACGGCTGCATGGAGAGCAGCATCTCGTCCTGACGGTCGAGCCGTTCCATAACTTTCTGCATCCAGTTCTCGAAATTGTTGCGGGTAAGCAGTTCCATGTCCTACGTCCTCCTTCCTTTGGGTTTGCCGCCCGTGCGCAGCGTGTGGTTGCGTTTCATCTGTTCCGGGGTCGCGGCATCACCCGTAATGGTGCTGTCTTCGAGCAGGCGGTCGATTTCCGACTGCCGGTAGCGGCACTTGCCGCGCAGCACGACATAGGCGATGCGCTGTTCGCTGCGCATGCGCTGGAGGGTGCGGCAACTCACGTTCAGCAGGTGCGCCGCCTCGCGGGTGGTGAGCAGCCTGTCGGGGGATTCTTCCTTCCTCCCGCCGGAAACGGCACGCACGTGTGCCGCTATCTCGGCTATCTGTTCCGTCAATGCGGTGAAGGCGGAACTTTCCATCGTTATCACTTTCATATTCAGTCTTTTCTTTTGGTTTCTGCGGCAAAATTCGGCAATAAACCAAAGGGGCTTTAACAGCTCACTACGTGGCTCACGTAAGATTTTTATGGATAATGGCTCCGTAACCCGGACAGACGGCGCAACAAGCTGCCTTTTAGCGGGAAACGGTGCGTGTTCATGGCGGCTTCGTTACCTTTGCGGCAAACTCTGAAATGTTTTGCTTATGGAAATAGTATCTATCGAGAAAAAGACCTTCGAGATGATGGTGGTGTCCTTCAACGCCCTCGCGGAGAAGGTAGCCACCCTTAGGCGCAGGAGCGACGGCGGGCGGATGGAAAGGTGGCTCACGGGCGAGGAGGTCTGCGGGCAGTTGAGGATCAGCCCGCGCACGTTGCAGACCTTGCGCGACAGGCGGCTTATCGGCTACTCGCAGATTAACCGCAGGTTCTATTACAAGCCGGAGGAGGTCAAAAGGCTCATTCCGCTTGTCGGCACGCTCTATCCCGGCGGAAAATGATTTTTATTATTCACAACCCACTGAATCCGAAATGATGATGAACGAGAACAATGAAGTGTTTACGATGGAGGACGAGCCGCTTGCCACCCTTGTGCAGAACATGCGCAAAGGCTCGAAATGGCTCTCCGCCTTTCTGGAAAGTTACCGCCCGCCGTTGGACGGGGAGCGTTACCTGACGGACAGGGAGGTGGCGGAACTGCTCCGTGTCAGCCGCCGCACCTTGCAGGAGTACCGCAACAACAGGGTGTTGCCCTTTATCCTTTTGGGAGGGAAGGTGCTTTACCCTGAATCGGGGTTGCGTGAATTGTTGGAGGCGAACTATCGCAAGCCGATGGAATAAGGCGGCTGCATGAAAAAAGGAAACGGACAACTCCTTCACGGGGCTGTCCGTTTCCTTTTTCTTATTTATATGCGTTATCAGCAATACCCGGCTTTTCCGTTCTGTATGAACATCACGTATGCCTGCCGCTTTTCCTTCGAGAGTGCTTTCTCTACCAGCCACGTGCGGAACACATGCGCATGGTAGGTGTTCAGCCGGAAGGCGACGGGGATGATGATTTCAAGAGAGTAAACATCCGCGTGCAGCCCGTTTTCAAGCCGCATGTAGCGGCACACTTCGTAGTCGTTCAGCACGTCCGGCTTGCGGACGGCTCTGATGGCGGCGTTCACTGCCGGGACGCCCGTGTGGAACAGTCCGGCGATTTCTGTGGCGGTCATCCATATCTCGTTACCGTTTACGCTGATCGTGTTGTCCTCTATGATGATTATATCACGTTTCATGGCTTCTCTGTTTTAGATGGTGCAACCTGCAAATTCCTCGATGCCGTTCAACCTTGCCGCAAGGTTTTCCATGTCTTGGTTGAGCTTCTCTTTGGTGATTTTCGCGTATATCTGTGTCGTCTTTATGCTCTTGTGTCCCAGCATGGAACTCACCGTTTCGATGGGTACGCCGTTGGAGAGGAACACCGTCGTGGCTGCCGTGTGGCGGCTCTGATGCCACGTGATATGCTTGGTGATGCCGCAACGCTTGGCGACGGAACGGATTCCGGCAAGGCACGTGTTGTAGTGGGGAACGGGGAAAATCCTGCCGTTCCCGCACAGACCCCGGTATTTGTCGATGATGCGCTTTGCGATGTCGAGCAGGCGGATATTGGACACCACGCCCGTCTTCTGGCGGTTGATGTTTATCCACTCGTGTTCGTCGAAGTAGGTGTGGATGTTCTCTTCCGTCAGGTTGCGCATGTCGGCGAACGACAAGCCGGTGAAGGCGCAGAACAGGTAGAGGTCGCGGTAAAGCTCCTGCTTGGCGTTTTTCAGCCTGCCCTCCATCAGCAGCCGGATTTCCTCTTTCGTCAGGAAACTGCGCACAGTTTCCTCCTTCTTGATTTCGTACTCCCGGAACGGGTCGCGTGTGAGCCACTCGTTGTTGATAGCGATGAACACCATCGTCCGCAAAGGGCAGACATACAGCCACACGGTGTTGGTGCAGCAGTGCTTGTCCGTGCGCAGGAACATCTCGAAGTCGGAGATGAAGGCGGGCGTAAGCTCTTTCAGCGCGATGTCCTTCACGCGGTAGCGGATGGAGAGGAACTCTTGCAGGTGCTTGTAAACGGTCTTGTATTTCAAGAGTGTACCTTTGGCTTTCATGCCGGCCTCCACCTGTTTCTCGTAGTCCTCGTTGTGCTGGCGGAACACCTGCATCAGCGTGTGGTAGCGGTGTTCCAGTCCGAGAAAGGCGTTCTTGACCTTCTCTGCCGTGACAAAGTTGTCACGCTCCATGATTTCCTGATAATGTCTGTTGATGCGTACACGCATCTTGTCGAGCATGCGGTTCGTTTCGAGTGCCGCCGTGCTTCTGCCCGTGACACGTCCCCCTTTGGTGTCCCACAGCTTGGGATCGACGGTCAGTTTGCAGCTGAACTGCATCTGGGTGCCGTCCACCGTGATGCGTCCCATGACGGGTACTGTCCCGTCCTTTTTCACTACCTGACGCTTGAGGTAGTAGATTACTGAAAATGTACTCTTCATCGTCCTTAATTTTTTTAGGTTCAAAATTAGTTGGTGAAGAGTCCGTTGTCGGTACGCAAAACGGGGAGGAACGGCGCAATCTTTTTCCGTAACCGGATTTGTTGCGTGGGTTGTCAGTAACTCACTAATCCTTAACGCCTTGTTTCGCTATCCGTGTCCGTTTGTCGCCCTTTCGGGCATGGTTACGGACAAGTAACGTAGCGGCGTCCTGATTTGGCTTCAGCGGTGATTGCGATGGCTTCACGAATAATCGGAAGCACGACTGAAACCCTTGTAACTCAATTCTATCACTATTTCTTTCCGCATTTCTCTTTTTTGTAGTAACTTTGTTTAATAATAATACTAGTAACTATATGAATTAGATCCAAGGAGGTGAAACTCACCACTACTTATAGATTACATATTTTCTATGGCATTCAGATTTTCACGTCTCTAAGGATTTAAACCACCAAACATAGTTCTAATAGAACTAGTGCAAGCAACAAAACATCAAAGCCCACAAATACAATAAGATACACAAACAAGAAGGAGTAAACATAAGATTTCCTGATTAACTTATATTTTAAATAAACAATTAACACAAAAGGATTAACAGCTTATATATTATTAAACATATTGCATAAATAAACCATTTATAATAAAAAATACATTATATTTGCTGCATCAATAGAATTTAGTTCTATTAGAACTATGTCAGAAAATGGCGTATATCAAGCCAATAACTCGTATATAAAAAGACACAATTAGACAATAAGTATCTCGTTTTACAAGGCTTTATCAGATAGAATAATACTACAATAAGAAATTCTTAGTAACTTTAGCCCTTGATCTATGATAAAACTCTAAAAAAGAGAGCAATAATTTATCTCTTATAACCTTAGGTAACATGATGAATAAAATTCTATTGAGTACCGTGGCTCTAGCCTCTTTGGCACAAGTCACGATGGCCGGTAATTCCGGCAAACAGACGCATCCAAACATTATTCTGATCCTGTGCGATGATATGGGATTTTCAGATTTGGGATGCTACGGAGGGGAAGTTCAGACCCCTAACATTGATTACCTGGCAGAGAACGGCGTACGCTTCAGCCAGTTTAAGAACACCGGGCGTAGTTGCCCCAGCCGTGCCGCCCTCATGACAGGACGCTATCAACATGAAGCAGGAATGGGATGGATGACAGCTGTCGACGAGCATCGACCCGGATACAGGGGGCAGATATCGGCCGACTTCCCCACTATCGCCGAAATACTGAAAACGAACGGATATGCCACTTACATGAGTGGTAAATGGCATCTGACAGTGGAGGGCGCTTTCGAAAAACCCAACGGCAGCTATCCTACGCAGCGGGGATTCGATAAATATTACGGCTGCCTGAGTGGCGGCGGAAGTTATTATACTCCTACTCCTGTCTATTCCGGCACGAAACGTATTACGGAATTTCCTGACAATTATTACTACACAACAGCCATTACAGACTCTGCCGTCAGCTTCATCAGCAACCATCCGGCGGATGTTCCGATGTTTATGTATCTGGCGCATTACGCCCCTCACAGACCTTTGCAGGCCCCTGAAGACCGGGTGAAAGCATGTCGTGAACGATATAAGGTGGGATATGATATCTTGCGGCAACAACGTTTCGACCGCCAGAAAGAGATAGGACTGGTCAATGCCGGAGATACGTTACCCATCCACCAGAAAGAATTTGAAGGAAAACGCCCGGCCTGGACCAGTCTCACCCCGGAGCAACAGGAAGCATGGATAACGGACATGGCAACCTATGCCGCCATGATCGAAATAATGGACGACGGCATCGGAAAGGTTATTGCCGCTACCAAAGAAAAGGGTATCTACGAAAATACCATCTTCTTATTTATGAGTGACAACGGTGCTACCAGGGAAGGCGGATTTATAGCGCAGTTGCAGGCCGATTTAAGCAATACTCCTTACAGAGATTATAAAGCATTGTGCTTTCAGGGAGGAACAAGCGCGCCTTTTATCGTGATGTACGGCGATCCGCAAAAGAATGTTCTCAAAGGCAAGTTCAGCCGGGAATTCAGCCATATCATCGATGTGATGCCAACCTGTCTGGAGATGGCTTCGGCCGGGTATCCCCCACAATTCAACAACAAAGAGCTGCATGCCACTGAAGGGGAAAGCCTATTGCCTGCCATTCAAAATAAAGAGATCGCTTCACGGGATTTATTCTTTGAACATAACACCTCCTGTGCCATCATTTCGGACGGTTGGAAACTGGTACGTGACAATGCCAGACATCCCTGGGAGTTGATCAACCTGACGACCGATCCGTTTGAAGAGAATGACCAGGCGGCCGTGTATCCTGAGAAGGTTAAAGCATTGGAGAAGAAATGGAACCGATGGGCCGAAGAAAAACATGTATTTCCGTTTGAATACCGCCCCTGGGGAGAACGTGTGAAGTATTACAAAACGCTCTACCCGGATCAGAGCGGAAAAGATTAAAGAAAAGACTATTCCAAAAGCCTGTTTTGTCAAGGCGGACTCGATCCGCCAACTCATACTATACCGATACAATGTCAAGTATGCGATCCCGGGTTACACCCGGGATGACAAAACGGCGATGACAAGACTATTTATCAAACCCTTTCTTCAACTCTTTTATGGCTGGCGTAGCAAACGAGAACAGTCCGATCAGCCCCACCAGTCCTCCGCCGATAATAAACGTATTTCCAATCCCGATCGTATCTGCCAGGAAACCGGTGCTCAGCACCCCAACCATCGAAGGGAGCAAGCTGACACTCATATAAAAAGAGAATACGCGCCCCATCACCACCGGATTGATACGGGTCTGCACCACCGTAGTAAAGGAGGCCATATAAAGAGAACCGGATATGCCGCCAATGGCAGTCAGTCCGACAAACACAGGATAACCCGAAACCGGCAGGACACCCGACAAACCAAAAGTCAATCCCAGCAAAATATACATCCTGTTTATCAACGAAATCTCATTCAGTTTAAACTTCTTCATCCCCAGAAAAGCACCGCCCAGCAAAGCCCCTATTCCCCAGGCAGCCTCAACCAGGCTGATCTGAAAAGCATTGCCGGAATAATGGTCGAGCGTCATCAACGGGAATAAAACACTGACCGGCATAATAAAAAAAGTAGCGATGATAGAAAAGACAAACAGCCACGACAACCCATGCTGTGCATGAACTTCCGCAAAGGCCTCCTTTGCTTCTTTCAGCAGATGCACCTTTTGCGTCTTTTCCGTATTATCGGGATCGGGGATCTTTACAAATAAAAGAGAGGTACAGGCCAGTGCCGCCCCGATCACATCCAATAGCAGGATATTCGTCATCTCCATAAAAGAGATAAAAAGGGCAGCCAGGGCAGGCCCGGCAATATTACAGGCCGATTGGATGATCTGATTGATCCCGGCTATACGGATCAGCTCCGACTTGGGAGCCAGTAAAGGAACAGATGCTTGCATCGCCGGCATATGAAAAGCCGATCCTACCGAACGCAAAGCCAGCAAGATATACACATGTCCGAGCTTCGCTACATCCAGATAGAACAGGACAGCAAGGATCAGTGTACAGAATGCAATGAAGCTATCCGCCATAATCATAACCCGCTTCCTCTTCCAGCGGTCTATAAATATTCCGGTAAACAATCCGAGTACCGACTGCGGAAGCATGGCGGCTATGGCTGCAAAAGCCAATACCTCAGCCGATTTCGTTTCAAAACTAAGCCATAAGATGATTGCGAAATTAACGATCGAGCTGGTCAGGATAGAGAAGAACTGACCGGTCCATATAATAGCGAATACTTTTTTCCAGTTATTCATAACTTCTTTTTAATTAAAATAAAATATGTAGAAAAGAGGAGAAGTTATTGAACACATAAGATGATTTAATTTGATGCAATGATACGAATAAATTCCAAGATACCCAACTCTAAAAAACGAAGGCTGCGGGATTCACATCCGACAGCCTTCTACACTAACCCTTAACTTTAACCAATGAAAAACAATAATCTACTTAATTAGTTTTTTAGCGAAGCGATTGCGGCTTCGTAATTCGGTTCGTTGGTAATTTCGGAAACAAGTTCCTCATAAACCACTTTACCTGCTTCGTTGACAACTATCACGCCACGGGCCAATAGACCTTTCAGCGGACCGTCAACCATCAGCATCCCGTACTTATCTTCGAAACATGAACACCGGAATGCAGAAAGTGTGATCACTTTATCGATGCCTTCCGTCGTACAGAAGCGTCCATGTGCAAAAGGCAGATCTTTCGATACGGCCAGAACCACAGTATTAGGCAAAGAAGCAGCTTCTTTATTAAAGCGTCTCACCGAGGCGGCACAAACCGCTGTATCCAGACTGGGAAATACATTGATCACAACGTTCTTTCCTTTCAGGTCTTTCAGAGACAATTCAGACAAGTCACTTTTTACCCCTTTGAAATCCGGAGCCTCTACTCCTACTGCTGGTAATGAGCCATTTGTATTTACGGCACCACCTTTAAATGTTATTTTTGCCATCTTTGTAGTATTTTATGTTTTACGTTACAAGCGGCTCACAAATATAAGCTGCTTTGTACCACTAAAACAAAAGTTAAAGAATAATGTTCTTTCTTTTAACTCTTTTTAATTACTTAATGAGAGCACAGTTTTTCTATCTTTGACGCAAAATAAAAAGACATGGATTGGTTAATCATTTGCGGACTTCTTATCATCATTATTTTACAGATCTTATTCCGTCCTAAAAAGGACACTTCCGATACACAAAACGAACTGAAACGCCTGCTTGACGAGATGCAACGTTCGTTCGAACGCATTGAAAAAAACTTCAGGGAAGACTTCCGCCTGAACCGCGAAGAAGGACGTATCGTTGCCCGCGATAACCGGGAAGAACTGACCCGTTCCATGAGCGAATTCCGTGAAGCTTTCGACCGGGGTATCGCTTCTTTCAACAACCTGCAACGGGAAAAGTTCACTAACCTCGACCAACAGCAACGCCTATTGATCGCCAATACGGAAAAACGTCTGGAAGATATTCGTGTCACCGTAGATGAGAAACTACAAAAGACACTGAACGACCGGATCGGGCAATCTTTCCGCCTGGTCACCGAGCAATTGGAGAGCGTACAGAAAGGACTCGGGGAAATGCAGACGCTGGCACAGGATGTAGGCGGACTGAAACGGGTACTGAGCAATGTCAAGACACGTGGAAATATCGGGGAGATACAACTTAATATGCTGCTCGAACAGATCCTGGCTCCGGAGCAGTACGAAGCGAACTTCCATACCCGCAAAGGGTCGGATACCGTTGTCGAATTTGCCGTCAAGCTGCCGGGCCGCGACGATATGCGCGAATATGTCTATCTCCCGATCGACGCCAAATTCCCCAAAGACATATACGAGCAACTACTGGATGCCTATGATAATGCAGACCCGCAGGCAATCGAAGCCGCAGGCAAGCTATTGGAAACAACCATCAAGAAGATGGCCAAAGACATATCCGACAAATACCTGGACCCGCCCGCTACGACTGACTTCGGTATTATGTTCCTCCCGTTCGAAGGGATCTACGCCGAAGTGGTGCGCCGCTCCGCCCTATTGGAAGAGTTACAACGTACCTATAAAGTGGTAGTGACAGGCCCGACAACGCTAGCCGCTATCCTGAACAGCCTGCAAATGGGTTTCCGTACCCTGGCGATACAGAAACATTCGGGCGAGGTATGGACGATACTCGGTGCTGTAAAAAAAGAATTCGAGAAAGTAGGCGGTATGCTGGAAAAAGCACAGAAGAACCTGCAAACGGCCAGCGGCCAGATAGAAGAGGTATTGGGTACCCGTACCCGTGCCATCCAACGGAAGCTGAAAGATGTGGATACGTTGAGCGATCGTGAAGCCCGTGCCATCATCCCCGAACTCGGACCGTTGACAGAAATCGAAGAAGAAACAGATACAGAATAAGAATCATGAAGAAAAGACAGATACCTCACACGTACGTTATCATATTTTATATCATCCTCTTTTGTGCCGCCCTGACCTGGATCATTCCCGGCGGACAATACATGGAAAGTATCGACGACGCAGGACAGAAAACAGTCGTCTACGAAACGGTAGAGCGGGTTCCGCAGACCTGGCAAGTATTTTCTGCATTCTATAAAGGCTTTGTCGACAAGGCGGACATCATCGTCTTTATCCTGATCATCGGCGGGGCATTCTGGATCATAAACGACAGCAAGGCTTTCGATATCGGCACCGTCAGTTTCCTGCGAAAAGCCCGGAAGATGGAAAGCAACCCGCTGATACGGAAAATCGGGGTAGAGAATTTCCTTCTGACCTCCATCATGTTATTGTTCAGTATATTCGGAGCTGTGTTCGGTATGAGTGAAGAGACGATCGCCTTCTGCCTGGTATTGGTTCCGATGGCGATCTCGATGGGGTACGACTCGATCACCGGGGTCTGTATGGTGTTCGTTGCCGCCGGACTCGGGTTTGCCGGAGCTATACTCAATCCTTTCACGATCGGTATAGCACAGGGGTTGGCGGGTATTCCGCTTTTCTCGGGGATAGAATACCGCATCTTCTGCTGGTTTGTAATTAACATCATCGGATTTGCATGGATATTGCGATACGCAGCCAAAGTGAAGAAGAACCCGAAGCTCTCTCCTGTTTACGAAGAAGACCAGTACTGGCGCGACCTGCACAGCAATACCTCGCTCGACGTCACTTACCATACACCCAAAGCTGCCTGGATCAGTTTCGCCCTGTTGACGGCAGCACAGATCGTCTTCGCCATTTATTATCCGCTGACGACCTTACGGATAGGTAACAGCACAATCGAAGGATTACCTTTAATGCCGATCCTTACCGTCGCTTTCATCCTGACTTCGGTCGTTGCACTGAGGAAAACGGTTCACCTGTATATACTGAACCTATTGTTCTTTACGATCTTTTACCTCATCACCGGGGTGATGGGTTACGGTTGGTATATCATGGAGATCGCCACCCTATTCTTTGTGCTGGGAATAGCAGCCGGAATAGCCAATAACCGTACACCGAACGAACTGGTCAAACTCTTCCTCGACGGATGCAAAGATATTATGAGTGCCGCCCTGGTTGTCGGACTGGCAGGCGGTATCATCGTGATCCTGCAGGACGGAAAGATCATCGACACGATCCTCTTTAACCTGGCCAAAGGGATGGAAGGACTCGGACAGGTGGCCACCGTCGGCATGATGTACGTTATCCAGACACTGATCAACCTGGTGATCCCATCAGGCAGTGCGAAAGCCGCCCTGACGATGCCTATCATGGCTCCCTTCTCCGAGCTGATCGGGTTGTCCAAACAGGCAACCGTCATGGCCTTCCAGTTCGGTGACGGGTTCACCAACCTGATCACTCCGACTTCCGGCGTACTGATCGCCGTACTGGGAGTCAGCCGCATCCCTTACGACAAATGGTTCGGCTGGGCCTGGAAGTTTATCCTGGTGATGGTCATCGTCGGATTCCTATTATTGATCCCTACTGTTTTGGTTCCGATGAACGGATTTTAATTAAAATGCCTATCTTTGCGGCTTCAACAGGTTATAATATGAAGAACGATGGTTTTACTTTCCGCAAACGGCTACGGAGTTTCCGGTATGCCTTCAACGGAATACGCATATTGATCACAAAAGAGCACAATGCCTGGATACATTGCTTTGCAGCCGTTTGTGTGATAGCGGCCGGTTTCCTGTTGGATATTTCGCAGACGGAATGGATCGCCGTCGTGATCGTGATCGGTGCAGTACTGGCAGCCGAGGCAGTCAACTCGGCACTGGAAGCGATAGCAGATTTCGTGTCACCCGAATACAGCGAAGCCATCAAACGTACTAAAGACCTGGCAGCGGGGGCTGTATTAATCATGGCTATTGCTGCTGCTATCATAGGCGGAATCATCTTTTTCCCTAAACTGATCGCTTTATATTAAAACCGCCCGTTTTGAACAAAATAGAATATTTCACAGTTATTTAAATTAAATGATGAAAACAATGAAACTCCCCGAAGACCCGGCGATGCTCTTTAGCGTAGTCAACATGAAACTGCGCGACCGATATGCATCACTCGATGAATTATGCAGTAAGATGGATGTAGACAAGGATATGCTTGTACATAAACTGGCTATTGCCGGCTTTGAATACAGTGCTGAAAACAATAAATTCTGGTAAAAGTCGTTCATATCATTAATAAAACATGATTATGCGACCTATCAAACACATTCTTATTATCCTTCTGGCATTCACGGCCTGCCTTGCTGCAAACGCACAGGAAATACAAATCAGCGGAAGCCGCAAAGCGGTACGCACCTCCGGCGACGTACTGGCCTTCGTAACACCGGCCGCCAGCCTGGCGACCATATTGGCGTTGCAGGACTGGCAGGGACTGAAACAAGGTGCACTGGCCGGCGTGACAACTTTAGGTATGACCTATGCCCTGAAGTATATCGTCAAGAAAGAACGGCCCGACGGCAGCAATAACCATTCGTTCCCTTCCATGCACACTTCGGTGTCTTTCACGGGAGCGGCCTTTATACAACGCCGTTACGGTTGGAAATGGGGTATCCCGGCATATGCCGTAGCAACCTATGTAGGATGGAGTCGCACGTATGCCAAGAAGCACGACTGGTGGGATGTGGCTGCCGGAGCGGCGATAGGTGCAGGAAGTGCTTATATCTTTACACGCCCATTCGCTAAAAAGCATAACCTGACCATCAGTCCGGTTGCCAGCGACAAGCATTTCGGCATTTATGCCTCGATGAACTTCTAGAAATAATTGAACCTACTTTTGGCTTGATCCAAAAGTAGTCAAAAGATCAAGGCTGCACCTGGTTCGCTACTCCGCATCCTACGTTCGCTGTCGCCTCCGAACTCGCTTCGCTCAGACATCGGATGCTCCGGCCGCTTACTCCGGCTGCTGCGTTTAACGCTCGCCAGCTGAGGCCTTTCATAGGAAGCGGAGCTTC
>NZ_JADNBB010000056.1 GCF_015550595.1 Parabacteroides goldsteinii
GAGCAAATTTTCCAGAAGCTGAAAAGCATTGTGGAGATCGAACGCATGACCCCCGACGAGCGGTTGGCCTATGAACTTAGTTTGTCGACAGAGCGTGACTTATACGCTTGTATGGAGACAAAGCTGGAAGAGGGGATAGAGATCGGGATGGAAAAAGGTAAAGCCGAAGGCGTCAGAAGTGTCGCTACCCGACTCAAGGGGCTTGGGATGGATTTGCAATCTATCATTCAAGTCACCGGTCTTAGTGAAGCCGAGATACAGGCGTTGTAAAATCCACATTATATAACAGAAAACAAAGGAGCGGTCTCGTCTGAGATCGCTCTTTTTGCGGGTTCACTCCAGTAGCAAAAGGATATTTTAATTTTAACAACGGTTGACTGACGCACTCGTAGAAAGTGAGGCAATTTCTAACGTAAACAAGGCAGTCTCGAATGAAGCTGCCTTGTTTAGTTATCTATTTACTATAAATATTATAACGTTTCTATCTCCGCCTCGCCGAGACCGGTTACCTCTGCAATTGTCAGGAGAGGAAGACCTTTCTCTTTCATGGCTTTTGCTACGGAATAGACGCCTTCCTTTTTGCCTTCTTTACGTCCTTCCTTTAGTCCTTTGGTCACTCCTATCTCGATACCTTCTTTGCGCCCTTTTTCTATCCCTCTCTCTTCGGCATAGTCAATCGTATTTTTGTAGTCGCGATAACGTTTCAAGGCTTCGTCATACAAGACACGCTCGTCCTTGCTCAGATTAGCCACATCCGCCACTTCGAGCAGTTTGTCGAATACGGCCTTTTGCGCCTTGAAGGGCATTCTGTCTAATGTATCCATATGTTTTAACAAATATAACCAACGTTCAAAATCTGTTTCACAATCATCAGCATCTTTCGTGAACCAGGGTAACTCCAGATATACCTGCCGGATTTTGTCGCTAAACATCCGTCCGGTATCACGGTCTGCCAGTATAACATCTGTACGGAATTTGGAGTTCATTCCCATCTTATAGTTTAACAGGAAGATGCCGTATACCGGGCAGAGGTTAAACGTCCAGTCTTTACCTTTTTCACCCTGATTACTGATAGCCCGCGATAAGTAATAGATACCCCGGTCGTAAAAGTAGGGCTGGGCTCCGTTCTGCATTTCCACTACAAACCAACCGCCTTTATCATCCTTGCAATGAATATCGAATATCACTCCCCGGTCTTCAATCGTTTCCGGTTGTAGGATCGGATTTTGGAAGATGATATCGCTGATATGGCGTTCGCCTTCCAGCAGTTGATTTAAGAAATCAATTAATAACTCTTTGTGCACCTCCTGACCGAAAATCCGGTGAAAACCGAAGTCGGTGAAGGGATTAATAAACTTTCCCATAGCATATATATTTTGGTCGCCACCCAATAACAGGCGGTGTGACAAAGATATAGAATATTTCCTTCGGACAAAAAGGAAAGGAGATTATTTGTTTCAAAACTGTCAAGAAATGAATCAAACAATAAATTCAAAACAGTTTATTCTAAATAATATTTATCACTTATATATAAATCACACTTTAAGTCATTAGAAAAACGCGTCTACTTATTGTTGGATTTCATTTATAAGTTCATCTTTGCCGTCATATAAACAAAGTTTCTTTTGGGACCCACATAAAAAACTTCACAAACAACTATATATCAAATACATAACTCCAAAATACATGACTAAAAAAAACGATCGTTTATTTTAGTCAGTGCAAAGGTATGCATTTTATTTGTATATACAACAAACAAAATTTATCAATACATGATTATCATGTACTAATGAATAATTAAGCAAAATGTTAAAAAGAACATAATAATGACTAAAAAAAACGATCGTTTTTTTTAGTCATTCATTCGTTAGCTCATATATGTGACTGACGAACATTGTCGTATTTTACAACTAGTATTAATATAATGGCTTACCTACTTATAGCTATATCCTTATTTATATCAATAATTCTATCAGCGTTGATTATTCCACGTATTCTGGTAGTTGCCTTCCGAAAAAAATTATTCGATATACCTAATGAACGAAAAATCCATAATGGAATAGTACCCCGCCTCGGAGGTATATCTTTCGTCCCCACCATCCTTTTTGCACTATCTTTCACCACCGGTTTAAGGTACCTTATGGGTTATGAAATCCCTACAGAAAGGCTCCATTTCATAATTCCTGAATTTTACTTCATGGCCTGTGGCCTAACGTTATTGTATTTATCAGGCATAAAAGACGACCTGGTAGGACTACGTTATCGAAGCAAATTTGTTGTACAGATCATAGCCGCCTCTCTAATACCTTTATCCGGCCTATGGATTAATAACCTGTATGGTCTTTTCGGTATTGACGAACTTACCCCCTGGCTAGGTATCCCCTTCACCATCTTATTAACTGTATTCATTGTTAATGCGATCAATCTAATTGATGGCATCGACGGGTTGGCATCCGGATTAAGTAGCATATCGCTATTAACACTCGGTTGTCTATACATTTATTATGACCAATGGATATACGCAATACTTGCATTTTCCACCCTCGGCGTACTACTTCCTTTCTTTTATTATAATGTATTCGGAAAAGTAGATCGTTGTAAGAAGATATTTATGGGAGATACCGGAAGTCTGACACTAGGATATATCCTTGCCTTTTTAGCAATCTCTTATACCAGTTATAATCCAGAACGATCCCCCTATTCAGAAGGAGCAATAGTAGTTGCTTTTTCCACATTAATTGTCCCGATGTTTGATGTGATCCGGGTGATATTGGTGCGCGCTCGAAATCATAAAGGGCTATTTAGTGCTGATAGGAATCATATACATCATAAATTTCTAGATATGGGCTCCAGCCCCAGCAAAGCCATGATATGTATTATGGCTATGGCATTAGTCTTTAGCATTCTCAACATCCTACTAGTATCCTTTGTGGATAATAATCTTTTACTCCTGACAGATATTGTTGCTTGGATAGGGCTGAATGTTTGGTTTGATAAGATACGAGATAAAAAGTCTACTAGAAGAAATATTTCATAAACATATATTATTAAAATAAAAATATGAATATAGCAATTGTTGGTACTGGGTATGTAGGACTAGTATCAGGAGCCTGTTTTTCAGAAATGGGCATTGATGTCACTTGTGTAGATATCGATGAAAACAAGATTACGAGATTATCGAATGGTGAGATGCCTATCTATGAGCCAGGTTTGGATGATTTGGTTGCACGTAATGTAAAAGCAGATCGTCTTCATTTTACAACAGATTTGACATCTTGCTTGGATAAGGTTGAAATAGTCTTTAGTGCGGTAGGGACACCTCCCGATGAAGATGGAAGTGCAGATTTGAAATATGTACTTGAAGTTGCTCGTACGGTTGGACGTCATATAAAGAAGCATATTGTATTAGTTACAAAGAGTACAGTGCCCGTTGGTACAGCCCAAAAAGTTCATGCAGCCGTACAAGAAGAATTAGATAAACGTGGAGTAAATATTGAATTTGATATTGCTTCCAATCCCGAATTCTTAAAAGAAGGTGCAGCCATTAAAGATTTCATGGCACCAGACCGTGTAGTTGTCGGTGTTGAAAGCGAACGGGCAAAAAAATTGATGGAAAAACTATATCGCCCTTTCACGTTAAATGGTTATCCGATCTTGATCATGGACGTACCCTCTGCCGAAATGACAAAATATGCGGCAAACGCGATGTTGGCAACCCGTATCAGTTTTATGAACGATATAGCGAATCTCTGCGAACGCATCGGAGCAAATGTAGACAATGTGCGTAAAGGGATGGGCGCAGACTCCCGTATCGGTAGTCGTTTTTTGTATGCAGGTTGTGGATATGGCGGTTCTTGTTTTCCCAAGGATGTGAAAGCCTTGATGCATACAGGGATAGAAAACGGATACCACATGCGCGTCATAGAGGCTGTAGAAGCAGTAAACGAAGAGCAAAAGAGTATTGTGTTCGACAAATTGAGTGCAGCTTTTAATGGAGACTTGAAAGGTAAGACTATTGCTTTGTGGGGATTATCTTTTAAACCGGAAACAGACGACATGCGTGAAGCTCCGGCATTGATTGTGATTGAAAAGTTATTGAAAGCGGGAGTTGTGATTAATGTATTCGATCCCATTGCTATGGATGAAACAAAATGTAAAATAGGAAATGTTGTTTCCTATTGCAAGGATATGTATGAAGCCGTAATTGATGCTGATGCTATCGCATTGATGACGGAATGGAAACAATTCCGTATGCCCAGTTGGGCTATAATCCATAAAGCCATGAAGAATTATGTGGTTGTGGATGGACGGAATATCTACGATGGTGAAGAATTGAAAGAATTAGGTTTTACTTATTCGAGAATCGGACAGAAATGAAACGGATATTAATAACGGGTGGAGCCGGCTTTATCGGCTCTCATTTATGTGAACGCTTGGTAAAAGAAGGTAACGATGTAATTTGTCTAGATAACTATTTTACCGGCAGTAAGGATAATATTCGTCATCTATTGCAATATGATAATTTTGAGTTGGTTCGTCATGATGTGACTTCTCCTTATTATGCCGAAGTCGATGAAATATACAATCTAGCTTGTCCTGCATCCCCCCCCCATTATCAGTATAATGCTATTAAAACAATGAAAACTTCCGTTTACGGAGCAATGAATATGTTGGGATTGGCCAAACGAACCAAAGCCAAGATACTACAGGCTTCCACCAGTGAAGTTTATGGCGATCCAACAATTCACCCACAAATTGAGTCTTATTGGGGAAATGTGAATCCAATCGGTATCCGTAGTTGCTACGATGAAGGCAAGCGTGCAGCCGAAACATTATTCATGGATTATCACCGACAGAATGGTGTACGAATTAAAATCATCCGAATATTTAATACGTATGGACCTAGAATGAATGCGAATGACGGACGTGTAGTTTCAAATTTTATTGTACAAGCATTGAAAGGTGAGGATATCACAATCTATGGAGATGGAACTCAAACAAGGAGTTTTCAGTATGTAAATGATTTGATTGAAGCTATGATTCGAATGATGGCTACCAGTGATGATTTTATCGGTCCAGTAAATACAGGAAATCCAGGAGAGTTTTCAATGTTAGAACTGGCAGAGAAAGTGATTAAATTAACACATTCGACATCAAAGATTGTTTATTGCCCGTTACCTGGTGATGATCCAAAACAACGAAAACCGGATATTGCATTGGCAAAAGACAGATTAAACTGGGAACCTACTATCCGTTTGGATGAAGGATTGATAAAGACAATTCGATATTTCGAGAATAAAATAATAAAAGAGTAACTCACTTAAAGTAACAGATTTATTCCCATTTAAGCTACATGAGTGATTCATTAAAGTATCAAGCTGTAAAAGGTGTGATATGGAGTGCTGTTTAGTTATTTTATGGCATCTTCTATCAAGCGTAATTTCGCTTTAAACTTAATAAATACCATTTCCGGATTACTGTTTCCATTGGTTACGTTTCCTTATGCCTCACGAATATTGTTAGCGGATGGGATTGGGCAGGTACAGTTTTTCCAAGGGATAATTGGCTATATTTCTCTTTGTACGGCCTTAGGCATTCCTCTGTATGCGATACGTGAGATAGCCCGTGTACGTAATGATAAAACTTTGTGTAGTAAGACTGCTATCGAGATATTATTGTTGCATTCCGTGTTGACTTTGGCCGGTTATGCCGTGGTATATGTGCTTATGGCAACGGTTGCGAAGATTCAGGTGGATATCCCCTTGTTTCTGTTACTAAGTACCAATTTGTTTTTCACGGCTATCGGAGCGGTATGGTTCTATCAAGGGATAGAGGACTTTAAATATATCACAATAAGAGCTATCGTCATTCGCATATTTTCATTGATATGCTTGTTTGTTTTTATTAGGGATAAGTCAGATTTGTTTTATTATGCTGCTATATCCGTTACGGCGGAAGTGGGTAGTAACTTGTTTAATTTTATCCGTTTACGAAAGTATATTGATATCGGTCAATTGACTTTGAAAGAGTTACACCCTTTAAGGCATTTACGACCTGCTTTGAGAATATTCGCCATGAATTTGGTAATTAGTATTTACGTGAACCTGGATTCTGTCATGCTCGGATTCATGAAAAACGAGGTGACCGTGGGATATTATACTGCGTCTACCCGTATAACAAAGTCTATTTTGGGAGTTGTGTCTTCATTGGGAACAGTTTTGTTGCCTCGTCTAACGAACTTGATCAATAACAACCGTATAGATGATTTCCGGATGCTTGCTAATAAGGCAATAAGTTTCACGTTGGCCATCAGTTTACCACTGACTATTGGATTGATATTCATGGCAAAGCCATTGATCCATCTTTTTTGCGGGGATAGATTTGGGCCTGCTATATTGACTATGCAAATCATGGCACCGATCATATTATTCATTTCTCTTTCCGGAATCATGTGTTGGCAAATATTATTCCCATTGGATAAAGAAAGATTGGTGGTCTATGCAACATTAGCTGGTGCTATCGTGAATTTCAGCTTGAATTTACTCCTTATACCTTCTTATTCTCAATATGGAGCGGGGGTAGCGACTTGCGTAGCAGAGTCCTTGGTGGTGATTACCACTATTGTTTTTACCCGAAGATATGTTTCTGTAAAGTTGGCATCAAAGCAAAATATCCATTATTATATTGCTGCTACCTTAATGGCTGTTTTATTGTTTGTATTGGATAAGTTGATAACCGATGAGATATGGTATGCCTGTACAGGTTTTTTATTCTCGATTTTAATTTACGGGGGATATCTCCGGTTAAAAAGAGATGTTTTTGTCCTGCAAATTCAAAATATAGTTGTTAAGATACTAAATAGATACAGCAGATAAAAACATTTTATTAATTAATTTTAATTTGTAATTATGTATAGAAACTATAAAGTAGTATGTGTTACACCCGCAGGACGCAGACGTTATATGCAGTATTTAATTCCTCAAGTTTTATCGAGCGATTTAGTCGATCGATATGATATTTGGATAAATACAATGAATAAAGAAGATATTCTCTTCTTTAAATTATTATCAGAAAAGTGTAATAAGATTCATTTGGTATACCAGCCAGATAATCTTATCAATGGTAATTTGTCTATTAATGCATTCTGGAGACTTTGTTCTGAAAAAGATGCTATTTACATAAGACTGGATGATGATATAGTATGGTTGGAATCTGATTTTTTTCAAAAAATATTACAATTCAGAGTAGATAATCCCAATTACTTTATGATCGCTCCTTTGGTTATAAATAATTCCTTATCTACTTATCTGTTGCAAGTTTGTAAAAAAATAAAGCTGAATAAATATTACTCTGCTTCATGTATGCATCCTACACTATGGAAAGATCCACGTTTTGCTCTTCAATTACATGAGTGGTTCTTTAATGGATATTTGAAAACAAATAAATATGAGAGTCTTTATTGTGGCTCTCATACTATAGCCATGAATCGTTTTTCTATTAATTCTCTCTGTTGGTTCGGCAATCAGATAGATCAAATAGGAAATGTGAATGGAGATGAGGAGGAGTATATTTCCGTGAAAAGACCATCAGAGTTAGGGTTATGTAATTGTATAGTAGGAGATGTTTTAATTTCTCATTTTGCTTTTTTCACACAAAGAAAAATGTTGGACTCTGCTCATATATTGGAAAAGTACGGAGATTATTTACATGATAAATGGCAAAAAAATGAGAGTTCGATATACTTGGAAAGAATTATGCAAAATACCATACAATATGTGACAGACCATCCAGAAGAAGTTGAAAAGTTAGATATTCCTTATAAGAAATGTCAATCTAAAAGCCTCATAAGTAGAATTATAAATAAAATTATGAACAAGATGTCTTTTTTTTCATCATCTAAATTTATACTAGAATGAACAAGTACGATTATTTAATAGTCGGAGCCGGCTTATATGGCTCTATGTTTGCCTATAAGGCTCAAAAGGTAGGAAAAAAAGTATTAGTAATTGATAAACGTCCTCATATAGGTGGTAATTTATACTGTGAAAAGATAGAGGGAATCAACGTACATAAGTATGGTCCACATATATTTCATACATCAAATAAAGAGGTTTGGGATTTCGTGAATTCCATTGTTTCTTTCAATCATTTCCGTTATGAACCTCTAGCTAGTTATAAAGGAAATTTGTATAATCTTCCTTTCAATATGAATACATTCCGTCAACTTTGGAATGTGAATACCCCTAACGAAGCTAAAGCTATCATTGATGCACAATGTAAAGAATTTGAGGGGAAAGAACCTAAGAACTTGGAGGAACAAGCGATTTTTTTAGTTGGAAGGGATGTATATGAGACCTTAATAAAAGGCTACACAGAGAAGCAATGGGGACGTAAATGCACTGAGCTTCCAGCTTTTATAATCCGTCGTTTACCCGTCAGGTTTTGTTATAATAACAATTATTTTAATGACATTTACCAAGGGATTCCTATGGGTGGTTATAATAAATTGATTGATGGTTTGTTAGACAAAGTAGAGATTTGTTTGAATGTGGATTTTTTCAAAGAAAGAGTATCTTTATCACAGTTAGCTGATCACATTGTATTTACAGGAAGAATAGATGAGTTTTACGATTTTAGATTTGGAAAACTGGATTATCGCAGCCTCCGCTTTGAAGAAGAAATCTTTAATACGGATAACTATCAAGGGAACATTGCGGTGAACTATACAGATAGTGAACATCCCTATACTCGTATTATCGAGCATAAATATTTTGAATTCGGCACACAACCCAAAACGGTTATCACAAAGGAGTACTCATTGGAGTGGACAGAAGGTTGTGAACCTTATTATCCAGTGAATGATGAAAAGAATACAGAAATCTATCAACGGTACAAGGAACTAGCAGACCAAGATCAGTCAATGATCTTCGGAGGTCGATTAGCTGAGTATAAGTATTATGATATGCATCAGATCGTAGAGAAAGTCTTGAACACTGAAATTTAATAAAAGATGATAAACAAAAAAAAGCCTAAGATTAAGATTTTAGTCTGTTGTCATAAACCAGATAAATGGCTAAGTGATGATGTATATATGCCTATTCAGTGTGGAAAGGCAATAAGTAATCTAGATCTTGGTATCCAGGGCGATGATATAGGAGAGAATATTAGTGCTAAAAACCCTAATTATTGCGAACTGACAGCCTTATATTGGGCTTGGAAAAATTTGAAAGATGTAGACTATATAGGATTATGCCATTATAGAAGATATTTTGATTTTAAAACGATGGGATTATCAGTACGATTTATTAATGAAAATGAAATATTTTCATGTTCTGATTTGCTCATTAATAATAATTGTCTAACTGGAAAAGATGTGATATTACCCAGATCATGGTCTTTACCACATTCTGTTTGGACAGATTTTCTATCGACAGTATTATATCAAGATTTATATGTGTTATATAAAGTGGTACAAAAATATTATCCTGCATATTTAAATGCTTTTGAAAAATATATGTCAGGGAATAGACGGATTGGATATAATATGTTTATAATGAGATATGATATTTTCCAATCTTATTCTGAATGGTTATTCGAGATTCTAAATCTAACTGAAAATCATATAATTACACACTCATACACTTCTTATAAGCGAACATTAGCTTTCATGGGTGAATTACTTTTACCTATATATTGCTACGCTAACAATTTGAATATTGGTAACAAGAGAATAGCTTTTTGCTCAGATTTACCTTCCCGTAAATATACCTATGGAAAGAAGTTTATTAAAAATGTATTATATGATACATCTTTCTTCTTTGAAAGGCTTGGAAATAAAGATGCTTTACAACAAGATTATTGGGAGTTGTATTTAAAGAAAGATAATATATTCATTAGTCAATAACATATATGTATTTTTTACTGACTATAAACTTTGTTTGTAATATTGCTTTTGATATATATTATCCTTTTTTCGTGTCAAGGAAATTTGGTTTAACCCGCTTAAATCCAATAACCATTGTTTATTTTTGTGCTTATCCCGTAATTTTCATGAAAAAAATTCTTTCTCCAATGATTATGTTGGATGAAGGACTGCATAACTACTATTTTGGATATGCTATTTTCGTGGAGAATGTAGAGTGGATTGTCTGTTTTATCATATCTGGAATATTTATCACACTAATCAATAAATATAACTTTAAACGTTTTTTTAGTTTTTTGCCATTGAGTATAAACCTTAACCCCATGAAGATGAGAAAGGTTGCGATGATCTTTTTTATTTTGTTTGTTATTTTCTTCATACTTCTATCATCTCATTCTTTCGGGATATTGAACTGGCTAATGAATCCACGAGAGGGATATCAGTTTTATCGTATTGGAGCTGGAGGATATTATGCTTTAGCAAAGTTAATGTTCTCAACTTTTGTTGGTATTTATTTTATATATGTCCGCGGAAATACAAGGTTGTTAATCAGTTTTTTGATTCTTTTACCGGTTTGCTATCAGTTTGGTTCTAAAGGCTATCTTTTACAGATATCTATTTATTTATTTGTGATTCTATGGTTGAGACGATTTCGGTATTTCAAAATATTTTGTTTGTTACTTATTCCTGTCTCTTTTGTCATCATGCTGTCCTTGTTGAATCCGTCGAATATAGAAGAACTTGTTGGATACTTTGATTATTATCTAAATACCTCTATGTATTACGAAGCCTATTTAAAGGGAGAGCTTCCTTTGTACTATGGGAAATTATTTCTTACGGACTTTTGGAATCTAGTACCTCGTGCTCTGTATCCGGATAAACCTTATGTGTATGGATTTTTACATGTGAATGAGTATTTTTATCCAGGACTTGCAGAGCAAACACACACACCTGCATTTGGAGGACCAGTTGCCATCTTTGCCGATTTTGGTATTATAGGTGTAATCTTGGCTTCTATATTTAATATCAAATTATTTATTCAATTGTTTTCTTACAAATTAATATTTTACAAAAAAAGCTATTACTCATTAATAAAAGATCCTTTAACTGTAATCCTTCTGATATTACAATTCGCACCGTCTTATTTAGATTTTTTCATTTTTCCTTGGAATTTTCTTCTATTTCTAATCACACTATTATTGATGTCCATATTTTCTAGAATTAAATATAATTATCTTATATAAATATATGGTTTTTACATTCAGAAGTAACACATTACAATATACTTGCATTTAATAGTTTGATGTCAAAATATCACTAAATCATTTGCAAGAGGCATGGAATTCGATAACATATCATAAAGATTACATAAATACAACGGTTATGCATTAGAATCAAAAAGTGTTGAAGTCATCCGAAAATATTTGTTGAATTCATTTAATATAAATGAGAAGGAATTGATCCAAACATCAAATAGACTTTGTTCATTAAACATTGCGAATAGATCCATATATAGTAGCCTCTTCGATATTATTTATTATTTATCTATACATTTTAATTACTTTTATGCTTTACATTGATGGCATTATTTTCTCCCTGCAAAAAGCAGGTGGAATCTCGTTGGTCTTCGCAGAATTGTTAAACAGGATTACAGAATGGAAATCGCATAAGTGTGTTCTATTAGAATATAAACAAGGATTGACTTCTAATATATGCAGAAAAACTTTGTTTTTTCCGAATCGTTTGGATTTAGATAGTAGACTATTGTTCCTAAAACGATATTTAGATGTCCATATACATTCTTCCGAAAGATTCATATTCCATTCTTCATATTATCGTATATGCAAAAATAAGCATGCAATTAATATAACGACCGTACATGATTTCATCTATGAATATTATGTAACGGGATTACCTCGCTATATACATTCTTGGCAGAAAAACAGGGCTATCCGTAAATCTAAATATATTATATGTATTTCAGAAAGTACAAAAAGAGACTTATTGAAATTTTTACCAGATGTTGATCCTAAGAAGATTAAAGTTATATATAATGGGGTATCTGACGATTACTATCCATTGCCTGTATCACCACGAGAAAAAATCTATTTTCCTCCCCGATCTTATGTTTTATTCGTAGGATCTAGAGCGGGTTATAAAAATTTTAATTTAGCGATGGAAGCAGTTGCATGTACCACACTAAATGTGCTAATTGTGGGTACTCCTCTTTCATCAAAAGAGAAACATTATCTTGATAAACTTTTCTCAGAAAAACGATATCATGTGATATCTGGGATAGATAACTCTTTATTGAATATCTATTATAATGGTGCATATTGTCTTTTATATCCTTCAGCTTATGAGGGGTTTGGATTACCTGTTGTAGAGGCTCAACGAGCCGGATGTCCGGTAATTGCATATAACTCATCATCAATTTCTGAGATAATAGGTGATACACCTTTGTTATTAAATGATTTGTCAGTAAACTCTATCACTCAGGCTTTAGATACTATAAAAGAGCCATTACTTCGTTCAAAGGTTGTGGAAAAAGGTCTTTGTAATGCTCAGCGTTTTTCATGGGACCGGATGTATGAAGAAGTTTTACAATTATACAAAGAAGCATTAGATATTTAGTCTTTCAAATAAAAAACATTTATGAAACTTTTAGTAACAGGTTCCTCCGGCCTAATCGGTTCGGAGGTGTGTGAGCATTTCTCAAAATCAGGGTGGGAAATACATGGCGTGGATAATGATCAACGTGCGGTATTCTTTGGACCACAAGGAGATACTCGTTGGAATCAACATCGTTTGGAGAAAAGCCTTCCGAGTTTTACCCATCATGAACTGGATATGCGAGATCGGGAAGGCATTATAAAATTAGTGGCAGAAATAAAGCCAGATGCTATAGTCCATACGGCGGCTCAACCTAGTCATGACCGTGCGGCAGCCATTCCTTTTGATGATTTTGATACCAATGCTGTTGGTACTTTAAATTTGTTGGAAGCAACTCGTCGATACCGGTTGGATATTCCGTTTGTCCATATGTCTACTAACAAAGTTTATGGAGATGCCCCCAATGAAATACCTTTAGTTGAATTAGAAACTCGTTGGGAATATGCGGATGAAAATTATCTGAATGGCATTCCGGAGACTTTCCGTATTGATCAAAGTAAACATTCAATATTTGGAGCTTCCAAACTGGCCGGTGATGTAATGGTTCAGGAATATGGCCGCTATTTTAATATGCCTACTTGTATTTTACGGGGAGGATGTTTGACAGGACCTAATCATACAGGGGTGGAACTTCACGGATTTTTGTCTTATTTGGTGAAATGTAATCTCGAAGGTCACAAATATATGGTATTCGGTTATAAGGGTAAACAGGTTCGAGATAATATTCATTCTTATGATGTAGCTCGATTTATGGAAGAATTTATCAAGGCTCCAAGAGTAGCGGAAGTTTACAATATTGGAGGAGGAAAAGAGAATACTTGTTCCATATGGGAAGCCTTTAAGACGATACAAGATCTATCTGGAAAAGAAATGATCTACGAATACAAAGATGAAAATCGCATAGGGGACCATATTTGCTATTACAGTGATTTGCGTAAAATGAAAGCTCATTATCCAAACTGGACCATAACAAAGTCTTTGGATCAAATATTTAAGGAGATTTATCAGGCATGGATAGAACGCGAGAAATAAAAAAGCGTGTAACCATACTCAATAAATTCGGAGCAACACATCCATCTATAACAGGGAAGTCTGCCAAACTTTTGGCAGACTTCCTATATAGAAATGGACTTGATGTACGGGTTGTTTCGATCAAAGCGACTTACAAAGGAAAAGAGGGAGATGACCATTTGTCACTACCTTTTCGTTCGGTTGAACTCAAAGGATTATATAATGGATGTAATAAATATATACGATTATTAATTAATTTGATTGACGGTTTTAGATTAGTTGCAACTTCATTAATGGGTAAGAGAGATGATATAAAAATTGTGATGACTGATCCTTCAATGATAAATATGTGGGCTATATTGTTGAAGCCATTTTATCATTCTAAATTAATTTTCTGGACTATGGACTTGTATCCGGATGCTTTCTGTTCTGCAGGGTTGATACAATCAGGAAATTTTATTTATCGTTTATTATCGTCTGCTATTTATCGTTTCTCTCCGGATTATCTCATTACATTAGGTACTTGCCAATATCGATATTTATCAGAAAAATATAATAAAGATATACCTTGCACCTTATTACCTTGTGGAATAAATTCAGTGATACTTCCGAACCGACCTCCATGGTGGAAAAATAAGTTTGCAGATAAGATTATTTTATGTTATGCTGGAAATCTTGGGGAAGCACATGATGATCGTTTTTTGAAGGTTATTATTAATCTGTTAAATCCTCAAAAGTATATTCTGCTATTATCTTTATATGGAACTAAATCCGAGAGGATATTACAAGACGCTAATCAGAATGAAGGAGTAGTTCTATTAGATTATATTTCTCCAGAACAATTGGCATTTGTGGATGTAAATGTCGCATCTTTATTACCATCTTGGAATCATGTTTGTGTGCCATCAAAAGTCGTTAGTGCGATTTGTGCAGGAACTCCTGTATTGTATAATGCAACGGAAGAATCGGAAGGGTATAATATGTTTCATGATGCAATATGGTTAATCCCTGCTGTGGAAGACTACTCTG
Organism: Parabacteroides goldsteinii; assembly: GCF_015550595.1. Classification (GTDB taxonomy): domain Bacteria; phylum Bacteroidota; class Bacteroidia; order Bacteroidales; family Tannerellaceae; genus Parabacteroides; species Parabacteroides leei. The sequence goes on from NZ_JADNBB010000056.1 coordinate 14,636, forward strand.
TAGCTGTGTCTGAATTTTACAAACAGTTGAATAAAGATTCTATTTTTTGTAAAAAAAAAGCAGCTATGAATTATGCTTGCCAATTACAAAAACAAAGTGAAATATCTTATCAAGAGATATTAAATTTTTGCTGTAATAATTAAATATTACAGCAAAAGTCTGCTGACTCCAAATGTATTAGGAAGCAGCAGGTTTTCCATTTTCAAATATACATTTGTTCTTACCACCCCTTTTCCGGATAATATCCTGGCCGGTGATGCCGAGAAATGAATCTGCTACAAACACAAATTCAGTGTTACAACACAATTTGATGTGACTAAAGTACAGGATTCCAGATTTAAAGCGCCTCACACGTTAGGAGAAGGGCTTGCACAGACACTCGAGTTTGAGTTTATTCATAACGCATCCGAAGGTATTACCTTCAAGATAGAAGAAAATATCCGGACTTTGAGAGAAAGAGGTAAAATAGAACGAATCGGAAATACAAAATCCGGTCATTGGAAGATTTTAGATTAATTGATTGAAAAAGTCTGTTACCCCCTCCACATCAGAGAAAATAACAGACTTTAAACACCCAAACCTCCGTTTATGCATCTCCCCACTCCTCTTCCAGAAAATACAGGTCGAGAATAACATAAAACATCATACGGCAAACAGTTTATACAAACAACCGATACCTCCGACCGCCATCAGGCAATAACCGGCCATGTTTATGGGTTCGATACGCGGTTTTGTTCCCCGGTCGCCCTGGTGCAAAGCGAGAGTATCGCTCCGATCGCTGTCAGGGTCACTTCTGTTTGCTGCATCAGGAGAGACAATAGGGTGATCGCCATCAGGAAGAGGACGAGGGTATGGATCAGGACAGGGACAGTCGCCGGCTGCCGGTTTTCGCTTGCGGGGAAAGATGATCCGGGCAAGACTGGTGAGGAAACTGAGAATTGTTTCGAGTACATTCATGATTGATTGAAAATTAATGATTAAAAAATGATCATGATAAAAGGTATTTTATATCTTTGCTAAATAATTTGCAAAAACATATGCCTTATGAAAAAATTTAAAGAATACATCTTTGAGAATGACACTTCTTCGGTAAAAGAACCGGAAGAGATGTATGTACAGAGTTCTTCTTTGGAAAAATATCCGGTCATGTCGATGAAAGAAGCATTAAAAACCGGAATACCTCTGGAAGAATCAAAACGGTTGATTTTTGAAAGAATAAAGAGAGACTTTCATTAAAAATCATATTTTATTATGAAAGTACTTATTGACCAAACCGTTCATTTAACATTAAATGAATTCTATGAAACCGCATTGTACATCCATCCTTCTTTGGATAAAGAAACGATTGTCAGGAAAATGGAACGACTCTTTTCCTGTCTTGATCAGTTGGGACGATATGCAACCATTTATAATAAGGCCCGTCTTCATCCTCTATGGATACAAAATAATTTTCGGGAGTGTATTATAGAAGATATTCATTTTGCATTTCAGATATATACCGACGATGAAACAGGGGAACCTTATGTTTATGTGCATGATGCTTGTCATAGTGCGTTGTATCATGAATGAATTAGTCTTTAATTAACTTCCCGATCGACCGGCAAATCGAAACCAGCATTCGCCGATACGCTTCGCGGTTGTCGCCGTTTACTTCGCTGATGTATTTACTGTAACTGATTTTGAGGGCGAAGGCTGACGGATTGTTGCTGACATCAGCGGCGGCGGTGTAGGCATGACGGATCAGACGGGCATAGTCCATGAAAGAGTGTAACGGGTCGGGATACGTACGGAAAGAGAGGGAGTTCGCGCTTAACTGCGTACCGGTACCGGGCCACCAGACGTTCTTTTTACCGTAGGCGGTGATACCGAAAAAGTTATGATACAACAGACAAAGATCGCTTTGTCCCCAACCTGTTTCAATGGCAGCTTGTGCAAGGATCACTACCGGATTGATCCGGAAAGCTTCCCCGGCCTTTTGAGCCAGGGGAAGATACCGGGTGATAAATTCTTGTTTCGTCATAATCAGAGAAGGATTATTCGATTACCGGTCTGTCGTCTTCTCCACCTTCGCCTTCTTTCTCTTCCGGATCGGAGAACGGGTCGAGACGGTCGTAACTGGCCTCGGAAATCAGTTGACGTAACATGGCACCGGGGGTAAAGACGATACGGGCTTTCTTGAACAACATCGGATCGAAATTTTTCAGGGTGGCGGAACCTTTACTGCCGGCTACCATACGGAAATTGCCGAACTCGCCCATCTGGATCACATTGCCGCTCTCGAGCAGCATACACAAGACATAGATCAGACCGTCGATAACCAGTTCCACTTCGCCGGGTTTGGCAGTGCAGTAACCGGATACCAGTTTACACAGTTTTTTGAAATTGGTCTTTTCCAACGAACGGATCTGACCGTAATACAATTGATCGCCTTTGGCGGCTCCTTTGCTCATGTCCTTTTTGAGGACGATGCGATACTTTAACGGCATAGCTTTTTTAATTAATAATGAATAATTAATAGTGAATAATTCGTTATGGATTCGGGAGAGGTTAACCGCTGTTATTCTCTTGAATACATTACAAATATATGATGTGGATATGGGGTGAATGAACCGGATGGAACCCGGTAGGAATATATGGGTATTTTTTATTGAATTTATTTGATAACAGGGTTATTATATTGGGATTATTCCGTATATTTACAATACAATAACAACATTAAAATCAAAGTATTATGAAAGATTCCTTTCAACAAAAAACGTACAGATGGCAGGAACTGGCAGTTCTTTATGCTCCCGACCTGACTCCTCATTCCGCTTCAAAAAGACTTACACAGTGGGTTGTTATAAACAAAGAATTGCATGAACGTATGATCCGTTCGGGATGGGCAAAAGGATGCCGAATACTTTCACCGTTACAAGTGGGAATAATTGTCGATTTCCTGGGAGAGCCCTAATCGATTTTCGTCTAAAAAACAATTGTATTTGTAATCGGAAACAACTGTTTTTCAAATCAAATACAATTGTTTTTATTACTGAAAACGATTATCTGCAAACACTAAAATAAACATCGCATGAAAAGGAGATTGAGTATATAACAGAGAATGCCTGTTTTGCAGCGTAAATATTAAATTTGCCATGCACAACTCAATCAAACAATATAAAAAAAAATTGCCGGGATCATAGGAAGAGACCTGGCTTTTGAGAAACTGGTCGAATATATAGAGAGCCAGGAAGAAAGCGAAGAACTGATCATTTATTTAGCCCTGCTGTTGGGAAGTAAATGCGTAACCGGTCATAAATCGTGGGACAATTTAAGAACTTGTTTCTTTGAGAAGTATAAAAATTCGATCCTGCACTGGTGTGGTTATGACACGGTCAATCCACAGACCGGACGTTTTGCGGTAGTAGACGAGAATTTATTGCTTTGTCTGTTCGCCTTGTTGAAACAGTTCGGTTTACTGGGAAAATGTTCTTACAAACAACTGGCTAAAATATTATATGCCACGTTCAATTTTACAAATACAATAAATACCATTTGTACAAAACTGAAAACAGTCTATCAGGAACACATTTATCAGGCTGTCATTCAGAACTTTATCAAAGAACTAAAGAAGTTGAAAAAGTAATAATTTTCGAAACACTTATTTCTATAACCAGCTGTAAAACAACATTCTAAGCAAATAAAAACAGGCTATTTCAGTAATACGGGAAAGGCAGAGGCAATATACCTTTGTATCAGCAATGTGAAATGCGCTCTTTGATTCCTTTAAAAGCTGAAAAAAAATGCCGAAGGCCTTATATAATCTTAATAAAAATATTCTATATATATTAAAGAGAAAAATAAAGCCATCACCGAAGTCTAATATGAGACATATCAAAACAACTGGCAATCAACTCATTAAAGGATGAAAAACGTAATCATGCGCTAATATAAAGTATCAACTAAAAAATTAGTATCATGGAATGCTACAAAAACATTGAAAATGAAGAGATTGCATTAGAGTATCTAGGGAAATTCTTCATCAAGATCCCCAGAAGCATGATGGATCGCTTAGACAGCGTCCGGTTGGTCGAACGCCAGATGGCCCGATTACATCTATACCTGTTCGGGCTTTGTTATCACACTGACGGGTATGTGATGTTAAACAATCGCAAAGTCAGTTGCCGAAGAGGGGAATATGTCGGTACCCAACTTCAGTTGGCTAACATTACAGGAATCCGTCCCGGATCATTGAGCCGGTTGATCGATAAGCTGGTGAGACTGCAATTGATATCTGTCGCTCATATACCGGGAGGGAGCCGTATACAGGTGAAGGGGTATGATGTTTTCACCCGGATACCCGAGAGTAAGGAGACACCCAGGAATGTACCGGCAACGAATGCAGCCGCTCAAATGGCCGAAGCTGAAAAAAAGATGGGCGGACGAAGTATGCAGAATCCGACTAACCAACCTGATTAACAATGCTTATGGAAACAATAGAATCTGTACGCCAGGTAGAAGAAGCAGTGATCTGTGCACTCCTTTCTTCCGAATCTGCCATCTGGCAGGTTGCCCCGGTATTGAAACCGGAGATGTTCAGCGACCCCTTGTTGTCTTTCATTTACACGGCCATCCGGACACTGAACGACCGGGGAGAAAAGGCAGACCTGGTCACCACCGATATAGAAATGCGCTGCCTGAACGAAAAGCGCTGGAAAGAGATGAACGGGATCGCAGCGATCCATACGCTCATGATGCAGATCCGTCATACAGGCAACCTGAAACAGTATGTCGAAGAGGTGAAGCGGCAGTATATGCTTCGTTTGCTGGCAACCTTGTTCACGACCTTGCAGACAAAGGCTCACAGCTTCGATTCATCCTACATGGCTCTGATCGAAGAGGCGGAATCGTCGTTACTGGAACTGAGGGAGGACGGGATTGCAGGCAGACAGATCACCCGGATCGGTAAAACGGCGAACGATGTACTGGAAATGCATCGCGAACGACTGGCAAGCGGCATAGACACGATGCGCATCCTGACGGGTATCGAAGAGTTCGACTATGTGACCGGAGGACTTTACAGAGGCGAACTGACAGTCGGGGCCGGACGTCCCGGCGATGGAAAAACGGCTGTCGCCATGCAGATCGCCATGAATGCTGCCCTGGCGGGAAAGCATGTCTGCTTCTTCAGTCTCGAGATGACGGCTTTGCAAACGATGAACCGTCTGTTTGCCGGTTACGGAGGCGTGGATGCCAACCATTTGCGTATCGACGGAGCCAATCCGGCCGATCTGGCGAAAATGGGGAAAATGGCGGATGAGTTCCAGAACCTTCCGTTGTATTTCGACCATACCTCGGCAAACAGTGTGGAAAACATACGTGCCCAGGTGATGCTCCAGAAACGTAAGAAACAATGCGACCTGGCGGTGGTAGACTATCTTCACCTGATGAAAATGGAGAATCACGGGAAAGATACCTTAGACCAGATGATAGGTCGTAATATACAGGGACTGAAACAACTGGCACTGGATGCCGATATCCCTATACTCGTCCTTTCGCAAATGAACCGCAACAGCGTGAACCGGGCCGACAGGGCACACATCCCCGATTTGCATGACCTGCGGGATTCGGGCGTGATCGAACAGGTAGCCGATTGTGTCTATTTCGTTTATATCCCCGAGCATAATGGGATTACAACGGACGAAATCACCGGAGAGAGCCTGCACCTGGTAGGAAAACTGTATATAAGAAAAACGCGTAACGGATCAACCGGGATTGCCCGTTACCGCTACAACGAAAGTTACACCCGTATCACAAACTATACACGCAGACGGTCATGACAAAAAAAGAGATAGAAGAATTGAAATCGTCGCTCCGTATAGAAGAGGTGATCGGTAAATCTGTAAAGCTGGAACGGAAAGGGGCTAACTATATCGGACTTTGTCCGTTCCACAACGACCACCATCCTTCACTCATGGTGAATCCCAAGAAGCAGACTTTCCATTGCTTTGCCTGCGGAGAACATGGGGATGCGATCGGATTCATAGAAAAGATGGAGCATTGCGGGTTTATGGAAGCGGTGGGAAAGCTTGATATAAAAGGGAAGGTAACACAGCCCCTACCCCCTCTCAAGAGGGAAAAAGTTACTCCTGACACTATAAACTCATGTCACCTTCCAACCAAAAACAACAGGTTATTTCTTCAGAACTTACTTCCCTATGCATGCGGCAATTCGGAATTAACGCCTGCCTATCTGGATTTTGAAGTCGGACAATCGCCGGTAAACGTTCCGAAGGAATGGTATATCATACGCAACCGTATCGTTTTCCCGATCCGGGATGAAGCCGGGGAACTAGTTGCCTTCGCTGCCCGCCGGTTGGTGGATGGGAATCGGGATGAACCGAAATATATCAATAGTTCGACAGCTGACGGATACAAAAAGGGGGAAAACCTTTATGCCCTTTACCGGGCAAAGAAAGGGATTGAAGAGCAAGGATTTGTTTACCTGGTAGAGGGTTACAAAGATGCAATTGCCATGCATGCAGCCGGCTTTACCAATACGGTAGCCCTGTGTGGAACGGCGTTGACTGCCGGACAGCTTATCTTGCTGCAAAAGTATACGACGCGGATCTGTCTATTACTCGACGGGGACATGCCGGGGCGGAAGGCTGCCCGCAAAATATCCTTATCGCTCGATCCGGCTTCGATGGAAGTGCAAACGATTTCGCTTTCGGAAGGTGAAGATCCTGATTCCTTATTCCGCAGACTCGGCAAGGAGGCGTTTGCTTCGCTGATACACAGATACCGGTCGAAACCTCACCTGTCGGAAGAGTTGTTGCTGACAGCCTGCCTACTGTTTGCGGATACTTATTATCTGTTTAAAGGTTTGCTTTGTCTTTTTGCCGAGTTATTGAACAGCATCCTGGAAACGGACAACTTGCTTTTGGAAAATAAAGAAAACCGGATGATACTGGCCCATCTGGCCGAAGGAGATTTGGAATCGGACCTTTCACCTGCATTAAAAGCGATAGCCGATGAGCTGCATACGGAATATGATTCATTGATTTACAATGAAAAAGAACAGTTCGAGTCTATTTACCCGGAGGCAACGAACATTATGGATATGTACCTGACCCGGTTATTCTTTTTATATGCGGAAAACCGTATCCTCCGGGATATACAAGAACAGGTCCGCCTGTTATTGGAAACTGCCCCTGAAAAGAAAAAGAAACGCCTCGCCATCCTTGTCCATATCGCTGAACGCCGCGAACAGTTACGCCACGTGTCGGAGAATCTGGATAGGCCGGGAGCCGTTTGGGGCTAATATTATCAGAGTTAAATGTTGCAATTATTGGCAGTTTTGAATGTTTCATTATTTGACAGATATGAGCTATCATTGAAGCTATCCCCTTATCAAAGAGACTCCGCCATTACAGGTTCATTTGCCGTCTGCTTTAGCTGACGGATTACAAGTTGTTTCTCCTTCTTTGGCTTTAGCCACATTTCTCTGTAAATAAAGAGACTGTTTAAAATGGGACTAAAGTCCAGAGAAATAGATCATTTACTGATCCGTCAGTTAAAACTGACGGCAAATAAACCTGTAACTGGGTTTGTCTTATTTATGACTGATAGCTGATGGACAGACAGGGGCATTTTCCTATATTATTGACTCAGTTATTTCTATAATAGCTCAATTATTTCTAACATCCGAGCGCGAAGCCCAATTATTCATTATTCATTATTAATTATTAATTGAAAAGGTTTCACCTTTTCCTATGTCACTATTTTCTAATCAAACAATAAATGAAATTTATATCTAAACTAATCATTTTTGGAGGCATCTTTATGTTTCCCATATCCTCTTATGCTCAGTTTACCAAGGGATTGAATTACCGGACAGAGACCGGGATCAGCTTTAGCGGAGGGGAACATACGCCTTTCTGGCTGACAGCTAATAAACAGGGACTTTCGTCTATCGAAAAGAACAGCGGGTACCTTCGTGCCGGAATCTTCCGGGAGATGGAAGACGATAAACGTTTCTCCTATGCCTTTGGTGCGGATCTGGCTGTAGCCTATAATTTCAGCTCATCCTTTATCATACAACAATTGTATGCAGACCTGAAATACCGTTGCCTGCAACTGAGTATCGGGAGTAAGGAACGGCATAGTGAATTCAATAATCCGTTTCTCAGCAGCGGAGGACTGACATTTTCAGGGAATACACGTCCGATCCCTCAAGTTCGTATCGGTATTCCCGAATATACGCCCGTACCGGGTACCAAAGGATGGCTGGCATTCAAAGGTCATGTTGCTTACGGCATGTTTACCGACGACGGATGGCAAAAGGATTTCGTAGCTCCGGGGAATAAATATACGGAACATGTGCTCTATCATTCCAAAGACTTATATGTAAAGATCGGTAACCGCGAGAAATTCCCGCTGATCCTTGAAGGGGGGCTGGAAATGGCTGCGCAGTTCGGAGGGAATGCGTATATCGGGAACGATAAGACTGATATGCCGAACGGGATAAAGGATTTTTTCAAGGTGTTTATCCCTAGTGGAGGCAGTAGCGAAACACCGATGGGTGAACAAACAAATATTTACGGGAACCATTTGGGGAGTTGGAATTTTTCACTCACTTGGTATGCTCCCGGAAATTGGACAATCCGCCCCTATTACGAACATTATTTCGAGGATCACTCGCAGATGTTCGGTGAATATGGTTGGAAAGATTGTCTGGCGGGAATAGAAGTAACATTCCCTAAGAACCGCATAATCAATGGTTTCGTCTACGAATATATCTCGACAAAGGATCAGACAGGGGCTGTTTATTGGGATCACACGCCGGAAATCCCCGAGCAGGTGAGTGGTACGGACGATTATTATAATCATGGTATTTATACCGGTTGGCAACATTGGGGAATGGGGATCGGAAATCCGCTTGTCGTATCGCCTATTTATAATACCGATGGGGAAATTCGATTTAAAAGTTCACGTATGCAAGGGCATCACTTCGGATTAACGGGTAATCCCATCGACGATCTGCAATATCGTATCTTGTTTTCAGTAACCCGCAATTGGGGTACTTATGCCGTACCTTTTTATGAAATCAAGAAAAATGGGAACGCTTTGGTCGAATTAAAATATACACCGCACCAATTAAATGGGTGGGACTTCACTGCTTCATTAGGCATGGACCGGGGTGCTATGCTGGGAAAAAGTACCGGAGGAATGATTACAATCAGAAAAACAGGATGGATACGATGAAAAAAGGAGTGATTTTTACATTGCTGATTTTATTGATCAGCGCGTGTGGCAAAATGCCTATCAATGGTGATCTGGACGGCCGTTGGCAGATTATGAAGATAGAATATGCTTCCGGAGAGGAGGAAACACCGGAACGGGCTTATTATAGTGTGGCATTACATACAATCAACTTAATGCAGGTCGGCGTTACAAAGCAAACCGGGAATATGGAGTATACCGGAGATTCACTGTTTGTCACCATGCCGATCAGTACAGTCGAAGATTTATTGCCTTTCGGCATGAACGGAACAGAGCAACGTTTCGGAGTAAAAGAATTATCCTCCAAACATTTGGTTTTACAATCAGACTATGCCCGGTTGGAGTTCAGAAAGTTTTGATTCAATATTTATCAGATATGAATGTTACTTTTCTCTTGAAAGAAAAGTAACCAAAAGTTCAAGGCTGCACCGGCTTCGCTGCTACGGTGAAAGACTACGCTTAAAAAATCCGAAACTCGCTTCGCTCAAACAGCGGATTTTTCCGGGTCGCTTCGTCTTTCCCCTTCGCGGACGCTCACCCGCCGAAGGCCTTTCAGAGAACGCAAAGCGTTCTTTGTGGATGGC